>CAWBFH010000009.1:0-302549 GCA_963788005.1 uncultured Solirubrobacterales bacterium | reverse complement strand
CGACCCCTTCCTTACCATGGAAGTGCTCTACCAGCTGAGCTAAGAGGGCGTGGATGTCAGCGTATCGGTTCGGCGCGGGCGAGACTTGACCAGCGGCGGACGTCAGGCGCCGTACGCCGCCCGGAGCAGCGAGAGCATCGCGCCGGCGCTCGACGGGCCGATCGGGGAGCCGCTGGAGTCGGCGAACCCGATCTCCAGATGGGGCCCGGTGGATATGCCGACGATCCCGAAGCCGACCTCGGAGATCGTCTGGCCCTGGCTGACGTGAGTTCCGACCGGCACCCAGTTTCCGGGTCCGGCGTGGCCGTAGTAGACGTAGTCGTAGCCGTCGATTGGGCTGTCGCAGTGGATCACCGGCGCCGAGGGTCCGAAGCCGCCGATTCCGTGCAGGACGATCGTTCCCGAGCAGACGGCGAACTCCGGCGTGCCGCCCGGAGCCGAGATGTCGACCCCGTCGTCGGGCGACCACGTCGCCGGTGGCGAGACATCGGTCTTCGGCATCGGGAAGGTGAAGTTCCCCGAGCCGGTGCCCGCGCCGCCGCTCGGCGCCGCGGGCGCCCGCTGCGCCGCTTCGGCCTTGCTCAGCGCAGAGCGCAGCGACGCGACCTGGCTGCGGGCGGCGGCGAGCTGCTTTGCCCGCGTGTCACGGACCTGCTGTACAGCGGCCTGCTGCGAAAGGAGCGTCAACCGCTCGCGGGCGACCCGGTCGCGCTCGTAGAGCACCTGGACCGCCAGCCGCTGCGCGCGCTGAGACAGAGCACCGAGGCGCGTCGCCTGTGCCGCGACCGCGCGGCGCGCGGCCTCGACCTCGCCCGCGATCTGCGCGTCCTGGCGTGCGACGCGCTGCTGGAAGTCAACCTGCTCGAGCAGGTCCTGAAAACCGCTTGCGTTGACCACCACGGTGACGAGATCAGGGCTCGCACTCTCGTAGCTGCCGACGAGCTGCTGAGCGAGCACGCCGTCCACACGGCGCTCGGACGCCTGGAGCTGGGCGAGCCGCTCGCTGGCCCGGTCGGCCTTTGCGCGCAGCGCCAGCAGACTGTCTCGCTTTGCGTTGAGGTCGGCCTGGATGCGAGAGATCTGCGTCACCTTCGACGCCGCGCTCGCGGCGAGCTCATTCGCCCGCTGGTCTGCCTGGCTCACGGCACCCGAGAGCGCGGACACCCTCCCCTGCCCGGCGCTGATCTGCTGGCGCAACTGACCCGGACTCGCGGCGCGCGCGACGGGCAAGATGCCGGTGAGGAATACCGAGATGACGACCGCCGTCACGGTCGCCACGACGGCGCCGGCGACACGCGTGAATGGCGACGATGCGCTTGGCATTGGGAGGTCGGGGGTCGACGGCCGAATGGCCGTTTCTCCCTGCTCAGGCCGAGAAGGCGGTCACCGTAACACGGGGTCCACAGCACCCCCTACCGCGAGGGCGCGGTGCACGAAAACCTGCACGCAAAGGAAGACCGGGCTCGGCGTAGACCGCCCCGGTCAGAGGTCAAGTGGCGGGACCAGGATTCGAACCTGGGAAGGCTGAGCCAATGGATTTACAGTCCATCCCCTTTGACCGCTCGGGAACCCCGCCAGGGAGGCGCTGAGTCTATCGTCGGACCTCGGGGCTGGAGCGGTTCGCTGGGTCCGGACAGAACCCGCCCTACGTCAAGACGCGTCGCGCAGCCGCTGCGCCTCGGGTAGCGCCTCGAGCTTCTTCAGCGTGTGGTTCTCGATCTGCCGGATCCGCTCACGGGTCACGTTGAACGCCCGGCCGACCTCCTCGAGCGTGTACGGCCGCTCGCCGGTGAGCCCGAACCGCATCTCGATCACCTCGCGCTCGCGCGTGGGCAGTGCCGCGAGCGCCCGGCGCAGGTTCTCGCGCCGCAGGTGCTCGGAGGCCTGCTCGAACGGCGACTCGGCGGTCTGGTCCTCGACGAAGTCACCGAGCTCTGAGTCGTCCTCCTCGCCGATCGGCTTCTCGAGGGAAATAGGCTGCTGGGCCATCCGCAGCACGTCGCGCACCTCGCGCACGGTCGTCTCGAGCTCGGCGGCGATTTCGGCTGGAGTCGGCTCACGTCCGAGTTGCTGGACGAGCTGGCGCTCGACGTGGACGACCTTGTTGAGCTTCTCGACCATGTGGACGGGGATCCGGATCGTGCGCCCCTTGTCGGCGATCGCGCGCGTCACCGCCTGGCGAATCCACCAGGTCGCGTAGGTGGAGAACTTGTAGCCGCGCCGGTAATCGAACTTCTCGACCGCGCGGATCAGACCCATCGACCCCTCCTGGATCAGGTCCAGGAACGTCAGTCCGCGTCCGAGGTAGGCCTTCGCAATCGAGACGACGAGCCTGAGGTTGGCCTCGATCATCTGCTGCTTGGCGAGCATGTCTCCGCGCTCGATGCGCTTCGCGAGCTGAACCTCCTGGTCGGCGGTCAGCAGGTTGACGCGCCCGATCGAACGCAGGTAGAGCCGGAGTGAGTCGAGGCTCGGCTCGACGGTCAGGTCGACTTCGACCTTCTTGGGCCGCTCGACCTCCGGAGTGGCCGCATTCTGCGCCGTCGCCTCGACGCTCCCGCCCTCCGATCTCGCGGGACGGCCGTCTGACTCGACCACGTCGATTCCGTGCTCGTCCAGGTATGCGTGCAGCTCCTGGACCTGCTCCTTGGTTACCTCAACCTCCTCGAGGCACTGCTCGATCTGGCGGAAGGTCAGATATCCCCGCTCCTGCGCCTCTACGATCAACGGTCGCAGCTCGTCGAGCTCCGCGATCGGGGCGTCATCGCTCAGTAGAACGATCTCCTCAACGCTCACAGCCCCTGAGCTCCTCCTATACGCGGTCTTGAGACCCGCCCGGTCCTCGGGTCAGTCTCCCTCTCTCGTGACTCCTGATACGACCGGCGGAGTCATACCACACTTTCCTGGGATTCCGAGTCTCGGGCGCGACGGCCAACGGGTCGGCCTGTTTACTCTTAAGAGGTACAACAGCGTGTCCGCCATGCATCCGGCGGCCGCACGGCAGTTAGACCGGAGACGATGACCGACATTCACGCATCCCCCTCTTTGCTGACCGATGTCCAGGCGCAGGCGCCTACGCTCGCGCTGAGCCTGTCCCGCGTCGGCGTGACCGGAGTCGAGAAAGTGGTCCGCCTGCACCAGAACGGCGTCGAGCAGCTCTTCTCGGCCCGCTTCGAATGCGTGATCGAGCTCGGCCCCGACCAGAAGGGCGCGCACATGTCGCGCTTCGAGGAGGTCGTCAACGAAGCGATCGGTGAGGTCGTACTCGGTGACTCGACGTTCAAGGCGGAGGACCTGGCCGAGCACATCGCGCAGCTCGTACGGACGCGCCAGGGCGCCCGCCGCGCTGAGGTGAGCGTCGAGGCACGATTCCCGGAGCACAAGCCGGCGCCCGTGTCGGGGGTCAACACGCAAGAGCTCTATACGCTGCACGGCCTCGCGGTCGCGACCGAGCTCGGCACGCGGCGGCTGATCGGCGTGACCGCCCAGGGAATGACCGCCTGCCCGTGCGCTCAGGAGCTGATCGCCAGCACCGCGACGCGAGCGGCTCGAGCGCGAGGGCTTTGACCGGTCAGAGATCGAGCGGATCCTCGAAGCGGTGCCGGTCGCGACGCATAACCAGCGCGGTCTCGGCACGCTTCACATCGGGTGCACCGAGCTGTGCGAAGACGAGATCGACGCGGCCATACTGCTCGAGATCGTCGAGCAGTCGATGTCGTCGGAGATCTACGAGCTGATGAAGCGTTCGGACGAGGCGCACGTGGTCGAGAAGGCCCATCGCCGCCCGCGGTTCGTCGAGGACTGCGTGCGCGAGATGGTGCGGGGGGTGATCGACCACTTCCCCGACCTCGACGACCGGGCGTTCGTCTCGGCGCAGCAGGTCAATCTCGAGACGATCCACCAGCACAACGTGGTCGCCGAGCGGTTCGGGACGCTGGGCGAGATCCGCGAAGAGCTCCGCTCCGGGATGCCGCCCTCGGCTCACACCAGCCTCAGCACCTGGCTCGCCGCGACCCCCCAGGTCAGCTAACCGGCACGACGCGCGTCAGCTTGGTCCGGGCTCGGCCTGCCGTGCCGACCGCGACCCCGAGCCGTTGTGCGCCTGGGCGGCCTCGGTCAGCGTGCGCCGCAAGCCAAAGAAGTAGTCCGCGCCCGACAGCACCGTGACGACCACGGTCACGTACTCGAGCAGCGTGATCCAGAGCGGACGCGAATCGAACGCGATCAGCACCAGCACCATCACCACCTGGCACGCCGTCTTGAGCTTGCCCCACTGGCTCGCCGGAATCACGACGCCCTGCTGAGCGCCGGCCGCGACGCGCAGCACGGTCACGGCAAACTCCCGCGCGATGATCACCATCGCGATCCACGCCTCGAGCCGGCCGAGTGACACGAGCGCGACGAGCGCCGCGATGATCAGCAGCTTGTCGGCGATGGGGTCCATCAGCTTGCCGAACGTCGTCACCGAGTTGCGCGACCGCGCGAGGTAGCCGTCCACCGCGTCGGTCGCCGAGGCGACCGCGAACACGATCGCGGCGAGCAGGTCGCCGCTGCTGCTCTGCGCGAGCAGCGCCGCCACGAGCACCGGCACGAGCAGGATCCGCACCACCGTGAGGACGTTGGGTACGTTAAGCGGCACCATCGGCCAGACGAACGCTAGCCGGTAGCGCAAGAATTGACCGCAACATGCGCGCCATGGTGCTCGATCAGCAAGGCTCGCCGCTACGCGCGGCGACCGTTCCCGACCCCGAGCCGAGCGGCGACCAGCTGCTACTCGAGATCAGCGCCTGTGCCGTGTGCCGAACTGACCTTCATCTGCGCGACCACGAGATCGAGGCGACCAAGCTCCCGGTGATCCTCGGCCACCAGATCGTCGGACGCACGCAGGACGGCCGCCGAGTCGGCGTCCCCTGGCTCGGCTGGACCGACGGGACCTGCAAGTACTGCACCAGCGGCCGAGAGAACCTATGCGTCAACGGCCGGTTCACCGGCCGTGACATCGACGGCGGCTACGCCGAGCTCACGGTCGCCGACGAGCGCTACTGCCTCCCGCTGCCCGACGAGCTGACCGACGTGCAGGCGGCGCCGCTGCTGTGCGGCGGTCTGATCGGGTATCGAGCGCTGCACTTCACCGG
Organism: uncultured Solirubrobacterales bacterium; assembly: GCA_963788005.1. GTDB lineage: Bacteria > Actinomycetota > Thermoleophilia > Solirubrobacterales > Solirubrobacteraceae > Palsa-465. The sequence continues at coordinate 297,414 of CAWBFH010000009.1, read as the reverse complement.
TGACGCCCAACGACTAGGCCTGTACGGCTTTGGCTCGGCCGCTCACATGATCTGTCAGGTCGCCGTCCACCAGGGGCGCGAGGTGTACGCCTTCACGCGCGGCGGCGACGACCGGACCCAGGAGTTCGCGCGCTCGCTGGGCGCGATCTGGGCCGGAGGCAGTGATGAGCAGCCACCCGAACAGCTCGACGCCGCGATCATCTTCGCGCCGGCCGGGCCGCTGGTCACGGCCGCGCTCAAAGCGCTCGCTCCGGGAGGAAGCGTGGTCTGCGCCGGGATCCACATGAGCGACATCCCGAGCTTCCCCTACGACGACCTGTGGGGCGAGCGCGAGATCCGCTCGGTCGCGAACCTCACGCGCCAGGACGGGACGGAGTTCATCGAACTCGCGCGCACGATCCCGATCCGCACGACGGTCACCACCTATCCGCTCGACGAAGCCGAGCAGGCCCTGACCGATCTGCGAGACGGCGCCTTCGAGGGCACCGCGGTGCTGATCCCGTAAGGCAACGGACCTTGACTTGGGCGGCCGCCGACGACCTGAGCCCACAGGCCAACACGGCCGAAGTCGCCCGGCTCAAGAGGATCGGCTTCGTGGCTGGTCTGTCGCTCCCGCTAGTGACCAAGAACAACTCCAACCGCTACGGGATCACGGAGGTTGAGCAGTTCAGGTCGTCGTCCGGGCCCAAAGCTGAGCTGACCCATACGGTCAGTACGAACGGTCCTTGGACCACGTTCCCCGTCCCCGGCATTCCCGGCGCGCGCGGGTTCGACCAGGGGGACGCGAGCGGCGGTGGCCGAAACGTCGCTTTTGCCCACGGCGACTACTTCTACCTGATCGGGTCGGGCTGGCAGGACGGCGCGGCCAACGAGGTGCCTCGCGCAGCCATGATCGCCGTCGCGCGGGCGCTATATCACCGCGTCGCCCACTAGCTCCGAGCAGGCAAGGCCCGCGCATGTTCTAGGGTGTTCCCTATGCCCCTAGTCCCGATGGTCATCGAGCGCACCGCGCGTGGCGAGCGCGAGTTCGACATCTACAGCCGCCTGCTCAACGAGCGGATCATCTTCCTGGGCAGTCCGATCGACGATCAGATCGCCAACTTGGTGGTCGCGCAGCTGCTGCATCTCGAGTCCCAGGACCCCGATAAGGACATCTCCATCTACGTCAACTGCCCCGGCGGCTCGATCTACTCCGGACTGGCGATCTACGACACGATGCAGTTCATCAAGCCCGAGATCCAGACGATCTGCGTCGGGATCGCGATGTCGATGGGATCGCTACTGCTGACCGGCGGCGCGAAGGGCAAGCGCTTCTCGCTTCCCAACAGCCGGCTGCTGATCCACCAACCGTCGGCCGGCTTCGAGGGCCAGTCATCGGACATCGAGATCCACGCCCGGGAGATCCTCAACGTTCGCCAGCGGATCGACGAGATCTACGCCCACCACACCGGCCAGACGTTCGATCAGGTCCACTCCGACATGGAGCGCGACCGGTTCTTCAAGGCCGACGAAGCCGTCGAGTACGGCCTGATCGATCGCGTGATCGAGCACCACTGACGCTCGAGCGAGCGCGCGGCATTCACCTTTCGCGTGGTCGAGCACAACTCAATCCCCACGGAGGTACACAGCAATGGCGATGGCCGAGAGATCTGCGACGACGGGCTGGGACGGCGATCTGGCACACGGCGCGGGCACGCTCAACGGGGCCAGCGGCGCGCTCAATGACCTGTCGGTCACCTGGGCGTCGCGGACCGAGCGCTCCGATGGCAAGACGAGCCCGGAGGAGCTGATCGCAGCCGCGCACTCGTCATGCTTCTCGATGGCGCTTGCGCATGGCTTGACCGAGGCCGGCAACGCCCCCGAGCATCTCGACGTGACCTCCAAGGTCACGCTCGACCTCGTCGACGGCGCACCGACCGTGACGACGTCGGAGCTGACGGTCAGCGGCCGCGTGCCGGGTATCGATCAGACGACGTTCGAGCAGGCCGCGAGTGACGCGGGCAAGAACTGCCCCATCTCCCGCGCCCTGGCGGGCGTTCAGATCACGGTCAACGCGACGCTCGAGAGCTAGCTGCCCGGCCGCGGCGAGCGTTCGCCGGCCCGTCAGGCGGGCGCGCGGCGGATCCGGCCCGAGCCCTCGCCGCGCGTTTCGGGCGGCTCGGGCACGGTTGGCCGGCTCAGCGCCCAGAAGATCATCAGCGCGCCGAAGATCAGCATCCCGAGTCCCGTCCACAGGTTGATGTTGATCCCGGCGGCCTTGTGCTTGCTCGCGCTCGAGCCGAACAGGCCGAGGGCGATCAGGATCAGCGCATAGAGGACGAACACGCCGCCGATCAGCCGGCGAATGTCGAACCGGTTGGCGACGCGGGCAGCGTGTGCCTCGTCCTCGTCGGTGGCTCCGGTCGATGCCATCGGCTCCTCGCCGATCTTGCCCGGGCCGGTGAACGGCTTTTGTGGATCACCTGAACTCATCGCAATCTGCTCCTAGGCGAAGATGATGTTGAGGACAATGAGGATTCCGATCGCGACTCCGCCGAGCAGCCACGGTGACCGCCACCAGAGTTTGTCGCGCGGGTCGGCGTCGGCTTCGTCCTCCTTCTTGGCCATTCCCCACACCAGGCCATCGAGCTCGGCCCGGGTCTTGGGCTTGGTTACGAGTGACACGAGTACCAGCGTCACGCCGCCGACGATGAACGCAATGATCGCCTGCCAGAAGCTCGCGCTCAGCGCCGAGCCGAAGTGGAAGACAACGTGGTAAGCGGCGAGGCGGTTGGTCGCGTAAGCGGCTGCCGTCCCCGCGACGAGGCTGACGAAGCCGCCCCACGCCGTCGCCCGCTTCCAGAACATCGCGATGATGAAGGTCGCGAACAGCGGCGCGTTGAAGATCGAGAACAGCGTCTGGATGTAGTTCATGATGTTCGAGTAGCCCTTGGCGATGAACGCCGTGGCGACCGAGATCAGAACTCCCACGACCGTCACCCAGCGCCCGGAGCGCAGGTAGAACGCGGAGTCGCGGTCCTTGATGAAGTAGGACTGGATCAGGTCATAGGTGACGACCGTGTTGAACGAGGTCACGTTCGCGGCAACGCCGGCCATGAAGGCCGCCAGCAGCCCGGTAACCGCGATCCCGAGCATCCCCTCCGGCAGGTAGTTGCCGATCAGGTGCGGGATCGCCGTGTTGTACTGCAGACCAAGGCTCGAGCCGACGCCTAGACCCTTGACCGTCAGCACGGCGATCAGCCCCGGGAGGATGATGATCGCGGGCAGGAAGATCTTCGGGTAGGCGCCGATCAGTGGCGTCCGGCGCGACGCCGACAGGTTCTTGGCCGACAGCGCGCGCTGCACCTCGGCGAAGTTCGTCGTCCAGTAGCCGAAGCTGAGCACGAACCCGAGCCCGAACACGACGCCGACCCAGTCTGAGGCGAGCGGGTTGGTGACGTGGTGGATGCCGAGGCCCTGCCAGGCGTGCAGCCCGGGCTCGCCGAGCGGCTTGAACGCCTTGACGCGACGCTCGACGCCGGAGATGCCGCCGACGGCGTGCAGCGCCACGAGCGTCAGCGGCAGCAGCGCGGCGACGATCACGAAGAACTGCAGGACCTCGTTGTAGATCGCCGAGGTCAGACCGCCGAGCGTGATGTAGACGAGCACCAGGCGCGGCGGCGATCAGGATCGCGAACGTGATCGACCAACCCAGCATCAGGTGGATGATCAGCGCCAGCGCGAACAGGTTGACGCCCGAGATCAGCACGGTCGCGACCGCGAACGTGCCGGCATTGAAGGCGTGCGCCGCTTCGTTGAAACGCAGCCGCACGTACTCGGGCACCGAGCGGACCTTGGCGCCGTAGTAGAACGGCAACATGAACAGCCCGAGGAAGATCATCGCCGGGACGGCGCCGATCCAGTAGTAGTGGACCGCGGCGACGCCGTACTGGGCGCCGTTCGCGGCCTGCCCGAGGATCTCGAGCGCGCCCAGGTTGGCGGCGATGAACGCCAGTCCGGTGATCCAGGCCGGCAGCGAGCGGCCCGATAGGAAGAAGTCCAGGTCAGTCTTGATCGACAACCGGGCAACGAAGCCGATGCCCAGCACGACCACGAAGTAGATCCCGAGGATCACGTAATCGACTGTGCCTGGATGCAGTCTCAGCATCCGTCCCTACCTCCCCTGCGTGTGCCGACCGACTATTCCACTGAGTGCTCTATCTCACCAAGCCCGTCTATCGCGATCCTTACCCGATCGCCTGAGTGCAGAAACCGTGGCGGGTCGAAGGCGATCTCCGACCCCGCTGGGGGTGCCGGTGAGGATCAGATCTCCCGGCCGCAGGGTGCAGGTCTGGGCGATGAAATCGACCAGCGTCTGGCAGTCGAAGATCAGATCCGAGGTGCGGCTGTCCTGGCGCAGCTCGCCGTTGACCCACGTCCGCAGCCGCAGGTCATCGCCGCTCGGGACCTCGTCGGCCGTCGTCACCCACGGACCGAAGGGACAGAAGGTGTCCGCGCCCTTGGCGCGCGTCCACTGCGGCTCGCGGCCCTGAAGGTCGCGCGCGGTGACGTCGTCGGCGATGCAGAACCCGCCGATCGCGCCGCCGGCCCCGATCACGATCGCCAGCTCCCCCTCGTAGTCGAGCATCGAGACGACTGCGGGACACCGGACCGGGCCGCCCGGCGCGGCGATCGCGCCGCGCACCTTGACGAACACGATCGGCGCCTCGGGCGCGGTGTTGCCCGTCTCCGCCACGTGCTTGGCGTAGTTGAGACCGATCGCATAGATGGTGCCGGGCTCGGGGATCGGCGCCAGCAGCGTGACCTCGTCAAGCGCCCACGAGTCGCCGCTCGGGCGGATCTGCTGGCCGGCGAGAACGTCGGCCACGCGCTGGCCGTCGGCGAACGCCTCGATACGCCCATCGACCACCTGTCCGGCCTGCGGCCCGTCACGGCCGGGCGCCTCGAACGTCGCGAGCTTCACGCGGCGGAGCCTATACCGGCCCGACGACGCCACAGGCGATCGAGCCCGCGTCTGATCACCGTCTCGATCGCCACCCTATCCCCGGCCCCGGACCGTTGTCAGCTGTGGCCGGCGCCAACCGGCGTACGCACCCGGTCCGCATCGACGTGGGTGACCGGGAGACCGAGCCCCTTGGCCTTACTGACCAAGTCGAGGCGCAGCCAGCGCGATACCCGGCGAGGCAACGTCGAGATGATGATCTCGTCGTAGTTGCCGAGATTGATCGCGTCCTGGATGGCCATCAGCGGCTCGGGGTCACCGATGCTCCCGGTGACCTTCGCTCCAGCGGCATCGCTGAGCTTCGGCAGCGCCTCCTCGAGCACTGCACTCACTTCGTCATCGCTGGCGTCCTGGGGGTCGACCAGCTTGTGGATCCCGTGCGGCTGGCTCGGGACTACTAGATGAAACGATGCCGGGCCACTGCGTGCGCGCTCTCTGACTGCGTTGAGCAGAGCGGGGGTCGCGGCCGTGTGATGCGCCACGACGAGAACGTTGGCCGGCTCTGACATGTCATCACCTCCTGCCAGTGATGAACGCTTGTGCGGATAGCTACGAGTATCGCACCGCGGCCGCCGTCTCTCAAACAACCCCCGTCGAGGGGGGCGAATCGGCCGCCCCTGGAGGCTCCCCCGGGTGGGGGTGCGCTTTCTCGGCGGTGCGCTTTCTCGGCGGTGCGCTTCTTGGCGGTGCGCGTTCCGCTCAGCCGTCGAGCGCGTACTCGCCGCGCGCGACGATCACTGCGCTGCCGCCGACGGTGACCCGCTCGATGCGCTCGGGTGACCCCTCCGCGGCCGCGACCAACAGCGACGGGCGGCCGATCTCGACGCCCTGGATGATCTCGAGTCGCTGACCGAACTGCACCCGCCCATGGCGGGCGAGGTGAACGGCGAGCGGACCGGCCGCGGAGCCGGTGGCCGGATCCTCGGCCACGCCGAGCGCGGGACCGAACATCCGCACCTTGACCCGGGAGCCTGTGACCGCAAAGCAGCTGACGCCGAAGCGGCCGAGCTGCGCGAGGGCGCCGATGTCAGGGGTCAGCGAAGCGACCTGATCCTCGCTCTCGAGTGCGACGTACGCGAATCTCGGTCCGTTGTCGTACACCTCGACGGGCAGCGCCGAGGATCGCACGCCCAGCGCGGCGAGCACCTCGGCCTCCTCCTCGAGCGGCTCCCACGTCGGGATCGGCTGGATCATCTCACCGTAGGCGATCCGCCCGTCGATGCGTTCGAGCGCAACTTCGACCAACCCCGAGCCGGTCTGGAGCCGCACGTGCGCGAGCCGCTCGCGCTCCCCGAGCACAAACGCGGTCCCGAGCACCGGGTGACCGGCGAACGGGAGCTCGACGGCCGGTGTGAAGATCCGGATCCGAGCGTCGGCCGTGTCGCCGTCGGGGGCAAACACGAACACCGTCTCGGACAGGTTCAGCTCCCGCGCCGCGCGCTGCATCAGCTCATCCCCAAGTCCCTCGGCCTGGGTGAACACCGCCAGCTGGTTGCCCTCCAGGGGGACGTCGGTGAACACGTCCGCGATTACGTATGCGCGCACGCCCGCCTCTAGCCCTGCGCCATCTCGAGCAGCGTCTTGACCGTGGTCCAGTTGCGCGCGGTGCCGGTTGCGCCCAGGCCTTGGCTCGCGATGTTGTTCCAGAGCTTCGATCGCGCGATCCCATCGGGGTGCCAGGCGTAGATCTCGCGACCGTCGATCGCCAGCGCCTCGGGCTCGACCACGAGCCCGCGCAGGCGGTCCGCGGTCTCGGCGTCGAGCTCGCGGTCCAGGAAACAGACCTGGTAGCGCTTGTCGTTGTCGGCCACGTCACCGAGCGGGTCGGCCTTCACGACCCGTGCCAGCTCGGTCGCGGAGCGCACGACCACGGGCACGTCGAACCCGAACCGCTCCGAGATCAGCGCGGCTGACTCGCGCGCGAGCTTGCGCGGCGACAGACCGCTCGAAACCACGACGTTGCCGCTCTGTACGTAGGTCTCGACGTCGCCGTAGCCGGCCTCGGTCAACAGCTCGCGCAGCGCGGGCATCGGGACCCGCCGCTTGCCGATGTTGATCCCCCGCAGAAGTAGGACCTGCCGCACGCGCCCGAGTCTATTGGCGAGGGGGACCAATCAAACGGGCGAGGGGACCAATCGAACGCCGCGATTGCGGGCCAATCGACGCTGAGACCCAAACTCGCTAACGTCGGAAGCATGCAGCAGGCGCAGCTGCAAAGCGAACAGAGGACTGACGTCGTGTCAGCGTCGGGAGTGACCCGGCGCTACGGCGAGGGCGACACCGCCGTCACCGCGCTGAACGACGTGTCGGTGGAGATCGAGCGCGGGAAGCTGACCGCGGTGATGGGCCCGTCGGGCTCGGGCAAGTCGACGCTGATGCACATCCTCGCCGGTCTCGACCACCCGACGGAGGGGTCGGTTCTGATCGACGGGACCGACATCACCCAGCTCGGCGATGACGCGCTGACCAGGCTGCGGCGCGACAAGATCGGGTTCGTGTTCCAGTTCTTCAACCTCCTGCCGATGCTCACCGCCCGCGAGAACATCCTGCTGCCGATGTCGATCGCCGGTCGCGAGCCCGACCCGCAGTGGCTCGACACCGTGATCGACGAGACCGGGCTGCGCGACCGCCTCACCCATCGGCCGGCGGAGCTGTCCGGCGGCCAGCAGCAGCGAGTCGCGATCGCCCGCGCGCTGCTCAGCCGTCCGGCGGTCCTGTTCGCCGACGAGCCGACTGGCAACCTCGACTCGACCGCCAGTGACGAGATCCTCCAGCTGCTGCGGCGCTCGGTCGACTCGGTCGGCCAGACGGTCGTGATGGTCACCCACGATCCGATCGCGGCGGCGATCGCCGACCGGATCCTGTTCCTGTCCGACGGCAGGATCGTCAAGGACATCGGGCGCTCGACCGAGGACCAGATCGTCGATGCGATGAAGGGCCTCGGCGGGTAGGGGTTCCAGCCAGGTGCTCCGGGTCTCGCTCCGCGGCCTCGCTGCCCGCCGGCTCCGTTCGGCCCTGACGGCGCTGGCGATCGTGCTCGGCGTGGCGCTGGTCGCGGGCACGTTCGTGCTGACCGACTCGATCACCGGCGCGTTCAACACGATCTTTCAGACGATCTACAGCAACACCGCGGCGACCGTCACCGGGAAAAACGCGATCGACTCGAGCGCCACCGGGGGCGCCGGGGGCAACGGCGCCGACGTGCCGCCGTTCTCGCAGACGCTGCTGCCGCGCGTCGAGGCACTCCCGGGCGTCAAGCAGGCGGTCGGCGACGTCTCGGGCAGCCTGCAGCTGATCCAGAATGGCAAGGTGATCCAGTCGGGAGGGGCGCCGAACCTCGGCTTCAGCATCGACCCGGCAAAGCCTCAGTTCAGTTCGCTCAAGCTCGTCAGCGGCAGCTGGCCGGGGCCGACGGACGTCGTGATCGACACCAACACGGCCTCGAAGAAACACCTTCACCCCGGCGACGTGATCGGAGTTCAGGGCCAGGGTCCGGCACTGCGGCTGCGGATCTCGGGGCTGGTCAAGTTTGGCTCGGCGTCGTCACTCGGCGGGGCCACGCTCGCCGGGCTTCAGCTGCCGACCGCGCAGCGGCTGCTCGGCCGCGTCGGCAAGCTCGACGAGATCCGCGCGAGCGCTAAATCCGGCGTCAGCCCGAAACAGCTGGTCGCGCAGATACGCAAGATCCTTCCGCCCCACACGCAGGTACGCACCGGCGCTCAGCAGGCGCAACAGGACTCGTCGTCGATCAACAGCTTCCTCTCGTTCCTCAAGACATTCCTGCTCGTGTTCGCCGGCGTCGCGCTGTTCGTCGGCAGCTTCGTGATCGCGAACTCGCTCTCGATCACGATCGCGCAGCGGACGCGGGAGTTCGGCACCCTGCGAACGCTCGGCGCCTCGCGACGGCAGGTGCGCCGGTCGATCCTGACCGAATCGTTCGTGATCGGCGCCGTCGCGTCGGTGGTCGGACTGGGCGTCGGCCTCGGGCTCGCGAAGCTGCTGTTTGCCCTGTTCAACGCCGCGGGCTTCACGCTGCCGAATACCGGCATCGTGCTCAAGCCGCGGACGGTGATCGTCGCGATCCTGGTCGGCGTGATCGTGACGATGCTCGCCAGCCTCCGTCCCGCGATCCGGGCGACGCGGGTCGAGCCGATCGCGGCCGTGCGCGAGGGCGCCACCCTGCCCGAAGGGCGCTTGGCGAAGTACCGCACGACGGCGTCGATCGCGACCGTGGCGCTCGGCCTGGTCGCGCTCATCATCGGCCTGTTCGTCGCCAAGGGCACCGGCGCGGTGCTCGGTCTGATGGGCGTGGGGGCGGTGCTGATCTTCATCGGCGTCGCGCTGCTCTCGGCTCGATTCGTGCCCGTGCTGGCAACGTGGATTGGCTGGCCGGCGACCAAGATCGCCGGCGCCGATCGGCGAGCTCGCGCGCGACAACGCCGCACGCAACCCGCAGCGGACCGCCTCGACGGCGTCGGCACTGATGATCGGCCTCGCGCTGGTGACGCTCGTCTCGCTGCTGTCAGCCGGGATCATCTCCAACTTCAAGGGCGCGGTGAACGCGATCTTCACCGGCGACTACGCCGTCACCGCCCAGAACAACTTCTCGCCGATCCCGATCTCCGCCGGGGAGGCGGCGGCGCGTACGCCCGGGGTGATCGCGGTCGGCAACGTCCGCGCCGGCGAGGGCCAGGTGTTCGGGTCAAACCAGCAGCTGACCGCCGTCAATCCGCAGGCCGGCGCGGTCGTAAAGCTCAATTGGACCCACGGCTCGCAGGCGGTGTTCGCCTCGCTCGGCGCCCGTGGCGCATTCGTCGACAACGGCTACGCGAGCAGCCATCACCTCTCGCTCGGCTCGCCGCTTGTCGTCACGACGCCCGACGGCAGCCAAATCCCGCTCGTCGTCAAGGGGATCTTCAAGCCGCCCAGCGGTGGCTCGCCGTTCGGGCCGGTGACGATGTCGGACACGACCTGGGACCACTTCTACTCGCAGCCCCAGAACCTGTACACGCTGGTCAAGATGACCGGTGGCGAGACGCCCGCCAACGCGGCGGCTCTCAACCGAACGCTCCAGCGCATTCCCGGACGCCAAGGTGCAGACGCGCCAGAAGTTCATCGACAACCAGATCGCCGGCCTCTCGGCCGTCCTCAACATCCTCTACGTGCTGCTCGCGCTGTCGATCGTCGTCAGCCTGTTCGGGATCGTCAACACGCTCGTGCTGTCGGTGTTCGAGCGGACACGGGAAATCGGGATGTTGCGCGCCGTGGGTACGAGCCGGCGCCAGATCCGCCGGATGATCCGCCACGAGAGCGTGATCACGGCGCTGATCGGGTCGGTGATCGGGATCCTGCTCGGGATCGCGTTCGGCGCGCTGCTGGCCGCGCGTGTGAGCTCGATCGCGTTCACGATCCCGGTCGGCTCGCTGATCATCTTCCTGATCGCGTCCTGGATCGTCGGGCTGCTCGCGGCGATCTTCCCCGCCCGGCGCGCTTCGCGGCTGCAGCCGCTGGAAGCGCTCGCCTACGAGTAACCCGCCCGGGTCAGAACAGCTGGTCCTGGCCCGGGATGCGCCCGCCGTCGCGCCGCCCCTGCGGCGACTCGTGTCCGAGCGCGACGGCGAGATCGTGGGCGATCGCACCCTCCGAGCGTGACGCGACCAGCGGCTCGGCGATCCCCTCCACGTGGACGAGCGTCCGGCGGCCATCGCCACGCTCGGGTCCCTCGAGCGGCACCAGCGCGAAGATCCGGTCGGCGCGGACAAATTTCCCGTAGCCGAGCGCTATCAGTTGGGCGGCAGCGCGCGCCATCGCCGCTCATCGTAAACGGAGCGGCGGAACCCTCAGTTCAGGACGGCGTTGAGCCGGCGCTCGAGCGCGGTCGCAAGCACCTCGCGGACCGGCCCCTCCTCGAAGCGCTCGACGAGCGCCGCCAGGAATCCCTCGATCACCAGGCGCTTGGCGATCTCCGCGTCGAGCCCGTGCGAGCGCAGGTAGAAGAGCTGCTCGGGGTCGACCTGGGCGACCGCCGCGGCGTGGGTGCAGCGGACGTCGTTGGCCTGAATCTCGAGCCCGGGGATCGCGTCGGCGTGCGCGCGCTTTGAGATCAACAGGTTGCGCGACTCCTGGAAGGCGTCGGTCTTCTGGGCGCCCGGGTCGACGATGATGTTGCCCTTCCAGACCGCGCTCGAGCGGCCCGTCAGGACGCCGCGGAACGCCAGGTCGGACGTCGTGTTGGGCGCCGCGTGCTCCTGGGTGGTGTCGAAGTCGATGTGCTGGCGACCGTGCGTGGCGTACGCGCCGGTGACGCGCGCCTCGGCACCCTGCCCTTCGAGCCGGGTCTCCATCCGCACGTGGCCCCGCGCCGATCCGAAGCCGAGCGCGACCCAGTCAAGCGCGGCATCGCGTCCCACCTCGGCGCGCTGGGCGCCGAAGATCCAGCTGCGCTCCGACAGCGCTTGGCCGCACACATAACGCAGCCGAGCGGCGTCACCCACGATCAGCTCCGTGACTACGTTGAACACTCCATCGAGCTCGCTGTCGGCGGACAGAAACTGCTCCCACACCTCGGCCTGTGCGCCTTCCTCGAGCACCACCAGCGAGCGCTGGTTGAGCAGCGTCCCCGTGCGCGCCTGAACGGTGCGCAGCGAGACCGGCGACTCCAGGACCACGCCCCGCGGCACGTACACGAATGCGCCGGCGCGAAAGCCCGCGTCGTTGAGCGCCACGAGCATGTCACCGCCGGGCCCGATCAGCGAGCCGAGATGACGACGTAGCAGCTCGCGGTGCTGCTCGGCCGCCTCGCCGATCGTGGTCACGATCACCCCCTCGGGCAGCGCGGCGTCTGAGCCGGCGACGTCGAACAACAGCTCCGGCGCCGGTGCGGGCGCGTCCTCCGCCGACCTGACGGGCTCATAGGCCGCCAGGTTCAGCTCGGAGATGTCGGTGAACTCCCAGCCGGGCCGCCCCTTGAACTGCGGCAGCTCGCGCTCAGCGACACTAGCCAATCGAGCCCTCCATCTGGAGCTCGATCAGGCGGTTCATCTCGACCGCGTACTCCATCGGCAGCTCCTTGGTGATCGGCTCGATGAAGCCGTTGACGATCAGCTTCGACGCCTCCTCCTCGGAGATCCCGTGCGACATCAGGTAGAAGAGCTGGTCGTCGCCGACCTTTGAGACCGTCGCCTCATGGCCGACGTTGACGTCGTCCTCGGAGATCCTGATCGTCGGGTAGGTGTCAGAGCGCGAGTGCTCGTCGAGCAGCAGTGCGTCGCAGACGACCTTCGAGCGCGCGCCGTGCGCGCCCTTGGCGATCTCGAGCAGGCCGCGGTAGGAGCCGCGCCCGCCATCCTTCGAGATCGACTTGGCGAAGATGTTCGAGGTCGTGTTCGGCGCGGCGTGGATGATCTTGCCGCCCGCGTCCTGGTGCTGGTCCTTGCCCGCGAATGCGATCGAGAGGATCTCACCGTGGGCACGCTCGCCCATCAGGTAGACGCTCGGGTACTTCATCGTCAGCTTCGAGCCGAGGTTGCAATCGACCCACTCGACAGTCGCGTCCTGCAGTGCGACCGCGCGCTTGGTGACGAGGTTGAAGACGTTGGTGGACCAGTTCTGGACGGTCGTGTAGCGGATCCGGGCGCCGGGCTTGGCGATCAGCTCGACGACCGCGGAGTGCAGCGAGTTCGACGAGTAGGTCGGCGCCGTGCAGCCCTCGACGTAGTGCACGTATGAGCCCTCGTCGGCGATGATCAGCGTGCGCTCGAACTGCCCCATCGACTCGGTGTTGATCCGGAAGTAGGCCTGCAGCGGCATCTCGACGTGGACGCCTGGCGGCACGTAGACGAACGAGCCGCCCGACCAGACAGCCGAGTTCAGCGCGGCGAGCTTGTTGTCATTCGGGGGGATGATCGTCGCGAAGTACTCGCGCACCAGATCTTCGTGCTCGCGCAGAGCGGTGTCCATGTCCATGAAGATCACGCCCTGCTTCTCGAGCTCGGCGTTGACCTGGTGGTAGACGACCTCGCTCTCGTACTGAGCCCCAACCCCCGAGAGGAACTTCCGCTCGGCTTCCGGGATCCCGAGCCGATCGAAGGTCTTCTTGACGTCCTCGGGAACGTCGTCCCAGGAACGCTCAGCGCGCTCGGATGCGCGCACGAAGTAGTGGATGTCATCGAAGTCGACTTCGGCCAGCATCGGCGATCCCCAGGTCGGCATCGGCCGGGCGAGGAAGTGCTCGAGGGCTTTGATGCGGAAGTCGCGCATCCACTGCGGCTCGGACTTGAACTCGGAGATCTTGGCCACGAGCTCCGGGGTCAGGCCCTTGGGTGCCTTGTAGAGGTAGTTCTCGGCGTCGTGGAAGCCGTAACGCTCGGTGTAGTCGGAGTTGATCCCGCGCAGCTGCTCGTTCTCGGTGAGAACCGGGACGTCGGTGTTCACGGTGTCGGGAGTAGCCACTACTCCACCTCCAGCTTGATCGTGTCGTTCTCGATGATCACGTTGAACGTGTCCACCGGCACGTACGCGGGCAGGGTCTTGGGATTGCCGGTCTTGAGGTCAAACAGCGAGCCGTGGCGCGGGCACTCGACCGTGCAGGTCTGCTGGTCGAACTCCCCTTCCACGAGCGGCCCGTCGTCGTGCGAGCAGCGGTCCTCGATCGCGTACACCGTGCCGGCGCAGTTGAACACGCCGATCTCGAGATCCTCCCACTCGACCAGGCGCTTTTCGCCCGGCTGGAGGTCGTTGAGGGGGCACACTTCGATGACTTGCGGCACGACATAAATCCTAGCGTACCGATCGGATTTGGCTCGCGCGCGCAGGGGGCGCTGACCGGAGGCGATCAGGCACCGAAATGCGGCGGCTACGGGAGACGATCGGGCGCGACCGCGGCGCCGCTCTCGGGCGTCTCGGGCTCCCAACCGACCGCGTGCCCGAGCGAGGCGCTCTTGAGCACCTTGAGCGACAGCAGCGCGCACTTCATTCGCTGGGCGGAGATGTCGATCCCGAGCAGCTCGAGCACGAACGAGCGATCGAGGTTGAGCAGATCGGCGATCTTCATCCCCTTGATCTCGTCCGACGCCATCGACGCCGCCGCCTGCGAGATCGCGCAGCCACGCCCCTCGAAGCGGATATCGCTCACGCGCTCGTCACCGTCGACGGTCAGCTTCACGGTCAGCTCGTCACCGCACAGCGGGTTGACGTCGTGGAACTCGAGGTCGACGCGCTCGAGCTCGGGCTCGGGCGGGCTCCAGTTGTGGGGCCGCTTGTAGTGCTCGAGGATCTCCTCGCGGTACAGATCGTCCATCGCCATAATCAACCAGCCTAGCGGGGGCGCAATTGCGCTCAGAAGCTACGCAGTCTCACCCCCGCGCGCTCCAGCGCGTCCTCCACACGCCGGTCGCACAGCACCTCGACTTCGCGCAGCCGCTCCAAGCGGTAGCTCGAGCCAAGCTCGGCGTCGAGTCCGGGGTGGCACCCGAGCTCGGTGATGCCCTCCTCGAGCGTCTCGACGATCGACAGCAGCGCCGGCAGCTCGATCGCGGCCGGCTCGGGGGCGCCGTAGAACTCGCCGACGTACCGCGCCGGGCCGTAAAAGCGCAGCGGCACGCCCAGCCGCGCGGCGAGCGCGCGCACCTCCGGCCCCACCGGCTCGTCGCGGTGCACGTGATGGTGGGAGTCGACATGGGTCGGTTCGCGGCCGACCAGCTCGCGAAACCGCTCCAGCTGCGCGTCTGGCTCCTCGGCCACGGGCGCGCCGCGCACCACCAGCCGCCCCTCGTCGTCGCGTGATTCCCAGGGGCCGAAATCGATGTGCAGGCCGACGCCGAAGTCGGGATTCGCACGTGCATAGCGGGCGGCATGTTCGGCCCCCGGCCGGCGGACCATCAGGCTCGTGCTGGTCACGATCCCGTGCTCGCGGGCGTGGATGATCCCGTCGTTGGTCGCGACGCTGTGACCGAAGTCGTCAGCGTTGACGACCAGCTCGGTCAACGTGCTCAGAGCTGCAGGACCGAGGCGACCGTGCCGAGTCCGGCGATCAGCCGGTCGATGTCGGTCGTCGTGTTGTGGACCGCGAACGATGCGCGGGTGGTCGCGCTCGTCCCGAGCCGGCGCATCAGCGGCTGCGTGCAATGGTGGCCGGTGCGCACGCAGACGCCCTCGCGTCCCAGGATCTCGCCGACGTCGTGCGGGTGTGCGCCCGCGAGCGCGAACGAGATCAGGGCACCACGGTCGGCCGCTTCGCTCGGCCCGTGAATAGTCAGACCGGGGACGTCGCCCAGCCGGGCCAGCGCGTCACTCACGAGGCCCAGCTCGTGCTCGCGGATCCGCTCGATCCCGAGCGCGCCAATCCAGTCGACGGCGGCGCCGAGGCCGATCGCCTCCGCGATCTGCGACGTGCCCGCCTCGAACTTCCAGGGCAGGTCGGTCCAGGTGGATTCGGTGGGTCCAACCGTCTTGATCATGTGACCGCCGCCGATGAACGGCGGCATCTCCTCGAGCAGCTCACGGCGGCCGTGCAGGACGCCGATCCCGGTCGGCCCGTAGGTCTTGTGCCCGGTCCAGGCATAGAAGTCGGCGTCGATCGTGCGCAGGTCGACGGGGATCTGCGGGACCGCCTGGCTGCCGTCGACGACGGTCACGGCACCGGCATTGTGGGCGCGGGCGACGATCGCCTGGGCCTGGTTGATCGTCCCGAGCACGTTTGAGACATGCACGAACGCGACCAGCTTGGGTCCGCGCTCGAGCAGCCTGTCGAACGCCTCGAGGTCGAGCTGGCCGTCATCGAGCACCGGCACGTAGGCGAGCTCGGCCTCGCGCTCCTGGCAGACCAGCTGCCACGGCACGATGTTGGAGTGGTGCTCCATCTCGGTGAGCACGACGAGATCGCCGCGCCCGATGTTCTGGCGCCCCCACGAATAGGCGACGAGGTTAATCGCCGCGGTCGCGTTGGCGGTGAAGATCGTCTCCTCGGGGGTGCTGCGAAGCCAGTCGGCGATCCGCCGGCGCGCGCCCTCGTAGAGGTCGGTCGCCTCGACGGCGAGCGGATACACGCCGCGATGGATCGACGCCCGCGACTCCGTGTAGTAGCGAGTCATCGCGTCGATCACGGGCTGCGGCGTCTGGGATGTCGCGGACGAGTCCAGGTAGGCGATCGGCCGGCCGTCGAACTCCCGGCGCAGGACCGGAAACTCGTCGATGACGTCAGGAATGACCGCGGCGGTCGACACTCAGGCCGCCTCGTCGAGCTCGTCGGTGATCCAGCCGTAGCCCTTGGCCTCGAGCTCCTCGACCAGCTGCGGGCCGCCCTCGCGAACAATCCGGCCTCGGTACATGACGTGCACGTGGCTGGGCTGCACAAGATGCAGGATCCGTTGGTAGTGGGTGATGATCAGGACGCCGAGGTCGGGACCGGCCACCGAATTGACGCCGTTGGCGACGACCCTCAGGGCGTCGATGTCGAGCCCCGAGTCGGTCTCGTCGAGGATCGCGAGCTCGGGCTGCTGCAGCGCAAGCTGGAGGATCTCCATGCGCTTCTTCTCACCACCCGAGAAGCCCTCGTTCAGGTACCGGGTCGAGAACTCACGCGGAACCTTGGTCAGCTCCATCGCGGCCTCGACGGTCTGGCGGAACTCCTTGAGCGAAATCGGCGGCTCGCCGTGCGCGTCACGGTGGGCGTTCATGACCGTGCGCAGGTACTTGGTCACGGTCACGCCAGGCACCGAGACCGGGTACTGGAAGGCCATGAACAGGCCCATCCGGGCGCGCTCGTCGGGGTCGGCTTCAGTGATGTCCTCGCCCTTCCAGATGATCTGGCCGTCGGTCACCTCGAGGCCCGGGTGGCCCATGACGGCGTTGGCAAGCGTCGACTTTCCAGAGCCGTTCGGCCCCATCAGGGCGTGGATCTCGCCCCGGCCGACGGCCAGGTCGAGGCCGCGCAGGATCTCCTTCTCACCCGCGCGGACGTGGAGGTTTCGGATCTCTAGATCTGACATCAATTCACTTTCAAGTCGTTTAGGCGGCGGGCGCGCTCACGCCGACCGAAACCGCTTCGCCGCCCTGGCGGCTGGAGAACTCGACCAGCTCCGCCAGCGTCGTCGTCTGCAGCGAGCGGATGATGCCGCCCTGCACACGCGTCCACAGAAGCTTGGTCGCACACCCCCGTCCCGCGTCGGGCTCGTGCGAGCACAGGACTCGCTCGGTGTGATCGTGGACGAAGCACTCCATCGGGGCGATCGACCCCTCGAGCGCCTGGACCACCTCGTCCATCGGGATCTCGTCCGCGGGGCGCGACAGCCAGTAGCCGCCGTGCGCACCGCGGGCGCTCATCACCAGGCCGGCCTTGCGCAGCCGGGCGACCACCTGCTCAAGGTAAGCGAGCGGAAGCCCCTCCGCATCGGCGATCGCCTTCAAGCTGGTGGGGTGCTCGGGGCCCTGGCGCCCAAGCTCGATCATCAGGCGCACGCCGTACTCGGCCTTCGAGGAGAAGATCATCTGAGACTAAATCCTACCAGGGCGGTCGGTTTACCAGATCGCGTGTCGAGGACCAGGACAACCTGTGTAGGGTCCCGCTGCAAATGGATATCGGGGCGCTCGCTACAAACGGCGAGATTTCGCAAGCGGCAGATGCGGCGCGCGCGAGCCGCCGGCTCGGCATCGACACCGAGTTCATGTCCGAGGGCCGTTACCGCGCGCAGCTATGCCTGGTCCAGGTGGCGGTCGACAACCCCGACCGGTCCAAGCCGCCGCTGATCTACCTGATCGACGCGCTGAGCAAGATCGATACCTCGCCGCTGGCGGCGCTGCTCGGTGACCCAGAGTGCGAGATCGTGCTGCACGCCGGGCGCCAGGACGTCGCGATCCTGCGCCGCGCCTGGCACACGGCGCTCAACAACATCTTCGACACGCAGATCGCCGCCGGTTTCAGCGGCGCCAGCGCCCAGGCCGGCTACGGCAACCTGCTCGGCGCGATCCTCGGACGGCGGGTCGGCAAGACGGCCAGCTACACGCGCTGGGACGCGCGGCCGTTGACGACCGAGCAACTCGGCTACGCCGCCGAGGACGTGGCGCACCTGCTCCAGCTTGCCGACGAGATCCAGCGCCGTCTGACCGAGAGCGGCCGGCTGGGGTGGGCGCGTGAGGAGTGCCGCCGGCTCGAGACCGCCACCGACGAACGCGATCCGTATACGGCCTGGGAGCGGCTGCCGAGGGTCGGGCAACTCGATCCTCGCGCGCGGGCAGTCGCGCGCGAGCTGGCCGCCTGGCGCGAGCAGACCGCCTCTGACGCCGACCGTCCGGTCGGCTCGATCCTCGCCGACCCGGCACTCGTCGAGCTCGCCAAGCGCCACCCGTCGACGATCGCCGGGCTCGAGCAGATTCGTGGCCTTCACCCGCCGACGATCAAACGTCGGGGCCAGGTGATCCTCGACGCTATTGCCCGCGGCCGCGAGGCGGCGCCGATCCCGCGCGACGAGGCGCGCGGCCGCTCGGAGCCGGGCGACGCGCCGCTGATCGCACTCGCCGAGGCGCTGTTGCGTGCCCGCGCGCTCGAAGCGGGCCTCGCCTATGAGCTGATCGCCTCGCGCGCCGAGCTCGAGCTGATCGTCGGCGCGGCGCGCCGCGGCGAGCCCGAACCCGATGTGCGCACGCTTACCGGGTGGCGGCGCGAGCTCGTCGGCGACGATCTCCGTGACCTGCTCGCCGGCCACAAGTCGGTCCTCGTCGGGGCCGACCGCCGACTGCGGCTTACGCCGAACCCGACTGAAGCATGAGCGAGATCGAGGACGCGCGATCGAACATGACCCGCGAGAGCGCGAGTCCAATCTTCGGCGAGCGCTTGATCCAGCCGAGATCGATGTCCTTGAGATCGAGCGACGCGGTCGCGTAGGTCAGGCGAAGCTTGTGGCCGGGCGAATCGGCAGCGGTCTCGTCGCCGTTGTCGGCGTCACTCAGCGTCCACCCGAGTGATTTCAGGTGGCGACGCTCGGCGCCGAGCAGCGCCTCGGAGCTCGGCGCGTGCTTTGAGACCACCACCAACTGCACCGCGCAGTACGGGTTCGCTCCGGCGTCGCAGCGGCGCACGTGCTCGATCACCTGCATGCCCGGGGTGAGCGGGACCCCCGAGAGGCTCGGTCCCCGCGAAGCCGACGAGCCGCATCCGGCCGCCACCAGGGCGACGGCGATCGACACTGGTAGACGCAGCTTCTTCATGGCACGCGCCCAGCTAGGGTAGCCGAGCGTCGAACGGCGCCATCGCAGTCGCGATCGCGTCGCGCGCCAACCCGGCCCCGAGGCAGCAGAGCAGCGCGACGCGCGCTGCCACAGGTGACAGGAACGGCACGCAAACTGCGCCACTGGCGCGGAGGTCGCGCTCGGCGCCCTCGAAGCCGTAGATCGAGAACAGCATCTGCGAGCGGTCGGGCCGGCACGTCACCAGGACCGGGATCCGCCGTCCGGCTTCGCGCAGCGCCCCGAGCATCCCCGGGGACACGTGGCCGGCCCCGAATGCGACCACGACCAGCCCGTCGGAAGCGGCGGCCGCCGCTTGCAGCAGCGAGCCGTCGTCGCCCAGCGCGGCGGTGACGATCGCGACGCGGTGCTCGAGCGTCGCCGGCGCGAGCTGTGGCTGGTCGCCGATGGGTCGCGCATGCAGCCATACCCGGCCCTCGACGACCCTCCCGATCGGTCCCGCGCCGGGCGAGCCAAACGCGCCCGGGCCGGTGCTGTCGACCTTACGCACGCTCATCGCGCCGTGGACTTCGCCGCCGAATACGACCAGCACGCCGAGGCCCGCGGCGGCCCCGGCACCGGCGAGCGCAACCGCGTCGAGTAGGTTGGCCGGACCGTCGGCGCCCGGGCTGTTCGCGGGGCGGTTCGCGCCGGTCAGCACGATCGGCGCCCCATCGGCGCCGCCCGCGTACAGCAGCGCGCAGAGCACCGCGAGCTCCTCGAGCGTGTCGGTCCCGGTGGTGATCACGACCCCGTCACCGCCGCCGGCGGCGGCGGTCGCGCGCTGAGCCAGGTCGAGCGCATCGGCGAGCGTGATCTGCGGACCGGGCAGCGCCAGAACGTTCTCGGCCCGCAGCTCAGGCACGGTCCGCAGCGCCGGCAGGGCGGCGATCAGCTCGTCGGCGCCGAGCGCCGGCACCGCACGATCGCCGCTCATCGCGATCGTGCCACCGGCCGCCAGCAGCCGGACCGGGCGGACGAGCGATCTCAATGCCTGCTCCACTGGATCGCGCACGGTAACCGCTCCGCCGGTGGCGCGCCTGTTGGCGACGACGCCGGGCTAATCTCTGTCACGCGATGGCCACCACGACGGAACTGCTCGCCGATCCGGAGCTGCTCGAGACCGAGTGGGATCTCGGTCCGCTGGTCGACGGCGACGAAGAGAGCGGCGCCGAGCACCAGCTCGCGGAGGCCGCCCGCCGCGCCGATGCGTTTGCCGAGACCTACGTCAGCCGCCTCGAGGATCTCGACTCCGCCGAGCTCGCCGAGGCGATGCACGAGCTCGCCGCGGTCAATGAGCTCGTCGGCCGCGCCGGCTCGTTCGCGTCACTGCGATTCGCGACCGACACCGCCGACGCCAAGCGCGGCGCGCTGCTGCAGCTGGTCCAGGAGCGCGCCACCGAGATCGAGACCAAGCTGCTGTTCTTCGAGCTCGAGTGGGCAGCGCTTTCCGACGAGCGTGCCGAGGCGTTGCTGACGGACGACGCACTCGAGTTCTGTGCCCACTACCTGCGCAGCGCGAGGCGCTACCGGCCGCATCTGCTGACCGAGCCCGAGGAGAAGATCCTCGCGGAGAAGTCGATCGCCAGCCGCAGCGCCTGGAACCGGCTGTTCGGCGAGCAGGTCGCAGCGCTGAAGGTGTCGCTCGACGGCGAGGAGCTGTCGCTCGAGGTCGCGCTCAGCCAGCTGCAGTCTGCCGATCGCGATCAGCGCCGGACGGCCGCCGAGGCCGTCTCCTCCACGCTCGCGCCCGGGCTCCGGACGCGCGCGTTCATCTTCAACACGTTGATCCACGACAAGGCTGTCGACGATCGCCTGCGCTCGTATCCGAACTGGCTCGCGAGCCGCAACCTCGCCAACGAGGCCTCCGACGAGTCCGTGCGGGCGCTGATCGAGGCAACCCGCAAGCGCTACGACATCCCACAGCGCTGGTACAGGCTCAAGGCACGGCTGCTCGGCCTCGACCGGCTCGCCGATTACGATCGCGCCGCGCCGGTGCTCGGCGAGGACCTGACGTTCTCATTCGGCGAAGCCCGCGACCTGGTGCTCGACACATACCAGTCGTTCGCGCCCGAGGCCGGTCAGATCACGCGTCGCTTCTTCGACGAGCGGTGGATCGACGCGCCCGTGCGCCCACACAAGCGCGGGGGCGCGTTCTGCGCCTACACGGTCCCGAGCGTGCACCCGTACGTGATGCTCAACTTCACCGCGCGGCGACGCGATGTGCTGACGCTGGCGCATGAGCTCGGCCATGGGTTGCACGCCGCGCTCGCCCGGCCGCGCGGCATCTTTGAGCAGTCGACGCCGCTGACCCTCGCCGAGACGGCCTCGGTGTTCGGTGAAGCGCTCGTGTTCGGCCGCCTGCTGGCCGCCGCCCCCGATGACGACTCGCGCCTGTCGCTGCTCGCCGAGCGCGTCGACGGCGCCGTCGCGACCGTGTTTCGCCAGATGGCCCTGAACCGCTTCGAATACCTGGTCCATACCCGCCGCCGGGACGAGGGCGAGCTGTCGGTCGATCGGATCTCCGAGTCGTGGGTCGAGTCCCAGAGCGAGCTGTTCGGCGACTCGGTGCAGATCACCGACGGCTACCGAAGCTGGTGGTCGTACGTGCCGCACTTCATCAACACGCCCGGCTACGTGTACGCGTACGCCTACGGCCAGCTGCTCGCGCTCTCGGTCTACAACCGTTACGTGGAGCAGGGCTCGTCGTTCGCGCCGCGGTACCTCGAGCTGCTCGCGGCCGGCGGCTCGCGCAGCCCCGAGGCGCTCGCCGCGATGGTCGACATCGACCTCGCCGATCCCGGGTTCTGGGACTCGGGGTTGTCGCTGGTCGAGGCGCAGCTGACCGCGGCCGAGACGCTCGCCGCGAATCGCACGTAGTCAGCCCGCCGCGTCGCCGGCGTCCTGCTCGTACTGCGCGACCAGGCGCTTGGGCGCCTGCAGCCGCCAGGCGTCCTCGAGCAGTTCCGCGAGCTCGGTCGCATCGACTTTGTCCAGATGGACCAGGACCGCCGGGTAGCCGTCGTAGTGGGGCGTCGTGAAGAACGTCTCCGGGTCGCCCTGGAGCAGCGCTTCACGTTCGCCGAGGTGCGTCACGCGCAGCACGAGCGCGTCGGGGTTGGTCCGCATCCGGCAGATGAACTTGTTACGGACCTTCAGTGACGGGGTGCCGTAGGAAGTTCCCGCCTCGATCCCCGGGAAGCGGGTCCCGATCGCGACCACGTCCTCCCAGCTCGGCACCGTCTAGTGGCTCGCGCGCCGGGTGCGGGAGCGCTCCTGCTGGCGCGCGACGACGTTGGCGATCAACTTCAGGATCTGATCGATGCCGGTCGCCTTGGCCTCGCCGTGAGCAAACGCCTGCTCCCAGTCGGCGATGTGGCCCTTGGTCGCGAGCTCGTTGAAGGTCGCGCGCTGAATCGAGACCGTTACCTTGGCGTCGGCGGCGATGTCCTTGGTGACCTTCGGGCCGGGCAGCTCCACTCGGTACATCTGGACGTCACCGCGGCCGTGCAGCTCGAGCCCGGCCACGAGCTTGAGCGGCGCCAGCGCCGGCACCTCCTCGAGGAACCGGTTGACCGCGGTCTCGATCAGTGACTTGGTATCGGTGGAGGCCAGACCGCCAAGTCTATGAACTCGCGCATGCGCGCGGCACGGCCGGCGGCCGGGCCGGGGAGGTTCCCGCTACAGGCCGGCGGGCAGATGACCGGGTCTCACGCGGGCGACGATCAATGCAAACGTGCGTAGGTGGCCGGCGAGCAGGTCCTCGGCTTGATCGAGGGTCGGGCTCAGCAGCGCCGCGCTCAGGACGATCTCGCCGCTCGGGGGGACGCCGACGCCCTGGCCGAGCAGTGTCGCGAGCGAGTGACCACGCAGCGGCTTTGACCGCAGCAGCTTCCCGAACGCCGTAGGGAGCTTGGACAGCTCGGCCTTCAGCGCCGTGGTGGCCGCTCCGGCCGTGGTCGTCGGAATCGTGATTGTCGAGTAACCCAAGCTCGCCAGCGCCTCGACGAATTGCTCGCGCAGGCCACGCAGGCTCAGGAAGTAGTCGGCGCCGAGCCTCGCGTACCGCGCCGCGGTGTGGAGTTGGCGGACGCGACGAGCAGGCTTGACACGCTTCCCGCTATCCGTCCAAGGCGCCTTCGAGACCCTTCCATGTGCGCTCCCGCCCTCGCCAAAGAACGTGCGTCAACCTATGGGCGAGCGAGCGATCGCCGCAACGTGTGCGCCGTCTTTGCGCGCGTCAACGCCCCGATGTTGTGCGGTTAGGTGCGGACCGTGAACGTCACCGCAACCGTCTTGCCCTTCAGCTTGCCGGCACGCGGCGTCGCCTCCAGCTTGTAGCCGCCTCGCGCCAGCCCACGGGCGTTGAGGCGTGCGCGGTTGCGTCCGGCGACGTCCTTGTGCTTGAAGCTCCGCACCTGCCGGTAGCGCGTGCAACGAGTCCCCGCGCGCTTCACGCAGCGCAGCACCGCGAACGTCGTCGTCGCCCGGAGCGAGTCCTTGTAGGTGATCGTGCCCGACGTCTTGAACGACCTTGGCTTGAGCCTCAGCGCGGAGATCACCGGCTTTGCGGTCGTCTTGAAGGACTGAAGCGCGCCCGTGTCACCTCCGTCGGTCGAGGTCGCGAGGACCCGGTAGTAGTAGGTCTTGTTCGGCCTCAGCCGAGTCAGTTTCGCCTTGACGGTCATCGGCGTCACGCCGTCCACGTGCTTGACCCGGGTCACGGACCCGCTGACCTTCTTCGTCCCGTACTCGAACACGACCGTCGCGTCGCCTGAGTTCGGCGTCACCGTGGCGGCAATCTCGGCCGTCGTGGAAGTGATCGAGGTCGCCGGACCGGTGGTCGCGACCGGCGCCGCCACCTCGTAGGCGCCGATGTCACATGGGTTTGCTCGCCGGACCCCCCGCTGGTCGGTCGCCGGACAGGAGGCTCCCTGGCCGATCGCCGCACTGCCGTTCTGGAGACCGATCGTGGCCGACGGCCCGCCGTTGCCCTGCAATGCGCCCAAGTCCGGGTCACCGCTGAGGAAGCTGGCCGGACACGTGGAGTCGCCGAAGCTCAGGTTGTGGCCGCCGTCGCCGACCGATCCGCCGCAGTTGCCGGCGTTCAGATCCAGCAGGCTGTTCTCCAGCGTCGCCTTGCCGGCGCCTTCTCCGATCACGCCGCCGATCGTGCCCGCGCTTGCGCTGCCTCCGGCCGACCCGTTCGGACTTCCGCTGCCACCGCTGCCGGCGGCGCCTCCCTGGCCACCGCGGTTGCCCGCCAGCGTCACGTTCAGCAGCGTCGCCGACGCGGCCGTGGCCAGGCCACCACCGTCGCCCCCGTGGCCGCCGCTGGCGCCGTCGCCCCCGGCGTCGCTGTTGCCGGCGCCCCCGTTGCCCGCCGCGCCGCCCGCGCCGGCGGTGTTCGAGGCGATCGTGCTGTTGGTGACCGACAGGGTGGCGCCCGAGTCCCAGATCCCGCCGCCGTCGGCGCCGATTCCGCCGCTGCCGCCGGCCCCGCCCGAGCCTCCGGCTTCGGTGCTGGCTGGCCCGCCGAGCGCGCCCGCGCCACCGACGCCCGACGTGTTCCCGTTGATCGTGGTGCCGCTGATTGTCAGCGAGCCACCGGCGTTGGCCACGCCCCCGCCGGCGCCTGCCGCACCGCCGGCGCCACCGACGCCGCTCGGGTTGGCGGCGCTGTCCTGGCCGCCTTCGCCGCCGGCCCCGCCGGCGCCCGCCTGGTTGCCCGCCACCGTCGCACCGGTCAGTGTCAGCGTGCCGGTGTTGAAGATTCCGCCCCCTTCACCGCCTGACCCGCCGGCACCGCCGATCACGGCCGGATCCGTGGACGAGTCGGAGGCGCTGCCGCCCGCGCCGCCCGCACCGGCTTGGTTGTTACTCACCGCGGCGTCGAGCACGGTCAACGTGCCCTGGTTCAAGATCCCGCCGCCGCTGGCGCCCGGCCCTCCCGTACCGGCCGTGCCGGTGGTCGCGTTCTCACCCGGCGCGCCCGCCTGGGCGTGGCCGCCGCTGATCGTCAGGGTCGAGATCGTGACCGACGCTCCGGCCGCGATCTGCAGCACGCGGTCGCCCAGGTTGGTCGCGTCGATTGTCGTCTGGTGCTCGCCGGCTCCGGTGATCGTCAGATCGCGGACAGTCGAAGCGACGCTCAGCTCGCCGTTGGGCGAGAACAGCGTGTACGGGTGCGGACCCAGCACGATCGTGTTCGGCCCGAACGCGGCTGGGGCACACGCCCCGTCCTGGCTACCGGGAGAATCGACCGCCTCGATCGCCTCGCGCAGGGAGCACATCCCGTCGAAGGGGCTGGTGTCATCGCCCGTGGTGTTGACCGTCAGGGTCGCGGCGACCGCGGGACTGGTGGCCACCCCGGCGGTTGCGAGCATGCAAACGAGCAGCGACAAGCATCGACTCCGCATGACGTCTCCAATCGGGTTCTCCGGCCCCCGGGCGCTGTGTGCGCGCGGTCAGATCGGTCGTTAAAACGACTTCGTGCTGGAGAAGTTGCCCGGTTAGATCTTGTGGCGCTCGAGCAGCTTGCGCCCGATCACCATCCGCTGGATCTCGGACGTCCCCTCGCCGATCAGCAGCAGCGGCGCGTCGCGGTACAGGCGCTCGATCTCGTATTCCTTGGAGTAGCCGTAACCGCCGTGGATGCGCAGGCACTCCTCGACGCAGAAGCGGCCGGTCTCGGACGCGAACAGCTTCGCCATCCCGGCCTCGAGGTCGGAGCGCTCGCCGGCGTCCTTGAGCCGTGCCGCCCTGAGCGTCATCAGCCGCGCGGCGTCGACCTGGGTGCCCATGTCGGCGAGCTTGAACTGGATCGCCTGGTGTTGCGCGATCGGCTTGCCGAACGTCTTGCGCTCCTGGGAGTACTTGAGCGCCAGCTCAAGCGCCCGTTGCGCGATCCCGACTCCTCGCGCGGCCACGTTGACCCGGCCGACCTCGAGCGCGTCCATCATCTGCGCAAAGCCCTTGTTGAGCCCCGCGTCCTCGCCGCCGAGGATGCTGTCGGCGGGGGTGCGGTAGCCGTCGAACACCAGCTCGGTGGACTCGACGCCCTTGTAGCCCATCTTCTTGATCTGGGGCGGGACGTTGAAGCCCTTGTAGGGGCCGGTGTTCTCGGCCACCCCGGGCTCCTTTTCGGCGATGAAGCAGGTCAGGCCGCGGTGCTTGGGCTCGGCCTGCGGGTCGGTGCGCACGAGCACGAACACGAGCCCGGCACGCAACCCGTTGGTGACCCACATCTTGGTGCCGTTGATCTCGTAGCTTTCGTCGTCCTGCTTGCGCGCCGAGGTCTTGATCGCGGCGACGTCCGATCCCAGCTCGGGCTCGCTCAGGCTGAACGCGGCACGCAGCTCGCCGGTCGCCATCTGCGGCAGGTACTTCTGGCGCTGCTCCTCGGTACCGAACTTCATCAGCAGGTATGAGCCGATGAAATGCGTGTTGACGATCCCGGAGATGCTGATCCAGCCCCGGCTGAGCTCCTCGACGATCATCGCGTAGGTCGTCAGATCCAGCCCCATCCCGCCGTACTCCTCCGGGATCGTGACCCCGAACAGGCCGAGCTCCTTCATCTGCTCGACGATCGGATCCGGGAACGCGTCCTCGTGGTCGTAGTGCTCGGCGTTGGGGAGAATCTGCTCGTCGGCGAACTGCCGCACCATCTCGCAGATCGCGCGCTGTTCGTCGGTCGTCTCCGTGTAACGGCTGGCTATGGCCACGGTCCCGAGCATACGTCAAAAGTCTGTGCCAACTGCTCGCGCGGAGCGCGACGTTCGTCGATCTTGGTCGGATAGCGACGAGGATCGACACCGTCATCGCGCTCGCCCGCCGGCAGCAACGAAACGTCACGCGGGCGCAGCTGCTCGCCTCAAACTCCACCCCCGCCGGGAGGCCGACCGACTACGCAGGGTCCTCGCTAGCCGTGCGCCCGAGCCGCCGCCGCGGCCTTCTTCTTCACCGACTTGACCCCGTGGCTCCAGGGCGACTCGGGGCGCTCCTGCAGCTCGCCGTCGAGCTCGATGTCGACGCGTTCGTTGAAGAAGCACAGAAGCCCCTTGATCCCGAGCACCTCGTCGAGCGGATCGTCGTAGTACCAGATCACATCCTTGCCGCCGTCGCCGTCGCCGACCGAGTAGTAGGCCGCGGCGCCCTTGTAGGGGCAGCGGGTGACCGTGTCGGAGGGCTCGAGCGTCGTGACCACGTCCGCGGCCGGCATGTACCACCGCACCGGCAGGTTGGTCTCGAACAGCGCCATCGCGCGCGAGGTCTCGGCGAGCAGCTCGCCGTCGAGCGAGACGCGGATCTGGCGGTCGGTCTTGAGCACGTCGACGCGGTGGTAGGGGTCGCGCGGGTGGACGCCGATCTCCTGGCCCTCCTCCATCCAGCGGCCCATCCGGTCGAAGTAGAACGCGATCAGGTCCTTGATCGGCGGCGCGCCGGGCAGCGGATCGGGGTAGTACCAGGCCCCGTTCTCGACGACTTCGTCGCCGACCCTGATCGTGTAGTAGGAGGCGTCGCCCTTCTTGGGGCAGTGCGTGTGGCGGTCGGTCGGCTCGAGGAACTCCGAGCGGACGTCCTCGGGCGGGAAGTAGTAGATCGGCTGCAGCCCCGACTCGTGCAGCAGCATCGCGTGCTGGCTGTCGGCGATCACTTCGTCGCCGACCTCGACTCGGATCCGCTTCGGCGTCGGATCGAGGTAGAGCGCTTTGCCGGGCTCAGGGGGCTCGAAGTTGAACGTGCCCGCCGGCTTGCGACCGAGCGGTCCGGTACCGGTCATCAATCCCATCGCTCAACGGAGCCTACCAGTGGCCGGGAGCGGGCCAGCGGGCTATGCCAGCGTCACGATCACGGCGCGGTCGAGGCCGCGCTGACCGCTGCCCACCCGGGCGCTCAGCCTGCCCGCAAGGCGCTGCTTCGGGGCCTTCGCGAGCAGGGCCAGCCCGCCCGAGCGCACCGAGAGGGACACCGAGCGCCGCTTGCCGGCGCGGATCCGTCCCAGACTGCCCCTCGCGAGCACGGCCTTCTTCGAGGCCAGCCGGACGGTGATCGTCACCGAGCCGCTGCACGCCTTCTTGCTCGCGCACGTGAACGTCGCCGTCACCGTGCGGCCGCTGACTTCGAGCTTGGTGCCGTCGAGCCGCAGCGCGCCGCCCGGCCCGGTCGTCTTGAACTTGCGGACCGAGCCCTTCGAGCTGCCGCTGTCGTTGACCGCCACGAGCCGGTAGTGGTAGACCGTCCCGGGCGACAGGTGCGACACCGTGTCCGCGACGCTCACGCTGGACGGCGCGTGACGCACCGTGGTGATGTTCCCCAGCGAACTCGTCTTGCCGTACTCGAAGAAGTACGCAGTCGGCTGTCCGCCGCTGTTGATGTGCCCATTCAGGGTGACGCCGTGCTTGCCGATCGCGCTGGCGGCCGCCGTGGTCGCCTTTGGCGCGCCAGCACCCGCGGGCGCCACCGGCGCGCTGACCACCGTGTCCGCCGAGGCGGCCGTATCCGAGCCCTCGCCGTTCGTCGCCGTCGCTGTGTTGGTGGCGGTCCCGGCCTGGGACACGGCGGCGACGATCGTCATCGGTCGCGGTCTCGCCTTTGGCGAGCATCCCCAGCGAACAGGTCACCTTCGCCGGTGCTCCGCTCGATGAGCAGCTGCCCTGCGAGGCGGTCGCGCCGAACAGGGTCGCGCTGGCCGGCAACTGGTCGACGACGGTCGTGGCGGTCGACGGGCCCGGGCCGTTGTCGGTGGTCTTGAGCGTGTAGGTGATCGGAGCGCCGGTAGCCGCATTCGCGGGCGCCGATGCACCGAGCGCGAGTTGCGCCGCCGCGAACTCGAAGGCGCCCATGTCGCACGATGCGCCCTGTGGCCGGCTGACCCCGCGCGCGTCGCTCGCCGGACACCCGGTATCGGTACCGGCGTCGATCGCGGGGCTGCCCGGCTGCAGCGCATCGGTCAGCACGGAGCCGCCGTTGTCCGCCGGAGGCTCGAGCAGCGGATTGACCCCGACCTTGTCGCTCGAGGCGTCGCCCTTCAAGCAGCTGCCATCGCTGTCGAGGTTGAAGCCGGCGTCGACGGCCGCCGGTACCCGCCCTGACGACGAGAACCTGTCGGCGCAGTCACCGCCGGTGTTGTCGGCGATGATCGTGTTGCGCACCCCGGTCGCTCCTGACCCGGTGGTCATGAACGAGCCGTCGACCACGCCGCCGCCCTCACCGGGCGCCGCGGAGTTGTCGGCGATCGTGACATTCGTCAGGCTCGTGGGTGTCGGCGTACCGAACTCCAACGCGCCGCCGAAGGTCGGCGACGAGTTCTGGCTCATCGTCACGTTCGTCAGCGAGAGCGTCCCCGCGTCGATAAACAACGCGGCGCCAAATCCGCCGTGATTGCCGATGAACGATGTGTCCGTAGCGGTCAAGGAGTCGACTTGGTCGACCCCGACTGCCCCACCACTATTGTGATCGAGCTCGTCACCGTTGAGCGTCACGGTCCCGCCCGCCGCGAGGACGTCGAGCACGCCGTCGCTCGCGGCCGAATTGCCGACGAAGCGGCTGTCGGTCAACGTCAAAGCCGAGCTGTCGATGTCGTCGATCGCACCGGAAACCGAGGTCGTGCTGTTGTCCGTGAACGAACTGTTGGTGACCGTCAGCGGCGAGTCGGTGAGCTCCTCGATCGCGCCTCCCGATTGGCCGCTGACGTTGTCGGAGAAGGTGCTCGAGTCGATGCTGAGGGACCCCTCCTCGTTCTGGAGGGCGCCGCCCTGCTCGAACCCCACGTTCGAGGAGAACGTCGAGCCGCTGATCGTCGTCGACGCCGATGGGCCGGTGGCGAGCGCCCCGCCGAGGTCGGCGTTGTCGAACGTAAATGTCGAGTCCGTCACCGACAGCGTGCTGCCCGCATCGTCGCCGGAGAAGATCGCGCCACCGGCGGTGCCCCCGTCACTCGCGGTGACCGTCACGTTCGATAGCGCGAGCGCGCCCTGACTCCAAACCCCGCCGCCGCAGGTCCCACACTCGCCTCCGGTGTCCGTCCCCGAGCGGCCGTTGGCGATCGTCAGGTCCGACAGCGACAGGCCGGCACCGTCATCCACCGTGAACGCGCGATCGATCTCGTTCGCATCGACGATTGTCGAGGCCTGACCGGCACCCTTGATCGTGACTTTCGCGTCATTGATGATGTCGAGATCGCCCTGGGTCGGGTCAAACGCGGTGCCCGTGGGCTCGATTGTCAGCGTGTAGGTCCCGGCCGGGACCGTAATCGTGCTCGAACCGCCCGCGGCGTCGGCGGCCTCGACCGCATCGCGCAGCGAGCACAGCGTGGCCGTGCATGTTCCGTCACTCGAGTCGGCGGTCGTCGTGACCGTGAAGCTCGCGGCATTCGCGGTTCCCGCGCCTGCGAGCGCAGCCAGCGAAACGGCCAACAGAGCCAGTAGCCGACGCCGCGAGAGGACTGCGTTGAAGCGCTGCATGGCTCACCCCTGTTCGATCTCGCGCCGCCTTCCCCGCTACGGCGCGCAGCGTATTACTCGCCGGCCCGGCCTGTCAAAGAGGAGCAGAACTGGGAACATGCCACGCCGTGAACTTCGCCCGCGACGTGCTCGACGCCGCCCCGCCGGACCGCCGTGCGCTGGTGGCGCTCAGCCGCGACGGCGCGCGGCGCGAGTGGACGTTCGGCGAGCTGGGCGACCGCGCGGCGCGCCTGGCCGGCACCCTGCAAAGCCACGGCGTGCAGCGCGGTGACGTGGTGATGACGCTGATCGGAAACCGGCCCGAGTGGGTGCTGACGATGGTCGCGTGCTTTCGGATCGGCGCCGTCGTGCTCCCGTGCAACGAGCAGCTGCGCGCCAACGATCTGCGAATGCGGATCGCCGCCGCCGACCCGACGGTGATCCTCGTCGACGAGCGCAACGCGAGCGAGCTCGGCGCCGCCAATCCGGCCTGCGAGGTGATCCTGATCCCGGACGAGTCGCTCTTCGACCACGAGCCCGCGGCCGCCGCCGAGCTCGAGCCGACGGACCCCTGCCTGATCACGTTCACCAGCGGCACCACGGGCGAGGCCAAGGGCGTCGTGCACGGCCAGCGCTACCTCCCGGGCCAGCGTCTGCAGGCCTCGCATTGGCTCGGCGCCCGCGAGGGCGAGCTCGTCTGGTGCACGGCCGCCAGCGGCTGGTCGAAGTCGGCCCGCAACGCGTTCATCGCGCCCTGGCTGATGGGAGCGGCGGCGCTTCTGCAGGACGCGCGCTTTGACCCCTTCGAGCGCCTCGAGGTCCTCGCTGCCGAGCGCGTCAACGTGCTCTGCATGGCGCCGACCGAGTACCGGGTGATCGCCAAGCGCGCCGACCTCGAGCCGCTCCCGAGCTTGCGCGGGCTGGTCGCCGCCGGTGAGGCGCTCAACCCCGAGGTGCTGCGCGCTTTTCGCGACGGGACCGGCCTCGAGATCCGCGACGGCTACGGGCAGACCGAGACCGGACAGCTGACCGGTATGCCGGCCGGCGCCGATGTACGTCCCGGATCGATGGGCCGCCCACTGCCCGGGGTCGCGCTCGAGGTGGACGATGGCGAGCTCGTCCTCAAAGACCCGTCAACCGACCCGACGTTCTTCGTCGCGTATCTCAACGGCGAGGCCGCGCCCGAGCACGTTCCGTGGCACACGGGCGACCGCGTGCGCGGCGATGATCACGGCTACCTCTACTTCGAGGGTCGCACCGACGACGTGATCATCTCGGCCGGGTACCGGATCGGGCCGTTCGAGGTCGAGTCGGCGCTCGTCTCACACGACGCCGTCGCCGAGGCGGCCGTCGTCGCGGCCCCCGACGACGAACGCGGCGCAGTGGTCCGCGCGGTCATCGTCCTGCGCGACGGTTACGCCGGCAACGACGACCTGGCGCGCGAGCTCCAGGACCACGTCAAAGCCGAGACGGCGCCGTACAAGTATCCCCGGATCGTCGACTTCACGTCCGAGTTGCCGAAGACCGCCAGCGGCAAGATCCAGCGTGCGCTGCTGCGCGAGCAGCCTCTGTAGCTAGCCTCAAACTCAAATGCACCGCCCCGCGATCGGAATCTGCGCCCAGCTCGTCGATGCGACGTGGGGATCGTGGGACAAGCCGGCGGTGCTTCTCTCGCATGGCTACCTCGAGGCGATTGCCGATGCGGGCGCGCTCGGTCTGATGATCCCGCCCGACCCGGCGCTCGTCGACGACCCCGACGAGGCGCTCGGCCGGATCGACGGGCTGATCCTGGCCGGCGGCCATGACGTCGACCCGAGCTTCTACGGCGCCGACCCGCACCCTGCGACGTCGCGAACGGTTCCCGAGCGTGACCGGATCGAGATCGCGCTCGCGCGCCGCGCGGTCGAGCTCGACATGCCGCTGCTCGGGATCTGCCGCGGCATGCAGGTGCTCAATGTCGCGTTCGGGGGGACGCTGCTCCAGCACCTGCCCGAGGTGTTCGGCCATGAGGACCATCTCCGCACCCGCGGCACGTTTGACGGCTCCGATCACGAAGTCCTGCTGCATGCCGGCTCGCGCGCGGCGCGGGCGGCCGGGGAGGAGCTCCACACCACCAAGTCCCACCACCACCAGGGCGTCGACGCGATCGGCGAGGGCCTGGTGGTAACCGGCACATCGACGCTCGATGAGCTCCCGGAGGCGATCGAACTTCCGGACCACCGCTTCGTGCTCGGCGTCCAGTGGCACCCGGAGGCCGACCAGAACAGCCGCGTGATCGGCGCGCTCGTGGCCGCGGCGCGCGCCTACCGCACCGTGCGCGGCTCGTCGTAGCCGGCATGCCGGACCGCGTCGCTGACCTGCGCCGCGTGCGCCGGGCTGCGGGTCTCGAGCACGAGCTGCACGGCTGACTCGCGCACATGCAGGTCAAAGCCCTCACGGATGTGCTCGACGTCGAGCACGTTTGCCCCGTGCTGGCCGACCAGCGCCAGCAGCAGCGCGAGTGACCCAGGACGGTCGGGCAGCCGGGCGAGCAGCACCAGCCGCCGACCGGCCTGGCTCTCGTGGCGGCGGGCGATCTGCGCCAGCATCCCCGGGTCGACGTTGCCGCCCGACAGCACAATCGCGGTCGTTCCCGAGGTGACCGGCTCGAGGTGCCCGGCCAACAGCGCCGCGACACCAACCGCGCCGGCGCCCTCCACGACCAGCTTCGCTCGCTCGAGCAGGAAGATCATCGCCTCGGCCACCTCGTCCTCGCCGACGACCACGATCCGGTCAACCCAGCGCTCGATCAGCGCCAGCGTCAGCTCGCCCGGGCACTTGACGGCGATCCCGTCGGCGATCGTCAGCGCCGACTCGACCGCAACCGGCTCGCCCGCGGCGAGCGATGCCGGAACCGGCGCGCAGGTTTCGACCTGGACGCCGATCACCTCGACCTCGGGGCGCCGGGCCTTGACCGCGACGGCGACGCCGCTGACCAGCCCGCCACCGCCGACCGGGACCAGGACGCGCGTCATCTCCGGAACCTGCGCCAGCAGCTCGACGCCGAGCCCTCCCTGGCCGGCGATCACGTCGACGTCGTCGAACGGGTGCACGAACGCGAGCCCGGCCTCGTCCGCGCGCTCGCGCGCCGCGATGAGCGACTCGTGGACGGTCACTCCGATCAGCCGCACCTGGGCGCCGAGTGACGTCGCCGCCTCGGCCTTCGCGATCGGCGCGGTCTCGGGCATCACTACCTCGCAGTGGACGCCGCGCGCACGGGCCGCGTAGGCGACCGCCTGCCCGTGGTTGCCGGCGCTGCCGGCGATCACGCCACGGCCGCACTCCGCGTCGCTGAGAGACGCGATCTTGGCGAGCGCGCCGCGCAGCTTGAACGAGCCCGTGCGCTGGAGGTTCTCGGCCTTCAGCGCAACCGTCACCCCGGTGCGCTCGGCGAGCGTCTGCGAGCTGAGGACGGGCGTCTCGCGGATCAGGCCGGCGCCGGCCGCCGCCGCGCGCTGCACGTCGGCGGCGGTGAGCTCTACCTCATCGATCATCCTCAAGTGCGACCACCGCATCCATCTCGACCTGCACCCCGCGCGGCAGCGCCGCCACCCCGATCGCGACGCGCGCCGGCGGGCTGGACTCGAAGAACGATGAGTAGACCTCGTTGACCGAGGCGAACGCCGACATGTCGGTCATGTAGATCGTCACCTTCACGGCGTCGCCGAGGCTCGCGCCGGCGGCCTGGCAGACCGCGGCGAGGTTCTCCAGGCAGCGGCCGGCCTGATCGGCGGGCGTACTGCCGACCGTGTCCCCGGTGCGCGGATCGAGCGGAATCTGACCGGAGCAGAACAGCAGGCCGCCAGCTTTGATTGCGTGGACGTATGGCCCGATCGCCTCGGGCGCGTTGGGGGCGTTCACCGGCTCGCGATGGTGGCTCAAACCGTCTCCTTTTGGTCTCTAACGCACGCTCGCAAGCCTATTGGGCGATCCAGTCCGGGGTAGCCTCCTACCGGTGCCCAATCGCTTAGCCGCCGAAACCTCTCCCTACCTGCTCCAGCACAAGGACAATCCCGTTGACTGGTACCCGTGGGGCGCGGAGGCGCTGGAGCGCGCGCGCACGCTGGAGCGACCGCTGCTGGTCTCGGTCGGCTACTCGGCCTGCCACTGGTGCCACGTGATGGAGCGTGAGTCGTTCGAGGACGAGACGATCGCGGCGCTGATGAACGAGCGGTTCGTCTGCATCAAGGTCGACCGCGAGGAGCGGCCCGACGTCGACGCCGTCCTGATGGAGGCCTGCCAGGCGATCACCGGCCAGGGCGGCTGGCCGCTGAACGCGTTCCTGACCCCCGACCAAGCGCCGTTCTACGTCGGCACCTACTACCCGCCCGAGTCCCGTCAGGGGATGCCGAGCTGGCGCGCCGTGCTCGAGGCGGTCGCGACCGCCTGGGCCGACCGCCGCGAGGACGTGCTGAAGTCAAGCTCGCAGATCCTGGCCTCGATCGGCGCCAGCACGCGGATCCGGGCGAGCGACGCGCCGATCACCGACCAGCTGCTCGCCGGCGCGGTCAGCGGCCTGCTCGGATCGGTCGATGCGCGCTACGGCGGCTTTGGCGGCGCGCCGAAGTTCCCGATGGCCTCGGCGATCGAGTTCCTGCTGATGCGGGGCGAGCGCGAGGCATCGCTGGCGACGCTGCGCGCGATGGCCGGCGGCGGGATCTACGACCAGGTCGGGGGCGGCTTCGCCCGCTACGCGGTCGACGCGACCTGGACCGTCCCGCACTTCGAAAAGATGCTCTACGACAACGCGCTGCTCGCGCGCGCGTACCTGCACGGCTGGCAGGTGTCGGGCGAGGCGCGGCTGGGCCGCGTTTGCCGTGAGACGCTCGACTGGGCGCTGCGTGAGATGCGCGCGGCCGACGGGGGGTTCTATGCCGCGCTCGACGCCGACTCCGAGGGCGTGGAGGGCAAGTTCTACGTCTGGACGCAAGCCGAGCTGCGCGACGCGCTCGGTGACCTGTACGACGACGCGATCGCGTACTTCGAGCCGCGCGAGTTCGAGCACGGCCTGATACTCGAGGGGCGCGGCCCCGAGCCCGAGCGACTGCCGGAGATCAAGTGCAAGCTCTATGGCGTGCGCGCGCAGCGCGTCCGGCCCGGGACCGACGATAAGCAGCTCACATCCTGGAACGCGCTGATGATCTCGGCGCTGGCGGAAGCCGGTGCCGTCTTCGGACACGAGCCATACCTGACGGCCGCCGCCGAGTGCGCCGAGTTCCTGCTCGCCCAGCGCCGTGACCCGGATGGACGGCTTCTGCGGACCGGCCGGATCGCCGGGCTGCTCGAGGACCACGCCTACCTCGTGCAGGCGCTCACCGCCCTATACGAGGCGACGTTTGAGCCCCGCTGGTACCACGAGGCGATCGCGCTCGCCGACCAGATGATCGAGCGCTTCGCCGACTCCGAGCACGGCGGCTTCTTCACCACGCCTGCCGGCATGCCGCAGTCGTTCGCCCGGCGCAAGGACCTCGAGGACTCGCCGATCCCGTCCGGGAACTCCGCCGCCGCGTACGGGCTGCTGCGTCTGGCGCTGCTGTCGGGCGAGCCCCGCTACCAGACCCAGGCGCTGACGGTCCTGCGCCTGCTGGCGCCGATGGTCGGCCGCTATCCGCTCGCGTTCGGCCACGCGCTGCAGGCGTTTGACTTCTACTTGTCGCGCGTGCGAGAGGTCGCGATCGTCGGCCCTGACCCGGAGGAGCTGGTGTCGGTCGTGCGCGGCGCCTACCGCCCGCACCTGGTCCTGGCCGGCGGCGAGGCCGACGGCATTCCGCTGCTCGCCGACCGCACCGCGATCGACGGGCGCGCGGCCGCGTACGTGTGCGAGCACTTCGTCTGCCAGGCCCCGGTCACGACGGCCGCGGAGCTCGAAGCCGCGTTATGAGCTGTACGGGTGGCCGGATGCGGCCTGGCCTTCCTACAACACCGGCAAGTACCGCTGCAGCTCCCAGGGAGTGACCTGGACGCGGTAGTCGTCCCACTCCTGGCGCTTGATCTCGATGTAGCGGTTGAACATGTGCTCGCCGAGCGTGCGGAGCGCGAGCTCGGACTCGGCGGTCAGCTCGATCGCCTCGCCGAGCGTCTCGGGCAGCTGCTCGATCCCGAGGCGGCGGCGATCGTCGGGTGACAGGTGGTAGAGGTTCTTGTCCATCGGATCGGGCAGCTCATAGCCGTGCTCGATGCCCTCGAGCCCCGCCTGCAGCAGGACCGCGAACGTCAGGTAGGGGTTGCATGCCGGGTCCGGGCAGCGCAGCTCCATCCGCGTCGCGCGCTCGCGGCCGGGGTGGTACAGCGGCACGCGCACGAGCGCCGAGCGGTTGCGCCGCGACCAGGCTACGTACACCGGCGCCTCGTAGCCGGGCACCAGCCGCTTGTAGGAGTTGACCCACTGCGCGAACACCGAGCAGATCTCGCGCGCGTGGTGCAGCTGACCGGCGATGAACGCCTTGCCGACGTCTGACAGGAAGTACGGGTCGTCTGGATCGAAGAACGCGTTCTGCTCACCGCGGAACAGCGACTGGTGCGTGTGCATCCCGGAGCCGTTCTTGCCGAACAGGGGCTTGGGCATGAAGGTCGCGTGCAGGCCGTACTTCATCGCGTATTCCTTGACCGTGATCCGGTAGGTCATGCAGTCGTCGGCCATCTTCAGCGCGTCGGCGTAGCGCATGTCGATCTCGTGCTGGCTGGGGCCGACCTCGTGATGGGTGTACTCGGTGTGGATCCCGAGCTGCTCCAGCGCCAGCACCGTCTCGCGCCGCAGATCCGAGCCGGCGTCGAGCGTGGTCAGATCGAAGTAGCCGCCCTCGTCGAGCACCTCGGTCGAGTGCGCATCACGAAAGTAGAAGTACTCGAGCTCGGGCCCGACGTAGAAGTGATCGAAGCCCATCCGCTCGGCGCGCTCGATCGCCCGCCGCAGCACATGCCGGGGATCGCCCTCGTATGGCGTCCGCTCCGGAGTCACGATGTCGCAGAACATCCGCGCCACGCCGTCCACGTTCGGCCGCCACGGCAGCACCGCGAATGTGCTCGGGTCGGGCATCGCGATCATGTCGGACTCCTCGATCGCGTTGAAGCCGGTGATCGAGGAGCCGTCGAAGCCCATTCCGCCCTCGAACGCGTCGGTCAGCTCGGTGACGTTCATCGAGAACGACTTGAGCTGACCCAGGACGTCGGTGAACCACAGCCTGATGAAGCGGATGTCGCGCTCGGCGACGATCGAGATCACGTCGTCGGCGGTCAGCGGCCGATCGGTCGTCGTCATGGCTGCGGAACGTTACTTGCCGGTGGCGATCAGCTGCGCTTCGCGCCCGACACCGGGCGCTCCGCGAGCCACCGCCGCGCCCAGCTCTGCAGCGCAGCCAGTGCCGGCTCGAGCTCGTGGCCCATCTCCGACAGCTCGTACTGGACCCGGACCGGCGGCCCCGAGAGCACGGTGCGCCGCACCACGCCGCGGGCCTCGAGCTCCTTCATCCGCTCAGACAGGAGGCGGTCCGAGAGCTCCGGGATCGACTGCGCGATCTCGGAGAACCGCATCGGGCCGTCCATCAGCACCTGCAGAATCGCGCCGGTCCAGCGCCGGCCGACAAGCTCGACCGCCTCGTGATAGAGCGGACAGCAGTTGCTCCGCAACCCGTATGCCGTGCCGGCGCGCACCTCGCGATCGGCCATCGTGGTCAGGAAGCTTACGCCGCTAGGCGGCTTCCAGGGCTCGCGACGCTTCGGTCGAACCGTCGACGGGGACTTCGCCCGCCACGTTGACCATCGCCGTGAAGCCCTCGAGCGCCACCGCAGCGATCGCCTCGAGGATCTCCTCGTCGTCCCAGCCCGCCTCGCGGGCCTCTTCGTGCAGATGCATCGCGGGACGGCCGTCGTTCTCGAGCAGCGCCTGCAGATAGTGCAGCAGCGCCGCCTCGCGCTCGTCGTTGGAGTTGAACTGACGCGCGAGCGCGACCTCGTCGATCGCGAGGCCCGCGGCGCGGGCGGTCCGCGAGTGCATGGCGATGCCCGGCGCCGAGTGGTAGTGCTCGGCGACCGCGAGCGCGATCCGCTCGAGCGTCGGCAGCGTCAGCCGCCCGTGGCGCAGCTCGGAGCGAAACCGCGCGTAGGCGCGGAGCGCAGCCGGGGAACCGGCGAGCACTCCGAGGAAGTTCGGAAGCTGGCCGCCCGAGGACAACGCGCCGCGCAGCACCGCGACGGAGCCCTCGGGCGCCGTCAAGTCATCGTGGATCTGGAACCGGCTCATTGGAGTCTTCATCATTGACCCCCGAAAGGTCTCAAGGGAACAAGCGAGCTTTGTGGCAGCTCGCCCTTTAGTTTTGACATCTGCTTACGGTTGATAAGTATAAATGCCCGGTCGCCCCGACACAAGCCCCGCGGCCGCGCATGTAAGGGGTCTGTAACACCCCTGATTCCCTATACGGCTGGGAAATAACGCCCGATCACCGGGCGTCGGCAATCCCTCGAGCTCGGTGCGGGGTCAGCGTGCCTGCGGCAACCTGGCGCGGGCCGGGCGGCTCAGTGCAGCGTGACCGCGTGGTGGACGGCAAGCACCGCTGCGTGGGAGCTCGTCACGGCGACCATCAGCAACACGATCCCGAGCAGGACGGCCCACATCGCGATGCGGTCGGGGCGGAACCCCTCGCGCTCGTGGCGCTTCAGCTGCGTGAGGCGCTGGGCGCTGGACGGCCTGATCCCGTTGCGCGCCTGCCAGGCCTCGACGCCGCGTCCGGTGATCGTGACCGTCCGCCGGCCGGAGGTGGGGTCGCCATCGTCCCAGGGTGCAAACCCGACGGGCAGGTCGTCATAAGTGTTCAGATCGCCGCTCTCCCGATCTCGGGGAACTGTGGCGCCTGATCGCGGCATTTTGCGTCGTCTCTTTCTCGTGCTTGCGGGGTTAGCTGACGGGCTCGCGTCGAAAGAGCGACGCTACGCGCGGGCGCGATTAGCCCCAACAACTCGGTTCCCCCACTTCCCTCCCGCGCCCATGGCGGCGTGGGCGGAATGGGAATTCAGCAGTTCGGGTCGGCGATCCTACCAGCGGTCCCGGATAGCCGCATCAGCAAGGCGAGCGACCGCAAGACGATCCCGCTCGTTGCGGACTTAATCCGCCGGCGCGGCTACTCGTTGCCGGCGACTTTGGCCACGAAGCTGGCCACGTTCTCAGCATTACGCCCGGTGACGACGTCGGAGGGCATCACCCCCTGGCCGAGGCACTGCTCGGACGAGCCGTTGGGCGCGTTGGGGAGGCAGCCGTTCTCGATCGTGTGCAGCACGAGTGACGCCGACGGCTTGATCGTGTCGAGGTTCGGGCCGACCTTGCCGACCGCGTTGGCGGCCGCGAGCGTGTGGCAGACCCCGCAGTGCTGGCCGAACAGCTCGCGACCCTGCTTCTCACCCGAGGTGAGCGCGATCCCGCCGACCTGCCCGTTGGCGCGGTTGTGGTTGCCGATCAGCAGCGCCGCGGGAAGCCCGATCCCGAACACGATCAGGACGAACGTGAACATCAAGCCGACGGCTCGGTTTGAACCACGCTGATAGCGGGGCCGCGCCCGCGCCCCGCCCGCACGCCGCGACGCGATCAGGAACAGGCTGATCGCAACGACGATCCAGAAGGCGACGAAGAGACCGACGGCGAGCACTTCGGCGGCACCTTATCGTGCGGCGACCCGGGATGGGCCCCGGTCACAGTCATAGTTGCGCCTGGGTGATCGCCCACCAGCGCTGGTGACGGGCTATCTTCGACGGCCCGACGCGAAGCTCATCACCGGTGGCGCGACGGCACGGAAGTCCTCGGCCTCGCTGCCGTCACCGCCGGCGTCCTGGTCGTGTCCGGCGCTGTTTGCGGCCTTCTGTTCGGCGAGCCCGCGGCGCACCTGCTCGTCGAGCATCGAGAAGTCCTTGATGTCGGCGAGGATCTGATCGGGCGAGTCGATCGAGCCGACCTGGTCGACGAGCACGTTGATCGCGCCTCCGGCGGCGGCGAAGCGCTCGAGCTTGCCGGCGGCGAGCATCAGCGGCTCGGTCCTGACGGTCAGACGGTGGCGCTCGTAGACCTTGGGCGGCACGATCAGGTTGATCGTCCCGAACTCGTCCTCGAGCAGGATGAACACGACGCCGGCGGCGGTCCCGGGCCGCTGCCGGGCGACGACCAGCCCGCCTACCCGGACCCGGCTGCCGTGCTCGAGCGTCTCGAGGTCGCGGCTGGGGACCGCGTCGCGCGGCAGGCGGTCGCGCAGCAGCGCGATCGGGTGGTTTGCGACGGTCAGCCCGGTGGTGCCGTAGTCGGCGAGCATCGACTCCCACTGCGATAGGGAGTGCAGCTTTGGCGGCGCGGGCAGATCGAGCGGCAGCGCGAGCTGGGTCCCGCCGGGAACGCGATGACCCGGGGTCATCACGCCGAGCTGCCAGAGCGCGATGCGGCGGGCCGATCCCGCCCCGTTCGCAAGGCAGTCACACGCTCCCGACCATGCCAGCAGCTCGAGCGAGGACGCGCTCGAGCCGGCGCGCGAGGCGAGATCCGAGAAGCTCTCAAAGCGCCCGTTGCGCTCGCGTGCGGCCACCAGCGCGGCGACCTCGTGGGTCCGGATGCCCCGGACGTAGCCGAGGCCGATCCGCACCCGTCCCTGGGGCACGCCGGCGCGCTGTGCCGCCTCGCCCGCGAGCTCGACCTCGCACTCGACGGTGCTCTCGTTGACATCGGGAGCCAGCACCTCGATCCCGCGCCGCTGTGCCTCGTGAACGAGCGCGTCCGGCGGATAGAAGCCCATCGGCTGCTCGTTGAGCAGCGAGCACAGGAGCTCCGGCGTGTAGTGCACGCGCAACCACGTCGACTGGTAGGCGAGCAGCCCGAAGGCGGCACCGTGCGCCTTCGGGAAACCGAACCCCGAGAACCCTTTGACCATCGTGAAGACGCGTTCTGCCGTTTCGACATCGACCCCGTGCTTGCGCTGCGCGCCCCGCACGAAGCCCTCGTGATATGCCTGGATCGCGGCCTCCGAGCGCTTGCGGCTCATCGCCCTGCGCAGTCCCTCCGCCTCGCCGGGCGAGAACCCCGCGAACGCGATCGCCACCTCGATCACCTGGTCTTGGAAGATGATCGTCCCGAGCGTCTCCGAGAGCGCCGGCACGAGCGACGGGTGGTCATAGGGCACCTGGTAGTCGGGATCGACGCGCAGCCGCTGTCGGCGCTCGATGTAGGGATTGACCGCGCCACCCTGAATCGGTCCCGGGCGGACGATCGCGACCTGCACGGTCAGGTCCTTGATGCTTGCCGGGCGGGTGCGGCGCAGCGACTGCATCTGCGCGCGGCTCTCGATCTGAAAGACCCCGGTCGTGTCGGCGTTCTGGATGCACTCGTAGGTCGCCGGATCGTCGTAGGGGATCTGGGACAAATCGATCTGCTCCCCCCGGGTGCGCGCGATCAGCTCGACCGTCCGCTCGACCGCCGACAGCATCCCCAGCCCGAGCAGATCGATCTTCAGAAAACCCGCGTCCGCGCATGAGTCCTTGTCCCACTGGGCAATCTGGCGGCCCTCCATCGCGGCGGGCACGATCGGGCAGCAGTCGATCAGCGGCCGGGTGGCGACGATCATCCCGCCCGAATGCTGGGACAGGTGGCGCGGGAGCCCGTATGCCTCGGCGGAGAGCCGGGCAAGCCACGCCCAGCGCCCGGTCAGCCTTCGGCGTCCCGCGTTCTCGATGTCCTTGCCGACGTCTCGCGCGTCCCACCCCTCGCTGCCGCGCGCGACCCGCTCGATCTCCCCCGGCGGCAGCCCGAGCACCTTGCCCAGCTCGCGGATCGCGCCGCGCGCCCTATAGGTCGGGAACGCGGCCACCAGCGCGGAACGGTCTTGGCCGAAGCGCTCGTGCACGCGCGGGATCAGCTTCTCGCGGATGTCACGCGGGAAGTCGAGATCGATGTCGGGCAGCGATGTCAGCTCGTCGTTGAGAAAGCGCCCGATCAGCAGTTCGTTGGCGATCGGATCGACGTGCGAGAGCCCGGTCAGGTAGCAGACGATCGATGAGACGCTCGAGCCGCGCCCGCGGCCGGGCGGCAGCAGCGCCCGCGCGGTGTCGGTGCCGCGCACCTCGACGGCAACTTCGCGCGCGAGCTCGAGCATCTCGTGGTGCAACAGAAAGAAGCCGGGCAGTCGCAGCGACTCGATGATCCGCAGCTCCTCCTGCAGGCGCCCCTGTGCGCGCTCGCGGATGTCCTTCGGCGCCTGCTCGTAGCGCTTGTGTATCCGCTCCGAGCACAACTCGGCCAGCTTGCGCATCGCCTGCTCGTCCTCGGCGCCCGGGTAGCGATAGCCGAGGTCACTGCGCAGATCGAACCGCAGGCGGTCGGCGAGCCGCTCGGTCTCCTCGATCGCCTCCGGATACTCGGCGAAACGCGCCTCCATCTCTGCCGGCGAGGCGAACACGTGGCTGAAGTTCCCGCGCCGCTGGGGCTCGGATGCGTCGAGCGTGGTGTGCAGCCGCACGGCGACGAACGCGTCCTGGAGCGGTGCTCGCGTACGCGCGTGCGCGTGAACGTCACCGGTCGCCACGCACGCGACGTCCAACCGACGCGCGAGTGACGTCAGCCGCCGGTTGCGCGCCCGGTCATCGCGCAACAGCGGTCGCTGGAGCTCGACTCGGAGCCGCTCGCGCCCGAACGCCTCCAGCAGCCGGCGGAGCGTCGGCTCGTCGTGGACGCCGTGCAGCGCACAGCCGCTCAGGCAGACGAGCCCCTCGGCGTGCTCGAGCACCGTCTGCAACGACGTCTTTGCTTCGCTCGGCGGCGCGCCGGGGCGCCCGTCCCGCGTATGCGCATGCGCGTGCGTCAGGATCCGGCACAGGTTCGACCAGCCGCGTGAGTCCTCGACCAGCAGCGTCAGATGACGCCCCTCGCGCTCGCGGCCCGCTCGGCATCCCGCCTCGCCTGATTGGTCCGCGCGCGAGTCATCCGGCTCAAGATCGACCTCGGCTCCATGGATCGGCCGCAGCCCGAGCGCGTGCGCCGAGACGGCGAACTCCATCGAGCCCGAGACCGTGTTGTGATCGGTCAGCGCTACGGCTTGATAGCCGAGCTTCAGCGCGGTCGGGACGAGCTCATCGGGAAGCGACGCTCCGTCGAGGAACGAGAACGCCGAGTGGCAGTGGAGCTCCACATACATGGGCGAACATATGTTCGCACGATGTCAGGACGGGCTACGCGCTCGCGTCGAGCGCTTGGGCTTTCGTGGCCGAGCGCGGCTCCATCGTCGCCCACACGACCGAGCAGACCATCACCGCCGTCAGCGCGATCGCGCGGCTCTCGGCCGTGTGTAGGAACAGCAGGATGAACCAGTAGCTGTAGGCGATCACGGCCCACATCAGGACCGGCCGCCGCCGCGCGAGCGCGAGCGGCACGAACAGCACCACCTCGTAGTGAAG
Source organism: uncultured Solirubrobacterales bacterium (assembly GCA_963788005.1). GTDB lineage: Bacteria > Actinomycetota > Thermoleophilia > Solirubrobacterales > Solirubrobacteraceae > Palsa-465. The sequence goes on along the minus strand of CAWBFH010000009.1, from coordinate 253,296 downwards.
CCAGACGACCGGCGAGCACAGCACCCCGAGCGTCAGCGCGCCGCTGAACCAGCCTTCATCGCTGCCGCGGGCCAAGGCGACGATCGCTGCGGCGAGTGCCGTCGCGACGACCAGCGCGAGCGCTCTCGTCGCACCGATCGAGAGACCCAGAGGCGAGAGGATGTGAACGAGCGAGCTCGAGACCCGGAAGGCCTCGAACGCCTTCGCGTCGGCTGCCATCAGGCGGGGGTATTGCGCAAGTCCCTTGAAGCCGATCACGGCCCAGCTTCCAGCCACGATCAGAGCTGTCGCTGCCGGCCGTCACCTTCAATGCCTCATATCGCCGCGTGACGGCCATCCAGATCAGCAGCGGCCACGCGAGGAGCTTGGCGGCGATCAGAAAGGCCGCCGAAACCGCCCCGCGCCACGAACCCCGGTAACGCCAGGCAAGCGCCGCCGCGAGCGCAAACAGCGCATCGGGCTGGCCATTTTCGAGACTGTCGACAGCTGGAAAGGAACACAACGCGAGCAGGTAGATCCACTTGTTGCGGATTCCCATCACCCACAGAGCGAGGGCCAGCGCTGCCACGCACGCCAGGTTCCACAGCGCGATCGCCGACGGCGACGGCAGAAGAGACAGCGGAGCGGCGACGAGCCCGATTGGTGGTGGCGTGACGAACCCATGCAGAAGCACCAGCAATTGGTGGGGATGGGGCGACGGATAGGGCGAGCGGCCGTGCAAGATCGCCCACCCGGCGGGGCGGATGCCGCCGGTGAAGTCACCGGCGTAGTTGCCACGGCCGAGCGCATTGACGGCAAGCTGGACGACCGCGAGGACCGGCACGGTCAACAGCGCGAGCCTTCTCGCGAGGCGCCCCCAGTCGATCTCGAACACGCCCGCACCGCCGAGCCCGAGGGCGCCGAGGGGTGCGCGGCGGCGATCCGCGCCGAGCACCATCGGAGCGTTGTCAGCCATCGACGGGTCCCGACGCCGTCACGGCAGCCGCGGCATGCCCTCGAACGGCCGTTGCCTTGCCCTTGATCTTCGGCCGGCTCACGTCTGCGCGAGCGGACCCAACGCCCCACCGTCGCCCGTGACGGTCCATCGATGCCCTCCTAGCTGCGACGCCCTTCGCCGATACAAAGGTAAGCGGAGATTTGCCGATCTTGCCCTAGACCTCTGTCTAAACCTCACTAGCCTGACCGACAGGCGCTTCAGGCAGGAGCCGTCAACGGTCGCGGTCCGAGGACAAGCTCCACGAGCTCTCCGGCCCTGGTCGGATTAAACGGGTCTCCGGTCATCAGCCGCCGGTAGAAGATCGTGCCCAGCAGGGTCTCGGTGGCGAGCGCGGGATCGACCTCGGCCGCGAACTCGCGATCGTCGATGCCGCGGATGATCAGATCGACCACCGCCTGACGCCGCTCAGCCGAGTAGGCGTGGAAGAAATCGCGCACGCGCCGATCGCGCTCGGCGCCCTCGATCATCGCCGGGATGCAGCGCGAGAAGGTCGAATCGACCACAACCTCGGCCACGTGGCGGAGCAAGAGCTCGATCGCCTCGCGCGCCGAGAGGTCCCCAAGGTCGGGGACCATCCGCTCGTGGAACGTCTCAAACGCGTCGGCGATCAGGTCGAGCTTGTCGCGCCACAGCCGATAGATCGTCGACTTCCCTACACCGGCCCGCGCCGCGACGGCCTCGATCGTCACGCCCCCGTAGCCGACCTCGGCCAGCTCCTGGACCGCCGCGTCGAGGATCACCGCTCGCGAGCGCTCGATCCTCGGGTCGGTCCGCTCACGGTCAGCCACAAGACGAATTATCTATGCAACGTTGACGTATCGCTGTGAAACGCATACGTTCTATAAACAACAGTCCACGATCAGGGGAGAGCCATGGCCACCGTCAGCGTCCGCTACATCGTCGACGACGTCGATGCCGCGATCGACTTCTACTGCTCCCAGCTCGGCTTCGACGAGGTCATGCACCCCGCGGCGGCGTTCGCGATGCTCTCGCGCGGGGATCTGCGACTCGTGCTGACCGCGCCCGGCGGCGGACCCGGCGGCGGCCAGCCGATGCCCGACGGGTCGCTGCCGGCGCCCGGCGGCTGGAACCGGTTCCAGCTCGAGGTCGCCGACCTCGACGCGGTGGTCGGAGCGCTGCGCGGTGCGGGGGCACGCTTTCGCAATGAGATCGTCGAGGGAGTCGGGGGCCGCCAGATCCTGGTCGAGGACCCGGCGGGGAATCCGGTCGAGCTGTTTGAGCCAACGCGCGAGGAGGCACGGCTCGACGCCCGGAAGTGAGACCGAGCTAAGCACCGGCGCCCGGCGGGTAGCTCACCGAGGCGCGATCGGGACATGCGACCGTGTAGCGCTGGGCCGGATCGGCGGGGTTGCGCAGCAGGCGGGCGTCGAGCCCCGCGACCGAACCCTCGAGCACGTACACACCGAGCCGAATCCCGGGTTCCTGTTCGATCTCGCTCGGGCTTCCCCGTAGCCATTGGCACGGCGGTGGATCGCCGCGCCTCACGGTCCTCAGCAGGATGTAGCGGTCAGCCGGTCGGCGTGCGTGCCGGGGCACGACCGAGATTCCCTCGGCGGCGGCGAGCGGGAAGAGACCGGCGAGGCTGAAATCCACCTCGTTGACGCTCGGGTCGACGGCGATCGTCCGAACTCCGTCGCTGCGTAGCTGCTGGAGCAATCGGAGCGGATCGCCATTGTGCTCGGGACCGCCGCGCACCCACCCGCTGTCTTCATAGAGCGTCAGCGTGCCCGGAGAGATCATCGACGAATGCGCGCCGGGAAACGAAACGGCGACGTTCGCGGCGACACCACCGACGCCGAACGACATGCCGACGAAGTCCGCCGCCGCTACGGCTACGAGCGTTGTGGCGGCGAGCGCGCGGAGCCACGGTCGCGCGAGCGTCGGGATCCAAAACGTTCCGATGACCGCGATGAAGACGAGCGCCGGCAACGAGTACCGCGGATCCTTGTGCGTCAGGAAAGTCATCCCGATGTACGAGAAGAGCGCGCCCACCAGGAGGTCGGGGAGGAAACCTCGCCGAGTGGCGGCGCTTCGCACGATGCGGACAACCGCGATCGCGCACCCGGCTAGAAAGAAGGCCGCGAGCGGCGCGAGCGCCTGTTGGTTGATGAGGTCCCAGAAGTACCAGCTCGCGTTGCGGGCTGACCAGAGCGGCGGCGCCTGGACCGAGTTGGGCGCCAGCCCGCCGATCGAGCTCAACGTGCCGGTCAGTTGGTGGAAGTGGAGCAGGTACCAGATCCCGGCCACGTCGAAGATCGCCAGCGAGAAGATCAGCAGCCCTCCCCGATTACGCCACCCCCCGCGGGCGATCACGCACACCAGAAACCCACCGAGGAAAACGACCGACGTCTGCTTGGTCATGAGCGCGAGCCCGCACGCGATTCCCGCCGCGAGCGAGAGGTTGACGACCTCGAATCGACGCGAAGCCAGCACGGCCCACACGCCGACGGCGACCATCGCGGCCTGGGGCGGGTCAAGGTCGTAGAGGTGCATCATCGAAACGAACATCGGGAAACCGAGCGCGAACACCCCCGCGAGCAGCCCGGCCCGTTTGCCCGCGACGATCTTGCCCGTGCCGTAGCACGCGAACGCCAGCAGCGGCACGAACACGACGTTCGACGAGAGGATCAGGGCCATCGGGTGCATCCCCGCGATGAAGATCGCGATCGCGCCGAGCACGTGCACCAGGGGCGGATAGGAGTCGTAGGAGATGAACGGGAGCGCGACGTTCCCGCCCGCTATCGCCCGGTGATAGAGGAACGCGGAGTACATGTGAAAGCCGCTGTCGTAGTCCGGCGCCCGGGTGTCTTGAGTAAGCCACCAGGCGGACACACCGATGAAGGCGACAGCGCACGCCCAGAGCGCCGATGCCTCCCACGACGTGCGACTGACCAGCCTCAGGGCGCGGCGCCGCGCGCGGGACTCGGTCGTGGCCGGGGGCCGCGATGCGACCGCCGTTGCCACCGAGGGCTCCGAGCCAGAGAGCAGACTTCGCAGGGCGAAACGGGGGCGAGCGCCCCACGTGGACCCACGGGTGTTTGTCGTCTGCTCTACATCCACCGCGCATCCCAGCTCAGTCGACGTTGTTGCCCAAACTCACGCCCCACCCCGGCGGAAGTTCCCTGCGTCGCGGCGCACGTTGCCCCGACATTCAGTCATCGGCAGCAACGGGCCGCAACGGCACCGCGGTCGACGGATAGGCGAGCGTTCGCCTCGGCGGGGCTTGACAAATTATTAGTCGCTGCTAATCTCAATCGCAGTTAGCAGTCACTAATAATTTCTGGAGGCGCCTCGCATGTCTACATCACGCCAACGGGCCTGGACCCTCGCAATCGTCTCGATCGGGCTGTTCATGGTCGTGCTCGACAACCTCGTCGTGAACGTCGCTCTCCCGAGCATTCATCGGGACCTCGGCGCGTCGATTCAGGCGCTCGAGTGGACCGTCAACGCATACGTGCTTTCGTACGCCGTCCTGCTGCTGACCGGGGCCGCGTTGGGTGACAGGTTCGGGCGCAGGCGGATGTTCATGGCTGGAATCGCTCTGTTCACCGTGTCCTCGGCGGCGGCTGCGCTCGCCCCCTCGACTGGGCTGTTGATCGCGGCCCGCGCGATCCAGGGCATCGGCGCGGCGATTGCGACGCCGCTGACGCTGACCCTGCTTGCCGATGCATTCCCGCCGGCCCAGCGTGGGCTGGCGCTCGGCGTCTGGTCTGGCATCAGCGGTATCGCCGTGGCACTCGGACCGCTGGTCGGCGGCGCCGTCGTCCAGGCCGCCTCCTGGCACTGGATCTTCTGGATCAACGTCCCGATCGGCGTGGTGTTGGTTCCGCTCGCCGGCATGCGGCTGACCGAGAGCCACGGACCCAACGCCAGCCTCGACCTCCCCGGTCTGGCGCTCGGCTCGACGGGTCTGTTCGGGATCGTGTTCGGACTGGTCCGGTCACAGTCGCTCGGTTGGACGAACCCGACCGTGCTCGTGGCGCTGATCGCCGGCGCGGTGCTCGTGATCGCGTTCATCCTCCAGGAGCGCCGCACCGCGAACCCGATGCTCCCGATGGAGTTCTTCGCCAATCGAGGGTTCGCGGTCACGAACGTCGTCTCGCTGGCGATGTACTTCGGGATGTTCGGCTCGATCTTCTTCCTGAGCCAGTTCCTGCAGGACGTGCTGCGCAACTCCCCGCTGCAGGCCGGCGTCAAGCTGCTGGTCTGGACAGGCGCGACGATGATCGTCTCGCCGCTGGCGGGCTTTTTCTCCGAGCGCTTCGGAAGCCGCATGTTCATGGTCACCGGGCTGGGGCTCCAAGCCGTCGCGCTTGCCTGGATCGCGCTCGAGACCAGCGTCACCCAGACGTACGCGAGCCTGATCGGACCGTTCATCCTCGGCGGCGCGGGCATGGCGCTCGTGTTCGCCCCGGCGGCGAACGCGGTGCTGTCCTCGGTGCGGACAGATCAGGCCGGCCAGGCATCGGGCGCGACGAACGCGATTCGCGAGCTCGGAGGCGTGCTGGGCGTGTCAGTTCTAGCGACCCTGTTCACCAGCCACGGGGGCTACAGCTCGCCGCAGGCGTTCGTCAACGGCCTCATCCCGGCCGTCTGGGTGGGCGCGGCCGTGCTCGCGGCGGGCGCGCTCGTCGCGCTGGTGCTGCCGTTCAACACCCGCGCCGACGCGCTGCGCCATGCCGAGGTCGAAGCGCCGAGCGCGCTGGAAAACATCGACGCGCGGCAGCTTCCGGCGGCTGCCTGACCGTGCCATAGGATCGGTCATGGTTTCGATGGCAACCGACTCGAGCGCCAGCTCCGCCTCTGATACTCGCCGCCAGCGCGTCCCGGCCTCCGAGCGCCGGGACGCGCTGGTGCAGGCAGCCGTGCACGAGTTCGCTCATGGCGGCCTGCACGGAACCCCGGTCGACCGGATCGCGCGCCGAGTCGGCGTCGCGCAGCCGTACGTGTTCAGTCTGTTCGGTAGCAAGCGCGAGTTGTTCCTGGCGGCGGTCCAGCGCGGCTTTGAGCTCGTCGCGGCACGGTTTGACCAGGTGGCCGCCGAATTTGACCCGGCCACGGCCCCGCCGGACACGGACCTGCTCCAAGCGATGGGCGAGGCGTACGCCGAGATACTCGAGACCGAGCGCGACTACCTGATGCTGCAGCTTCAGTCCTACGCCGCCTGCGACGACGAGGTGATCAGAGAGCGCGTCCGGGCCTGGTACGCGGGACTGGTCTCCCATGTGCAGGAGCTCTCGGGCGCAGATCCCGAAGGAGTCGACGACTTCTTCCGCCACGGGATGGCGCTCAACGTCGCCGCCGCGATGGGCGTCGAGGACCTGTCGGTCGACTGTGAGTGGGTGCGCGCGGAGCTCGAGCGGCAGTGTCCAGCCGGGCTAAAACCGGCGCCGTAGCAGCAGGTCAGGTAGCAGTCGCGTCAGGGGCGGCGCTGACGACGGCGGCCGGCGAGGCCCGGCGGCGTAACCGGCGCTCCGAGGGAGCCCGGCCGGCAGGTAGATCTTCGCGGTCAAGCCACGCAAACGTCGGCACCACAACGATCGCGTAGGACGCGGCGCGGGCATCGCCCGTCATGTGCGTGACACTCGCCAACGGGCACGGTGAGCAACAGCAGGAGCGTGTACAGGATCGTCAGCAGAGGCATTCGACCCGAACTGAGCTCGTACGCAATCAGGGCGTAGAGGAAGGGGAGGTGGTAGTAGACGTTGTTCCAGGGATCGAGCGCGGCCCGGGCCAGGAACACGAACGCGAGTAGCAACAGGCGCGTCGGCGAGCGCTGCCGCCGGCCGATCCTCCCGGCCGCGCCCACCCACCAATACGGCAGCGCGGCGATTACAGCCACCACCAGGATCCCAGCACGGGCGTGCTGAGAGATCCACGCGTTGGGACCGAACCACCACAGCAGCTGCGCAGGATTGAAGATCGTCCCGATCGGCGACGCACCGATGCTTCCGCCGATGCCCCCTGCGTTGGCGCCAGGCTGGGCGCGGGCGATCGTGACCGGGATCAGTACCACGCCGACGCTGGCGACGAGTGCGATCGCCGCCCGCCGACGCGCCCGCGGCAGGACTGCGAACACGACTGGAACCGCGACCAACGCCCAGGACTTGTTGATGACGGCGAGCCCGACCAGCAGGCCGGCAATCCCGGCTCGTCCCTTGGCGGCGAGAATCACCGCGCTACGCAGAGCACGGCACCGAGGATTTCCTCCGGGTGCCCGCCGAACAGCGCGATGATCGTGATCGGGCTACAGATGCACCAGAAAATCGGACTGATCCGACTCGCCGGCCGGATCGGTCGGCGTCGGCGGGGGAGCGCCGCGAGCCACATGCAGAAGAGCGGCGAGCGCGAACATGCACGGCAGCGCGCTCGCGAAGTAAACCGCACGCTTCCCGCCTCCCCAGATGACCGGGACCATCGCGAACGGCGCACGCAGGATCAACGAGCCAACGTAGGTCGGACCCTGCCGCACGAACGCCGAGCACGTGTCCATGCGTCAGAGCCGCATACGACGGCCATGCCTCCTTGTAGAAGTTGTTGAACCTGACGACGCCAGATCCTGCGCTGGCCGCCCAGGCTAGGACCAGGACGCCGACGAGAAACGCGAACGCCAGGACGGTGACGTTCGTCCAGAGGCTCGACGGGCGGCTGATCAGGTGAGGATGAAGCAGGGGCAGAGCCGGCCGGGGCGTCGGCGCGCATCGCCTCCTGGCCCGGGATCTCCGGGATCGTCTGCCGGGCGTCCATTCCTACAGACAGTGTCGGTTCAGGTCAGGTCGTTTTCAATCGACTTTGGTCTAGTCGTTCGATCGGCCGCTGTTCGCGACCAGAGACGTTCGAGCCTTGCAGCCGGGGCGCGCTCGGGGATAGCGCGGTAGCCCGTCGTCGGGAATCGCCGCCCAGGGTGGCGCGTAGCCGACGAACTGATGGGCGCTGGGGCGGATCTGGGGGTCGTGGTCAAAGGCGCCGAGGCGGACGCCAATCCGCTCAGGATCGCCCGGGACGCGGCTGAACAGGGCCGATCCACAATCGCCACAGAACCATTTCTCGGCCCCGCCTTCGGGCTTCCACGCCCGCATACGATCCTCGCCGGCGACAATCCGAAACGATCCGGGCTCGGCGCGCGCGCTCACCGATGCCGCGGTGCCGGTCCTCCGCTGGCACCGGGTGCAGTGGCAGTAGAGGCTCGACACGAGCGGCGATGTGACCTCGAACCTGACGGCGCCGCAGCCGCAGCCTCCGGTCAGCGAGAAGCTCATACGGCGACCGTCTGGGTCAGGTCGCGTTCGGGCTCGATCTGCCACCGCCGGGCTACCTCTTCAAGGCGCGGGTCAAGCGTCCAGCGGTCGGGCATCTCCTCGCCCGCGTACCGGGGATTGGCTCCCTTGAGCGCCATGCAGCCGGTGTTGTCCCCGAGTCGCCGGATCTCGGCCACGTCATCTGCGGTCAGCCGCATGTCGGCCGGGAGTGACGCGAGCTCCTGGCGCTTGTCCTCGATCGGCCGGGCGGTCGAGCCGACCTCCTGGATCAAGCGTCGGCGCCACGCACCGGACCGGCGCCTGCGCGAGGTTCCACTGGCATGCGAGCTGGATCATGCTGAGCCCAGCCCGGTCGGCGATCGGCCGCATCCGCTCGAGCCGGTCACGCCCGGCCTCGATCCATCCGGCTGGCCGGAAGCCCCGGTGGTCACCTCGCGCCAGCTCCTGACCCGGGAGCAGATCGTCGAAGAACAAGCCGCCGTAGTCGACGACGCGCGTGATCAGCTTGACGTCGTTGCTCGCGGCTGCGCCGAGCACGAGCTCGCCGGGCCATGGCTCGAGCGGGTTGAGAATGATCATCGCCCAATCGATCTGCGAGCCGAACCGCTCGAGGCAGTCGATCACGTCGAGGGTGAATCCGTTTGCCGGTCCTGGAGCGACTCCGATCATGCGCGTGAGGCCGGCGTCGCGCAGCGCCGCCATCCCGTTCCAGACGGCCTCACTCGTGTAGCCGGTGCGGTCGGGATTGTGAAGGAGCAAGAGATCGAAGCTGTCGATCCCGCATCGCTCGAGGCTGCGCTCGGTCGCCATCCTCAGGTAGTCGGCGTACCCGTCGGGCCCGCGCAGGGCCGGATCGGTGAATCTCGGAAAGCCCTTCGGACCGTTGCGCTCGCCCTCGTAGAAGTCGTGTCCGACGGCGCCGACGATGCACATCTGGTCACGCGCGCGGCCGGCGATCGCGCGGCCCAGCATCGCATCGGCCTCGCCTGTCCCGTAGACGTCGGCGGTCAGGACCGTCCGGATCGATTCGTCCGGAGTGATCAGGGCCTGGAAACGCTCGTCATCGAGCGCCTGGCCGAAATGCATGAACTGTCCTCCGCTCCACGTGCCGATCGCGACCGGACCGGGGTCCAGCGGTGCTTTGGGTTCTGGCATCGCGAGCCAGTTTACGGAGCGCCGGAGCGACGCTCGATTCAGCGCTGGCGCCACCATCTCCCGCTCCGCAGATCGCAGAACACGACCTCGTTGCGCCCGCAGGTCGTGACTATCTCCCAGTAGTGCCGGCGCAGTGGTTTCTCGGTCCACCATCGATCCTCGATCAGCCACGACTCGCGGATCGAGTCAACGTCTCTGCCGTCGACTGCTTGCGGGCTACCGTCGTCTCCGGCGATGACGGCGACGCGACGCGGTACCGATAGCCGGCGCGGGCCGCTCATTTCATTGACCTTCAAACGGGGTCAGGACCGCTCGCCGCTCAGGAAAGCGCGACTCGGGATCCACCTCGAGCACGCGCATCGCAGCGTCGGGACCAGCCACGGCACGCGTCTGCCGGATCGCCTCGCGCAACCGGGCCGCGCGTGCAGTGGCGGGATCGTCCAGCAGTGCACGCTGGTCACTCGCGAGCGGCCCGAAGCGTTCGACCGCGAGCCTGAGCGTCTCCGCCGGTGCCGGCATCAGCTCCAGCCGGGGGGCGAGCGCGAGACGCATTCGGACCGGATCGGAGAGCGCCTCGCGGAATACGACCTGCTCGCGCCACGTCCCGCCCTGTTCGACCAGCACGGCTGAGATCACCACCGATCGAAGCGTCCGCCCCCGCCGCTCGCGCCGAGCTAGCAGGCGATCGATCAGCAAGTCCAGAGCACGCTGCAGCTGCATCCCCGATGCCGCTTCGGGCAGCTCGAGAACCTCGCGCAGGTACTCGCTCGCCGGCCGCGGGCTGAGCGCACTGTCGCCTCCGTTCACGAGTTCGTATGCGAGCAGCCCAGCCTTACCGAAGCGGTCCGCGAGCGCCGCCGCCGGCAGCTCGGCGAGCTCGCCGAGCGTCCGCACCCCGAGACGTTCGAGCGCCTCGGGCAGATCCGCGAGCGCGGCCCTCGCTCGCAGCAGCGAGACGGGCAACGGCGCGAGATATGCGCGAGCCCTCTCCCTGCCCTTCTCGTTGTGTGCACCGGACACGATCTCCGGACGGCGCGACCGTGCCCGGGATGCAGCCGCGACCGCGGAAAAGCGCGACGGCGCCACGCCCAACCTGGCGGGAACGCGAAGCGCACGACGCGTCGCCGCCAGCACCCCCTCGATCCCCCCAAGCAAACGCAGCAGCCCCCGCGCGTCGAAGCACACCAACCCCGGGCCCTCGGGTTCGACCGCGGCGCCGATCGACTCCAGGCGCACCAGCAGACGTTCCCAGCTGTCCGCGGTTCCTGCCGGATCGGGCGCGATGAGCGTCAGCCGAGGGCAGCGGGCAAGCGCTTCCCCAAGCCGCATGCCGGGATGGATGCCGAACGCCTCGGCAGCCAGCGAGACCTCCCCCACCTGCTGCGTTCCGCCCGGCTCGGGCGCCAGAGCAGCAGGTGTCTGGAGAAGCTCACGGCGATCACCGATTGCGGTCGTGAGCGCGAAGCGGGGGATCAAAACACATACGATCACTCGAACGTATGTTCGCACAGGGTCCGGATGGACCCTGTGCGACCTCTGCTTCGAAGTTCCAAGGCGCTACGCGTCGGTCAGAGGACCTTGGATCAGCATGAATTCTTGCTCGCACTTCTCAGCGTATACCGGTCATCGCACGTGTCGAGCCCTGACCCAGACACGCTGAACAGCACCGCCGCTCTCCGCCAACTTTCGAGTCGCCGCTGCGCTTCGTGTCTCTCGAAGCCACTGACGCATCTGAAGGTCAACTGCACCCAGATGGTGCTTGAACTCGGCGCCACCCGCCACGCTTGTGCCCAAATTCACGAGACCCACTCCCGCCGTCAGCGCATCATTGAACAGCGCGTCGTAGGCGAGATAACTCGCCGAGATCTGCCGACCCGCATCTGTCTGCCCTGCGAGCCAGCACATCCAATGAGACGCGCCGCGAACGGTGAGCAGCGCCGCTACAACTTCGTCACCGACACGCACAACGTGCACATGTCCAGCACGGACTTCCACAAGCCGACGGATCAACTGCTCGGGGTAGCGGAAGCGCCAACCACGCGACGCCATCGCATAAATCGACCAAAACTCGTCCGCGGAGCCTTCGGCCGCAGTTGCGCCCGCTGCCAGTGCCCGCTTTAGCGAGCGGCGTGTAAGCCGCGTGTAGTGGTTAGCCGGCGGATCTTTCGCTTTGACCATCACGACACTCGCGGTCGCGAACGGCAGTCCGATCTCGGCACCGGTGTCAGCGTCATCGAGCCAACGGATACGTTGCCGTCGGAGGTTGAGCTCATCCCACATGGTGTCGAACAATGCGCTGGCCTCGACTGCTGCGAGTGATCGTGTACACGTAATGCCGCCGTACCCGAACGGCCGAACGGATTCGCCTTGACCACGCCGCTCCAACATCGGGATCGCCGCGAGCGTTCCGTCGTCCGCGCGCGCGCCGAAGCTGATGTCCCGCCATTCCGAGACCGTCTCGACGAGCGAATCTCGGAACAAGCGCGTTGCGAACGGTCCACCTACCGAGTCCAGTAGTGCCACCGCACTCGCATCCGGCGACCACAATTGCATCCGTCGTCGGCGTGAGCTGAGTCGATGCTGTCGCGGCATTGGCTCTAACTCTGTTGTTCCTTCAGTCTGCGGTCAGACACGCGCCAGATAGTGTCTCGTCAATACTCGCGTCGTTGCCACATGGCCCTTCTGCTCCCACGCCACCATCCCAGAATGACCGTGGCTTAGTGATGAGTGTCCGTCATGTAGGGCTTAGTCGTGACGAACGCAAAGTCTGCATAATGGCTCTCGGTGAGTGCGCCTCCCGGAAGGCGGGCCTCCCACCCGAGAAGCCGGGCAAGGCCTGGCGTATGCAGCAGCAGAGGCATTCGCTCCACGAGGTTGAGAATTCGCGAATCGCCCAACCGAATCGGCCGTGCCATGACCAGGCGCAGGTTCGCGCTCGTAAACATCTGCTCGTACGCTCTGACGTTTCCGCCACGGCCAAGCTCGCCATTGACGACTTGCTCGATCGCAATCAGTCGTCCACCAGGTCGCAGAACGCGCACCAGCTCGCTGACGACAGAAAAGTCGTCGATGTAGTACTGGAGGACATACCCACACACGACTAGGTCGAACGACTCATCGCGAAACGGGACCGTGGAACCGTGTGTGGCCTCAAACCGTGCGCTAGGGACGCGCCTGCGCGCAACCTCAACCATCTCGGGTGTCGCGTCGACGCCCCACACGCGCCCGCCATGGCGAACGAGCCACTCAGAGAGCCGCCCGGTTCCGCAACCGAAATCAAGAACGGCTCTACCGCGTACGCGCTTGGCGGCACGACGTAGCGCGACCTTGTGCACGGCATCGATTGTCCGATTCTTCACCCCCCGCGTATCTGCGGGATCGAGGACGGCGGCGAGCGGGTCTCCCTGGGCGAGCTCGCTCCACGACAAGTCAGCTTCGTTACGACGGACGCTCATAAACTGCTATCGAGGCATCGCGCTGGAATCGATATACGGCCGACTCGTCGGGAAATCATTTTGCTTGAGCATCATAGAGCGATCAATCAGTTCGGACCTTGGATGCTATTGAGCAAGACGCCCGGTCGATTCAAGCCATTCAACGTCCTGTAGTTGCCGTAATCTCTTCGCTGGGCGGTGCGGGACTGCCGGAGATCTGTCTTCTGAGCGTGTCGTCTGTCACGCGCCGATTCGTGGCGATCTAGTCGCGCCTATCAAGCGGCATTTGAGGTCCACGCGTCTAGACCTAGCGGTACCTGCGATCGCGCCTTCAGAATCGCGATCTCTGCCGACGGACGTTCCCCTCACACAGAACGCTGGCAAACGCTTCGGCGTCTCGTGGCCACGAAGTGACACTGGCGCGGCGATCCATCCTCGTCACCGCATTGGCATGTCACGCTACGACGCGAAGGTTAGGCAGTTCGCGGCGACCTCTATGAACTCGCGCCACCGCTGCGACGGGCTGTCGAAGGAGTAAACAGAACACGCCCGCCAAGACGTATCCGCTCGGACATCGTGCAAGGGATGTACCTGGTTCACTTCGTCTGGACGGCGGCGAAACTCGGCCGGCCGCTGGTCCAGCTCGCGCTCAGCTCCGACGTCTCAGACCTTCAGCCTGCGCCGATCGCGCCTTCGCGCAAAGCTCTAGGACGCGCCTATGTACCGTGGCGCACCGCCGAAGCGGTTAAGCGTGCCCATGCCGTCCTGTGCGACTCGGAGCAGATCCGCCGCTCGCTCGAGACGTGCGTTCCAGGCACTCGAGTAGAGATCGTCCCTATCGGTGTCGAGCTGAACGGCGATGCGAGCTCGGGTAGGCAGTGGCGATCGCAGTCGGCCATTCCCGGCGATGCGTTCGTGCTCTTTAGCTGCAGGCTCTTCTCTTCCATCTTCAACATCCTCACGATCATCCGCGCGTTCGCAAAAGTGCGCGAGGCGATCCCCGAGTGCGTTTTGATCCTCAAGCATCTCCAGTTCATGGGCGATGACGTATACCGGTCCGCGTGTCTTCAGCTGATCGACGAGCTCGGGATTGGAGAGGCGGTTCGGCACGTCCGAGAACTAGAGCGTGCCTATCTGCTGGCGCTGTACCGAGCCGCGCATGTTGTCGTCACGGTCCCGACGAACGATGCGACCGCGGTCTCACTGCTCGAGGCGATGGCGGCGTCGGTACCAGTCGTGGCGTCAAGAACCGGCGGACTGGATGCGGCCATACTCAGAGACGGCGAGACGGCACTGCTCGTGACACCCGACTACCTGGTCGGGCTTGCTGACGCGATCACCCGACTGCATGGCTCATCGGCGCTGAGAGTAGAGCTCGTCGCCGAGGTACAGATGACCGTTTCGCTCGATCGGCGACTTCGTGCAGGGGATCGATCAGGCGGAGGAGCTCTACAGCTAGCTCGTCAGGCGTCGGTGATCGTCCGACGTGTCGGAGCGAGCCGCTCGAGAGCGATGGGGGCGGCCGCGGTCTCGCGTATAGACCTCCGCGGTGTCCAAACGAAAACTCCCCGCGCTCAAATCCTGCAGCGCCCGCGCTCTCGCGCGAGCACCGAGCGATGCTCGCAACGCGGCATCAGCTCTCACCTCCTTCAAGCGCTCCACCAAGGCCGACTCCTCACCCGTCGCCAAGAGCTGGCCCGCATCGCCGATCACTTCGGGGGCACCAGGGCAATCTGCCGCGATCACCGGCATCGATCTTGCCATCTCCTTGAGCGCGCGAACCACATTCCTTCTTGCTCCTACAGCTGTAGTATTATATCGGCTGCGCCTATCTGGAAGGTTTCATCCGCTCTGGAGCGAAGCGCCTTACCCTCTTTAGCCTTTATTTCTTTTAGCCTCTCCTCTTTATATCTCGGCGCTTGTGAAAGCAAGCACTAACCTTTCTCCTTCTGCCTTCACTAGGTACTCCTCTTACTCTTCCAAGAGCGTCTCTTTGTTCTTGTCTAGCTTACCTACTAACAAACCTAGAACTTTTTCATCTTCTACTCCTAGCTATCTCTTTACTGTAGCTTTGACTCTCTCTTTACCGGTCTTCGTCTATCTATGCCGTTCTTCATCTTTCTCAGCTTTCCTCTTTCTCTCTCTCTCTCTACTTTCTCCTCTTCTTCCTTCTCTGCTTCTCACTTTCAAATCAGCGTCTTTTTCTCTCCTTCCGCTCTGGTGAATGCCTTCGCCATGAGGTCCCTGCGGTCTTCTACCAGTCTGCTCATTAGATTCAGACTATACGTAGCTATGAATGTAGGTCTCTCTCTTAGCAACTGCAGCTCTACCACTATCTCTTTGTTACCTGCGCTCTTATATGATGTCTTCTTCTTTTTCCTTTTCTTCTAGCTTCTTCCCGCTTAACTGTAGTTAATGTAGCTGTGCTCTCAGTCTTTCGTCCTGATTGAGGTAGAAATGTTCTTGCCCTTAGTCTTTCATTTACTCTTACACTTCTACACAGTTCTTTTCACCTTCTGCTGCTATTTTTTTATACTTGTATTATCCTATCTTTGAACTTCTCCGCTGCCTATCTACGTTACTTTTTCGCTGTCTCTACTCATCTCGCCTACTTAGCGCTCCCTTGATTATGTCCGCCATCTCTTCTTCTCAGCTTAGTTCTCGTGAAACGGTCTAGGCCTCTCTCCCGTATGTCCGCGCTCATTCGCCCGAAGCCATCCTTCGGAGCGCTTTTGCGATCCAGTCTACTTCATCCTTATCTACATCTACTTCTTCTTCTTTCCCTTTTACTATCCTTGCCTTTTCTCTCCTCTCAGCCATCCGAGAATCGGTTTTCTCTGAAACAGGTATTCGATGTTCTCCGTTGTCTCTTCAGATAGTTGCGCTACGTCAGCAGTACAGCGCCTCCCCGATCGTTGCAACGCCAGCGCCTTTCCTCTCTTCACGGCGCCTAGATGCTTACCAGTTTCTTCTTTCCTATTTCCTCTATCAGTGCCCTTTCCTCTTTCTTCAATCTCCTTTCTTTTACCATTCGTATCCATATCTTTTCTTAGCCCTATCCCACCTCTCCTAGCGCTTTCATATCTGCCTTGTATCCTTTTCCCTCTAACTATCCAGCGTTCCTATGTAGACTAGCTCGCGGCGTTTGAAAATGGTCTGAAGATCTTCTTTAGTCTCGCTGTTTACAAGCCTCTGTTCCCAAGCGTTGTTAACGTAACTAGCGCTTCTGCTAAATCTATCTCCTAGTTCCTCTTCTATCTTCTTTTTCTCTTTACTACCGTATCTGCCTTCCCAACTACTCTACTCTCTAGCCATCTATCTAGCCATCTCTTCATCTTAGTCTATTAGTATTCACTCCTTTCTTCTAATCTCCACTCTTCACTAAAGTCAGTCACCCATTTTTTTTTTTTTTTTTTTTTTTTTTTTTTTTTTTTTTTTTTTTTTTTTTTTTTTTTTTTTTTTTTTTTTTTTTTTTTTTTTTTTTTTTTTTTTTTTTTTTTTTTTTTTTTTTTTTTTTTTTTTTTTTTTTTTTTTTTTTTTTTTTTTTTTTTTTTTTTTTTTTTTTTTTTTTTTTTTTTTTTTTTTTTTTTTTTTTTTTTTTTTTTTTTTTTTTTTTTTTTTTTTTTTTTTTTTTTTTTTTTTTTTTTTTTTTTTTTTTTTTTTTTTTTTTTTTTTTTTTTTTTTTTTTTTTTTTTTTTTTTTTTTTTTTTTTTTTTTTTTTTTTTTTTTTTTTTTTTTTTTTTTTTTTTTTTTTTTTTTTTTTTTTTTTTTTTTTTTTTTTTTTTTTTTTTTTTTTTTTTTTTTTTTTTTTTTTTTTTTTTTTTTTTTTTTTTTTTTTTTTTTTTTTTTTTTTTTTTTTTTTTTTTTTTTTTTTTTTTTTTTTTTTTTTTTTTTTTTTTTTTTTTTTTTTTTTTTTTTTTTTTTTTTTTTTTTTTTTTTTTTTTTTTTTTTTTTTTTTTTTTTTTTTTTTTTTTTTTTTTTTTTTTTTTTTTTTTTTTTTTTTTTTTTTTTTTTTTTTTTTTTTTTTTTTTTTTTTTTTTTTTTTTTTTTTTTTTTTTTTTTTTTTTTTTTTTTTTTTTTTTTTTTTTTTTTTTTTTTTTTTTTTTTTTTTTTTTTTTTTTTTTTTTTTTTTTTTTTTTTTTTTTTTTTTTTTTTTTTTTTTTTTTTTTTTTTTTTTTTTTTTTTTTTTTTTTTTTTTTTTTTTTTTTTTTTTTTTTTTTTTTTTTTTTTTTTTTTTTTTTTTTTTTTTTTTTTTTTTTTTTTTTTTTTTTTTTTTTTTTTTTTTTTTTTTTTTTTTTTTTTTTTTTTTTTTTTTTTTTTTTTTTTTTTTTTTTTTTTTTTTTTTTTTTTTTTTTTTTTTTTTTTTTTTTTTTTTTTTTTTTTTTTTTTTTTTTTTTTTTTTTTTTTTTTTTTTTTTTTTTTTTTTTTTTTTTTTTTTTTTTTTTTTTTTTTTTTTTTTTTTTTTTTTTTTTTTTTTTTTTTTTTTTTTTTTTTTTTTTTTTTTTTTTTTTTTTTTTTTTTTTTTTTTTTTTTTTTTTTTTTTTTTTTTTTTTTTTTTTTTTTTTTTTTTTTTTTTTTTTTTTTTTTTTTTTTTTTTTTTTTTTTTTTTTTTTTTTTTTTTTTTTTTTTTTTTTTTTTTTTTTTTTTTTTTTTTTTTTTTTTTTTTTTTTTTTTTTTTTTTTTTTTTTTTTTTTTTTTTTTTTTTTTTTTTTTTTTTTTTTTTTTTTTTTTTTTTTTTTTTTTTTTTTTTTTTTTTTTTTTTTTTTTTTTTTTTTTTTTTTTTTTTTTTTTTTTTTTTTTTTTTTTTTTTTTTTTTTTTTTTTTTTTTTTTTTTTTTTTTTTTTTTTTTTTTTTTTTTTTTTTTTTTTTTTTTTTTTTTTTTTTTTTTTTTTTTTTTTTTTTTTTTTTTTTTTTTTTTTTTTTTTTTTTTTTTTTTTTTTTTTTTTTTTTTTTTTTTTTTTTTTTTTTTTTTTTTTTTTTTTTTTTTTTTTTTTTTTTTTTTTTTTTTTTTTTTTTTTTTTTTTTTTTTTTTTTTTTTTTTTTTTTTTTTTTTTTTTTTTTTTTTTTTTTTTTTTTTTTTTTTTTTTTTTTTTTTTTTTTTTTTTTTTTTTTTTTTTTTTTTTTTTTTTTTTTTTTTTTTTTTTTTTTTTTTTATTTTATTTTATTTTATTTTATTTTATTTTATTTTATTTTATTTTATTTTATTTTATTTTATTTTATTTTATTTTATTTTATTTTATTTTATTTTATTTTATTTTATTTTATTTTATTTTATTTTATTTTATTTTATTTTATTTTATTTTATTTTATTTTATTTTATTTTATTTTATTTTATTTTATTTTATTTTATTTTATTTTATTTTATTTTATTTTATTTTATTTTATTTTATTTTATTTTATTTTATTTTATTTTATTTTATTTTATTTTATTTTATTTTATTTTATTTTATTTTATTTTATTTTATTTTATTTTATTTTATTTTATTTTATTTTATTTTATTTTATTTTATTTTATTTTATTTTATTTTATTTTATTTTATTTTATTTTATTTTATTATATTATATTATATTATATTATATTATATTATATTATATTATATTATATTATATTATATTATATTATATTATATTATATTATATTATATTATATTATATTATATTATATTATATTATATTATATTATATTATTTATTTATTTATTTATTTATTTATTTATTTATTTATTTATTTATTTATTTATTTATTATTATTATTATTATTATATATATATATATATATATATATATATTTATTATTATTATTATTATTATTAATTATTATTATTTTTTTTTAACTCCAAAAACAGCGCACATAAACTCTCTGCTCAACAAATACCAAACCTACTCTGATATTATATAATACCTACTATAACAACACCCTAATAAACAATGCTACCTCAACCTAAATCAAACCAAATCCTATCTCAACCAACTTAGTATTAACTAATACCTATCTTATAATCCACTTCCCCCATCTTATTAAATAACCTATTCTTACCTACAATCTTATAATATCTATCTTCTTTAAACCTATTATCATTTTTGTCACCTCTTATCTACCATTACCTACCTTACCTAATACTCTATCTAATATTATTATCTTCAACTCACCTTCTCCTTCACTTACCAATCAACTACGCCTTACCTTATCACCCCCTCTGTGATATAACTCTTCTTCCTTCTCATCTATCCCAATCTCTTATTATCTCTTACTACCTTACCTTTTTCATCTCTCCCTCCACTACCTCCCTTATCCTTTTTTTACCTCTCTATTTCACTCTCTATCTTCACTTTTTCTTCTCCCTCATCTTATACCTCAAATCTCTACACCTCTCTCTTCATCTCTATTTCTACCCATCTCTTTCCGAGTAGCTCGCCGTTACCTCGTCAAGCGAGCTGCTGAGCGACAGGCGGGTCGCATTGCGGCGATACCAGGCCGCGGTCGACTCCCGCATCTGGGGACCCGCTTGGTGGACGCGGATGATCGCCTCGGCGAGATCGGCTGGGCTGGCGGATCGTGCGACGGTGCCGTTCTCTCCCTCTTCGATCAGCTCGATCGCGGCATTGTCCGGCTCACGTACGACGACGCTCGGGACGCCTCGCGCCGCTGCTTCGACGACGATCATCCCGTATCCCTCACGCCGTGAGGGAAGCACCATGCAGAGCGCGCTGTGCAGCGCGTGCTCCATGATCTCAGCGGCGACGAACCCTGGCGCGTCGACGATGTCCTGCGCGCCATTGGCGGCAATCGCCTCGAGGACTTGTGGTCGGTCCGGGCCGTCGCCGAATACAGCGCCGCGCAGGCCGGGGATCCGTTCGGCGGCCATCATGACGGCGGGCACGACGGCGGGGGCGCGCTTTTCGGGAATGTGACGGCCGGCGAATACCACCAGCGGCTCGGGCTGACTGCGACCCTCGACGAGGGTCGGGCCCTCGTATTCACGTGGCTCGTATTCACCCGCCAGGACTGACACGTCGCCGCGCAACCCGTGCTCCGCCAGACGCGCCGCATGCAACCGGGAGAAGCAGAACGCCCGCTGTCGCAGCCTCACGCAGGCAAGCTGGACGGCCCAGCCGATCGCCCCCAGTGCCGTGCCCAGGTACTCGCGCCAGTAGTCACGTGACCAGACCTCGTGCCAGTCGACGACCAGACGAAAGCCCGCCAGGGGACGGATCATGGCGGCGGCGAGCAACGAGAAATACGGAAACGAAGCCGTGTGGACCACATCAAATCGGCGCCCGTGGCGTAGGAGATACCAGAGCACGCCGGCACCGAACACCAGCGGCGGCAGGATCCGCCGGCGTCCGGGCGATGAGTAAAGCCGCATCCGCGGGCCGACGACGCGTACGTCGACGCCCTCGACGCCCGGATCGGTACCGCGATCCCACTGGCGGAGCGTCAGATAGGTGACCTCATGGTCCTCACCCGCCAGGCGCTGACCGAGGTTGCGGTACCAGCGCTCGGCGCCGCCCACGGTGTGGGGGAAGAGGCAGTCGTAGACCAGACAGATTCTCATCGACCGCGCTGAGCTTTCGGCTGTCCCGCCGTCGCGTGCCGCCTAGCGGCGGCGGCGCAGCCCGAGGATCGAGAGCAGGAACGACGTGAAGAAGATCTGGATGCCGACGATGATCAGCGTCGCCGCGAGCACGGCGAAGTTCTCCTCGGCGAGCGCGGCCGAAGCCGCGGCTGATCCAGTCGATGCACGATCACAGGCGCCAACCACGAGTCCGGCGAGCGTGATCCCGCCGCCGAGCACCAGCCCGTGTTCGAGCCGGTAGCGGGCGCGCATCCGGTCAAACCAACTGTCCGCTCGCCCATGAAGTACGTGCGCGTAAGCGTGGGCGCAGATTCCGAGCGCCACCACCTGGGTGCCGACGATCGCGAGCAGGGCGCCGGCGATCAGTCGCGTGGATGTCCCATTCGCGCCCGAAGAGCGCCGATCTGCAGGACCACGATCACCTCGATCAGCCGCGCCGAGCATGGCCATGAAGGCGCCCGGGAAGATGAACAGGTGGTTGGGCGAGTGGACGAGCAGGAACCGCAGGTGGCGCCAGCCGTCGCGGAAGCTCGAGAGCTTGGACTCGCCGCCGCGCGGGTGGTAGTCGATCGGGAACTGGCGGATCTCGAGCTTCTCCTTTGCGGCGCGGATCACCATCTCGGAGGCGAACTCCATCCCGGTCGTGCGCAGGTCCAGCCGCGGCAGGACGTCACGGCGCAGCGCACGCATTCCGCAGTGCGCGTCAGCGACACCGGTGTCGAACAGCACGTTGAGGAAGCCCGACAGCAGCGGGTTGCCGATATAGCGGTGATGCCACGGCATCGCGCCCGGCTGGATGTTCTTCATCCGGTTGCCGATCACCATGTCGGCGCCGTCCTCGAGCTCGGCGAGAAACCGCGGGTCTCATCGAAGTCGTAGGTCAGGTCGGCATCGGCCATCAGGATGTACTCGCCGCGGGCGGCGGCCAATCCGGCCAGGTATGCGCTCCCGTAGCCGCGCTCGGGCTCGTGGACCACGTGCGCGCCGGCGGCCTGCGCGAGCGCGGCCGCTGCCGTCATCGGAGTCGTTGTCGACGACGATCACCTCGCCGCTGATCCGGTTGGCGGCGAGCGTGTGCCGCGCGCGGTGCACGCACTCCTCGATGTTCTCGGCCTCGTTCAGGCACGGGATCACGATCGAGAGCTTGCGAGTCGGCGTGGACTCGGAGAGCAGACCGGTGTCGCCGAGCCCTCGCTCGGCGACACCGGTTCCAGATCTGCTCGCGCCCGAGCGAAGTCCCAGCAAAGGGAGAGTCGGCGCTGAGACCAGCTCCTGCATCGTGAGCGGAATCTAAGTCCCGCGCGCGATTTAACCCACGGGACGAACCGCTAGATCGACCTAGACGAAGGTCTGGCTACGCCGCAAACGAGCTAGCGCGCGCGTCAGCCGAGAACAGCTCCGGCTGGTCCAGGACGCGCAGCCAGCTGCCGTCCGGCTGACGGCGGACGACCTGCGCCCGCGCCCCCGTGCCATCCCGGGCAACGGTCGACGTCAGCGCGATGTCACCGCTGACCAGGGTCGGACGCGGCGATTCGGGCTTGAAATCCGGCGGGTTGGCGAATGCCTGTTCCCAGAAGCGGCGGATCGCATCCCGGCCGGCGGTCTGCTCCCCGGGCGGATATGCCATGACCGCATCTTCCTCGTAGAGCTCAGCGAGCCCAGCGGCGTCGCGCTCGTTGGCGCGTTCGACGAACAGCCGGGTCAGGTCCTCGGGGCTGTGGGCCTTCTCGTATTGGGTCATCGATGCTCCTTTCGTATCGCTCTGACTCAAGAATGGCCCAAACAAACTAGAACTACAACAGCTTGTTCTGATAGAACTCAGAAGTACGAGTTATGGAGCTACGTCAACTCGAGTACTTCCTCGCGGTCGCCGAGGAGGCCAACTTCACCCGCGCCGCGGAGCGGGTCCACATCAGCCAGTCGGGCGTCAGCTCACAGATCCGCCAGCTCGAGCAGGAGCTCGGAGCGACGCTGTTTGACCGCTCGAGCCGAAAAGCGACCTTGACCCCGGCCGGCGCAGCCGCGCTCGAGCCCGCTCGCGCCGCGCTCGCCGCCGCCGCCGCGACCCGGCGAGCGGTCGACGACGTGACCGGCCTGATCCGGGGGCGGCTCGCGCTGGGAATGGTCAGCGGATGCACGATCACGCCTCTGTTCGATGCCCTCGCCGCGTTCAGCCGCGCGCACCCCGGCGTGGAGCTCGCGCTCGCCGAGGCCAACTCCGATCAGTTGATCGCAGACGTGCGTGCCGGGACGGCAGACGTCGCGCTTGATCGGAGCCTGCGGAGCGCCACCGACCGACCTCGAGAACCTGCTGATCGTCTCCGAGCCGCTGGTGGCGGCAGTCCCGGTGACGCACTCACTGGCGCACGCGAGCCATATTTCGATCGACGAGATCGGCTCGCACACGGTGGTCTGCATGCCTCAGGGCACCGGCGTGCGCGCGGGGTTTGACCGGGTGTGCGCGGACGCGAACGTCAATCCCGAGATGATGCTCGAGGCGAGCGCACCCGACGCGATCGCCGACCTCGCCGCCCGCGGGCTGGGGATCGCGATCCTCAGCGAGTCCATGGTGGCGAGCCACAGCGATCGGCTGGTGGCCCTCACGATCGACGGCGCCGACATCCCGGTTGTGCTCGCCCTGGTATGGCGGCCGGCCGAGAGCCCCGCGCTCGCCCAGTTGCTTGGGTACATGCGCGATGCGTTCGGACCCCTATATGCTCGCGGAGCGCCACCGGAGAATTGATGTCACCAGCCGCTCGCGTGTCCGCTTCGATCGCCGGCCCTGTCCTGGCGGACCTCTGACGCGATGGCTCCCGAGCTACCCGACCTGACCGATCTCGCCGTCAGCGGCGCCCGGACCCTGCGGGCGTTCGGCCAGCGGATTCCGCGTGCCGGCGGGATCCTCGCCCGGTCGCTACCCGACGCGGTCAAGGGCCGGATCGTCCTGATCACCGGCGCCTCCTCCGGAATCGGCGAGGCCACGGCGCTCGAAATCGGGCGGGCACGAGGCACGGTGCTGCTGGTCGCGCGGACGCGCGAGAAGCTCGAGGCCGTCGCCGAGCAGGTTCAGGACGCCGGCGGCGTCGCCTACGTGCACACCTGTGACCTCTCACGGCCCGATGACATCGGCCGGATGGCGGACGAGGTGCTCGAGCAGCACGGGCGCGTGGACGTGCTGGTCAACAACGCCGGCAAGTCCATCCGGCGCTCGGTCGACCGGTCCTATGACCGCTTCCATGACTACCAGCGGACGATGCAGCTCAACTACTTTGCGCCGGTCAAGTTGATCCTCGGCCTGCTCCCGACGATGCGCGAACAGGGCTCGGGGCACATCGTCAACATCTCGACGATCGGTCTGCAGATGAATACGCCCCGGTTCGCGGCCTACCTGGCGTCGAAGGCGGCCCTGGACGCGTTCTCGCGCTCGATCGGACCGGAGGTGGTCGGTGACGGCGTCCACGTCACGACCGTCTATATGCCGCTCGTGCGCACGCCGATGATCGCCCCGACGAAGATCTATGACTACTTTCCGACGCTCAGTCCCGAGCAGGCGGCGTCGATGATCACGGAGGCGATCCGCAAGCGTCCCAAGAAAGTCGCGACGACCCTGGGCAACCTCGGGGAGCTGACCTACGCGCTCGCGCCTGGCGCCCAGGACCTGGTGGTCAACCGCGCCTACCAGCTGTTCCCCGAGGGCGGCGAGCAACCGACCCACAGCGGAGTCGAGCAGCGCGCGTTCGCGCAGGCGACGCGCGGGGTGCACTGGTAGCACGAGCGCAGCCGCCCGCGCCTGAGGGTCAGGCGAACGCGATCGTCGTCGGCTCGTCGCCCAGTCCGAGGTCGATTGACTTGCTCACCGCCTGGCTGCCGGGATCGATCACGACCAGGGAGCTCGACGCGTTGCAGGCCACCCAGACGTTGCCGTCAGGGCTAAGTGCGGCCGCGGTCGGGATGTGATTGAGCTGCGTGAATGACGCCTTGGAGTCCGTCGTCGTCCCCGACCCGAGGGCGATCGTCTTGGTCACCCGGCGCGCGCCAGTGTCGATCACCGAGACCGTGTCGTCGTTGGCGTTGGTGACGTAGGCACTCGAGCCGTCGGCGGTGAACGCCGTGTTCCACGGCGTCTTGCCGACCCCGATCCGGTCCACCGTGCGCAGCGAGGAGGTGCTGACCACCACCACCCGGTCCTGCTCAGAATCGGTGATGTACGCGTGGCCGCCGTCGGGGCTTACTGCCACCCCGTGCGGATTGCGCAGCCGCTCGCTCACCCGGCTGACGTGGCCGTTGGATGTGCCGATCACGAACACCCCGTCCGCACAGGTCACGAACGCGAGCGATCCGTCCGCGGAGATCGTCACCACCTGGGGAGCCTCGCCGACCCGGGCCCTGCCGGTCTCCGTCTGGCTCGAGACGTCGACGACCGAGACCGTCTCGGAGCCGCCTCGGCCGGTGTTCGGCCCGGTGTTGGCGACGTACGCCGTCTTGCCGTCCGGCGTGATCGCGATCCCGTGCGGGTAGATGCCGACCACGACCGTGCTGGCGATCTTGTTCGGGGCGCTGCCGCCGGTCGGGATCACCGAGACCGTGTTCGTCCCCGACTCGGTCACCCACACCTCGCTCCCATCGGGGGTCGCAGCGACCCCATAGGGGTTCGTCATCCCGCCGGTGATCGCGGACACAAGCGCCATCGTCGAGGTGTCGACGATCGCGACGTTGCCGCCGACGATTCCCGGTACATACGCGAACGTCGTGGCGGTGGCGGCGGCCGCCACAGCCCGGTTCTGCACCGCGGCGATCTTGCTCAGGTAGACCTTGTCGCTGCCGCCCTGCTTGAAATCAGCCGCGTGCGTCGTGCGGTTCTCGATGAACCGGCTGGCCGTGGACGGAAGTGCGCGGCGTGCTGTGTCGCGCTCGAAGTGGCGCGCCTGAGCCTTCCACGGGACCGAGCGGCGCCGCGTGTCCTGGACCGGTGGGGTCTGGGTGGCTCCTGGAATCGTCGCGGCCGGCAGCGTCGCCACCTCGTGCTCGGCCTCCCAGAACTCGCCGATCGTCGCCGGGAGCCGGGGCGGGAAGGTCGTGGCCTTGCCGTTCGAGAAGCCCAGCGCGGAAGTCAGGTCGCCGAACGTCTGGCGACGCCAATCGCTGATGTTCGTCTCTTTGATGCCGGTGAGCCGCTCGAGGAACTGGAGCACCGACGTGTGGTCGAACTGCTCTGAGGCGACGAAGCCCCCGACCGTCCAGGGCGACACGATGAAGCACGGCACCCTGACGCCGCCCCCGATCGGCCAGTTCGGCTGGCCGCTGACCTGGACGAACTCGTCCGGGGTTCCCGCGGGCGGCAACGGCGGCACGACGTGATCGAACAGACCGTCGTTCTCGTCGTAGTTGATGACGAACACGGTCTTGGACCACAGGTCGCGGTTCTCGGCCACCGCGTTGAGCTTCGAGGCGAGGAAGTTCGCGCCCGAGGCGGGCAGGTATGCCGGGTGCTCACTCTGGCCGGAGGTCGGCACGATCCAGGAGACCGTGGGCAGCTTGTCGTGCTTGGCGTCCCACTCGAACCGGTCCGGCGGATACACCGTCAGCCCGCCCTCGTACAGCGGGCTGCCGGGCCGCGCGTTCTGGTACGCGTCGAAGAACTCGAGCATGTTCGTGCCGTAGTCGTCCTCCTCCTGGTAGACGCGCCAGCTGATCCCGGCCTCGGTGAGGCGCTCGGGATACGTCTTCCAGGTGTAGGGCGTACCGGTCGTGGGGCTCGGGACGACGTTCGACGTTATTGGACCGCCGTTGGCGCCGCCCGGGTCGATCGTCCCCGTCCACAGGTACATGCGGTTGGGCCACGTCGGTCCGAGCAGCGAGCAGTGGTAGTGATCGCAGAGCGTGAACGTTTCGGCGAGCGCGAAGTGAAACGGGACATCCTGGCGCTCGTAGTAGCCCATCACATACCAGTAGTTCGAGGGGCCGTCGGCGGTGAAGTGGCTCGGGATCCAATTGTTGTTAAACGCCGTCGTCGGCGCGCCGGACGTGGCGCCGACCGTGATGTTGAGCGAGTCGTGTTGGAACGTCCACGCGTGCGAGGTGGACGGGATCGCCTGCGAGCTCGTGCTCTTAGTGTCGAGATGAAACGGCAGCAGGTAGCCGTCGGGGTTGTTCGGGTCGTACTGATAGAAGATCGGCTTGCCGGCGACCGTGTTGAACGGTGCCGTCGTGTCGGTCTGGATGAGCGCGTTCGGATCGCCGAACCCGGCGACGCCTGCGAGCGTGCCGAAGTAGTGGTCAAAGGACCGGTTCTCCTGCATGTGGATGACGACGTGCTTGACGTCCCTGAGCGAGCCCTGGCGCGGCCCCTCGGCGGCGGCGCGCGCCAGCGCAGGCGGCAGTAGTGAGGACGCGAGTGCGCCGCCGGCCCCCACGGCGGCGGAGCTCAGCAGGCGACGACGAGTTACCTCGGGCATGAGTGATTCTCCCTTCCGGGTAGGGCGTGCGGAGGTCTGGCGTGCGTCCTCGGGACGCGCAACCGCGTCTGCCGAGCGCACAGGCAACCTGGATGCGACGATCGTAGGTTCGCGCGGCCGGAGCGGTGTTAATGACCCGCGGCAATCATGTGACCGACGCGTGGCCGAGGGCCCGGCCCGGGCCCAGCAGTCCGATCAGCCGCCGCTCAGGCCATCAAGGCCGCGAACGCCCGCGCGCCGATGTTGCCGCCGGATATGACCACGCCGACTCGCGACCCCGGCAGCTGGACGACTCCGGCGAGCAGCGCCCCCACCCCACACGCACCACTGGGCTCAGCCACCAGCTTGCAGCGCTCGAACAGGAGGCGCATCGCCGCCACGATCTGCTCGTCGGAGACGGTCACAACTTCGTCGACGCGCTGCTCGATCACGGGCCAGGTCAGCTCGCCGGGCGTCGGCGTCTGTTGGCCGTCGGCGATCGTGCGGCCGACCTTCACCCGCTCGCGCCGCCCGCTGGCCAGCGACCGTGCGACGTCGTCGCTGGCGAGCGGCTCGACGCCGATCACGCGCGCTGCCGGGCAGAGCGCTTTGACGGCGGTCGCGGTGCCCGAGATCAGGCCGCCCCCGCCGACCGGAACGACCAGCGCGTCGAGCGCGCCTCCGAGGTCGTCGATCAGCTCGAGCGCGGCCGTCCCCTGACCGGCCATCACATTCAGATTGTCATACGGGTGAATCAGCGTCAGCCCGCGTGCCGCGGCGAGCTCGCGGACGAGCTGCTCGCGATCGTCGTTGTAGCGGTCAAACTCGATCACCTCGGCGCCGTAGCGCTCGGTGGCCGCGCGCTTGAGCTCCGGCGCGTCGGCGGGCATCAGGATCGTCGCGCGCGTCCCGCACAGGGACGCCGCGAGCGCCACTGCCTGGGCGTGGTTGCCCGACGAGGCGGTGCAGACGCCGCGCGCCAGCGCGTCATCGTCGAGCGACGAGATCGCGTTGTAGGCGCCGCGGAACTTGAACGCCCCGCCGCGCTGAAACGCTTCGACCTTGAGATGGACCTCGGCGCCGATGAGCCCGTCAAGCGTCCGGGACGTCATCACCGGCGTGCGGTGAGCGACGCCGTCCAGTCGCCGCGCCGCGAGCCGGATGTCATCGAGCTCGATCGTGGGCTCGCCGTCAGGCCGGCTGGGTGGCGTCGCGCATCAGCCGGCCGACCGGGACCGCGGCGAGGTGATCCTGGTGCAGCCCGTTGACGAGCTTGCCGACAACGGTCGCCAGCTGTGCGGCGCTGCCGACCGTGAACTCGACCACCTCTCCCGGATGCAGGGCGCCGAGCGAGTCATCGGCGTCGTGGAGCCGCACGGCGCCGGCGATCAGCTGCCCACCGACTCCGTGCGCGAACAGCCACTGACCGAGGCTCGGACCGCTCGACGAGTAGAGGAAGTGGTGATGCGTGGCCATCGGTCCCTCGACCCGCCGCAGCTCGCCGCGCGTCCCGAGCCAACGCACGAGGCCGCTGTTGGGAAGGCGTGCGATCGCCTGATCGCCGTCGTCGAACACGGTCTCCTCAACCGGCGACGATGCCTGCCCAAGCGAGAACGAGGCATGAATCCCGTACGCCGAGAGCAGCGAGGCGAGTTCCGGGACCTGATTTGCCGGTGCATCGACCAGCACGCCGACCTGGGGACGGGCGGTGGTGATCGCCGTGACGGGACGGATGTGCGCGAAGTCCCCGACGAGCGAGTAGGACGCGCCGGTCGTGAGCGTCCACCCGGCGATCGCGACGGCGGCCACGGCGGTCGTGGCCGCCCGCACCGTGCGCACGCGCCATGCGGGCAGCGGTTGCGACCGCCGTCCGTCAGCGAGGATCAGCGCCGCGGTTGGCGGCCGGCGGGCGAAGCGACCGTCGGGCTCCAGGTGCTCACCGAGCGCGAGCTCGATCTTGGGCCCGAGCTCGTGCTGGTCGTGGGCCACCTGCGCGAGCTTGAAGCGCTCGAGCGCCGCGTTCGAGGCGCGCACGTGCCCGTAGCCGAAGCCGTACGAGACCACGGGGCAGCCACGGATGATCGCCTCGAGGACCGTCAGGCCCGCGCTCGAGTGCACGAGCAGATCGGCAGCCGCGAGCACGTCGCCCATGCGGTCGGTGAAGCCCATGATCCGCAAACGTGGCTCGCCGGCGAAGCGCTTGGATACCTTCTCGCGCAACCGGTCGTTACGTCCGCACAGGCACAACACCGTCGCGTCCTTGAACTCCAGCGCCGCTGCGGTGGCGCCGGCCAGATCGCCGACGCCCCAACCGCCACCGGAGACCGCGATCACGCGTCCCTCGGCTGGCAGCGCGAGGGCCCGCCGTGCGTCGGCGCGCGAGCGCGCAGCGAGGAACGACGATGACGTCGGCGGTTTGGCCCAGCGGACGCTTCCCGGGCCGGCGATCGCCTCGACTTCCTCGGCCGACTCCGGATGCGTGATGAAGTGCAGGTCGATGCCCGGGTGGGCCCAGAACTCGAGGCCCGCCAGGTCGGTGATCGACGAGTAACACGGCACCTTCAATTTGCGTTTGCGCCGCAGCTCGCCGAGCACGGCGGTCACGCCCGGATATGTGGAGACGATCACATCCGGATCATGCGCCCGGATCATCCGCATCAGACCTCGGCTGCCGAGCAGCACGAGCAGCTTGCGCGCCAGCCAGCGAGTCGGCGGGAACTTCATGAACAACGAGTACTGAATGTCGAACAGCCACGGCAGCCAGGTGAACATGAAGGCCGAGTTCTCGCGCAGGACCTTGGTCAGCACCGGACCCATCGCGGGCAACCCGTTGACGATCGCGACCTGCGCATCGGGATCCTCGTCACGAAATTCCCGCGCGACCGCTCGTGCCGGAAGGTCGTGGCCCTCGCCGATGTCGGCCGAGATGATCAACACCTGGCGGGGCTTTGACTCCGCGTCGGGCTCCCCGGCCGGGATAACGGCCGCCTCGACCTCCGCCACCTGAGCGGCCGCCTGCTCGCGGCGCCAGTCGACGTACTTGTTGACGCCTTCGGAGAAGGGTGTCGCCGCGGTCCAGCCAAGCTCACGCTCGGCGCGCTCGCTGGAGACGATCTTGCCGCCGAAGTCTCCCGGCCGAGCAGGCGCATGCACGATCTCGACGTCCCCCATCCGATCCTTGATCGTCTCGGCGATCTGCTTGATCGTGACGGTCTCGTCACTGGCGAGGTTGTAGATGCGATTGACGGCGACGTCCTCGAGCCCGAGCGCGACGCCGTCGGCTAGGTCCTCCACGTAGACGAACTTCCGCGACTGGCTGCCGTCGCCGGCGAGCGTCAGCGGCTCGCCCTTGAGCGCCTTGTTGACGAACGCCGGGATGACGGCGGCTTCCCGCGCGCGCGGTCCATACGGGATGCCGAAGCGCAGGATCGTGAAGTCGATCCCGTACAGCTCCTGGTAGGCCTTGCAGTACAGCTCGCCGGCGAGCTTGGTGCTCGTGTAGAGGTGGCTCGGAGGCGGCAGCAACGTCTGCTCGTCGACCTCATCGGGCTCGCAGTCGGAGTAGACCCAGATCGTCGAGGCGTACACGATTCGCTTGACGCCCGCGCGCCGAGCCGCTTCGAGCACGGCGACGGTGCCGCGGGCGTTGACCCGCTCGGCGTCCTCCGGCGAGGCATGGACATCATTGACGTCGGCGACCGCGGCGAGGTGCGCGACGGCATCGCAGCTGTGGAGCGCCCGTTCGAGCGCCTCGCGGTCGGTGATCGAGCCGAGCACGGTGTCGACCGAGCCCTGCTCGTGCCACGGCGACGGACGGAGGTCGTAGATCACCGGCTCGTGTCCGCGGGCGCGCAGCTTGTCCACGACGTGTGAACCGATGAAGCCCGAACCACCTGTGACGAGGACGCGCATGGCCTTAGTCAGTCGGTCGGTAGTACAACGGAACGCAGGAATGGTTTCGTGCGACCCAGTCGCTATTCGGCAGGTCGACGTCGTGGCCCATGATCCGGTGGCAGGGCTCGTCGTAGACGCGACCGGTCGAGCGCTCGAGCCAGTCGAACACCACGTACTTGTAGAGCCCTGAGACCATCCCCTCAGGTAGCTGTAACCGACCGGCGTACTTGGAGTCAAGCTCGGTGCGCGCTACCCGGTTCTTCCAGGCCACGATCTCCGGCATCCGCTCGATCTGGACCAGTCCCAGCGCGGCCGTGAACTCGCTCACCCGGAAGTTGAGTCCGGCGACGTCGTAGCTGGGCTTGCCGTAGTTACGGAAGTCGCGCGCATGCTCGATCACCTCGGGCCGCCGCGAGACGAGCATGCCGCCCTCGCCGGTCGAGATCGTCTTGGTCGCGTACATCGAGTAGACGCCGGCGTCGCCGTAGGTTCCCGGCTTGTGTTCGTTCCAGCTCGCGCCGTGGGCGTGCGCACAGTCCTCGATCAGGAAGATCCCGTGCTCGGCGCAGTACTGGGCGATCGCCTCCGAGTCAAACGCGAGGTGACCGCCGATGTGGACCAGGAACGCGGCGCGCGGCTTGAACTGCTCGGCGGCACGCTCGAAGTCCGAGAACGACATGCAGAGGTCCTCGCGATTGCAGTCGACGAACTGGACCTCGGCGCCCGAGCGGATCGCGGCCAACGGCGTCGCCATGAAGGTGTTCGACGGGCACAGGACCGTCTCTCCCTGCACGCCGGCGAAGTGCAGCGCCGCGAGCGCGCCTCCGGCCCAGCTCGACATCGCGACCGCGGGCAGTCCGTTCCACGCCTCCCAGGCCGCCTCGAAGCGCGCCGTCATCTCGGACTCCGACCAGCGGTTGGAATCGAGCACCTCGTCGATCAGGGCATGCAGCCGCTGGCGGTCACGCTGGTCAAACCCGATCGCGAACCGCGTGTAGTCAGGGGCGATCTCTTGAGAAGCCGATGATGCTGCTGTTGTCATGTGTTGACCCCGGACGCGCAGACGCCCTGTTCATGCCGGCCTTAGGCGTCGTTTCGCGCGTTTATTTCGAATCACTGCCGGTCTGTGTGCGCGCAGGCAAGCCTGTCAGACAGGAAGGACGGTACCGATTTTACGCCGTTCAAGCTCAGCCAGGATGACGATCAGCGCGGACGCCGTCCGAAGGTGCGAGTGCCGCGCGTTGTAGAAGTCGGCGTCGTGCAGGAGGATCACATCTCCAGCTAACAATCCGGTAAGCACGCGCGAGGCGATCCGATTGGGCGTCGTGAACCGGCGCCAGTCCTTCCCCCAGCGCGACCAGAGCAGCGGACGCAGGCCTAATCCGCGCGCGGCACGCAGCCCGGCCGGACTGTAGATCCCGTACGGAGGGCGATGCAGCGTCGCCAGCGCGCCGGTTGCGTCCTCGATCGCCGCCATGCCGCGGGCGGTGTCCTCGCGGATCTGAGCCGCACTCAGCCGGAGCTGGAGGCGATGGCGGTAGCCGTGCAGCGCGACCTCATGCCCGGCGGCTGCGATCTCGACCACCAGTTCGGGTCGTCGGCGGACCTGTTCGCCGACGACGAAGAATGTCGCGCGCGCGCTCGCGCGCGCGAGGAGCTCCAGGATCGCCGGCGTCCCCTCTGGATGTGGCCCATCGTCGAAGGTCAGCGCCACCCCGGTCGGGGTCGGCAGCGTGCGCGCCAGGTCCAGCACGCGTGCGGAGCTTGGCGAGACGGGCGCGAGGGCGTGTCGGAGCACCCGGGGATGATCGCGTAAACGGTGCGCTACAAAGAAGTCGATGGACCATGCCGCCCAGCTCAGCCCGCAGCTCGACGACTGGCTCCCGGATCCGGCGCTCCGCGTGAGCATCGTCGCGAGAGCACCGTGCCGCCTGCGGAGCTGTGGAGCGCGGCCCGGGAGGTGACGCTGTCCGAGACGGCGATGCTGGGACGGCTGCTGCGCTTGCGGATCCCCGGGCTGGCGCCGGACCTCAGGTATGACGCCCTGTTCCGCGAGCCCCCGTTCGCCGTTTTGGACGAGGGCGAGCAGTCGTTGATCTCGGGACTAGTGGGCCGGATCTGGACGTTGCGGCGCGACTACCCCGAGCTGCATTCGGCCGACGAGTTCCGTGACTGGGCCGAGAGCGGCACGGCCCGCGTCGTGTTCGCCCACTGGGCGCAGGATGGCCCCGGCCACGGAGGCGCGCTCGTCTCCGAGGCGAGGGTGCAGCCGATCGGCGCTCAGGGAAGGATCGGCCTGATGGCGGTACGTCCAATCGTCCGCACGTTCCAGCATCTGGTCGGCAGCGAAGGTATTCGCGCCGCGGTGCGTCGCGCCGAGTCGGCCTGAGACACGGCGGCGTGTAGCGGTTTCGCAACGATCGCGGGCGCTCGCCCGCGCGCGTCTCTAACGTCCGTCTCTGCGATGGAGCAGAGCTTCGACGATGACGTGACGGTCAGGCACGTGCGCTACGCCGACGCCGAGAAGGGATTCGCCGTAATCGATGCGGCCGCGGGCGATGGCACCCCGATGGCGCTGGTGGGGCCGATTGCGCATCTCGAACGCGGCGAGCGGGCGCACATCGTCGGCGTCTGGGTCAACGACAGCCGCTACGGCAGCCAGGTGAGAGTGTCGCTCGCGCAGCCGCTCGCGCCCGCCGATCGCGACGCGCTGGTGGCGTATCTGCGGCGCGTCAAGCACGTCGGCGCAAGACGTGCCGACGACCTGATCGCCGCTTACGGGGCGGACCACGTGTTTGACGCAATCGATGCCGATCCGGCACTCGCCTTGGGGCAGATCGGACTCCATGGGGCGCGAGCTCGCGAGGCGACCGAGTCCTGGCAGCGGCTGCGCGTCAGCCGGCGCCTGCACATGCTGCTGGCGCCGCACGGGCTCGCCTACCTCGTACCGAGGATCCACGATCAGTACGGCTCGACCGCGCATGACGTCATCAGCCGCAACCCCTACGAATTGACGAGTGTTTTCGGCGTCGGGTTCGCTCTGGCCGATCGAATTGCGTTCGTGACCGGTGATACATCTGACGAACGCCGTTCGGAGCAACGGGAGCGTGCGGCGGTCGTACACGTGCTCGCCTCGGCCGAGCGAAATGGCAGCACGTGCATGCCGAGCGACGAGCTGTACGCGGCCGCCAACGAACTGCTCGGCGCCCCCCTTGGAGCCACGATCCTGACCGAGCTGATCGAGTCCGGTGACGTCAGCCGCGAAGGCGATTGGATCTACCGACGAGCCACCGCGGAGCTCGAGGCCGAGCTCGCAACGCGCGTGCAGGAGCTGGTCGAGGCGGATAGCTGCGAGCTGTTTCGCAAACGTGAGGCGCCGGACCTCGATCGCGACCTTGACCTGACCGCGGAGCAGCTCGCAGCCGTACGAACGGCATTTGTAAGCCGCATCTCGGTAGTCACCGGCGGACCGGGCACCGGCAAGACAGCCTCGATCAAATCGATCGCGGCGGCCGCGACCGCGATGCATGCGCGCACGATGCTGGTAGCTCCGACCGGCCGCGCTGCCGTCCGGATGTCGGAGGCCAGCGGCCTGTCCGCGAGGACGGTGCACTCGGCGCTCGGCTGGATCCCCGGCGAGGGACCGACGCACGACGAGCAGGATCCGCTCCGCTGCGACCTGTTGATCGTCGACGAGACCTCGATGGCCAATCTGGAGCTGCTCGTAACCCTCCTGCGGGCCGTCGGCGATGAGACGCACGTCGTGCTCGTCGGCGATGCCGACCAGCTCGCGCCCGTCGGCGCCGGGAAGCCGTTCGCGGAGCTGGTCAGCACCGATCTGGTGCCGACGACCTTCTTGACGCACATCTTCCGTCAGGCGGCCGGAAGCATGATCGTCCAGGGAGCGCACGCGATCCGCCGCGGCGAAACGCCCGAGTTCACCGCCGCCGAGGGGATGCGCCGTGACCTGTTCCTGATCGAGCGGCCAGCCGCGCGCGCTGCGCTCGAGGAGATCGTGTCGCTCGTCTCGCGGCGGCTTCCAGCTCACTACGAGGTCGATCCGGTGCGCGACATCCAGGTGTTTGCACCCGTCTACCGCGGAGAGGTGGGCATCGACGCCATCAACCAGGCCCTGCGCGAGGCGCTGAACCCGGACGGCCAGCGGGTCCGCGGTGGCCGGCTGCGGATCGGCGACAAGCTGATGATGACGGGACGAAACCTGCACGAGCTGGGCCTGATGAACGGCACGGTCCTGCGCTTGCTCGACGAGGTCTCAGGCGCGCCCGGTCCGGGCGGCGACGAGCCGGCGCTGCTGCTCGGAGGCGACGACTCGGTGTTCCGGCTGGCGCCCGAGGAAGCGGACGCGCTGCGGCTCGCATACGCCTGCTCGGTGCATCGCGGGCAGGGGATCGAGCTGCCGGTCGCGGTGATCGTCGCCCACCCCGCTGCGGGCGCGTTCTTCCTGCGACGGGAGATGCTGTACACCGCCGTCACACGCGCGCGGCTCGCGACCGTGATCGTCGGCACCCGTGAGGTCGTGGCCCGCGCCGCGCGGATGGCGGACACCGGACGGCGCCACGGCCGCTTGGCCGAGCGGCTCGCGGCCTCGATCCGCGGGCCCCGCGTCGGCGGGCGGCTGTAACGTACCCCGCCCAGGGGCTGTAACAGCGTTTCTTACGGACAGGCCCGTTGCGATGACGGAGACAGGGCGCACCCGAGATAGCGAATTCATCGAACTGAGGGAGACGTTCGAGCGGACCCTCGGCCGGGAGGTCCCTGACGAGGCGCTGGACCGGGCACGGGAGCGGGCGATCGCGGCTCGGCAGGCACCGGGGCCTCCCGATCGTGCCCAGGCGGTCGCGCTGCTGGGATTCGCCGCCGATCTGCTGGTGGGGATGGTGGTGCAACCGGACGTCGCGCCCGCGGATGTGGCCGCCGTGATCGATGAGATCGAGCGCAGCGGAGGGATTCCCAGGCTCGCGCTGGCCCGCCAGGCCTTCCAGGCGCCCGAGCTGTTGCGTCTGGCGACGGCGGATGCGCTCTCGCTGGTGCTCGAGCTGCTGCTGGCGTTCGCGGCGTTGGAATCGCTCTCGCTGTGGACGCTCGGCGCAGGCGGAACCGTCGCCCACCTTGCCCACGCCGGGGCATTCGACGCGCCTGTCGGGCCGCCCCGGGCGCTGGCGCGCAGACTGCTGGAAGCGGGGGATCCGGAGATGATCGAGCCCCCGAACTTGCGCGGGATCGGCCTCGGAGCCTACGGTCGCGGCCGCGCAGCGCTGATCGCGCTGGGCGAGGTGAGCGCGCTGGACCGCTTGGGGCCGGTGGTCGGAGCCGCGGCGCCGACGCTCGTTACGCTGCTCGAGCTCGATGAGCGCGCCGCCAACGCCTCGTCCGCAGACGGCGAAGCCACGGCCTCCGCCGAGCGCAGGCTGAGACGCCTGCGCTTTGACCTGCACGACGGGCCGCAACAGGATGTGATCCTGCTCGCCGAGGATCTCCGCCTGTTCCGAGCCCAACTGAGCGCGGTGACGCAGAACTACCCAAGCAACGTCCGGATGCTCGGCACGCTCGACGACTTGCAGGCAAGGCTCGTGGCGCTCGCCGGAGACCTGCGCCGGATCTCGACCGCGGTCGAGTCGCCGACCCTCTACACCGGGTCACTGCCCGACGCGGTCGCCCAGGCCGCGGACGACTTCACGGCGCGCACCGGCATCACGCCCGAGATCGTGATGAGCGGCGACTTCGCGCCGCTGACCGACTCACAGCAGATCACCTTGCTGGCGCTGGTCCGCGAGGCGCTCAACAACATCCGCGAGCACAGCGACGCCCGCCACGTCACGGTGCGCCTGATTGCGAGCGCCGCCGGGGCGGAGGTCCTGATCACCGACGACGGTCGCGGGTTCGAACCTGAGGAGGAACTGGTCCGCGCCGCCCGGGGAGGGCACCTCGGACTGGTCGGCATGCACGAGCGCGTGCGGATGTTGGGCGGGCTCACGAGCATCGACAGCCGGCCCGGGGGGCCAACGACGATCTCCGCGCGGATCCCACCGTGGCTGACCGGGGCGCAGCTCACCCCCGAATAGCCGCCGGGCGCGTCCCGACGGCGACGTCAGCCGGCGCGGTCAGGCGACGGCGGCGACGAGGCCGTTCTGAAGCGCGTACCGAACCGCGCCGGCCCGGTTCGTGACGCCCAGCTTGCGGTAGATGTTGGTCAGGTGGAACTTGACCGTGTGCTCGCTGACCCACAGCTCGCGGCTGATGACGGCGGTCGTCTTGCCCGCGGCCACGGCCTCGAGGATCGCCCGCTCGCGCTCGGTCAGATCGGGCAGCAAAGACTCCTCGTCCTCGTCCTGCGGCCTGGGCGCAGGCACGGACGTGGCGTGAAAGACGCTGCCGCTCGCCGCCTGACGGATCACGGCGGCGATGTCGGTCGAGTTGATGCTCTTGACCACGTAGGCGCTGGCGCCGGCGTTCAGCGCCGCGTCGATCGCGGGGCGGTCCTCACATGCCGACAGCACCACGACCCTGACCTCGGGCCAAGTGGTGCGGATCTGCTCGATGCAGTCGGCTCCGTTCGTCCCCGGCATCCTCAAATCGGTCAACACGATCTGCGGTCGACGACGTTCGACGAGACGCATGAGCTCTGGGCCGCTGTGGGCCTCGCCCGCGATCTCGATGTCCTCGTTTCGCTCAAGCGCCCGGCGCACCCCCGCGATCATCAGCGGATGATCGTCGGCGATGAGCACCTTGAGAGGTGCTGTGCTCTCAGCCTCCATTAATGCCCTCGCTGTTGTTTGTGTGAACGGCTAAGGTCCCGATTTGCCGGGCAAACCGTCCCGGCAGGGGGTCTATCGGCGGCGCTAATGCACGGCTTTAGCCCTGGCTTTCCGGCGACTCGATGGCGACCACCGTCGTCGCGCGCACCGGCTTGGCGAGGCCTCGCGCCAGCCAGCGGATCGCGATCAGCTCATCCGACGAGCCCGTGCTCGAATGCGTAACGGACCGCACCGCTGCGATTCGTGACGCCGAGCTTGCGGTAGATGTTCGTCAGGTGGAACTTGACCGTGTGCTCGCTGACCCACAGGTCGCGGCTGATCGCCGCGGTCGTGTTTCCGTGAGCGACGGCCGCCAGGATCTGCTGCTCGCGATCGGTCAGACCCGGATCGGCCTCGCCATCATTGCCCGGCGACGGCGCGGCCGAGCTCGTCGTCGCGGGGGCGTGGTAGACGGCTCCGCAGCTGACCTGCCTCAGCACCGACGCCACGTCGAGCGACGCGGTGCTCTTGACGATGAACGCGCTCGCCCCGGCGCGTAGCGCGGCGTCGACCGAGGCGTGATCGTCGCTTGCCGACAGGACCACGAGTTTGATCTGGGGCCAGGACTCGCGCACACGCGCGATCAGGTCGAAGCCGTCGCCGCCGGGCATCCGCAGGTCGGTCAAGACCAGGCCAGGTTGACGGCGCTCGATCAGCGCCAGGAGTTCCGGCACCGAGCGTGCCTGCCCGACGACTTCGATGTCGCGCTCGGCCTCGAGGATCCTGCGAAGACCGGCGAGCAGGAGAGGATGATCATCGGCGATCAGCACCTTGAGGGCAGCTTCGGGCTCGTCCTCGAGGCGATCGGCGAGTTTCAGGCCTGAGGCGCTCATTTGATTGGTAGGGTCGGCCGCGGGGCTACCGCGCGCGACCGATCGGCTGAGATGTGGACGTTTAGCCGAACCGAGTTACGTGCGGACACGGCTACCGACCCGCGACTCGGATGAACAGCTCGGAGCGCTTGTCCGAGCCCACGTCGGCGAATTGCGGGTCGGCGGCCATCAGCCGCTCCGCGTCCGTGGCACGCCCGGTCAGGACGACGTGCACGTTGTGACCCAGCGCCCGCAGGCCGGACCGCTGGCCTGCGAGCCAGTCCAGATACGCCATCTGGTCACCCTTGGAGAACGCATCGATCGGGTTACCGACCCAGATCCGTCCTCCCGCGAGGGCGACCTGCTCATCGATCAGATCATCGGCGACGATCGGCGTTCCGTGGGCGAGCGAGACCGCGCGGGTGACCAGCGCGGCGCCGGCTCCGTTCGTAACCGGGCCACGGGCGATTCCCGCCACGAGCCCGATCAGCGCAAGCGTCGCGACCGGTGGCATTACCCAGTCCCAAAGCCTCACCGTGCGAAACGAACGGGCAGCGGGGACGGCGAGGAAGAACACCAGCCAGACTCCCGAACGGCTTGCCTTGACCGTCGCGATCGCGAGGGCGGCGGCGACCGCGAGTTCCCAGAGCGCAGGCTTGGCGCGCCAGAGCTGGACTCCGAGCGCGAGCGCCGCCAGCACGAGCACGATGTCGAGCGGGGCGCTGAGCGACAGCGGTCCCCAGAGCCCCGCCCCGCGCGCGGCGGCCTCGTTGGTCAGCAGCCCCCTGTAGTAGTCGATCGTGCCCAGGCCCGCGGGGGTCATGCACAGCGCCACGAGTGCGCCCGCGGCGACGCCGATCGCCGTCCAGCGTTCCTGTCGGAAGCGCTCGAGGACCAGGTAGGCGAGCGTCACGCCGACTCCGATCAGCACCGCGCCGTGGAGATTCGCCCACAGCGCGATCAGTGGCAGCACGAACCACACCCGCCGCGAGGGCCGGCGTGTCTCGGCCCGCAACAGCGCGATCAGGGACACGAAGAGGATCAGCGAGAAGAGCTGCACCCTCGCGATCACCAGCGCCGGCCCGGCGCCGACCGCGGCGATCAATACCGCCGTTCCGGCGCCTTTCTCGGAGGCCCCTGCCGCTCTGGCGTCGCGAATCAGCACGATCACCGTCGCTGCGACCGCGACCAGCTGGGCGAGGACCAGGCCTCGGTCCCCGAGCGCGACTTCGAGGCCGTGGAACACGAGCTCGGCCAGAACGATCGCGTTGTGCCAGTGCGCCGTGGGCGCCGCAGCGAACGGCACCCCGGTCGGAATCGTGCCGTGTCTGGTGATGAACGCGCCGAGGGCAGCGAGCCAGCGCCCGTCGGCGCCGACCGCCCCCGCCAGCGCGGCGATGCCAACGACGGTCACGGTGGTCAACACGGACGGACTCAACGTGACCGCGAGCCACGCCGGGCGGCCTGCCGCGCCCTCCGGTGGGTGCAAGCGCAGAGCGGGTGACGCAGATCCTGCGGGCGGGTTCATGGGCGCTGAGTATCAATGGCGCCCGCCGTCTGCACATCCCACCTTCGTCTAGAAGCATCCGGCCGCCGAGGTCCGACTGCACTTTGGTCTAGGCCGCATCTAGACCTACATCCATGGGGTTTTGGACCGTACAACCGTAAATTTTCGCCGCGGTAATGCCGATGGGGGTCCAACGAGTCCGGTCGGCCTCGTAATCAATGACCAGACCTTGGAGCCATGGAACTGTCGGGTGGGGCGTGTGAGGACTTGCTGGCCGCTCGCTCGCCTTGGGGCAAATAAGGAGAAACATGGAAGCGTCTACATCAACTCGTAAGAGAGCAGGCAGCAGCCTCGGCGCAGCCATGTTCTCCACTCGCCGTGGCTCGATAACCACTGCGATCGTCGCCGCGCTACTGGCCGGCATCATCCTGTTCGCGTTCGTCTCGAGTTACAACAAGAGCAGCGCGCCCGCCGTCGTGAACACGCCCGTGTTCGTGTCGTCCGGCTACATCCCGAAGGGGACGCCGGTCGGCGTGATCGCGTCCGGATCGCTCATCTCCCGCACGACGGTTCCCTCGACCCATGTGGTTACGGGAGCAATCGCCGATCCGTCGGCGATCAAGGGCGAAGTGGCGGCCAACCCGATCTATCCCGGCCAGCAGCTGACGGCCGCCGACTTCACAACGGCCGACGTGACGATCACGTCACAGCTGACCGGTGACCAGCGCGCAATCGCGATTCCCGTCGGCGCCGCGCAGGGAATGATCGGCTTTGTCCAGGCCGGCGATCGCGTCGACGTGATGAATGACTCCGGCACGAGCAAGGCCGGCGCGTTGACACTGGCAAGCAACCTGCTCGTCCTGGACGCGCCGGGCGGGACCAGCAGCGGCGGCGGACTCGGAGGCGGCGGCGGAAGTAGCGGCGGCACCAACCTGGTGCTCAAGGTGACACCCCAGCAGGCAGCGCAGCTGGCCTCCGCTGCCGACAACGGGCGGATCTGGATCACGCTGCGCCCGCCCGTCGGAGCCCTTGGAACCACGAACGCGAACTCTAAGAAATGACCGGCAAGAGCATTAACGTCATAGTCGCCCACGACGACACCGTCGAGGGCCCCTGGGTCGCCGAGCACGTCAAGAACCCAGAGATCGTCGTCGACGACGTCCTCCCTTCGCTGGCGACGGGGTCAGAGGCACTGCATGAGTCTCAGGCCGACGTCCTCGTCGTCGCGTGCGGCGACGAGTCCAACCAGGCCGTGGCCCTGATCGAGTGGTGGGTTGGTCACTACCCGAACCGGGCGATCGTGGTGCTGGTGCAGGGCTCGGCCAATGGGTTCGTCGGCCGTGCATTCGCGGCCGGCGCCGACGACCTGGTGGTGCTGGAGCCGGGACCACACGTGTCGCAGTCGGATGCGGACCATGTCGCGTTCGCGCTGCACAAGGCCGTCGTTCGTAAGGTCACGCCCGGCGAGCAGGACACCTCGCTGGCAACGATGATCTGCATCCTCGGCCCCAAAGGCGGGATCGGCAAGACGATGGTCTCTTGCAACCTCGCGCTGACGATGCTCTCGCGCCGGCGCCGCGTGGCGCTGCTCGACCTCGATCTGCAGTTCGGTGACGTCGCGCTGTCGCTCGGTCTGCGGCCGGAGCGCACGATCTACGACCTCGCCACCTCAGGCGGCTCGCTCGACGCCAGCAAGGTCGATGCGTTCATGCTCACGCACCACAGCGGACTGAAGGTGCTGGCGGCGCCGATCCGGCCCGACCAGACCGGCGCAGTGAGTACGGAGTTCATGACCGACGTGCTCAGCGTCGTGCGGACCGAGTACGAGTACATCATCGTCGACACGCCACCGAGCTTCAGCCCAGAGGTGATCGCGGCCGTCGACACATCCTCGTACGTGGTGATGGTCGGGATGCTCGATGCGCTGTCACTGAAGAACGCGAAGCTGGGACTGGAGACGCTCGATCTGATGGGTTACCCGCGCGAGCGGGTTCGCGTGGTCCTCAATCGCGCGAACACGAGCGTCGGCATCACCAGCCGCGACGTCGCCAACATCCTCGAGCGCACGCCGGAGGTACTGATTCCGAGCAGTCGGGATATCACGACCTCGGTCAACGAGGGCAACCCAATCGTGCTCACCCAGAAGCGGTCGGAGGCGGCGAAATCGTTCGGGTCGCTCGCCGACCTGTTCTCCAACGGTGGCCCCCCGGAGAACGGACGTACGAAGCGGGGCCTGATCCGGCTCGGTAGGAGGAGCGGCTGATGGAACTCCGTGAACGGCTCGCAGGCAGTCGAACCGAGGGCGGCCAGACCGAGGAGGAATACGACGCCTTTGCCGACCTCAAGGACCGAATCCACCTGGCGGTGATCTCGGAGCTCGGCCCGCAGCTCTACAACGCCGCTGTCGACGAAGGGGCGCTCAGCCGCCTGGTCGTCAACGACATCCGGGCGCGCCTGGCCCAGGAACGCGGCCTCTCGATCGCCGACCGTGACCGGCTGGTGCAGGAGATCGCCGACGACACGCTCGGCCACGGGCCGATCGAGAGCCTGCTCAACGATGACACCGTGACCGAGGTCATGGTCAATGGTCCCGGCGACGTCTGGATCGAGCGGGAGGGGCGCCTCCAGAGAACTCCGGTTCGGTTCGCGGATGATCACCACCTGCGCCGCATCATCAACAAGATCGTGGCTCAGGTCGGCCGCCGGATCGACGAGTCCTCGCCGATGGTCGACGCCAGGCTCCCCGACGGCAGCCGCGTCAACGCGGTGATCCCGCCACTGTCACTCACGGGGCCGCTGCTCACGATCCGAAAGTTCTCCAAGAGCCGCTGGGATCTCAACGACCTGCGGCTTAAAGGCTCGCTGACACAGGAGTGTCGCGAGTTCCTCGAGCTATGCGTTAAGGCAGAGCTCAACATCCTCATCTCCGGCGGTACGGGTTCGGGGAAGACCACGCTCCTCAACGCGCTTTCGGGCGCGATCCCGGACTCCGACCGGATCATCACGATCGAGGACGCGGCCGAGCTGCGCCTCAACCAGCGCCACGTGCTGAGACTGGAGGCCCGGCCGAAGAACGTAGAAGGCCAGGGCGAGATCCCGATTCGCGAACTGGTTCGTAACTCCCTGCGTATGCGCCCCGACCGGATCATCGTCGGCGAGGTCCGCGGCTCGGAGTCACTCGACATGCTCCAGGCGATGAACACCGGCCATGACGGGTCACTGAGCACCGTTCACGCCAATACGCCGCGCGACGCGCTGGCGAGGGTCGAGAGCATGGTGCTGATGGCCGGCGTGGACTTCCCGCTGCGCGCGGTCCGTCAGCAGATCTCGAGGGCGATCGACCTGGTGATCCAGATCGAGCGCTTCAGCAGCGGCTCGCGGCGCGTCACGTGCGTAACCGAGGTGCAACGGATGGAGGGTGACACCGTGACCCTCCAGGACATCTTCGAGTTCGAGACCAGCCACGATCCCGCCATGAACGGCGGATCGCTCAAGTACAGCGGTCTGCGACCGCAGAGTGCAAAGTTCGAGTACAACAACGCTGCGCTCCCCGACTGGATGACCGCACATGAGTTCGGCGGCAGCCAGGCGGCGGCGCTCACGCTGAGGCCCGAGGTCAGGCCTTCGCCGGCCGAGGTCAGGCGCTCGTTCAGATGAGACGGCTGTCGCTCCTCGTCGGCCTCTTACTGCTCCTGGCGTGCGCGTCGACGGCGGCGGCCGCGCCGGCGGCGCGGCCCACCATCACGCAGGCGGGTGGGGCCAGCTTTCCCCAGCGCGCGTTCCTGCTGAGCGTCGGATCGCGCGGCGTGCTGACCCCGCGGCAGGTCTCGGTCACCGAGGGGGGCCTGCCGGTCCAGGGGCTGTCGGTCGTCCCAGCTTCGAAGCTCGCGCAATCGCATTTCGGGACCGTGCTGTTGATCGATACGAGTGACTCGATGCACGGC
Source organism: uncultured Solirubrobacterales bacterium (assembly GCA_963788005.1). GTDB lineage: Bacteria > Actinomycetota > Thermoleophilia > Solirubrobacterales > Solirubrobacteraceae > Palsa-465. The sequence continues at coordinate 209,448 of CAWBFH010000009.1, read as the reverse complement.
GCCGCCGAGAGCAGCGCAATCGCGGCTGCGCGGGCGTTCATCGGAGCACGCAACCCGGCCCAGCCCGTCGGAATCGTGATGTTTGACCAGACCGCGCGGGTCGTCGTGCCGATGACCACAGACGACGCGACCCTCAACCGTGCCCTGTCCACGATCCCCACCTTGCATTCCGGCACGCACCTGTATGACGCCGTCGCGACCGCCAACCACCTGCTGGCGGGCGCCAACCTGACCGGCGGATCGATCGTCGTCGTCTCCGATGGGCGCGACACCGGCAGCACCGAGAGCCTTCAGTCGGCAGCCCACACCTCAAACTCCCAGGGCGTCCGGATCTACACGATCGGGGTCCGCGACAGCTCTTTCGATGGCACCAGCTTGAACGAGCTCGCCGCTGCCACCCACGGCGTGTATACGCCCGTCAGCTCGGGCACGTTGGTCTCGCTGTATCACGACCTCGGCGTCGCGCTGTCCAACCAGTACCTGATCCGATACACGTCGCGCACGCCGCTGGGATCGAACGTGACGGTGGCCGTTCACGTCGCCGGGCACGGCACCGCTCGCGCGCGGTACTCGACGACTCCGGTCTCCCCCGCGGCGCCTTCGGGTCCCGCCGGCACCGTCCACTCTCAGTCATTCTGGTCCTCGACGACTGCCGCCGTGCTCGTCAGCATCATGTTCGCGCTGCTGATCGGCCTCGCGATCCTCGCGCTGATCTCGCATCAGGGTGGCGTGCGCCAGCGGATTGGCCCGTACGTGGGGCTCTCCGCCCAACCAGTCGAAGACAAGCCTCGGTCGCTCGTCCAGCGCGCGCTCGGCGATCCACGCGGCCGTCGAGTGGAGAAGTCCCGCTGGACGGCCGTCCTCGCGGAAGAGATCGACGTTGCCAATTTTCCCATCACCCTGCCACGCCTGCTCCTGCTCACGGTTCTTGGCACGGTCCTGCTCGCATATCTGCTCGTACAGCTCGAAGGGGCCCTCGGGGCGCTGATCGCGCTTTTCCTCCCGGTCGGCATTCGGATGTGGGTCCGCGTCGCCGCCAACCGACAGCGCCGCGCGTTCGGTGAACAGCTCCCCGACAACCTCGCCGTCGTCGCATCCGCGCTACGGGCCGGCAACACGTTCGTAGGCTCACTCGGCGTTGTCACCACTGACGCGCCCGAGCCGTCCAAGCGCGAGCTTCGCCGCGCGCTGGCCGACGAACAGCTCGGCGTCCCACTCGTGGACGCGCTCAACAAGATCAGTGACAGGATGCAGAGCACTGACTTTCACCATGTCGCTCTGGTCGCGACGCTCCAGGCCGAGACCGGCGGCAATACGGCCGAGGTGCTCGACGTCGTCACCGAGACGATCCGTGAGCGCCTGGAACTGCGCCGAATCGTGAGGACCCTCACCGCCCAGGGCCGGCTGGCGGGGTGGGTCCTCTCGGCGCTTCCGGTCGCGCTGCTGTTGTTCCTGTCATTCATCAACCCCCACTACATCTCGCCGCTCTTTCACACAACGCTGGGGCTAATGGCGACGTGCGCGGCGGCCGTCATGATCGCCACCGGAAGCTTCGTGATCCGCAAGATAGTCGACATCGACGTGTGAGCTGACCATGATCCTCTTACTGATACTGGGCGTGGGTCTCCTGGGAGTGTCGATCACGGCACTTCTCCGGGCGCTCACGACGAACCGACTGAAGGCCACGGAGCGGCTCTCGGCGATCGACGAGTACGGCTTCTCCGCCGAGTCCACCGCGCCGGATATCGCGTTCGGGGCGGACAAGAGCAGCGTCGCCAGGCTGCTGTCGGCGATCGGCGCCGCTGTGACCCAGCGTTTCGGCAGCATCCGCGAGGAAGATATCCGGGCCGAGCTGATGGCGGCGGGGATCTACGGCATGTCACCCCGAGCGCTGATCGGCTACCGCGTGGTGACAGCATTTCTACTGCCGACGCTCGTCATCGTCCTCGGCGGGCTCAGCCTCGAGTTCGTCGCCCTGGCGGCGGCCACCGTCTTCCTTGGCTGGATGCTGCCGCTGGTTATCGTGCGCCGCAAGGCTCGCGTGCGTCTCCAGATCATCGACCGCCGTCTGCCGGACCTGATCGACCTGCTGGTGGTGACGGTTGAGGCGGGCCTCGGCTTCAGTGGCGCGCTCCGCCTGGCCGCCGAGCACATCCAGGGCCCGCTCAGCGACGAGCTGCGGCTGACCCTCCAGGAACAGACGATGGGCCTCGGCGTCGACGATGCGCTGTCGAACCTCGCGGCCCGCGCTGACACCCCCGGCATGCGCGCCTTTGTGCGGGCCCTGGCTCAGGGCGAGCGCCTCGGCATCTCGATCGGACAGGTGATGCGCAACCTCGCGGTCGATATGCGCAAGCGGCGTCGCCAGATGGCCGAGGAGCGGGCCCAGAAGGCTCCGATCAAGATGCTCTTCCCGCTCGTCTTCCTGATCTTCCCATCGCTGTTCATCATCCTGCTCGTTCCAGCGATGCTGCAGATCGTCAAGGTCCTGTAGCCACGGGAGCCTTGAGGGCGCGCGCCGCCCGGAGCCGGATCCGCCGACTCGGCGACCGGCGGCTCCCGCAAGCCGGTACGCGAGCTCGCGCGCAAGGTCGCCGCCGACCGTTCGCCCGCGCCCGTGCAGCTCGTCGAGCCCGTAACGAGGTCGAGGTCACCCCCTGACCCGGACCGAGTTGTCTAGCGGGCCACATGTTCCCGTCAGACAACCCGGTCGTGCGGTGGTGCTGTTCCCGGGCGGCGCGCCGACCGTGTAGGTTCCGGTGGCGGCGGGCGCAGGCCCACGTTCGTTGACACGTTTGACTCGGGCTTACTGCTTACTGCCCTGGTGGCGTGCACCGAGCGCGCGCGCCGGCGTCCGCGGCGCACAGGAGCGTCATTTGGCTTCACCGCCTGCGGGCAGGACCGCCGGCACCTCGCCGCACTCGAGGTGTCTGTGTCACTTGACCCCCTTTGCTCCACCGGATGTTCTACCTCAACGCCGACTGAGCCTCAGAGGCACACAGTGCAGGTCACGCGTTCGCCTGTACTGGACCGTTAAAAGCCAAAGCCCACCCGGAATATCCATCCGGGTGGGCTTTGTGGCTTCGCCCCCAAATCCTAGCCGGCCGGAGTCGAGGCCAATCCTTGGCGGTCGACTCCGGCCGTAGTCCGAATCTTCGGAATGGCTAGAGATCGTTTGCGATGCTGCTGAGCAGGTTCGAGATCTTCGGACCCAGGAACACAAGCGCGACCACCGCGACAACCGCGATGAACGCAAGGATCAGGGCGTACTCCGCCAGACCCTGCCCCTCCTCGCGACGCATGCGAGCCAGAACGCTACGCAGGTCGACCGTAAAGAGCGGAAGCAAATATTGCATCATCAGTTCACCCCCTTTTGATTTTCTCGAGATTTCCGGCTCGTCTACAGCCGGCCTGAAGCTTTCATCCATGAGATCTCTCGATCACAAACTGGTCGCGATGTTGCTGATGGCGTTCGAGATACCAGGACCGAGAAACGCAATCACCGCCACCGCGATCACAGCAATGAACAAGAGGACAAGGGCATATTCCACTAGCCCCTGGCCCTGTTCTCCTTCTAGGGCTTCGGCAAGTTGCTGCCGGAGCTTGACTGTTTTCACTGTGGACAAAGATCTCTCCTGGCGACTCGTTTCGTTCAGCTGTCGCATTGGTTGAGAATCGTAAATTTGCCCTCGCGTGTGAGGAACGGAAGTTGGTCTAGTTGGGCCCTAGACCAAGGTTTAGGGCCTTCTAGAGCCGTATCACGGACACTCTTTGGCGTGATCATCACGGCGTCAACACCAGCGTCCGCGATGCGCGGCGTAACCGGCAAATGAGCTCCTCCGCCGCCACCGGCGTCGCTCCCGCGGACGCGAGCCGCGACTACGGGCGCGTGCAGGCGCTGATCGCCTGGCTCGATGCCAACTCGCTCTTGATCCTCGGGCTGGCCGTGGTGGCCGTCGTCAGCCTGGTGCAGCTGCCACAGCACATCACGCAGGACACCTGGCTCGCGCTCGTCGACGGACGGTACATCGCCGCCCACGGCATTCCGCAGCACGACACCTTGTTCGCCATCACCCGCGGGACCCACTGGTACGACCAACAGTGGCTGGCTCAGCTGGCGCTGTACGGACTGAACCAGATCGGGGGATTGGCGCTGTACGGGCTGGTCTACGTGGCGCTCACGATCGCGGGCTTCGTCCTCAGCGTCGGCGCGGCGCGGGCGCTGGGTGCCAGCGAGCGCCACATCCTGTGGGTGTTGCCGTTCGCCGGCTTCTTCTACTTCGCCGGGTCATCCAACGTCCGCACGCAGGGGTTCGCCTACGCCCTCTTCAGCGCGACGCTCTGGCTGTTGGCAAGGGAGGCCCGCGGCGCCCGTGACCGGCGGGTGTATCTCGTCTTCGTGCTCCTGATCTTGTGGGGCAACCTCCACGGATCGGTCACACTCGGCGTCGCCCTCGCGGTCCTCGCGGGCGCAGTGCTCCTGGTGCAGGACCTGACCGGCGGGCGCTGGCGCCGTCCGATCAAGAGCGTGCGTGCGCGCAGCGTCGCGCTGATCGTGGCCTCGCCGGTCTGTCTGCTGATCAACCCGTATGGCCCAGGGATCGCCACCTACTACCGGGAGACGATCTTCAACCCGGCCTTCAGCAAGGTCGTGTCCGAATGGCAGCCGATCACCGCCAGCATGGCGCTCGCCGTTCCTTTCTTCTTCGTGGCGGCCTTTACGGTCTGGCTGATGGGGCGCGGCGGGCGCCGCCTGCCCGCATTTGATCAGCTCGCGATGGTCGTGCTGGCCGCCGCCGCGCTGCTCGCGGTGCGCAACGTCGCCTGGTACGGCCTTGGCGCGATGGTCCTCGTTCCGGGAATGCTGACCCGGCTGTTCCCCGCCGGCGAGCCGGCGCCACGCCGGACGCGGTTGAACCTCTCGCTGGTGGGCGTCTCGGTTCTGATCGTGTTCGTCGCCGTCATCTCGATCGCTGCCAGGCCCTCGAGCTGGTTCGAGCGCGGATACAATGCGCGCGCGCTGGCAGCCGTGACGCGGATCGCGCGCGAGCAGCCCGGCGCCAAGATCTGGGTCGACAACAGGTTCGCCGACTGGCTGTTGTGGCGCGACCCGAGCCTCGCCGGACGGATGGGATACGACATTCGGTTCGAGCTGCTGACGGGCAAGGAGCTCGACAGCATCACCGATGTGGCAGCGCTGCCCGCCCCGCACCAGCCGAGCCTCATCGACGGCTACCACGTGCTGGTCCTCGACCGGTCCAGCACCGCCACCCCGCGTCTGCTGGCGCGCAGGGGCACCGACGTTGTCGTGCGCGGCCGCGGCGTGACGGTCGCCACCTGGCGACCACCGTCGTGATCCGAACCGGCAGCCAGCAACCGCTCGCCGGCGCGGGATCTCTACCTGGCGCCGCTCCGCGATTCCTGACGTCAGGCCGGCGCGAGCTCTGGTCACGGGCCGCCACGCACGCGCTGTGCGGGATCGCGCCGGTCCTGTTCACCATCTACATGGTCGTCTTCTCGGCGCGCCACCAAGCGTTCGCCTACGACTTCGACCGCGCCTTCTGGCCGGCGGGCGAGCGGGTCCTGCACGCGTTGAGTCCGTACGCCTCGCCGACCTCGTTCGCCGCGACGCATGGCTTCGCGTTCGTCTATCCGGCTCCGGGGGCACTGCTGTTCGCCGGCTTCGGATGGATGCCGCGCGGCGTCGCCGATGCGGTGTTCACCGCGATCTCGATCGCCGCCGCGCTCGGCACGCTCCGCGTGCTCGACGTCCGCGATTGGCGGATCTACGGCGTCACGATGCTCTGGGCGCCGGTCGTCAGCGGGTGGCAGACGGCAAACATCTCACTGCTGCTCGCGCTCGCCATCGCGATCGCCTGGCGATACCGAAACAGGGCACTGGTGGCGGGCGTGAGCGTCGGCCTGATGGTCTCCTTGAAACTGTTCCTCTGGCCTTTGCTCGGCTGGCTGTTACTGACCCGTCGCTGGCGTGCGGCCGGCTGGGCGGCGATCTCGGCTGTGGCCTTCAACGCGGTTGCCTGGACCGTCGTCGGCTTTGGTCAACTCCACCCGTATACGCAGCTCGTCAGCGCGGTAACGAAGGTGGAGGAGGTGACCGCCTACACGCCGCTCGCGCTCGCTCTCCGCCTCGGTGCCGCACCCGCGCTGGCCGACGCGATCGCGCTGCTCGCGGTCCTGGCGGTGGGCGCGGTGACGCTCGAACGGGCGCGACGGGGACACGAGACCGCGGTGCTCCTCGGGGTGATCACGATCAGCCTGCTCGCGACGCCGATCGTTTGGCGCCACTACTTCGCGCTCTTGCTCGTGCCCCTGGCGATCTCGCGCCCGCGGCTCAGCGCCGCTTGGGTGATCCCGATCGTGCTGCTTCCGTTCCCGGTGAGCGGCCCCTCGATGTGGCAGCTGATGGTCGCGCTCGGCGCGATGGGCCTCCTTGTCTTCACCCTCTTCAGGTGGCCAACTGCGATCACAATGCGCGCCGGCGGAGCGGGCCTCAGCCGCACCCCGCTCACGGCCCTGCCGCGCGCTGGCGCGCCGGCGCCGAGCCTCCGAGCGGCCGACAGGACGGTGACTGGACGATGACGGCGACGCCGGTGGACGGCGTGCCGCGCATGGCCGAGGCGCTCCGGGGCCGGTTCCGGCGCGGCGCATATCAGCCGCTGCAGGCGATCGTGTACCTGGGCCTGTCGCTGATCTTCACGCTCTACGTGATCGGTTTGTGCGTGCGGCTCGGGACCCTGGCCGTCGACTTTCACCATGAGTTCTGGCCGGCTGCTCACCTCGTGGTCAACGGTGCCAGTCCGTACGGCGGCAGCTGGCAGCACATCAATGCCGGCGTCGCATTCCCGTATCCGGCGCTGACGGCGCTGGCGTTCGTACCGCTGGCCCTGATCCCGCACGGGGTGGCAGATGGGATCTTCACCGCCGTCAACATCGTCGCCGTCCTGCTCACGCTGGGCCTCCTCGGCGTCCGTGACCGACGCGCGTATGGGCTCGTTCTGCTGTGGCCGATCGTCGTGCAGGCCTGGCAGACGGCGAACTTGACACTCGTGATCGGTCTCGGGATCGCCTGGCTGTGGCGTAAGCGCGATCACCCGATTGTCGCCGGCGCGATCGTCGCGGTGTTGATCTCGCTCAAGCCGTTCATATGGCCGCTGGGCCTCTGGCTGCTCGCGACGCGTCGCTACGCCGCGGCGGCATACGCGGTCGCCGTCGGTCTTGCGGTCAACGCCGTGGCTTGGGGTGTAGTCGGGTTCGACCAGCTACGCCGCTACGAGGATGTCAGCCGCGCGGTGACGAACGTAATGTACAAGCGGGGTTACGACATCGTCGCGCTCGCGATGCACCTCGGAGCTGCGCATGCCGCGGCCTACGTGGTCGCGCTCGCGGTGGCGAGCGCCGTCACAGTCGGATGCATCGTCGCCGGTCGACGGGGTGACAGCCAGGCGGCGCTGACACTGTCAATCGTGCTCAGCCTGCTCGCCACGCCGGTGCTCTGGGGGCATTATTTCGCGCTGCTGGTGATACCGATCGCGCTCGCTCGCCCGCGCCTCAGCGGAGTCTGGTTTCTCCCGTTGTTGATGTGGGCGTGCCCGGTCGTGAAACCCGGCCTGTTGCAGGCGATTTTGGGCCTCGGCGTGAGCGCCGCGATCGTCGTCACCGTGCTCGTGAGACCGAGGCTGGAAACTAGACCTTCGTCTCTTGTGACGAACACGCCGATCGCCGACACTCTCTGATATGGCGAGGGAAACAAAACTCATCGTCAACTTGACGCGCGGCAACGTCGTATGCGAGCAGGTGCTGATCGCCGATCGCGCGCGTCGCCGAATGCGCGGACTGCTGGGGCGCGGTTCGCTCCCGTCCGGCGAGGGAATGCTGCTGCAGCCGTCACCGTCGATCCACACGGCATTCATGCGCTTCCCGATCGACGTCGTGTTCCTCGACCGGAACCTACGGGTGATCAAGCTGGTCGAGCATCTGCCGCCATGGCACACGGCCTCCGCGATGGAGGGACGGAGCACGCTCGAGCTGTCCGCGGGCGAGATCGTTCGTCGCCAGGTCCAGGTCGGTGACCAGCTCCTGACCGTCGACTCGAGCCGTGCCGAGGAGGTCGTCGGTGACGGCGACCCCGGCGCCCACCCGAACCTCCCGGTCGCCGTTGACACGACACATGTAAGCGACGGCCCGGCGCGCGTCCTGCTCGTCGGCACCGATCGCCGGTTTCGATCTGTCGCCGCGGCGCTGCTTGCGCGGCGTGGTTGCGAGGTGTCGGTCACCGAGCGGATCGTCGGCGTCGCCGAGCTTGCCCGGCGCGAGTCCGTCGATGTGGTGGTCCTCGATGCCGGCGCGCTGCCGACCGCGGCCACCCTCGCAGCGGTTGAGCTCGATGCGCTCGAACCGCCGGTCGGCGTGGTCCTCGTCAGCGAGGACGAGAAGGCGCGCGTCTCGAGAACCCAAGTGCTCGAGAAGTGGGGCGAATTCGATGCGCTGTTCGGCGCGATCTCGACCGCGAGATCGGCGCACATGAAGACCGGGCTCCCGAGTGCCGTCGCCTAGCGGCACATCGGCGCCCGCTCTCGCCGCGCCAGCCCCGGTAACGGGGCGGGTGGAGGTGGGGAGTGGCGAGCCGTCTCAGACGCCCGCGCCGCCGACCCCGCCGGCGGCCACTACTTTCGCACCCGCTGCCGACCGCGGTGGCGGCAGTTGCGCTGGCGGCGGTTGCGTTCGCCTGCTATCCGATCGGCCCACGCGCGGCGCTGGCAGCGTTCTTCGCCGCCGTGCTCGTGGTGCTGGCCGCCACGGACCTCGAACGCCGGATCATCCCGAACCGCATCGTCCTGCCGGCGACGGCGATCGTGCTGATCGCGCACATCGCGATCACACCCTCCCGGACGATCGAGCTGATCCTCGCTCCACTCGCGGCCGCCCTCTTTCTGCTCCTGCCCAACTTGCTCAACAGCTCGGCGATGGGCATGGGTGACGTGAAGCTCGCGCTGTTGCTCGGGGCCGGTCTCGGCTGGGGCGTCATCGGTGCGCTGCTGGTCGGGTTCCTCTCCACCCTGCCGATTGCGATCGCAATGATCGCGCGGGGCGGCGCTGCCGCCCGCAAGCAGACGATCCCGTTGGGGCCGTTTCTCGCGTTCGGCGGTCTCGTGGTCCTGATCGTGCCGCGCCTCGTTTAGCCGGCGCGCCCTCGCCGCCCGGCCAGATCGTCCGCTGAACCGGTCGCCCCCCGGGGGCGATACCGAACTCGGTCCGATCACGCGTGCGCGGTACCGAACTCGGTCCGATCACGCGTGCGCGATATCGAAGTCGGTCCGATCACGCGGTGTCTGCGATATCGAACTCGGTCCGGTCACCGGTGCGCGAGACCGCAAACCGTTCGATCACCGGTGCGAGACCGGCAACCGCACGTCGCCGTGGATCCGGCGCGTGACCGCCGCGGACGCGGCCGCGACGTTGAATCGTTCGGCGAGCAGTGGCGCGCAGATGTATCCGACGACGATCAGCTCGAATCCAGTGTCGACGATCGGCGAGTAGCTCACCAGCGCGGGAAGGAACCAGATGACCGAGAGCCTCGGCGAGAGCAGCGCGATCGGCACGAACAGCAGCACGTACGAGTGCACCCAGTCGACTGGAGAGGCGATCAATGCCGCGACGACCATCAGCCCGAACGCCCGTTCGTCGCCCTGCGGGCCGCGCGCCAGACGCCAAGCGACGCTGGCGAGCGCCCCGGTCAGCGCGAGCGCGATCACTCGCGCGGCAAAGGTCGACAGGCCCGCATCGAGGAGTGCGGTGATCAGCGAGGAACTGCGCAGTTCGCCGATGTAGGCGACGTCGGACAGCAGTTTCGGATATGCGGTCAGTCCGGCAAAGCCGAGCACCGCCCACGCGGCCAGGGTTCCGGCGATCGCGAACGCGATCGTCAGCACCAGTTGGCGGTAGCGCCGCGTCACCAGCATCCAGACCCCGAGCGGCCAGAGGAGCAGCTTGGCGCCCAGCACGACGGCCGCGGCCACCGGCATCAGGTCGACGCGCGAACGCAACTTCCAGACGACCGCTGCGCCGAGCGCAAGCAGTGCGCTCACGTTGCCGATCCACGAGCCGAACACCGCCGGCATCGACGCCGTCGCGAGCGCGATGCAGCGCCAATCCCGAACCCCCAGCAGCCACATCGCGACCGGCACGGCCGCCAGGCTAAGGGCCATGAAGATCGCGGCTGCGAGCTTGAACGGCAGCAGGCTGAGCGGGACGACCGCCAGCATCAGGAGCGGCGGATAGCGGGGCGATGCGTTGTACCCGAACGTCCCGCCACCACGGAGGATCGCTGCTTCAGTCTGCAGTCGGTGCATCTCGTACGGGTTAGCCCCGCGCAGGATCGCGTGCGCGGCCGTATAGAGATCGCCGTAGAAGTCGTAGCCGAACTTGCCGCCGTTTAGCTCGATGCTCCCGACGGTCATCACCAGGGCGAACGACGCGAGCGCGATGTAGGTCGCGGCCCGAATTCTGGACAGCATTGCAAGGTCACGTATCGGCGCAAGGGTGCGCAACCTTGACGATTGAAGGATGCGCCCGACGCACCGCCTGCATTAACGTCGTGTACATGCTGGTCGCGGTCACAGACCACGCCGCGGAACGCTTCCGCCAGCGCGTCCGCGGCACGCTCGACGCCAAGCTCGAGATCGCCTCGCGGGTGGCGCGCGCTTACGAGGCCGGCGGATCCGAGCCGCGCGATCGCGGCACCGTGCTCGTCCATGATCTCGAGCGGCGTGACCTCGTGTACGTGTGCCGCCCCGACGTCGGCGAGCTCGTCGTGATCACGCTCTACGAGGAGGGCGAGGATGCTGCCGTGCCGAAGCGGTTCACGGATGCTCTGAAGCGCGACGACGACCGGGTGGCTTAGCGATGGTGACGATCGATCAGGCGCGCGCCGCCGCGCTCGCGCTGCCCGAGGCGGCCGAGCGCGACCACCACGGGCGGCCGTCTTTCCGGGTCGCAGGCAAGATCTTCGCGACGCTCTGGGATGAGCAGCACATGAACGTGATGCTCGACGAGCCGGGGATCCTGACCGCCGTGCAAGCGCACCCGCACTGCTGCAGCGAGGTGTTCTGGGGGAAACGACTGGCGGCTGTGCGCGTCAGCCTCCCCGATGCCGACGGAGCATTGCTGGGCGAGCTGCTGGCGGACGCGTGGGAAGGAAAGGCGCCCGGGAACTGACCGCGTCTGGCCGAACGCCCGACGCAGGACGCAAGGCCGAACGCCCGACGCAGGACGCAAGGCCGAACGCCGGACGCAGGACGCAAGGCCGAACGCCGGACGCGGGGGGCGAGGCCGAACGCCGGACGCGGCCCGCGAGGCCCTCGCCCGGCGCGCTGGGACGGCCCGCTACTTGGGCTGCGGGACGATCCGGATGTACGGCTTCGGGGACTCCCAGCCGTCGGGCCAGATCTCCTTGGCCTGGTCGTTGTTGACCGAGCCGGCAATGATCACGTCGTCGCCCTGCTGCCAGTTGACCGGCGTAGCGACCTTGTGGTTGGCGGTCAGCTGGAGCGAGTCGATCACGCGCAGGACCTCGTCGAAGTTGCGCCCGGTGGTCATCGGGTAGACGAGGATCAGCTTGACCTTCTTGTCGGGGCCGATCACGAACACGTTGCGCACGGTCTGGTTGTCGGCCGGCGTGCGGTCGTGCGGGTCACCCTCGACCTCTTCATCGAGCATCCCGTACAGCTTGGAGACGTTGAAGTCGCGGTCGCCGATGATCGGGTAATTGGGGGCCGTGCCCTGGGTCTCCTCGATGTCGGCGGCCCACCGGGCGTGATCCTCGACGGGGTCCACCGAGATCCCGATGATCTTCACACCGCGACGATCGAATTCGGGCTTGATCTTGGCCATGTAGCCGAGCTCGGTCGTGCAGACCGGCGTGAAGTTCTTCGGGTGCGAGAACAGCACCGTCCAGGAGTCGTCCATCCAGTCGTGGAAGTTGATCGTGCCCTCCGAAGACTCAGCCTCGAAGTCCGGTGCGGTTGATCCAATCTTGAGAGCCATGTTCCTTCTCCTAATGTGGTCCCGACGCCGTCGCGCGAACCGGCCGGCGGGTGATCTCAATCTGTGTTTTCAAAATAAGTAAATAGCATGCCGGATTCGGCAGTTAAGCGCCAGCTTTCCTCCCGGGTTCGTCCGGCCGCTGACCCGGAGCGCTCCGGCGACCTGGTGGGAGGCTCCCGGGACGCCACCGGGTAGCCTGAAAGCGCCATCACGCCCGACGCCTCCGGCGCGCGCAGGCACAACCAGGCACAACCAGGCCCGCCCAGGCACCGTCCTGGAGGCGCGCCTTCCCGGCACGCGCATCTTCCCGCAATGAGCACCACAGCCCCCCGTCGCAAGCTTCCATGGCTCCTGCAGGCCCCGCAGGTGCGGGATTTTGCCGCCCCGCAATGGTTCGAGCGCCTGCCGGTATGGGTCAGCACGGGTGGGATCCTGCTGATCCTGATGGCGATCTCCGCCGTGCTGCGGACGCGCTTTATCGGCGGTCAGTTCTGGTCAGACGAGGCCATTGCGGTCGGCGTCGCCTCCCATCCGCTGACCGCGATCCCCGGGATTCTCCGCCAGCAGGGCTCGGCGCCGCTCTACTACCTGATCCTCCACATCTGGATCAACCTCTTCGGCTCGAGCGAGAGCACCACGCACGCGCTCTCGCTGGTGTTCGGGTTGCTCTCGATCCCGATCGCGATGTGGGCCGGTTGGAGCCTCACCGGACGCCGCGGGGGCATCTACGCCGCGGTCCTGTTCACGTTCTGCGCGTTCTTGACCGAATACGCCCAGGAGACCCAGGCCTACGAGCTGCTGGCGCTGCTCGCGCTGATCGCGGCCGCGAGCTACCTCCACGCGCTGATCTACCGCCGTCGCGTCTATCTGATCCCGCTCGCGATCACGCTCGCGCTGATGCTCTACACGAGCTTCTGGGCGATCTTCTTCTGGGCCGGAGCCGCGATCGCCCTGATTCCGATCTGGCTTGCGGCCGATGACCGCCCCGGCGTTCTGACCGACGCCGCGATCGCGTTCGGCGTCGGCGTGCTCCTGTTCGTGCCGTGGATCCCGAACCTGATCTACCAGATGGGACACACCACGAGCCCGTGGGGCTTTGCCGACTTCCTGGGCGCCACTTTCCCGAGCAACCTGCTCGGCGGTGACCGCGTCGTGGTCGCACTTGCCATCTCGGGCGCCGTCGGGGCGCTGCCGTTGCTCACGGCCGACATGCGGCGCACGCGCGAGGCGACCGCGGTCTGGGCGCTGATCGCGCTCCCGTTCGCGGCGGTGCTCGTGGCTCGCCTAGCGTCGCTGATCGCGGTCACGTGGGTGACCCGCTATTTCGCGCCGCTCGTTGCACCACTGCTGCTGCTGGCCGCTTTCACCTCCGCGCGCGCGGGAATCATGGGCCTGATCGCGCTCGTGCTGTCGGTCGCATTCGTCGTCAACGTCGCCTCGTTCGTCCCCAAGTACAAGAGCGACATGCGTGACGTCGCCGGCGAGATCGCTCCGTACATGCGCCCCGGCGACGTGGTGCTCACGGGCGAGCCCGAGCAGACCCCGCTCGCCTGGTACTACCTCCCGGCCGGCCTGCGGTACGCGACCTTGACCGGTCCGGTCAAGGACCCCAGCTACATGAACTGGGTCAACGCCTACACCAACCTCAAGGATTCGAACCCAGCGGCGATGGAGTCGGCGCTCGTATCGAGCCTCAAGCCGGGGCAGCGGCTCCTCTATAGCCGGCCGCTGACCGAGGGCGCCAAGTTCTGGAAGCAACCGTGGTCACAGCTCGTGCGCCGGCGGTCCGCCCAATGGGGCGCGCTGCTCGCCGCCGACCCGCGGCTGCGACCCGTCGCCGGCGCGGTGGCGCCCCACAGCTATCCCGGCTCGTGCTGTGTCGCCGACAGCGCGGTCGTCTACAGCAGGGTCGGCTGACCGACGCGGCACGGCTGTCACAGCGCCACCGGCTGCCTCGTCAAAGAGATCAGTTGACGAACAGGAGGCCAAAAATGAAGATCTTTGTCGCCGGCGCGAGCGGAGCAATTGGCAAGCAGCTCGTCCCCCGGCTGGTCGCCCGTGGCCATGAGGTGGTCGGAATGACGCGGAGCGAGTCAAATCAGGGCGCGGTGCGCGAGCTCGGCGCAACCCCCGTGGTCGCCGACGCACTCGACGCAGACCAGGTCGGGAGCGCCGTGGCCAACGCCGAACCGGACGTGATCATCCACGAACTGACGTCGATCTCGACGTTCGACATGCGCCACTTCGACCGCTCGTTTGCCGCGACCAACCGGCTGCGCACCGCAGGCACCGACAACCTACTCGCTGCCGGACGCGCGGTCGAGGTCGAGCGGTTCATCGCCCAGAGCTTCACGAGCTGGCCGTACGCCCGCACAGGCGGTCCCGTCAAGATCGAGGACGACCCGCTTGACCCGACACCCGCCAAGGAAATGATCCAGTCGCTCGAGGCGATCCGCCACGTCGAGGATGCCGTGACCGGCGCCGACTGGACCGAGGGCATCGTGCTGCGCTACGGAGGGCTTTACGGCCCCGGTACCTCGCTGGTTCGCGGCGGGGAGCAGTACGAGATGCTCCACCAGCGCAAGTTCCCGGTGGTCGGCACCGGCGGCGGGGTGTGGTCATTCATCCACGTCGCCGACGCCGCGGACGCGACCGTCGCTGCCGTCGACCACGGCGAGCGCGGGATCTACAACATCGTCGATGACGATCCCGCCCCCGTCGCGGTCTGGCTGCCCGAGCTGGCGAAGTCGATCGGCGCGCCGAAGCCGTGGCGCGTGCCGCGCTGGGTCGGCCAGCTACTGGCGGGCGAGGCCGGCGCGGTGATGATGACCGACATACGCGGAGCGTCGAACGCGAAGGCGAAGCAGGCCCTGGGCTGGCAACCGCAACATGCGAGTTGGCGAGATGGATTCGCCGCCCTATAGAGACGCGCGCGACGAGCTCCTCGCGGAGCTGCGCCCGGTGTCGTTCGCGATCGCCTACCGGATGCTCGGCAGCGTCGCGGAGGCCGAGGACGTCGTCCAGGAGGCGTTGCTGAGGGTCCACCGGGCCCTCAGCGAGGGTCAGCAGATCGAGTCTCCGCGCGCGTTCGTCGCGACCGTTACGACGCGCCTGGCGATCGACGAATTGCGCTCGGCGCGGATGCGGCGCGAGCGCTACGTGGGCGACTGGCTGCCCGAGCCGATCCTCACCGACGCCTCCGACGATCCGGCCGCGCACGCGGAGATGGCCGATTCGCTGTCGCTGGCGATGCTGGTCGTGCTCGAGAGCCTCTCGCCCGAGCAGCGCGCTGTCCTGCTGCTGCGCGAAGTGTTCGACTACGACTACGGTCAGATCGCTGAGATCGTCGGCAAAAGCGAGGACAACGTCCGCCAGCTCGCCGTCCGGGCGCGGCGTCACGTCGAGGATCGCCGGCCGCGGTTTCAGAGCTCGCGCGAGCAACGTGACGAGCTCGCCCGGCGCTTTTTCGCTGCGGTCAGTGACGGTGACCTGGGGGGACTGGAAGCGCTGCTGGCGCATGATGTGGCGCTGACCGGCGACGGTGGCGGCAAGGTCCCAGCCCTGGCGCGCTCGCTGCACGGACGCAACCGCGTCGCACGGACGCTCCTCAACTGGGTCAAGCTCGGCGCGCGCCTTCCCGGCGCCTCGATCCGCCCCGTGCAGGTCAACGGCGGCCCGGGCGCGCTGCTGCTCGACGCCGACGAGCGTGTGGTCGCAGTCTGGGCGCTCGAGATCGCCGGCAACCAGATCCAGGCCATCAGCTCGATCGTCAACCCGAGCAAGCTGGCCCATTTGGGCCCTGTGGCCGACATGGCATCGCTGCTCGCAGCGCTGCGCGACCAGCGCCGGGCTTGACAGCCTGAGAGCATCTGAACATGGATGCCAACGTCACCGCGTTCGTCGGTGTCTCCGCGCTGCTGATCGTCGTGCCCGGCCCCGACACCGCGATCGTCACCAAGAACGCGCTTCTGCACGGGCGCCGGACGGCGCTCGGAACGGCGCTCGGCGTGAACACCGGGCTGCTGCTGTGGACGGTCGCGACCGCGTTCGGACTCGCCGCGCTCGTGCGCGCATCGGAGGTCGCCTTCACCGCGCTCAAGATCGGTGGCGCCCTGTATCTCGTCTGGCTTGGGTTCCAGACCTTGCGCGACGCGCGTAGCTCACCGTCGGGCGAACCGACGCGGGCGTCGGCGCCGCGCAGGCCGCTCGGCGGTCTCGGCGGATTTCGTCAGGGCGTGACCAGCGACCTCGCAAACCCGAAGATCGCGGTGTTCTTCACCAGCCTGCTCCCCCAGTTCGTTGCCCCCGGGACGCCGGTACTGGAGCCGTTCCTGGTCCTCGGCTGCGTGTTCGTGGCGATGGGGACGATCTGGCTGTCGGGGTTCGCGCTCGTCGCTTCGCGCGCGTCGGGCGCACTGCGGCGCCCGCGCGTCAAGCGCGCGCTCGATCGGCTCACGGGCCTCGTCCTGATCGGGCTCGGCCTGCGGCTCGCGGCCGAGCGGCGCTAGGCGCGACCGTCGGACGCGGGCTTGCCTGGGTCGCTGTCCCAGTCCGGACGGAATTGGACGCTGATCCGTGCGCCGAGACAGCCCGCGACTTTGGGGATGCTGTGCAGCCACGTCCGCTGACAGCTTCCGCCCATCACAAGTAGATCCCCGTGGCCGACGCTCAGCCGCAGTCCCGGACCGCCCGACTTCGGCCGTAACCCGAACGGCCGGGTGGCACCGAGTGAGACGATCGCCACCATCGTGTCGCGCGGGCTCTCGCGAGCCACGCGATCGCCGTGCCAGGCGACGCTGTCGCTACCGTCACGGTAGAGGCAGAGCCCGGCGCTGACGAACGGTTCGCCGAGCTCCTCGGCGTAGTGGGTATTCAGCGCCGAGCGCGCCTCTTCGAGCACCGGATGGGGCAGCGCCTCGCCCTCCGGATAGCGAGCCAGGAGCCGCGGGACCCGCACGATGCTGTCGTATATATGCATCCGCTCCTCGTGCCACGGCACGACGCGCGCCAGCGCGTCGAAGAGCTCGTCGGCCCCGGTGATGAAGCCCGGCCGGAAGTCGACCCAGGCGCCGTCGGACAGGGACCGGCGCTCAACCGCAGCGCCGAGCTCGGCGACCCCGAGTTCGCCGGCGGAGCCGAACAGCGACGGTTGGACGACGAGCGACACGCGAACAAGTCTAGCCTCCTTACGAACACACGTTCGTTGCGTGAGCCACACCCAGAGCGGTGCCTTCACGGACGCTGCCCCGCGCCCCGCGACAAGTTCTCTGGCAGTCCTAACCTCGGCGGCGTGAGCCGTTGCGCGAGAACCCGCGAGTAGCATCCGCCGCGCGAACCGGCGACATGCCCACGGTCATGAGAGGAACAAGATGAATAGCGGAGTCGATCATGACGCCGAGATACGGGCCCAGGTGCGGCAGCATTGGGAGGCCTCCGAGAGCGGGGACATCGAGACCGAGCACGCGATCTACGCGGCTGACGCGATCCTGGACTACCCCCAGTCTGGCGAGCGTTTCAGGAGCCGGGCAAGGATCCAGGCGCAACGGGGCGGGCACCCGGCCGAACGCCACTTCACGATCCGGCGGATCTCGGGCGGAGGCGACCTTTGGGTGAGCGAGTGCGTGATCACCTATGACGGCGTGCCCACATATTCGGTCAGCATCATGGAGTTCGCCGACGGTCTCGTCTCCCACGAGACCCAGTACTTCGCTGACCCCTTCGAAGCGGCTCCCAACCGCGCCGCATTGGCTGAGCCGATCCCCAGCGGCGACGGCTAGCCGGGACGCTTCGCCGCGATCGGGGCGCCGACTCTGGCGCCGGCGGGACGGCCAACCGGAGCCCTTCGGCCGTCGCGCGTCGCCAGAGTGCGAGGTCGCCGTCCATTGCGAAGTGGATGCTAAAGATTGACAAGTATCACTTCAATCGATATATGTAGATAGATGGCGATCGATCTGGAGCTGACCCCGAAGTCCAAGCGGGCGGCAGGCGAGCGGTGCTGTGAGCCGGTCGTCTATCCAGACGTCGAGCGCGAGGGAGCGGTGCGGATGGCGGCGGTGGCCAAAGCGCTCGGTGACCCCGTCCGCCTGCAGCTGGTCGACGTGCTGCGCAAGCATGCCGGCAAGGTCTGCGTGTGCGAACTCGTGCCGCTGTTCGACCTATCGCAACCCACGGTCTCGCATCACCTCGGGGTCCTGCGCGGGGCTGGGATCGTTGGCTCCGAGCGCCGCGGACTGTGGGCCTACTACTACGTGATCCCGGATGCGCTGGAGGAGTTATCGCGGTGGCTGAGCTGACCGATATCCGTGAAGCCGTCCGCGAGAAGTACGCGCAGGCGGCCGAGGCGGCGGCGTTCAGACGGGGACGCGCGCCTGAGTCCAAGTCGGGCTGCTGCGGGGCAGATCGGCTCTATTGCGGCAGCCCGGCCGATCAGACCGGCGTGTTCGGACCGGCGCTGTATGACGAGGCGCAGCGGGAGCGGGTGCCCGACGATGCCGTGGACGCCTCGCTCGGGTGCGGCGTGCCGACGGCCGTCTCGGATTTGACCGACGGCGAGACGGTGCTTGATCTTGGGTCGGGAGCCGGCGCGGACGTGTTGATCTCCGCCCGGCGGGTTGCGCCCTCCGGCAAGGCGATCGGGCTGGACATGACCGATGAGATGCTCGACCTCGCCCGCGCCAACGCCGCCCGCGCGGGTATCGAGAACGTCGACTTCCTCAAGGGCTACATCGAAGAGATCCCGCTTGGCGACTGCACCGTCGACGTCGTGATCTCGAACTGCGTGATCAACCTGTCGGCAGAGAAACCCAGGGTGATCGCCGAAGCCGCCCGCGTGCTCAAGCCCGGTGGTCGGCTTGCGGTCTCCGACGTGATCGCCGACCCCGGCATGGACGACGCCACCAAGGCCGACATGAGCGCCTGGACCGGTTGCATCGCGGGTGCGCTGACGGAGGCCGAGTTCCGAGCAGCTCTGACCGAGGCCGGGCTGCACGACATCGAGATCAGCGAAACCCACCGCGTCCACGAACACGCTTGCGCGGCCATCATTCGCGCTCGCAAGCCTGGCTCCTGACCGCAGCCGGGAGGCGCGGGCGACTATTGAGCTGGAGGCGGGCCGGGCGCTATCCGCTCACCCGGCCGCCACGGCCAGCCGCGCCGAGACGTAGGAGAGCGTCCGCGCCGTAACCGCGCTCGCCAGTCGTACCTGAGATTCCGGCGCTGCCGACAGCGGTGCCTCCATCCGAGCTCGCGCGGCCTCGGCGACGGCCGGGCGCCTCGCGGCGGCGATCGCGCAGCAGATCCGCGACGCTTCGCGCACAACCTCCGGCTCGACACTCCAGATGGCCTCAAAGCGCCGCATTTCATCCTGGCCCTGTCGGCCCTCGGGCGACTCCCACCCGGTCAGGCAGACGGCAAAGTCTTGTCCCTCGCAGACGAGCGCCCACTCGCGGTTCAACGGATGCTCGCGCGCCACCGGCACTTCGACGGCGGCGCCACGCGGCGCGCGCAGGCGAGCGAAGTCGGCAAACACGACTGCCACCTCGGCGGTGCGGGCGAGCTCACGCCAGCGCGGCTGCGCCTGCCGGTAGAAGCGCTCGCGCTGGAAGGAGCCGAACACCATCAGCCGCTGCGCCCGAGCCAGGGCTTCATCTTCAATCGCGTGGCTCAGCGCCAGCATCATCGGCTTGAGCAGCACGCGCGGCTCGAGGTCGGGACGCCGGCGTCGCAGGGCCGCGTACACCGACGTATCGGTCCGTGATCCCTCACTCCGCGCCTGCGCGATAGCCACGGGCAGCGCCAGCCCAGCCGATCGCTTGGCGGCCACGACGCGGATCAGTTCGATCTCATGCTCGCTGTAGCGCCGGTGGCCGCTGGGCAATCGCTCGGGAGCGGGGAAGCCATAGCGGCGCTCCCACATTCGGAGGGTGGCCTCGGCCACGCCGGTCCGCTCAACCACCTCGCCGATCCCGAATCCACTGACCGATCCTTGCATGAACAGAGTGTAAAAGTTTTTCGTTATCTTCGTGCGGGTAATGTTCTCGAGCATGCGAACCGCCGGCGCCATCGACACCGTGCTGGACCGAACGATCGCGCCCGGCTACGGCAACGTCGGCCTGCACGTCCGCCGGCACCTTCCGCGCTGGCCGGCTGACCCCCCACGGATGGACGGAAAGGTGGTCGTGGTGACCGGCGCCGCCTCGGGGATCGGGAACGCCGCTTGCTGTGGCTTTGCGCAACTCGGGGCCAGCGTGCGTGCGGTGGCTCGCGACGAGCGCCGAGCTCAGGACGCGGTCAGGCAGATCCTTGCGGCTGCCCCCGCGGCCGATGTGCGGGGGCTCAGCTGCGACGTGGCCAGCCTCGGCGAGCTGAGGTCGCTCGCTGACAGGTTGATCGCCGAGGAGGCGCGGCTCGACGTCCTGGTCAACAACGCCGGAACGATGCCCGATCAGCGACAGCGATCTCCCGACGGACATGAGCTGATGTTCGCCACCCACGTGCTTGCCCCGTTCGCCCTGACCGCGTGGCTGACTGAGCTCCTTGCCCGCGGCGCGCCATCACGAGTGATCAACGTCAGCTCGGGAGGCATGTACGGCCAGCGCCTGCCCGCTGATGATTTCCAGTCCGACGAGAGCCGCTACTCGTCCACGAAGCTCTACGCGCGCACCAAGCGCGAGGAGGTGGTGATCACCGAGTTGTGGGCCGAGAAGCTCGCGTCGCGCGGGATCGTGGTACACGCGATGCACCCGGGCTGGGCCGACACGAAGGGCGTCCGGGAGGGGCTGCCCGTGTTCAGGGCGGTGACTGGCTTGATCATCCGCAGCCCGGAAGCGGGCGCGGACACGATCGTCTGGCTGGGTGGGGCCCCGGAGGCTGTCGACAGCACCGGCCGGTTCTGGCACGATCGTCGGGCCCGCCCTACTCACTACCTGCTCGGCGCCTCCGACGACGACCCACGAGACCGTCGGCGGCTATGGGAACTCTGCCAATCATTGGTTGCGCCGGACGAGCGTCCTGATCCTCCGCCGGTCGTGCCGCTTCCGTCGGGTCGCTGAGCCAGCGCAGGCGGGACGCTGGCTTGGTCAGGACGAGCTGCACGTCGCAAATGCGGCGCTCGGCGAATCCGGCTTCGCAGTAGGCGAGGTAGAGGGTCCAGAGCCGCTGAAATGTGTCGTCGTAACCGAGGCCTGCCAGCTCGCCGGCGTGGGCGAGGAAGCGCTCACGCCAGGTCCTCAGCGTGGGCACGTAGTTGGCGGTGAGGTCCTGGAGATGAACCAGCTGGAGATCTGTGTGTCGGGCCAGGTCATCGGTGATCGCCGCCAGCGAGGGGAGCGAGCCCCCGGGGAAGATGCGCTCCTTCATGAACGATCGCGATGCCCTCTCGACCTCGTAGGCGCGGTCGTCGATCGTGATCGCCTGCAGGAGCATGGCGCCGTCGGGCTCGAGTAGGCGCGAGCAGGTTGCGAGGAAGCCGCCGGTGTGGCGCCAACCCACCGCTTCGATCATCTCGATGCTCACCAGCATGTCGAAGCGCCCCTTCAGGTCGCGATAGTCGCTCGACATGACCGTGATGCGGTCACCCAGCCCGGCTTCGGCAACGCGCCGCCGGACATAGTCGTGCTGCTCACGAGAGATCGTCGTCGTGGTGACATGGCACCCCCGTGACGCCGCCGCGTGAAGCGCGAACGATCCCCAGCCCGTGCCGACCTCCAGCACTCGGTCGGCCGGCCCGAGTTCGAGCTTCTCGCACACGAGCTCGAGCTTGTTGCGCTGCGCCTGCTCGAGCAGGGCATCCGGGTCATCGAATACCGCGCACGAGTAGGTCATGGTCGGATCGAGCATGCGCCCGAAGAGCTCGTTCCCGAGGTCGTAATGGGCGGCGATGTCCCGGCGCCGACGCCGGCGGCTGCTCGGCCGGCGCAGCGCCCGCGCGTGCTGGATCGGACGGACAAGCGGACCCAGCCGACGGCGTGCCTCGTCCATCGCGGCGCCGTTCCGGGCGCCGAGCCGGATCAGCGCCACCAGGTCCGGCGTGTCCCAGAGTCCCTGCGCGTATGAATCGGCCAGACCCACGCTGCCCCGGAGCAGCATCTGCCACGTACGAGGCGACCGCACCACGACGGTGGCGGTCGGTCCCCCCGAGCCATAGCTCCGTCGGCGGCGACCTTCCACAACCACGAGTCGCCCGGCTCTGATCCTCTGCAGCACCAGCTCGACGGCGGCGCGGGCCAGCCGCTCACTCATCCGTCCGCCCTTGCCGAATGCGGGAAGGTGGTGACACCGGCCAGCCGCAGACCGACCCCGTGCATGTAGATGAGGCCGAGCACTCGCAGCGTGGCGAACGGGTAACGCGCGATCGTCCGGCGCATCGAAGCGGGACTCAACTCCCAACGGCGCAGCGCGAGGACGGCCTCGAATGCGCGCGCACCGTGGCGCGTGCTTTCGATCTTCACCGAGAGATCTCTCCCCGGCACGGTCGAGTGGCACAGATACGTGTGGTCCATCCCCAGGAATGGAGACACGTGGAGTGCTTTCTTGAAGGCCGCGGCGCCCTCGGGAATCACGTAGGCGTGACGTTCCCCCCAGGGGGTGTTGGTCACCTCGGCCACCACGGCCTCGATTCGCGCGCCCATTTCATCCAAGCAGTAATAGAAGCTGACGGGATTGAAACAGTGACCTATGCAACGGAGCTGAGTGAGCACCCTAACCGGTCCAAGCGGTCTGGACCCGGTGTCGCGCTCCACCAGCTCACGCACGGCCTCGTCCAGACTAACGCTCCCGTCGCCGAGGTAGTCGCGACGCCGAAAGCGCACCAGCCCCGGGCTCGGCTTGACGAGACGACCATCGAGGAGCGCCGGGAGTTCTTGCAGGTCCAGATAGGCGAGCACCAGCGGATGACGGAACTGCCGTGGCGGCTCGCTGCGAGCGTGAAAGATGTTCCCCTCGTACAGGCAGCTCGCGCCGTTCACAGCGTGGCTCCAAAGGCCGCCGCGACTCGCAGAGCGCTGTTGACCCCGTCCTCGTGGAAGCCCGACCCCCAGTAGGCGCCACAGAAGTGGGTACGTCGGGCGCCCGAGATCTCCCCCACCCGGGACTGGGCCTCGATCCCGGCGGGCGTGTAGACGGGATGGGCGAACTCGATCCGCTTGATCACTCGCTCAGGGTCGATACGCGCGGTCTGGTTGAGCGTCACACAGAACTCCCGCTCGGCTGAGAGCGACTGCAGCCGGTTCATGTGGTAGGTGACCGTGGCACGGCCGGGCGGTTCTTCGAGCAGGTGGTAGTTCCAGCTCGCCCACGCCCGGCGACGGCGGGGGAGCAGCCGCACATCGGTGTGAAGCACGGCTTCGTTGGTCTGGTACGGGATCGAGCTCAGGATCTCGTGCTCACGCGAGGTCCGATCGCTGAGGAGCCCCAGCGCCTGATCGGAATGCGTCGCCAGCACGACGTGGTCAAAGCGCATCGCGGCCGATCCCCGGACCGTCACGCGGACGTGGTCTTCGGCACGCTCGATCGCGCTGACCGGAGCCCTCAGCCGGATCCGGTCGCAGAACGGAGCCGTGAGCGCCTCGACGTAGCGCGCGGACCCGCCCCTGATCGCCCGCCAGCGAGGCCGTGTGCGAAAACCGAGCATCCCGTGGTTGTCGAAGAACTCGGCCAGGAACCTGGCCGGAAAGCTCCAGACCGAACGCGGATCGGCCGACCATACGGCCGACACCTGGGGGACGATCAGCCGGTCGATGAAGGCCGGGGAGAAGTGCTGCTGCTCCAGCCACTCACTGAGCGAGAGGGACTCGTCGTCGCCTTCCAGGAGCCGTCTGGCGGCGCGATGGAAGCGGTGCAGGTCGCTGACCATGCGGTGGAAGGCGGGCGTGGCCAGGTGGCGACGATTGGCGAACAGCCCGTTCGGGGACCTACTCGCATACTCGAAGCCGCCCGCGCCGTCGCTGACGCTGAAGCTCATCTCCGTGGCCTGCCAGGCCACGCCGAGCGCCGCGAGCAGGCGTTCGAAGTTGGGGTAATTGCGATCGTTGAAGGCGATGAATCCGGTGTCGACGTCGTGCGTCTCGTGGGGCGTGTCCACGCGGACCGTATGCGTGTGGCCCCCCACATACCGAGCGGCTTCGAACAGCGTGACCTCGTGCCGCCTGTGCAGCAGATGCGCGACCGTGAGGCCTGAGATACCGGTCCCGACGATGGCGATCCTCACGGCGTCGGGCCCCCGTCGCAGGTTGGCCCTGGATGAGCCGGACCCACCTCAACCGCAACTGGGTTCAGCGTCGCAAGCATGGTGAACAGATTGTATAGGTTTACCTATACCGAGACATCGATCCGCTCGAGATCGATTGGCGTACCGTGACCCGGGAACCTTCTGGGACCCCAGGGCGGTTAAGGAGAGTGATGACCGACTTCGACCAGTTCGTCGCCGCTCACGCCGATGACCTGCTCCGCACCGCGTACTTGATCGTCTGGGACGAGGGAGAGGCCGAGGACCTCGTTCAGGAGTGCCTGCTCAAGATCGCACGGCGCTGGGCGCGGATTCGCCGGATGGATCACCCGAAGGCGTACGCCCGGCGGATTCTGGTCAACCTGGCGCTCGACGGGGCTCGCGGCCGGGCCCAGCGCCGAGGCGAGTTGGAGCCGGGGGCACCGGCAAGGCCGCCCGCCGTCGATCCGCTAGGGGTGCTCGAGGTCCGTGCCGAGCTGCTCGAAGCTCTGGGCGAGCTGCACCAGCGCCAGCGCGCGGTGCTCGTCCTGCGCTACTTCAACGACTTGACCGAGGTGCAGGTAGCCGACGTCCTCGGCTGTTCGCCGGGGACGGTCAAGAGCAGCGCCGCGCGTGGACTCGCGCGGCTGCGCGAGGCGCTGCAGCCAGTTCCACTCCACAAAGGGAGCACTGAGACATGAGTGATCTGCTCGAACAGGATCTGCGCGAAGCGTTCGCTGAGCGAGCCGCGCGCATCACCCCCGAGGCGAGCGCCCGGCTGCGGGCGGTTGACTATCACCCGCGCTCACGATGGCCGGCGTCGCGCCGCGCCGTGAGCGCTGTGGGAGCTCTCGGACTGAGCGCCGGCGCGGCCGCCGTGGGCGCGGCGGTCCTGCTGGGATCCAGCGCCGCGCCCGCGTTCGCCGGATGGACCGCGACCCCCACGGCGCCGCAGCCCGGCCAGCTTGCCGCCATCCAACAACACTGCGGCGCGGGGTCGCGCGGGCCGGTTCTGACCGACACCCGCGGCCCGTACGCGGCCTCGATCTATGCCGACGGCTCCACGTGCCTGGAGGGCAACGGCGTCAGGATCAGCACGAGTGGTGGTGGAGGCACGACATCCAGCATCCCCGCCGGCACGGTCGAGCTCAACGGACTCGGCGAGTCTGACCCCGAAGGGCACGCCCTCACGATGGTCGACGGCCCGATCGGCGCCGGCGTGACGGGCGTGACGATCACGCGCAGCGGTGAAAGCTCGGTTCGGGCGACCGTCAAGAACGGCTGGTACCTGGCCTGGTGGCCTGGGACCGCGCGCGCCGTGACGGCCAGGGTGGCCAGCGCGAGCGGCACGAGCACACAGTCGTTCCCGCACGCACGGCAGTCAGCTCCGCCCTGCCCGGCCGGCGGCCGTTGCACCAGCGGCTACGGCTTTGGGTCCGGGTTGCGGTCCCGCTCGCGGTCCGGATCGAGGCAACCGCCGATCCCGACGATGACCATCGCGGGGCCACAGGGCGGCCAGTAACGCCGCAACACGCCCCCTCCGCAGCCGGGTATTCTCAGCCGGTATGGAAACCGGGGCGCCGATCTCATACGAGGTGCTCGAGGCGGGTACGCCCGTCTACAGCTCGGACGGCCAGCAGGTCGGGGAGGTCACCCACGTGCTCGCCGTTGCAGAGGAGGACGTGTTTGACGGGATCGTGTTTGCCGACATTGACGGCGCGCTGCACCACGGCCACCGGTTCGCTGACGCCGATGACGTGGGCCGGATCTACGAGCATGCCGTG
This sequence comes from uncultured Solirubrobacterales bacterium, assembly GCA_963788005.1. GTDB lineage: Bacteria > Actinomycetota > Thermoleophilia > Solirubrobacterales > Solirubrobacteraceae > Palsa-465. The sequence continues at coordinate 183,399 of CAWBFH010000009.1, read as the reverse complement.
ATGCTCAAGCTCGACGGCGCGGCGTCTCACCAGCTCCCGCGCCCGAGTGCCAACCCGGCGGTGATCCGCGACGATCCGACCGAAGGGCCACCGGGCCATCTGCACGCCAAGCTGCAGCGCGCCTGGGACCTGATCTCTGGCAAGTACTGAGTACCGCGCGCCTGAAACTGCTGCCGCGCAAGCGGTAGAGCCGGCAGCTCAGGTCGCGGCAACGAGTAGGCGCGCGCCGAGATCGGCGGCGTCGAGGGCCAGCAGGTCGCGGTTGCGCTCCTCCCACGCGCCCGACTCGAGGTCGGCGCCGAGCCGGGTGACGGCGCGCCGTTCGGCGTCGAGTCCGACCCGCGCCCACACCGACGTCCCGCGCCGGACGGGCTCCTGGAGGTACGCGCGGGGGCGGCGCCAGTACGCGTGAAAGAAACCGTCGACGCAATCCCATGGGATCGTGACCGGCTCGAGCGTCGCCCCGATCGCCGCCGCCCGCTGCCGCAGCGTCGGTTGACCGCTGCCGAGCTCCAGGAACTCGGGCAAGTAGTCGCGCACGAGCCAGAAGTCGCGGCTGCGGGCGCCGTCGAACTGGAACACCACGACGCGCCGCGCGACGCGTGCCATCTCGCGCAGGCCTCCAATCGGATCGCGCCAGTGGTGGTCTGACAGGACCGCCATCGCAGCGTCGAACGCGAGGTCGTCGAACGGCAGGGCCTCGGCCTCGGCCACGACGCACGGGGCTGCGCCGACAGGCCGCTGGGCTCGCATCACGGCTGACGGCTCAACGGCGACCACCTCGCGGTCGGGCGGCTCGTAGGACCCGGTGCCGGCACCGACGTTCAGCACCGTCCGTGCGCCATCGAGCGCGTCCCAGATGACCCGTGCGAGCCGCGGGTCGGTCCGCCGCTGGCCGGCGTATGCGCGCCCGATCTCGTCGTACAGACCTGAGATCGGCGGGCCCTCAGTCGTCGGCGACCAGCACCCGCTGGAGCACCCGGTAGACCTCCGCGTTGACCGCCATCCCACAGTGGCTCGAGCTCACCTCGACGAGCTCCGCGTCGGGATCCAGGCAAGCTCGCCAGTCGACGATCCCGTCACTGCGCGAGTAGATCGCGGTGGCGTCGACCCCTGTCGGCAGCGTCGCAATCAGATCGCGCCGGAACTGCTCGCAGCACTCCCCGTCCGCGCACCGGCGCGAGAACATGCCGGGCACCCCCAGGGACGCCAGCATCGCGACCGAGCGCACCATTCGCAGCACCGGGGCCGAGACCGCGAGCTGATCGAGCACCGGAGAACCGAGCGTCACCAGGCCGGCCACCAGTTCGGGCTCGCGGACCGTGAGACACCGCGCGAGCATCCCGCCACGGCTCTGACCGATGACGATTACTGAGGCGTCCGACGCCGATGCGAACTCGCGTAGCTGCTCCTGTAGCCGTGTGACCGCCCGTTCGGCACAGTCGACGTTGACCCGGATGCCGCTCATCGCGACCGGGTGCCCTCGCAGCCGCAGCCACGATCGCAGCACGAACAGGGAGGCATCGCCGGCCAGGAAGCCGGGAACCAGCATCACCGGAGCGGCACCGGCCCGGCGGCGGGGTGGGTGCAACCCCGCGTCGGCCATCAGCGCCGCCAGCTCGAATCCCCAGCGGGCCTCGCCGAGCAGCGGGCCGAACCGGTCCTCGGCGTCGGGCGATGGCAGCGCGGCGGCGCTCATCGTCCCCGACGGGCGAAGGCGGGAGCCAGCACTGGTCTTGTCAGCTTGCAATCCATGTGGTTGGGCCGAAATCGGCCGATGGGAAGGTATCGGCTTGTCCAGCGTCTTTCTCCAACACGGGCTTCCTCCGCGCCCGAACGAGCACGCCGAGCGACCTGGTGCTACCGCCAATTAGCGCCCGGTCACCACCTTAGAACGGAGTCACCGGATGAACCTCACCCGAACGCACGCCCGGGCCGGACTGGTCGGGCTGATGGCCACCACGGCGCTCGCGATCACGGCCTGTGGCGGCTCCTCGGCGACGACGTCAACCGCCGCCAAGCGGTCGGCCACAACTTCGAGCGCCACGACCGCGGCCACGGCCACCAAGGCCGCCGCGGCACATCACCACGCCACGCATGCGAGCCACCCCGCGCAGCACAAGGCCGCGCACCACGCGACCCATCATGCGCACAAGGCCGCGGCGGTAGCGGCCACGACAACCGCCGCGCCCGCGCCCGCCCCGACGACGACCGCCGCGCCGCCGCCCCCGCCGACCACGCCCGCGCCGGCGCCGGCACCGGCGCCCGCCCCCACCACGACCACGACCGCAGCCCCACCGCCCCCGACAAGCAACGGTATTCCGCAGGGCAACGGCGGCGATTCGGACGGTGACAACAATGGTGGGCCGAGCGACGGTGACGGCCTGATCTAGACGCCGGGCGGCCCAGACGGCTTTCCGTGAAGTGCCGGGCCACATCGCCCGGCTCGTGCCATCGGTATGCGGCTACGCTGCAACCTCAGGGGTATGCGGATCACGCTGGCGACTCACGGCTTCGCCTCGCCCGGCGGGAGGCGACCGGCGTCCAGACGGAGGGCGTCATCGCGCGTCGCGGCTGCCGAGTTGGAGCAAGCGCAGTCCGGCTGCCGGGAGTCGAGCTCGGAGTCGAGTGCTTGGTCGGTGCCGGCGCCGTGGTGACGCGTGCGATCCCGGACCGGGCGGTGGCAGTCGGGATACCGGCGCGCGTCATCGGAGCGGTCGATCCGGTCGAGCTCCTGGACGCGTCCGCGTCCGGCGCGCTGGAGCGGCTCCCGAGCACCGGCCCCTAGCTCTTCACCAGGCCGGCGCCGCCGACGATGATCAGTCCGCTGCCGACCAGTAGCAGCAGGCCCGCGAGCACCACCGGCCAGCGCCGCTGGATCCACGTCCCGCCTCTGTCCAGCAGCCGCCCGGCACGATCGCCGGCGAGCAGCAGCACGCCGACGATCCCGAGCAGCGGCAGTACGAACGCGACGTTGTAGGCGACCAGCAGCCCGAGCTCGCCGGGGACGCTGGCGCTCGACGCGACGATCGTCGCGATCACCGCGAAGTACGGCACGGCCGTGGGCAGCTCGACGGCGGCGATCGAGGCTCCGGCGATCAGCGCCGAGCCCGAGCCGGCGTCGCGCATCGGCAGCTCCTTGCGAGCGAGCGCCCGTCGCCCCGACCACAACGCCACCGCACAGATCAGCAGAAACGCCCCGGCAGAAATCTCGATCACGTGCCGCACCGTTCGCTGCGGGTGCGGGAGCAGACCGATCAGCGCCCGGCCCGGGCCGATCAGCAGGATCAACCCGACAACGAGGTTGACGGATATCACCCCGGCGGTGAACTCCAGCACCCGGAGCACGCGCCTGGAGCCGGTCGCAAGAAGCAACGCAGGACCGACGGTGCTGGGGTTCAGTGAATCTGCCAGCCCCACGGATACAACGGCGCCGATCAGGCGAAACGACACCATCGCGCGCCGATTCTGGCAGTTCGGCCCCAGACACGGTGATCGTCCGGGGGCGCGTAACTGGGGATAGAGTCGCGGTGTGTTGGATTTGGGTGCATACCTCCGACGGATCGGAGTGCCGGGGCGGCCAACGCTTGCCGAGGTGCATCGCGCGCACCTATGCGCGATCCCATTCGAGAACCTCGATCCGCATCGCGGCGTGCCGGTCGAACTCGACCAGGAGGCGCTCGAGCGCAAGCTGGTGACCGAACGCCGTGGCGGCTACTGCTTTGAGCACAACCTCCTGCTCAAGTCCGCGCTCGAGGCGCTGGGCGCCGAGGTCGAGCTCGTGCTCGCGAGAGTTCGGCGGGGCGCGCCGTACGGTGCGGTCCGCCCGCGCAGTCATCTGCTGCTGCGCGTCCAGATCGACAACGCGGTCTGGCACGCCGACGTCGGCTTTGGCGCGGGCACGCTGCTCGAGCCGATTCCGTTCGGCCCTGACGGAGTCCACGAGCAGTCGGGCTGGCGCTTTCGCATCGTCGCGGACGGTCCCGAGTACGTGCTGCAGACCGCGGACGGGACCGACTGGCTTGACCTCTACGGGTTCGTGCCCGAGCCCGCCCCGTTCGTGGATCTGATAACGAGCAACTGGTTCACGTCCACTTATCCTCGCTCGCCGTTCGTGACCGGGTTGCTCGTGACTCTGCAGCAGCGCGACGGCACCCGGATATCGCTCAGCGACTGGGACGAGCTCGTGTTCACCGAACACTCGCCCGCGATCCGCTCAGTCACGCCCGTGAGCCGTGCCCAGATCCCCGAGCTGCTCGAGACTCGATTCGGCCTTCCCGGCTTTGCGGTTAGCGGCGGCGGGCGGGTGGTCGCAGCCGCCCCACGACGCTAGGACTGCTCGAGGATCTGCTTGAGCCGCCGCAGGTCGGCCTCGTTGGCCCGCCGGATCGAGCGCGCGACCAGGGGGGCACTCATCTTCTTCGCCAACCCGGTCGGCTCACCGCGGTTTCGCAGCGTCATCCGAGTCGAGCCCTCGGCGAGCTCCTCCCAGGTGTACGTGGTCTCGATCGGGAATGGCCCCTCCTCGGTGCTCATCACGAGTCGCTCGCCCGCTACCAGGTCGGTCACCTCGTAGATGTACGTGAGCCTGCTGTTCAGGACCTCGGTCACGAACGCGATCCGCGTGCCAACCGCGAGCGGTCGCGGCGATTCCCACGTCACGTCGGCGATGTTCTCGTACCACGTGGGCAGATTGTCAGGCTCGCTCGCGTACGCCGCGACGTCCTCGCGCGGCCGCCCGATCTCGATCTGAGACTCGACGTCGACGGTCACCGCCCGACGACCCGGCACCCGATTGCGCATTGCCCCACATGATCGCAAGCGCGCAGCCAGACTGGACCGCCGCCACCGCCGCCACCGCCGCCGCCGCCGTCGCGGCGTCGTGCGCTCAGGCCGCGCGAGACGCCGAGCGGTCGCGCTGGCGCTCGCGCTTGGTGATCATCAACCGCTCGTCGGCGACCTCGAGCAGCTCGGACGCCGTGCGCCCGTCGGCGGGGAAGACCGCGACGCCGAGACTGGCGCGAAGCCCGACGGTGCCCGCGCTGACTGCGCCCACGGCGCGCGTGATCCGGGCCGTCAGCCGCTCGATGCCGCGTTCGTCGGTCTCCGGAGCCAGCACGCAGAACTCGTCGCCCCCGAGGCGGGCGACCGTGTCGGGAGCGCGCAGCGAACGCTTCACCGAGACGGCGACCTCGCGCAACAGATCATCGCCGGCGGCATGGCCGAACCGGTCGTTGAGCGGCTTGAACCCGTCCAGGTCGAGCATCACGACCGCGAAGCTGGCGCGGGCGCGAGTGTGGCGAGCGACCTCGTAGTCGGCGCGGCCGATCAGCGACCTGCGGTTCGGGATCCCGGTCAGGGGGTCGTTCAACGCATGGTCACGCATCGCGTCGCGTTCGCGCTCGAGGCGTTCGCGCACCGCCACCAGGGCCGCGACACTGGCTCCCGGGACAAGCACGGCGAGTACGGGCGGCGGGAGCGCGCCGGCTCCGCGGGAGATGACGACGGCCGTCGCGGCGGCGGCGACCACCACGGCCGCCCTGAGTGCGATGCCGCCGCGGCTGCGAGCCCCCGTGGACGCGACGAGCGCGGCCGGCACGCAGAACCAGAAGACCGCCGCGTCGCCGGCGACGAACACGATTGCTGCCGCGGACAGCGCGATCAGGAAAACCTGCAGCGTGGCCTGGCGGGCGCGCGCTGGGCTGCGGGCGCCGCTGATTGCGGCCGATCTATGCGATTTCATCGGCGCGAAGTGTCACGGCGGTACCGGACACTCCGCGCCTCGCGATCGAGCCTGCCCCGGGGCGCTACAGCTTGATCGACTTCGTCAGCACCTGATAGGTCGCAGCCGTGACCTTCAGTTTCGCGTGCTTCCCGGACCCCGGGAGCGAGATCTTGGCCGTGCCCTTGCTGTTGGTCTTCTTCGTGTGGCCCTTGACCGTCACCACGGCACCGGAGACGGCGTCACCGGCGTCGGTCACGGTGACGGTCAGCATGTGCGAGGCCACCTTGCCCTTCTTTTTCTTGACCGTCTTGACCGCGGCCGCCGCCGACAGCACCGGCAGCACGCGGGCGTGGTACAGCCCCGTTGGCAGCGTCGGAGTCGTGTCGGCGATCTCGTCGGCGAACAGGTCAAGCGGCCCGAGCCGTCCATCGCCCGACAGGCGGTCGAGCGTCACGATCTTGGCCTTCAGGTGCTGGATCGGCTCAAACCTGGTCACGGCCTTGTTCGAGCGGGTGACCGCCAGATCGCCGTTGTCACTGCCCCACATCACCCAGATCCGGCCGTCGATGCCGGTCGCGGTGCCAAGCGCCGCCGGGCTGACCGACGCGAGCGAGCCGACCGCGACGCTGCCGCCCCCGTAGCGCAGGAGCCGCACGTGCTTGCCGTCGGTGGTGTAGGCGGCGAACACGCCCGGGCCCTTGTCGCGGCCCGAGATCACGATCTCCGGTCGTGACTGTCCGGGAACGAGCTGCGAGTTTCCGACCTGCGGCGCGACGGACTGGAGCAGCATGCCTCCCGGGTTGGCGAACGAGACCCAGCTCGCGACCACCTGGCCGGTGCCGGCGTCGAGCGCGGAATCGACGTCCGTCACCTCGTCATCCGCGGACGTGGTCGGCTCGGCGACGGCCGCGGTGGGCCCGAGGCCGCTCTGGATCACCAGCCCGCCCGGCTCGGGAACGGTCAGGACCGGCGTCGTCCCGGACAGCCGGGCGGTGATCGGCGAGTTGTACGCCTGCGCTTCGAGTCCCGAGTTGGGACGCACGTCCGACGGGGCCGTCCACGTGTTTCCACCGTCACTGGACGAGATCCCCCACAGAGTCGAGTTAGTGTTGAAGACTGCGCCGAAGACCGCTTCGAGCGATCCATTCGGGAGCGCGACGAGCCCGGGGATGCTCGCGCCCCAGTCGGTCGACAGCGCCGTCGTCGTCGATCCGATCGCCCCCGACGGGCTGATCGTCTGAGCCGTTATCCCCTGCTGCGGTGACACCGTCGTCGGGTAGACGAGGTGCAGGATTCCGTTAGCGGTCCGCACAAAGCTGTACACCTGCCCGCCGGTGCCGGGAATCGACGCCACGCGCGTGAACTTGACCCCTGCGACAGCAGTCGCCGGCAGGGCCACGGCAAGCGAAACGATCACTGTGCACACCAGCAGGCCCCGAGATCCCAACCGTTTCATCTCCGGTCCCCTCCAGATTGATCGGATACCTACCGTACGCAACCGCCGGGGCCTCTGTCAACGTTCGCCTGAGCCCGCGACGGCGGCGCGACGCCCACCGACAGGACAGGGGGGTGGTACGAGTTAGCGTCCGTGGCGGACGCTTCGATGACACACCCCCCGCCCGCGTTACCCTGCATCCGTGGCGGCGTTTCCCAATCTGAGAGTGGCGGCGATCCAGGCGACGCCCGCGATCCTCGATGCTGAGCGCTGCGTGCAGCGGGCCGAGCAGCTGCTTCACGACGCCGCCGATCGGGGAGCCCAGCTGGCCGTGCTGCCCGAGTGCTTCATCCCGCTCTACCCCTCAAACGCCTGGGCACGCGGCGCCTCCGGCTTCGGTGGCTGGGATGAGCTCTGGGAGCAGCTGTGGCTCAACGCGGTCGACGTTCCGGGGCCGCTGCTCGACCGGCTGATCGCCGTCTGCCGCGAGCGGGAGCTGTTCTGCGCGGTCGGCGTCAACGAACGCGAATCCGAGCGTCCCGGGACGCTCTACAACACGCTCGTCTACCTAGGTCCGGCGGGAATCCTCGGGCGTCACCGCAAGCTGATGCCGACCCAGCACGAACGGCTCTTCCACGGGATCGGCGCCGGCGACGACCTGGCCGTGATCGACGCGGCCGGCGCACGGGTCGGCGGCCTGATCTGCTGGGAGAACCGGATGCCGCTCGCCCGCTATGCCGTGTACCGCGGCGGACCGCAGATCTGGGTCGCGCCGACCGCGGACGACAGCGACGGGTGGCTGGCCTCGATGCGCCACATCGCGATCGAATCCGGCGCGTTCGTCGTCTCGGTCCCCCAGTACATCCCGGCGTCCGCCTTCCCCGACGACTTCCCGGTGTCGCTGCCCGATGGCAAGGACGTCTTCGGGCGTGGCGGCGCGGCGGTGATCGAGCCGGCGCAGGGCGACGTGATCGCCGGGCCGCTCTACGACGAGGAGGGAATCGTGATCGCCGACTGTGATCTGCGTCGCGGCCTGCACGCCAAGCGGTGGTTCGATAGCGTCGGCCACTACAGCCGCGCCGATGTCCTGTCCCATGAGACCGCCGACATCCAAAGCGCCGATGAGTGAGCCCGCGATCCACCCGCGCTATCACGCCGGCTCCCGCCGGCTCCAGGACCAGTACGACACTCGGCGGCTCGCCGATCGCCTCGACGAGCGGTTCGGGTCAAGCCCCACGATCCGCGATGAGGACAAGGCCTTCATCGAGCGGATGGACATGTTCTTCCTCGCCACCGCGGACGCGCAGGGGCACCCGCAGTGCTCCTACAAGGGGGGCGAGCCCGGCTTCGTCCGCGTGGTCGACGAGCGCACGATCGCGTTCCCCAACTACGACGGCAATGGGATGTACCTGTCGATGGGCAATGTGCTCGAGAACCCCCACGTCGGGATGCTGTTCATCGACTTCACCGCCAAGCGCCCGTCCCGGCTTCGGCTCAACGGGGTCGCCACCATCGACGAGAACGACCAACTGCTCGCCTCCTACCCGGGCGCGCAGTTCGTCATCCGGGTGCAGGCCACGGAGGTGTTCCCCAACTGCCCGCGCTACATCCATCGGATGGCGCTGGTCGAGCGCTCGCGGTTCGTGCCGCGCGCCGACCGCGAAACGCCGATCGCCGACTGGAAGCGGACCGACTGGGCGTGTGATGTGCTGCCCGCCAACGACCCCGCGCGCAACTCCTAGCGCCCGCACGCGCGTCGGAGCGCGGGTCAGTCGGGCCAGAAATCCTCGACGAGCTCGCCGTCGGCGCCCGGATCGTCGAGCCGCACCGAGCAGATGATCAGCTCGGCGTCGCCGGGGCCGTCGTTCCACACCGAGCGGACCGTCTCGGGCGCGACGCGAACCGCGGTTCCCCGTTCGACGTCGACGACCTCGTCACCGAGCTTGAACTGGAGCCGACCCGAGACCACGTAGTAGATCTCCTCCTGGGTCTTGTGCCGGTGGCCATAGGAGCCCTTGCCGCCGCTCTTCGGCGGCATCACGCGGTGCGTGAACGCCACTTGTTCGTTGCCGAGATCCTGGGTCATGAAGCGCATCGACCCGGGGTACTGGCCCCCGAACGCGTCGGGAATCTCATCGAGCGTGCGGACCGTGTATCCCGCCACGTCGACCACCTTAACGGACCGCCGACCGACGCGCGAGCGGGCCGGTCTGGCTCAACCGAACCCGCGCCCCCGCGCAAAACGTGGAAAATTCGCCGGCGCGCTCTCAGATGTTCCACAAAACGCCGCGTGAGCGGGACGAACGTGGAAAACCTCGGCGCGCCCGCGCGATTTTCCACAAAGTGCGGGGGTCGGCACGAGGAGCCCGCGGGACCGCCGGTGACGCTGCATCCGCAGCCATATATGCCATCTGGCCGATGTAGTCGCGCCGGCGGCGCTCTAGCGTCAGATGCGATCCCGAGCATGGTGCTCGGGCCAGAACCGGGGAGGCGGCGAATGGCTCTCGATACCGAGGCCGATCGACAGGTCGGTCGTGCCGTGACACGATTCCCGCACGCCCTGGCGTTTGGGCGGCCGATGCTCTGGGGAGCGGGTTTGGAAGAGGCGGTCGATACGACGCTCGCGTTGCCGGCGGGCACGGTCACATTCCTGATGACCGACATAGAGGGATCAACGCGGCTGTGGGAGGCCGATCCCGAGGCGATGGCGCAGGCCGTGCCGATCCACTACGCGTTGCTGTCAGAGGCGATCGCCCGGTACGGCGGCGCACGACCGGGCGAGCAGGGCGAGGGTGACAGCGTCTTGGGGGCGTTCGCCCGGGCGTCGGATGCGGTGCGAGCCGCGCTCGAGGCTCAGCTCGCGCTCGCCCGGCAGGCCTGGCCGGGCGAAATCAAGCTGACGGTCCGGATCGCTCTGCACACGGCGGAGGCGCAGCTGCGCGATGAAGGCAACTATTTCGGCGCCGCCTTGAGCCGCTGCGCCCGACTGCGGGGGATCGCCAACGGTGGGCAGACACTTCTTTCGCGCGCCGTACACGACCTGGTCGTCGAGCACTTGCCCGAGGGCGCCACGCTCGCCGATCTCGGCTCCCATCGGCTCCGCGACCTCGGGCGGCCGGAGCACGTGTTCGCGCTCGCCCATCCGGACCTGCCGACGACCCACGAGCCGCTGCTCTCGCTCGACATCGTCGCGAACAACCTTCCCGATCAGCTGACGAGCTTCGTCGGACGCGAGCTCGAGCTCGAGCAGGTCACGCGGATGCTCGGCGAGACGCGTTTGCTGACGCTCACCGGCGCGGGCGGCTGCGGCAAGACGCGGCTCGCGGCGCAGGCCGGGGCCGACACGCTGGAGCGTTTCCGGGACGGAGTCTGGTGGGTCGAGCTCGCTCCGCTCGGCGACGGCGACGCGCTCGCCCAGGCGATCGCGCAGACCGTCGGCGTGCGGCCGCTACCCGGGCAGTCCTCGCTGCAGGCCGCGATCGCCCACCTCGAGCAGTCGCGCGCGCTGGTCGTGCTGGATAACTGCGAGCACCTGCTCGATCACAGCGCACGGGCTGCCGAGGCGTTGCTGCGCGGATGCCACGGGCTGACCGTGCTCGCGACCAGCCGGGCGCCGCTCGGCGTACCCGGGGAGACCGTCTGGCGGGTCCCTTCGCTGTCGCTGCCGCGCGAGATCCGCACCGAACCGGTTCAGGCGCTGGCGCAGTCCGACGCCGTGCGCCTGTTCATCGAGCGCGCGATCCAAGTGCGCCCGAACTTCGCCGTCGACCGCGAGAACGCGCCCGCCATCGCCCAGATCTGTCACGACCTCGACGGGATCCCGCTCGCGATCGAGCTCGCCGCCGCCCGCGTTCGGGTACTCGGCGTCGAACAGATCGCCGCCGGCCTCGGGGACCGGTTCCGGCTGCTGACCGGCGGATCGCGTTCGGCGATGGCGCGCCAGCAGACCCTGCGCGCGTCGGTCGACTGGAGCCACGAGCTGCTCGGCGACGACGAGCGCGTGCTGCTGCGGCGGCTCGCGGTGTTCGCCGGCGGTTGGACGCTCGACGCCGTCGAGCGGGTGTGCGCCGGCGGCGGCCTCGAGCGACTCGCGATCCTCGACCTGCTCACCGCGCTCGTCGACAAGTCGCTGGTGACGGTCGACGAGCGCGGCACCTCGATGCGCTACCGGCTGCTCGAGACGGTGCGCCAGTACGCGCTCGATCGGCTTCACGAGGCCGGGGAAGGCGACGAACTACGTGACCGTCACCTCGAGACCTACCTGGCGATCGCCGAGCAGATCGCGCCCCAGCTCCACGTCGCCGAGCAGCCGGCCTGGCTGGACGTGCTCGACCTCGAAGCCGGGAACTTCGCGGTCGCGCTTGATCGTGCCGTCGAGAGCGACGGTGAGCGTGCGCTCCGGCTCTGTAACGCGTTGACGTTCTGGTTCAAGCTCCGGGGCAATTTCGCCAGGGCCGACGCTGCCTATGTCCGCGCGCTCGCGGCGCCCGGGTCCGAACACAGCGGGTTGCGAGCGCGCGTGCTCTGGGCGCGCGGCTACCTGCTCGTCTACGCCGGTCGCTACGAAGAGGCGGTGGCGAGCGCGAGCGAGGCGCTCGAGCGCGCAAACCAGACCGGCGACATCTCGACGGCCGCCCGGGCGCTCGACGTACTCGGAACCGTCTACATGTTCCCCGACCCCGCCGGCGCGAGGCCAGGCCTCGAGCAGGCGCGCGCGCTTCGCGCTCGAGAGCGGCGATGACTGGTGCTTCGTCGACGCCACCCAGATCCTCGCGAGCACGCTCGTGATGCAGGCCGACCCGGAAGCGGTCGGCGTGTGGGAGGAGGCGTTCGCGGTCCTCGAGCGCAACGGATACGCCGAGTGCGAAGCCTGGCACTGGTGGGGTCTCGGCTGCCGTGGCGCAGTTGCAGGGACGCGACGACGAGGCGCTCGAGCTGTTTGCGCGCGCGATCGAGCGCGCGGACGCGGTCGGCGAGCCGGTCAGCTCCGGCGCGACGCACGCCTCGCGGGCGCTCACGCGATGCGACCACGGCGCGGCAGTCGAGGTCCTGGCCGAGCTCGCGCCGGTGACCGAGCGATCGATCGCCGCCGGCGCTGGTTTGGCGATCCCCTGGCTCGAGCTGGCTACGTTCGCGGCGCGGGCAGCGGCGGGCGAGCTTGAGCAGACGCGCGCGTCGCTGTCGGAGTACGTCTCGAGCGGGCGCGAGCGGTGGCCCGTACGGGACCGTCATCGCGCTGACACTGCTGGGCCGCATCGAGCTGTCGCTGGAAGAATTTGATGGCGCCGGCGGCCATGCTCGGGCGGCGACCGAGATCGCCGACGGCAAACTCGGCAACCCGTTCTACGGCGCCGCCGGGCGCACCCAGCTGGCGGCCGTAGCGCTCGCCGGAGGCAGCCCGGTGCGAAGCCGAGCGCCTTGCACACGAAGCGCTCGCAACCGCTGTCGAACGTGGGTATCGCCCGCTGGTCGCGCCCGTGTTCGACGTCCTCGCCGTCACCGCCGCGTCGCTCGAGAGCTTCGAGGAGTCGGCGCGGATCGCCGGCGCCGCGCAGACGCGCCTTCGATCAGCTCGGTCACGTGCGCTGGGAGCGCGAGCAGGCTGCCGTCGACGCGCTCGCGGCCCACCTCCGGTCCGCCCTCGGCGAGGATGGCTACGACCAGGCGTGGGCGGCGGGACATGCGCTCGAGACCGATGCCGCGATCGGCTGGCTGCGCCGCGCGCGCGGCGCGCGCAAGCGCCCAGCCGGCGGCTGGGAATCGCTCACCCCGACCGAGCTCCAGGTGGTCGAGCTCGCCGCCCAAGGCCTGACCAATCCGGAGATCGCGCGGCGGATGTTCATCTCCCGTGGCACGGTCAAGGTCCACCTCTCGCACGTCTACGCCAAGCTCAACCTGCGCAACCGCTCGGAGCTGGCGACGCGCGCGGCGCGCCGGCCCGCGGAGTGATCGCCGCTACGGGAACCGCGCCGCCCACGGCTCGCGCTGCACGCGGGCGGCATTGATCACGTAGGCGAGCAGTCGGTACCAGCCGGCCGTGATCACGAGCTCGAGCAGCTGATCGGGCTCGAAGTGCGCGGACAACTTCGTCCACAGCTCGTCCGAGACGTCGCAGCGCTCGTGAAGCTGGTCGGCGAGCGCGATCAGAAGCGCATCGCGCTCTGACCAGACCGCGTCGTCGGCGGTCCCGTTGACGGTCGCCGCGAGCTGCTCGTCGGTCAGGCCCAGCGGCTTGCCGAACGCGACCGCGTGCACGCCCCACTCGTACTCGGCACCGGTCAGGGCACAGGTGCGGTGGATGACGATCTCGCGGTCGCGCGGCGCGATGCGCCCGTGGCCGAGGATGCCGCCGCCGAGCGGGCGCATCCTCGAGCTCAGCTCGTCGTGCACGGCGAGCGTGCGAAACAGCGCCAGCGGCTCGAGCGGGCTTCCCGGGCGGCATCCACTTGCGCAACATCGACTCGGTGTCGGGGTCATACGGCGGCTGCAGCGGGGCGATCCTCGGCCCGGTCATCGCGGTCTCAGCCATGTCGTTATCCTCCTGCTTCGAAAATCAGAGCGAACGTGGAGGCACATGGTAGCTTCGAAATCCAAAGCGCGCAAGTCCGTTCCGCATCCCGGCGAGCCCGTCCGCGGCTCGCGGACCGGACGGCCGGTGATGGCGCTGCTCGATCTGCTCGGGCGCCGCTGGGCGCTGCGCGTGCTGTGGGAGCTGCGCGACGGACAAGCCCTCACCTTCCGCGAGCTGCAGGACCGGTGTGGCGGGGTCTCCTCGAGCGTGCTCAACGATCGGCTGCGCGAGTTGCGCGACGCGGAGATCGTTGCCGCCGAGCCGTCGTCCGGGTACCACCTGACCGCTCACGGCCGAGAGCTGCTCGAGGCGTTGGCGCCGCTCGACGCCTGGGCCAAGCGCTGGGAGCGTCGTTCGCGTTAGGACGACGGGCCCCCTTTCACGGGTCGGCGACGCCTCTCGCTAAGACGCGGCCGGCCGCGATCCGCGCAGGAAGTACGTGGTCGCGTCGGCCACGAGCCCGGTGACCTGGTCGGGCGCCACCAGCCCGGCCGTGACGAGCGCGGCGATCCCCTGGATGGTCGCGAACAGGACGAGTCCGACGCGCTCGGGATCACCCGGCTGCAGCGCGCCGTTGGCCTGACCCTGGACGATCAGGTCGAGCATCACCGCGAACGCCCGATCGGCGGCCTCGGCGAGCGCGCCGGTCGGGTCGCGGTGCTTGCCGGCGAACATCAGCTCGAGCAGATCGGCGTCCTCGGTCGCGAACTGGACGTACGCCGCCGCGGTCGCGCGCAGCCGCTCCTCGAATCCATCGCCGGCCGCGTCCACGGCGGCGCGCAGCTCGGAGCCCAGCCGCTCGAAGCCGGCCTGGGCGAGCGCGTCGAGCAGCGCCTGGCGGTCGGCGAAGTGTCGCCGCGGCGCGCCGTGGCTGACGCCGATCTGCCGGGCGAGATCGCGTAGCGACAGCTGTTCGACGCCGCGCTCGCGCACGGTCTGCTGCGCCTGGTCGAGCAGCGCCGTGCGGAGATTGCCGTGGTGGTAGGGGCGGCGCTCGGACATTGCACGCGGGAGCGTAGCGGACGATGTGGCCATTGACAGCATTGTTGTCATCGTCTACATTGTTGTCCATGACAACTTTCACCGCCTCATCACTCCCCAGCCTCGATAACCACACCGCGATCATCACCGGCGCCAACAGCGGCATCGGCAGGGCGGCAGCGCGGGCCCTGGCCGGGGCCGGCGCGCACGTCGTCCTCGCTGTTCGTGACACCGGCAAGGGCGCCCAGGCGGCCGCCTCGATCCAGGGCAGCACCGAGGTTCGCCCCCTCGACCTCGCGAGCCTTGACGTCGGTCCGGCAGTTCGCCGCCGACTGGGACGGGCCGATCGATCTTCTGATCAACAACGCCGGCGTGATGGTGCCGCCCCTCAGCCGCACCGCCGACGGCTTCGAGTTGCAGTTCGGGACCAACCATCTGGGCCACTTCGCGCTCACCAACCTGTTGCTCGAGGACGTCACAGGGCGGGTGGTGACCGTCTCCTCCACGGGCCACAGAATTGGGACGATCGACTTCGACGACCTCAACTGGGAGCGCAAGCCCTACAAGGCGTGGCGCGCCTACGGCCAGTCCAAGCTCGCCAACCTCCTGTTCACTTCTGAGTTGCAGCGCCGGCTGACGGCTTCGGGGTCGACCGTGATCGCCACGGCGGCGCATCCCGGCTACGCCGCCACCAACCTGCAGTTCCACAGCGGACGCCGGTCGATGGACTTCATCAACCGGATCTCCAACCGTCTGCTCGCCCAGGACGAAGACGGCGGCGCCCTGCCGACGCTGTACGCCGCCGTCGCCGACGTGCCCGGCAACAGCTTCGCCGGCCCCGGCGGCTTCATGGAGCAGCGTGGTGCGCCGAAGCTCGTCGAACGGTCCAAGGCCGCACGGGACGTGGCCGTGGCGGCGCGGCTGTGGGATGTCTCCGAAGGGCTCACCGGAGCACACTTCCCGCTCGCCGTCGCTGTGCCGACCGGTGGCGCAGGCTAGAGGAGCGCCGGCGCCCGGGAACCGGTAGCCGTCTGACTAGATCCCGTGCGCGATCGCGAGCACCAAGAGCACGATCGCGACGATCCCGGCGAGGACGACGACAGCCAGATTGGTCGCCAGCGCCACGCGGATCGAACGCGGAGCCGCGCGAGCCGAGCCAGTCGCAGCGTCACCACCGACGTCCGGTCCCTGGCCTGCGGCGGTCGGCTCGCCCGAGTCACCGCGCTCCACGGCCGCCGACAGAAGGTCGGTGACGAACCGGTTGAGGCTCACCTGCCGCGCCTCCGCCGCCTGGGCGAGTTGCGCATGCAGCGTCTTGGGCATCCGCACGAGGAACCGCCCGCTGTAACTGTCAGCTGACCGCGAACCGGCCCGCTTACTCGGGAGGGGGATCGCGCGGTGTTCGGCGAGCGCGGCCGTGAACCACGCTTCCATCGCCGGGCGGAGATTGGTGACGGCTTCGTCGGCAGTGTCCCCGCGGGCCACGCAGCCGCTCAGCTCGTCCACCGATGCCGTCCACCACGAGCGTTCCCCATCGCGCTCCGGCGTCACCTCCAAGCGGTATGGAAGGTCGAGATACTCGGCGAGCGTGAGGCTGCTGGCCTGGCCCCCGGTGGAAGGCGTGCCCACGGCGCTGATTGTAGATGTGCCCGCTGTGTTGGGGTTTTTCGGCTTGGTATCGCTGGTGATACCGGACGCGTTCGGACTGCCGGTCGGGTTCGCAAGCTCGTCGCGCAGCTTCGCCAGTGCTCCCTTGAGCAGGCGCGAGACCTGCGCCTGTGAGAGGCCGACCTCACGAGCTATCTGCCGTTCGGTCATGTCAGCGTGGAAGCGCAGGAGCACGATTCGACCCTCGCGCTCGCTCAGGGAACGCATGCTCGCGGCAAGCAGGAGCCGATCCTCGGTAGACGCAGGCGCGCTCGCATCGGCTGACCGTGGGTCCTGCTGCGCTTCAGACGAGATCGCGACTGAGCTCCGAGCCTTTTCAGCGGTGAGGGCTGATTCGATATCGCTCTGCTGCAGGCCGAGCGCCGAGGCGAGCTCCGGCACGGTCGCTGGGCGCCCGAGCTTGGACTCGAGTTCGCCGCCACGACGGCGAACGTCCGTGCGGACGCGATCGAGCCCGCGCGGGATTCGGACCGGACTCGTCCGATCGCGCAGGTGGTGCTGGATCTCTCCCTCGATCACCGGCGACGCAAAGGCGGCGAAACCAACGCCCCGGCTGGCGTCAAACCGGTCGCTGGCCTTGAGGAGCCCGACGGCGCCCACCTGCACGAGATCATCGAGCTCCTCGCCCTTGCCGACGTGCCGGCGGGCGATCGATTTGACGAGTGGAAGGTGAGAGGCGATCAGGCGCTCGCGCGACACCGCGTCAGAAACCGGTCCCGACCGCGCCACTACCTCAACCCCCTCGTCGTCAAGCCCACTCGTGTAATCCCCGGGTTCTCGACTGGCTCGATATCGCAGAGTAGCAATGCGCAACCACTGTGCAAAAGGGATCGGATAGGTGATTGTTGGGGAGATAACCAGCAGGAGCGCAAGGTACAGGACACAAAGCGAGCTTCAGCGCAGATCAGATGAGTCGGCGAACAAGTACCCAAACGTATGTCGGCGGGTCGGTAGTGACGGCCACGCTTCTCGCGTTTGCGGTTTCGTGCTTCGCTGCAGCCCCAGCTCGGGCGCAGACTGACCGCGGTGGCTCTCAGGTAGTGATCCTGTCGGCGAGCGTCGCCCGCGGCACCATCGTGCAGCCCGGCACCGGCTACGGGCCGGTCGGCTCGCCCCTGGTCCGAAGCGTGCAAGCCCGACTCGCGGGCGCCGGCTATCCGCCGGGGCCGATCGATGGCCGCTACGGCCCGCTGACGGAGCAGGCGGTGATGCGATATCAGGCTGCCCACGGGCTCCAGGTCGACGGCATCGCGGGGCCCCATACGCTGGCGGCGCTGACACGCGGCGGGATCGTCCTACGTGCCGGGGCCGGCTATCCCAGCGGCTCGTCCGACGTGCGCCACCTCCAGCGGCTGCTCGCGAAGTCCGGCATCTCGCCGGGGCCGATCGACGGGTTCTTCGGCCCGCTGACCGCGCTGGCGGTCAGCCGGTACCAAGCGACCCACGGTCTGCCCGACCACGGCGTAGCTGGACCACGGACCCTGGCCGCTCTGGGTTGGCGCGGTCCAGCGCCGCGCCCGACGCAGACCCCGGCAGCGCCGAGTGCACCTGCGCCGACGTCATCGGCGCCCGCCGCCCCGGCGGCGCCCGCGCCGCCGGCCGGAACGACGCCCAATCCGCCCGCCCATGGCCCAACCCCATCCAGCCCCACCCGGCACGCCGGACACACGACTCAAACCGGCTGGATCATCGTCCTCTGGTTGTTGGCGGCAGTGTTGCTGGCGGCTGCGCTCGGAATGCTGCTCTACGAGCGGCGGCGCAGCGCTGGCGGCTTGCCGGGGCGCAGGACGCCTAAAGCCGAGCGTGGAGCGCAAGCCGCCGCAGCCGGTGCACGACCGCCAAAGCAACCCCCCGACGCCGAGCGAGCCACAGTTCCGGCACCCGAGCGCCAGGCGGCAGCCAAGCGCGAGCGCCCCCAGCGCGACGCGCCCCAAGCGTCGACGCAGCCCCCGAGCGCGACGCAGCCCCCAAGCGCGAAGTAGCCGACGAGCGCGCCGCGGCTCACCAGCCAGCAAAGCCCCCCGCCGGCGTGAACGGCGACGCCCGCGTTAGAACGGATTCGGCTCCGGTCCCGAGCGCGCGCGCCAACGGACACCGCGGCCGCGACCGAGCCCCGAGAGGTGCCGAGGCGCAGCCCATGGGCATCGACTCTCTCTTCAAACTCGGACTACAGCTCGAGCAGAGCGATGACCCTGCCGGCGCGGAGGCCGCCTACGGTCGGGCCGACGAACGCGGCCACGCCGCGGCCGCCTCCAACCTCGGCGTGCTGCTCCAGCAGCGCGGTGACGCCACCGGAGCCGAGGCCGCGTACGAGCGGGCCGACCAACGCGGAGACGCAAACGGCGCCTTCAACCTCGCCGTGCTGCGCGAGGCGACCGAGGACCTGGCCGGCGCCGAGGCCGCCTACCGCCGCGCCGACGAACGCGGCCACCCTGCGGCCGCCTCCAACCTCGGCGTGCTGCTCGAGCAGCGAGGTGACCGTACCGGCGCGAAGGCCGCCTACCGGCGGGCGGATCGACGCGGCGAGGCGAGTGGCACGTTCAACCTCGCCGTGCTTCTGGAGGAGGCGGGGGACCTCCCCGCCGCCGAGGCCGCCTATCGCCGGGCCGAGAGCTCCGGCGATGATCGTGTCACCGGACCGGCGCGCGATGCACTCGCCGATCTCGTCGCCGGCGCCGCCGCGAGCGGGCCGGCCGACGGAGCGATGCGTGGCACGTAGGCCGCGGATCGTGCATAGGCCACGCGCGACCGGAGCCGCCCTCTCCTCCACCGATGCCGCTGTCCTCACAGCCGGGCCGGCACCGCCCTCATCCCCGGCCAAGAACGTCGTCCATCTCGGCGGCGGCATGCGGGAGCTTGCGCTCGAGAATGTCCATCCGCTCCGGCTGAGGCTCCTGCTCGAGATTGAACGCACCGGATCGATCTCGTCGGCGGCCCACGCGTGCGCGATCACCCAGCCGTCAGCATCGATGCACCTCCGGACGCTCGAAACGGCGACCCGCGAGCGATTGGTGACCCGGCACGGGCGCGGCAGCCGGTTGACCGCGGCCGGGAAGGTCGTCGCCTCGCACGCGGACCGAATGCTCGCGACGCTGGACAGCATGCGGCGTGCACTCGACGCGCTCGACGGTCGGTGTGGCGGCGAGCTGTCGTTGACGGCGACGCTCACCCCCAGTCTGCATCTGCTCCCGTCCATCCTGCGGACGTACTCCGAGCGCTACCCCGGAGTGACCGTCAACCTGCGAACGACGCCAAGCCGGAGCGTGATCCAGGAGGTCGTCCGCGGCGGCGCGGAGATCGGGTTCGCCGGGGAGGTCCCGATCGGAGAGCCTGTGACCTGCCGCCAGATGGTCTCGGACGAGCTTGTGGGGATCGCCGCTCCCGGCGTCGTCAGGTTCGATGACGGCGGTGTGACGCTGGGCGAGCTGGCCCGCCACACCCTGCTGGTCGGCTCGGAGTCGTCGAGCACGCGCAGTGTGACCGAGCGCTGTCTGCGGGGCGCGGGCTTCCGTCCCACTCGTGTCTGGGTGTTCGACTCATATGACGCGATCACGCGCGTGGTCGCTGACGGTCTCGGGGTCAGTTTCACGTCGCGGCTGCTCGTGCGCGAGAGCGTGCAGCGCGGCCAGCTGGTCACGTTTCGGCTGCTGGGCCTGCAGCCAATGGCGCGTGCGATCTACGCCCTGCACTCGCAGGTCAAAGAGCTGACGCCGGAGGGCGCCGCGTTCATGGAGCTCGTCGGCGCCCGACCGTGGTCCGTAGGCGAGGAAGGCGTATCCCGGGCCGCAAGCGGCGAGGCTTGACTCCCGCGCATGGTTCGTGCGATGACCGTGCCATACCTCACCAATGTTGATCTTCTGGCATCGGTGCCGTATCGTCCGCATCCGGGGTGGCGTCAGCAGTGATCCGGGGGGAATGCGCTAGATGCTCAGAGCGACACGATCGGATTTGCGGGCACCGCGGATGTCGCTGGCCCCTCGGCTAACGGCTCGTCGCACTCCGGCGCTCGTCCGGCTCAGCGCGACGATCATCGCCGTTCTCGCCGTGGCGCTGCTCGTGCCGATGGCCGCCAATGCATCCGGCGGGGGGGCACAACCGGATGCGTCACCCGGGCCCGAGCCGGCCCCGGCGAGCTCCCATGCAGGGACGCAGCCCGATGCGGCGCCACAGGTTCAGCCCAGCTCCGCGACCAGCTCGCCCTCGCCCCAGCCGGCGACGACCTCGGGATCTGACCACAGCAGCCAGTCAACGTCCGGCTCCTCGGGTGCGGCCGAGGCTCCACAGGGCGAGTCTTCGCAGGGCGAGTCTTCGCAGGGCGAGTCTTCGCAGGGCGGGTCTTCGCAGGGCGGGTCTTCACAAACCGGGTCTTCGCAGGGCGCGTCCTCGTCGGTCGGGTCATCGGGTGCGGCCACCTCAAGCGCGACGGCGCACCACGTCGCTCGCGCGCCACAGCCGCGGGTCCAGCGGTCAAAGCGCGAGCGCAAGACCTCACGGCCGGCCGCTACGGCGCACCGGTCGGTTCGGCACACCAGCGTCGAGCTCCCGTTCGGCCTCGCTAGGCGGCTCGATCACCTGCCCTCAGCGCTGAGCGCCGCCCGCGACCCCCTGTCCAATTCAGACGGGACGATGCTCCTGCTCAGCGCGCTGGCGCTCGGCGTATTGGTGGTCGCGAGCGCGACGCTGCTGAGGCTGCTCGCGCGGATCCGCGCGGAGGGATGGGAGCTCGGAGGTCCATGAGGAGCCGGCGTCGGATCGCGCTGGGCGTGGCCGCGGTCGCGGTGGGGGTGTCGCTGTTCGCGGCGTCCTCGGCGTCGGCGTCTCGTACACCGTGACCGCGTTGTGCACTTCGGCCGGCAAGACCGCGGCGTGCGGTTCGGGCTGGTACACGAGCACGTTGTCGTCAGCTGGACCTGGAGCCCGATGGATGGAAGCAATCCCGACAGGGGGCGGATGCCAAGAACATTCCTTCACCGGGAGACTTCTCCGGGTCGCTGTCCTGCACCGTGCAAGGGCCGCAGGGCACATCCGCGGTAACCCAACCGATCCACGTCGAGATCACGAACCCCACCGTCGCCGGCGCGCCAACCCGCGGCCCCGACTCGAACGGCTGGTACAACCACCCCGCCACGATCGCCTTCAGCGGCAGCTCGTTCTCGGGTATCGCGTCGTGTACGAGCGCGATCTACTCCGGCCCGTCGACGCCGAGCGCCACGGTGAGCGGCAGCTGCACCGATAACGCCGGCAAGACCGTGACGGCCACCAGCGCCCCGTTCGCCTACGCCGCGACCGCGCCGACGCTCGGCATGAGCGCCGAAACCGGTGACCGGATCACGGTGGTCAACTGGCGGATGAGCGACGTCGCGCCGTCATCGAGGTTCGAGCTGATCCGTCGGCCGGGTCTGCACGGCAAACGGCGGAGCGTCCTCTACAAGGGAATCAACACCTCGTTCCGCGATCAGCGCGTCAATAACGGCGTCCGCTACCGGTACACGCTGAACGCACTGGACGCGGCCGGCAACCGCGCCGTCTACACGATCGTCGTCCGGCCAGGGCTCCGGTTGTTGGCGCCGACGCCGGAGGCACAGATGACCGCGCCGCCGTTGCTGCGCTGGACGGCCGTGCGGGGAGCCAGCTACTACAACGTTCAGCTGTTCCGGGGTAAGCGCAAGGTGCTGAGCATGTGGCCCGGGTCCGCCCGCCTCCAGCTGCAGGCGAACTGGCGGTTCCGCCGCCACCGCTACCACTTCAAGCCCGGTACGTATCGCTGGTATGTCTGGCCGGGCTACGGCAACCGGTCCGCCGGGCGCTACGGCCGCAAGGTCGGCACGAGCACTTTCACCATCAACAAGACGCCGTAGCCCGGCGGGCGTAGCGAGTCCACGCGGGCGGCCACGCCTGCGCGGGCGGCGCCCGAGCCTGCTCGGCGGACGTGTGTAACGGACGGCGCGACCGTCGAGCTATGCGCGTGGCCAATGGCCCGGACACGCGCAATGCCAATGGTCCGATCGACCGACCGGCGCACCTCGCGTAGGCCGTCCTCTGCCATAGCCAATTTCCCTCTAGTGCGCCCATGCGCCCGGGGCTTCACTGAGCCACCACGTTCCAGAGCTCTAGCAAGGGGGACAGAGCAGTGATCCAGGAAGCATTCGCGCGAACGCCGGGGCAAGTCGGCTTCAAGAGCGGAACAGCGCTAGACGAGTCAGCCGCGACCAAGAGCAAGACGCGGGTGGCGGTTCGCCGCGCACAGGACGGTGACCACGAGGCGCTGCGCTACCTCTACGCCACCTATTCGGACAACGTCTACGGCTACGTGCGCTCGATGGTTCACGACGACCACGAGGCCGAAGACATCACCCAGCACGTGTTCGCCAAGGTGCTGACAAAGCTCTCCAAGTACGACGACCGGGGGGTGCCATTCTTCGTCTGGCTGCTGCCGCTGGCGCGCAACGTCGCGATTGACCACATGCGAGCCAATCGGCTGTTGCCAATGGAGACCGTGCTCGATCCGGAAACGAGCTCGGGCGCGGACATGGATCGGGGGCCCACCGTCCGCGCGGCGCTCGCCGCGCTTCCCGAGACCCAGCGCCAGGTGGTGTTCCTGCGCCACGTTGCGGGCTGGACGCCCGAGGAGATCGCCGACCGGATGGGCAGAACGAGAGGCTCCGTCAACGGCCTGCATCACCGCGGACGCCGCGCGCTGCAGCGGGAGCTCGAGCGCCTCGAGTCGGTGCCGGCCACGCGCCGCGCCCGCCGGCTGGTGGCGGCCTGAGCGGGACATCGCCGTGTCGGTCGCGATCGCGCCGCTGATCCCTTGATCGCCCTGCCGCGAGCGCACTGCGCGCCGGAGCTCCGGCTCGCGCTCGTCCATGACGGCGCGCGGCGACTGACGGCGCTCTCATCGATCTTGGCCGTCGACGGCCTGCAGCCGAATACCGGTGTGGTCGAGATCCGCCGAGTGCATGTGCTGGCGCAAGCGACGCCCGACGTGATCGTGCTGGCCTGTGACCTCCGCCGGCCGCAGAGCCTGAGTGCGGTGCGCTGGTTGCAATGCCATGCGCGTGACGCACGGGTCGTCGTCGTTGCCCGTGACCCCAGCGGCGCGCTCGCTCGTCAGGCGCTGAACGCGGGCGCAGCGGCGTTCGTCGCCGAGCAGGACGCCGACACGACGCTCGCCGCCGCGGTGCGCGCGGCGGTCGCGGGGCTCGTCTGTGCGCCGCGCGGGACCCGGCGGCTGGTCGCCAAGCCGACCTTCTCCCACCGCGAAAAGCAGGTGCTCGCCCTGCTCGTCGCCGGGCTGACCAACCGCGAGATCGCCGCCCGCCTCTACCTGGCGGAGAGCACGGTCAAGACGCATGTCACGGCGGCGCTGCGCAAGCTCGGCGTCCGCTCGCGCAAGGACGCCGCGGCGGTCCTGCTCGATCCGGCCGAGGGCCTACTGGCGACCGCGTTGGCCGACGACGACGCAACGACCAGCGGGCTACCGGCGACCGTGGAGCTGGCGGCGCCCCCACCGCCAACCGGGGCAACGGCCCGATGACCCGGCTGCGAGCGCTGATGATCACCCCGGACTTCCCGCCCCAGCCGGGCGGCATCCAGCGCGTCGCGCACCGCCTGGTGACCGGGTTCAGCGGCGTCACGAGCCGGGTGCTGACGATCGATGCCGCCGGCGCCCCGGAGTGGGACGCCGGCCAGGATCTGGACGTCCGCCGCGTCGCTGCCGGGCGCGTCCATCGGCTCGCGATCGTGCGCCTCGATGCGGGCGCTGTGGTCCAGGCGCGCCGCTTCCGACCCGACGTGGTCCTGGCGATGCACATCGTCGCCGGCCCGGCGGCAGCGGCGATCCGCCGTGCCCTATCGATCCCGGTCGTCACCTACCTGCACGCCAAGGAGGTCGCGGCGAGCCCCCGCCTGGCCCGCTTCGCGATCCGCCATTCGGACCGAATCGTCGCCGTCAGCCAGCACACGGCCGCGCTGGCCGCGGCCGCCGGCGCCGACCTCGGCCGCGTCACCGTGATCCCGCCGGGAGTCGACTGGCACGAGCTCCCGACGCAGCCGCGTCTGGCCACCCCCACGATCGTCACCGTCGCGCGGATCGAGGACAGTTACAAGGGTCATGACGTGATGGTCCGGGCGCTGGCGCTCGTCCGCTCGCGGGTCCCCGAGGCACGTTGGGCGATCGTCGGCGATGGCGCGCTGCGCGCTGAGATCGAGCGGCTCGCGGAGCTCGAGGGCGTGCGCGACGCGATCAGACTGCACGGTGCGGTCAGCGATGAGCGTCGCGATCAGCTGCTCGACCGCGCGCACGTGTTCGCGATGCCGAGCCGGCTGCCCCCCAACGGCGGCGGCGAGGGGTTCGGAATCGTCTATCTCGAGGCCGGCGTGCACGGGCTCCCGGTGATCGCCGGCCGCGTCGGCGGCGCGCTCGATGCGGTTGTCGATGGCACCACCGGCCTGCTCGTCAACCCCGCCGACCATGGCGCGGTGGCGCAGGCGCTCAGCCGGCTTCTGACCGACCGCCGCTGTGCCGCCAGGATGGGAGCCGCCGGGAGCGAGCACGCGCGTGCGTTCGCGTGGCCGAAGATCGCTGGGCGCGTGGAGCAACTCCTGACCGAGACGGCGGGGCGCGCGTGAGGGTTCTGTACGTCAACCACACCGGCCTCGTCGGGGGGGCCGAGCGCTCGCTGCTGAGCCTGCTCGACGCAGTCGCGCCCGATGTCGAGACACGTCTTGCGTGTCCGGCCGGGCCGTTACACGAGCACGCGGCGCGGCACGGCCACGACGTCGTGGCGATCGCCGAGTGCGCCGGCAGCCTCAAGCTGCACCCGGTCCACACGCCGATCGCGCTCGGGGCGATGGCCGTCGCGGCCGCGAGCGTCCTGAGGACGGCGCGCACCGAGCGCGTCGAGGTGGTGCATGCCAATTCGATTCGGGCTGGGCTGATCGCCGAGCCGGTCGCGCGGGCGCTGCGTCTACCGCTCGTTCTGCACGTACGCGATTGCCTGCCGCCGTCGGAGCTCACCCGCCGACTGCAGCGCTCGCTCGCGGCGCGCTGCGCGGCCGTAATCGCGATTTCGCGACATGTCGCCGGCGCGTTCGACCCCGATCGGGTCGCGCCGCGGCTGGCGGTGATCGACAACCCGTTCGACCTCGCGCACCTGAACCCGGAGCGGATCGACCGGCGCGCGGCCCGCGCGCGGCTGGCGCTCAGGCCAGACGATCTCGCGCTCGTACTCGTCGGCCAGATCACTCCGTGGAAGGGACAGGAGGAGGCGATCCGGGCGCTGGCGCGCATCCGTCGCACGCAGCGGTCGGCCGTACTCCTGCTGGTCGGCGAGGCGAAGTTCGTGGCCCGCGCCACCAGGTACGACAACCGCTCCTACCTGCGCAGCCTGCACCGGCTGGTTTCCGAACTCGCGCTCAATGACGCGGTCCGGTTCCTCGGCGAGCGCGAGGACGTGCCCGAGATCCTGCGCGCCGCTGACGTCGCCGTGGCGCCTTCCTGGGATGAGCCGTTCGGTCGCGCCGTCGTCGAGGCGATGGCGATCGGCAGTCCGATCGTGGCCACCTCGATCGGCGGCCCGGCGGAGATCATCCGCGACGGCGTCGACGGTTTGCTCGTCGCTCCGCGGCGGCCCGACCAGCTCGCCGCCGCGATCAGCAGCCTGCTCTCAGACCCGGCGCGGTGCGAGGCGATGGCGGCCGCGGGGCGGGCCACGGCAGCCGGCCGCTTCGGCCAGCACCATCATGCGGCCGCCGTGACGCGGCTGTACCGCGAGGTCCTCGAGGCGGCCGGCAAGACCGAAAACCCAGCCGGGAATCTGAAGCCGTTGGGCTCGTTGCATTAGCGGATGGGGACCAGAACGTGAGCGTCGAAACGCACTCCGCAGAAGCACCGAACGTCGCCTATTTCGCCACCCAGGGCGGCGGCAGTGGCGACGAGGCGCGGATCGCCGCGCTGCTCGTGCCACTGCGCGCGAACAAGATCGAGTTCGACCGGACCCGGAAGGCGCGGTCGGGCCTGACGGCCTTCCGGCGCCTGTTGCGCGAACGCCCCGACGTCGTCGTGATGGAGGGCACCGGGGTCGCCGGCGGCGCCGCGGTCCTGGCGGCGCGAGCTTTGGGCGGCGTCCGCTACGTCTTCTCCAGCGGGGATGCCGTCGGGCCGCACCTCGGGCTGATCAGTCCTTGGCTGACGCTCCCCGGCCGACTGTACGAGCGCCTGCTGTGCAAGTTCTCGGTGGGCTACATCGGCTGGTCGCCGTACCTCGTCGGGCGGGCGATCACGCTCGGCGCCAGACGCGGTGTGACCGCCGCCCATTGGTCGCGGCACGTGCTGTCCGAGCATCAGCGCACCGAGCTGCGCATCCGGAGCCGCCGGCGGCTTGGGATCGCTGACGATGCCCTGGTCGTCGGCCTCGCGGGTTCGCTGAATTGGAACCGCCGGCGGGCGTACACCTACGGTCGAGAGCTGGTTGACGCCGTCCGGCGAACCTCGCGCCAGGACGTGCGGATCCTGATCGTCGGTGACGGGGAAGGCTTCTCCCAGCTCGAGCGGATCGCGGGAGACGAGCTGGGGCAGCGGGTTCTGCTCACGGGTGCGGTGCCGAGCGACGAGGTCGCCGGCCTGTTGTGCGCGATGGACGTGGCGAGCTTGCCGCAGAGCCTCGACGAAGTCGGCGCGCTCAGGTACACGACCAAGCTCAGCGAGTACCTCGACGCGAGGGTCCCGATCGTCACTGGGCAGCTGCCGGTGGCATACGACCTCGACGATGGCTGGTTGTGGCGACTCGCAGGTCGAGCGCCGTGGGATCCCGAGTACGTCACCGCGATGGCCCACTTTCTGACCACGCTCGACAGGTCCGACGTGGAGGCACGGCGCGCGCGGGTTCCGTGCCGGCCCGAGCTGTTCGACTTCGCAAGACAGCAAACGGCAGTCAGTGCGTTCGTGACCGAGGCTGGCTGCGCCGCGCGTAGCGGTTGATCCGTGTCCACAGATCCGAGGAAGGCATCCATGCAACCGCAAGATCGTGACTTTCGGCAGGTACTCGAGCCGTTCCGCCGTCGGTGGTGGCTGATCGCATTGATCACGGCGGCGACCGCCGCGGGCACCTACTACTACTACAACCAGCAGCGTCCCACGTACGTGGCCAGCACCACGCTGTTCGTGCGGTCGGCAGGGACGAGCCAGGTCGTCGGCACCGATCCCGAGACCGACCCGTCGCGCCTGCTCCAAAACGAGGCGACGCTGCTGCAAACCCCCGCCGTCGCGGCGCGCGTGGCTCGGCACTTGGACTACACCGGAGATCCGCGCGATCTGCTGTCGTCGATCACCGTCACGCCGTCGTCGGACTCGGATTTCGTGACGATCACGGCGACGACCGGGACTCCGCAGGATTCGGCGAATCTCGCGAACGGCTTCGCGAGCGCGTTTGCGCGCTTGAACGTGACCCAGACGCGACAGCTGCTGGCCGATCAGGAGGCGAGCGTCAACAGCCAACTCGCCAGGCTCCCGCGCAGGCTCGCCAACCAGCAGCTGCGCGCCAACCTCGAGACCGAACTTCAGACTCTGCAGCTCGCCGCCGCGACGCCACCCCCCGTGCAGCAGGTGGATGCCGCGACGGTGCCTCGTGACCGCAGCACCGCGAGTCCGCTGCGCAACGCGATCTTCGGCGGCGTCCTCGGATTCGTGCTGGCGTGCGTGCTGATCCAGGGACTCGAGGCGTTCGACCGGCGCCTTCGGGACCCGGCCGTGGAAGCGGAGTACGGGCTGCCGCTGTTGGCAGCCGTTCCTTTCAGCCGCCGGGCATACGCGGTCAGGCGAGCCGGATCGCGCGTTCCGGTCAAGATCATGGAGGGCGTGCGCGGCCTGCGCACGATGCTCGACCACGGCACCTGCGCGGCCGCCGCGCCGCGGACCGTGTTGTTGACCAGCGCGGTATCGGGAGAAGGCAAGAGCACGCTGATCAAGAGCCTCGCGCTGGGCTACTTCGAGAGCGGGCGCAGCGTGCTCGTAATCGACGCCGACCTGCGGCGCCCGATGCTCCACGAACTGTTCGACGTCCCACTCGTGCCGGGGCTGACAGACGTTCTGCGCTCATCGATCGCGCTCTCGGAGGCCGTCCAGGACGTGCAAGGCGAGGATCTCGAGCCTGCCTTTGACCGGGACGCGCCCGTGCTGCGCATTCTCACCAGCGGCAGCGGGACCTCGGATCCGGCCGCGCTGTTGGGCAGCGAGAAGTTCGCCGCCGCGCTGGCCGAGGCGGCGGCCGCGTACGACATGGTCCTGATCGACTCGACCCCGATGCTGGCGGTCTCCGACGCGATCCCGGTCGCCACCAGCGTCGATGCCGTGGTCGTCGTTGCGCGCTCGGATTTCACGACCCGTGACGCCGCCAAGCGCTGCCGGCAGGCGCTCGAGCGAGTCAAGGGCGTGACCGTGGTCGGCGTCGTCGCCAACGGCGTGCACGAGGACGTGGAGGCGCGGCGCCCGTATTACGTCGGGGCCGAGTCGTAGGCCGAGATGGCGCACGCGCTGCGCGATCCCCGGATTGCATCCCTGCGGCGCGCGGCGCTGATCTGCGCCGCGTGTCTGGTCACAGCGCTGATCGGCATCGCGCTCGCCGCCCGGGCCCCACGCCTGGGAGTGCCGCTGCCGCTCGTTGGACTGGCGATCGCGATCCCGGCGTGGTGCGTGAGCACCCATCGCGCCCGGCTCGCGCTGGCGGTCGTGCTGCTCTACCTCGGGCTGGTCGACGGGGTCGTGAGGCTGGAGACCGCAGGTCAAGGCGCCACGTTGGTTCGCGACGTGCTCCTGTATGCGGTCGCGATCGGCGTCGTCCTGCGAGCGCGCGGGCCGCTGCGGCTCCCGGCGCTCGGCGGATGGGTGCTCGCCTGGATCGCGGTCGTCCTCATCCAGCTGGCGAACCCCGGCAACCACTCGATCACGCACGCGGTCGCGTCGCTCCGTCAGCACCTCGAGTTCGTGCCGCTGTTCTTCCTCGGTTATGCGTTGCTGCGCAGCTACGCCTCGCTGCACGCCTTCTTCGCCCTGCTGCTGGCCGTGGCGGCGATCAACGGCGCGGTCGCGGCGTACCAGAGCACCCTCAGCCCGGCTGAGCTGGGCGCTTGGGGACCTGGCTATAACGGACTGGTCAGCGGGCCTTCGCCGACGCTGTTCGCGGGAGCCAACGGACAGCCGCAGCTCAGACCTCCGGGGCTCGGAGCGGACGAAGGGTTCAGCGGAATCCTCGGTGCATGCGCGCTCCCCGGGGGGATCGCACTGTTGATGACCTATCGGCGACGACGATCGCTGATGTTGCTGATCGTGCTCGGCTTGGTCGGCGCGGCGGTCGGCGTGGTCGCCTCGGAGTCACGGTCGTCTTTGATCACCGCGATCGTCGCGCTCGTCGCGATGCTGGGGCTGATGGCGATCGGCGGCCAGGCCAAACGGGCGTTGTTGGCGCTGTGTCTGGTCGTGGCGATGGCGGGCGCCGCGGTGATCGCGATCGGGGGCTACCACAGCACTGCCTTCTACCGCTACTCCTCGATCGCGCCGGACAAGGCCGCCGCGACGATCTACAGCTCGAGGTCGGCTACCTGGGCATTGACGCTCGACTACGCGCGGGAGATCCCGTTCGGCGCCGGCCTCGGCACCGTCGGACCGGCCGCCGGCAAGGCGGGCGGAGTCGTCACCAAGTACGACGCCGAGAGTCAGTTCACGTTTCTGATCGTCGAACTCGGGGTTCCAGGCCTGTTGCTGTTCCTGGGGTTTCAGGCGGCGTTGTGCACGACGGTGGTCAAAGGGCTCCGGCGCGAGCGCGAGCGCCAGACGGTGATCTTGATGGCGGGTCTCGCCGCTCCCCTGTTCGGCTTCGCCGTCAACTGGTTCATCGGCGTCAACACGACATCGAGCCCGAACGCGCCGTATCTATGGCTGGCCGCGGGCGTGATCGCTTGGTGGCTGGCGGACCGCCGCTCGCTCGTGCCCGACCCCGCATCGGACCACCTCGACGCGCGTCCGCGCGAGCCGGCGGCCGCGATTGCCCATGGCTGAGCTCGCTCCCCGCGGACGTGTGGGCCTGGTCCTCGCCGATCGCACAGGGCGGGCCGACGGCATCCGCGACTACACGCGCCGACTGCTCGCGGCGCTGCGCGCAGCGGCAGTCGACACCGACCTGCTGCTCTGGACCCGGGGCCCGCCGCGTGCCAGCGACCGCGTCGGGCTCCGCGCGGCCGATCTCGATGCGCTGCTCGTCCAGTACAACCCGTTCTCGTTCGGGCGCTGGGGGTTTGCGCCCCGATTGCCGCTCTTCCTCGCCGGGCTGCGGCGCAAGCGGCGCCGACCGCGGATCGCGGTCATGTTCCACGAGACCTACGTCGATCTGCGCAGCCCAAGCTGGGCGATGATGGGCAGCTGGCAGCGTGCACAGCTGATCGCCGTGCAAGCGGCGGCCGACGTCCAGCTCTGCTCGATCCAGCGCTGGACTGAGCGGCTGCGCCGGACCGCGTGCGGTCGCCCCGTCCACCACCTGCCGGTCGCCTCGAATCTCCCCGACGCTCGCGCCCAGCGCGAGGCGGAGCGCGAGCGCCTCGGCGCCGGTACCGACACGCTTGTGCTCAGCTGTCTCGGGCTGCGGCATCCCGGACGGCTGCCAGAGCAGGTGCTGGGAGCAGCACGTGCCGCCGGTGCGGCGGCGGCGTCGGTGCTGTTGCTCGACCTGGGACCCGGGGAACGGTGCGAGGCTGCGCTTGCCAGGAATGTGACCCTGCGCCGAACCGGGTTCCTGCACGAGCATGACCTCGCACGACAGTTCGCCGCCAGTGACATCTTCCTGGCTTCGCTGATGGACGGCGTCTCGACTCGCCGGGGAAGCGTGATGGCGGCGCTCCAGCACGCTGTGCCGGTGGTCGGGACCGCGGGACATCTGACCGACGACGTCCTCAAGTGCGCATCCGGCCTGCTGCTCGTCGGCGTCGACGAGTCCGATCGGCTGGCGCGCGTAGTGACTGACCTGGGCCGGGACGCGGCGCGGCGCGGCGACCTTGGTCGGGCGGCACGCAAGCTCTACGAGCGTGAGTTCGACTGGCCGGTACTTGTCTCACGGCTGCGCACCTACCTCGATGTCTGAGCCGCTGCGTGTGCTCGTGTGCGTGCCGTGGCGCGAGCGCCTGGGTGGCGCAGAGGCGATGTTGTGGACGCTCCTGCGTCATTCAGATCCCCACCGCGTGCACTACAGCGTCGCGTTTCTGGAGTCGGGGCCGTTCGAGCACGAAGTGCGCGAACGGGGGGTGACGACCTTCCGGCTCGAGGCCGGCCGGTTGCGCGAGGCCCGCTGTGGCGGCCGTGCGATCCGGCGTCTGAGCCGCATCATCCGCATCCACGAGCCCGACGTGGTGTTGAACTGGCAGGCGAAGGCGCAGCTGTACGGCGCCTGCGCGGCGATCGGCGGCGGACTCGGCGCGGGCCGGATCGTGTGGTGGCAGCACGGCGTGCCCGCTGGGCACTGGATGGATCGCGCGGCGACGGCGTTGCCGGCGAGAGCGGTCGGCTGCTCGTCACGGGCGTCGGCGACCGCGCAGGCCACAGTACGGCCGCGGCGGCCGACGTTCGTCGTCCATCCGGGGGTCGACGGCGAGCGAGTTACACCGACCGATCGAGCGGCGCTGGGCATTCCGCCCGAGCGCCCGGTGATCGGCATCGCCGGCCGCCTGCAGCCCTGGAAGGGACAGCACCGGTTCCTGCACGCTCTCCGGCAGTTGCACGACACCGGATGCAAGGCGCATGGACTCGTGGTTGGAGGCAGCGCGCACGGGTTCTCGCCCGGCTACGAGCGAGAGTTGCGCGAGCTGATCGGTCGGCTCGCGCTGGCCGACTGGGTGACGATGGTCGGGCACGTCGCGGACACTCGACCGCTGATCGCCGCAATGGATGTGCTGATCAGCGCTTCGTCGATGGAGCCGTTCGGGATCGTGCTACTGGAGGCATCGGTCCAAGAGACTCCCGTGATCGCCGTTGCGGACGCCGGGCCGCGCGAGATCGTCACGCATGGCGTCACCGGCCTGCTCGTGGCGCGCCCCGAGCCCGCGCTGCTCGCCGGGGCG
Organism: uncultured Solirubrobacterales bacterium; assembly: GCA_963788005.1. Classification (GTDB taxonomy): domain Bacteria; phylum Actinomycetota; class Thermoleophilia; order Solirubrobacterales; family Solirubrobacteraceae; genus Palsa-465. Next base: position 150,918 of record CAWBFH010000009.1, on the reverse strand, counting down.
GCACGCGACCTGCTGGGCGATGAACCGCGGCGCGCAGCGATGGGCCGCGCCGCCCGCGCGACCGCGGTCGAGCGGTTCGGGGCGCGGACGATGGCAGAATCGCTGGCCGGCGAGCTGCGCTCGTTGACGCTCGAGAGCGACGGCCGATGAGGGTGCAGACAAGCCGCCGTCCGGTCAGCCATCGGCAACGGTCAGCGCCGACGGTCGCGCTCGTGCATGACAACTTCACCGGGCCGACGGGCATGGGCCGGGTGCTCAACTCGCATGCGCGCTTCATCCTCGAGTCCGGCTGGAAGCTGTGGATCGTGGGCGACAACGTTCCGCGGGACCTCGGAGAGGCTGCCGAGCGCGTGACCCTGGTTCGCAATCCGCGCGGCCTGCCCAAGCTGCTCGAGCACGCCGCGTGGTGTCGGCACGCCCGCGCCGCGGTCCGCGGCGCGGCGGCGGACATCGTCCACGTCCACTCGCCCTGGCTGGCGCTTGACGCCGATCTCCAGACCTCGCACTTCGTCAGCCAGGCCGCGTTCGCCCGCGACGTCCGCGAGCCCCGCGGGGGGATCGAGGGTGGGTTGCGTGGCGTGCAGGCGTGGGTCACGCGACGCGCCGATGACCGGCTCTACCGCCGGTCGCGGCCAGCCACCTTCCTGTCATTCGTGTCCGAGTTCCTGCGCGACGAGTTCCGCCGTCACTACGGCGAACCTCGGGGCGGATGGATCTTCCGCCCCCCGGCGCCTGGCTGGCGGCCACCGGATGCCTTGCAGCGCGCGCGGGCGCGGGCTGCGCTCGGCGTGCCGCAGGGCTCGATCGCGGTCGGCTATCTCGGCGGCAGCGATCCCCGCAAGGGCTTCGAACACGTGCTCGGGCTGCGGTCAGAGCACGATCTGCATCTGCTGTTCGCCGGCCCTGGATCCGAGCGCGTCACGGTCGGCGACCGTCCGGGCCTCGGGTTCGTAGAGGTCGACGCGTTCCTGTCGGCATGTGACGTGCTCGCCGCTCCAAGCCGGTTCGATTCGGCGCCGGTGGTGGTGCTGGAGGCGATCTCGAGAGGGGTGCCGGTCGTCACGACCCCCGCTTCCGGGTGGGCCGGCGCAATCGGGCGCCACGGGTGCGGCGCCGTCTGGAACGATGGCGGCACGCCGCTGGCCGACGCCTGTCGCGCGGCCGCCGCGGCCGCGCCGCGAGGCTGTCGCGCGCTGATCGACGAGTTCGAACCACGGCGCGAGCGCGGCGTGCTGATCGGCGCATACGAGCGGATCCTCGGGAGAGAAGACCAGTGATCGTCGATTTCGCCGGCACCGGAGCACCCGCGAATCTCGACGCCGACCTCTGCGTCGTCGGGGCGGGTGCCGTGGGAATCGCGACCGCACTCGAGTTCGTTGGCACACGCTTGCAAATCGCGGTGCTCGAAAGCGGCGGCGACCGACCGGAGCCCGACACCCAGCGTTTGTATGACGCCATGCTGCACGGCTTACGCTGCGCGACCGTTCACGACGGGCGCGCCCGCGCATTTGGCGGCACCACCACGCTCTGGGCCGGCCAGGCGCTGAGGCTCGACGACGAGGACTTCGCCGTGCGCGACTGGGTGCCGAACAGCGGCTGGCCGCTTTCGCTCGACGAACTGGAGCCGTACTACCGACGAGCCGAGCGGCTGTTGCGCGTGCCGTCCGTTGCCGGTGACGAGCGCGACTGGCCGGCCGGCCTGCCGATGCCCCCCTCCCACGACGGGCTCCGGCGACGGTTCTCGACCTTTGCGCCCTCCCCGAATTTTGAGACCTCGCACCGCGCACTGCTCGCCGCCGCGGCGAACGTGACGGTGCTGTTGCACGCCAACGCGACGCGGCTCGTGCTGCGCGATGACGGTGCCAGCGTCGATGCGGTCGAGATCGCGTCGCTGGGTGGCCGGCGAGGCTACGTCAGGGCGCGCAGCTATGTGATCTGCTGCGGCGGCGTCGAGACCCCCCGGCTACTGCTCGCGTCGCGTGGCCCGCGCACGCGCGGCGTCGGCAACGATCGTGACCTGGTGGGGCGCTTCTTCCAGGAGCACGCGCACGTGAAGTTGCCGATCTCCGGCGCCGATCGGCCTGCCCTCGCCCGAATGTTCCACGGCCGGCGAATCGCCGGGGTCCGGCACTTCGCCAAGTTGACCGCCGGCCCCGAGCTCCAGCGCGCCCAGCAGCTCGTCGGTGTGGGCGCGGACATCTGCTACGACGCCGGCGCGAACGTCGCGGTGCAGGCGATCAAACAGTTGCGGCGCGGGCCGCACGCCGGGTCCCGGCTGCGCGCGGCGGCGCTGGTGGCGGCGCATCCGAGGCAGCTCGGCTCGGCGGCCTACCGCCGCCTTGTCCTTGGCCACAAGGCGTCCGAGGGCTCCGGATTGCCCTACTTCTGCGTTCAGGCTGAGACCGTCCCCAGGCGGGAGAGCCGCGTGCTGCTCGACGATCGCGTCGACGCGATCGGGATGCCCCGCGCGATCGTTGACTGGCGCGTGGCCGAGCCAGAGCTGCGGACGATCGAGAAGTTCGCAAGCCGGCTCGATGCGCTGCTGGCCGCGAACGCGCTCGGACGCCTTGCGCAAGCGCCGCTTCCGTTGCCGCGCGATCTCGATCTGCTCTCGGAAGTGGTGGCCGGCGGATGCCATCACATCGGCACCGCGCGAATGGCCACGACTTCTCGGGACGGCGTCGTCGACGCCGACTGCCGCGTGTTCGGGATCGAGAACCTATTCATCGCCGGCAGCGCCGTGTTCCCGACGGGGAGCTGGTCAAATCCGACGCTGACGCTGCTCGCGCTCGGCTACCGGCTCGCCGATCGCCTGAAGGCCGAGCTCGCCGTCACGCCCGAGATCCGTCCGCCGCGGGGACGAGCCGCGGCCATCACGGTGCGATGAGGATCGCCTGGGTCGGACCGACTCCCAACGCCGACGGGGGCGCGCCCTACGTGGGCACGCAGCTGTTGCGCGAGCTGGCGCGGGCCGGGGCCGAGATCGACTGCTTTCTCGATGTCGGCCCGGACCAGATCCCGGCGGCGCTGCTGCACCTCGACGGTCTCGGATTCGTGCTCCGGCCGACGCGCTGGCGATGGGGCAGCTGGTACAACCGGACGCCGCTGCGCGCATTCGTGTCCGGAAAGCTGTTCCGCCTGCGGGCACAGCTGGCGCTCGCCAAGACGATCGCCGACCGGCACGCGGACAGGCCGTATGACGTCGTCTATCAGTTCTCCCAGAGCGAACTCGGGGCTCTCCGTTCGCAACGGGGCAGGCTGCCGCCGATCGTGGTCCATCCATCGACCCACGCGGCCGGCGAGCTCCGGTGGCACAAGCGGGAGGCAGCTTTCGCACGGGCGATCGAGCCTCGGGGCCGCCGCGCACTCGTGCGGTCCGTCCTCACTGTGAGGGCCGCGATTCAGCGCCGGGACCTGGCCCATGCCGACCGAATCCTGTCGATCAGTCCGCGATTCGCGCAATACCTCGCCGCCGACTACGGGATCCCGCAGGATCGGATCGGGATCGTGGTCAATCCAATCGACCTCGAGCGGTTTCGCCCCAACGGGCACGCGCCACCCCGGCGCGGCCCGCTCACGCTGCTGTTCGTGTCACGGATCGCGGTCCGCAAGGGAGTCGAGCTCGTGGTCGATCTCTCCCACCGCCTCGACGATCTGCAGGGCGAGGTCGAGCTCGTGGTGATCGGCGGTCCGTCGACGTGGTCTGACTATCGCAAGCTGCTCGACGACCTCAATCCGCGAATCGCGCGATATCTGGGCAATGTCACCCCCGACGACCTCGCGCACCGCTACCGCGGAGCCCTCGCGCTGCTCGCCCCCAGCCAATACGAGCCGTTCGCGCTCACGGTGGGCGAGGCGCTCGCCGGCGGAACCCCGGTCATCGTCAGCGATGAGGTCGGCGCGGCCGACGGAATCGATCCCCGGGTGTGCAAGGTGTTTCCACGTGGCGATCGTGGCGCATTCGAGCGCGCCGTACGCGACGCGGTTGCCGCTGCTGACTCCGTCCCGCGCGAGCTGGCGCGCGCGGAGGCGCAGAGGCTGTTCGCTCCCGCGACGGTGGCCGCGACACTGCTCGCTGAGCTCGCACGGGCCTGCCCGGCGACAGATCAGCCGCGCGCCGGCCGACGGTCGCCCGCCCACCGCCGGCGGGCGAGTTCGTTCACACGCTCGATCTGAGCGATATGCGTGTCAGCCGTGAAATGGCGGCGCACGCGGTCGGCGCCCGCGATGCCCATCTGTGTCCGGAGTGCCGGGTCGGCCAGGAGCTTTGCCAGCGCCGCGCGGAGCGCCGCGACATCACCGGGCGGCGTCAGCAACCCCGTGACGCCGTCGATCAGCCAGTCCGGGATCCCACCGGTCTCGCTCGCGACGACCGCGCGGCCGTGGGCCATCGCCTCGAGGCCGACCATCCCGAACGGCTCCGGCCACACCGACGGCACCGCGACGACCGCGGCCTGGTCGTAGGCGGCCAGCAGCTCGGCGTCGTTGAGCCAGCCGAGAAAGCGCACCCGGCTGCGCATTCCACAGCGGTCGACGAGCTTCTCCGCGCTCGCCCGCCACCATCCGTCACCGCAGACATCGAGCGTGGCCGGCATGCCGCTGACCGCCCGGATCAGCTGTCCGAGCCCCTTTGCGCGATTGATCCGGCCGACGAACAGGATCCGATCACCGAGACCCGGCGGCCGGACCTTGACCTGGCCGGAGACAAACGGCGCGATCTCGGTCCCGTCGATGCGGTTGGTGCGCAGATTGCGCAGCACGGCCGAGGAGAAGGCGAGCGGCACGTCGACCTCCTGCAGGAGCTCGACCAGTCTCGTCACCAGCCGGTAGTCGGCCGCCCGCCCCCTGGGATCGACGCTATGGGCGCAGCCCCGGAACGCCATCGCCGGGACGCAGCCGGGACCGTGCGCCCTGCCGCATGCGTGTCCAGGCCGGAAGTAGAGCGAGCCACCGGAGCACATGTAGTCGTGAACGCCCCACACGAGCGGTGCATGAGCGCGGCTCAGGCCGACCAGCGCCGGGTCGTAGAGATGGTGAACGTGGACGACATCCGGGGCAAATCGCGCCAGCGCGTCGTCATAGCGTTGGGCCGTGTCGGGCGTCAGTTTGCGGGCCGCGAGCCCCGGCACCGTGAGCGTTCTGGTGCCGTTGCGATACGTGTCATCGATCTCGCCGGCGAGCGCCATCACCTCGTAGCCGGCCGCTTGGAGCGCGGACGCCGCCCGCAGGACATAGACCCCGACGCCGCCGCTGCGCCCGAGCGACTCGGTCGCGATCGCGATCCTCCCGTGACTCATCGGCGGCCCTTCCGACGCATGTCCAGCGGTCCGATCGCCGATCGCCTGCACCTTCACGCCACCTGGCTCGCGATCGCCGGCGCCGGCTTCGAGCGCCCCGACCAGCGCCGAGCCACCCCGCGGACAGTCCTCAGGAGCAGGACCAGATCGCCCCAGGCGAGCAGCGCGACCCATCCGCCCCACAGCGCCAGCGCCGCAAGCGCCGCGCCGATGCCCGGCAGCAGCGCCGGTGCGGTCAGCCGGGACGCGGCGTTGACGCCCAGCGCGATCGCCGCCGCGCCGAGCATCAGCGGGCCGCTGGTCGCGAGCAGCCGCGCCTGGACATGGCGCCGAGTGGCACGGGCGAGAAACAGTGCCTCGGTCAGGTACGCAACCGTGGTGCCGGCCGCCAGACCCGGTAGCCCGAACAGCGCAAGCAGCCCGACTCCCAGTGACAGGTTGACGATCGCGCTGGCGACGAGCGCTCGCAGCACCGACCCGGCCTCTCCGATCGAGTACAGGAAGCCGGACGTCGAGACGGACACCGGTCCCATGACCAGCATCCCCAGCGGCAGAATCGTGATCACGTCGACGACGGCGCGCCACCGCTCGCCGAACAGGATGACCACCATCGCAGGCGCCGAGCCGATCACCGGTACCAGCAGTGCGCCGGTCCCGATCGTCGTCAGGCGCACCGAACGGGAGACGACCGAGGTCAGGTCCTCGCCCGCGTCGCGCAGCCGGGACATCGCCGGGTAGGACACGTTCCAGAGCGTGTCGAGCAGCAACGCCGGGATGCTCATCAGGCGACCGGCGAGACTCCAGATCCCCAATCCGGCGACCCCGACGATCGCCGCCGTGGCGATGTTCACCGCTTGGTCTCGCGCGAGCGCGGATAGGCGCGCCCCCTGCACATTGACACCGAAGCGCCACAGCGGAGCCATCACGGCGAGATTGATCCGCGGCCGGACGATCCCGACCGAGCTGAAGCGCATAAGTGTGGCGGTGCCGCAGATGGCCCGCACGACGGTGCCGGTGGCGAGCGCCCACACGCCGCCCCCAAGGAGCACACCGGGGATCGACCAGCAGTAGTAAGTGACCACCTCGACGATGTCGACGAGCGCGAGCGGACCGTAGGAGAGCTGGCGCTCGAGGACGATCTCGGTGGGAGTCCGCAGCGCGGTTATCGGTAACGCGGCCACCATCACGGTCGTGACCAGGGCACCCGAACCGAGCGGTATCGCCGACACCGCGGCAAGCCCGGCGACGAGTACTCCGACGGTGAGCTGCAGTCCATTGACAGCCCCAAGTTCGATCCGCGTCGGCGGGCGCTCGCGACGGAGAAGCGCGGCGCCCATCCCGCCATCGCCGATGAAGTTGGTCATGAACATGATCGTCGTACCGAACGCGACGAGGCCGAAGTCCTTGGGCACCAAGAGCCGCGCGAGGACGATGTTGCCGGCGAACCCGATCGCCTTGATCAGTGCGCCGCGGCTGACGAGGACGGCCGCGCCCGCCGCAGCGCGCTGGCGGACGTCCTCCCCGCTGAGCGACGGCTCCGCGCGGGCGGCCTCTGGTTCCACACTCATACAACTAGATGCCCCGGGCCGGATTTACGCGAGGTTTCTTGGGCTCGTGTGAATCCTGATCGCCGCTCGCCGTTGGATTGCCATGACCACGAACGTCGTCGGTCACGGCTCGGCGGTCACCCTCGACGCGCACGCTGAGCTCGTCGCCACCACCGTGCCGGAATGTCGGTTCTGTGCGCGCCCGCTGCGACACACGTTCGTGGACCTCGGCATGTCGCCCCTGTGCGAGAGCTACGTGCCCGCCGAGCGCTTGGACGCGATGGAGCCCTTCTTCCCATTGCACGCGCGCGTCTGCGAGCGGTGTCTGCTCGTGCAGCTCGAGCAGTTCGTGACACCCGAGGAGATATTCAGCGAGTACGCCTACTTCTCGTCCTATTCGGACTCCTGGGTGCACCACGCGCGCGCGTACGTGGCCGGCGCCACCGCTCGGTTCGGCATCGGCCCTGACAGCCTCGTGATCGAGGTTGCCAGCAACGATGGCTACCTGCTCCAGCACGTGCGCGACCGGGGCATTCCCGCGCTCGGGATCGAGCCGGCGGCCAACGTCGCGGTGGCGGCTCGCGAGCGTGGCATCGAGACGATCGTGCGCTTCTTCGGTCGTGACCTGGCCGGTGAGCTGGTGACCGCGGGTCGTCGCGCCGACCTACTGGTCGCCAACAACGTGATCGCGCACGTGCCCGACCTCAACGATTTCGTCGCCGGGCTGGCCGCCGTGCTGGCGCCGGGCGGGGTGGCGACGATCGAGGTCCCGCACCTGCAGCGACTGATCGACGGAAACCAGTTCGACACGATCTACCACGAGCACTTCTCCTACTTCTCGTTCTTGACGGCATCGGCGGTTCTGGCCGCGCACGGGCTGGTCGTATTCGATGTCGACGAACTGCCCAGCCACGGTGGCTCGCTGCGCCTGTATGCCCAGCCGCGGCTGACCGGCCGTCACGCCGTGTCAGGCAGTGTCCGGAACCTGGCCGCTCGCGAGCGCGCGCTCGGATACGACACGCTGGCGGCGCACACCTGCTTCGCCGCACGGGCGCAGGAAGCCAAGTTCAAGCTGCTCGAGTTCCTGATCCGGGCGCGTCGTGACGGTGAGCGCGTGGCCGGGTACGGGGCTCCGGGCAAGGGCAACACGCTGCTGAACTACTGCGGGATCAGGACCGACCTGATCGAGTTCACGGTCGACCGCAACCCCTATAAGCAGGGACTGTTCCTGCCCGGAACACACATCCCGATCCGCGACCCGCTGGCGCTCGACCGCGAGCGGCCCGACTACATCGTGATCCTGCCCTGGAACCTCAAACGCGAGATCATCGCCCAGCTCGCCCATGCGCGGGCGTGGGGCGCCCGGTTCGTGATCCCGATCCCCGAGCTCGAGGTCCTGTGAAGGTAGTCATCTTCTGCGGCGGCCAAGGGCTGCGAATGCGCGAGGCCTCCGAGATCGCGCCCAAGCCGATGATCCCGATCGGCAACCGTCCGGTTCTGTGGCACGTCATGAAGTACTACGCGCACTTTGGGTTCACCGACTTCGTGCTCTGTCTCGGTTACAAGGCTGCGGCGATCAAGCAGTTCTTCCTGACATACAACGAGGCGCTGACCAACGACTTCGTGCTCTCGGACGGGGGCGCCAGCATCCACGTGCTCAAGACCGACATCCACAACTGGAACATCACGTTTGTCGACACCGGACTTCACACCTGCATCGGCGAGCGGCTGCGCGCCGTGCGCCATCTGCTGCGCGACGACGAGCTGTTCCTGGCCAACTACGGAGATACGCTCACCGACGCCGATCTCCACGCGATGATCTCGCACACCCGGGCCGCGAACGTGACGGCGAGCTTTCTGGCGGTGCGGCCGAACTACAGCTTTCACGTCGTCTCGATGGACGGAAGCGGGCTCGTCGATGGAATACAGGATGTGACGCGCTCGGACGTCTGGATCAACGGCGGCTACTTCGTGTTCCGCAACGAGATCCTCGATCAGCTGCGGCCCGGGGAGGATCTGGTCGACGAGCCGTTTCACCGCCTGCTCGCTTCCGATCAGCTGCTGGCGCAGCGCCACGATGGTTTCTGGGCGCCGATGGACACGCTCAAGGACCAGCAGTGGCTCGAGTCCCTGGACGAGAGCAGCGCCGCACCGTGGGAGGTGTGGGAAGTGGACCACGCGCGCCGATCGGACGATCTGGTCGCGGCCCGGAGTTGATGCTCGGGGTCCGACTGCACCGTCCGAGCTCGGCGCCGATCCGCGTGCTCGCGATCGGCGCGCATCCTGACGACGTCGAGATCGGTTGTGGCGGGACCTTGCTGCGGCTCGCGAACGACGGCATGATCGCCGAGGCCTGCGTGGCCGTTCTCAGCGGCGGGGGGGTCCGGGCCGCCGAAGCGCATGCCAGCGCCAGGGCGCTGCTCGCCGGGGTGGCCGACAGCGAGATCATCGTCGAGGACTTCGCGGACGGGTTCTTCCCCTATGACGGGCGCGAGATCAAGGCCTTCTTCGAGACGCTCAAGGCGCAACTCGCCCCGGATCTGATCCTGACCCACCAGCGCCATGACCTTCACCAGGACCACCGGCTCACCTGTGAGCTCACGTGGAACACCTGGCGCGATCACTTGATCCTCGAGTACGAGGTGCCCAAGTACGACGGTGACATGGGCCGGCCGAATCTGTTCGTGACGCTCGACGCGGAGCTCTGTCGGCGCAAGATCGCGCACCTGATGACGCACTTCGAGTCACAGTCCGACAAGCGCTGGTTCAAGGAGGACCTGTTCTCCGGGCTGCTTCGTCTGCGCGGCATGGAGTGCAACTCGCCCACATCCTTCGCCGAAGCGTTCTACTGTCGCAAGGCGGTGCTGGCGTGAGCGCCGCCGCGGCGACCGCCGAGGCCTTGCCGCCGAAGTGCGGGGCCCAGCTCGGCGACCGGGCGTTCGAGCTGATGCAGCGCTTGTTTGGACTCTGCCGCAGCCTCACCGGCCCGGGCGTCAGGGCGACGTTCGACATCTTGCGGGAATACGTACCGTTGCGTTACACCGAGGTCGCGAGCGGCACCCGCGTGTTCGACTGGACCGTCCCGGACGAGTGGACGATCCGCGACGCCTACATCGCCCGGGCCGACGGCACACGGGTGGTCGACTTCCAGCGCAGCAATCTGCACGTCGTCTCCTACAGCGAACCGGTGCACGCGACGCTGACCCTCGAGCAACTGCTCCCGCACCTGCACTCCCTGCCCGACAGGCCCGACCTGGTGCCATACCGCACCTCGTATTACGACCGCAGTTGGGGCTTCTGTCTCTCGCACCGTGCGCTACTCGAGCTGGGCCCCGGCGAATACGAGGTCGTGATCGATTCGAGCCTCGCGCCCGGCCATCTCTGTTACGCGGAGCTGGAGCTCGAAGGTGAGAGCGACGATGAGATCCTGATCTCGACCTATGTCTGCCATCCGTCCCTGGCTAACGACAACCTGTCGGGGATCGCCGTGGCGACTCTCCTGGCCGAGCAGCTCGCGCGAGAACCTCGCCGTTACAGCTACAGGTTCCTGTTCGCGCCGGGAACGATCGGCCCGCTTGCCTGGCTTGACCGCAGCCGCGAGCGGCTCGCCCGGATCCGGCATGGACTGACGATCGCTTGTGTCGGCGACGCTGGGCCGTTCACGTACAAGCGCAGCCGCCGCGGCGACGCCGATATTGACCGCGCCGCCGAGATCGCATTGCGCGAGCTCGGCGCCGAGCATCGGGTGGTCGAGTTCGAGCCGTGGGGAGGCGACGAACGGCAATTCTGCTCCCCTGGCTTCGACCTGCCGCTCGGCGCCCTGACCCGGACGGCGCACGGCGCCGATCCGGCCAATCACACGTCGGCGGACACTCTGCAGCGGATCGGGCCTGCCGTCCTGGAGGCATCAGTGGACGTATGCCTGTCGATCCTCGAAGTCCTCGAGACCGACCGAACGTGCGTCAACCTCAGTCCGCACGGCGAGCCGCAGTTGGGCCGGCGAGGTTTGTACCGAGCGGCCGGCGGCGCCGTCAGCCGACCCGAGCAGGAAAGCGCCCTGCTGTGGGTGCTCAACCTCAGTGACGGCTCGCGCACCCTGGCCGACATCGCGACCCGGTCTGGACTGGCGTATCGCACTGTGCGACAGGCAGCTGCGCAGCTCGAGCAGGTCGGTTTGCTGAGCTCATCAGACGCGGGGTAGCCGCGAGCTCGGCACCGCCGCTGAGCTCATCACAGCCGAGCGAGCAACGACCGCGGCGCAACCCATGACGCGGCCCAGCCCGCAACCGCGCGCGGCGTCGGGCAGAGGTGCATCGCGGCCGCCAGGTGCGCTCGGGCAGGGCGGCGCATGCCCTCTCGCAGCATGCCCTCGGCGGCGAGGCGGTGATAGCCGGCGACTCGCCGCACGAGCACGCCGGCATGCACGTCCAGGCGCGGGTCGCACAACATCCGTTCCCCGCACTGGATCCCCGCCAGCCACACGGCGGGATCTCGCGACGCGCTGTGGGCACCCCGGTGCAGTCGGTATGACATGAGCCGCTGCGGGCTGTAGTACGCGGCAGCACCGTCGCGCGCGAGCAGGTACGACAGCCACACGTCGAGGTGGGGTGCGACGCCGGGGCTGAGCTCACCGAGCGGGAGCGCGTCCCGCCGCCACACGCACCCGGTGATCTTGACGCTTTGACGGACCACGACGGCGAGGAAGTCCGCGATCAGACCCTCGCTCAGGTCGGCTCTGCCGAACCGTCTGGTGGCACTTTCGGTCGCCGTCCCGTCGACGCGGCCTCCGTCGTCGATCACATGGTGATCGCAGAAGGCCAGCACGACCTCGGGATGGCGCTCGAGCGGAGGCACGAGGACGGCAAGGAAGCGCGGCGACCACCGATCATCGTCGTGCAGGATCGCCACATATTCTCCCCGCGCCTGCGCGAGGCCGGCGAGCAGGTTGTCGAGCATGCCGAGGCCCGGCGGCTGGTCGAACCAACGGACGCGCGGATCTCGGATCGTCCGCCGCAGCCGGCGCGTATCGTCGGGGTCCCCGCTGTTGGTCACGATGACCTCGAAGTTGTCGAATTCTCCGCCCAGGACGCTTCGCAACGCGTCGGCCAGCCACGCCGGCCGGCTGTGGGTGGTGAGCACGACGCTCGTCAGCGAACCGGCGCTGGACGCGGTCATGTGAACGCCAGCCGTTGGATTCCCGATCCCGTCGCCTGCAGGCCGTTCTCGCCCTGAACCAGATTGCGGGCGCCGTTGACGAGCATCTGGCCTCCGGACGCCGCGCACGTGTTCCAGAACGTGTTGTCGCTGCCGGTAACTACAAGCTCGCCAAGCACCTTCAGGCTCTCGACGGTGTTGAAGCTTCCCGTCATGTTGAGCGTGTTGTGGGGCGCGATCGCACATCGCGTGAGCACGTTGTTGTCAGAGCTGACAAGCCATTCGGCGCTGTCGGCCTCATCCCAGTCACAGTCGATCAGCGTGTGCTGACCGTTGCCGGCGATCTCGATGCAGCGGACGGTGGGTGCTCCGGGCTTGCCCGTGTTGCCACCTGCCACGAATTTCGAGCCGAGCACGAGATGCGCGCCTGACTCGAGGAATGTCGCGGCGTCGTGCTCGGTTTCGCCCCCGAACAGGATGTCCCGGTAGTTGGAATCGCCGCGCAGCTGAACGAACACGTGGTTGGCGCCGCCGACCTTCCAAGCGAGCCGCTGTCGCGAGGTCGAGACGCGGGTCAGCAGGCACCCCTCGCCGTCGCGCAGGACCACTCCGTAGCCGCCGTACCCGGCCTGCGGGTTGATCGAATCGGAGTTCTTGACGTCGACATCCTGGACGTGCACGAGCGTCCCGGTGATCAGGATCCCGGTCCCCGTGAAATGTCCGTCACCCTGGATGTTGAGGTCCGACAGCAGCGCGCCGTCGGTCATCGTCACGATCGTCTGCCGTGGATGCCTCGCCTCGATGAACGTGCAGTCACGGCCGGATCCCCGCACCGCCGCGCGGCCGATCGTGAAGCCGCCCGCGAAAGTGCCGGCACCCACGTAGACGGTTCCATAGCCGACCACCTCGAGCGCATGCGCGATCGTTGCCAGCCCGGCATCCCAGCTCCCGCCGCTGTTGTGATCGGAGCCGTCCGCGGTCACGAACACCGCCCCGGAGTAGGCAGAGTTCACGGCCCTCGGCGGTGGATCTCCCGCAGCCGAGCCGGTCGTCGGCGTTGTCGTTGCCGCCACGGTGGCAGCGGGTGCGTCCAGCAGACCGGTCCCGGCTGCCGCGGCCGCCGCTCCGGCGGCGGTAGCGGCCGCCGCGCCCGCGAACAGAGTCCGGCGTGTATGTCGCTGCCCGGTATCGATCAGATACCTCTTACGGGCACTCGGCCGCTGTGGTTTGCCCGCCACTCGCGAGCTGGCGCATGGTCGGGCCACGCGCGGTCACGCTCGGAGATCAGTCGACGCTCGGCGAGTGGCCATTCGATGCCGAATGCCGGATCGTCCCAGCGGATCCCGCGTGCCGCCGCGGGCACGTATTCATGTGACATCTGATAGGCGACCTCGGTGGCGTCGACGAGCGTCTGATAGCCCTGGGCGAGGCCCTTGGGTACGTACAGGAGCCGTCCGTCTATGTGGTTGAGTTCGACGCCGATCCATCGTCCGCGGGTAGGCGACTCGGCCCTCAGATCCACGATCACGACCTGCGCGGCGCCGCGCGTGCAGCGGATCAGCTTCACCTCGGCGTGCGGCGCCTGCTGATAGTGCAGGCCCCGTAGCGTCCCGGCGGTGTCGGTGTAGACCGTGCTCGCCTGTACGAAGCGACTCTCGAGACCGTGCCGGGTGAACTCTGACTCGCAAAACACGCGCGCCAGAAAGCCGCGCTCGTCGGCCTGGCGCTCGGGGGCGATCAGCACGACGTCCCTGAGCTCGGTGGCCGTGAAGATCATCGACCCTGGGTGACCACGACCCGCCGGCGCAGCTGCTCGTCCAGGCTTCCCGACGCCTGTAGCTCGACGACTCGCTTGACGCGCAGGAACCGCGAGCCGGTGAACTCCTCGAAGGTGAGGTCGAAGCGATCGAACATATCGCGCAGCTCCTCGCACCCCGCCCGGACCGACCAACGGGGCGTCGCTTCCGGCAGCACGTCCGCGAGCTTCGCGCAGTCCACCCGGTACGAGCGCCGATCGGGTCCGCTCCCGGGCGCGAACGCGACGCGCGTCTTCGGCATCACCTCGGCGACGATCTCCGCGACCTGACGGATGCGGTAGTTCTCGCGGCTGGCGCCGACGTTGAATGCCTCGTCGTGGACAAGCTCGCGGGGCGCACTCAAAGCCGCGAGAAAAGCGCGCGATATGTCCTGCACGTGCACGAGCGGACGCCACGCGGTGCCGTCACTCTGCATCAGGATCTCGCCGATCGTCCGCGCATAGCCGACGAGGTTGTTGACGACCACGTCGCAACGCAGACGGGGCGAGTACCCGAACGCGGTCGCGTTGCGCAGATATGTCGGACTGAATCCGGAGCTCGCGAGCTCGGCGATGTCCCGCTCGGCGAGCACCTTCGAGTGCCCGTATGGCGTCACCGGAGCGAAGGCCGCCGTCTCGTCGAGCATCCCCTCCCCCGCCTTCCCATACAGACTGCACGAGGACGAGAACAAAAACCGGGGCACGCCGGCGGCCTTGGCTTTGCTCGCCACGCGGACCGAGGCCACGTGGTTGATGTCATACGTGGCGCGGGGATTCAGGTTGCCCACCGGGTCATTGCAGATGGCCGCCAGATGCACGACCGCGTCGAAGCCGACGAAGTCGGCGACCTGCACCTCGCGGACGTCCTTGCAATCCGATTGCACATCGCACACGTCGTCGCCGAACACGCACGGCGCAAACAGGTCGAGGTCGAGTCCCGTGACCTCGTGCCCGGCGTCGAGCAGCATCGGGACCAGCACCGAGCCGATGTAGCCGTTATGACCGGTGACTAAAACGCGCAAGTGAACCTCCGGGTCGGGGCGTTGGGGGCATCGCCCGCACGGCCAGGGTCGCGACGGGTCGGGCTGATGCGCGGCCGGGCGCGGGCCGCGTGGGCAGGCGTGTCTCGTGGTGCACCTGCGTGACGGGCGCCTGCTGAACGGTAAGGGCCACGACGGCCTGGACGAAGCGCTTGCGGAACTTTGCGATCGAGAAGCGCTCGGCGTTCGCCCGCAGCCGGATGGCGTCGAATCCCTCCCAGTCGGTCGCGCGCAGTGCCTGCGCGAGCGCATCGACGCAGCGCGGGCGGACGAGCACGCCGGTGACCCCATCAGTCACGATCTCGAGCGCACCACCGTCCGCGGCGGCCACGACCGGGCGACCCGCCGCGTGCGCCTCGATCATCGTCATCCCGAACTCCTCGATCGCGGCCACGATCAAGGCTCGGGCACCGCGGTAGAGCTCCGACAGCTGTCCGTCGCCGACACGGCCCAAGAACTCGGCCCGGGGGTAGCGGGCGCGCAGACGCGCAAGGTCAGGGCCGTCGCCCACGACCTTGACCCTGCTCTGGGATAGCTCCGCGGCGGCCAGAGCGATCTCGATGTTCTTATGGCTTGTGACCTCGCCGACGATCAGGAAGTAGTCCCGCGGGTCGGGCGCGGCGGTGAACCGGCCGACGTCGACCGGCGGATGCACGACGACCGCGTCGCGACCGTAGAAATCTTGGATCCGTCGCCGCGTGAGCTCCGAATTGGCGATGTAAGCGCTCACTCTCGACGCCGCGCCGACGTCCCAATGGCGGACCGCACGCGAGACCACTCGGGCCGCGGGGCGCACTGGACCGGGGAACGTGCGCTCGGTACGGTCGCGCTCGTGCCAGACGTAACGCAGCGGCGAGTGGCAGTAACAGATGTGGACCGCGTCCGGTGCGGGCCGTACGCCGTGGGCAAACGAGCTCGTACTGGAGATCACCAACGTCGCATCGCTCACCCTCAGCCGGCGGGCCGCGAGTAACAGCAGCGGCGCGAAACGCCGGAAGTGCCGCTGATCGGACGCGAGCGGTTGCAGTAACGAGGTGCGAATCTCCCGTTGTGCAAACCACTCTCCCGTCGCGGCAGGGTCATACAGCAGGGTTGCGATTGGCGCGTCCGGAAAACAGCCGGCAATCGCGTGGAAGGTGCGTTCCGCGCCTCGCATGACCAGCAGGTAGTCGTGGGCGAGAACCACCCCGCCGTCGGCGGGCACCGCCTCGGTGATCATGCATATCCAACGGCGCGTAGGCGCGCTGAATCACGCGCCCGTTTGAGATCTCCGCCCGGTTCGCTCAGCGCCTCCGCCGCGCTGGCTTGACACTCGCGCGGACGGCGACTGTCGTGATGAAACCGGGTTCCTGGCGAACGCAGTGTCGTGCCACCTGCCGCGGGTGTCGAGCTGCCGCCAGCCCGCATCGGCGAGCCGCTGAACGAGCGCGTTGTACATGCGCCGCGGCTTGCCGCGGTTGGGGATCTCGCGCCGCCACGAGGTGCGATAGGTCAGTGGCACGCGGAATCGCCGTGATCGTTCGATGACCCGCCGCGGTCCCGTTCTCTGTACCTCGATCGCCTGGAACTCGCCGGTGCCCTGTGTCATCGCAAACACGATCGAGCACCACTCGGCGCGGTCGTCGGGACGCGCGGCCGCGGCGACCGCGGGCTGGCCCGACTCCACCGCGAGTTCGGGGCGTGTGGCGATCACCGAGCGAACCGGGTCCAGGCACCGTACGCGTGCGCGACCGGGCGGTCGAGAGCCGTTCGCGACCGGCGCTCCATTGTGACTCGGAATGTCGAGGCTCATCTCGAGTGTCCGTTCCAATCCGCAACGGTTGCCTGCAGATCAGGCACGGAATCACCGATCCAACGGCACGCGAGCGGTCCGATTTATGCGGCCTCACACATTTCTGCGCCGGAGCACGTGGAGCACGGTGCGCAGAAGGATCTTCACGTCGAGCCACAGTGACCAGTTGGCCACGTACAGGTAGTCGATCCCGACCATTTCCTGCATCGGCACGCGCAGTCCCAGCACCTGCCACGGGCCGGTCATGCCGGGCGTCAGGTGCAGGCGGCTCCGGTCGAGCCCCGACACCTGCGTATCCTCGTCCACCACCAACGGCCGCGGACCCACGAGGCTCATTTCGCCGCGAATCACGTTGATGAGCTGCGGAAGCTCGTCGAGCGAGGTGCGCCGCAGGAACCGCCCGAGCCCAGTGATCCTGGGATCGTCGGCGAGCTTGAACAGACCGGCGCCGGCCTCGTTATGCGCGCGCAGCCTGTCTTTCCGGCTCTCGGCGTCGGGCACCATCGAGCGGAACTTGAACATCACGAATTGCTCGCCGTCCCGTCCCACTCGTACCTGCGAGAAGAGGATCGAGCCGCGGGAGTCAAGCCATACGGCGAGCGCGATCGCGGCCATCAGAGGCGCGACAGCGATAAGTCCGATCGAAGTCGCGACGAGATCGAAGCCGCGCTTGATCATCCGTGAGGACTGCGATAAGCCGAACCGCCTGATCCCGAGCATCGTCATCCCGTCGACGTCATCGAACTCGACCGAGGAGCCGACCACTTCGAACAGGCGCGGCAATACGCTGACCCGGACGCCGACGGTCTTCGTGATGCGAATCAAGCCGACGATGTCCTTCTCATCGTCTGTCGACGGCACCACGACGATCCGGTCGATGTCGAGCTCATCGACCAGCTGGTGGATCGCATCCGACCCATCCAATTCCTCGATCTCCTCGGCGGTCACGGGCAGCGAAGCGACCACGGTCGCCCGCGCCGCACTCGATGCGATCCGCTCGCTGATCTGTGCGGCGCGCTCAGAATCGCCGATCACCAGACACCGCTCGAGCTCCGACAGCCGCCCGGCGAGCCATCGGGCCACCGCACGGCAGGTCACGATCGCGGCGAACGTTCCCAACCACAGCGCCGCGACCTCGTCTCCGCCCAGCGCCCCTCGTCCGAGGAGCCACTTCGCGATCGCCACGCCCAACGCGAACAGGGCGGTCAGCTGCAGCAGCGCCGGCACCTCGTCGAGCGTCGACCGTACGAGCAACAACTCGTCTCGGTCATAGAGCCCCGCGACCTTGAATGGAACCAGTACGAGCGGCATCGCCAGCGCAATCAGGAGCACGCGATGCTGACCGACGTTGAGCACGCTGCCGACCGTGAGCGTGACCGCCAGGATGTCGGCGCCGCCGAGCAGCCGGCGCTGAAGCGCCGCGCGCCGCCGCACCGATACCGGCACCTCGTGACCGGGCGCCGCGGGGTGGCCGGCGCGCGCCTGGAGGGACTCGATCGCGAAACCGCCGGGCGAGTCCGAGGCCGCCGCGATCGACTCGCCGTGGATCGCGACCTTGGCGGCGAGCTCCGGCGTCACGACTGCCCCGGCTCGCTGCATTGACCCGCTCCCCGACGCGGCGATGGTGTCACGCAAAGTCAACGGCGCCGATCGAGCGGCCGTTCCCTGGCCGCGCGAGAACGATCCGAATCTCCCCCGAGCCGGCCCGAGACGTTTGACTCGTAAGGGTGGTCACCCGCGTCTTGTGACAAACCTCCACGCGCGGTTGGGGTTTGACGCAAACAGCGGCCTACCGCCGACGCTCGTGCGCAAACCACCGCGACCACTCGCAGTTCGCCACCAAACGCGGGGGTGCGGCCTCGGGCGCTGTAACGGCGCGATAACGCCGTTACAGCCCCGTTACGAGCCGCGCCGTAGAACAACGGTGCCCGCGGTTTGTATGACCGTGGCCGCGGGCCCAACGTTCCCTGAGTCGGTCGGGGTGGGCGATTTTTTATGTCACAGATGCCAGCGGATTGCGCAACTAAGCGGTATATGAGCACAGCAGCCAGCGCGAAGGTAGCGCTCGTCAAGGGCTCCGCCGGCACGCGTGCGGTTGGTTCGGGACGGCAGCCGGAATCCGCGCTCGCCGAGTTCGAGCGGATCTACCGTGACAACGGCGACGCCGTGATGGGCTACTTCGCGCGGCGCTCCGGCGAGCCGCAGGCGGTGGCCGATCTCACGTCGGAGACGTTCGTGCGCGCCGCAGGGACGTTCGCCAGCTTCGATCCACGGAAAGGGACGCCGCGTGCGTGGCTGTTCGGGATCGCGGCGCGCGTGTATGCCCGGCACTGCGACCAGGCGGCCAATAATCGCGAGGCGATCGCGCGCCTGGCCGGACACCGGTCACTCGAGGGTGATGAGATCGAAGAGCTGGCGGACAAGATCGATGCCGAGCGGGCCGGCCGGGAGTTGATCGAGCAGTGCTCGCGGCTGCCTGCGCCCGAGCGCGCGGCGATTGAGCTCGTTGACCTCGCCGGGCTGAGTCCGAAGGAGACAGCGGCTGTGCTCGGCGTCTCCCGGGTCGTGCTGCGCAAGCGACTGTCGCGCGCACGAGGCCGGCTCAGAAAGGAGCATCACAGCGATGGGTGATTTCAAGGACCGACTCTGGCGCGACCTCGTGCGCGAGCACGGGGCGCAACTCGCGCAGACTGAGAGGCCGCCGGCAAAACACGGCCGGCGAGCGCGCCCGCGCGTGCTCGCCGGTACGACGCTGGGCCTCGCCGGGATCGGAACCGCGGTGGCGCTTGCACTCGGTGCGGCGAGCAGCACGCCGGCGTTCGCGGTCACGCGCAATCACGATGGCACCGTCACCGTGGCGCTCCAGAGGATCGCCGCTATCCGTGACGCGAACGCGAAGCTCGCGGGCTCCGGTTTGCCGGTCAAGCTCGTGCGGGTGCAGGCCGGATGTGTCGCCGCCGCCCGCGCGAAAGCGCTCGCCGCGCTCAGTAAAGCGCGGCCACAGTCCGTCGCGCCGCTTCACTGGAGCGGCCGGGCACGCTTCAACCCGCGCAAGATCCCGCCCGGCAAGACGCTCGTGATCGCCGCATGGCCGGCGGGCCAGTCAGTGCATGTCAGCCCTGGTCATCTGATCACCGGCGCCGCGCCGGCGTGCGTGCCGCCTCCCACACCGCCGCCCGGCGCCTGCGCCATATCCAAACTGCCGCCGTCGAGCAAGAGTGCCAACACCGGCACGAGCGCCGGCACCGGCACGGTCCCTCTGCCGCAGGCCCCGGTGCTGGCATGCAAAGGCAGCGTCGAGCGCGTGACGCCCGTTCAGCGACCGCTTTGGGGGATGCCGTGCGTGGCGGCCAGGATCCACGTTCTCCCACCAGGCGCCGCTCCTACCGGCACCAGCGGCAACACCGGCAACACCGGCACCAGTACCAACAGCGGTACCAGTACCGGCAGCACCACCAGCACGGTCCCGCTCCCGCAGGCCGCGGTGCAGGCCTGCAAACGCAACATCGCGCGGGCCAGGCTCCTTCCGCAACACCTTTTGGGCTTGCCGTGCGTGGCGGCCCGGATCCACGTTATCCCACCAGGCGCCGCTCCTGCCGGGACCAGCGGCAACACCGGCACGAGTACCGGCAGCGGCACCAGCACCAACAGCGCTACCAGCACGGTCCCTCTCCCGCAGGCCGCGCTCAAAGCCCGCAAAGCCATCATCGGGCGAGCCAGGGCCATACGGCAACTCCTGATCCGCAAGGCGTGCGTGGCTGCCAGGATCCACGCCGTCCCAGCACCGCTCGTTAGCGCCGCCACCACCGGCAACAGCGGGAAGAGCGGGAACAGCGGCAAGAGCGGGCACACCGGGAATCGCGGCAACGCCGGCACGAGCGGCCAGCCCGGCACGAGCGAAACCGGCACCAGCAGCCACACCGGCGACCAGCAGCCACACCGGCACCAGCAGTCAAACCGGCACCAGCAGTCAAACCGGCACGAGCGGGAACAGCGGCACCGGCTGATCGGCGGCTGTCAATCCCCCCGTTCGCGCTTTCGGCCCCCGCCTCCCTTGAGGGCGGGGGCCGAATCCCGTGCCGGCAACTCGTGAGACTGCGCCGCTCACCTCCGAGCAGCGCCACCACGCGTCTTGTGACAAACCTCCACTCGCGGTTGGGGTTTGACGCAAACAGCGGCGTGAAGCCGGCGCGCGTGCGCGAGGGCACCGTCGTCGCCGCTAGGCCGCAGACGGTGCGCCGTCACCCGTTTCGAAGCTGACCCTCACGGCGAGTCCACCCCGCGGTTGGGCTGCCGCGGTGACCGCGGCTCCGTGGGCGTCAGCGATCGCGCGCACGATCGAGAGACCTAGTCCATGACCGTCGGCCTGCGCGGCGCGGCCGCTGCCGAGTCGCGCGAACGGCTCGAACACGCGCTCGAGCTCGTCAGCCTCCACGATCGGCCCGGTGTTGGCGATCGACAGAACCGAGACCCGACCGTCGGGAGCAGTTCGCACGTCGACCCGCCCGCCGGCGATGTTGTAGCGGACCGCGTTGTCGACGAGGTTGCCGATCAGCCGCTCGATCAGGGCCGGATCGCCCATCGTCGGAGACGGTACGAGGTCGGTGACGAACTCGATCGAGCGGCCGTCAAGCCGCGAGCGGTCCGTCACGACGCGACCGGCCAGGACGGCGAGGTCCAGCGGTTCGCGCCGTTCAAGCCCGCGCTCGCTCGTCGCGAGCGTGAGCAGCGACTCGAGCAGCGCCTCCTGGTCGCGACCCGACGCGAGCAGCTCCTCGCAGGTGGTCCGCAGCGTGGTGGCACTCGCGTCGGGGTCGGCGAGCGCGACCTGCAGCAGCGTCCGTTCGAGCGTGAGCGGCGTGCGCAGCTCATGGGAAGCGTTGGCGACGAACCGCCGTTGGGTCTCAAACGACGACTCGAGACGGGCGAGCAGGTCGTCGAGCGTGTCGGCGAGCTGCTTGAACTCGTCGTCGGGTCCGGCCAGCGCGAGTCGCCGGCCGAGGTTGCCGGCTGAGATCGTGCGCGCCGTTTCGGCCATGTCACGCAGCGGGCGCAGCACTCGTCCGGAAGCGAACCAACCGAGCACGGCGGAGCCGATCGCCGCGATCGCGAGCGCGACCCACGAGACTCGCAGCAGGTGCTGCAGATCGGCCGAGTGCTGCTGCAGCACTGGGTCGTCGCGGGCGAGCAGCAGGTCAAGGGGCTTGATCTGGACCCCCAGGCCTGGGCCGGGTCGCGCGACGATCGCCGTGCCCCGGGATGCGAGCAGGTACGTGATCCCGATCACGGCGGTCCCCAACACGAGGAACGTTCCGGCGTAAAGCAGCGTCAGCCGCAACCGCGCGGTTGGAGCGAGCAGTCGCCGGAGCCGCACGGGCGCCACTAAATCCGGTACCCGCCCTCGCGGACCGTCTCGATGACCGGCGGGTCGCCGAGCTTCGAACGCAAGCGGCCGATCGTCGTCTTGACCGTCGCCGTAAATGGATTCGCGGTCTCATCCCACACGCGCGTCAAGAGCTCCTCGGCTGACACGATCCGTCCTTCGGCGCCAAGCAGGCACTCGAGCAGACCGAACTCCTTCGGCGTCAGCGCCAGGCGGCGGCTTCCGCGAAACGCCTCGCGCCGCGCGGAGTCCAGCGCCAGATCCCCGCGGATCAGCGTCGGCGGCAACGGCGCGACCGCGCGGCGCGCCAGCGCACGGATGCGGGCGACGAGCTCGGCGAAATCAAACGGCTTCGGGAGATAGTCATCGGCCCCGAGCCCGAGCCCGTCGACCCGGTCACCGATCGTGCTCGCTGCGGTCAGCATCAGGACGCGCGTCTCGTTGCGCTGCTGCACGAGCGCGCGGCACACCTCGTCGCCGTGCACGCCCGGCAGGTCCCGGTCGAGCACGACGACGTCGTAGCGATGGACCGTCACGTGCGTAAGTGCATCCGCGCCATCGAACGCGAGGTCGACCGCCATCCCCTCGCGCCGCAGTCCCTGTGCGACCGCAGTGGCGAGACGTGCGTGATCTTCGACAACGAGAACTCGCATCGTCGTCGAGCAAGCATCGCTCAGCGAACGTAACAGCGACGTCACAGCGGCCGTGACCGAGCTGTGACCGGCCACCTTCTACAACTGTTCTGACCCGAGCCACCGGCTCCAAGGAGGGCACGCGATGAATGCCAGACAACCGTCAGATCGATCCCGGGTGGCTCTCCGCAGGCAGTGGCAACGGGCGGCCGTACTCGCAATCGCGGTCGGCGCCGTCACGTTGTGCGCTTCGGGCTGCGGCGGCAGCTCGCCGAAAGCGTCGGCGACGTCCGGCGCAGCGGCGGGGCCGCACGACGGGGTGAGCGCCGCGTTCAGGTTCTCGAGCTGCATGCGCGATCACGGCGTGACCAACTTCCCCGATCCCAATGTCGTCTCCAAGCCAGACAGTCAGGCGGTCACGCTCAAGATCACGCCGGCGATCAGTGATTCGCCGCGGTTCAAATCCGCGCAGCACGCCTGCCAATCGATCTTGCCCGCGCCGACCAATGCCAACCCGGCGCAGGTCGCACAGCAACAGCACGCCCGGGAGCAAGATCTGCTCGCGTTCGCCAGGTGTCTGCGTTCTCACGGCGTGGCGGGCTTCCCCGATCCGACGAGCCAAGGGCAGTTGACCCTCCAGATGGTCCATGCCGCCGGCATCGATCTGCACGCGCCCGATGTGCTGCCTGCGGCCAGGGACTGCGTCGGAGTCACGCACGGGATCATCACCGGCGCCGACGTCGAGCGCGCGATCAACGGCGGCGGCTGACCGAGCCTCGCGGCAATCGCGCCAGCCCTCCGCCAGGACCTCTACGATCCGCGCGGTGAGGCCGAGCCATGGCAGCCTGCGTGTCGGAGGGTTCGCTCGGTCGAGGGCGGGCCGTGTCCGCGCACGCACGGCGTTCCGGGTGTTGGCACCGTCGATCGCCGCGCTGACGCTCGCGACCGCGTGCGGTGGCGGCGGGTCGAGTGGCGCAAGTTCCAGCCAGAAGACCGGCGGTGCCGCGGTCGCCTCGGTCTCGGCGAGCACGACCACGCCGCCAAAGCCGCTCCCGCCCGCGACGCACACGTCCTGCCAGCAGGTCGTCTATATCGGTGACTCGACATCCGACGGCGAGGCGCTGGCCGAGTTCGTGCCCAACCGCAAGCTCCGGGCGCCGGCGCAGCTGTTCAAGGTCGGCGTCAAGACGACCCACCTGGAGGTCTCGGGTGCCCGCTCGATCTACGAGACGTTCGAGGGCATCCCGAACGGCGCCACGGTCGCCCAGCAGGAGGTCGCGCACGGCTTCCACGGCTGTTGGATCCTCGCGCTCGGGACCAACGACGCCGCCGACGTTGCCGCCGGCTCCAACTTCGGGTTGCATGAGCGGATCGCCCGGATGATGTCGATCATCGGTGACCAGCCCGTCATGTGGGTCAACGTGCTCACGATCGCCGGCTCGCCGCAGTACTACGAGGAGTCCGGCATGCAGCAGTGGGACAAGGACCTGCTCGCGGTCTGTTCCAAGTACCCGCAGATGCGCGTCTACGACTGGGCCGCGCACGCGAAGCCGCGCTGGTTCATCCCCGACGGCGTCCACTACACCGAGGACGGCTACATCGCGCGCACCCGGCTGATCGCGCGCGCGCTCGTCAAGGCATTCCCGCGCGGCCGGCCGCCGAGCACGAGCTGCCTGGTTCAGTGAGCGGCGCGCTTGCGCCGGGCGAGCTCGGCCGCCGCGCCGCACTCGCGCTCGATCCATCTCGACCACATAGTCGACCGCGTCCGAGGCGTCGGCGACTGCGAACTCGAGGCCATCCGCGCCGCCCACGAGCGCTCGCACGCCGAGATACACGCTCGGCGCGAGGCGCGAGTTGAGGCGGACCTCATCGAGGCACATCGCCTTGCGTTGCGCCGCCGTCCCGTAGTCGAGGAAGTCAGGCGTGACCGGCTTCTTGAGCTTGAAGGCGCGATCGCTGGTCAAGAACAGGTGCGAGATGTGGGTCTCTCGCTCCTGCACCTCGCCGCCCTCGGCCACCTGTGCGACGGCCGCGCGAACCAAGGCGGGATCCGCTGCGCGCTCGGCGCCGGGAGGGCTCATCTCGTGCCGGATCCTTGCACGATCGATGTACATCCCCGGCAGTAGCCAGCGGCAAAAGACACTCCCTGCGGCCGATTGTCGGACCGCGATCTCGGATCCACAATCGATCGATGCTCCGATCACTTGCCACCACGCTCAGCTCACGTCCCAAACGCACCCTGTCGTTCGTACTCGTGTTCGTCGTCGTCGCGGGCGCCATCGGTGGCCCGATCGCGGGCTCGCTGAAGAGCTCGGGAGGCTTCGCGCCGCCCAACTCCGATAGCCAGGTCGCGATCAGGATGCTCGAGTCGGCCAGCGGCGCCGACCCGACGTCGGGAATCGTCCTGCTCGTCAAGACTCCCGGCGGCGCAAGCGCCGCTAAAACGCGGATCGCCGCGGTCGTCCACCGGTTGGCGGGCGTGCCGGGGGTGCTGCACGCCGCCGGGCCGACGGCGGTCTCGCGCGACGGGCGCGAGGTGCTCGTCACCGGAACGCTCCGGGCGAGCGCGGACGATCACAAGGTCGCGCAGGCGGCGGTGTCGGCGTTCGCGCCCGATCATGCCGTGACCGTCGGCGGCTCCGCCGTCGCCGACGAGCAGATCAACTCAACCGTGATCAAGGACCTGGGGCTCGCCGAGCTACTGGCGTTCCCGCTCCTGATCGGACTCTCGATCCTGTTCTTCCGCGGCCGCGCCGCCCTGATGCCGCTTGCGGTCGGGGTCGTCACCGTGCTCGGCACGTTCCTGCTGCTGACCGGGATCAACCATCTCTATGGGCTCAGCGTGTTCGCGCTGAACCTGGTGATCGGGATGGGGCTCGGACTTGCCGTCGATTACACGCTGTTCATCGTCACCCGGTTCCGGGAAGAGCTCGCGCGCGGAGAGGACGTGCGCGAGGCGATTGCGGTGACGATGTCGCGCGCCGGCCGCACGGTGCTGTTCTCGGCGGCGACCGTCGCCTGCGCGCTCGCGACCCTGACGCTGTTCCCGCAAGGGTTCTTGAAGTCGATGGGAATCGCGGGCGCGACCGTGGCGGTCGTCGCCGCGCTGACGGCGGTGACCGTGTCACCGGCGCTGCTCGGGCTGTGGGGGCGCAAGCTCGCGCGGCGCGCCACCGGCCCCGGCCCCGCCCCCGGCAGCACGCGGGCCGAAGACCGCTGGTACCGGTTCGCGAAGCGGGTGATGCGGCGCCCGGGCGCGGTTGCCACCGTGACCGCGGCGATCATGCTGCTCGCGGCCGTCCCGGCGCTGGGCGTCGTGTGGACACCGGCGAATGACAGCTCCGTGATCCCGGCCGGGCAGAGCTCGCGAATCGTCGCCGACGCGCTGCGCACCGACTTCGACGGCGCCGGCCCGTCACCGGTCACGGTCGCGATCCGAGCCCCCTCCTCGGATCGCGGCGCGGTGGCGAGCTTCGCGCGCCGTGTCGGTGACCTGCCCGGTGTCACCCGCGTGAGCCGGCCACAGCTGCTCGGCGCAGAGACCTGGGAGGTCGACGCCGCCGTCAGCGGCGATCCGGCCGGAAGCCAGGCACAGCGGATCGTCGACGAGGTCCGCGCGATCCCGGCGCCGTTCACGGTCAAGGTGACCGGTGACGCGGCCACGTTCGTCGATCAGCAGAACGCGATCGCGTCGCACCTACCAGCAGCGATCGCGCTGCTGGCGCTGTTGACGTTCATCGTCCTGTGGCTGATGACGGACTCCGTCGTGCTCCCGATCAAGGCGATCGCGATGAACGCGCTGACCGTCGGCGCAGCGCTGGCGCCGCTGGTCCTGATCTACCAGCACGGCAACCTCACCGGCCTGCTCGGCTACACGCCCGACGGCGGCGTCGAACCGACCGACTTCGTGGTCGCCGCCACGGTCGTGTTCGCCCTGTCGACCGACTACGGCGTGTTCCTACTGGGGCGAATCAAGGAGGCCCGAGACGCCGACCCCGCCAAGCCGCCCGACGAGCGCGAAGCGATCGCCTCCGGACTCGGCGCGACCGGGCGCGTGGTGACCGCGGCCGCGATCCTGCTCGCCGTCGCGATCGGCGCCTTCAGCACCAGTTCGATCTCGTTCATCCAGGAGATCGGGGTCGCGGTGGCGACCGGGGTGCTGCTCGATGCGTTCATCGTCCGCTCGTTGCTCGTCCCGTCACTGATGGCGCTGCTTGGCCGCCGTAACTGGTGGTCCCCGCGGAGCCTTCACCGCTTGCATGCGCGGCTCGTGCCGTCCGAGCCGCGCAGATCCCGTGGGCCCGAGGCGCCGCGGAGCGCGCGATCGCTCCCGGAACCGTCGAGTTGAGCGCCGTCTCGCCGTCCGTATGATCCGCGGGGACGTGGTCAGACGCGTCACCAGCTCCCCGGTCGTGATCGACTGGCTGCCCGTTCTCGTGGTGCCGGTGGTGCTGGTCGTCGACGCCTCGCTGTCATCGCAGGGCAAGCCGCTCACGGTGATCAGCGTCGGTTCGGCGTTCGTTGCGTGCCTCCCGCTGGCGCTACGCCGGCGGGTCTCGTTCCCGGTGATGTTCCCGTTGATCGTCGGCGGCGTGATCCTCACGCTGTGGCTGCTGCACCCGGGGAACACCGTCGTCCTGATCCCGATGGTCGCCCTGTTCGAGCTCGCGCTCAACGGCGACAGACGGCGGTCGCTGTGGATGAGCGTCGCCGTCGTGCCGTGCGTCTTGATCAGCATCCTGCCGTTCGCGAGCGGGTTGACGCACATCGCCTCGCTCGTGGTCCGCAACCTTGTCCTGTGCGTGCTGGCGATCGCCGCCGGCGACATCCTCAGATCACGTCGCCTGTCGGCCCAGCGCGTGGTCGAGGCGCACGAACAGCAGACGCTCCGCCGCGTAGGGCAGGAGCGCCTTCAGATCGCGCGCGAGATCCACGACGTGGTCGCGCACGCGATGACAGCGATCAATGTTCAGGCGGGCGTCGCCGCGCATTTGCTCGAGCGCGATCCGGGCCAGGCCTACGAAGCGCTGCGCAACATCAAGCACACGAGCGGCGCCGCCCTGACCGATCTGCGCGCGACGCTCGACGTGCTGAGAGATCCGTCGCAGGCCGCGCCGCTGGGGCCGCAGGCGGGACTGGCCGAGATCGCCGAGCTGACCGAGGGGCTGAGCGCTGCCGGCGTGGCCGTCGACCTCGCGGTCGAGCGTGTCGATGACGTGCCGGCCGCGGTCCAGAGCGCGGGCTTTCGGATCGTGCAGGAGGCGCTGACCAACGTCGCTCGCCACGCCCACGCGGCGACCGCCCGCGTCGGGGTGCGTCGCGTCCCGGGCGCGGTCGTCATCGAGGTGGTCGACGACGGCGTCGGAGCCCGCCGCTCCAACGGTCACGTCAACGGCGATCTCGAGACAAGCGGGAACGGCGTCCGCGGGATGCGCGAGCGCGCCGCCGCGCTCGGCGGGACCCTCGACGCCGAGCCCGTCGACGATGGCGGGTGGCGGGTCCGCGCGCGATTGCCGGTCGGGACATCCGAGCCGGACCCCGTCGCGCAGCGATGATTACCGTCGAGCTCGCCGATGACCAGTCCCTGGTCCGCGCCGGCTTTCACGCGCTGCTCGACGCCGAGCCCGAGATCACCGTCGTCGCCGAGGCTGCCGACGGCGAGAGCGCGGTGGCGCTCGCGCGTCGTCACCGGCCGCAAGTCGTTCTGATGGACATCAGGATGCCGCGCATGGACGGTCTGGAGGCGACCGCGCAGATCACGGGCGACGCCGACCTCGCCGAAACGCGGGTCGTCGTGTTGACGACCTTCGAGCTCGACGAGTACGTGTTCGGCGCCCTGCGCGCCGGAGCCTCGGGGTTCCTGCTCAAGGACGTCGAGCCCGCGGACCTCGTCACCGCGGTTCGGGTCGTGGCGTCCGGTGACGCCCTGCTGGCTCCGCGGCTGACACGACGGCTGATCGAGGCGTTCGTCGCGGGCTCGGCGATCGGCCCGGCCGATCCGTCGACCCCGGCTGGTCGAGAGCTGGACAAGCTGACCCCACGCGAGCGCGAGGTGCTCGTGCTCGTGGGGCGCGGCAAATCGAACGCCGAGATCGCGGAGCGGCTCGTTCTCTCTCCGTTGACCGCCAAGACACACGTGGCGCGACTGTTCTCCAAGCTCGGCGCTCGCGACCGCGCGCAACTCGTCGTCGCCGCCTACGAGTCGGGGCTGATCGTCGCGGGTCGCGACGGCGCCGGCGACGACTGACTGACTGTTCCTCCTCGGCACCCTCCGTTTCGCGTCAAACCACCCCCCGCCAATGCGGGTCCGCCCGTGTCCCGGCAAGACCGGGCTGAAGCTAGTCACGAGCGGCGGGGACCGCGACCACGAACGCCACGCTCCGCCGGCTTTGATCAAGGTCAACCCCGGCGGGATCGATGGCTCGCGCGATGCGCCAACCGCCCGTGACGAACAGGCGCTCGAGCTGCTCGGGGGCGATCGCGGTTTGCAGCGGTTCGCCCAGCTTCGCCACCCGCGCCTGGAGCCGGGAGCGCCGACGGCGGTCCGCTCCCGAGCTCGGGACGAGCGCGATCTCGATCGCGAGCTCGCTCGCAGGGCCGGCGCTGTCGCCGAGTGCGGTGATCAGTGACGTAAGCACCGATTGGCGGAGGTAGGAGCTCACCCCCTCGCACAGGTACGCCGTCGCGCGCGCGGCGTCGTGGCCGGCTCGGCGGAGCGCCAGCGCAACGTCGTCGACCGCGAAGTCGACGGCGACGAACTCGGTCGGGCCTGGGTCGATTTGCAGCCGCGCGAGCCGCGCGCGCTTGTCGGCCTGGGTGTCAGGGTGGTCGAGCTCGAACCACCGCACACCCGGACTGGCGTAGCGAAGGCTGCGACCGTCGTAACCGGCGCCCACGGTCACGATCTGGGACGCGCCGCGGGCGATCGAGTCGACCACGAACCGGTCAAAGAAGGCGGTTCGTGCCCGCAGGTAGCCGGTCAACTCCGTCCTGCGCACGGCGATCCCGCCGGCCACATCGTCCTGGAGGAGCTGATCCGCTTCCGGGCGCCCGTGGGGCGAGGGCAAACGCGGGAACGACGCCCGCTGAGCCGCCACGCGGCGAGCGGTGATCGAGGCTTCGCCGGGCCGGATCGGCTACTCGCTCGGCCGCGGCTGGTAGCCGCCCGGGGACGGGGACGGCAGCTCGAAGAAGCGCTCGAACACGCCTTAAGGATCTCACCCGGCCAGAGTCACGCCAAGCGGCCAGCCGGGCGGGCGTCCCGCCGCCCGCCGATCGTGCCGACTAGCCCGGCTCGCCGGTCGCGGGGGCCGCCGGCACCCTCGTGCTCGCCAGACGGCCGCGGGCCGATCGCCGACCGACGAGCAGCGCCACGCCGGCGATCCCGCTGGCGACCGAGATCGCGGCGATCACCGCGAGGGCGCCGCGGTACGCGTCGAGAGTCGCCGACGGCGAATGCGGCGAGCCGAGGATCGCGATCAGCACCGCGACGCCGATAGCGAGCCCGATCTGGCGAAACATGTTCACGACCGCCGAGCCGGTGGCGAACGAGCGCGGCGGCAGCGACGAGGTTCCGGTGGCCATCATCGTCGGCAGCGTCAGGCCCACGCCGATCCCCGTCAGCAGCATCCCGCCGAGCATCTGGGTCACGTAGTCGGCCTGGAGGCTGAGCTCCAGCGCCCACCACACGGTTCCGAGCGCGAAGATCGTCGCGCCGGCCGCGATCACCGGCCCGGGCCCGAAGCGCGCCGTCAACCGCCCAGCGACGAGGAACGAGAAGATCGGCACCATCAGCGGCCCGGGGGCGATCGACAGTCCGGTCACGAGCGGTGACCAGTGCCATACCTCCTGCGCCCAGAGCACGCGCGACAGCAGCATCGCTCCGAACGCGGCCGAGAACAGCAGCGCGACGGTGCTGGCCCCGGTGAACGGACGCATCCGAAACAGCTCTCGGTCGATCAGCGGATTGCGGTGGCGGGCGCAGTGCGCGGCGAACAGACCCAGCAGGAGCGTGCCGCCCGCCAGGGCGGCGATCGTGTTGGCGCTCCCCCATCCCCAAGCGCTGCCGTTGACCAGGCCGAGCACGAACGCCGCCACGCCGCCCGTGATCAGCAGCGCCCCGACGCCGTCGGGCGCAGGCACGGGGTGGCCCTCGACGCGCGGCAGCCACCGCCACCCGGCGACGAGCGCGAGCAGCCCGATCGGGACGTTGACCAGAAACACCCACCGCCAGCTGACGGCGACGAGCAGGCCGCCGATCACCGGGCCGAGTGTCGCCGCCAGGCCGCCGACGGCGGTCCAGGCGCGGACCGCCCCGTGCCGGCCCTCCGGCGGGAAGGTCGCCAGGATCAGGCCGAGCGAGGTCGGGGTCAGCAGAGCCGCACCGGCGGCCTGCACGATCCGGAAGACCACCAGCATCGCGACGCTGCTCGCCGCGCCGCACGCCGCCGAGGCCGCCACGAACACGGCGACGCCGAGCATGAACGCCCGCTCGCGCCGGTAGCGCTCCGCGATCCGCCCAAACAGGACGAGGAACGCGGCGTAGACGATCGCGTAGCCGTTGAGCACCCAGGAGAGGCTGGCGAGCCCGGTTCCCTGGACGTGAAAGTCGCGGGCGATCTGAGGCAGCGCGACATTGACGATGAACAGATCGAGGCTCGCGAGCACGACGCCGGCGCAGACGATCGCCAGAACGAGCCGTGGCGATGCGCCTCGGCCAGCCGTGCCCGACAGCGCATTGGTCGAGAGCGGTGGAGGCTGACTTAGGGCGGACATAGCCAGGCACCGTATCACACTGGCTTAGGTCGACGAAAGTCAGCTATGATTCCGAGCCATGGATCACTCATTGCGAATGACCGGCTCCCTCGAACCCCGGGCGGGGTGGACGGCGCGGAGCTGCACGATCGCCAAGGCGCTCGACGTGATTCCGACGCGCTCGTCGTTCCTGCTGCTGCGCGAGGCGTTCTACGGCACCACGCGATTTGACGACTTCGCGCAGCGCGTCGGCCTCAGCGAGCCGGCGACGGCGGCGCGGCTGCGCGAGCTGGTCGACAACGGCCTGCTCGAGCGCGAGGAGTACCGCGAGCCCGGGCAGCGCACGCGACAGCGCTACCGGCTGACCGAGAAGGGGGCAGACCTGTTCCCCGCGCTCGTCGCGCTGATGCAGTGGGGCGACCGCTGGCTTGACGATCGCGGCGGCCCCGTCGAAGTGCGCCACCGCGATTGCGGCGAGCGGGTCGGTGTCGAGCTACGCTGCGCCGCCGGGCACACCGTTGACTCAGACGAGCTCGATCTCGCGGCGCGCCCTCACAGAAGGGTGACGTAGCCCCCGGGGTAGTCGGGGTGCTGGGCCTTGTACTCGGCGCCGTGGCCGATGTCCTCGACGATCGGTACCCGCGCCGCGCACAGCGGGCACTCCTGCGCGGCGACGGCTTCGAAGCTGACGGTCGCCAGCGCCTCGAGGCGCGGCACGCCGAGCTGCGCGGCGGTCACACCGCCCCGGTTGCAGATCGCGCTCACGCCGACCAGCGTGCCGCCGTGGCGCTCCACCTCGCGGCAGACGCCGATGACCGATCCGCCGGTCGTCAGCAGGTCCTCGACCACGAGCACGCGCTTGTCGGTCAGGTACT
The DNA here is from genome assembly GCA_963788005.1 of uncultured Solirubrobacterales bacterium. GTDB lineage: Bacteria > Actinomycetota > Thermoleophilia > Solirubrobacterales > Solirubrobacteraceae > Palsa-465. The sequence continues at coordinate 118,649 of CAWBFH010000009.1, read as the reverse complement.
GGGCGAACCCGGCGCGCTCGAAGGCGAAGCCTTGGTCGCTCTTGTCGGCCCACACCGCCGCCACATCTCCGCCCGCCTGGCTGGCGGCGGCGGCGAACGCGAGCACGACGCCGCCGGTGGCAGGACTCGCGACCGTCTCGAACTCGCCCGCGAACGGCCGTACCAGCTCAGCGCAGATCGCCGATACGAGGGCGACGTCGGGGAACAGCGGGTCCATGTTGATGTAGCCGGAGCCGTGCTTGCCGCTCTTGTAGACGAAGTGACGGTCGAGCAGGATCGCGCCGACGCGGTCGAGTTCGGCGAGGACGTCGAGCGTGGCTTCAGTCACGCCGCGACCGTGATCTCGTCGACGATCTTGTCGAGGTTCCCCTGCGGATCACCGGTCGTGATCGCCCGGCCGATGACGAGTCGATCGGCGCCGGCGTCGAGAGCCGACAGCGGCGTGTCGACCCGCGCCTGGTCACCGACCGCCGAGCCCCGCGGCCGGATCCCGGGCACGTTGAGTTCGAGCCGATCGAAGCGGTTCTCGGCCCTGATTGCCGCGAGCTCCTGGGCCGAGCAGACGACATCGGTGAAGCCACACTCGAGCAGCGCCTCGACGTAGTAGAGGACCTGCTCGACGGCGGCGCGGCCGTTGAACTCGCGCCGCACGACTTCGGCGCGCTTGCTCGTGAGGACCGTGACGCCACACGGCTTGGCCCCGGCGTCGTGACACGCCTGCGCAAACCGCTTCAGGCCATCGAGCTTGTCGGGATCGGGATCCGACAGCACCCCGCTGGACTGCACGCCGGCCATGCAGTTGAGCATCCAGGGCCGGTGGGCGAGGTGCTTGACCGCGATCCCGACCACCTTGGACGGGATCTCGATGATCTTCGCGTCATCGAACACGCGCAGGCCGCGATCGTTGAGCCGGTCGACGACGCCGAGGCCGGCCTCGGTCGCGAGCAGCCGGTCGACCTTCACGAGCCGCAGATCGGGCATGCGGTCCAGGTGCGCCATCAATGCTTCCTCGTCCGGCACGTCGGCGCTCCAGATGATGCGATCGAGCGGATCCATTGATGTCAATTCTCGCGCGTGGGCCGGACCCGTGCGCGCCCCGTAATCTCACGCGGATGCGCGAGCCGCTGAATGGAGTGATTGCGTGACGATCGACGGTGACTGCTACTGGCAGTCGGAGGCCGAGGACGCGTCGATGCAGGATGAGCACGAGTTCGTCTGGCGCGCGATGCTCAACACGATCGACGTCGACCTGACCGGGCGCCGCATCCTCGACGCCGGCTGCAACCGGGGCGGCTTCCTGCGCCTGCTGTGCGCTGAGGCGTCGATCGCCGACGGATCCGGCTACGACCCCGCCGCCGGCGCGATCGCTGACGCCCGGCGGCTCGGCCGCGAGCTGCCGTTGCGGTTCGAGGTCGCCGACACGGTGCCTGCCGGTTGGGGCGACTTCGACGTCGCCTTCAGCCACGAGGTCCTGTACCTGATCGGCGACCTCGGCGCGCACGCGACGGCGATCTTCGGCGCGCTCACGCCCGGTGGCGCCTACTACGCCGTGATGGGGGTGCACTCCGGCAGTCCTGGCATGGCCGCGTGGCATGCCCGCGAGGCCGAGCGGCTGCGCTTGCCGCCCCTGTACGCGATCGATGACGTTGTCCACGCGTTCGTGGCCGCGGGATTCGAAGCTGCCGTGTCGCGGCTGAAGATCGGCTTCGTGCCGCTCTCAGACCATGCGCCGAGCTTCCCCGCGGGGCTCGACTACTACTACGAGCACAAGGTCATGTTCCGCTTCGCGCGCCCGCGCTGAGGCTAGGCAGCGCTCGCCGGGACGCCCGTCGCGAGCGCTGCAACCGCCGCGGCCGCTGCCAGGTCCCCGACGAGGCTCGCCTCGACGCACCAGGCGATCGAGTGGCCGCCGGCGGGCGCGGAGTCGACCAGCTGTTGCGCGCGCTCGAGCACTGAGTGCACACCGTCGATTGTGACCGTCGGCTCGCGCAGCTGGAGCGGTCCGGACCTGGGCTCACGGGGATCCTGCTCGGCGACGGCGTCACCGTGTCCGCGGCGGAAGTGCGCTCTTCCCGACCCGGCAGGGGCCATGCCGAGAATGATCTCACCGAATCGCCGTGGCGCCAAGCGGCGCCGATGTCCTTAGAGCACCGGCGCGCAGTCGGTGAGCGCGCGGTCGAGGATCTCCACGCCGAGATCGAGATCGTGATCACTGATCGTCAGCGGCGGGGCGATCCGGATCACGCTGCCGAGACCTGGCAGACGAACGATGTTGATGCTGAGGCCCAGCTCGAGGCAACGGGCGGTGACGGCGGCTCCGTACTCCTCGGCCGGGGCACGGGTGTCGCGGTCTCGCACCAGGTCGAGGCCGAGCATCAGGCCGCGGCCGCGGACGTCACCAATCGCCGCATGACGCTGGGCGAGCTCGTCGAGCCCGGCACGGAGACGGGCGCCGCGCACGTTCGCCTCGCGCGCGAGGTCCTCGGCGATCACCGTCCGCAGGACCGCCCGGCCGACCGCGGCCGGCAGCGGATCCGACGCGTGCGAGGTGAAGTGCAAGAAGCCCTTGTCGGCCGCGTCCTGCTCGATCGCGTCACTCGTGACCATCGCCGAGAGCGGCAGGCCGCCCCCGAGCGTCTTCGACAGCGAGAGCACATCCGGCACAACGCCCTGCTCCTCGAAGGCGAACATCGCGCCGACGCGCCCCAACGCGGTCTGAGCCTCGTCGAGGATCAGCAGCATCCCGCGCTCGTCACAGTGCTCGCGCAGCCGCGCCAGGTAGCCGTCGGGCAGCGGGACGATGCCGCCGACGCTGAGGATCGGCTCCGCGATCACCGCGGCGGGGGCACCGACCGACTGCGCGTCGGCAAGCGCCATCCCGACGTCGAGGCAGGTCAGGTCGCAGCGGTCGCGACAGTGTGCGATCGGGCAGCGGTAAGCGTTCGGGGTCGGCAGCGCCATCGCGCCCGGCGTCGCGGGCCCATATCCCCGTCGGCCGGCGCTGTACGTACTTGCCGAAGCGCCCGCCGTCATGCCGTGCCACGAGCCCGTGAAGGCGAGGACCTCGTGGCCGCCGGTCCGCAGCTTGGCCAGCCGCAGCGCGGCCTCGTTGGCCTCGCCGCCCGTTGAGAGGAACATCGCCTTGGCCAACGGGGCCGGCATGACCGCCATCAGCTCGCGCGCCAACTCGGTCACATCGCGCGAGACGAAGCCGCTGAAGAGGTGCACGACGCGGCCGGCCGCTTCGCGGATCGCCTCGACGATCGCCGGGTGGCCGTGGCCGAGGGTCGCGCACATCTGGCCGGAGGTGAAGTCAAGGATCCGCCGCCCTTCGACGGTCGTCAGCCAGCTCCCCTCCGCGCGCTCGACGATCACCTCGGCGAACTCTCCGCCGTAACGGATCAGCTGAGACGTCGCGCTGGCCGGGGACGTGGCCGTCATCTGAGACATCTCAGCACATCGCCGCGTCCCGCTTAATCCACGGCGGCTTCGGTTGTAGATGACTAGAGCGCCGAACTCCCCGCTGAGGACAGGACGCGGCAGCGCAAACATTCCGCAACTCCGTCAAACCCGTCGGTCGCGCCGCACACGGGACATGGCTCAGGACCCACCGGCCAGAAAGCGTGGTCCTCACCTGCCGGCATCCCGCTCCGATCGTGTTCGCTCTTGATCGCCGCGGCGAACATCGCGCCGAGCGGGCTCAGCCCGTAGCGCGACGGCGCGCCGGGTTCCTGTATCTCGTCCACCAGCCCCGCGTCGACAAGGGCCTGTAGGTCTGTCCTCAGCTCGTCGAGGTGGCCGTAGTCGTCTTCTGTGTTCATATGGATGCCTCCGTATCTCTACGTATGGACACCGCATAGCGTGGCGAACGGGTCGGACGGAAAGACTTCACCGTGCGCGGACGGGCCTGGGCCGTGCCTTCAGGGACTTATCAACAGCGGGTTTCGACAGCACCTCCGCTGCAATTTGGGGAAAATGCATCGTGCGGGAGGCGGGTTCTCCACAGCTACGTGGCATTCAGGCCGCTACGCAGCCGTGGTTATGAACATCCGGTCGACACGGCAAGCTCGGGCAATCCTGTAGAAGCCAGCCGACCGATGAGTTCAGCTACCCGCCAGCCCTCCAGCCGTTTCGTCCGTGCCGCGATCGCGGAGCGCGACGAGCTCTTACGACACCGCGCGAAGCTCGGAGCCGAGCGCGAAAGCGTCCGCGACGAGCTACGACGACTCGACGAGGCGCTCGGTGACGTCGATCAGCGGGTCGCGATCCTCGAACGGCTGATCGGGCCTGCCGCCGACGGTCCCCGGATGGCGGCAGCTGAGCAGCGGGCACTGCACGACGAGCCGGCCGACGGTGAACTGAATACGGGGCAGCCAGTCAGCGGGCCGGCGATCCGCGCCGCCGCGGTCAAGGTCCTGCTCGAGCAGCCCGAGTACATCGAGGCACTGCACTATCGGCGCTGGTACGAGCTGACGCGAGAGGCCGGCTACGCAGTCTCCGGCAAGGACCCGCTGGCGGTGTTTCTAACCCAGATCACGCGCTCGCCGGTCGTCCGCAAGACCAACCAGGCCGGGGTCTACGAGCTCGATCGCCAGGCGCCGCTCCGTCTGCGCCAGCGTCTGGAACGGCTTCAGGGCGAGCTGCGGGAGCTCCTGGCGGTGCCGTCGCGCGACACGCCGAGCTCGCGCGCGCGCCGGCACGAACTCGACGTCGCCATCAGCCAGCAGGAACGCGCGCTCGAGGAGGCGCTCGCCGTGCTTGCGCGTGACGGCGTCGACGAGCCGCGGCTGTCGGCAGCCGGTAGCTGACCGCTCACTCCGAGCAGGCGCAGTGCATCGCGCGGGACGAGCTCGACCAGCGCGGCATCCGGCTCCTCGTCGCGCGCGATGTCGGCCAGGTCCGAGACGTGATGCGCCACGTCGCCGATAACCCGGCGCTCAAGGCCGTCTACCCGACGGTCCAAGCCGTGGTGGACGCGGCTGACCGCTCATTGTCCGCGCCCACCGAACGACCCTGATCTCGCGCCCGGCTCCCGGCTCCGGCGAATCGCCCGCCGAGAGGTAGCCAATCTCGATGCCGAATGGTAAGATTATTACCTAACGCCACGTCGATCCGGGAGATTGAGAGCGGAGGGTTCGCGCGTTGGCTGCATCAAGGCAGGGCGTGTCGCGCTCGATCCCGGGGCTCGTGGGCCGGCACGAAGAGCTCGGCGCGCTCGAGGATGAGCTGAGCAGAGCGACGGAAGGGGAGTTCCGCCTCGTCGCGCTGCTGGGAGACGCCGGGGTCGGCAAGAGCCGAATCGGGAGGGAATTGATCGCGCGTCACCCCGAGGTCACGGGCTTGGTGGCGCAGGCGTACCCGCTGGCATCGAGCGCCGCCTTCGGGTTGTGGACCGAGGCCGTGGACCCGTTCCTTCAGTCGCTCGAGGAGGGAGAGGTCGTAGAGCTCTGCGGCGGACTGCTCGATGATCTCGCGAGCCTGTTTCACAGCGTCGCCCGCGTCCGCGGCGCGGTGCCCGAGCGAGATCCTCCCCTCCCCCGGCTCTTGCAAGGTCTCGCCGGCCTGCTCGGCAACATCGCACGGCGGACGCCGCTCATCGTCCTGCTCGATGATGTGCACTTCGCCGACGCGTCCTCCTGGGAGGCGCTTCGCTATCTGGCGCGCCACCTTGGCGATGCGCGGCTGCTGGTGCTCGCGACCAGCCGCCCTGCGGAGCTCGCCGACCATGACGTGGCGGCGCCGGTCCTGTTCGAGCTCGACCAGGATGCGCTGTTGTCCCGCCTGGAGGTCACGCCGCTGGGCCGCGCCGGAATGGTGGCGCTGACCGAGGCGGTGATCGACCGACCGCCGCCGGCCACGCTCGTGGACTGGATCTGCGAACGCTCGCAGGGCAACCCGCTGTTCGCGATCGGTCTGCTGCGCGCGCTGCTGGACGAGCAGGCCAATCTCGTCTCGCCGCGGTTGGAGCGTCTCCCCGAGGGCCTGACCGAGCGCCTGACGTCGGAGCTGCGCCAGCTGGACCCGGGGCCGCAGGGGGTGCTCGAGTTGCTGGCGGTCGTGGAACGGCCGGTCACTTTGAGCGACTTGACGGTCCTGACCGCCAGCCAGCTGGAGGAGCTCGGCCCGGTCGTCGCTCAGCTCGTCAAGGCACGGATCGTGGTCGAGGACGAGCGCGGCGGCGAGCTGCGCTACGAACTCCAGCACCCGCTCGTTCGCGACGTCATCTACCAGGCGACGGTCGGGGCCAGACGGCGCGTCCTGCACCGCCAGACGGCACGCTCGCTGCTCCGAACCGGACATCTGGCGGAGGCGGCGCTGCACTTCGCCCGCTCGGCCGAAAGCGGCGATCCCGAAGCCGTCGAAGTGCTGCTCGACGCCATGCGACAGGCCGAGCGGCGCGAGGCCTTCCATGAGGCGCTTGAACTGCTGGCGGAGCTTGTCGATCTGCTACCGGCCGATGACCAGCGTTGGCTCGAGGTGCTCGAGGCGATGTACGCGCGCGCCGAGTGGCTGATCGACCACCGCGCCGAGTCCGACGCTGCGGTCGCGGTTAGAGCGCTGCGCGCGATCGACCGCCTGCTCGACGGGTCCTCTGACCACGGGCGCCGCGCGATCGTCAAGCTCAGGCTCGCGAGCTTTCTCGCCTGGGGAACCGGCGAGCTCGAGCCCGCCTACGAGGCCTGCGAACAGGCGCAGGAACTGTTCACCCGCGCCGGCGATCGGCGCCAGGCGCTGCTCGCAGCCCGCGAGCTGGGCTGGATCAAGGGCTTGCGCGGAGACCTTGTCGCGATGGCCACGGACGCCGCCGCCGTGGTGCAGGCGGCTGAGGCGATCGACGACCGTTTCGTCGCAATGCAAGGCTTGGCCGCGATCAGCTACAGCACCACCTTTCGCGGCGCGTTCGCCGAAGGGGAGGCGGCACTGCGGCGAGCGGAGATGATCGCCCGCGAGGACGCGAAGGTCTACCGGCTTATCGTGGTGCTCGGGGATCTTGCGATCAACCTCGCGCTGCAGGGGCGGGTCGCTGAGACAACCGCATTGTTCGAGGAGGCGAGGGCCGCAGGACGTCCCTACCGCGACAGCGTGCTGATGGAGCTCGAGACGCTTAACCACCTGCTCGCCGGCGATTACAAAGCCGCGCGCGCGATGGCACGCGAAGCGGCAGCCTGGCGACCGCGAGTTACTGCCCGGCGGCGAGCGCCCGGCCCAGCGTTCGGCGCGCTCGCCGCGATCGAGTGCGGAGACGTGTTCGAGGCGGAGCGCCTGGTGGCGCGCGCCCGAACCGCGCTCGGCGAGCGGGAGTGGTGCTTCTACCTGCAGGTCGTGCGCTGGGCGCAAGCGCTCGTTAGCTGGCACACCCGCTGTGCCGCAGAGTGCGTCGCGGAGCTGGGTCCCGCGATCGCCCGCCTGCTCGAGATGGACGTCCGCCCGACCGCTGCGATGGCGCTCGTCGACCTGGCGGAGGCCGCCGTCGACGCGGACGACGCGACCGCGGCGGGGGCGGCGGCCGACGACCTGCGGACCGTGGCGGACTTCGTCGGGCTCGCTCTGTATCAGGGGTTGGCGGCAATCGGGTCGGCGTGCGCGAGCCTGGCCAGGGGCGAGCCCGCGCGCGCGGTCGACCCCGCGCGGCTGTCGGTCGAGCTGCTGTCGAGCACGGGCTGCACCTCATACCTCGCCCGGGCCCACTACCTGCTCGGCCGCGCGCTGGCAGCGGACGCGCGGCCGGGGGCCGTCACCGAGCTCGAGCGAGCGGCGGCGATCTGCGATCAGTGCGGCGCCACGTGGCGCAAGGAGCGCGCACTCGAGGCGTTGCGCCAGCTCGGCCATGCCGGGCGGCGCGCCGCGGCGGCGGTGCTCGGGCCGACTTCGCTCACGCGCCGAGAGCACGAGGTGGCGCGCCTGGCGGCAACTGGGATGAGCGCGAAGGAGATCGGCGAGTCGCTGTTCGTGGGCAAGCGAACCGTGGAGAGCCACCTCGCGAGCGTGTACGCGAAGCTCGGCGTGGACTCCAAGCTGCAGCTCGTCCGCCGTGCCGCGGAATTGGGACTCTCCTGATCGGGATCCGTAACGAGATCCGTACGTGTACCGATGACGCCGGCAAGCCGCTGACCTACGCTCGGCAGGTCAACGCGCTAGCGGGCGCGGCAACTCAAAGGGGCGGGCAGATGCGGGACTACGAATCGCTTCGGCAACGACATTTGGCTCACGCAATGGCGCTCGCGCCGCGGTTCACCGAGCGGCTCGACTGGCCGGCCGATCGGCTCGCGCTCCACCGCGAGCAGCGGCTGCGCGACCTTGCGCGCCACGCGGTCACGCACTCGCCATGGCACCGCAAGCGGCTCGCGGAGGTGGATCTCGATCGTCTCGACGAGCTCACCCTGCGGGAGCTACCGCCGATGACCAAGAGCGACCTGATGGAGAACTTCGATCAGATCGTCACCGACGAGCGCCTCTCGCTTCCGGTTCTCGAGGATCACCTGCGGACCGTGTCGACCGGGAGCTACCTGTTCGAGGAGTACACGGCGGTGACGTCGGGCGGTTCCACCGGCGAGCGCGGTGTGTTCGTCTATGACTGGGAAGGGTGGACCACGTTCTGGCTGAGCGTGTTCCGCTACCTCCAGCGGTCCAAGCGCAAGCAGCCCGAGTTCGCGCACCGCCCGGTCGTGCAGGCGTGGGTCGCGGCTGCGCACTTCTCGCATGTCACGGCTGCGCTGAGTCGGACCTTCGCCAGTCCGGACCTGGTCAACGTGCGGTTTCCGGTCACGCTCCCGACCGAGCAGATGGTGGCCGGGCTGAACGCCGCTCAGCCGGACTGGCTGGTTGCCTATCCGTCAGCGCTGCATGTGCTCAGCGTCGAGGCTCAACGTGGGGCGCTGGGGATCACCCCCCGGCGTGTGCTCAGCACCGCCGAGCCGCTGTTGCCGGAGATCCGCGCAGCCGCCGAGCAGGCGTGGGGCGTCCGGGTCGGCAACATCTGGGGCACGTCCGAAGGCGGCATCGTCGCCGCCCCCTGCGACGACTCGGGATCGCATCTGAGCGACGATCTGTTGATCGTGGAGGCGGTCGATGAAGACGGCCGGCCCGTGGCGCCCGGGGAGCGCTCGGCGAAGGTCTACCTGACGAACCTGTTCAACCGGGCGCTGCCACTGATCCGCTATGAGATCACCGACGAGGTGACGATCCTGACCGAGCCATGTTCATGTGGGTCGGCCCACCGATGTGTCGCCGACATCCAGGGCAGGCTCGACGACGTGTTCGTCTACGGCCGCCGCCGTGTTCACCCGCACGTGTTCCGCTCCGCGCTCGCCCGACATGCCGGGGTGATCGAGTACCAGGTTCGCCAGACGCCGCACGGCGCATCGATCGTTGTCCGCTGCGGCGCTCCGGTCGACCTGGAACGGCTGGGCGCGCAGCTCGCCGGCGCGCTCGCCGCGGCCGGTCTGACGCGCCCGGCCATCGACGTCACTGCGGTGGAGCGATTGGACCGCGATCCGGGGCCCGCGAAGCTCAAACGGTTCGTGGCGCTTGGCGATTGCCCTCAGGATCGTCACCTGCCTGTCGGCCGCGAGGACCGCCGCGTCGTGGCGACCACGCGCTGACCGGACCGCCAAATGCCGTCGGAGCTGACGCCATGTCGGATCTGATCGCGCTGATCCGAGACTCCGTGATCGGCGATGACGTGGTGCGGAAGTTATGCAGGTCAGCCTGATCCGTACGGCTACCGACCCGCCCGGCGCCGGCACCAACTGGCGCGCCGCTGCGGTCGACGAGAACACGGTGCGCGCCGCCGCCGGTCTGACCCTGGTGATCGGCGCGGTGGCGTTCAGCTACGCCTATTTCGCCAAGCAGTACATCCCGCTACAGGTCACCGCCACTCTGTTCTTCGTCGAGTTCCTGATCCGGGTGACGGCAGGCATCCGCTACAGCCCGATCGGCGTGATCGCGCGCGCGATCGGATCCAGTCGACCCCCTGAGTGGGTCAGCGCGCAGCCCAAGCGCTTCGCCTGGACGCTCGGCCTCGCGATGGCGCTCGCGATGACGGTTATCACCAATGCCGGCATCCGCGGCTGGCTTCCGCGAACGATCTGCCTGATCTGTCTGACGCTGATGTGGATGGAGTCAGTGCTCGGGCTGTGTCTCGGGTGCAAGCTGCACAGCCTCATCGTCCGATGGGGCTGGACGCGCAACCACGGCGTGAAGCTGTGCGCGGATGGGAGCTGCGAGCCGGATCGCACTCGCGGCTGATCCTCGAGTCTTGACGGTCTTCCACCCGGGTCCCGATGTCAACCGTGGCCGAGCACGAGCCAGCAGAAGCCGAGCTCGCCGCGATAGCCGTCGACGTACTCGAGCAGTCGCCGATCCAGCCACCCGCGGATGCCCGACGCGTCCTCGGCCTCGGGGTTGGCGAGCAGCCAGCGCTCGGGGCCGGCGCGGTACGTCGACTCGAACTCATCCCACTCGAGCTGGTCTGACACGCTCAGGTGCAGGACCCGCCAGCCCGCACCCCGCGCCGCTGCCAGCAGGTCGCGCAGCGGCGGCAGCTCGCCGAAGAGTTCCCGCGTCAGAGCGGACGGGTCGGCTTGGAGGAAGCCGTCCCCGTACAGCAGCCGGCCGCCCGGGGCGACGAGCCGCGACAGCGCGGTCAGCGCCTGCTCGGTCCCGCCCCAGGCGTGGCTGGCGCCGACGCAGATGAGCCGATCCGCCGTGTCACTCCATGATTCGGCTTGGGCATCGAGCAACGTGACGCGGTCGCCGAGGCCGCGGTCGGCGGCCAGCTCGGACCCGCGAGCGAGCGCGGTCGCGTCGGTGTCGACGCCCAGGCCGGTCAAGGTCGGGCTTCGCTGCACCGCTCGCAGCAGCAGCTCGCCCCAGCCGCAGCCGAGGTCGAGCACCTGCGCGGCCTGCTCGGGTTCAAACGCGTCCAGCAACACCGTGGCGTGCGCTTCTGACAACGGCGCGTTCCAGCGCATCGCGGCGTGCCAGACCGGATCCGGGATCGGCGGCTCGTACTCTTGCTCAGCCATCGACTTGTACAACGATGAGATTCACGCCCTTCACGACTACCACGTCTAACCGAAGATTGCTGCGCCGCGTGGCCGTGGTGCTGGTCGCCTGCGGGGCCGCCGTATCGGCCTCGGCCTCGGCCGGCCAGGCAAGCTCGTACAGATACTTCCGCCTGGTGCAGTATCCCCGTGCCGGCTTCGGCGCGGACTACCGCACCACCAGGGACGCCGAGATCGTCGACAGCGACCCAGCGCAGGTGCACGCGATCGACGAGACGTTCTCCAACGACTGGTCGGCCCGCAGCGTCCGGCAGCCCGCGGGATCAGCACCGTGCAGGCGGCGGGGCTGATCTGGCTCTCTACATCCACGAGAAGCTGATCCTCGACGACCATGGCACGGCGCGCGAATCGCTGCTGGTCGGCTCCCAGAACGCGAGCGTCACGTCGCTGACGCGAAACCGCGAGCTGGGCATTCTGCTCGGCCGGGCGCACGGCGGTGCCGCCGCGATCACGAGCGCGAGCGCCACCTTCGACTGGGACTTCGATCACGCGAGCCCTTGGTCTTTGCCCAAGCCCACGCGCCAGCCGCAGCCCAAGCCGACGCCGACCAGCTGCTCCCCGAAGACCAGCTCGGGCAACTGCTACGAGCCGGGCGAATACTGCTCCGATGCCGACCACGGGACCAGTGGCGTCGCCGGAGACGGCGAGCCGATCGTCTGCGAGAACAAGGACGGTTGGCGCTGGGAGCCGAAGTGAGTCCAGCGCTCGCGGCGCCGGAGGCCGCCGTTCTTCAGGGGCGGATCGTGAAGCGGGCGCGCACCGGGCCGCCGACGCCGCCCGCCACCCCGCGGGCGCGGGCCACGAGGCGGTAGCGGCCGGGATCCAGTCTGCGGCCGCCGACGCGGCCCGTGAACGTGAAGCGGTTGACTCCGCGTTTGCCGGTGACCCGGAACGTGCCCGAGACGGTGCTCCATCTGGTGCACCGACGCGCCTGGCCCTCACCGCGGCCGACGCGCCGGCAGCGGCCGTTGATCTTGCGCCCGGGTCGGGCACGCTGCACGGTGAAATGGACGGTCGCGGTCTCGCTGAGCCGGAAGCTTGCGATCGCGCCCCGGGCGCGTGTTCGCCGGTCGCTGGGCCCCGACGTCGCGGCCAGAAATGCCGCGGGCGTGATCCTGAGCGCCGACAGCCTTAGCGCTGCCTGGCCGACGCGGACCGCCGAGCTGAGCGCGGATGTGCTTCCCCCGGCGTTGGTTGCCGTGACGCGACAGGAGAGCACGTGGCCGACATCCGCGGCGCCTGGCCGGTAGGTCGCGCCGCCCGCGCGGGGCGTCCCGTCGCGCAGCCACTCGTAGGTGAACGATGTCGCCGCGGTCCAGGTCCCGGGGGTACACGTGAGCTTCGCGCCTGGCGTGGGGGACCCGTCGATCGTCGGAGCGGATGTGTTGACCGGGGCGTGCTGTGGTGGGGTACCGGGCGGCGGAGGAGGAGACGTTGGCGGCGGGGCGCATCGCGGGTCGGTGGCGGCGTCGCCGTCGGACTCGATCCGGAAGACGTCACCGCTGGCGATATCGGCGGCGTAGAGATGGCCGCTGGCGTCGAGTCCGAAGCTCGAGAGGCTGTCGATCTGCGGGCCGAGCGCGACCGAGGCCGATGCCGACGGCTGGGCGAGGTGGACCATGCGCAACCCGGGGTTACCGAGGTCGCCGTACACGTAGCAGCCGTTGATCGACGGCAGCGTCGGATCGTGCATCACATAGCCGCCGATGATCCCGTTCCCGCAGAACGGCGCGCCGTCGCAGTTGGCCGGGTGCGGATACGTCAGTACCGGGAACACGACCGGCGACGGAAGCGGCGTGCACTCCGACGCCGGCGCCGCCGTGTCGATCTCCAACCCCTCGTAGCAGGGCCAGCCGTAGTTGGCGCCGACGTTCTGACCGGGGTGAGCGAAGTCGATCTCCTCTTCGGCGCTCTGTCCGACGTCGCCGATCACCATGTCGCCCGTCGCGCTGTCGAACGAGAACCGCCACGGGTTGCGCAGCCCGTAGGCCCAGATCTCCGGGCACGGCGGCATGGTGGTGCTCGCTCGCGGCCCGGTGGAGCAGTTCGCCTGTCCGGTGTTGAACGGATTGCCGGCCGGAATCGAGTACTGCCCGTTCGCCTCCGGGGAGATCCGCAGCATCTTGCCCAGCAGGGTCGTCGTGTGCTGCGCGTTCATCTCGGTGTCGTTGGCGCCGCCGCCGTCGCCGACCGAGATGTAGAGATCGCCGTCGGGGCCGAACTGGAGCTGACCGCCGTTGTGATTGCTCTCGGCGGGGTGCGGGATCGTGAGCAGGACTTGCTCGGTGCTCGGGTTGGCGCTGTCTCCGTCGGAGTTGGCGGTGAACTCGCTGACGTGCTCGTCACATCCGGGCGAATCGGGGCAGTTCTTGCTCGTGTAGTAGACGTAGAACCGGTGACTTGTCGCGTAGTCGGGCGCGAACGCCATCGACAGCAGCCCCTGCTCACCGCCGACAAACGTCACCTCGCTCGAGATGTCCAGGAACGTCGACGTCGACATCGTCGACTTGCCGAGGTTGTTGATCACCTCGATCTGCCCCGACTGCTCGACGACGAAGAGCTGGTTCGTGTCACCGGGCGGCGCGGCCATGTAAGTAGGAGAGGCGAAGGTGCCGACCAACGCCGCCTTGACGCCGGCGGATGCGGACGCGGGGACCAGTACCCCCAGTACCCCTACCAGGAGCGCGAGGCGGAGCGCGCGGCCCAACACTCCCCGGAACCCTACCTGCTCGGCGTCATGTGCTCGCCGTACCCGGTGCCAACTCGATGATCGAGCGCATGTCCGAGCCGGATAAGTGCGAGCGCACCGCTCACGCTGAAGCGCTATCTGGGGAGGTGCAGGCCGGGAAAGCCGATGCTGCGTGGTGCGCCGCCGGTGGGCGTGTAGGTGACCCACATTCTCAGCGTCACCGGATAGGTGTGATGGCGCACGAGCTGTTTCCCACGCATGTTCGGGCGCACCTGGAGATGCAGCGTTGTCGCCCGGCGCGCCGACTTGTGCGCGCGGGCGAACACGAACCGGCGCGGCGCAGGCGCCAGCCGGATCGCGGCATGGGCGAGGTTGTCATTCCAGGCTGTCTCGAGCACGTCGACCGTGCCTGAGCCGGGAAGCTTGACCGCGAAGGTGATCTTTCCGTCGCGATGGGCTCTGAGATGCGAGACCGTGAAATGGTCGTCGGTCGGCGAGCCTACGGGCGGGGGCGCCGGCGGAGAAGGAGCTGACGGGATCGTCAGCCTGTGGGTCACCTGCGCCTGAGGCCCACCGTTGCATGAGGCGGTCTGGCCGGTGAACACCAACGCGGTCGAGCAGCCGGAGTCGTCGGTGACAGTCAGCGTGGCGGTGTAGCTGCCCGCGGTGGCGTAGACGTGCGTGACCAGCGGCGAGCTCGTCGTCTGCGAGCTACCGTCGCCAAAGCTCCACGCGTACGCGGCGATCGTCCCGTCGGGGTCACTCGACGTCGACGCGTTGAATGACGCCGGCGTGCCGGCCTGCGCCGCGGTGGCCGAGAACGCCGCCACCGGTCCCTGATCGGGGAGCATCGCGATCGCCGACGGCTCGTTGTCGGCCGCCACGGCCGCGGGTATCTTGGGTATCAGCGCGCCGCCGGCGCCGACGTCGTATTGCGAGACGCCGTCTGACCCGTCTGCGCTGCCGTTGGCGACGTAGACGCTCTTGCCGTCGGGACTGACCACGATGCTCTCGGGTTGGTCACCGGCAGCGACGGTCGCCGGCGTCATCGGTGACAGAGCGCCGCTGGAACTGACGGTGTACTGCGAGATTTCCCCCTCACCCGAGCCGAAGTTGGCGACGTACACATTCCTGCCGTTGGGGCTTACGGTGACCCCAATCGGAGAGTTGCCGGTCGCTACCGTCGCCGGCGTCATCGGCGACAGTGCTCCGCCGGGACCGACGGTGTACTGCGAGACCCCGTCCGGCCCCGTCGAGCCGAAGTTGGCGACGTATGCGTACTTGCCGTTGGGGCTTACCGTGGCCGCGAACGGCGAGTTGCCGGAGGCGACCGCCGGATCGGCCATCGGCGTCAGCCCGCCGTTGGGGCCGACCGTGTACTGCAAGACCCCATTTGGCCCGCTCGAGTTCTCGTCGGTGACGTAGACGCTTTGGCCGTCCGTGCTGACCGCGATCGCGAGCGGATCGGCCCGTGCGGGGGCCGTCACGGTCGAGGTCGGCGTCAGGGCGCCGCTGGGACCGACGGTGTAATGCGAGACGCCGGCACCGCCGGTCACGGCGTTGTCGGCGACGTAGACGTTCTTGCCGTCAGGGCTGACCGCGATACCGGTCGGCTCGTTGGCACCCGCAACGGTTGCCGGCGACATCGGCGTCAGTGCGTCTCCGGGACCGACCTTGTACTGCGAGATCGCACCGGCGCCGTTCATCAGGTCGTTGGCCACGTACACGCTCTGGCCGTCGGGGCTGATCGCGATCGCGAACGGGCCCATGCCGGCCGCGACGGCCGGGGTTGCCAGGGGTGACAGCGCTCCGCCGGAGCCGACGCCGAACTGCGAAACATCGTTGGAGACGAAATTGACCGCGTAGACGCCGGAAGATTGCGCTTGCGCCACGCCCGGCGCCAGCGCAAGCCCACATAACCCCGCCATCCACAGTCCCGCCAGCCGCCGCACGACGTCAAAAGTAGCGCTTAGCGGCCGTCCTCACCAGACGCGACTACCGTCGGCCGTCCGACCGGCGCTCTGCGACACCGGCGGCCTAGGCGCGCACAACGATCTGAAACAGTTCCGCCGCCTCCTGCGGCGAGATCTCGAGCGCCGGCTCTCCGACCGTCAGCTCGAGCATGCCGACGTTCGGTACGACGCTCGGCGCGAGCTGATGAAACAGCCACACGCCCCGCTCTTGCGCCACGTCAAGCGCGCGCTCCTCGAGCGCTTTCACGTCGCCACGAAGATGCACGTGAAACAGTGGTGTCTGCGGCGGATCAGGGACCACGACAATGCCGGGCACCTGGCTCAACGCGCTCGCGAGTAGACGTGCGTGCGCGAGGAACCGCTGCATCTGTGGGAGCAGCTCGTCGAGCCCGCGCTGCGCGGAGGCGGCGAACGGGAACAAGCTCGGCAGCGCTCCGCCGTGTCGTCGTCGCCACACGCGTGCCTCGGCGATCACGTCATCCGGCCCGGTGAGAACGCTGCCCGCCAGCCCGCCGAGTCCCTTGTACAACGAGACATAGACGGTGTCGAACAGCTCCCCGATCTCCGCGAATGTGCGCCCGTAGTAGGGCGCTGACTCCCAGACGCGGGCGCCATCGAGGTGGGTGGCGACGTGGCGGTCACGCGCCCATTGGATCTGGGCGAGCAGGTCATCCCATTCCGGAAGCCGGCCGCCGATCTCGCGCTGCGGCAGCTCGATCAGCAGCGCCCCGATCGGCGCGCTCAGCGCCTCGAGATCCTCGAGCGCGATCAGCCGGTCACGGTCGCCGATCAACTCCGCTTTGAGACCGTGCAGGTGCGCATAGCCGGCGTGCTCGTGGAGCTCGAGGTGGCAGGTCGGGTGAAACGCGACCGTGCTTGTCGCGCGCCGATCGCAGTGAATCCGCAGCGCGATCTGTTGCGCCATCGTCCCGCTCGGCAACAGCACCGCAGCCGGGGCCGCGAACAGCGCGGCGATCCGGCGCTCGAAAGCCTCGACGTACTCACCTTCGCCGTAGTGGTCAGGCCAGACATCGTCCGGGAGCGCCGCTGCGGCCGCGTTCAGCAGCGCCGCAGCCGAACCCGGGCGGCGTTGACCGAGCCACCGCTCGCACTGCCGCATGATCGCGCGCCAATCGCGCTCTGCCACGGGCCGAGCCTACCGTGCACCGAACCGAAAGAGCGCGGGGATCGCGCTCACTCGGCGCCATCCGCGCTCGATCGCCGCACGACGACCAAGCTGTCAACCTCCTCCACGATGCGCCAGCCGTCAGGCGGCTCGGGCACCCTGAACAGGTCGGCGACCACCGACGTGGGACCGGGGCTTCCGGTCCCGCCGGCGAGACCGGCGCGAGCGTCGTGAAAGGCAACCGCTCCGCGTGCCCGCACGTGCGGGTGCCAGACGTCCCAGTCTTCTCGGCACGCCTCCGGACTGTGGTCCCCGTCGATGAAGACCAGATCAACCTGCGGGCCATGCCAGTCGCGCCCAACATCCTGACTGCGGGCAATGTGCCAGCAAGGCTTGGGGCCACTCCGCCGCGCCCGGCGCCAGACAGCCAGCCGGGTCGCGGCCGGTGTCGCACGCCAGCCGGCACGCAGCGCCCACCCACTCTCGTCCACGAATGGATCAATCAGGTGAAGCTGAGCGTCAGGGGCCAGCGCATCGCAGAAAACCCAAGCCGATGAGCCCTCATAGACCCCGATCTCGACCACAGACCGGGCCCCAGCCGCGAGACGCGTGAGCAGCGCCGCCTCAGCCGCGCTATGCATCGGTCGCGGCGGGATCAGGCCGACGGCGAGCGCGACCGCCCTGAGGGTGGGCAGATCTCGAACATGGCTGGGCGCACGGGAACGGATCGCCTTGGGCAGCGGCACGCGCTCGCAAGATAGCGAGCCACCGACCCGGGCGCTGGCGGACGTTTACGCCGCCAGATCCTTCCGCCGCGCCGCTCCCTAGCCGGTCGTAGCGGCGCTGCCGATCGCTTGCGGCGTCCATGTCAGATTCTGACATCAACTAGGATTGGTGGTCAGTCATGGTTCGATGGGAGCCCGATAGTCGCGGACGGCTCGAGGAGGCGGCGCTCGCCCTGTTCGGCGAGCTCGGCTTCGACGAGACGACGGTCGCCGCGATCGCCGAGCGTGCCGGAGTCACCGAGCGCACGTTCTTTCGCCACTTCTCCGACAAGCGCGAGGTGCTGTTCGGCGGCGGCACCGCGCTTCAAGACGCGATCCTCGCCGGCGTCCGGGGAGCGGATCCCGAGCGCTCGCCACTCGCGGCCGTCGTCGCCGGGTTCGACGCCGCCGGCGAGCTCCTGGAGGGGCGACGTCGGTTCGCGCTCGCGCGTAGCGCGATCATCGCCGCCAATCCCTCGCTGCAGGAACGCGAGCTGATCAAGCTGGCATCGATCGCCGCCGCGGTCGCCGACGGGCTGCGGGAGCGCGGGGTCACTGACCCGGACGCAGACCTGATCGCCGAGCTCGGCGTCGGCGCCTTCCGCGTCGCGTTCGCCCAGTGGGTCGCAACCGCGGATGCGCCGCCCCTACGGGCACTGATCGACGAGGCGTTCGAGCGCATGGCCGCGTTGGCGCGGTAGCCGGAACCGGCCTAGATGCCGACCTCGCCCGGGTGCGAGCTACCCCACGCGGAGACGCGCGCCGCGACTCTGACATCAGCCGGGACCTGGCGCGCGAGCCCCCACCAGGCCAGGGCGTCCGCGACCATCGGGTAGACGACCTTCTTGGGTCCGTTGTGGTCGACCATCACGCCGTTGGCGCGAGTGTTGCCCGCGATGCTCACCTCGCCGGACGGCAGAATCCGCGTTCGCTCCCAACTCAGCCCGCGCGCGATCGCGGGCGCGAGCGCCGTCGGCGGGCCCGGCACCCACGCCAGATAGTGCTCGGCGTACACGAGCCCACGCGCCTGGTAGGAGGAGTCAAACCCGCCCAGCTCGGGGAACACCCCGTCGCCGCGTTGGGCCTCCAGACCCAACTCGAGCGCCTCGCGGGCGCGGCTGGCCAGGAGCGGGTCATCGGTCAGCACCGCCGTCAGGCCAAGCGCCGATGCGACCAGGAACCGGCGGTGCGTGTACGGCGCATCGCCGGCCAATCCCGCGCGCCACACGCTCGGGCTCGCCATCCATCTGGCCGCCCGGTGCAGTTGCGGCAGAAACGAGTCGACCTGGTCGAGCAGATGCCGCGGCACGGCGATGCCGCTGCTCGAGGCGCGGCGCAGAACCAGGATCACGTGAGCGACGCCTTCGACGAAGAACGAGGTCGAGTGAAAGGGATCCTGGGTGTCCGGGAAGTTGCCGCCCGGCCCCTGGTGGTGAAAGCCCCACGCGAACTCGCGTACGCCGAGCCGCCACAGCTTGGGAGTGCGGTGGACAAGCCCGGCGATGATCGCCTCCTCCCCGTGGCGCTGCTCCTCGATGTACATGCCGGGACCCTGCCCGTGTTCCCACTCCGCGTTGACGCCGTTGGCGCCGTCGGGCGCCACGCCGCGCACGAGCGCCGCCGGGTGCGAGCACAGGATTCGGTCAAACGTCCGGCTGAAGTCGATCCGGGCATCGAGCACGCCGGACGCCGCCGGCGCGAGTGATGAATGCAGCGCCTGCGCCTGCGCCTGCGCCGGACGCCCCGGACGCGCCGCAGCCGGGCTCGCGGCGATCGCCAGCGCGCACGCCGAGGCGACCACGAAAACGAGCTTCACGCCGGCGCGGCGGGCGATCAAATCTCCGGCTGGGCCAGCCGCATCTCTCGCGCGAGCGCTGAGTTTGCGTACGGGCCGTCGCCGTCGAGATGCGCGAGAACGGCGGTGGCGGTCTCCGCCGACTTGTTCTGGCTCATCTTCTGCTTGGCCGTGACTCGAGTTGGGGTCAAGCGAAAGCCCGCCGTGCCCCGGCTGAGCGAACGCTCGAAGGTGGAGTCGGCTTCTGACCGGTGCAGGGGATGGGGTTGCGCGACGTGCTGTTCGAAGTGGTCGACCAGGCGCCCGAGCACCTCGAGGTTGTCCTCGCCAGAGAGGATCTCCGGAACGCCGTACAGATGAGCGACGATGAAGTTCCAGGTCGGCACGGCGGGGCCGTCCCCGTACCAGCTTGGCGAGATGTAGCCGTGCGGGCCCTGGACGATCAGGATCACCTCGTGTTGGCCGAGCTCGTGGAGCTTCTCGTCGGGCCGTCCGACATGGCTGAGAACTGAGATCTCCTCGCGTTGCTCGTCGAGCATCACCGGGTAGTGCGATGCGACCAGTCCCGCGCCGGTCGTCGACACGATCGTCGCCCACGGGTTCTCCCGGATCAGCCGCTTGACGGTCTCCACATCGTCCAGGGAAAAGGAAGGGTTGAAACGCACGTTGAGGATGTTCGCATGCCGCCGCCTTGCGCTCGCGGCCATGCGCTCGGGCGACACGGCGAAGCGGGCGTCAGTCGATGTCGAGCGTCGGGAAGAGGTCGATCCCCCGCTCGGCGGCGTGCGCGACCAGCAGGCGGCTGATGAGCCTCGAGAGCGCGCGCCTTTCCGTCCTGGGCAGGTGGTCGAGGAGCGCGGTGGCGTCGGCCTCGAACCGGATCGCGGCATCGGCGAGCAGTGATCGGCCGTCGCCGGTGAGGCTGACCAGGACGGCACGCCCGTCGGTGGGCGAGGGGGACCGGGTGACCAGCCCGCGGCGCTCGGCGCGTTCGACGAGACCGCTGGTGCTGGACTTGTCGAGCACCAGGAGCTTGGCCAGCTCGTTCATCGTCGGCCTGCGGTCTCGCAGGATGCCGAGCAATCGCGTTTGGATGATCGAGAGATCCTGCTCGGCAGCGCGGCGCTCGAGCATGCGGTAGACGACGAACGAGAGTTGCGCCAGGCCGTCGACCGCGCTGAGCTGGGGCTCGCTCGTCGCGAGAGACCGACCAGCGGCGGCTCGCGGGGTCATGCGAGTCAGTTTACTTGATTTAGTTCGTGGCACCAACTAAATTGGTACGTGACACGAACCAATGGGCAGTGCGATACCCGCAGGAGCGATGAACGGATGACGATGATGAACGCGGCGGTGGTGACGTCCTTCGACGAGCCACCGCGCTATCAGCAGTTCGAGGTCCCCCACCCCGCCACCGACGACGAGCTGCTCGTCGACGTGCTTGCAGTGGGCCTGCACCCCCGCGTGCGCAGCGGCGCCGCCGGAGCGCACTACACGAGCACCGGCACGCTGCCGATGATCCCGGGCATCGACGGGGTCGCCCGGCGCCAGGACGGTAAGCGGATCTACTTCCTCGCCGACGACCACGTTCAGGGGACGATGGCGAACAAAGCCATCGCCGACGAGCGACGGTCGATCGAACTGCCCGATGACGTCGACGCAGCGACGGTCGCCGCCACGATGAACCCGGCGATGTCCGCCTGGGTGGCGCTGCGCCGTCGCGTTCCGCTCGCGAGCGGACAGAGCGTCCTCGTGCTCGGAGCCACGGGAAATGCCGGCACGATGGCGGTCCGGGTCGCCAAACGGCTCGGCGCGGGGCACGTCGTCGCCGCCGGCCGCGACCCCGCACGGCTGACCGCACTGCGTTTGACCGGCGCGGACGCGATCGTCCAGCTGACCGGTGATTGCGACGCGACCAGCCGGTCACTCGGTGCGGCAGCGGCCGAGGTGGACATCGTCATCGACTACCTCTGGGGCCAACCGGCCCAGCAGGCGATCATGGCCCTGCTCACCGCCCGAGCCGACCGCAGTCGCGCGCTTGACTGGATCCAGATCGGCGCGATCGCCGGCCCCACGATCGAGCTGCCCTCCGTCGCACTGCGCTCAGCCAATCTCCGCCTGCAGGGCAACGGCCAGGGAGCGGTGTCGCCCCGCGCCTACCTCGCCGAACTCCCGTCCCTGATCGACGAGATCAAGGCCGGCACGATCAAGCTCACCCCGAGCAGCAAGCCGCTGGCGGACGTCGCGCAGATCTGGGCCACGACGGACCAACCGGGCCAGCGCACCGTGCTCGTGCCGTGAGCCCGCGTCTGTGCCCAACCGTGTGCGGCCCGTCGTCGCTTGCCGCGTTTGTCGGGCCGGGGTCGCGTCTCGTGGCACAGCCCTTTTCAGGGCTTCGGGCTTGGCACGAAATGCGGCCGCCGGGGACGTCAGAGCGTGGAAAATCCGCACGCCGGGCTCGGATCTTCCACGCCCGTCCCGCGAGCGCCGCAATCGGTGGAAGATCCAAGTGGCACGGGCAGATTTTCCACCGTTTGTCGAAGGCGCCCCCACCGTTTGTCGCAGGCGCCCCTACTCCGCCGTCACCGTCTCGAGCGAGCGGCTGGTCGCCCTGATCCCGAACAGGATCAGCCCTCCGGCGACGAACCCGGTCACCCCCATGATCAGAAACGCGCTCGAGAAGCCCCATGCGGAGTTGGCCCCGAGCAGGATCAGCGGCGCCAGCGCGCCCCCGACGTGCCCGAGCCCGTCGGTCAGCGCGACGCCGGTCGCGCGGGCACTGGTGGCGAAGTGCTCGGCGGTGTACGTGTACAGCATCGGCACGAGCAGGCCGATCGTCAACGAGGCCAGGAAGCCGAACACGATGATGATCGCCGGCGAGATGAAGTAGCCGATCACCAGCAGACAGATGCCCCAGACGGCGGCGATCGCCGCGGTGGTGTACTTGCGCTCCAGACGGTCGCTGAAGTGGGTGGTCGCGTAGGCGCCGACGAGGAATCCCACCCCCGAGATGATCAGGTAGGTCGTGCTGTCCGCGAGGCTGTAGCCCTTGTCCGTGAACAGCGTCGGAGCCAGCGTCAGCCACCCGTAGTTGCCGACGTAGTACACGAACCAGATCGCCACGAACAGCAACAGTCGACCGACCATCGGCGCTCGCAGTAGCGCCCGGACGGGAAAGCGCTCGGCCGGCGGCTCGTCGGGGACCGGTTTGGGCGGCGGCAGCTCGCCGTCGATGTTCTCGCGCGCGGTCTGCTCGGCCTCCTCAATCACCTCGCGAGCTTCGTCGGTCCGGCCCTTGGCCACCAACCATCGCGGCGAGGGCGGCAGCCCGCGGCGCATGAACAGGATCGTGATGCCGCCGAGCGCCCCGATCCCGAACAGAATCCGCCAGCCGGAAGCAAATGTGGGCACGAGGGCCCGGGCGATGAACGGCACCGCAGCGAAGCCCGCGTAGGCGCAGGTCGTGGCCCAGCTCGTGTACCGGCCCCGCAGCCGGGCGGGCGAGAGCTCGCCGATATAGGTGGTCACGGCGGCGATCTCGGCGCCGATCCCGAGGCCGGATATGAAACGGAACACGATCAGCTCGGTGACGTTGGTGCTGAGTGCCGCCAGCACCGTGCCGAGCGAGAAAACCGCGACCGAGATCAGCAAGCTCAGCTTGCGACCCCATTTGTCGGCGACCGTACTATCCGCGAACGCGCCGATGATGTAGCCGATCAGACTGCTGGTCACCGACAGTGTCACGGTCCCTTTCGAGACGTGGAACTGCGAGGCGATCACCGGAACGGCGAACGAGATCGTGACGATGTCGAAGAAGGCAAAGAAGTAGCCGGCCCCGACCACCCACAGCAGCTTGCGCTCGTAGGGCCAGACCGGAATGCGGTCCAGCTTTGCGAGAGGTGTGGAATCCCGCGCCGCGGGAGCACTCGACCGTGACCCCGATTGCAAGCTTGTCGCTCGTTGCCGGTGTGACGTCATACGACCTCCTCCCTATAGCCCTACCCGGCGCGAGCAACACGAAACGACCCCCGGTCTTCCGATTTCGCAAAAGCGGCCGCGGCGCGCCGGCAACTCGGTCCGGCCAGCCCATTACCTGGCATGAACCGGGGCGATCCGGGGTATCCGAGGTGGTCGGCTCGGGCGGGCAGCTTTCGGTCGCCGACGGCCAACAGCTTTCGTCGCTGACGGCAAAGCCGATCATGAAGGAACCCACATGGAACCTCCGTCTCGGCTTCGCCGAGGGTGCGGGTGATGTATAAGAGCCTTATGAAAGCGGGGTCATCTGCGTGAGGCGCGGACCGCGTGGGGAGCCGACGATCGCGGTCGCCGGTTGGGCTCGAGCCGCGGCTTGCGGCGGCGGTCCCTCGACGGTCACCGTGAACGAGTTGCCGATCTCGTGCGCCCGGTGACGGTCGCCGATCTCACCCCCGAAGCGGCCGGCGCTCGCGCCGCGCTGGCGAGTGGCCGAGACTACCTGCTGTCCCTGCAGCATGCCGACGGCTGGTGGAAAGCGGAGCTCGAGACCAACGTGACGATGGATGCCGAGGACGTCCTGCTGCGGGAGTTTCTCGGCATCCGCGAGCCCGGCGTGACGGAGCGAGCCGCCGCTTGGATCCGTTCGGCGCAACGGGAGGACGGCACCTGGAGCGTGTTCGCCGGCGGCCCCGGGGATCTCTCGACCACGATCGAGGCTTACGTCGCGCTTCGCCTGGCGGGCGATGAACCGCAGGCTGAGCATATGCGCGCCGCCAGCGCGTTCGTACGCGCTGCCGGGGGCGTCGAGCGCGCCAGGGTGTTCACGCACATCTGGCTGGCATTGTTCGGCGCGTGGAGCTGGGAACGGGTGCCGGCGTTGCTCCCCGAGCAGATCCTGCTGCCCGCTTGGTTTCCGTTGAACGTCTACGACTTCGCGTGCTGGGCGCGCCAGACGGTCGTCGCGTTGTCGGTGGTGCTGGCGTTCCGGCCGGTGCGCCCGCTGCCGTTCGAGCTCCCCGAGCTGCACGGCGCCGAGGCTTGGTCACCGCCGTCGCCGGCGTCGGCGCTTGGCCGCGGCCTGGTCACGCTGGACAACGTGCTGCGTGTCTATCAGCGCCGACCCCTACGGCGGTTGCGGCGTCTGGCGCTGGGACGCGCCGAGCGATGGATCGTCGATCGTCAGGAGGCTGACGGCTCCTGGGGCGGGATCCAGCCGCCGTGGGTGTACTCGCTGATCGCGTTGCGGCTGATGGGATACCCGCTCGATCACCCGGTCATCCGGCGCGGGCTCGAGGGCCTGGAGACATTTGCGATCGAGGAGGGCGGCGTCCGGCGCCTGGAGGCGTGCCAGTCACCTGTCTGGGACACCGCGCTGGCATTGATCGCACTGTCCGATGCCGGCGTTCCCGGCGACCATGAGAGGGTTATCGGCGCCGTCGATTGGCTGCTCTCCGAGCAGATCCTGGGACGGGGAGATTGGGCGGTCCGGCGTCCGGCGCTGGAGCCGGGGGGCTGGGCGTTTGAGTTCGAGAACGTCAATTACCCCGACATCGATGACACCGCGGAGGTCGTGCTGGCCCTGCGGACCGCCAACCATCCCGACCCCGGCCGGGTCCAGGCGGCGATCGACCGCGGCGTCCGCTGGACGGC
The DNA here is from genome assembly GCA_963788005.1 of uncultured Solirubrobacterales bacterium. GTDB lineage: Bacteria > Actinomycetota > Thermoleophilia > Solirubrobacterales > Solirubrobacteraceae > Palsa-465. The sequence continues at coordinate 93,614 of CAWBFH010000009.1, read as the reverse complement.
CGGGATGCAGAGCTCCGACGGCGGATGGGCGGCCTTTGACGTCGACAACTGCCGGGCGCTGGTGCGAGACCTCCCGTTCTGCGATTTCGGTGAGGTGATCGATCCACCGAGCGCCGACGTCACGGCGCACGTCGTGGAGATGCTCGCGGCGCTCGGGCGAGGCGAGGATCCTGCGGCGCAGCGCGGAATCAGCTGGCTGCTGGAAGCACAGGAGCCGGGCGGATCGTGGTTCGGGCGCTGGGGGGTCAACCACATCTACGGGACCGGCGCCGTCGTGCCTGCCCTGGTCGCCGCCGGGGTTCCCGCGGCCCACGACTCGATCCGTCGCGCCGTCGCGTGGTTGGAGGCCCACCAGAACGACGATGGCGGATGGGGCGAGGACTGCCGCTCGTATGACGATCCGAGGTGGATCGGCCGCGGGTCCAGCACGCCATCTCAGACGGCGTGGGCGCTGCTGGCGCTGGACGCGGCGGGCGAACGCTCCGAAGCGGTGGAGCGCGGCGTGGCTTGGCTCGTGCGGGCCCAGCGGGCGGATGGGAGCTGGGATGAACCCCAGTTCACCGGCACCGGATTTCCGTCGGACTTCTACATCAACTATCACTTGTACCGCCAGGTGTTCCCGATGATGGCTCTGGGGAGGTGTGCTCGATGACGGTGACGACTGCGGCTCCAGTCACGACGGCCGATCTTCCGCGGGCCGATGCGGTGATGAGTCAATCCACGACCGAGAACTTCACCGTGGCGAGCGCGGTGCTCGGCCGGGACCGTCAGCGTCATCTGCGAGCGATCTACGGGTTCGCGCGGCTGGTGGACGATGTCGGTGACGAGGCCACGGGCGACCGCGGAGCGTTGCTCGACCTGGTGGGGTGCGAGCTTGATGCGATCTATGCCGGCGGCCGCCCGTCGCACCCGGTGATGGTGACGTTGGCCGAGTCGGTGCGCGCGTGCCGGCTGCCCGCCGATCCGCTGCGTCGGCTGATTGAGGCCAACCGGCGCGACCAGGTGGTCACCCGCTACGCGACGTTCGGACAGCTGCTCGACTACTGCCAGCTGTCGGCGGCGCCGGTGGGCGAGCTCGTCCTGCACGTGTTCGGCACCCCAACGCCCGATCGGATCGCCCTTTCAGATCGAATCTGTGCCGGCCTGCAAATCACCGAGCACCTGCAGGATGTGACCGAGGACTACGGGCGCGGGCGCGTTTACGTGCCGGCCGAGGATCTCGATCGGTGGGGCTACGCCGAGGCCGATCTCGCCTCGCGGCCATGGGTCGACTGCCGGCCACTGATGGTGTTTGAGGCGCAGCGGGCCCGTCACCTGCTCGCGGCCGGCGCGCCGCTGGCGCGCACGCTCTCGCCCACGCCCCGGATGGCGGTGGCCGGCTTCGTGGCGGGCGGACGTGAGGCACTGCGGCGGCTCGAAACCGGCACCGATGGACCTTGGTCGCGCTCGCCCCGTCGGGCGCCGGGGTTCGTCCTGGCCTTCGCGAGGGCGGTGGCCGGGCGGTGAGGGTACCGGCGGTGGAGATGGATCAGGCCGCTCGTCGCTGCGAGCAGATCACTCGATGTCAGGCGGCCAACTTCTATTACGGGATTCGCTTGCTGCCCCAGCCCAAGCGGTCGGCGATGAGCGCCGTGTACGCGTTCGCCAGACGCGTCGATGACATCGGTGACGGGGACCTCGATCGCGACGCGCAGCTGGCGGCCCTCGCCGCCGAGCGCGACCTGGTGGCCCGGCTCGACGGTGATGCCGTGCCGATCGATGATCCGGTCGCGATCGCCCTGGCGCACAGTCGCCGGTATTACGCGCTCCCGCTCGACGCGCTCGAATTGCTGATCGAAGGGGTTGAGCTCGACGTGCTCGGTGCCCGGTATGACACGTTCGATGAGCTGGTCGGGTACTGCCGGCGGGTGGCGGGCTCAATCGGCCGGCTGTGCGTCGCGATCTTCACCGACGGCGCCGGCAACGCGAACGGGAGCATGGCGTTGGCGGACGACCTCGGCGTCGCGCTTCAGCTGACGAACATCCTGCGCGATGTCCTCGAAGATCAGCAGCTCGGGCGGGTGTATCTCCCCGCCGAGGACCGGGAGCGGTTCGAGTGCACGAATCTCGAGCGCGCGGAGCCGGATCGGCTTGCGTCGCTGATTCGATTCGAAGCCGACCGAGCCGCGGAGTGGTTTGACCGCGGCCTACAGCTCACCGAGGTCCTCGACGCCCGCAGCACCTCGTGCCTGCTGGCGATGACCGGGATCTACCGCCGCATCCTGGAACGCGTTCGCGACGACCCCACTCTCGTTCTGCGGGAGCGAATCTCGTTGTCGCCCTGGGAGAAGGCGTGGGTGGCGGCGCGGAGCCTGGCCGCCGCACGTCCGAGCGGAGCGGCGGTATGAACGGGGCGCGGGTGGTCGTGATCGGCGGTGGATTGGCCGGCATCACGGCCGCGCTCGATTGCGCCGATCGGGGCGCGACGGTCACGCTGCTCGAAGCGCGGGGCCGGCTCGGAGGGGCGGCGTATTCGTTCACCCGCCACGGGATTCGGGCGGACAACGGTCAGCACGTGTTCCTGCGCTGCTGCACCGGGTACCGCGAGCTGCTCGATCGGATCGGCGCGGCCGACTGCGTGACGATGCAGTCACAGCTCGAGATCGCCGTGCTCTCCCCCGGCGGGGGCGGCGCCTGGCTGCGCCGATCGTCACTGCCGGCCCCATTTCACCTCGTCGGCGCGATGGCGCGCTATCCGCTGCTATCTCCGCGCCAGCGCCTCTCGGTCGCTCGCGCGATCTTCAAGCTCAGTCGCCTCAACCCGGATGCGGCTGCCGTCGATCAGCGATCGTTCGGCGACTGGCTGCGCGAGCAGCGACAGGACGTGCGGTCGCGCGAGGCGGTGTGGAGCTTGATCGAGCGCCCGACGCTCAACCTCAAGCCCGAGGATGCGTCGTTGGCGCAGGTGGCCCAGGTGTTTCAGACCGGGCTGCTCCAGGATGCCTCGGCCGGCGATATCGGCCATGCGCGCGTGCCGCTGTCGAAGATCCATGATGACGCCAGCCGGCGGGCGCTTGCCTCGGCCGGCGTCACGGTGCTCCTCCGTCACGCCGCGGCGGCGATCGAGCCGACCGCTGACGGCTACCGCGTCGCGCTGAGCGGATCTGGAGTGCTCGAGGCCGACGCCGTCGTCCTCGCGGTGCCGCCCGAGCGAGCCGTCGGCCTGGTGCCGGCCGGCACCGGGTTGGATCCGGAAGTGGCGACGCGGTTGGGCCGCTCGCCGATCGTCAACCTGCACATCGTCTACGACCGCCCCGTGCTCGACGTCCCGTTTGTCGCCGTCGTCGGTAGCCCCGTGCAATGGGTGTTTGACCGCACTCAGTCGGCCGGGCTCGAGGCCGGCCAGTATCTGGTGGTGTCGTTGTCGGCCGCCGACGATGAGCGCAACGCGACGGCGGAAGCGCTTCAGGCCCGCTTCCTGCCGGCGATGGCGGCGGTGCTCCCGGCTGCGCGCGCCGCGACCGTGTCCACGTTCTTCGTCACGCGAGAGCATTCGGCCACCTTCCGCGCCGGACCAGGTGCCCGCGCCTGGCGGCCTGGAACTCGCACCCGTCTACCCGGCCTGGTGCTGGCCGGCGCCTGGACCGACACCGGCTGGCCGGCGACGATGGAGGGCGCGGTCCGTAGCGGGCACGCTGCCGCCCGCGAGGCCATGCAGACCGCCCAGCGACCGGCGGCCGGTTGGTCGGCGCACGGCCGGCGCGCCGAGGGCGATGCGTCGGTGCCGGCCGAGGCGCTGCCTGCGGTATCGGCGGCCGTCGGGACCCGGTTGTCAGAGGGGGGAGCATGAGCGCGACGGCGACCTGTGATGCTGAAAAGGAGATGATCGTTCTGGCACCGCTGTCGGTCGAAGCGCGGGCAGTGCGCTCGGGCGCGCCGTGGGCGCGCGTGCATCAGATCGGGATGGGCCCGCGCCGCGCGGCGCGCTCGGCGCACCTGGCCAGCAACGCCGACGGCGGCCCGCTGCTGATCGCGGGCTTCTGCGGGGCCCTCGATCCCGGTCTGGAGCCGGGCGATGTCGTGCTGGCAAGCGAGGTGCGCGGACCGACGGGTACGACCGCCTGCGACGACCCGGCGATCCTGGCCGGCGTCCTGCGCCGGGGCGGGCTGCGCATCACGATCGCGCCGATCGCCTCCAGCCAGCGACTGGTTCTCGGCGAGCGACGCCGGACGCTGCATCGAAGCGGCGCCGCCGCGGTCGACATGGAGTCGGCGTGGCTGGTGCCGGCCGCCCGTGCCCGGCCGCTGGTCACCCTGCGAGTGGTGCTCGACACCTACGAGCGCGAGCTCCATCGCCCGCTGCATACCGTGGCTGGGGCGGCAATCGCCTACCGGACCCTGCGCCGCGCCTGCGCCCTGGTTCGGGAGTGGGCGGCGGCGATCGACGAACGTGAGGTGGTGCTGGCGTCCCCGCGGGCTTCGTGCGCCGGCGTCGAGCGGGCGGTCGAGGTGGTCGAGCGCGCGCTCGAGAGCCGGGGAGCGCCGATCTACGTCCGCAAGCAGATCGTCCACAACGCGCACGTCGTCCGATCCCTGCAAGAGCGGGGAGCCGTGTTCGTCGACGGCGTCGACGAGGTGCCCACCGGAGAGACGGTGATCTTCTCGGCCCACGGCGTGTCGCCCGAAGTGCGCAGGCAAGCGGCCGATCGCGAGCTCCACGTGATCGACGCCACGTGCCCGCTCGTCTCCAAGGTGCATGCCGAGGCACGACGGTTCGCCGCCGCCGGCTACGACATCGTGCTCGTCGGCCATGCCGGCCACGAAGAGGTGGAGGGCACGCACGGACAGGCGCCCGACCACACGCACGTGGTCGACAGCATCGACGACGTGCCCACCTTGACCGTGACCGATCCCGAGCGTGTGGCGTACCTGACCCAGACAACGCTGGCCGTGGATGACACCCGGGCGATCATCGAGGCGTTGCGGGCCCGGTTCCCGTCGATCGTCGGCCCGCCCTCCAGCGACATCTGCTACGCGACTCAGAATCGCCAGGATGCCGTGCGCGCCCTGGCCGGCGACTGCGATCTGGTGCTCGTCGTCGGGTCGGCCAACTCGTCGAACTCCCAGCGGCTGGTGGAGGTGGCCGAGCGCGCCGGCTGCCGAGCGCTGCTGATCGAGGATGCCACTGACGTCGCGCCCGAGGCGCTGATCGGCGTCAAACGGGTCGGTCTCACCGCCGGGGCCTCCGCGCCCGACGCACTGGTGCGGGGGGTCGTCTCGGCGCTCGACGGCCTGGGAGGCGCGACCGTCAGCGAACGAGCGGTCGCAACCGAGAGCGCACACTTCAAGCTGCCGACAGAGGTCAGACCGAAACCAGAGCCAACCCAGGCTGGAGATCGATGAGCGTTACGTTGAGACAATCTGCACGAATCGGGGCATACCTGATGTCCCAGAAACTGCGGCGGCGAGACAAGTTCCCGCTGCTGGTCGAACTGGAGCCGCTGTTTCAGTGCAACCTCGAGTGCGCCGGCTGCGGCAAGATCCAGCACCCCGAGCACGAGCTGCGGCGCCGAATGCCGGTGGACCAGGCGATCGGAGCGATCGAGGAATGTGGGGCGCCGATGGTCTCGATCGCGGGTGGTGAGCCGCTCATTCATCCCGACATCGACGAGATCGTGCGCCGGCTGGTCGCGCGCAAGAAGTTTGTTTATCTGTGCACCAACGGGCTTCTGATGGAGCGCAAGCTGGACCTGTTCACCCCCTCGCCGTACTTCGCCTGGGCGGTCCACATCGACGGCCTGCGCGAGCGCCACGACGAGTCCGTGTGTCGCGAGGGCGTGTTCGACAAGGCCGTCGCCGCGATCCGCGCCGCCCAACAGCACGGTTTCCGGGTGACCACCAACACGACCTTCTTCACCCATGACACGCCGAGCAACGTCCGCCGCGTGCTCGACTTCCTCAATGACGAGCTCGAGGTCGACCAGATGATGATCTCGCCGGCATACGCCTACGAGAAGGCGCCCGACCAGGAGCATTTCCTCGGCGTCACCCAGGCGCAGCAGCTGTTCAAAACCGCGTTCGCGGATGGGCGCCGCCGACGGTGGCGGCTGAACCACTCGCCCATGTTCCTCGACTTCCTCGAGGGCAAGGTGGACTTGCGCTGTACCGCCTGGGGTATCCCGAGCTACTCGCTGTTCGGCTGGCAACGCCCGTGCTACCTGATGGCCGACGGCTACACCGAGACCTACCGCGAGTTGATCGAGACGACCGACTGGGACGCCTACGGCCGCGGGCGTGACCCCCGGTGCGAGAACTGCATGGCGCACTGCGGCTATGAGCCGACGGCCGTGCTGGCGTCCGTCCGCTCGGTCAAGCAGTCACTGCGGGCGATGGTCTCCTAACGGCGCACGCAAGAGGAGGGGCGCCGCCTACCGGCACCCCTCCCCTGTCGCGCGGGGGCCAAACGTGAACTTCTGCTCAGTTCGCGGCGCCGACCGTCTCTGCCGTGGCGGCGGCGGTCGGGTGTGCGATCTCGAGTTCGTGGCGGATCCGCTCGCTCGATAGCTCGTGAACTGTGAGCGCGAGCAGCGAGCTGCCGGCGAGACCGGCGCCGAGCCCAAAGGCCCACCAGCGCGCGTCGGACCCATGCATGACGACCATCAGCACGATCAGCGCCGCCGCGATCGCCGTGATCGCGGTGGCGAGAAGGACCGAAAGCTGTCGCACCGGGGTCACGCCGTCGGTCGAAATCGCGACCACGTGGTCGACGAGCGGGATGAGCGCCGTCGTGGCCGCCGCAATCCCGACCCCGAACGCAAGCCAGCGCAGTGAGACGTCAGATGTCGGGCTCTGCCACGCAAACGTCGCGAGCACGACGAACGCGCCCGCAAGCGCCACGGCTACGTAAGCGAGCCAGCGCATCCAGGAACGCATCACGGTGCTGAGATCAAGACCGGTCGCCCGGGCCGGACTCGTGGCCACCGCGTGACCGGACGCGCGTCGGATCGCGAGCGTCCCGTTGCCCGAAGCGTCGAGCTCGAGCGCGTGGACGACCCGTTCGACGGTGGTCTCATGCAGCGCAAGCGCACGTAGCGACAGCAACAGCAGCACGAGCCCGCCCGCGAACGCGAGCCAGAGCGCGCTCGGTGTCGCGAACGTCCGCGTGGCGATGATGACAAAGCCGGCGATCAGGGCGCTGAGTGCGCTGATGCCGGAGAAGGCGTGGTTCTCACGTAGCAGGGCCACGGCCGCTGCGGCCAGTGAAAGGACTGCCGCCGCGATCGCGAGCCCGAAGACGATCCAGATCGCGTGTGTCTGAGCAAACGCGAACCGAGTGATGGCGATGAGCGCGCCGCTGATCGCGACTCCGAGGCTCATGCCCCAATAACGCATGTGCGTCATGGTTACCTCCTACTGAAAGCAAATCGGTTAAGCGGACATCCGTGTCCGATCGTACCACTACCGGATAGTGCTCTCCGATTCAGGCCTCCGGTCTCCACCGGCGGGCGCGCGGCCCAGATCAGGCACCCACGCGCGCGGGCGTCAAGCCATCCAGCATCAGTGTGAGGGCGCGACTCCCGGCGGCGGCGCGCGCCGCCGGACCCTCGACCCCGGCCATCGCGCCCTTCGCCATCGCCACGACCAGGAACAGATCCTCGATCGTCACGTCGCAGCGCAGCGTGCCGGCCGCCTTCGCAGCTCGGAGGGGTTCCTTCATGACCTCCGCGAGCCGCCGGCGACGTCGGTCGAGGTCGGAACCCAAGCACGCGTTCTCGCTCGCGAGCTCGCCGAGTGAGTGAAATCGAGCCACGCTCTCGACGATCCCTCGCAGAAGGATGAAGAACGCGTCCGGATCCTCGGCATGCTCGATCGCGAGCCGCTCGGACCGCTCCATATGCTCCGCCACCAGCGCGGCGGCGAGACTCGGGCGATCCGGGAAGTTTCGGTACAGCGTGGCCTGACCGACGCCGGCGCGCCGTGCGACCTCATACATCGGAACCTCGGCGGATTCCGCGAACAGCTCCCGCGCGGCCGTCAGGATCGCGTCTCGGTTGCGCTGGGCGTCCTTCCGACGGGGCGTCTCGCTGATCGTTGCCATGGCCGCCAGTCTAGTAACGGACGATGGCGTCCGCAAGCACAGGTCACGACGAGCTGTTTCGTTGGGCGAGAACATAAGTGGACATAAATGTCCGCTTGCTGTATGGTGTCGGCAACGACTTGTTCTCACGCCGATGTCAGTCCTGTCCTCAACCCACCCGACACCCGCGCACCGAGATGCTCCGCGGCCACCGACGGCCGCACCGTCGACGGGCCGAGGGCGTCGACCAGGCACAGGAAGGCTTCACAGCTCCCTCGGCGCGGTCGGCCGCCTGATCGGGTCCGACCGTCGTCGGCGGGTCCGCGTGGCGACCGCAGGCCTGCTCGTCGCGCTGGGTGTCTCGTTGATCGCGGCTGTGCCCGCGCTGCGGGGAGTCCCGCGCGAGATCGCGCGGATCGGCCCAGGCTGGGGGGCGGCGGCGATAGGGCTCGAGCTCGCCTCGGCCGTCAGCTTCGTCGTCGTGTTCCGCCTCTTCTTTGACCGCTTGGCCGCGCGCGACGCGCGGGCGCTCGCCTGGACCGAGGAGGGGTCGGGCGCGCTGCTTCCCAGCGGCGGCGCCGGAGGCCTCGCGATCGGTGCGTGGCTGATCCGCCTGACCGGCGCCCCACTCAGATGGATCATGCGCCGATCCGCGGGGCTGTTCTTCCTCGGGGCCGCGGTCTCGAGCGCCGCGCTGGTCGGCTCGGGCCTGGCGCTGATCGCCGGCGCCCCGGGGCCGCATGACTTCGCGCGGGTGGTGCTGCCGACGGTGCTCGCGGCCGGCGCCACGCTGCTGGTAGCGGCGTTGCCGGTGATCCTCGGCTTGCGCCCGAGAGCGCCACGCTGGCTCGGAGCGGTGGCGAGCGGCGTGCGCGAGGCCGAGCGCATCGCCTTCAACCGCCGCCCCAGTTGGCGGTTGCTGGGGGCGGTCGGCTACCTCGGTTTCGACGTCGCCGTGCTCTGGGTGACGTTGAAGGGCGTCGGGGCCACCCCGAGCGTCTCGGTCGTGATCCTCGCCTACTCGATCGGCTACGCGGCGAATTCGCTCCCGGTACCGGGGGGCATCGGCGTGCTCGACGCCGGGCTCACGGGCGCGCTCGTTCTCTACGGCGTCTCGCCGGCCCGCGCCGCCGCCGCGGTCATCGTCTACCACGCGATCGCCTTCTGGATTCCGGGCCTCGGCGGCCTGTTCGCCTACCTGCGACTGCGCCCCCGTCTGCTGCAGACGGCTGAGCCCAACCCGACTAACTTCATACCCACCGGCCTCGAAGGAGGCACATGATGAACGCGCTCGCAGTAATGCTCACGCCGATCCGTAACGGCTGGGCAGTGACGCTCACCAACGGCCGCGAGCTGGTCCGATTCACCGGATTCGGCGCCAAGCGCCGGGCACTGCGGTACATCGCCGCGTGGCATTGACCGCCTCCGTCGCCGTCCTCAGGTTGCGACGGCCGCAGACGCTGCTGAGCCCGCCGCCGTCGACCCCGGGGCACGATCAGCGGCGATCAGCAGCGGCTCCACGCGAGCCCTGGCAAACAGCGCGGGACACGCGGGGAGTGCGAAGTTACACAGTCGGTAGACGACGACCACGGCGAGCGAGGCTGGCACGGGCTGCCCGACCCAGTGCAGCGCGAAGGTCAGCAGCGCCTCGGTCGCCCCGGCGCCTCCGAGCGGCATCGAGCGGCGCGTCAGCGCATATCCCGTTGCGTAGGCGAGCACCGTCTCGCCCACGTTCAGGTGCAGGCCGATGAACCTTGCCGCGGCGTAGAACGAGGCGACGTCGAACACCCAGTAGAGCGCGATCCCGGCCCATGCTGCCCAGTAGCGGCGGAGATCGCCGGCGAGCGTGTGCAGCACGCCGACGCCGTCGAGCGCAAGCTGGACGGCGTTGTGAAAGCGTCCGCCGCCGCCTGACGGCCGCCTGCGGCGACTCGGACGGGTGAGCCAGAGCCCGAGCGTGAACCCGACCGGCACGGCGATCGCCCACGGCCACAGCACCGATTTCATCGGCCGTGGGTCGTGCCCAAGCAGCAGCAGCACCGAACACAGCCATGCAGCGGGCGCCAGGAGCGCCCATTCGAGCGCGCCAAGACCCAACACGCGAACGCTCGAACCCCGGTTGTCGGCGTCGATCGCATACAGCGCCCGTTTGTCGAGCGCGAAGCCGCCGCCGATCGCGAATGGCCCGAAGCCTGCGGTCACGATCAAGACAGCGAGCCTCAGCGAGAGGCTCGGACCTCCGTGCGCCTGGGCCACGCTGCGGTACGCAAGGACGTAGGCCCCGAATGCGGCGAGCTCCGCGACGATCGCGACCGCGAGCCAGCCGTAGTGCGGGTCTGACCACGCGTCGACGAACGCGTCAAAGCCCCACCCCAACGCGATGGCGAGCACGACCGCGCTGGCCCCCGCGAACGCGATCAACGTCACAACGATCGGATGGTCGTGCAGTCGCTGCACACCTGCGGGCTACCCGACGGGTGCAGCGATCAAGCCGTTATGTCGCTCCGTGCCGATGCTGCCCAACAGTCCCTAGCGCGAGGCTTTGACTGTCGCGCGCCGAGACGGCGCGGCGCCCTCTGCCTGCAGCCAGGCGAGCGTCGCCTCCAGACCGGCGGCATAAGAGACGCGCGGCTCCCACCCGAGCAGCTCCCGCGCCTTGCGGTTGCTGAAGCTCTGGTCGATGCCCATCACCTGGACGGCCTGGCGCGACAGCAGCGGACGGGTCTTCAGCCGCGTCGCCCGGCGCAGCGCGCGGTAGCCCTGCTCGAGCGAGAAGCCGATGCTCTCGGCCAGCCAGTAGGGCATGCTCCAGCGGACCTGCGAGCAGCCGAGGCCCTCGGCCAGGCCGTCGGTGAACTGCCGCCAGGTGATCTCGAGACCGTCGGTGGCGTTGAAGGCGTGCCCGGGCGCGGCCTCGTGGCGCAGCGCGAGCAGCGCGACGTCGACCAGGTTGTCGACGAAGCACAGCCCGGCGATCGCGCGGCCGCGGTCGACGAGGAACATGTTGCCGCCCCGGATCGCGCGCGCGATCTCGCCCACCACCTCGAGCGAGCGGGGACCGTAGACGGTTGACGGCCGCAGGATGACCGCCTCAAGCCGGTGGGCGGCCTCGGCCCGGCGGACCTCGCGTTCGGCGCCGAGCTTGGTATGGGCGTACCAGTTGCGAAAGCGCTCCGTGGCGTAGGTCTCGTCGATCTCTGTGCGCCCCGGATAGCCGTAGACGTCGGTGCTGCTGATATGGACGAACCGCGACACCGACGCCTCGACGGAAGCCTCGAGCAGGTTGCGGGTGCCCTCCACGTTCACCCGCGTCACCTCCTGCGCGGTCGCCCAGTCGGACACGAGCGCGCCGCAGTGGAGCACGAAGCGACAGCCGTCGGTCGCCCCGGCGAGCGAGGACGCCCGCGTGAGGTCGCCGACCGCAACTTCGACGTCGAGGCCCTCGAGCATCGACGTGTCGCTGGTCGCCCGCACCAGACAGCGGACCTGATACCCCTCCTGGACGAGCCTCTGGGTGAGGTGCCCGCCGATGAACCCGGTCGCGCCGGTGACCAGGCAGACGTCATCGCGTGAGCGGTCGACCGCCCGGCCCCGCCAAGCGGGCGCATCCACCGCGCGGGCGCCGTCTGTCGTGTCGCGACGCCGGAGGGTCGCCGACGCGATGTCGCGCACGACGCCCCAGTTCCGGCTGGCCGCCCCCTCGCAGTCGGTCAGCACGGCGTCGAACGCCTCCAGGAACTGGTGTGCCTCGGGCTCCGAGAGCGTCAAGGGCGGGAGCAGCTTGATCACGTCGTTCTTGCCGGCCGCCATCGTGATGACGCCGTGGTCTCGGTGCAGCGGGATCACGACGAGCTGCGGAAACAACCCTTCGCTCGCCAGGCGCATGAGGCGAACGCCGAGCTGTGCCTTGCGCGAGCTCGGCGCCTTCAGCTCGATCCCGATCATCAGCCCAGCGCCGCGTACCTCGCCGATCAGCTCATGACGTGCCTGTAGCTCGGCGACCCCATCCAGAAGCAGTCCGCCCGTGCGAGCCGCATGCTCGACCAGGCGATCGCGCTCGATCACCCGCAGCGTCGCGAGCCCGGCCGCCATCGAGAGCCGGTTGCGGCCGAACGTCGACTGGTGGACGTAGGAGCGTTCGAGCGTCCCGACTGCCCGTTGGAAGATCTCACGGGTGGTCACCATCGCTGCGACCGGCATGTAGCCGCCGCTGAGCGCCTTGCCGACCAGGACCACGTCCGGCTCGAGTCCCGACCGCTCGAGCGCGAACCAGGCTCCCGTCCGCCCGAGGCCGGTCTGGACCTCGTCGATGACGAACAGCGTCCCGTAGCGCCGGCACAGAGCCTGGGCCGCCGCGAGGTACCCGGCGGGCGGCAGCGTGACCATCCGCCCCTGGATCGGCTCGACGATGAACGCGGCGACGTCACGGGTGCGCAGTTGCGCCTCCAGGCGCGAGAGATCGCCGAACGGCACCCGCGCGCAGCCGGGCAGCAGCGGACCGAAGCCCTCCTTGAAGAACTCGTCGCCGACGATCGACAGTGGCCCGAGCGTGACGCCATGGAAGCTGCTGTCGCATGACAGCAGCCGCGGGCGCCCGGTCGCCGCGCGCGCGAACTTCATCGCCGAGTCCACGGCCTCGGCGCCCGTGCTCGCGAAGAACACCGCGTCGAGTCCGTCCGGGAGGCGGGCCGAGAGCTCCTCGGCGAGCATCCCAGCGAGCACCGAATAGTGGATCTGCACGCCGTCGACCAGGTCAGCGTCGAGCGTCGCCTGGAGCACGGCGCGCACCTCGGGATGGTTGTGTCCGAGGCTCGCAAACCCCTCGCCGGTGTGAAAATCGAGGTAGGCACGGCCGTCGCCGTCGTAGAGGTAGGACCCCTTGGCCGACCGGTAAGCCTTGTCGAAGCCGAGGATCCGCAGCACGTCAACGAGCGACGGGTCGAGGTGGCGGGCGGCCAGGCTCAGGGTCTCGCCGGCGCGCGCTCGCGCGTCGCGGGCCACGCCGAGCGGATCGGGAACCGGACCGGTCTGTGAGTCGGCGTCCATGGCGCTGGCGCGAGAAGACTATCCCGCGGTCGCAGCCGCCTTGCGCAGGAGGTAATCGCGCTCTGGACGGCTGGTCGTTAGCTGGGCCGCCGTCTGGTAAGCCGCCATGGCCCCGGCCCTGTCGCCGGCGCGCTCGAGCAGATGACCGCGGACCGCCGGCACTCGGTGGCTGGCGGCCAAGCGCGGATCCTGCTCGACCTCGGCCAGCAGCTCGAGCCCGGCTTGCGGGCCTTTGTACATCGCGAGCGCGACCGCACGGTTGAGCGTGAACACAGGATTCGGAGCGACCCGCTCGAGCAGTTCGTAGAGCGCCGTGATCTCCTGCCAGTCGGTGTCGGCGGAACGTGGCGCCTCGGCGTGGACGGCGGCGATCGCCGCCTGCAGCTGGAAGGGTCCGACCGGGCCAGATCTGAGCGCGCCTTCCGTCAGCGCCACGCCCTCGGCGATTTGGCGCCGATCCCAGCGACTGCGGTCCTGCTCGGCGAGCGGGATCAGCTCGCCCGAGGGTCCGCTGCGCGCGCGATGGCGAGCGTGGTTCAGCAGCATCAGCGCCAGCAGGCCGGTGACCTCGTCGTCGTCTGGCAACAGCCGGTGCAGCATCCGTGTCAGCCGGATCGCCTCGCGGGCGAGCTCGAGCCGCTGGATCCGCGCGCCCGAGCTGGCGGTGTAGCCCTCGTTGAAGATCAGATAGAGGGTCTGCCGAACCGCGGCGAGCCGGCGTTCGTCGGGACCGGTGTCCGAGAGCTCGAAGGTCGCGCCCGCCTCGGCGATCGTGCGCTTCGCGCGGCTGATCCGCTGCGCCATGGTCGCTTCGGGGACGAAGAACGCGCTCGCGATCTCAGCGGTCGTGAGGCCCCCGACCGCCCGCAGCGTCAACGCGATTTGGGACGCGGGCGAAAGCGCCTCGTGGCAGCAGAGGAACAACAGCGTGATCGAGTCGTCATGGGCCGGCGCGTCCTCAGGGAATGTCCTCGATGCGTCCCGTTGCTCGCGCCGGCGCCGGGCCGCGTCGCTGCGGAACTCGTCGATCAGTCTGCGCGAGGCGGCGGTGAGCAGCCAGGCGCGAGGGTTATCGGGAACGCCGCTCTCCGGCCACTTTCTGACCGCCTCGAGCAGGGCCTCCTGGACCGCGTCCTCGCAGGCGTCGAACGAGCCATAGCGCCGCACCAGCAGGCCGAGCACCTCGGGCGCCACCGGGCGCAGGAGGTGCTCGAGGTCCTCAGAGGTCGTCGCCACCGACACTCAGGATCGGTCGAACCTCGACCGGCGCAAACCGCACGCTCGGCCATCGCGCAGCGATCTCCACCGCGCGCTCGCCCGTCTCGCAATCGACGATCAGGTAGCCGCCGAAGTGCTCCTTCGTTTCGGCCAGCGGCCCGTCGGTGACGACCGGAGGACCGTCACTCGCGCGAACCGTCTTCGTCTGCACGGGATCGGCGAGCGGCTCGGTTGCGACGAGCTCACCCGATTGCCGGATCTCCTCGAGCAGTGCGTCCATCTCCTCCATCAGGTCTCCGCGTGAGGAGAAGATCTCGCGCGTGTCCGGGTTGTCGTACAGCAGGATCATGTATTTCATCGTCGTCTCCAGTCGTCTCTCTCAGGCCACGCCGTAGACGATGTCAACAGCGCCTTCGGCGAGCGTCCGGACCTTGGTCGTAGCCGCGACCCCTTTCTCGACATCGAGCACCCGTCACATGTGGCCGGACGACGGAGTCGCCACGACTGCCTAGGCTGTACGGCACGCGTGAGTGAGGTCCCTGAAATTCGCAAGCTGTTGTCCGATCGGGTGGGCGAGGAGATGGCGCTCAACGATCGATATCTCAACCCACAGATGGGGCGGATCCTGCGCACGCTCGGCTTTGACCGATCGTGGGTGGGCGGCGACCGCGCGTACCTGATCGACTCCGAGGGCGAGCGCTACCTCGACCTGATCTGCGGCTACGGGGTGTTCGCGCTCGGCCGCAACCACCCGGACGTTATCGCCGCGCTGCGCGAGGTGATGGACGCTCGCACGGCGAACCTGCCCCAGCTGGGCGTCACGCTGCTCAGCGGGGTACTCGCCGAGCAGTTACTCGAGCGCGCCCCCGACAGCGTCGGCGCGATGGTCCCGGCCAACACGGGTACCGAGGCGGTCGAGGCCGCGATCAAGATCGCGCGTGCGGCGACCGGTCGTCCGCGCGTGCTGTTCGCCGATCACGCCTTCCACGGCCTCACGCTCGGCTCGCTCTCGCTCAACGGCAATGACGAGTTCCGGGCCGGCTTCGGGCCGTTGCTGCCGGGCTGCGACCCGGTCGCATTCGGCGACGGTGACGCGCTCGAGCAGGAGCTCGCGCGTGGCGACGTGGCCGCACTGATCGTCGAGCCGGTTCAGGGCAAGGGGGTCCGGCTGCCGCCGGACGGGTACCTGGCCGCCGCGCAGCGCCTGTGTCACCAGGCGGGCGCGCTGTTTGTCTGTGATGAGGTCCAGACCGGCCTGGGGCGCACCGGCCGCTTTCTCGCACTCGAGCACTGGGAGCTCGAGCCGGACATGATCTGCGTGGCCAAGGCGCTGTCGGGCGGCTTTGTCCCGATCGGCGCCGTGCTCGTCTCCAGGCAGGCGTTTGACCGGGTGTTCGACGGGATGGAGCGCGCCGTCCGGCACGGATCGACCTTCGGCACCAACGACTTGGCGGCCGCGGCGGGGCTGGCCACGTTGCGGGTTCTCGAGCGCGACGGGGTCGTCGCGCATGCCGAGCGGATGGGTGACCTCCTGCTCGAGTTGACCACGCCGCTGGTGCAACGCCACGAGGTGGTGCGCGACGTGCGGGGGCTCGGACTGATGTGGGCGATCGAGCTCGGCCCGCCCGGCGGAGGAGCCGGCCGCCCGTTGTTCGGCGCCGTCGAACGGATGCAGCCGGGGCTGTTCGCGCAGCTGATCACGGTGCCGCTGTTTCATGAGCACCGGATCCTCTGCCAGGTGGCCGGTCACCGGATGAACGTGGTCAAGGCGCTGCCGTCGCTCCTGATCGACGAGGACGAGGTCCGCTACTTCGCGGGTGCGCTGGAGGAGGTTGTGGCCGCGGCCGAACGGGTGCCGCGGGCGATGACCCGCTTCGGCTTGCAGATGGCGCGCGGCACGGTCCGCGCGCGCCGCGCCCCCCGCCGCGCGATCGCGCGGTGAGGGCCCTGGTCACCGGGGCGTCCGGGTTCATCGGCCGCCACGTCGTCGCCGCGTTGGCTCGTGACGGCGCGCACGTGCGGGCGTTCGATCGTGTAACCGCGACGATTGACGGACTCCCGGCCGACGTGGAGCTCATCACCGGCGACATCGGCGACCGCGACGCGCTGCGGCGCGCCGTTGACGGGTGCGACGCGGTCTTTCACCTCGCCGCGGTCTACAGCTACGCCCGCACGGACGCCGCGCTGATGCAGGCGATCAATGTCGACGGCACCCGGGCGGTGCTCGAGGTCGCGCTGAGCGGTGGCCGACGGCGCGTGGTGCACACCAGCTCGTGCGCGACCTGCGGCCCGGTCCCCGGCCGAGTCGCGACCGAGCGCGACCTGCCGGCCGGGCGCGAGCTCGGTGTCCCGTACAAGCGCACGAAGCTCGCGGGCGAGCGACTGGCGCTCGAGGCGGCACGGCAGGGCGCCGACGTCGTGGTCGTCAACCCGACGGTGCCCGTGGGTTCCGGCGATTTACGGCCCACCCCGACGGGCAAGATGGTCGCCGACGTCGCCCACGGCCGTGCGCGCGCGTATTTGGCGCGCAGCGCACTCAACATCGTCGCGGTCGAGGACGTCGCCCGCGGCCACGCGCTCGCCTTCGAGCACGGCCGAGCCGGCCAGCGGTACCTGCTCGGCGGCGACAACATGTCGGTGCGCGACGTGTTCGCCGTGATCGCGCGCTCCGCCGGCCGACGGGCGCCGCGGCTGGCCGTGCCGTGGACGGCCGCGTATGCGGCGGCATGGGTCGCGGACATGACTCTGCGGCCCACCCGGCGAGAGCCGCGGCTGCTCGTCCTCGACGAGGTGCGCGCGGGCCGCCTGCCCCACCTGTTCGACGACGCCAAGGCCCGCCGTGAGCTCGGCTACACGTCGCGTCCGGCGGTCGACGCACTGGCCGAGGCTACTGTTGAAACGGCGTGCATCCTGGGGTAGCAATCGGGTTGGTCCTCGCGGCCGTTTCGACGACGCTCACGAACGTCGCATATGTGCGCGAGCACGACGCTGCCGCGTCACTCCCCGCCCTCTCGCTGCGGCGTCCGCTGCACTCGCTGCACCTGCTGCTCACGGATCGCAGTTGGATGTTCGGATTCGCGATGGAGTCAAGCGGGTTCGCCTCGTACGCCGCGGCACTTGCGCTCGCCCCGCTCGCGGTGGTGCAGAGCATCGGCGCCGGCGGCATCGGTGTGCTCGGCTACGTCTCCTCGCGGATCAGTGGCCGCCCGCTTGGACGCCGCCGGTCCGTGGGGGTCGCGATCTCGGTCCTCGGCCTGGCGTTGCTGGCAGTGTCACTGGCTAAGAGCAGTGGCGGGGGTGGGCAGGGCTCGGCCGCCGGGATCGCGGCGTGGCTTGGCGGGACTGCGGCGTTGGCGTTGCTCGTGCTCCTCGTCGGCCGAGGGCGCGGCCAGCTCGCCGTGGCGTTCGGAGTCGCCGGCGGCCTGCTGTTCTCGATCGGCGACTTCTCGACCAAGCTCGCCACACAGGGAGGCGCCGACTTCGCCTTCGTCGTGACGCTGATCATCGGCTACACGCTGGGCACGTCACTTCTCCAGCTCGGCTACCAGCGCGGCGGCGCCCTCACCGTCGCCGGCCTGGCCACCTTATGCACGAACGCGCTGCCGATCGCGGCCGGGACGATCGTGCTCCACGAGTCAGTCCCGTCCGGCGCCCTCGGCGCTGTGCGCCTGCTTGCCTACGTCGCCGTCACCACCGGCGCGATCCTGCTCGCCGGGCGCGATCCGGCCACCGGCGATCAGGCCGCGTCGCCCGAAGCGGGCACGTCGGCACCGGTCCCGGCCGGGGAGTAGCCGCGGGTTTGGATCACGGTCGCCTGGGCGAGCGCTTCGCCCGCGGGCAGCGCTCAAGCGAGTATCTCAGTCGTCGGGTGCGACCGCGTGGAACTCAATCCGATAGACGAGCGTGTCCTCGTCGATCGGTCCGGCATGCGCGGCGCGCTCGCGCAGCGTCTCGCGGTCAGGTTCACCGGCCAGTCGAACGTCCTCGGCCGTGATCGCCGAGAACGGGACAAGCTCGATCTCGTCGATCTCGACCTGGCCCGGCCCGACCTTGTACCGGCCGCCCCGCTTGACCCGCGCCTGTTTCCAGAGCCGGACGGTGAGCGTGATGTCTCCGGCGAGGACGTCGTTGCGCAACTCGCGGCTGAATTCCACGCCTGGGACGCTACCCCCACGAGGTCCGGGCCGGGCGCCAACGCGGGTCGTCGCCCGCACTCTCGGCCTCAAACCTCGTGGTAGCGGTCGAAGTCCGCCGGCCACGGCAACGGGAAGAGGTGCCGGTACGGGCGCGCGTCCGCGATCACCTTGGCGAACGACGGTCGCTGCGCGAGCGCGCGGTAGTACCGCGTCAGGAGCGGGTGCGTGGCCTGCGCCCACGGGTGGATGGCCAATGCATAGAACAGGCCCGGCGCGGCGGCGCAGTCGGCGATCGTGAGCGCCTCGCCAACGAGGAATTGGTTGGCGGCAAGCTGCGCCTCGAGCATCGCGTAGGCCATGTCGAGCCGGCTCTGCGCCTGAGCGACCGCGCGCTCGTCGAAGCGCTCAACGATCGTGTCAAGGACGATCGCCTGAACCGCGTCAGAGATGTACTGGTCGCAGATGCGGTCCCACTTTCGTGCCTCCAACGAAGGTACGAGCCGCGCGCCGGCGACGTGCTCGATGATGATCGACGACTCGCCGATCACCTCGTCGCCGTCGCGCAACACCGGGATCGACGCCGGCGGCCACAGCTCGGCCAGTTCGGCGCGGTCGAAGTCGCGCTGCTCCTCCAGGACCGTGTACACGATGCCGAGTTCGTTGAGCGCGACCAGGACCTTCTGGCAGTAGAGGGCAAACGGGTGCTCGTAGAGCGTGAGCATGGATCAGGCCTCGCTTTTAGTGGTTGCGGTGTTCACGCCATGGTCGGAGCGGTCGGCCAGTTCTCGACATCGTCTGCGAGGTGCGCGGCGGCGAGGATGTGAGGGGAACGTGCGGCCCGGCGGCACGTACAGCCCGGCGGCACGTGCAGCCCGGCGGCACGTGCGCCGCGGCGGCGGGGCGGCAGCTCACAGCGGTGGATGCTCGGCCTCGGCTCTCGCTGTGGCCGTGTCAGCGTCCCGCGATGCGGCCGACTCACGGGCCTGCAGGACGACCGCCGCGACCACGATCGCGCCGCCGACGATCGTCGCAGCGCTCGGCCGCTCGTCCACCGCCAGCCACACCCAGAGCGGCCCGAGTACGACCTCGAGCAGGCTGATCAGCGCGACCTGAGCGGCCGGGATCAGCCGCGCGCCGATCGTCAGCAGGATCAGGCCCAGCCCGATCTGCCCAGCTCCCAGCAGCGCCAGCCACAGCACGTCGGACGCGCCGAGACTGATACCTCCCGCGAGCGCGAACGGCGCGGCGACGACCAGCAGCATCAGCTGCGCCAGACACACCGCCGGCGCCATCGATACGTCGCGGCGGTAGCGAGCGATCACGATCGCGCCGGCGAAGGCAAACGCCATCAGCACTGAGAGCCCATCGCCGAGCGCGCTGCCGCCGCCAGGCGAGCCGACCATGATCCCGACCCCGAGCAGCGCGACCGCCATCGCGATCACGGTTCGCGCACTTAGCCGCTCGCCCAGCACGGCACGCCCCAGCAGTGCCGCCAGCACCGGCGCGATCGCCTGAATGAACAGCACCTGCGCGACCGAAGCATGGTTCAGGGCAACCATGAACGACCCCGAGGCCACCGCCACGCACGACGCAAACCCGACCCCCGCGACGCCGACCGAGCGGCAGGCCTCCACCACCCGGCCACGCTCGGTGATCGCCACGTAAACAGCTACCGCCGCTGCGGCAAACACCGCCCGCCCACCCACCTGCACGGCCACGCCAACCGATAACTGGCGCTGCATTACGCCCGCCGTCGACCACACGACCGCCGCCAGCGCGACCATGAGCTGGCCGCGCTCGGTGCGCGAGCGTCGAGTTTCGATCACTGCCGGCATGCTCGACATCGCGGCAAGTCAACCACGCGCGCCGCACCGTCACCTCCACGGTGGGCGCACCGATCGCCCTGGGCCTGACGTCCCGGTCACGACAGAACCTCGACGTAGCCGTCGGTTCCGTGGACGCGGATCCGCTGCCCGTCCCGGATCAGCTCGGTGGCATGCTCCACCCCCACGACGGCCGGCAGGCCGTACTCCCGCGCGATCACCGCGCCGTGGGTCATCAGCCCGCCCACCTCCGTCACCAGGCCCTTGATCGCCACGAACAGGGGCGTCCAGCTGGGGTCGGTGTATGCGGTGACCAGGATGTCGCCCGCTTGCAGATCCGCCGACGCCATGTCCAGGATGACCCGGGCCCGCCCCTCGATGGTGCCGGCGGAAACGGCGAGGCCGACCAGCGCACCCGCTGGAGCATCGTCGCGTCGGTAACTCCCGGTGATGGCCTCGCCGTCCGAGGTGAGCACTCGGGGCGGCGTGAGCGATTTGTAGGACCTGAACGCGTCCTTGCGCTGGTGCAGTAGCTGCTCATCTACTTGACCGCTGCGAACGACGTCCTGGAGCTCCTGGAAGGTGAGGTAGAAGATGTCTTCCTGCTCGGCAAGCACGCGGGCCTGCACGAGGCGCCCGGCTTCCTCCAACAGGGCTTGCTTGTAGACGAAGTAGCGGCTGACCATGCCGTACTTCGGATATTCCCGGTACCCGCTGAAGGTCCGGACCAGATCGATCTTCCGCTTGGCTTCTTCGGCCTTCTGCTCCCCGTCCGGCAGGTCCCTCACGCGCGCCAGCAGCTCCCGTTCCTTCTCCTCGGCCTCGAGCCGCCCTTGCTCGAAGCGGCGCTTGGCGGCGCCCGGCTCGAAGTTCTTGATGTTGCCGAGGATCATCGGTACGAGCGCGGTGGGGCGTTCACTCCAACGCGGTCTCGTGATGTCGATCTCGCCGACGCAGCGCATGCCGTACTTGTCGAGGTAGGCGTTGATCGCGTCGCGCGCTTCGCCCCCGCCCTCGAGTGTGGGCAGATCCCCCAGGAAACTCTCGTCCTCGACGTTCCTGGAGAAACGCCACCACGTCCGGATGTGGGCGGATCGCATCGGCGACGTCCAGCAGCGCCAGCCCCATCTCAGACGTGACGTTGTTGGAGACGGACTGGGTGAGGGTGTCGACCGCGTTCCTTCTCGCCCAACCACGCCTGCAGCTTCTCGTTGAGCCACCAGCTGGCCCCCATCGCCGCCATGATCACCGGCAAGCTCCGCGGATCGAACAGGACCCGCTTCAGCTCGTCGAGGTCGGAGAGGATGAAGTCCAGCAGCGGCGATCCAGACTTCGTTGCGATCTCGCGCTTCAAGGCGGCGATCGAGGCCTGGTTGCGCTCGATCAGCTCGGCGACGATCGCCGGGTCGGGCTCGATCGTGGCTTGCGCCGCGCGAGCCAGCCGCCCAGGCGGACCATCCTCGTCCGGGAGCGTCGGGATGAAACCGTCGCGTTCGACGATGGTCTGCAGTGCGTCACCGATCAGCGGATCGGATCTCCCCAGGGCCGCGACGACGTCCGCGCGGCTCTTGGGAGAAGCCAGTTGCCGCGTGACGTCGACGAACAGTCTCGCGCCGGCCTCGTGCATGGGCCGGGCCGCCGTCAGCTGCCAGAAGGAGATCCCCAGGGGCTTCATGGCGTCGGTCATCATCTGCTGATGACCGACGGAGACGTAGACGTGGTTCTCTTGATCGTCGGCTGCCGGGATCGGGAACAGGGTCGTGATCGGGCGGCTCTGGACGATCCAAAACCGATCGTCGACCAGGCACCACTCGATGTCCTGGGGGTAGGCGGAGTGCGCCTCGATCCGCCGGCCGATCTGCGCGAGCTGCCACGATCTGCGTGTCCGTCAGCACCGATTGCCGCTGTCGCTCCGGCGCGACCGCACGTTTCTCCGTCCCGCCTGTCGGCGAGGCGTGGATGGCGAGCGGCTTGGTGGCGACGGCCCTATCAACCACCTGCCGTCGCGCACCTTGTAGACGTCTGCGTTGACCAGGCCGGAGACCAGCCCCTCACCGAGACCGAAGCTCGCCTCAACTGAGGTGACCTTTCGGTTGGAGGTCACGGGGTCGGCCGTGAACAGGACGCCGGCCGCCTGTGGGAAGACCATCTGCTGGACGACCACGGCCATGCTGATCTTCCGGTGATCGAGGCCGTGCCACAGGCGATAGGTGGTGGCCCGCTCGGTGAAGAGCGAGGCCCAGCAACGGCGGACGTGCTCGAGGATCGCTGCCGGACCGAGGACGTTCAGGTACGTGTCCTGCTGCCCCGCGGCGGAGGCGGTCGGCGAGTCTTCCGCCGTCGCGCTGGATCGGACGGCATAGGCGGCTTGCTCGCCGACCCTGACGAGTGAACGGGTGATCGCCGCCGCCACATCGTCAGGGATGGCGATCCCTTCGATGGTCCGCCGCACCTCCCCGCTCAGCGAACGGACCGCCTCGCGATCATCCGGCTTGAGGCGCGCGAGCCGATCGAGCCGATCGTCGATCGACGGCGCCACGGCCATGATCCGCTCAAAGGCGTCCGTCGTCACGCAGAATCCAGCGGGCACGCGGACACCTTCGATCCGCGACAGCTCCGCCAGCTGCGCGCCCTTGCCGCCGACGACGGCAACCTGCGTCTGGTCGACCTCTTTGAATTCCAACACGTAGCGGCCCACTCGCTCACCTCCCTCGGAGTCGACCGGGTCAACTCCGCGCCTGTTCTCTCGTTTGATCGTGCGGCGGGCGATTATGCGGCACAAATCAAAGCCTCATGAGAGCCTCTGATCCGGTATAAATTGGAAGTGGGGAGAGGCACGGGGGCCACGCCCCGCACGGATCCGCGAGTCGTTTGCATCGCGGTTGTTGGGCGCTAGCGCTGACGGCTCCGATCGGGTCACAAATCTCGTCGCGCGGTTATCTATGTGACACATCGCGGACCGGGGGGTCCTGACCGGGCTAAGGCGGACCTCCCACCTATTCGGTCGCACCGGTGACCGACCCAAACGAGGGGATGTGGACATGCGCCACTGTCACGGCGCCATGACGATCACCGTGCGCTCGCGCTGGCACTCACGATCCATACGACGCCTGTCGCGCGAGCCGACCCGCCGCCGCTAGCCGAGGCAGAGGCGGCGAGTCAGCGCGCCGAGGATTGCAGCCTGCCGCTCAGCGCGGCCGGGCCGACCCGTCGCCGCTTGCCCAAGCCGAGGCCAGGATCTGGGCGGAGAACTGCGGCGAGATCGCGGCCTCGCTGCACGGCTCGGAGATGGTGGTCCGCAAGCGAGTCAGCCGCGGCCTCGCCCGCGTCCGTCACGCCCTGGAGGAGCGATCGTGAGCGACTACTACGATCGCCTCGAACAGCAGCTCATGCACGCGACAGCCCGACGGGTGCCTCGTGCGCAGCGCCCGCGCGTCGCGCCGTGGCGTCCCCGTCGTGACCTGTTCGCGGTTGCCGCGGCGCTGGCGGTGATGGCGGCAGTCGCGGCCGTATTCGTGGGTCTGCGCCCGTCGGCACGGCCGGCCGACCACCCTCCGGCGCACCGACTCGCGGTCGTGCACAACTACGTCAACGGAGCCGTGCCGGCCCCTCGCAGGCGCATTCTCGTGCGAGACCCGGCTGGCGCCGCCACAGGCGGACCCGTCGAAAGCGCCCACCCCCTGGAATTGCTACTTGACTGGCAGTGGTCCCCGGCCGGCTGCCCGGCAGGGTCCGGGGGCGATGCAACGGTGATCGTCAAGGTCAAGGAGCCGCTGGGCGACGTGTTCTCGATCGATGCGTCCGGCTTGCCACCGAGTGTGCGCGGCGGCGATTACGCGGTCTGGCTCCTGCCAGGACGAAGCCCGGGCAAATCGTGCAGGTCCAACGGCTGTCCTACCAACCACTACAGCCTGCTCTCGGGGCGGCTACCCGTCTTCGCCGGGATCGTCACCCCGGCGATCGGGGCCAGCGGCCGGCTGCGCGCCCATGGGTTGATACCGACCCTCTCGGCGCACCAGGCGACGGGGTCCTATCTGTTCGCCATCACTCAACAGACCCATCGGTCGAACAGATCCCTCGGGCGGATCGTGCTCGAAGGATGGCTCTCCTTCTGAGTCAACGGAGAGCGACGCTCCCGGAAGGGGCTCTGGCGTCAGTAGCTGCGGGTGACTCGTACGTGGTCGCGCGCGTCGTCGAGCGTCACGAGCCAGTCGGGCTGGGGTCGAAACCATCTCGTCGCGCTCAAGACGACTACTGAGCAGACGGTGAGCGCCTCACCGAGCCTGAAGACGGGCAGCGTGTTGCGGCAATCGCAGCCGTTCTCCTGCGCGATGCGTCCGGCCGTTTCATCGATCGTGGACTGAAGCGCGTCTCGCCGGCTCATCAGCGTCGCCCGCTCGACCGCCAATCTCTCCCGCTCTCTGCGCGCCGCCCTTTCCTCTCGCTCGAGTTCTCTGAGCCCCGCCTCAGACGCTGCCCGCCAGGACTCCGCGTCGATCCGCAGGGTCTTGGCAAAGCACAGCAGCGTCGCGAACTCCGCACGCAGATCCGGCGGATCCTGACTCCTGGCCGGCGCCTGAGCCACATGTTCATCCAGGGCGCCGAGTTGCCGCCTCAGCTCCTCATGCTCGGCCCACCCCCACCGCGGATCGCCACCGGCGGAGGCCGACCTGTGGTCGTTCAGCGCTGTCTGGACCGCCGCGGTCTCGCGACCGATCGAGTCCCTCAACCGGGCGATCTCAGAGACCACGTGGCTATCCGCTGCGACCAGCAAAGCGCAATCGTTTCGCCGCGCCCGACGTACGTCAAGCGCAGCCGGCACACGACGTTCAGGCGGTGGGGCGAAGCTCGCCGGCCCAGGCGCGCTGATAGGCCTGGGCCAGAAAGGCGTCGACCGCGTCGCGGTCCGGCTGCTCGGGCAGCTCCGAGGCGAGCGTCGCCGCCTCGAGGCGCTCGGCCTGCTCGTGAAGGCGATGAAGGACGTCGCGGAGCGAGACCTCGCCGCGACGAACCTCGAGCAGGCGGGAGCGCTCCGGTTCTGCGATCGGCAACGTGATCCGCCCCGTGCGCAGCAGCTCTTGACCCTGATGCGCGATCCGCAGCGCGTGCATGGCGTACTTGGTGTCATAGCCGTAGGTCGACGAGAGCTCCCGCGTCCTCGTTGCCTGCTGAGCGCCGACCAGACCGCGACGCTGCGCGTCGACGTAGCCAAGAAACGCTCGTCCCGCGCGCCGGGAAACGAAGGCCGGCGCGAGCGTCTGTAGCTCGGCGCCGAGCGCACTGCGCTCGATCACGTGATCGCCGTCGATGAACAGGAGCAGGAGGACGGTCGGGCTGCCCTTGAGCGCCAGCCGACAGTACTTCCGCAGCCCGTAGATCGTCAGGTCCAGGTCACCAGGCCCACTGGGCGCACCCTCGGGCTGGGTTCGGAACACCCAATGCTCAAATGGCCGCAAGCCGGCGACGTACTCGATCGGCTCGACGCAGACGCCCATCTCGTCACGGTCATCAGTGCCGGGGTTCGACAGTCCATGGACCGTCGAGCCGACAACCCCACGCAGGATGCAGCCCTCGCGTGCGATCGATTCGGCGAGGACCACGTCGGGCTCCTTGCTGTTCGAAACGCCCATGCCAAACAAGCCTAAGGGCCCGTACCGAACCGACCTGTGCCAGTCCGCGAAGCCGACACGATGATCCGCTACCAAGTAGACCCATGGGATCGACGAGAGGAGAACGCATGAGGATCACCTTCCCGGGTGAGTCACCGGAGTACCGAGCTGCGCGCGATCGGCTTCTGGAACGAGAGATCGAGCTACGGCGAGCCGTGGAGGCGGCCGCTGTCGCCAGGCGCGAGCTCCCGCGCGGCGGCCCGGTGGGGCATGACTACGTCTTTGAAGGGGCGAGACCCGACGGAGCATCGACCGACGTCCGCCTGTCGGAGCTGTTCGGGCCTGGAAAGGACTCGCTCGCGATCTACAGCTTCATGTTCCCGCGCGATCCCGAGGATCAGACGCCGGGGCCTCCGGTGGGCGAGACCGCGCAGCTGCCGCTCGCTCAAGGGCCTTGCCCGTCGTGCACGGCATTCCTGGACCAGCTCGACGGGGCAGCCGAGCACGCCGTCGAGCACATCAACCTTGCGGTCGTCGCCAAGGCGCCGCTTCCCCGCCTGTTGACGTTCGCCCGGGAACGGGGATGGCGTCGGCTGCGGCTCCTCTCCTCGGCTGCAAACTCCTATAACGCCGACTACCTCGCGGAAACGGCCGACGGGAGACAGCGACCGATGCTGACCGTCTTTCACCGCGACGGTGACGTGATCCGGCACTTCTGGAGCTCGGAGCTGCTCTATGCCCCCTCGGACCCGGGGCAGGAGCCTCGCCATGTCGGCACCCTCGAGCCGCTCTGGAACCTGTTCGATCTAACCCCCGAGGGACGCCCGACGGACTGGGTTGAGCAGTTCAGCTACCGCTAACGGACGTTGTATCCCGACCTGAGGGCGATCTGCGGCTAGACTCACGTTTTCGTGTCGAGTTGATCGCTCGGCGAATTAGTGCCCGCGTTCGTAGTTGTTGCTCTTGCACCTCTCGCGTTTCGCAGCACACGAACTCCCGGGAGGGAACGCATGGCAACTGGAACCGTGAAGTGGTTCAGCGACGAGAAGGGTTACGGCTTCATCACGCCCGATGAGGCCGGCAAGGACCTGTTCGTTCATCATTCCGCGATCGTCGGCAGCGGCTTTCGGTCGCTGGCCGAGGGCGCGAAGGTGTCCTACGACACCGAGCAGGGTCCGAAGGGCCCGGCGGCCGCGAACGTTCAGCTGGTCTAGCTCGCGTATCGAGACTCTGTGGGGTGCTGCCAGACGATGGCGGCACCCCAACGCTTGGGAACAGGGATCTGGGGCCGGTGAGACGACGCGGTGCCCGCGTCAGTCGGCCTCGGTACCGACAGGTCGCAGCAGGACCACGAATTCGGGATTGACGGCCAAGCCGGCGCCCGTTTCGGCCTCGGTGAGCCGTGCCAGCTGCATGAGCGATCCGCGCGCTGCGTCGAGGATCAGGCGCTCGACGTCCTTGGAGGCTCCCTCGACGCGAAAGCGATCTCCGGTTACCAGGGTGATCTCCGTAGTGGCGGTTCCGGGGTTCGGCATGGCCTCGCTCGAGCTCATCGGATCAGGTGGGACAGTTCGGGCCTGGGCGTGAATCGGGGCATCGCACGCCGGAGGGGCATCGCACCCCGGATCGGAGTACTGACGACGGATCAGCTCGTCGCACGGAGCCTACCGTTTCGCCAACAGCTCGAGGGACCGCTCTTGTAGCTAGAAGCAGGGGTGCTACGGTCAAAGTGCGGGTGATGTCATCGCCCGTGAGGTTCTTTCCGCCGACGCAGCGAATCTCTCATCGATCACGTGTGACCGCGCCGGCGACGGAAGGAGACCGATGCCCACTGACGGCCGTCCACGGACCAAAACGACGCGCCAGCGAGCCGAGGAGAAGCGCGAGGCGAAGCTCGAGCTGGTGCGCGAGCAGGTCGAGAGCGGTTCGCTGGTGATCCGCCCGATGACCGCCGAGGAGCGTCGCGAGTACGCACCGCGCCCGGCTAGGCCCAAGCGGCCGCGCTGGTGAGCTGTGCGCGAGCGCAAGCAGCAGACCGCACAGATCCGACAGGCGCAGATGCCTAACGAACCGCCAGAGCCCCCAAAGGGCAAGGGCGGGCGAGGTGATCTTCGTGCGCTTGAGGTTCGCGTCCAGCACCTCGAAGCGCTCGTGCAGGGGCTGCAGGATTCAGTGCACCGCGAATCCACACGGCACGACAGGCGGATCGCCGATCTCGAAGATCGCATGAAGCCGTCAGCGCTCGGCAAGGCATTGAGCGACGACGCTCGCGCCCGCGGGCTGTAGTCGCGCATGACGGCGTTCTTCATCCCTGGCATTGACGGCAATGGACGCAGCAGCGAGGACACGTACGGCAAGCTGCGCAAAGAGATCGAGCTCGACCTGGGCCGCCTGCCGCGCGGCCAGCGAATCTTCAGGTTATGGTCGCGCCGGGGCGGTGTTGATTGCATCACCGAGGTCGGTCGACCCGACCCGCTACGCGGCGGCACGGTGATCGCGATCTTCGACATGGGTCCGCACCAGCCGTTTGTCGTCTGCCGCCAGCAACAGCCCGGCAGCCGAGACGGGTTCCGGGAGATCCTCGGGTGCAACGCCTACTCGGTACTGGCGTTCGACTCATAATCTGAAGGTCGAGGATTGCCCCTCAATGGCGAGGGTCGGCCGGCTGCAACGACATCCACGGCCTACTCGAACCTGATCCGTCGATCGGACTCCTTGCTCGCGATTCGGAACAGGCGGTAAGCGAGGCCGAAGTGCAACGCTGCCGCGAGTACTAGAAGCCATCCCCACCGGCCGCCGTTGCCGGTGCCGTACAGAACGGCTGTCAGGAAGAGCAGCCAGATGCCGACACCTACGCGCAACTGCGCGACCTGGCGCGGGTGGCTCTGGTGGTCCTCTACGCCGTGGTGCTGATCCGGATCGGCACCGTGGTGTACGCACATCGCCGCGCTAGGTCGGGTGTCAGCGGGCACTCGGTGCGCCAGGAGCGCGCGGAGGGAGCAGCCTTGGCGGTGGCGTTGGTCGCGGTCGTGTCTTGATGGGCGCGTTCGCAGGGCCTCGCGGCGTCTGGTTGAGCAACGGCGTCGGTCTCTGTGTCGTGCTCCTGGGCTACAGCGCCGCCCAGGTCTGGGTGCTCCGTGCCTCCCGATCAGAACCATGACCGCTGACACGCTTGACCCCCTCATCCACCTCCCCGCGCGACTCCAGATCATGGCCATGCTCGCCGCACTGCCCGACGGCGACGCGCTCTCCTTCACCCGCCTGCAGGACATGATCGGGCTGACGCCGGGCAACCTGATCACGCACCTGCGCAAACTCGAAGACGCCGGTTACCCTGATCAGCGAGAAGACCGGGAACGGGCCGGCATCGCGGACCTCGGTCGCGCTCACCCGCCAGGGTCGCGCCGCTCTGGACACCTACACCAAGACGCTGCGCGGCATGCTGAACGGGCTGTAGCTGTCACGTTTACCGCTCGCCGGGGGTCATGGGAGTAGTGACCACGACCACCGGAGGAACAACAATGCTGGAGAAGGTCTTCTACACAAGTGTGCTCGTCAGTGACCAGGACAGGGCGCTCGACTTCTACACCAACGTCCTTGGCCTCGAGAAGCGGGTTGAGAATCCGACGCCCGACGGGCCACGGTTTCTGACCGTCGGCGTCAAAGGGGACGACTTCCAGCTGGTTCTCTGGCCCGGGACACCGGGCGAGGCCGAGCCGGCGATGGGACGCCC
This sequence comes from uncultured Solirubrobacterales bacterium, assembly GCA_963788005.1. Classification (GTDB taxonomy): domain Bacteria; phylum Actinomycetota; class Thermoleophilia; order Solirubrobacterales; family Solirubrobacteraceae; genus Palsa-465. Next base: position 63,993 of record CAWBFH010000009.1, on the reverse strand, counting down.
TCCGGCATCGGTGACGATCGAGAGCGATGACTGCCGCAAGTCAGTCGAGGAGCTGAAGTCACGCGGCGTCGAGTTCGTGTCAGACGTGCTCGAGTTCCCGTGGGGCTATGTGGCGCAGTTTCAGGACCCCGACGGCAACCGGCTGCAGATCCGCGAGGGCCGTTAGGGCGCGTCCGGCCACGCCGGCCGAAACCGTCTGACTTGAGAACATCCCGCAGCGGACTAATATTGTCGCTATGGCTACAAGCGCCCCTCCGGCACCGCTGACCTCGGACCTCTGCTGGCTGCTCGGCCGTGCCAGCCACGCGCTGACCACCGAGCTGACCGCGGCGCTGGAGAAGAAGGGCATGTCACCGCGCGCCCACAGCGTGCTGGCCACCGCGATGACCGGCGAGTACACGCAGAGCGAGGTGGCGCGAGCGGTCGGCCTGGACAAGACCACGATGGTCGTCACACTGGACGAGCTCGAGGCCGCCGGTCTGGCCGAACGCCGCCCCTCGCCCGGCGACCGGCGTGCGCGCGTGATTTCCGTGACGCCGGCCGGAAAGCGCAAGGTGCGCGAGGCCGAGGTGGTCATGGATCGCGTGCGTGAGGACGTGCTCTCAAGCCTCAGTGACGGCGATCGCGACGTGTTCCTGCGGGCTCTGGGCAGCCTGGCATGCGGTCGGCTCTCAGAGCCGGTGGCGTGCGAGCACGCCGTGCGCCGGCGGGCGTAAGGCCCACCCTCCTCCCCGGTAAGGCTCCAAGCGGGCAAACGCGCACCGATCTGCCGATGCGCGGAGCTACTGCGTAGTCGACCCTTGGCCATAAGGATCGTTCACAAGCAGATCGTTCCGTAATAGACGATCTGGTAAGGTCCTTTCTTGAAGCGACGAACGGGAGACGATTGATGAACGCTTATGACCAAAGAGCCTCGGTGAGCGAATTGCCCAGCGCGGACCGCAGCCGGTGGATTGCGCTGGTGGCGCTGTGCGCCGGCTTCCTGATGATCATCCTCGACCAGACGATCGTGAACGTGGCGCTGCCCTCGATCCAGAACGACCTGCACTTCTCACAGTCAAGTCTCGCCTGGGTGGTGAATGCGTACCTGATCGCTTTCGGCGGCTTGCTGCTGCTGGTGGGCCGGCTTGGCGACCTGATTGGGCGCCGGCGGATCTTTCTCTCCGGGCTGACGCTGTTCACGGCCGCATCGGTGCTGTGCGGACTCTCGGAGAGCCAGGGCCTGCTGATCGGCGCTCGCTTTGTTCAGGGGATCGGTGGCGCGATGACCGCCGCGGTGATCCTCGGCATGATCGTGACCATGTTCCCCAAGCCCCACGAACGGGCAAAGGCGATCAGCGTGTACAGCTTCGTCGCGTCAGCCGGCGGCGCGCTGGGCCTGCTTCTCGGCGGCGTGATCACCCAGGAGATCAGCTGGCACTGGATCTTCTTCGTCAACGTCCCGATCGGGATCGCCACCGCCTTCTTCGCGGTTCGGCTGCTGCCCGATGACCGCGGCATAGGCCTGGACCGCGGAGCCGACGCTCCCGGCGCACTGCTGTTGGTGAGCTCCCTGATGCTCGCGGTGTACACGATCGTCGAGGCCAGCCACTACGCATGGGGCTCGACCCGCACGCTCGGTTTCGGCACCGCCGCGGTGGCACTGCTCGCCGGATTCATCGTCCGGCAGAGAACAGCCGCGAACCCGCTGATCCCACTGCGGGTGTTCCGCTCCCGCACGGTGACCGGCGCCAACCTGGTGCAGGTCCTGATGGTCGCCGGACTGTTTGGGATGTTCTTCCTGGGCGCGCTCTACATGCAGCGGGTGTTGGGGTATGACGCGATCGAAGTCGGCCTCGCCTTCCTCCCGGTGGCGCTCGGGATCGCGGTGATGTCGCTCGGCTTCGCAGCGCGGCTGATGGAGCGCTTCGGGCCCAAGCAGACGCTCGTTCCCGGGCTACTGCTGGTAGCGATCGGACTTGTCCTCCTGCGGACCAGCCCGGTTCACGCTCGCTACGTGCCTGACCTGCTGCCAACGATGGTGCTGTTCGGAATCGGGGCGGGAATGGCGTTCCCGTCACTGATGACGATGGCCATGTCCGCCGCCACTGCGGAGGACTCCGGCCTGTCCTCCGGCTTGGTGAACACCACCCAACAGGTGGGAGGCGCGCTCGGGCTGGCCGTGCTCGCGACCCTGTCGGCCAACCGCACGGGTACGCTGCGCCACGATGGCGTCTCGCTCGCCTCGTCACTGACGAGTGGCTTTCACCTCGCCTTCACCGTGGCTGCGCTGCTGGTGATCGCGGCGATCGGGTTGGCGCTGACGATGCCGTCGACCCCGGCCACACAGGCTCAAGAGGCCGTAGCGCTCCCCGAGGCGATCGAGCTCGAGGAAGCCGCCTAGCGGTTGCACTCCAAGGGTCACCCTCGGGCGCGTCCCGCGGGTGACCCGGGAGTGGAACCCACTCCGCCGCAGTAGAACGCTACTCCGCCGCGAGTCTTGCTCGGTGGTGTGCCGGGTCCGGCACTGTCACCGATTTCGCCGCGACCCGGCTGATGAACTCACCGGCGGCCTCGAACGCGTCAGCGGCCTCGGGAAGGAAGGACCAGAAAAGCTGGAACGCATGGGCTTGCACCGGGTAGAGCTGGAGCGCAACGTCGACCCCCTGCGCCTCCGCGCGGGCCGCGAACAGCTCGGCGTCGGCGACGCGGGCGTCGCCTGTGGCGGCCTGAACGAGGATCGGCGGCAGGCCGGCGAGGTCGGCTACCAGGGGGTCGACGATCGGGTCGTCGACCGGATGGCCGTTGAGGTAGGCCTCGGCGCAGCGAAGTGCTTCGGCTTTCGTCGCCAGTGGGGCGCCGGCCTCCTCGGCGGTCTCCGGGATGGCGGTATGGCGCAGCCCCAGGTCGAGCCAGGGACAGAAGAGGACCGCCGCACCAGGAGGAGGCTCGCCCTCCTGTCTCAGCGTCAGCAGCAATGACATCACCATGCCCGCACCAGCGGAGTCACCGGCGACGGTTACGCGCTCGGAGGCGACTCCCTGCTCGAGCAGCCACCGGTAGGCGCTCAGCGCATCCTGCACGGCCGCCGGGAACGGATGCTCGGGGGCGAGACGGTAATCGGGAACCAGCACACTGGTCTGCGCCGCGGCCGCCAATGCGCAGGCATGCGGCTGGTATCCGAACGCCGACCCAAGCACGTATGCGCCGCCATGCAGATACAGCACCGTGGGCTCTGATCCATCGGCCGGGGACGCGATCAGCGACGGCACCCCACCGGCTGTGACCGGCCGCACGCTCGTGCCGGATGGCCGCTCAAACTCGGCCTGGAGACGTTCGAACACTGCCCGGGTCTCGTGCAGGCCGGTATCCCGGGCGACGAGTCCGGCGAGTGGCTCGAGCAGCCTGGCGACGCGCCCGAGCAGCTCTCCACCGACCGCCAGGGCCGCCGACACCGCCTCGTCGACATCGCTCAGCAGCTTGCGGGCTCGCTCGAGCAGCGCTTCCCCGGCGAGCGTGAGCTCCACGCGATGGGTAGATCTCCGCAGCAGCTCGCAGCCCACGAGCTGCTCCAGCCCGCGGATCTGCCGGCTCAGCGCCGGCTGAGAGACGTATAGCCGTTCCGCCGCCCGACCGAAGTTGAGCTCCTCCGCGACGGCGACAAACGCCCGTAGATGCCGCAGCTCGATGCCGTCAGGCGCCTGTGGAAACGGAAGCACTCGTCCAGGCTCGGGCATGCGTCAAGTATGCCCACCGGCGCGCCATCGGTGATGCCGATCGTGCACAACTGCAGTGCGCGATCGGCCTTTCCCTTTCTCGCGCGGCATTGCGAACCTGCGACGCGTGACGTTGGTTGCAGATCTGAGGTTGCGGTTCGGCCCGACGCGCCTGCCGGCGCGCGTCTACCTGCCATTGCGGTCATCGCGGCCGGCTGGTGGGGCGCCATTGGTGATCTGGTGCAGCGGCCGAAATGGACACGACGTGCTCTGCCGCGAGCTCAGCGCGGCGGCCACCGCAGTGGTGCTCGAGCTCGGACGGCGCCAGGGCATCAACGCCGGTGGGCATGAAGAGGCGACTCTCGGCTGGGCCGCCGAGCACGCTCGCGAGCTCGGGGCCCATCCTGACCAACTCGTCGTCGGCGGCGAGCTCAGTGGCGCGGCGCTGGCGGCTCGGCTCGCGGTCGACGCACGCGATTGCGGTTGGCCAGTCGTGCGCAGACAGGTGCTCGTGCGCCCCGAATTCTCCGATTCGTGCCCAGCGCCGTCCGAAGTCGCCGGCACCCCGCCGGCCACGATCGTCACCACCGGCTCGCGCCGAGACGACGGAAGCCGATACGCCGCGACGCTGCGTGACGCGGGCGTCGAGGTGCAGGAGCTGGTCAGCGATGCTCGGCGGGCGCTGCCGCTGAACGAACTCGCGCGAGGGCTGCAGTGAGCATCGTCGCTGCGGCAGTCGAGGCCCGTCCACTCCACGAGCACCTCGAGGATCACCGTGCCGCGCTGACCCGCCACTGCACGCGGATGCTCGGCTCCCGCTCGGAGGCTGAGGATGCAGTGCAGGAGACGCTCCTGCGCGCTTGGCGGAGCCACGCACGGTTCGACGGACGCTGCCGCCTGGGCTCCTGGCTGCACCGGATCGCCTCCAACGTGTGCATTGACATGCTGAATGCCCGCTCCCGGCGCGCGCTGCCGGCTGATCCTGCATCACTGCAGGACGCCCCGCTCGAGGCGGACGCCGAGGCCGGCCCCGCCGAGCGGGCTTTAGCTCAAGAGACATTCCGGCTCGCGCTGCTCGTCGCGGTCAGGCGGCTGCCGGCACAGCAGCGGACGGTGTTGATGTTGCGAGAAGCGCTGTGTTGGAAGGCAAACGAGGTCGCGGAATTGCTCGGGATCAGCGATGCGGCGGTCAACAGCGCCCTTCAGCGTGCCCGCACCTCTCTTCAATCAAGTGGCCCCAGCGTCGACACCCCGCTGTCGGCGGCGGCCGGGGACTCGCGCCAGAGCCTGCTGGCCTCATGCCTCGCCGCGGCCGCGTCCCGGGAGTAGCGGGAGCCTCAGCAGGCTCCAAGCGGCAACATACGGTGCGGCTCGGCAGCGGTCCCGAGAGGCATCTGGTCCGCGACTGAGGACTGACGACATCTGACGGTCGGCCGGCTTCGACGCCATCGGCAACAGCTCACAGCGCAAACGAGGAGCAGGAATGGGTCCCAGTGCAGGCTCGGCAAGGTCAGGCTCAGCCCTGCAGCGGATCAGGATCGCCCAAGCGGCGCTCACGCAGTCGGAGACGGCCGACTTCGCGCCGGAGTCGCCGGGGACGCTGGAGGCTGGGCGGATGACCCGCCGGCGTCTGTTGCAGGGAGCGGGCGCAACGGCCGTCACGCTCGGCCTCGGGAACGTTTGGCCGGGTCGGTCGCATGCCGAGGGGGATCCGGGGCCTCGGGTGGTGGTCGTGGGGGCCGGTATCGCCGGGCTCGGCTGCGCCTACCGGCTGTGGCGTCGGCATGGATACGCGCCGAGGTCTACGAGTGGTCAGATCGGCCGGGTGGTCGGATCCGGACTCTGCGCGGCTACTTCGACGACAGCCAGCTGGTCGAGGAGCACGCCGAGTTCATCAACCCCGAGCACACGGCGACGCTGGCTCTGGCCCGCCACCTGCATCTTGGTCTCGACAACACCGACCATTACCCGGCGGCGACCAACAGCGAACAGGAGTCATTCTGGTTCGACGGAAGCGGTGGTCACAGGCGGCGGTCAACCGCGACTGGCACGAGTTCGGGTGGGGCTCTTTCGCGACGCGGCGGCGAACGCGCCGTGGCCCACGACCCATAGTCGTAGCAGCACCTGGGCGGCTCGCTGGGACCAGATGTCGGTGGTCGAATGGATCGACCATCATCTCCCGGGTGGGTCAGGGTGACTTCGGCCGACTCTGCATCTCCGCGGTCCTCGACGAGTTCGGAGGCGCCGCCGAGCACGAATCCGCGCTGAATCTGATCTATCTGCTCGGCGACGACAGCAGCACGACGAGCGGTCTGCAGCCTCGGTCGTCGCCCCAGCTCGGCGGCGGCGACGAGAAATGGCACATCCACGGCGGCAACGACCAGCTGATCTCGGGCATCCTCGACGGCTGCCGCGAGGCGTCCTCCACCTCGGCCACCGGCTCGTCGGGCTCCGCGAGCGCACGGACGGGCGGGTCGTCTGCAGCTTCGACTCCGGTGGTCGGACACGCGACGTCGTCGCCGATCAGGTCGTACTGGCCGCGCCGTTCACAACTCTGCGCCACGTCGACACGCGTGCGATCCCCATCCGTGCACTGCATCGGAGAGCGATCAACGAGCAGCCGATGGGCAGCAACGCCAAGTTCTTCCTGCAGTACTCCTCGCGCATCTGGAACCGGCACGGTCAGACGGGTAACGCCTACTCGGACACGATCGTGCAGGGCACGTGGGACGCGACCGTCTACCAACCCGGCGCCGCCGGGATCCTCGCCGCGCTGCCCGGCGGCACGGTCGGACGGCGCTGGGGCTCGCGCTACGGCCTGCGCAGCTACCGGGGCACGCCGCCCGATCGAATGGTCGCCGACTATCTGGCCAGCTTCGAGCAGCTATTCCCCGGGAGCCGGGCGCGTTACAACGGCAAGGCCTTCTTCGTCTGGTCCTCCGGCGACCCTCACGTCCTCGGCGCTTACTCGTACCTGGCCGTCGGCCAGTACACGGCGTTCAACGGTATCCAGGGCCAGCAGGAGGGACACCTTCACTTCGCCGGCGAACAGACGTCCTTGAACTTCCAGGGCTACATCGAAGGGGGCCTGCGCAGCGGCTACCGATGCGCGGCGGAGACCGCCGGGAGTCTCGAGCGGCGCGCATAGATGCGAGGTGCGGTCGCAGGGCCGAGGCACAACGGCGGCTTGACATCCATCAAGATCTGATGTATCAATTTTTGATGTGAATGCCACGGAGCTGTTTCTCCTCGGCCGCAGGCTGATGGAGATCGCGGAGGGTCTTCTGCCTCAGGGCAAGGCGACGACGAGCCTGCGGCTGGTGCTGATCGACGTCGCCTACCACCCCGGAAGCGCGATCGGCGAGATCACCGAGCGGACCGGTTTTCCGCAGAGCCTCGTGTCTTTGTCAGTGGCGAAGCTGCGGGAGATCGGGGTGGTGGAGACAGCGCCGGACCCCGTGGACCGTCGCCGGACCCTGGTGCACGCGACCGAGCAGATGACGGCGAGATCTCAGGAGCGGGCTGGGTCATCTATCGAGACCGCGATCCTCGCCCAGCTCGGACCTGAGCACGAAGATCAGGTGGCCGAAGCGCTGGCCGCGCTGGACGTCCTCGCCCGGCTGCTCACGCCCGAGGTGACGGCGGACGGACTCCGATCCGCCGGCGACGCCGACGAACGAAGCTCTTCGCACCAGCAGTCGCGAGGTCCGGTGGCGGCCGGCCGGTAGGAACGGCCACAGAACCACAAGTCATGTTGTACCTCTTCAACAAAACGCGCTATGGAACGCTCGTGCGCGCGATCGCCGGGTCGCGATCCTCGTGTTCGGGATCGTCGAGCACGCCAGGATCGCAATCGCCCTCGGCGCGATCCTGATCGTCTGGGCGGTGTTCTTGGTGGTGGCCGGTGGCGCGCCCGCGACGAGGACGACCAGGAATGACGGAGGCGGTCTTCGTCGAGCATCTGAGCAAGCGCTTCGGCGAGCTCGCGGCGGTGGACGACGTGAGCTTCGCCGTGCCCGGAAGGTCAGGTGGTCGGGCTGCTGGGGCGCAACGGCGCCGGCAAGACGACGACGCTCGAAATGCTCGAAGGATTTCTCGCCCCGACGAGCGGCACGATTCGCATCCTGGGCGCGGATCCACACCGAGGTGGGCGCGCCTGGCGCGCGCGTGTCGGACTGGTACTGCAGTCGACGAGCCTCGATCCCGAGCTGACCGTGCGCCAGACGCTCGACCTCTACACCGCGCTGTACCCGCGGCCGTGGCCGGCGCGGGAGATCCTCAAGCTGATCGACCTTGCCGATGACGCCCAGACCCGTGTCGGGGTGCTCTCGGGCGGGCAGCGCCGCCGCGTCGATCTGGGAATCGGCATCATCGGCCGCCCGGAGATCCTGTTCCTCGACGAGCCGACCACTGGTCTGGACCCCGAGGCCCGCCGGCGGACGTGGACCGCGGTCGAGCGACTCACCCAGGCCGGCACTACCGTGCTGCTCACGACCCACTACATCGACGAGGTCGATCGCCTCGCCGACCGGGTGATCGTCCTCGCCGGCGGCCGAATCGTCACCGACACGACTCCGAAACAGCTCCGCGCACAGGGAGGACCCGCGACGATCCGCCTGCCCGTCGGCCCGGTCACGGCCGCCGAGCTTCCGCCGAAGCTCGCCGCCCACCTGGACACCGACCACGACGCGATCGTCATCCGCACCACCGACATGGCGGCCGACCTGCGCGAGTTGATCGCCTGGGCCGATGCTCGCAACGAGAACCTGGGAGACCTGGAGGTCGGTCCTCCCAGCCTGGAGGACGCCTACTTGACCGCGGTCGGGAAACGGCTGCTGCCGGAGGCGAGCGCGGATGCCTGACCCCGGCACCGCGCCAACGGGTTCGAGGCTGCCCGCCGTGGGGCCGCTGCTGCTGACCCAGATCGGTTACCAGGCCCGCCTCCTCGCGGCCAACGGCCGCGCGGTGATGATCGGGGTCGGCCTTCCCGTCCTCCTGCTCATCGCGTCCTCGAGCCACTCCCACGTGAGCGCGTCGGCCGTGGCCAGTCGCGCCGTGTTCGGCCTGACGCTCACCGCCTGGAACATCTACGGCGTGAGGACCGTCGCCGCGCGCGAGGCCGGCATCCTCAAGCGTTGGCGCGCCACGCCGCTGCCCCGCTCCTGCTACTTCGCCGCGCGGATCCTCGCCACGGTGGTCGTCTCCGTGCTCGCCGGCGCCGCGACGGTCGCCGCCGGTGTCGTCCTCTACGGCCCGCACCTCACCGTCACCGGCGCCCTCGGCGCGTTGATCGTGTTCGTCATCGGTGCCGCGGCGCGGGCCGCCCCCGCGACAGCCCTGACGGGCGCGGTGTCAACCGTCGACGCCGCCGGGCCGATCCTGCTGCTGGTCGACCTCCCCAGTCCTGGTCATCTCGGGCGTGCTCGGGTCGATCAGCGAGGCGCACTGGCTGCACACCCTCGCGACCTACCTCCCGGCCGAGCCCCTCGCCCACGCCGCGACGAGTGCGCTCCTACACGCCCCCGGCGCGCCGCTGCTCCCCGCCCGGGACCTCCTCGTGCTCGCGGGCTCCCCGGTCGGCGGGCTCGCGGTTGCCACCGTCACCTTCCGCTGGGAGCCGCATCGACCCACCCAACGCCGAGCCGCCCGCGCCGACACATAGGTTCCGCGAAGCCGCCGAGACACCGCTCACCCTCATCCTCAAAGCGCGTCGGTAGCACGCGCAAGGGCGAGAACGTAGACCATCATCGTCCGATCGACTTGCCGCACACGAGTCCGGCGTCTATCGTCCGGTATGCAAAGGACCAAACGGGGGTGATGCTGAGTGAGTCGTCAGTCGTTCAAGAGACTGTTGGTGGCGCTGTTGGTCGCGTCCGGGTGTGCCCGCCGCCATCCCGATCGCAGCACAGGCGACCGCGATCACCGAGTTCCCCCGACCGGCGGCCTGGGCTCGGGTCACGACCCGCTCGGCCTGGACTCCGGTGCCGACGGGAATCTCTGGTTCACGGATGGGGTAGCGCTCGCACGCGATCGGCAGGATCACGCCCTCCGGCGCGATCCATGAGTTCACCGAGGGCCTGACCAGTCCGGCGACGCCGTTCGATATCACCCAGGGGCCTGACGGGAACATGTGGTTCACCGCAACCGGCCACCCGCCCAACATGCCATCGGAATGGTGACGCCGTCGGGCGCGATCAAGGAGTTCGGCCCGCCCGCGACCGAGCCGAACATGGCCCCGGCGGAGATCACGAGGGGCCCGATGGGAACCTGTGGTTCCTCGACGTCGCGACGCCGGCGATCGGCAGGATCACACCTGCGGGGGTTATCACCGAGTTCACGCCGGGGCTGCTCCCCGGGGCGATGCCGGAGACCCTGACCGCCGGCGCCGACGGGAACATGTGGTTCACGGACAAGGCGAAGGGCGCGATCGGCCGGGTCACGCCGAGCGGAACGATCAAGGAGTTCCCGACGGGGAACGCAATGTCGATGCCGACCGAGAGCACCCTGGGCGCCGATGGGAACGTCTGGTTCAGCGACCCCGGCGTGCCGGCCGTCGGACGCGTCACGCCGGATGGCACTGTCACCGAGTTCACGCAAGGCCTGAACGCGAACGCCGACCCGGACCCGATGACGCTCGGTCCAGACGGCAACGTGTGGTTCATCGACCAGAACGCCGCCGATCGGGCGGTCGGCCGGGTCACGCCCTCCGGGACGATCACCGAGTTCGATCAGGGCCTGAGCCAGAACAATGCACAGGACGACATCACGGTCGGGGCCGACGGCAACATCTGGGTCGAGCAGGCATCGCAGGACGGAGTCGCAGCCGGAGGGGTCGCGAGAATCACGCCCATGGGCGTGATCACCGAGTTCACGGCAGGCCTGAACACGAACCCGGGTCAGGGCGCAGACGGTGACGCCCTGCTTTCAGGCCCGGACGGCAATCTGTGGTTCAGCGATCGCGGGTCGGAAGCGATCGGAAAGATCTCGTTGCAGATCCCTCCGACCGCGACCACCGGGGCGCCAGCGCCGTGACGAACACGACTGCGACCGTCTCGGGGATGATCAATCCGCTCGGCTCGCCGACGACCGTCACGTTTCAATACGGGACGACCCCGGCGCTCGGATCGACGCCCCGGCCGGACGCTGCCGGCCAGCGGCGACCCCTCGACGGTCACTGCCAATCTGGCTGGCTTGACACCGGGTACGGTCATCTTCTACCGCGTCGCGGCGAGCAACGGGTTCGGCGCAATCGTGACCGGCGTAGTGCAGTCGTTCAAGACGACGGCAGCCCGCCACCACCGCCGACGCGGGTGACGACCGCGACGGTCGGCAACCAGCAGATCCGACTGGAGACGCCAGCGCTGCTCATCTGCACCGCGAGGACGAAGACCCTGAGCGTGGCGCTCCGCTCTGTCGCGATCGCGCACTCGCACGCCGACAAGCTCCGCTTCAAAAGCGCGGCCTTCTTCATTGACAAGGGCGTCAGGCACACGCGCAAGCGGACAACGCGCCTGCGCAACGGCCACAAGCACACTAAGACCGTCGTCGTTTTCACCGCCAACGCGGTCGCGCGCCACCTGCCTGCCACCCCCGTCCTCCGGCTCGCTCGCCTGAAGTCGGGCGTGCACACGTTTCGGGTCACGGTTTCTACAACCGGAGCATGAGCGGCTCACCGTCACCATCGCAGGACGGTCACCGTCACCAAGACGGTCCGGGCGAAGTTCACGGTCTGCTAGGTCCCGGGAATTGGCTGCCCGCGAACCGACCGCCCCCTTCTTGTCGTTGCAGCCGGCGAAGGCCTTGAATCTTGTAACGCCGGACATCGGAAACGAGCAAGTCCTATCCCGTGTCCCGGACGCGAAGATACGGGCGGTCCGCGTGCCTCCTGCAGCCCCTGGTGGCGATGTCATGACAAGTAGGTCCGCATCTAGTACTTCGGGCCCTGACTGCATGTCGCCCGTCGAACGCCACGACCCGCAGCGGGATCTGTTTTCTGCGGATCGGAACCGTTCCGTCAGCGCAGCGCGTCGTGGCTGCAGCGCGAGCTGCTGCGACGTCGCGAGTGACGGGCTCACGCGCCTGGGCGGGTGTCAACGCTGAGGCAGCCGCAGGCGTTGCGAAACCCATCGCGATCATCAGCGCGACCATGATCCGCTTCACCGGTCCTCCGTATCTGTAGCCCAGTTGGGAACGAACGGCCTGTAGAAGTCACACCCCACCGCGATAGCCCGGATCGCTCGCTGACACAGTCGTTCCGGTACGTGCGGCCGCCAACGAATGACGCGAGAACGGGCAGCTGCGCCAGGCGAAGTCAACTCCGGTCACCGGCGCGCATGCTCGTCCGGCGAGCGGTCAGAATCGACGACTACGACCTCTGGTGCCGTCGAGGACCGAGCGCACCGCCGACGCCGCTTCAGTGGCCGTGACCCCGTGGTCTCGCATCGAGTGTCAACGCCGTTGGAACTGCTGTACGACCTCACGATCGTGGTCGCTTTTGGCATGGCGGTGGTTCAATGGGCTGACTACGTCTTCGACGGCCACGTAGTCGCCGGCGGGGGTCGGCTTCGTGTTCGCTGTATTTGCCGTCAGCTGGGCGTGGTTGCACTACTCGTGGTTCGCATCGGCCTACGACACCGACGACTGGGTCTTCCGGCTGGCCACGATGGTGCAGATGGTCGGCGTGATCGTGCTCGCTCTGGGCCTGGTGCCGATGTTCGCGTCGATCGACCATGGCCACACCCTGGATGACCGCGTGATGGTGGCGGGCTACGTCGTCATGCGCGTCGGGCTGCTCGGCCTGTGGTGGCTGGTCTCGCGCCAGGACGTCGCGCGTGCGCCGGCGGCGCGGTCATACATGGTCACGATCGGCGTGGCGCAGGCCGGGTGGGTCGCGCTCGCGATCTCCGGTCGTCCGTGAACGTGACCCTCGCGGCGTTCGTCGCGCTGTTGGCGGTCGAGCTCGCCGGCCCGTGGCGCGCCGAACGCAAGGCCGACATGCCGTGGCATCCGATCACATCGCCGAGCGCTACGGCCTGCTGGTGATCATCACGCTGGGAGAGGTCATCCTCGGGACCGTCGTGTCCGTCAACGCGGTCGTCCACGGCGAGGCTGGGTGGAGCGTTGACGCGGCGCTCGTGGCGAGCGCCGGTGTGGGGATTGCATTTGGCTGCTGGTGGATGTATTTCGCGGTGCCGTGGGCCGCGCGCTCGTCCGCCACCGAGAGCGCGCGTTCACCTTCGGCTACGGCCATCTGGTGATTTTCGGCGCGCTGGCGGCGATCGGCGGCGGCCTGCACGTCGCCGCCTTGGACCTCGAGGGCGGCGACGATCGGACCGCTGGCGCGATCCTGACTGTCGCGATGCCGTTGGCGATCTACTGCGCGATGTTCTTCGCCCTGTACTCGGTGCTGATGCGGACCCGCGACCCATTCCACCTCGCTCTGGTCGCGGCGACGGTCGGGTTGCTCGCGCTGTCGGCCGGCCTGGCGGCGATCGGGTCAGCATGGCGGTCTGCCTCGTCGTGCTCGCGTTCGTGCCGGCGGTCACCGTCGTCGGCTACGAGGTGCTCGGCCACCGCACGTGAGTGACGCGCTCGACCGCCTCTGACGGTCGCGACCGCGGTCATTGGTAGGCGACCAGGCCTCTCCCTCGGCAGCCCGGCGGACCTTGACGTCGAGACGCTGACGGAGCATGGCCAGGCCGGGTGGAGATCGTCAGCGTGCCAGAGAAGCGAGTCGGATAGACCGGGATCGGGTCGCGCAACGGGATGGATTTGAGGCCGTCGACCGTCGACAGGGCGGAAGGACGGGCATGCGCTCCGATGAATGTCGCCAGGCCGACGATGCCGCGATCGTCTTGAGCATCTCCTCGGAACCGAAATTGGGTCCCGAGGTGCCGATCCTGGCTCCGAGCGTCCGGCTCAGCTCGGCGAACGAGGCCGTCCACGCGGTGCCCTCGACGAGGCTCGGCATCCAGATGGGGCGTTGGGCGAGCTCGGCGGGGCGAAGCCGTCGCGGCTGGGCGAGCGGCTGCTCGCGCCGACGAGCAGCTGCAGCGCCTCGTCAAGAACCTGTGCCCATTCGATGCCCCTGGGAAGCGGCCTCCCGGGACGCGGAGCCGCTCGGAAGGTCGCGCCGATTCGTGCCGGTCCGATGGCGTCGATCGCTGACCACGGGTCCAGCAGCATGAGACCTCCATCGGCATGTCGGAGCGCGCGTCGTGGAAGTCACGCAGGAGATGGGCGGGGCCACTCCTCGCGTTGATCACATCGACCTGCAACGGCCGGCGCTCGGGTCGTACCGCCGCCAGAGCCGCGCTCGGCCCGTAGAAGCTCCGGGCGCGCGCAGCAGCGCCGTCCGTCCAGGGTCAACAGCGCCCCCCGCCCTGAGCGCAAACAAGCGCCGGCAGCCCCGCTCGAGTGATGCGATGCGACTTGGACACCACCTGCTGGCTGATGCCGAGCCTGAGACCCGCGGCGCGGAACTCGTGGGACTCCGCCACGGCGACGAACGCGCGGACACTCTCGAGGTTCATCGCGAAGATCCTAAGCGCACAACCAGCGGTTGTAGCCATTGGCCGTCGGGTTGTCGCCGCGGCGTCCAGCCCGGCCAGTTCGCTCTGCTGATGCGCAGACGCACGTCTCTCGGTCGACGGTTCCGGTTCCTGTGGGCGGCGTCCGCGATCAGCGCGTACGGAACCGGTCTCGGCTTCGGGGCGACGGCGGTGATCGCGATCCGCGTGCTGCACGCCGGCGCCGGCGAGGTGTCACTGCTCAGCTCGGTCGGCCTCGCTGCCGGCGCGCTGCTGGCCGTTCCGCTCGGGCCGTGGGTGGAATTCCGGCGCAAACGGCCGGTGTTGATCGCGGCCGACGTGACCCGCTTCGCGGCGCAGATCACCGTCCCGATCGCGTATCTGCTCGGCTGGCTGACCTTCGTCCAACTCCTGCTGGTGACCGTGATCGTCGCCGGCGCCAAGATCGCCTTCCAGACCGCCGGCGGCGCCCACCTCAGGGCCCTGGTCACACCCGAGCAGCTGCTTACGGCCAACGCGCGCCTCGAGTCGACGACCTGGAGCTCGATGATCATCGGGCCGCCTCTGGGGGGAGCCGCGCTTGGCCTCGTCGGCTCCGTCACCACCGTCACCGGCGACGCCGTGAGCTACCTGCTCTCCGCCGTCGCAATCCGGATGATCGGGGCAGAGGAGCCGCCTGCGCCCACGGCGGACCGGGCAAGCGTCGGCTTTCGTGACGTGCCCGACGGTTGGCGCTCCATCCTCGCCCACGCGCGGCTGCGGCCCGTCTTCATCAACGCCCTGATCGTCAACAGCTCGATCATGGCCACCGAGCCGCTCCTCGCGGTGTTGATGCTCCGGAACCTGCACTTCCAGCCGTGGCAATACGGGCTCGCGTTCGCCCTCCCCTGCATCGGCGGCCTGCTCGGCTCACGGCTCGCCCGCCCGCTCGTCGCACGAGCGGGCCAGACACGCACCATGCGCGTCGCGGGAACCCTGCGCGTGGGGTGGCCGATCGGCCTGGCCTTCATCCCGGCGGGCACGGCGGGACTGCTTGCAGTCATCGCGCTCGAGTTCGGCCTCATCACCAGCTGCGGGATCTTCAACCCCGTCCTCGCGACCTACCGCCTCGAGCAGACCTCAGCCCAACGCGTCGCCCGGACTCTCTCGGCCTGGTCGATCAGCACGAGCCTCGCGATCGCCGTCACGACGGCTCTCTGGGGCGTGCTCAGCGAGCTCGTCGGGATCCGGGCGGCGCTCGCCGCCGCCGGCGTGCTCGCCCTCCCCACGCCACTCCTCCTCCCGCGCCCCCGGCGGCCGAGCCCCGTCCGTGCGGACAGCCCACCCGCCGAGTGCGCGATCTAGACTCATCCCCGTGACGCTCTTTCGCGGTCGCGGCCAAACACCCGATGAGTCTGCGCTGGCACGGCGTGCCGCCGCCGTACACGAAGAGCAGCGCCAGGCGATTGGGTCGACGCTGCTTGGAGTCGGCACCTTGGCCTGCAGCCGCTGCGATGCGCCGATCGCGGTCGGCGATCGTCCGCTGTCACTCACTGACCGGCTGACCTGCCCGTTCTGTGGTCGCCGCGGACCGGCGCGCGACTTCTTGTCCCTCGCGCCTCCGTCACGACCGGCCCGGGTGTTCGTGCGGATGCGTATCCCGTAAGCCGTCGCGTATCACCTACCCCACTCCCGCCTCGGCTTAGCCCGCCGATGGCCGACGGCGCACCTTTCACCGGCCATCTGCAAGGTTCGTTTCGCGCAGAGGAGATCGGTTGTGGGGCTAGACGACCGCCGATAGAGTGGCCGCCCGGCCTCCGGCAGTCTCTTATCTCGATGCGAACACGGCGACAGGCGACGATCGAAGATCTCCGGCACGCGATCGACAGCCTCCCCCGGGATACGCGGATCGCGATGCTCGACGGCATCCGCCACAACGAGATCATCGCCGGCGCCTACACCGATCACGGCGGGATCTGCCCGATGCTGGCCGCCCACCGCGCCGGGGGTCGTACCAGCTGCATCTCGTTCGCGAAGGCTTGGGACGCGTTCGCGTTCCGCGGCGCCCGCACGCGGCTGGCCCGGCGGGCGACCCGGCGTGAGCTGCTCGTGCTCACATCCCATCTCGAGGTCAGCCTGCTCGAGGACGACGGGACCACCGCGGACATGGGCGCCGCGATCGCCGAGCACGAGGAGCTCGTACAGGCGCGCCCCGCCGAGGACCGTCCGGGTGACCCGGACCGAAGCGCCGAGCTCGAGGCGCGGCCGGGGTGGGCATGGCTGCGGGTCATGCGGCGCTACGACGAGTACGAGCGCGCGCTGGCGTCGGTTTACGCAGACCGGCCGCGCACGGCTGACGTACCTCCGACTTACGTCAGCCCGTAGCCGAGGCGGGGCGGGTCGACGTGAGGACTCTCCCGTAACCGTCGACGCCTACGCACAGGGACTTCGAAAGGCAAGTGACGGCGTCGAGCGTGTCTCCGATGTGCGCGATGGTCCACGATGTCCGGCGCGTCGGATGGGTTGAGGTCAGCACACGCCCTGCCGTGTCGGCGGCGAGGCAGAACTCCTTCGACGAACACGACACCGCGTCGAGGCCTCCGGACTCTGCCTGCGTGAATCCGGCGCGGTCATCGAACGTCACCCTCCAGGACCGACCTCGTCTCGCGTCGGTTGAGGTCAACACGTTGCTGCTCTCGGCGTTGTCAGCGTAGTCGGCGTTTTCGTCGACCGCCACGCACAACGAAACCGCCGGGCAAGCCACGTCACTCAGCGGATTGCCGTCCACCCCGGCCAGATGCCACGCCCGCTTACCGCCGGTCGGTCTCTCGAGGTCACCACGTCCCCCTCGTCGTCGGCCGCGACGCACAGTGACGTTGAAGGGCACGCGACGGCGGTGAAGTCGTTGCCTGGGTCCACGTCGACGAAATGCCACGCGCGCCTGCCGCCGGTCGGATCGCTCGACGCCGCTACGCGGCCCGATCCGTCGACCGCGACGCACAGCGACGCCGTCGGGCACGACACCCCGGTCAGGGGATCGGAATCAATCATCACGCGATGCCACGCGCTCGCGCCGCCGGCCGGGTCCACCGAGCTCACAACGTCGCCGGCGGCGCCCACGACGACACACAGAGTCGTTGCCGGGCACGAGACACCGGCAAGCAAGTAACCGCTGGTATCGACGCGGACCCGATGCCATGCCATCGCGCCGCCGGTCGGGTTTGTCGAGCTCAGGACCCTCCCGGATTCATCGACGGCGACGCAAAGCTTCCGTGATCGGCATGACACCCCATCGAGCGCGTTGTGCCCGTCGATGCGACTCGCGCCCCAGACCGAGGCGGAGCTCGCTGTGGCCGCGAGCCGACGGCCGGTCGGCATCGCGGACACGTTGCTGATCGAGATCGCGCCCATCGCGAGGCAGATCGGCGTCGCAACCGCCGTCCGCCAAACCCGAGAATGTCCGATCACCGCTCTGCAATTCACGATCACGAGCATGGCTCGACGCCGCGGGCCTCGCATCGGGAACGACGCCTGATCTTTTGCCCGGTGCCGTCTACGACAGCAGACGGACCGCCGGGGTTCGCGGCCGCCCGCAATACGGATGCCAAGTGTGTGCGGGCTGGTGTTCGGGCGAGCGTCAGTGCCAGTTTTCGGGTGATCTTGTGGTGGCCGTGTCGTCTGCTGAGGCTCGATAGGCTGCCGATCTCTGACTCGGAAGGGTTCCTCGTGATGTCTCCTGACGCGACTCTGACCAGCGGTCGCAGCCTGCGATCGACAATCTCCTCCAGCGGCGAGCTGCGGCTGGAGTTGGCCGAACGCGACGTTCCCGAGCCTGTCGGCAGCGAGGTGGTCGTAGCTGTCGAAGCCTCGCCGATCAATCCCTCGGACCTCGGCGTGCTGCTGGGTGCGGTCACCCCTGGCACGCTGCACAGCGACGGGGCAGATCTTGTGGGCGCCGTTCCGGAGGCGGCACTCGGGCTGTATCGCGACCGGCTCGACAAGCCACTGCCCGTCGGCAATGAGGGCGCCGGCACTGTGATCGCGGCCGGTCCGAAAGCGACAGCACTGATCGGCCGTCGCGTCGCATTGTTTGGCGGGTCGATGTGGGCCGACTACCGCGTGGCCGATGCCGCCGCGGTTGTCGAACTGCCCGACGATGTCAGCACCGCCGAGGGCGCAGCGCTGTTCATCAACCCGCTCACCGCGCTATCGATGGTGGAGACGATGCGCGCCGAGGGTCACACCGCGCTCATCCACACCGCCGCTGCCTCCAACCTCGGGCAGATGCTGGTCCGGATCTGTGCCGCCGACGGCATCGGACTGGTCAACATCGTCCGTCGCACCGAGCACGCCCAGGCGCTGCGCGACCTCGGCGCGGTCCACGTCATCGATTCCTCACAGCCGGGCTTCGCCGACCGGCTCACCGACGCGATTCGCGACACCGGCGCAACCCTGGCTTTCGATGCCATCGGCGGCGGGGCACTGGCGGGCGACATCCTGACTGCGATGGAGCGTGCGCAGCCGCCGCTCACGTCGTACACGCCGTACGGAACCACGGTGCTCAAGCAGGTGTACATCTACGGCTCGCTCGACTTCTCCCCCACCATCATTGACCGCAAGTTCGGCTTGGCGTGGAGCGTCGGTGGATACCTCTTGACGACCGCGCTCGGCCGCCTGGGCGGCGAGGCGATCGGCCGCATGCGCGCCCGTGTCCTGGCCGAGGCCAAGACAACGTTCGCCTCCGGCTACGCGCAGACGATCGGGCTGCGCGACGTCTTGGCGCCGGAGATCCTCGCCGTGTGCGCGCGCCGCAGCACCGGAACGAAGTACCTGATCGACCCATCGAGCGACCGCTCAGCCTGACCGACGGCCGGCCAAGCCGGAGCGGCGCAGCCAATCCACTCGATCCCGTTGTCGCCCATGTCGGCCCCGGGTCCTGCCGGCGACCCGTGCCCAGTTGGTGATTAGTTCGCTAGCCTAACGGTATGGCAGCCGAATTACCCGTGCACCCCGGCCGAGTGGTGGCGCGCCTGGCTCGCCAGGTCGAGCTGGCAGCGGCAACGATGGAGTTGACGCTTTCCCAATATCGCGTTCTCGGAATCCTCGGCGACGGCCGGGAGGCCGCGTCGGTGCTGGCGGACAAGCTGGCGGTCAGCCGCCCGAGCGTGACCGGGGTGATCGACGGCCTCGTCGCGCGAGGCCTCGTCCGGCGTGATCCCGACGCGACCGACCGTCGCCGCATCGACCTCGGGCTGACCGATGACGGACGCCGGGTGCTGGCGCGGGCCGACGCCGAGGTCGAGCGCCGCCTGACCGAGATCGCTGACCACGCCGAGGCCGGAACCGACGACCCGTTCGCCGGTCTTGGGCCCTGGCGGGCCGCGCTCGATGCATACCGGGCTGCTCGCCACGCCGGCCGGAGGGCGGCGAGCACGGGTTGAGCGTCGCTTCTCAGCCGGTGAGTGCGGCCGCCGGGCCGCCCAGCACGGAGTTCGTCCCGAGCGGGATCGAGTCGCGTTATGCGCCACCGCGGGCCTGGATTGACCCGGACCGCAGCAAGTCATGGCTTGGACGGGCGATGCCGGTGGTGCTCTCGCACAAGCGCGCGCTGTTCTCGGCGTTGACTCTGTCGTTCGTGGCGCTGCTGTTGCAGGTGCAGATCCCCAACCTGCTCAACAAGGCCGTGACCAACTCGCTGCAGCACCACACCGTGCCGCTCTCGCACTACACGCGGATCCTGCTCGTGCTGGCGGTGGCGGCCGGGATCTCGGCCTACGTGTCGCGGCTGCTGTTGATGCGGACCGCCTACGCGATGGAGTTCGACCTGCGGAACATGCTCTACGTCCACCTGACGCGGATGTCGTTCGGGTTCTACGACCGCGTCCAGTCGGGCCAGCTGATCTCTCGCGCCAACTCGGATATCCGGTCGGTCCAGATGTACCTCACGTTCGGGCCCTCGATTCTCGTCCAGTGTGCGATCGCGGTTGTCGCCTTCGGGTACATGCTGTCGATCAACGTGCCGTTGGCGTTCGTGGCGATGTCGACGATTCCGTTCGTGTTCGTGCTCAGCGTGCGCATGCGCAAGGCGATGTTCCCAGTCTCATGGCTGATCCAGGCGCGCCTGGCAGAAGTGGCGACGATCGTGGACGAGAACATCAACGGGGTTCGCGTGGTCAAGTCGTTCGTGGCCGAGCAGCGGGAGCTCACTACGCTCACCGAGGCGGCGGACCGCCTGAAGTGGTCCTACATCCGCGACGCTGACCTGCGGGCGCGGTTCACCCCGCTCGTGCAGAACCTCCCCCAGCTCGGGCTCGCGCTGACGCTTCTGGTCGGCGGGCTGCTCGTGATCAACGGCCACCTCGGGGTCGGCGCGATCCTGGCATTCAGCGCCTACATCGTGATGCTCCAGGCGCCGTTTCAGCTGCTGGGGATGCTGGTGATGCTCGGCCAGCGCGCCTCGGCCTCAGCCAAGCGGATCTACGAGGTGCTCGACGAGGAGCCGACAATCGTCAACGCGCCCGATGCGATCGATCTCGTCGACGCCGACGGCGACGTCCGGTTCGACGGCGTGCGGTTCGCCTATCGGGACGGGCCGTTGATCCTCGACGACTTCACGCTCCATCTCCGTCCGGGCGAGACGGTCGCGATGGTCGGCCGCACAGCGAGCGGCAAGACAACGGTCTCGCGTCTGCTGCCTCGCTTCTACGACGTCACCGGCGGCGCGATCAAGGTCGACGGCCACGACGTGCGCGACCTGACGCTCGACAGCCTTCGCTCCAAGATCGGAGTCGTGCTCGACGAGCCGTTCCTGTTCTCGATCTCGATCCGCGAGAACATCGCCTACGGACGCCCGGACGCCTCGCTCGAGGAGGTGCGGGCGGCGGCCCGCGCCGCCGGCGCCGACGAGTTCATCGAGGCATTGGCGCAGGGGTATGACACCGTTGTCGGCGAGCGCGGTTACACGCTGTCCGGCGGGCAGCGGCAGCGGTTGGCGATCGCCCGCACGCTGCTGGTCAACCCGCCGATCCTGGTGCTCGACGATGCCACCAGCGCGGTCGACGTCCAGGTCGAGCAGGAGATTCACGAGGGGCTGAGGATCCTTATGGAGGGGCGTACGACGCTGATCGTGGCCCACCGCCTCTCGACCATCGGTCTCGCTGACCGGGTGGTCCTGCTCGACGGCGGGAAGATCGTGGCCGACGGCACCCACGCCGAGCTGATGGAGACGGTGCCGCTTTATGTCGAGGTGCTCGCCCAGGCCGAGGACGCCGATCGTGCGGCGCGCTCCGACATCGAGCGCGACGGCGCGACGGGAGGCTGGCGATGAGCTTCGGTGGTATCGGACCCGGCGGCGGCGCCCCGATGTTCGGCCCGGCGGGGGGATCGCGGAGCGCCGCGGCACCCGGCGGCGGCCTTCCGTTCGCGGGGATCCCGCCCGAGCTCCAGCGGGGCGTCGACAAGCTGCTCGACGAGGAGCCCGACCACGGCAAGCCGACCGCGCGCTTCACCTACCGCAGTGACGACGACAGTGGCCGACACCTCACCCTGAGGGCACTGATCTTCCGTCACTGGCAGCTCGGCGCGCTCGCGCTCTTACTCGTCACGATCGTCAGTGTCACCAATCAGGCCGGGCCCCTGCTCATCGAGTACGGGATCAACCACGGGATGCTGCCCGGTCACCAGAGCGTCGCGGTGATCGTCGGCGTGAGCGTGATCTTCCTGGCCATGGTCGCGATCACCGCGGCCGCACAGCGCTCCCAGGTGCGGGTCACCGGCCGGCTTGCCGCGCGCGTCATGAACGATCTGCGGGTGCGCGTTTTCACCCATCTGCAGCGGCTCGGACTGGACTTCTACACCGACGAGAAGGCCGGGGTGATCATGACCCGGATGACGAGCGATATCGAGCAGCTGCAGCAACTGCTCCAGGACGGCCTCGCCCAGCTCGTGGTCCAAGCGCTGACGATGGTCGTGATCACGGTCGTCCTGTTCACGCTCAACGTCGAGCTGGCACTGATCACAATCGCGCTTGTCGTGCCGTTGCTGACGGCCGCCTCGATCTGGTTCCGATCGGCCTCGGCGCGGGGATACGACCGCGTCCGCGACGGTATCGCCAACGTGCTCGGTGATCTGTCGGAGAGCTTGCACGGGGTGCGCACGGTCGCCGCCTACAACCGCCAGAAGTGGAACATCGTCCAGCACCGCAACGTCGTCGGTGACTACCGAACGGCGAACAACTACACCGCGCAGATCAACGCGATCTACGGTCCCGGCACGACGATGCTCGGGTACCTGGGCCAAGCGGCGCTGCTGGCGATCGGCGGTCGGATGGTCGTCGAGCACCAGCTGTCGATCGGCGCCCTCGTCGCCTTTTTCCTGTACCTCAATCGGTTCTTCGCACCGATTCAGCTGCTCGTCCAGCAATACAACACCTTCCAGCAAGGGCAGGCCGCCGTGGTCAAACTGCGGTCGCTGTTCTCGGTCGACCCCTCCACGCCCGAGACCGCTGACGCGAGCGAGCTGCCTCCGATCGAGGGCGAGATCGTCTTCGACCAGGTCACCTTCGGCTACGACCCCGCTACGCCGGTCGTGCGCGATATCGACCTCCGGATCGCCGCCGGCGAGACCGTAGCGTTCGTGGGTCAGACCGGCGCGGGTAAGTCGACTCTGGCGAAGCTGGTCACGCGCTTCTATGACCCGACCGAGGGGCGCGTGCTGATCGACGGCCACGATATACGCGACGTGACGCTCGGCTCGCTGCGCCGGCAGCTCGGGGTTGTCCCGCAGGAGCCGTTCCTGTTCGCCGGCTCGCTGCGCTACAACATCGCCTTCGCCTGTCCGGACGCCACCGACGGGCAGGTGTGGGAGGCGGTGCGGGCGGTCGGTCTCGCCGACGTCGTCGAGCGGATGCCAGATGGGCTCGACACGGTCGTCCACGAGCGGGGTCAGTCGCTCTCCTCCGGCGAGCGGCAGCTGATCGCGCTCGCCCGCGCGTTCATGGCACGCCCGCGGGTCCTGGTGCTCGACGAGGCCACCTCGAACCTCGACCTCCTGTCAGAGACGAAGATCGAGGCGGCGCTCGATGTCCTCCTCGCCCGACGGACCGCGGTCCTCATCGCCCACCGCCTGACCACCGCGATGAAGGCCGACCGGATCGTCGTGGTCGACGATGGACGGATTGCCGAAGTCGGCTCGCACGACGAGCTGGTCGCGTCCGGCGGCCGCTACGCCGCGATGTATGCCACGTGGACAAGCCACATGGAGATCGCCGCGTAGAATTTTCTCTCACTCGACCTGAGCGCGCGCGGGTGACACTGACGGGCTGGAGCGAGCGAGTCGCCAGGTTGGTGCTGCTCACAGACGACAGTGAAAGAGAAGACGCTCAATGAGCCCGGATCGTTCCAACGCGATGGACCATGTCGTTCTGGTGCTGTTCGAGAACCGGTCCTTCGACAACATGCTGGGCCGCCTCTACCGCTCCGGGGACGGGAAGAGGTT
Source organism: uncultured Solirubrobacterales bacterium (assembly GCA_963788005.1). GTDB lineage: Bacteria > Actinomycetota > Thermoleophilia > Solirubrobacterales > Solirubrobacteraceae > Palsa-465. The sequence continues at coordinate 40,295 of CAWBFH010000009.1, read as the reverse complement.
TGAGGGGGTCGCGGGGAAGGATCTGAGCAACCCGAGCCCGGAGTGGGCCGAGCACGGCGCCGAGCGAAAGACGGTCCCGTACAGCGTCGCGACCGACATGGACGCTCCGAACCCGGACTCGGGCGAGGAGTACTTCCACACCAATACCCAGCTGTTCAACAGGCTGGACGAGCACAACCGGTGCAAGATCGGCGAGGCGGTCACCGCGCCCTGGAACGCGCCCGAGCCCGGCGCGGTCCCGACGATGGACGGTTTCGTGACCGACTACATCAGCACGTTCGCCGCGGAGATTGGGCGCCAGCCCACCTATGAGGAGTACGCGCAGATCATGACCGGCTACGCGCCTGAGCAGGTGCCGGTGCTGAGCGCGATCGCCAAGGGGTTCGGGGTGTTTGACCACTGGTTTTGCGAGGTGCCCTCGCAAACGTTCATGAACCGGTCGTTCTGGACGGCTGCGAGCTCATCGGGGTTCGTGGTCAACAGTCCAGTGTCGAACTTCACCCAGCACAACACCGCGGAGACACTGTTCCATCGCCTCGACGCACACGGGCGCACGTGGAAGGTGTACGTGCACGAACCGATGCCGCTGTCGTTCACGGGACTGATCCACATGCCGCGCCTGAAAGACCGGCTGGCGACGAACTTCGTGCCCTATTCCGAGTTCGAACGCGACGCCGCTCACGGCACGCTGCCGGACTTCAGCTTGATCGAACCGAACATGCTGTCCGGCCACAGTGACTATCACCCGGCGTTCGGCCGGTCACTGATCCCCGATGACATGAACATCCCGATGGACCCGCCGTCATCGATTGCCGGAGGCGAGGCGTATTTGGCCCATATCTACCGCACGATCCGGTCCGCGGCTTCGTCTGAGGGCTCGAATGCCTACAACACGCTGCTCTTCGTCGGTTGGGATGAGCCCGGCGGGACCTACGACCACGTCCCCCCAGGGCCGGTGCCCCCGCCCGACCCGACCGCCCCGGCCGGCCAACTCGACTTCAAGTTCGACCGCTCCGGGTACCGGGTGCCGGCGATCATCGTCTCGCCGTGGGTGGATCAGGGCATCGTGATCAACAACGAGCACAGACACACATCGATGATCGCGACGCTGCGCAAGGTCTGGGATCTCGGCGACGCTTTCACCGCCCGCGATGGCGCCGCCGCCGCGTTTGACCACCTCCTCTCCCGCGAAAGTCCGCGGGACCCCGCTGGCTGGCCGGACGTCAAGCCGCTGCCAGTTCCGCAGTTTCACATGGACATGGTGCAGATGGGACGAGCGCTGAGCGTCCTCGGCAAGACCGCGGGCAACGGGATGCTCGAGCACGCAAAGCAGTCCGGGCTCGTGATCCCGCCGGAGTTGACCGACCCCAACGCGAACCCATCTCCAGAGCAGACCATCAAGGCCTTGCGCAGCATCGCGGCCCAGATCTTCCCGCGGCTAGCCACGCCTGCGTAGAACGGCGGCGCTCGCGGTTCTCTTCCGCCGTCTGAAGCGTGGTATGTGGCGGCGCCGGGCCGCCAGCTGGACGAGGCCATCGATCAACGCCGCGATGACCACGCTCGCGGCCACACGGTTGGCAAGGCGGCCGGCACGGGCGAGCAGAGCGTCCATTTCATCGGGGCGCAGATGGACCTCGAGCCCGCCGGTCTCGAGTGCCTCGGAGATCCGACCAAGTCGCGGCGGCAGATCGACGGCAAGCTCGGCGAGGTCGACGCCGAACTCCTCCAGACGCTGTTTCACCTGGGCGGGAGTCATCCCTGACATGAGGTGGCGACGGGCGTACGGTGCGAGCGCCTCGGTCAGGCGGAAGTCCGGGTCGAGGTCGGCCACGATCCCGTCGGCGATGATCAGCATCGTGAGCAGGAGCGAGAGGTCGCGCGGAACCCTGAGGCCGTGCCGTCGGTTGATCTCGAGGACGTCACCAATCACGTTCTTGAGCGAGACCTCACTGACGGTGCGGCCGAAGTGGCGGGCGAGCAGGCTCCCCAGGTCTTCGCGCAACCGGGCTCGATCGACGGCTCCCGTCGACGCGCCCAGGGCGAGCAGAGCGTCTGCGAGCCGCCCGGGGTCCTGGCGGAGAAACCCGCTCAAAAGGCGGCCGAGCTGCTCGCGCAGGCGGTCGTCCAGCTTGCCGACCATCCCGAAGTCCACGATGCCGACCCGCCCTGTCGGCTCGATGAAGAAGTTTCCCGGGTGCGGATCGGCGTGGAAGAACCCGTCCTCGAAAATCATCTTGGCGGTGATCCGCGCCGTGCGCTCAGCGAGCGTGTGGCGGTCGAGGCCGGCCTTGTCGAGCGCGGCCAGGTCGGTGATCTTCATGCCGCGGATCCGTTCGAGCGTGATCACGCGCGAGGTCGTGAGGTTCGGGTAAACGCGTGGGATCTGGACCCACGGCTCGCCGGCAAAGTTGGCCGAGAAGCGCTCGGCGTTCCGCGCCTCCTGCAAGTAGTCAAGCTGTTCGCGGAGCGTCTGCACGAATTCGTCTGCCAGGCCGACTACGTCGTAGCGAGCGGCCGTCTTCGAATGCCGGCTTGCGCGCGCGGCGAAGTTCTGGATGATCTCGAGGTCCCTCGCCATGTCCTCGACCACGTTCGGCCGGCGCGCCTTCACGACCACATCGGTTCCGTCATGCAGTGTTGCCGTGTGGGCCTGCCCGACCGACGCGCACGCCAGCGGCGCGGACTCAAAGGTCGCATACGCCCTGTCCGTTGGAGCGTGAAGCTCGCGCTCGACGATTTCGTGCACCACCTCACCGGGAACCGCCGGCGCCGCGTCTTGCAGCTTGCTCAGCTCGGCCCGGTTGTCCGGCGAAAGTAGGTCCGCACGTGTGGACAGCAACTGGCCGACCTTGATGAAGGTCGGTCCGAGCTCCTCGAGAGCGAGCCGCAGATTCTCCGGCGGCGTGCGCGCGTCAGCGGAGGCGCGTCCGACCAGGCCGTGCGCCGCCGTCATCAGATGCTCGAGCCCTACGATGTTGCCCAGGTACGACAGCCCGTAGCGGACCAGCACCTCCGCGATCTGACGCTCACGGCGTTCGCGGGCCCTCGTCGTGCCCTTGACGGGGCCTTCCGCTTCGGGCTGACCTCTGTCGTCCTCGTTGACCGTGACGGTGACGTCAGGCATGCTGGTGAGTCAGCTTCGCAAGGCGCGGGATCAGCCGAGCGGCCGACCCGGCGAGAAGGGCCTCACGCTCCGTGTCGTTGAGCTCGGCGGTGTGCTCGAGCTGGCGTAGGCCACCGATCGAGATGGCATCGAGCGGGTAGGGATAGTCGGTCCCGAACACGACGTTTGCGAGCCCCGTCACCGATCGCAGCATGTGGAGGACTGGGTCGCTGAACGCTGAGGCCGTGTCCCAGTAGAGGCGAGCGATGGTGTCGGCGAACGCTCCCCGCTCCTGCTGTCCCGGGATCACGTTCATCTCGTCGACGATCTCGAAGCGCGAGGCGACGAAGGGAATCGTCCCGCCGGCGTGGACGAACACGTACTTGACGTCGGGCGTGCGGGCGAACGTGTTGCTGTAATGGAGCTTGGCGATCGCGCGCGATGAGTCGACCGGGTAGTCGAGGAGCGTGTCAGGGAGCCCGAGGGTATGCGCGATCGGGTCAGGGGACGCGGTGGGATGGACGAACACGACTGCCGCGCGCCGCTGCAACTCCATGAAGACCGGATCGAAGTGGTCGTCTCCCAGGTAGCGGCCGCCGGCGTTGGTGAAGATCGACACGCCATCGAGCTCCAGAACGTCGAGGGCGTAGGCGATCTGTTCAAGTGACCCTTCGACGTCAGGGAGTGGGAGCGCCGCGAATCCTCCAAACCGGTCTGGGCGGTCGTGTTTGATTCCGGCGAGGTACTCGTTTACCTCGCGCGCGAGGCTGCGTGCTGCGGTGTCGTCACCGAAGTGGACACCGGGCGTGCTGATCGATGCAACGGCGACGTCGATCCGCGCCTCGTCGAGGTACGCGATCGCGCTCTCGAGACTCCAGCGCGGCGGATTGATTCCGCCGGCCGCGTTCCCGTCCTCGTTTGAGGCCTCCCAGTAGAAGTCGGGAATGACGTGGTGATGCAGGTCGACGGTCATCATCGGGCATCGGGTTCCTTGTCTGTGGGGTGGACGACACAAGGTTCCGCGGTCGTCAGGCGAGCCGTCATCGCCTGATTCCGATGATTCGCGTCTCCTCACGCCCGCGATCACCACGATCGGGTGAGGAGCGTTCACCTGACGCGGTGAAACCGTTCTCAGGCTCGGATGACCCCGCCGCCTGCTCAGGCGGCTGGGCCCACTTGAACGCCGGGCTCGCGACGCCCAGGCTCTCCTGCGTAAACCGTCTGCGCGATCCGCTCGGCGATCATGATCGTCGTGGGGTTGATCGCGACCGACGGAACGACCGGCATGATCGACGCGTCGACGACCCGCAGGGCTTCGATTCCCTTGACGGCCCCGAACGAGTCCACGACCGCCCACGGATCCTCGGGACCGCCCATCGGCGCCGTGGCGGTCGGGTGTCCGTAGGAGGCCAGGTTAGACGCGATCGCGTCCGCCAGCTGGTCATCCCCGACTGCGGCACCGGGCAGGATCTCAAGCTCGATGAATTGAGCGAGTGTCGGATGGCGGCCGATCTTGCGGGCGAGTCTCACCCCTTCGAGCATCCGGCGCGCGTCTCTGTCCTGCGCCAGGAAGTTGCAGTCGATCTCGGGCTGCTCGCGCGGGTCGCGGCTACGTAGGGTGAGAGTGCCGCGGGAGTCGGGCTTTACGACCGCGACGCTCAGGGCGATCGCTCCGCCGGTAGGGCTGTACTCCGGTGGCATCAGGTGCGTGACGGCGATGTGGATGTCGAGTTGTGGGCCGTGGGCGTCGCTGGACTGCGTCCATAGCAGGGCGCCGACCGCGGGCCGCATGTCAAGCGCATCCACTTTCAGCGCGTATGCGTTGTAGTAGAAGGGCTGGTCTTGCAGGTGCTGCCCCACCGGCAGATCCGCGACGGCGTCGATGCCCAGGGCCGCCAGATCAGCCGCCGGACCAACGCCGGAGCGCAGAAGGATCGCCGGACTGCTGTATGAGCCGGCGCACAGGATCACCTCACCCGCTTGGATCTCAGCGCCACTTGCCGTGACAACGCCGACCGCACGATCTCCGTCGAACAGGACGCGATCGACGAGCACACCCCCGGAGATCTTGAGGTTAGGGCGATTGCGAACCGACTCGGTGAGATAAACAAGGCCGTTGTTCTGACGGATGCCGTCGACGACGTTGACCGGGTAGGCGCCGACGCCGCCCGGCTCGGTCGCGTTGAAGTCGACGACTCGGTCAAAGCCCTCCGCCGCGGTGGCGTCGATAAACCCTCGCTGCGAGGGCGTCAGATCGTCGTAGCTCTGCTGCCGTATCGGGAACGGTCCCGTGCGCCCGCGGTCGGCGTCGTCGCCGTCGGGCGTGTTCTCCATCGAGCGGAAGGTTTCGTAGACGCTCTCGACCGTCCAGTCGTCAAGGCCATGGCGTTGCCAATCGAGGATGTCGGCCGGCCGTGCGCGCATCGCCACCGTGGCGTTGTGTGCCGAGCATCCGCCGAGTACCTTGGCGCGCGGGGCAGCAATTTCCGGCGAGGCAGCCGACCCCCGGGCGGTGAAGCCCCATTCGTGCTCGGGGTTTGCGGGCACGTGGGCGGGATCGCGCAGGTCATCCGGATAGCCATCGATGCCGTAGGCAGTGCCTGCCTCGAGCAGCAGGACCGAACGGGTCTGATCCGCGCTGAGACGGCTAGCGAGAACGCTGCCGGCTGAGCCGCCTCCCACGATCACCACGTCGGCGTGACCGGCCCGTCCGTTGCCGATATCGGACATGGAACTGTTCTCCTCTCGTCGATCGCTCGCGACACATGGTGGCTTGCACCCTGGTGATGTGTCATCGCCAGATCCCGGTGATCGGCGGTCGTCGTCACGAGCTGTGCGGCGATGTGGGCGAAACCCGGACGGCCGGGCTCTACGAACCCGGCCGGTCAACTCGTCGGATTCAGGCGGCGACCGGAACTACGCCAGTCGGCTCTTTGAGCTGTACGCGTGACTTGACGTCGAGCTTACGGAACGCTTTGCGGAGGTGGTACTCGACGGTGCTGGCGCTGATGAACAAGCGGGCGGCGATCTCGCGGTTGGTGTGACCTTCCGCCGCCAGGCGAGCAATCTGCCCCTCCTGTGGAGTGAGCTCGTCGAGCGTCTCCGCGCTCCGTCTACGGGGCCGTTCCCCCGTCGCCTCCAGCTCGACCCGGGCGCGCTCCGCGAACGCTTCCATGCCGATCGATGGTGAACTGGTCGTGCGCCGCCCGCAGCTCCGCGCGGGCGTCCACACGTCGGCGCTCGCGGCGTAGCCACTCGCCGTAGACCAGATGCGCCCGGGCGAGCTCGGGTGCAAGCTCGACGCGGCTCAATCGCTCGATCGCCTCGCGATACGAGCTCTCGGCGGCCTCGCCATCGCAGAGCAGCGCCCGTGAACGAGCGAGGACGCCCAAACCCCAATCGTTCTCGCCGACGCTCGTCGCCTCGGCCAGCCGCTCCAGCGCTTCGCTGGCGACTTGAGTCTTGCCGGTCCGCGTGGCGGCCTCGATGACCTCAGAAAGCGCCCATCCAGAGGTCCACAACTCCGGCGCCTCCTCGCTGGCTTGCCGAGCCTCCGCGAGAGCGTCCTCATAGCGGCCAAGCCCGACGTGCATCACCGCGGATACCCACCGGCAAACTTGAATCCCGTAGCCCTGTCCGGCAGCTGACGCCTTCGTCATCTCGACCTCAATCAGCGCACGGGCCTCGGCCTCCCTCCCCCGGAAGCATTCAAGAACCACGGCCGCGTAGCGCGCGAGACCATTCCCCGTCGCCTCCGCGATCGTGTCAGCCTCGGCGATCAGCGAAACAGCAGTCGCAAAATCTCCACGCCACGCCGCATTGGCTCCGACTGTTTGGAGATAGACCGGCAGGGTTGTCGAGTAAGCCGGCCTCGCGGACGGTCTGCAGGTGCCGGCCGACCGCCTGATGCCAGCTCTGATCGTCCCACAGCGCCCAGGCGACGTGCGTGGCCAGCCATCCCCACCGCAGCCCTTCTGCGATCGGCGATTTCGCCCTCGGCAAGGACGCTGAGTGCCCGGCGCAACATGGGCGCCGCCGCGGCCCGTCCCTCGCTGACCAGAACCGAGAGGGCGTCCAGCAGCAGGTCGGCCGGGCGCGGAGCTGCGGTGGGTTGCGGGGCTGAGCGGGCGGCACGGGAGATCTCCTGCAGTGTCCCCACCCGGGCGAAGCCGCCGGCGAAGAATGCAGCGACCCAGGCATCCAGATATGTCTCGCGCGCGAGCGTGATATCCAGCGGCTCGATCCCCCGTGCTGCCTTCAGGAGCAAGGCCGGAGCCTCGCTGCCAGCGCTTGACGCGAACTCGATCTGGCCACGCAACAGCTCAACGTGAGCACGTCCCAGCTCGTCCAGCAGCCCAGGCTCTGCGCCGGCCAGCAGTTGCAAAGCCGCAGCGAAGGCGCCGGCCTGCAGGTGCGCTTGCGCGGCGGCGAGCGCGCGCTCGGCCCGCCGCCCGGCCTCGGGCGTAAGTGCGACCGCGCGCTCGCGGAACGCCGCGGCGGCTGCGAATCCACCACGTGCCTGGGCCCGGGCTGCCGAACGCTCCAGTTCCGCGGCGACGTCCTCATCGGGTACGGACGCAGCCCGCGCCCGGTGCCAGACGCGCCGGTCGGGGTCGGTTTCGGCATCAGTTGCTTCCGCCAGCGCACGGTGGACCTCGCGTCGCTCATTCGGTCCTGCCGCTCCGTAGACCGCCGAGCGAACCAGCGGATGACGGAACAGCACCCTGGGGGACAGCGCCAGCAACTCTTCCGATTCAACCGTGTGCGCAGCTGACTCCTCAATGCCCAGCCTCTCCGCCGCGCGCCACACCACCGCCTGATCGCCGACGGGGTCCGCTGCTGCCACCAGCAGCAAGCGGCGGGCATCCTCCGTAAGCCTCGCCAACCGCCGCATGAAACTCTGCTCGATCCGGGCCGACAGGGGCACGGCCGATGGCAAACCAAAGCCGCCCGCGAGCTGCGTCGGGGTCAAACCGCGCGGCAGCTCCAACAGGGCCAGTGGGTTCCCGCGCATTTCAGCGACGATCCGCTCCAGCACGCGTTCGTCCAGAGGAGCCGGCAGGATCGACTCCAGAAGCGCGCGCGCATCACCACGACCCAAGGGCTCAACGTGGAGCGCTGGCAGGCCGACGAGCGCGCCGCGTAGCTCCCGTGTCGCCAACACGACCGCGATCTTCTCGGCCAGCAGCCGGCGCGCCACGAATGCCAGGGTCCGCGCCGACGCGCTATCGAGCCACTGCGCGTCGTCGGCGAGGCGCAGCAGTGGCTGCATCTCGGCGGCCTCGGCTAACAGGCCGAGGGCAGCCAATCCGACCAGGAACTCATTCGGCGCAGGCCCTGTAACCAATCCGAACGCGATTCGGCTACGGCAGCCGGCCTTCGAGCTGTACCCGCGACTTGACGTCGAGCTTGCGGAATGCCTTGCGCAGGTGGTACTCGACGGTGCTCGGGCTGATGAACAGCTGGGAGGCGATCTCCCGGTTCGTGTCTCCTCTCGCCGCCAGACGCGCGATCTGCGCCTCCTGCGGGGTGAGTTGGTCAAGCGTGTCCACCGTTCGCCGGCGGGCACGCTCCCCCGTCGCGAGGAGCTCGCGCTCGGCTCTGCGCGCGAACGCCTCAATCCCCATGCTGGTGAACTTCTCAAGCGCAATGCGCAACTGCCGCCGGGCGTCGACGCGGCGGCGTTCGCGACGGAGCCACTCCCCATAAAGAAGGTGGCTCCGCGCGAGCTCAGGGCGTAAGCGCGTACCAGAGAGGTGCGCGATTGACTCGCGGTAAAGACGGTCGGCTACCTCACCCTCGCTCAGCAGCGCACGCACACGCGTTTCGATTCCGCTCGCCCATCCCGAGCTGATTACGCGGGTTCGTTCCGAGAGCCACTCCAGGGCATGCTCGAGGATCACCGTGTCAGCGGTCCTGGACGCCGCCTCGGCCAGCTCCGGCACCAGAAAGGTTCCGTATCCGATTGGATCTGGCCGGAACGCTTCCCAGGCTGCATCACGCGCGGCGTCATGTCGGCCGAGGCCGTTGTAGAGCACCGATCTCGCGTAGTTGTTGGACGTCCATCGCCGTGCGGCGGCCTCTTCGGAGCTGGCTTCGATCAGCTCAGACGCTTGCGCCTCATCGCCACGCCAGGCATCGAGAATCATCGGGGCGTTCACCAGCACCGGATTTCCGCTCGCCTCAGCGATCAAGCGGGCTTCGTCGATCATCAGCGTGGCCGCGGTCAGCTCGCCGGCGAGCATATGGCTCCGCGCCAGGAAGCTGAGCGCGACGTGCAGGTGCCCGAACGCGCCCGTGTCGCGCGCGGCCTGGACTTGGCGAGCGGCGAGGATATGCAAAGCCTCCGGGTCCCACATCTCAAGCGCAACGATGTTGCCGTTTCGGCCGCTGGACGGCGAGAGACGCCGGCGAGCATCGTTGCTGGAGACATCCGTCTCGAGCAGGAGCTCGAGCGCCCGCGCGAGGGTCGGGGCCGCGGCCGCGTATCCGTCTGTCAGTCGAATCGCGAACGCGTCGAGCAGCACGTCCACCGACCGCGGTGGAACCGAACCCGGTGGCGCCGCCCGGGCCGCGGCCGCGACTGCCGGAGCACCGCCGACGACTTCAACGTCGCTGGCCATCACGCCTCCGAGAAGCTCGAGGTACGTCTCACGGGCCAGTTCGGGGTCGAGCGGCTCGAGACGCCTCGCCGCGCTCAAGAACAACCGGCCGGCGTCGCCGCCGCGTCGCTGTTCCAACGCGATCTCGGCTTGCAAGAGCTCGACGTCGGCGCGCCCGAGCTCGTCGAGCACGCCGGTCTCGATTCCGGGCAGCAGTCCAAGCGCAGCGTCAAGATCGCCGGCCTCGCGCTTAGCGCTGGCCGCGGCGAGCAATCGCTCGGCGTGGCGCTTGGGATCAGGTGTAAGCGCAGCGGCCCGCTCCAGGAAAGCCGCGACAGCCGCCACTCCGCCGCGCGCCTGTGCCCGTCCGGCGGAACGCTCAAGCTCTGCGGCGACGTCCTCGTCGGGCATCGACGCTGCCTGCGCTCGGTGCCAGGCACGACGGTCAGGGTCGATCTCTGGATCGGTCGCCTCCGCCAGCGCACGATGCACGGCGCGTCGGTCACTCACCTCGGCGGCTCGGTACACGGCTGAACGGACCAACGGATGGCGGAACACCACCCGTGGAGAGAGAGTCAACAACTCCTCCGACTCGAGGGCGTTTGCAGCCGATTCGGCAATCCCGAGCCGCCTCGCCGCCTGCCACACCAGCGCCGGATCGCCCGTCGGTTCCGCCGCCGCAATCAGCAGCAGGCAGCGCGCATCGTCTCCAAGCCCGGCCAGCCGCCGCGCAAAGCCCTCCTCGACCCCGGCCGACACGGGCACCGCCGTCAGCAAGCCAAACCCGCCCGCAAGCTGTGCCGGGCTCAACCCACGCGGCAGCTCCAGTAGCGCCAGCGGATTGCCGCGCGTTTCGGCAACGATCCGCTCCAGCACACTGTCATCCACCCGCGCCGGCAGGACCGATTCCAACAACGTCCGCGCCTCCCGACGACCCAACGGCTCCAGATGAAGCTCAGGCAACCCCTCGAGCGCATCGCCGGGCTCACGGGTCGCAAACACCAACACGATCCTCTCCGCCAACAGACGGCGAGCCACAAACGCCAGGGTCCGCGCGGAGGCGCTATCAAGCCACTGTGCGTCGTCGACCAGACATACGAGAGGCCGGTCCTCCGCCGACTCGGCCAGCAGCCCGAGGACGGCCAATCCGACCAGGAACGGGTTCGGCGCCGGCGCCGGGCTGAGTCCAAACGCGACGCCAAGCGCTTCCTGCTGGGGCTGCGGGAGGCGGTCCATCAGTTCGAGGAACGGCGCGCACAACTGCTGAGCTGCCGCAAATGGAAGCTCCATCTCGGCCTCGACCCCGAACGTCCTGGCGATCCGAAACTCATGCCCGACGTCGACCACGTACTCGAGCAGCGCGGTCTTGCCAACACCCGGTTCGCCATGCACCACCAGCACACCACCGCGCCCGCCGAGCGCGCCATTCAGGAGCCGGTCGAGCACCTCGCGCTCACGATCCCGTCCAAGCAACCGCCCCGCTGACGAGAGAACCGGGGGCGACTCTCCGTTCATCACGTCCTAAGGATGACCGAGACGACGCTTGCGGCACTGCCAGACGCTCGGCTCATGACTAAGGACTCAAGGATTCGAGCGCCCGGCTCTGGTGCCACGATCCCATCCTCCCGGGAGGACCGACGAGCGAGCATTGGGTGAACCGAGCTAACGCGACGAACGATGCATTGGCCGCAACGCGCGCGAGACGCGACGCGCCGCCGGACGATTCGCCGATCCCCGGGTCGGCGTTGGGGCCCGCCGTCAACGATCAGGGCTACTACGTCGGGCGAGTCCGCGGGAACCTGTACTGGATCACAGACGGGACCTACCAGTCCGCGTTCTTGACCACTGTCGAGGGCGTCGTCCTGTTCGACGCGCCGCCCACGATCGGCCACAACATCCAGCGGGCCGTGGATGAGATCGCCGCCGGAAGTGGCGTCAGCAACCAGGTGACCCATCTCGTCTACTCCCACCACCACGCCGACCACGCCGGCGCCTCCTCGCTGTTCGGTCACAACATCACGCGCATCGGGCACGAGGAAACGCGGAGGCTGTTGCTCCGCGACGACGACCCCGCGCGGCCCGCGCCGGAAGAGACGTTCCAGGACCGTCAGACCCTCGAGATCGGCGGCGAGCGCATCGACCTCTGCTGGCACGGCCCCAATCACTCGTCCGACAACATCTTCATCCACCTGCCCGACCACGCCGCACTGATGTTGGTCGACGTCGTCACCCCGGGCTGGGCGCCCGTCTGCCAGAGCAGCCTTGCCGAAGACGTGCCCGGCTACATCGAGGCGGCGGACATCGCGCTCACGTACCCGTGGAAGCACTTCATCGGCGGCCACATGGGGCGCCTGGGGACCCGTGACGACGTCGCAACGCACCGGCGGTACTTCGCGGACATCGCGGACAGCTCACGGACAGCGCTGGAGACCGTCGACCCGACTCCGTATTTCGACAAATACGAGCAGACCAAGTGGGTCGCAGCGAGAGGCTACCTGGACGCGATCACCACCCTCGCGGCGGCGCCCGTGATCGACAAGTACACCGGCGTCCTGGCGGCCGCCGACGTGTTCACGGGCAGCATCACGTCCCATGTCGTGCAATCGCTGCGCGTCGATCTCGGCTACGGCTCGCAGGTTCACTCGTGAGGCCGGCGGATGCGCAGTGCCGCCCTCGCTGGCCGGACGCCCGAACAACCCGCACACGCACCACCTGCCCAGCGCTCAACCCAGACACCGGACCCCGCACTCGACGCGGGATCCCTGCACGAGTAAGGAACGTAATGGAAGCAGCGAACCGCAAGCGACTTGGAAGCTCGATCAGATGACGTTCTCACCCGCAGAGCTCCGGGAGCCGCTAACCGCAGAACCTGACCAACCAGGTTCACGCGGTGGTCGAACGCTCGACCGCCGATCTGAGCTGATCGAACCGCTCGACCGCGGCGCCACCGTGACCAGCTTTACGGCGAGGCAGCGCCGGGTGCAGTCCCATCGGCGGACGGCGCGAGACGTCGCGGTCACCCAGGGGCTGCTCGATCGGGACGACCTCCTCCAGATGCTGGATCGTGCCGTCGGCAAACGCGTGACGGTTATCTCGGCGCCGCCAGGAAGTGGGAAGACCACGCTGGTGCGTGCGTGGGCGGACCGCCCGACCAACCCTCACCGCGTCACGTTCGTGTCCGTGGATCGCGACGAACAGGATGCAGCGCATTTTTGGAACGCCATCCTGGACGCGATCCGCATTCCCGCGAGCGCGATCGATCCTGAGACGCAAACCGCGGGGAGCGCTGGAGTTGACGGCGGCCAGGCCGCCGAGAGAGTCCTGTCGACGTTCGCTGAGCAGGTCGAACCGGTCGTATTGATCATCGACGACCTCCACGAGCTGAAGTCGGCTGACGCCCTGGCGCAGCTCGAGCGTTGGCTCGTAACCGCTCCGAGCTCTGCGCGCGTGGTGTTGTCGTCTCGCCGGGATCCGCCGATCAGGCTGCACCAGCTCAGGCTCGCCGGCGAGGTCGCCGAGATCCGCTGCCAGCGACCTCCGGTTCACCGAACGCGAGACGCGCGAGCTGCTTGATGTGTCCGGGATCGCCTTGTCCGACGACGGGGCGGCCGCGCTCTGCCAGCGCACCGAGGGTTGGGCCGCTGGCCTGCGTTTGGCGGTGATCTCGCTCGGCGGTCATGCGGATCCCGAGCGGTTCGTGACCGACTTCTCGGGCGGCAACAAGGCGGTCGGCGAGTATCTCCTCGCCGAGATGCTCGAACGCCAACCGAGCGACGTTCAGGCCATGCTGTTACGAACCTCGATCGTCGACCGCGTCAACGGTGAACTCGCCGATCTGCTGGCGGGCCGTTCGGGCTCGGAGCAGATGCTGCTGGAACTGGAAGAAACCAACGCGTTCGTCGTGTCGCTCGACGCGGAGCGCACGTGGTTTCGCTACCACCAGCTGCTGATGGATTTCCTGCGCCTGGAAGTCCGCCGGACGTTGGGCGATGAGCTCGGAGACCTCCACCGCCGCGCCGCACAGTGGTTCAGTGACCACGGGAGAGTCGTCGAGGCTGTGAGGCACACGCTCGCGGCCGGTGAGTGGCCCGATGCCGCCCGGCTAGTCGCAGACCAGTCGTTCAGGTGGGTGCTCGAGGGACAAGCGGGCACGATCCGGGAGGTGCTCGAGGCGTTTCCCGAGGGCGCATCTGCCGATCATCCTGACCTCGCGCTCGCTCACGCGGCAGCTGAGTGCAACGACGGGCGGATGGAGGAAGCTGCTGCCCAGCTGGCGCTGGCCGAGTCCCACGTCCTGAGCAGCCCGCCCGCCCGCCGGCGCCATCTCACGGTGGCGATAGCGTCACTGCGGTTGGCGCTGGCGCGCCGAAGCGGTCAGTTCAGTGAGGTAATCGAACAGGTGAATCTGCTCGATGCCTCGATCGCAGGCGACTCGAGCGAACCGATCACGATGTCTAGCGAGCTCCGGGCAGTCGCGCTGCTGAACCTCGGCGTCGTCGAGACGTGGTCTCGGCGATTCGACGATGCCGAGCGGCACCTTTCCGAGGGCGCCGCGCTCGCCCGGACACTGGGCCGGCCCTACCTCGAGGTCGCATGTCGCGCGCATCAAGGCTTTCCGTCAAAGACGGTCTCGCTCGCAGCCGCGCGCGAACGGGGGCGTCAGGCGGTGGCCCTGGCCGAACGGTACGGCTTAGGCGATCAGCCGATACTGGCCCCCGCGCTGGGCGCGCTGGCCTTCTGGGCGATCTGGATGGGAGAGTTCGACGAAGGAGAGAGCGCCCTGCGCCGTGCTTGGGAGGTCGCCGAGCCACAGACTGACCCGGCCGCCGCGATGCTGCTGCAGATGGTGACGGGCCAGTTGCACGCTGCTCGCGGGCAGCACCACGCGGCGCTCAAGGCATTCGCTGCGGGAGCGCAGGCGCAGTCGCAACTCACGGGTGTGCACGCTCTCGCGACCCCGATCGTCGGATGGCTCGCGTCCACGCAGGCTCGGCTCGGGATGTCGGATGAGGCGCGCCAAACGCTCAACGGCTTCGATGCCGAACCCGGTCGGACGGGATTCATTGACAACGCTCGCGCAATGATCTGCATCGCGGAGGGAGACCCCGCTGCCGCGTTGGAGATACTTCGCGGCGTTCCGGACATCACGCCCCGGGGCGGCCCTGAATTCACGCTCGTTGAAACGCATCTGCTTGCCGGTATCGCGCACCTGAACCAGGGGGATCGCAGCGCCGCGACCGTCGCAGCCGAGGCAGCGCTGGCAACCGCCGAGCCTGACAGGCTGGTGTTCCCGTTCGCTATGACCGAGGCCGCCGACCTGCTGGACGTGCTGCGGCGTCACGAGACTGCGCACGGCGCCCTTCTCGCCGATATCCGCGACCTGCTGCGAGGCGCGCCTGCGTCAAGCATCGAGCGAGAGCTCGTTCCGCAGGCGGAGGAGCTCAGCCCCTCCGAGCTGCGCGTCCTGCGGTATCTGCCAACGAACCTGACACGACCCGAGATCGCGCGGGAGCTCTACGTTTCCGTCAATACGGTCAACACGCACATCCGCAACATCTACTCCAAGCTCGGCGCGCGCGATCGCTCTTCCGCCGTGGAACACGCACGCGCACTGAGGCTCCTCGCAACGGGACGTCTGAGGTCATCACCGGCATAGGGCGAGCCTCGGCGGCGCGCAATCACCGGATTCCGGCGTGGCCCGCTCACTAGGTCGCGCTTGACGATGCCCACGTGCCGACAACGATGGGTCTGTACACGATTCGGATAGGTGGCCGGCTCGGACCTACTGCACTGTCCGCTTTTCCCTCGATGGTGCCGTCGATAAAGGGTGACGACACGGTGCTTACCGGCCTGCTCGAGGATCGGTCCGCGGTGTTCGGCGTCCTTGGGCACATCGAATCGCTTGGCCTCGAACTCGTCGAGCTCCGACAACTCCGGCCGAGGCCTAAATCGCCTGGATCGGGCGATGGCCGTTCACCGGACGGAGTGTGAGCCTGAGTCGATATCGCCAACCGAAAGTCGAGGCGCCATGTCCACTCAGACCGATCGTGACTCTAACCGTTGGGCGATCCTCGCTCTGCTGAGCGTCGCACAGCTGATGGTGGTGCTGGACGCGACGATTGTGACGGTCGCCTTGCCTTCGGCGCAGCGGGCGTTGCATTTCTCTAACGACAGTCGGCAGTGGGTCGTCACCGCGTACGCATTGGCGTTCGGCAGCTTGCTGTTGGTGGGTGGCAAGGTGGGCGATCTATTCGGCCGCAAATGGGCGCTGATTGCCGGACTGGTGGGATTCTCGGCGGCATCGGCGGTCGGTGGGCTCGCGCACTCGTACGACGTGCTCGTCGCCGCGCGGGCGACGCAGGGCGTGTTTGGCGCGCTGCTGGCACCGTCGGCGCTGTCGCTGTTGACGGTCACGTTCGCGGGGACTGACGATTGGCCGAAGGCTTTCGGGATCTTCGGCGCGGTCGCCGGCGGCGCCGGGGCGCTTGGGCTGCTGCTCGGGGGTGTGCTGACGCAGGTGCTCTCGTGGCGGTGGTGCTTCTACGTCAATCTGGTGATCGCGGTGCCCACCACGCTCGCGGCGTTGCGCCTGCTGGTCAACCACAGCGATCCCGACCGCGCCCCGATCGACGTTCCCGGCGTGCTCACCTGGACATTGGGGCTGTTCGCGCTCGTGTACGGCTTCTCGAACGCCGAGACGCACGGGTGGGGCGCGACGGCGACGGTCGTCGCGCTGATCGCCAGCCCGGTGCTGCTGACCGCGTTTGTGCTGATCGAGCGCCGCGTCAAGCACCCGTTGATGCCTTTGCACATCGTGTGGGACCGGGCTCGCGGGGGGTCGTACGCCGCGCTCTTGGTGACCGGGGCCGGGATCTTCGCGGTGTTTCTGTTCCTCACCTACTTCCTGCAGCTGAACCTGGGGTTCTCGCCGCTTAAGACTGGCCTGGCCTTCTTGCCCCTGACCGTCGTCCTGGTCATCACCTCGACGACCGTCCAGACCCGCGTGGTCGAGCGCACAGGCGTCAAACCGCTGGTGCTGCTCGGGATGGCGCTCGGGGTGATCGGGATGCTCCTGCTCACACAGCTGACGCCCACCTCGAGCTACGGCACCGGCGTCCTGCCCACTCTGCTCGTCCTCGGCGTCGGGATGGGCTGCATCTTCGCGCCGACGTTCTCGACCGCGACGCTCGGCGTGGCGTCCAACGAGGCGGGCATCGCCTCCGCGATGGTCAATACCTCACAGCAGATCGGCGGCTCGATCGGCACCTCGCTGCTCTCAACGATCTACGCCAGCGCCGTCACCAGCTACCTGACCAGCCATCCCCCGGTCAGGGGCTTTGCCGCTGCCGCGCAGGTCCACGGCGACACGACGGCCTTCTGGTGGGCCGCCGGGATCTTTGGCCTGGGGTTTCTGCTCGTGCTGGTGATCTTGCCCGTCCGATGCGAGACCCGCCCAGCGTCGGTCCGGGCCGCGGTGGCCCGATACGTGATCGGCAACTGCCACTACGACGAGTCCGCGGACGGCGCGGCCGTCACGGACAGCCCGGGCTCCCCGGAGCCGGCTTTGGCGCCGTAGCACAACGTCGGCCGGCGACGTAGATCGGGCTCGGCGGCGGTCCCGTGGTCATCCCGCTGTCCGTGGGCGCTACCGGCGCATGACCTGAGCCCGCCGACGATCACCGGGATCCAGTGATGACGATTCACCCGCCTCGGACGGACACTGATCGGCGCAAGCGACCACGTCACCGACAGGAGACACCGACATGACAAGCGCGGAATTCGTCCGGCGCGCGTACGAGCTGGCTGAGGTGAAGGACATTCCCGGATGGATCGACTGCTTCAACGCTGATGGGGTGTTCGTCGACGAGTCGGTGGGTATCACGTACCGCGGGCCGGACGAGGTCGCAAAGCCGGTGGAGAACTACGGCCGCGCCTTCTCCGACATGCACCGGGAGCTGTATGACATCTACGTGAGCGGGGACGTCGTGATCGTCGAGCTCGCGCTCCAGGGAACCCACGACGGACCGCTGTGGCTCCCGCAGGGAACGCTCCCGCCGACCGGGAACCGAATGGACGCGCCATGCTGCGATGTCTTCAAGCTCAAGGACGGACGGATCCAACTGTTCGACTGCTATCCGTCTGGAACCGTGATCCTCGGCCAGCTTGGCGTGCTGGGGAATCTCGGCTCGGTGCTCGAGACGTCGGTGGCGCAGAGTGCTTGACACCGTCGACGGAGGTCCTTGAATGAAACTTGTCGTGAACGGCGCCGACTACGAGGTTGACGACCGCCACGCGAAGTCGCCGCTGCTCTGGGTCCTCAGAGATGTCCTCGGCATGCGCGGGACGAAGTTCGGCTGCGGGGCCGGCTTTTGCGCGGCCTGCACCGTGTTGATCGACGGGCGCAACACCAAGTCCTGCCAGACCAGGACCGAGCGGGCGCAAGGCAAAACCGTCACCACGGTCGAGGGCGCCGCGGGGCCCGTGGTCGACGCCGTTCGCGACGCTTGGTACCGGGGCAACGTGGTGCAGTGCGGCTATTGCCAGCCTGGGCAGACGCTCGCCGCCGTGGCGCTGCTCGAGTCCAACGCTTCGCCCGACGACGCGGCAATCGACGCGTGGATGAGCGGCAACCTGTGCCGGTGCGGGACGTATCCGCGGATCCGGGCGGCGATTCACACGGCCGCCGGCACCCTCGCCGCGGGCGATGCTCCGGGTGCGCTCGTCGCTGCGCCCAGGCCCGAGGTCGGCCGGCTGACGCCTGAGGAGATGGCAGATCCCGTCCATCCATACATCCGGATCCGCGAGGACGGCACAGTGATCGCTTTGTCGAGTCAGATCGAGATGGGCCAGGGGATTCACACCGGGCTGGCGACGATCGTCGCCGAGGAGCTCGACGCCGACTTCGACTCGATCCGCGTCGTCAACGCCGCGAACGGCGGTGGGCCGCCTCGAGATGTGTACGGAAACCCTGACGTCGGTAGCGCCTTCCAGCTGACGGGTGCGTCGAATTCGATGAAGGGGTTCTGGGTGCGCTACCGCCTGGCCGCAGCACAGGCACGCGCGCGGCTCGTGGCCGCGGCGGCGGCCGATTGGGGGGTGCCCGCCGCAGATGTCGAGGTCGAGAACGGCTTCGTCCGCCACGCGAGCGGTCGGCAGGCGCCTTTCGGCGAGCTTGCGGCACGCGCCGAACAGTTGCCGGTGCCCGACGGCGTGGAGCCCAAGGATCCCGCCGACTACAAGCTGATCGGACGCGAAGGGCGGTTGCGGGTCGACGCCGTGCCGAAGATTCTCGGCGCCACCCATTTCACGATCGACCTCGACCTTCCGGGGATGCTGACGGCGGTGGTGCTGCACCCACCTCGGTTCGGCGGGACGGCCACCTCGATCGATGACGAGGCGGCGCTGGCTGAGGCGGGCGTGGTCGCGGTGGTGCCGATCGAGGAGGGCGTCGCAGTCGTCGCCGAGACGGTCGCCGACGCCCAGCGGGGGCTGCGTGCTCTGACCGTGGAGTGGGACGACACGAACGCCGAGCGGCGGAGCACCACCGAGCTGCTGGCCGAGCATTTGCGGTTGCTCGAATCGGGCGAGCAGGCGGTGACAGCGCGTAACGATGGCGATGTCGACAGGGCGCTGGTCGAGGCGGACCTGACGGTCGACGCCACGTACACCTTGCCGTATCTCGCTCATGCTCCGATGGAGCCGAACAATGCGGCCTGTCGGATGCGCGAAGACGGCGTGCTCGAGGTGTGGGTGGGGAGCGAGGGTCCCGAGTACGTGAAGATGAACGCCTCGTCGATCGCGGGAATCGACAAGGAGCAGGTGGAGGTGCACGTCACGTTCGCCGGCGGTTCGTTCGGACTGCATTCGAGCGCCGAGCACGACCCGACCGCCGAAGCGGTCCAGGTCGCGCGGGCGCTCGATTACAAGCACCCGATCAAGGTCCAGTCGCTGCGCGAAGAGGAGTTCAAGGTCGGCCGCTATCGCGCGATGGCCGTTCACCGGGTGCACGTGGGTGCCGACCGCGACGGTCGCCTGACGGCGTGGCATCACCAGATCGTCGCCGAGCCGACGTCCGTGAACCTGCCGTTCGTCCGTGACGTGATGTTCACGAACGGCGTCGACTTCTTCACGACCACCGGCGCGGTCGATCCGCCATACGCGGTCGCAGAACTTCCGGCTCGAGTCGACCAACTTCGAGACGCGGATCCCGACGATGGTGTGGCGATCGGTCGGCAACTCGCACACCGAATTCGCGCGCGAGTCTGCGATCGACGAACTTGCGATCGCCGCCGGGCGCGACCCGGTCGACCTCCGCCGCGACCTTCTCGCCAGTAGCCCGCGGACGCTGCAGGCGCTCGAACTCGTGGCTGAACGCGCAGACTGGGCATCCCCGTTGTCCGAGGGCAGGGCGCGTGGGATCACCAGCTCAGACTTCCTCGGCCACAGCGCCCAAGTGACGGAAGTCTCACTCGATGACCGCGGGCGCGTTCGCGTCGACCGGATCGTGTTCGCGCTCGACTGTGGGCGGAATGTCAATCCCGACCTCATCCGTGCGCAGGTCGAGGGGGGGCTGCTCTGGGGGCTGAGCGCCGCTGCCTGGGGCGAGGTCATCCTCGGTGAGGGCGGCGAGATCGTCACGCAGAACTTCGACCGCTACCCAGTCGTGCGGATTCGCTCGGTGCCGCAGATCGACGTTCACCTGATCGAGTCGACCGAGCCGCCGACCGGAGTCGGCGAGGTCAGCGTTCCATCGGTGGCGCCGGCGCTGGCGAACGCGATCGCCGCGCTCACCGGCACCCGCATTCGCCAGCTCCCCTTCTCCAAAACGATCAAGATCTACTAACGAAAGGTTCCCTCCAGATGCCCGACGTCACCATCACCCCCAGCGAAGACGGTCCCTACATCGTCTCCGGCGACGTGACCCTGGTCGCGCCGGACGGTCACGAGATCGAGCACCCTGATCCGATGGCGATGTGCCGCTGCGGACATTCCTCGAATAAGCCGTTTTGTGATGGCACGCACGCCACGATCGATTTCGACGGAACCTTGGCGAACTGATCGCACCGCGGTCGCAGCGGCTTGGAGTCGGCTCGGCCGCCGCGACACGCACGAGCGAGTCACAGATGGAGCTTTCGCAGCCAGTTGACGGCCGACCGCGAGTCGTGATTGTCGGAGCTGGGTTCGCGGGGTTTCATTGCGCGCGCTGGCTCGACCGCAATCTCGCCTCCTCGGCGCAGATTGTGCTCGTTAATCCGAGCGATCACACCGTCTACTCGGCGCTGCTCCCAGATGTGGTCGGAGGTGCGATCGACCCGGCGGCCATCGCCACGCCGCTCGCTGCCTCACTCCCGTCGACCACGGTGGTGGTGGGGATGATCACCTCCGTTGACCCTGCGGCGCAGATTTGCACCGTCCGCACGACTGACGGCGAGCAGCAGCGCCTTGAGTGGGATCGCCTGGTGCTCAACCCTGGGTCGGTCACCGACACGTTTGGCATCGCCGGGGTTCACGAGTTCGCACGCGGCTTCAAAACGATCGCCGAGGCCATTTACCTGCGAGAGCACATTCTGCGCCAGTTGCAGCTCGCCGGCTCAGTCAGCAATGCTGGGGTTCGCGAGGGTCTCGGCTCGTTCGTGGTGGTTGGCGGGGGATTCACCGGGCTCGAGCTGGCTGCCCAGGGTCACAAGCTTGCCCGGGCAGCCTTGCGCCAGCACCGTGGGCTTGATGCCAAGTCGGTGCGCTGGACGGTGATTGAGGCTGGGCAGACAGTCCTGGGGCAGTTCCCGGCGAAGCTGGCGGGTCGCGCGCTTCTCCGGATGCGCCAGGGAGGCATCGACGTCCGCCTTGGCACCCCAGTCGCCGAAATCGCGCGCGATCATGTCAGGCTGGTCAACGGGGAGACGCTCGCGACTCGCACCGTGGTGTGGACCGCGGGCGTCGCGCCGGCCCCGCTCATTTCTGAAGTGGGGCTTGCCGTGGAGCGGGGGCGGCTGATCGTCGACGACGCGCTGCAAGCGCGCGATCACCCTCACGTGTTCGCCGTCGGGGATGCGGCTGCCGTGCCCGACCTCACCCGTCCGGGGCAGCTCGCCGCCCAAACGGCCCAGCACGCACAGCGGCAAGGCGTCGCCGCAGCCCGTAACGTCGCCGCCTCGCTGGACAACCGAGAAACCAGCGCGTACAGCCACAGGGACCTCGGATTCGCGGTCGACCTCACGGGCCGCAACGCGATCGCGACGCCTCTGGGAGTGAGGGTAAGCGGACTGCTGGCCAAACTCGCCGGCCGCGCCTACCACCTCCTGGCGCTCCCGTCGGGGCGTCTGCGCGTGCTCTCGCAATGGGTCAACGCGCTGATAAGCGGCCCCCAGATCGCCGAGCTCGGGCTCATTGACCAGCGCTCTGCAACGATCCAGGCCGAGGCGAGCGGTGGCCACGACCGCGAACCGCGCGCCGCCTGATAGGGCACCAAGTGCGATGAGCTCGGTCCAGCCATCCGAAGCGGAGCAGTTGGACGCTTCCAAGGCGCGCCGCAGCCTGCGCAACGGGTTCATCACGCTGGTCCTGGCGGGGGCACTGGTCGTCGGGCTGCTGTTGGCCGTGCCGGGACTCAAGGGTGTCGCGACGACGGTGTCGAACATGAAGGCGCAGTGGGTCGTGGTGGCGATTGCGCTGGAGGTCCTCTCGTGCGCCTGCTACATCGTGGCGTTCTTGCAGGTGTTTGAGCGGGCGCCGGTGCAGGTCGGCTCCTACGTGGCGCTCAGCGAAGAGGCGTTCGGGGCGGCGGTATCGCTGGGCGGCGTCGGGAGCCTTGCCGTGGGAGGCTGGCTGATGGTCGAGCGTGGCGCGCCGCCGGGGCGGATCGCCGAGCGTTCGGCGGTGCTCTTCCTCTACACCAGCGCGATCAACGTGTTCACGCTGATCCTGGCCGGCCTGGGCCTGTTTCTTGGCCTCCCCGGTCCGGGCAACGCGTTGCTCAGCATCCTGCCCGCGGCGGTCGGCGTGTTCGTCCTGGTGCTGTTCCTGCTGTTGCCGCGCTACGTGGACTGGATCGTCGGGCGGGTCGGTCCGGGGCGACTGCGCACGTTTTTGACCGAGACCGCGGCCAGCGTGCGCGATACCAAGCGACTGGTGTTTCACCCTGACTGGCGGATCATCGGCGCGATCGGCTACCTGTGGTTCGACATCGCAGTGCTGTTCGCGTGCTTTGCCGCCGCCGGCCACACGCCGCCGCTGGCGCCCGTGGTCCTGGCGTACCAGATTGGTTACCTGTCCAATTTCATCCCCGTGCCCGGGGGGATCGGCGTGCTCGACGGAAGCATGATCGGGATGCTCGTCCTCTACGGCGTGAACGGGACCGTCGCCACCGCGGCCACGCTCGTGTACCACGCCATCTCGCTGTGGGTCCCCGCCGTCTGGGGCACGATCGCGTTCTTCGTACTGCAGAAGACCAAGAAACAGCCGGTCGTCCTGCGCAACCCGACCGAAGAACTGCACCCCCGCTCCCGCTGAGCGCCAGGCGCCCGGACGCGCGGCCGCAAATCACCACTATCCGGCGAGGACAGCTCACCTGAGGCGGGGCCATCCTACGGTGCGTAAAGGTCGGCGCGGAGCCATGAAAAGGAGTTAACGATGAACCGTGACCTTGGTGTCTGGACCTACGAAGAGTGCGCGCTGCTGTTAATCGATTACCAAAACGAGATGTTCGAGGTAATTCGGTCAGAGACACCCGCTGATCTGGTCGAGCTCAATGTGCGCCTCCTGGCCAAGACCGCTGTCGCGCTCGAGATGCCGATCGTGCTGTCGACCGTCGGCGTCGGGTACGGCTTCAACGGGCCAACGCTTCCGTCGATCCTCGATGAGCTTGAACGGGATCGAGCCGATCGATCGGACGTCGATGAATGCCTTCGAGGATCAGGCGTTCCGCGAGGCGGTGGAGGGGACCGGCCGCAAGCGGCTGATCATCGGCGGGCTGCACACCGAGATTTGCCTCACGTTCGCGACCGTCCAGGCTTTGAAGGACGGCTACGACGTGATGTACGTCACCGACGCCGTCGGCGGGCGGTCGCAGGTCGCGCACCGCACAGGGATCGAACGGCTCGGGCACGCCGGCGCGGTATCGACCACGGCGCTCGCGGTCAATACCGAGCTGTTCCGTGACTGGGCGACGCCGGCCGCCGGTCCGGCTCGCGACGTCATCTACTGGTACTTCACCGAGGTCTCAAAGCTGACCGACCAAGTCGGCGTCGCAGAAGCGGAGAAGCGGGCCGCGGCGGCGGCCTTGCAGGGAGCGGTGTGATGTCAGGCCGGCTGGCGGACAAGGTCTGCGTTGTCACCGGTACAGGCGGAAGCATGGGCCACGCGACGGCTATGACGTTCGCGCGCGAGGGAGCCTTGGTCGTCGGATGCGACGTGGCGGTTGAGCCGGCGGAGGAGACCGTGGCGCTCGTGCGGGCTGCGGGTGGACAGATGGTGTCGCTGCAGCCGTGTCATCTCGACGATCCCGCGGACTGCGCAGGGCTCGTCGACCTGGCGATAGGCACGTTCGGCAAGATCGACGTGTTATTCAACCTCGCAGGCAGGTCACACTTCGGCCGGCTCGAGAACGTTACGGACGAAGACTGGGACGCCGCCCGCCGCGAGGAGGTCGACCTGATCTTCTACCTGACGCGGGCGGCATGGCCCCACCTCAAGGACAGCGGCGGCGTGGTCGTGAACATGGCTTCGCTCAACGGGCAGCTCAGCTTCAAGAGCCTCGCCTCGCTGTCTCACACTACGAATAAAGCGGGAATCATCGGTATGACCCGCCAGCTTGCCCTCGAGGGAAGCGAGCACGGGATCCGCGTGAACTCGATCTCTCCGGGCCTGATCCAGAGCGGAGCGACGCAAGAACATCTGGGCGAAGGCGAAGGTGGGTGGGCGAGCGAGATGCGTGAGCGGACGCTCCTCGGCCGCCTGGGCCGGCCTGAGGACGTCGCCAACGTGGCTCTGTTCCTGGCATCCGATGACAGCGCGTATGTAACCGGGACCGACCTTGTGGTCGATGGCGGGATGAAGGTGTGGTGACTCCGAGGTGAGCGTCGAGCAGTCAGATCGAGTCGCGAGCGCGAACGGAGGCGTGCCGCCGGTGGCCGAGACTTGGCGACACCGATCCGGCTTCTGGGTGGTGGCGTTCGCGCTCTTGATCGTGATGGCGTCTGCCACGCTGCCGAGTCCGCTGTACGGCCTCTACCGGATCCGAGATCACCTCTCGGCGTTCATGATCACGGTGATCTACGCGATCTTCGCCGGCGGGACGATCGCCTCGTTGCTGTCTGTCCGCTTCGTGGCCGCGCGCGCCGGACGTCGAGGCGCAATGCTCGGCGCAGTGGGCACGATGATGGTGGCAGCGGGCGTACTCGCGGCGTGGAAGGCTCTGCCCGGTCTGCTCATCGGGCGCTTCATCACCGGCTTGTCGGTCGGCCTTGCCGCGGGGACGGCCATCACCTACCTGATCGAACTGCGGACCCGCGCGAACCCGAACGCCTCTCCGATCCGCGCCCGGACCATCGGCACGGCGGTCACCGTCGGCGCCCTTGGTGTCGGACCGCTGATCGCCGGCTGCCTCGCGCAGTGGGTGAAATACCCACTGACCTTGCCGTACCTCCTGTTCGTGGCGCTCGGAGCGATCGCTCTCATCGGCCTGGCCAGTGTGCCCGAAACCGGCACTCGTGCTCTCGTGGCTCCGTCCGACGGTCAGGGGGGCCGTTCGTCACGTTCGGTCACGGTTCTTGTACCAGGGGCCATGGCGACTCTCGCCGCCTTCGCGGCGAACGGCCTGTTCGCGGGGCTTGCCGGGCTCTTCCTCGCGGAAACGCTTCACCACCCGTCGCACGCGCTTTCCGGTGCAACACTGTTCCTGGTGTTCTCCTCGGGTGTGGCAGCGCAGTTGGCAACGGGCGGACTCCCCGCGTCGCGCGTGCTCGTCCTCGGCACGGTTTCCATGCTCATCGGCCTCGCGCTGCTCGTGACCGCTGTCCGTCTTTCCACCCCGAGCCTGGCGCTGTTTCTGCTCAGTGGTGGGCTGATCGGGGCGGGCGCTGGCGCCGTCTTCAAAGGGACGACCGGGCTCGTGCTCGAAGCAACGGCACCAGAGAACCGCCTGGCGGCGACGTCGGATCTGCTGATCGCGCTCTACGTCGGGCTTTCGATTCCCGTGATCGGTGCCGGCGTCGCGCTCGACCGAGGAGCAAGCCCACAGAACACTGTGCTCGGCTTCGCGATCCTCGTCGGGCTGGGCGTGGCCGGCGCCGGGGCCTTGCTCGGACGGGTGCTGAACAATGCAGCGCGACCCGCGTAGACCGGTGGGCGCACCTCCATCCTCACCAAAGGTTGCTCGAGAGAAGACCTCTCAATCCGAGACAGATGCCGTCGCGGGCGCCGCGCGAGCCAAGCGCGGGGGTCGTGGACGCAAGCGCCCGGGAGGTTCCACCGTCGCCGATCCGAAAGCGCGCGAGTTCCTACAGGGCGCCGATCCGGTGCTGGGGAAACTGATCGACGCGCAGCCGGACTTCCACCCGCGGGCGTGGCTGAACGAGCTCCCCCCGCTCGACGCCTTCGGGACATTGATCTTCCAGGTGGTCGGGCAACAGCTCTCGGTCCAATCGACACGGAGGATCGTCTCGCGCCTGCAAGAGCGGTTCGGCGGGCATCTGCCGTCGCCGCAGGAGTTGCTCGCGGCGGATCCGCAGGAGCTTCGCGCGGCCGGTATGTCCACGCGCAAGGGCGCCACCCTGCGAGCACTCGCGCAACGCTTCCTCGACGGCCGTCTGAGTGACGCATCGTTTGCGCGCATGAGCGATGAGGAGGTCGAGGCGGCGCTGACGGAGGTTCCGGGGATCGGGCCGTGGACCGCACACGGCTTTCTGATCGTGGCTCTCGATCGCCCCGACGTCTTGCTCTCCGGCGACCTCGCACTGCGGCGCGCCGTCAAGCAGGCGTACGGACTCGACCACCCTCCAACCGAGGACGAGATGGTTCAGCTGGCCGAGCGATGGCGGCCCTACCGGAGCCTCGCGGTGAGTTACCTGTTCGCGTCCGAGTTCGAGAAAGGAACGTGATGCAACCAGTGGGCGTCAAGAGTGTCGGGATCATCGGCGCAGGGAACATCGGTCACGTGATGGCGCAGATCGCGCTGCGCGCCGGCCGGACGGTCGTGATCGCCAACAGGCGGGGGCCGCAGTCTCTGACCTCGGTGGTGCAGGAGCTCGGTGACGGCGTCTCGGCTGGGAATGTGGAGGACGCGGCGGCCGCGGACATCGTCGTCCTCGCGATGATGTGGCCGGACGTTCCCCAGGCCGTGGAGGGGCTGGCATGGGAGGGAAGGATCGTGATCGATCCGACCAACGACTTCCACCCCAGCGACGTGAATGGGCGTACATCCAGCGAGGTCGTAGCCGAGCTCGTCGCCCCGGCACGCGTGGTCAAGGCCGGGAATACGTTTGGAGCCGGGGTGCTCGGCGCCGACCCGCAGCAAGCCGGCGGCCGGCGGGTGATCTTCCTCTCAGGTGACGACGCCGACGCCAAGTCTGAGGTCGGAGGGCTGTTCGAGCATGCCGGTTTCGCCATCCTCGATCTCGGTGGGCTGCGCGACGGAGGCCGGATGCAGCAGGTCGGTGGGCCGCTTGCCGGCCACAACCTCATCCAGCTCCCCTGAGCTCGCCCAACGCCGCCTAGGCCGGCCGCTACCACGATCGGGCAGCTCACCTAGATCGGGGCAACCCGCGGCCCACGCCGTTCACTCACTGAGGACTCGAACATGCCGCAGCCGCGTCTCGACGAAGCCATCACGATAAGGAGGCGACCCAGGTGTCCGCCAACCCAAACGGATCACCGACGACGGACGGATCTGCGAGCTGATGCTGATGAACCTGTTCGCGGTCTTTAACGAGCGCGATCCCGAGCGACGCCTGAAGGCGATCACGGCCAACTACACCGAGGATGTGATCTGGACAGATCCCGAAAGAACGTTCCACGGCCGGGAGGAGCTAAACCAACGTGCCCAGGACCTGCTCGACACCCTGCCCGATCTCGTGTTTACCGCCGCCGGGCCGGTCGATGTGTACTGGGCGATCTCGGCCACCTGCCGTTCATCCACGGACTGGCTGAGCAGCCGCCCGCTATCACCGGCTACGACGTCGACGCTGGTGCGCGACCGCCGGATCGCGGTCCTCTACACGCTGGTGAATACGGGCGGTTGACACTAGAGAGACTCCGCCTGCTCGCTGGGCACCCACACGTAGCGCAAAGCCGGGGCGTGCTCCTCGTTCTCTGACCCGTCCGTTTCTTCGACGGCGATGAAGCCGCGCTGCTCATAGAAGCGACGAGCCCTGAGGTTGGACGCAAACGTCCACAGCCGCAAACCGTGCGGCCGCAGCCGCTTGGCCTGATCAAGCAGTGCGCTGCCGACACCACGGGCCTGCCAGCCGGGCATGACGTAGAGCTGGTCAACCCAGCCATCCTCCAAGGCGAGCAGACCCACGATCGTCCGATCAGTCGTCTCGGCAACCCAGCACTCCAACTCCGCGATCACTCGGCACGCGATCCAGCGCGCGACCTCGTCATCAGAATGGACCGTCGCAGGGATCGACTCGAGTGCATCTCGACGAGACCGCAGCCAGACATCGGTCGCGGGCTCGGCGTCCGCCTGAACCGCGGGTCGTACCGTGACCGGATCCATCGTGGCGGCGTCAGCGATCTTTCCGGGCCAGGACGACCTCGGTGTCGCCGGGCCAGTCCCAGAACGCGCCCTGCGGCGATCGCTCGGCGAGCAACGCTCGCACGTCCCGCGCGAACGCCTCGCCGCCGTCAGGGAAGAGATGCGGCGCGGAGGGGGCGAACGAGAAGTACCCAGACAGGACGCTCTCGCTGTCGCGTACGAGATCCGGAATGCCCGCAAGGAATTGCACCTGAGGCTCACCGAAGCGCGTTCGGACCAGCACGTCCTCGAAGCGGTGCGTTCTTGGGGGACTAACGCCCTGACCGGCGCGGCGATTAGATCCGAGGTGACGGGCGACCAGTTCCCGGATCTCCTCGTGAGGGATCGGCGGAGGGCCGGGGCTCGGCGGTCGGGGCCGTCCGGTCACCGTGTGCACGATGAGCGCTAACGAGCCGCCGGGCTCGAGCATGTCGTAGACGGCCTCGGCCACGCGCTGTTCGTTGGTCCAGTGAAACGATTGACCGAACGTGACCAACCTGTATGGACCGGGTGCCGCCGCGGGGAGATCTTCTGCCAGTGCCCGGATCCAGCGGATATTGGTCAGCCCTTGCTCCTCCGCCGCGCGACGGCCCTCGGTCAGCATGTCGGCGTCGGGATCGAGCCCGACTACCGCCTCAAACAGCCCGGCGAGGCGGACGGTGAGGATCCCCGGGCCGCAGCCGACGTCCAGAAGCCGCCCGAGCCCATCGAGACCTGCCTTCTCACGGAGAGCCGCCTCGAGCTGAGGCGAGTACGGCGGGCGCCCGCACCTGTAGTGAGCAGCCGCACCCTGGTAGATCGTCGGATCGTATGCCATGCCATCAGCATGCCGACAGATCGTCGCTTCGGCTCCACGAGCACTCGGCATGGCAGGATGACCTTTGGTGTACGACGTACAGCTTGAGCCTCTTGACGAGCGGTGGCTCGATGACGTCGCCGAACTGGTCGCGGATCCGCAGGTGCGGCGCTTCACGCGGATCCCCGAGCCGCCGCCCCAGGATTTCGCGCGCACCTATCGGGCACCCCGAAGACCGTTTCCGATCACGATGTCGGTCATCTCGCGTTAGCCATCGCTCCCAACTTGACGGCACGTGCGGGAACGGCGCCGAGCCGACCTAGCAAGTCCCTGCCGCGACCGGCCCGCGAACCCGATCTCACCCGCAATAGCGGGCTACCCGTTGCTCAGGTACTTCTTACACGGCCCGCTCTGTGCTCGCTGGAAGGCCGGCGACTTGGGAATGGGGCTTGTCACGGGAAACTGGATATCGCCGTTCGCATTCGGGTCGGGGAAGTTCGGGACATCGTTCGCTCGCATGCACCTCGCGAGCGCGATCTCCTCCCGCCGCACGCTCGCCGGTACGGGCGGCGAGTGTCCGGATTGGGGCAAGTACTTCTGGCACGCGTCGAATGCGCTCTGGGCGGCGGGAGGCTGGAGGTTGATGTCGCTGCCCGACCCGGTCTTGGAGTCGCCCGGACCGGGGTCAGGGAAGTTCGGGACGCCATTGGCGCGCATGCACCGGGAGAACCGCAGCGCGGAGACGTCCGTGGCGCTGATCGAGGTTCCCCTATTGGCGGCGGTCGACCCGCAACCGGCGATACCCGCCGCGCCCAGCGCGGCGGTGACGATCAGGAGCAAGCGCAGGCGAGAACCGTGAATCGCGCTCATGGGCCTCGTTCTACGCCGGCGAACGTGACAGGCGCGTAACCCTGTCACGCTCCTGTTATGTGGCGTCCGTCATCCTGGCTGATCGGA
The DNA here is from genome assembly GCA_963788005.1 of uncultured Solirubrobacterales bacterium. Classification (GTDB taxonomy): domain Bacteria; phylum Actinomycetota; class Thermoleophilia; order Solirubrobacterales; family Solirubrobacteraceae; genus Palsa-465. The sequence goes on along the minus strand of CAWBFH010000009.1, from coordinate 10,104 downwards.
CGTTGCGCGGGGCCGCTGTGCCCCCGCGGGCGATCTCCCGCATGATGAACCCGACCGTGTGAGATGCGCGCATGAGAGCGCTGCACCCAAGCACACAACGTGCCCGCCCCATCGCGAGCATCGTTTCGCGGCTGCGCTACCCCCAAACGACGGTTCGGTGGCGCCTGACGCTGCTGTACGGAGGCCTGTTCCTGGTCTGCGGCGCCGCGCTGCTGGCGGTGACCTATACGCTCGTCTCCCACGGGATCAGCGGATCCGCGGGCATCACCTTCCGTGGCGGGGGGAACGGCGGGGTTAAGGCACCGCCCTCCGGGAGCGATGCGATCCCGGTCCCGAATCTTCACGAGTTGGCGATGCCGCCGCACGTGCCTGCTGCCGTTGTCCGCCTCATGGAGTCGTCCGCCGGGCAAGAGTTCCTGCGGCTCGCGGAAACGCAACAGCGGGTGAATGAGCTGCACCAGCTCGAGATCGAATCCGCGATCGCGCTCGGCATCATGACGATCCTCTCGGCTCTGCTCGGATGGTTCGTGGCCGGCCAGGTGCTGCGCCCTCTCCGCACGATCACAGCTACCACGCAAGAGATCTCGGAGGACAACCTCCACCGCCGGCTCGACCTGCCCGGCCCACGCGACGAACTGCGGACACTGGCGGACACGATCGACGCGCTGCTCGCGCGTCTGGAGGCGGCGTTCGAGTCTCAGCGACGGTTTGCCGCCAACGCCTCACACGAGCTGCGCACTCCGCTGACCACGATGCGCACCGCATTGGACGTCGCGATCGCCAAACCGCACCTGTCGTCGCAGCCACAGGTCAGGGCGCTGGATGCGAGCCTCCGCGAGGACCTCGATCAAGCCGACCGCCTGCTCGAGAGCTTCCTGGTGCTCGCGCGCGCACAGCGCGGAGAACCCGGTGAGGAGACATCGGTGTCGCTGACGCAGGTCGTCGGCGACGCGCTCGCCAGCTCACAGCGACGTGATCGCCACCAAGCGGATCGAGCTTCACAGCACCCTCGCGCCCGCTTGCGTGGAGGGCTCCGAGACACTGCTCGCGCGAATGGTCGACAACTTGGTCGACAACGCTGTGCGACACAACTTCCCGCGAGGACTCATCAACGTAACCTGCGAGGCCGACCGGGCCACGGCCCGGCTGGTGATCGAAAGCGGCGGTCCGGTGCTGGACCAGGCGGCCGTGGCGCGCCTCGCCGAGCCCTTCAGGCGACTGGCAGCCGAACGCACCGGCTCGGAGAACGGACACGGTCTCGGACTCTCGATCGTCTCTGCGGTCGCCGCCGCGCACGGCGGCGAGCTCAAGCTCTATGCCCGCGAGCCGGGCGGACTCGGGGCCGAGGTCACTCTGTCGGTCGCTCGCGACACGCAACCCGTGACCGGGCCGGCATGAGGGTTCTCGTCGTCGAGGACGCGCCGCGGCTCGCGAACTGGATCGCCGAAGGGCTCCGCGACCAGGGAATCGCCGTCGACATCGCCTACGACGGTGACGAGGCTGCGAGCAAGCTCCACGTCAACCCCTATGACGTCGTCGTGCTCGACCGGGACCTTCCGGGAATCCACGGCGACACCCTGTGTCAGATGATCACCGAGTCCGAAGAGCCCGCGATGATCCTGATGCTGACCGCCGCGGGCGCGCCTGACGAACGCGTGAGCGGGCTCGCGCTTGGCGCCGATGACTACCTGCCCAAACCGTTTCATTTCCCTGAACTGGTGCTGCGCGTGCGTGCGCTCGCCCGCCGCATGTCGACGCCCCGCAGCCGGACGGTGCGAGCAGCCGGAATCGAACTCGACCCGACGACAGGAGACGTCACGCGAAACGCGCGCACGATCACGCTGACGGCCAAGGAATGCGCCGTGCTCGAAGCCCTGCTCAGAGCCAGCCCGGGCGGCCTCAGCGCCGAGAAGCTGCTCGAGCACGTGTGGGACGAGAACGCGGACCCGTTCACCAACACGGTCCGCGTCACGATCGGCAGGCTGCGCCGCAAACTGGGAGAGCCGCAGGTGATCCAGACGACGCCCGGGATCGGGTATCACATCGCAAACATCCAGAGCGAATCGGGCTCCCCGAGCAACGTCGGAAGCGATAACGACTCCGACGTCGCCAGCTCCGCTCCCGGCTAAGTCCTGTCGGACACACGCGGTCACCAGCAGGTGCCCGCCTCCGATGCCCGAGACCGTCGGCTCGAGCGGGTCGGAGTCTCCCGATTTGCCGACGATAGGCTCCACGCCCGAGGAACACGATGGCAGAGGTCTTGCTCACATTACGCGGGTGTTCGCGGGATGGTGACGCAGATCGGCGGCTCGAAGCGTCGTCAGTCAGCGGCGACCGCGTACAGGAAGCACTGCGGCGCCAAGGTGCGCACGTGTACCGTCGTGACGTCGGGTTTGCTGAGCAGTCGCTCGATAATCGGCTGGAGAGCGGCCTCGTCGGTGACGACAGTGTTGTGTTCGTAGTTCATCGTGTCATCGTCCCGATAGGTACGCAGGACGCGCGGACCGGTGGCCAGCTCTTCGGGCAGCCGGCCAGTCGGCGCATAACCCTCGCACGGCGCGGCGTGAACGTAGACGGGCCCGACCTCTCTCCACACCGACGGAGATTCGAACGGCGCGTAGGAAATCAGCGCGATCTGCTCGCCTGGCTCGGCGTAGCGAAGGCAACACCGCAGCGGCTCGCCTTGGCCGGTGGCGGCGAACGGACGGACCTCGTTGCCGTGACCGTCTGCGCCGGTGCTGCGAACCGCGTCGAGCCGGATGGGATCGATTGCGCGCACGAGCAGTCGGTTCGCGTGGTGCGTGGACATGCTGTCCCTTCTGTGTTCGTTGATATCCGGGGCTCGTAACAAGCCACGCAATAGAACGCCACGGCGCCGAGGGTTGTGAGGTCGAGCTGTCCCCCGTTCGGCAGCCGCTTCTCTCGCCGGTGCGGGTTAGTCGGCGACGCCGCGGATGGCGAGGACGTGCTCGGCGCGCAGGCGCACGAGCAGCTCGCCGTCGACCGCGTTACGCCGCCCGAACTGCTCAGCCAGGCCCTCACCCATATAGCGAGCAGCGATCCTGATCGAGAACGGCAGCATCTCCTGGAGGTCAGCGCTGATCGTCACCGGTCCGCTGACAGTGACGAACGAGTACGGCGGGCGCTGGTCATCGACACAAAGACTGGCCCATCCCGTCCGCTCCAACGCGCGACCCTTGACCGTCTCGGCCCCGGTCATGAACACGAGGTCGTGGCCATCGAGCACGAACCAGATCGGCACCACATGCGGGTGACCATCACGGCGGGTCGTCGCGACCTTGCCCGTCCGCGTGCCGGCAGACACAAACTCCCTCCACTCCGACTCCGTCATCTTGGGCACGGGAACATCGTATTGACCGCGAGTCATGATCCGGACGCGATCCAGGGTTTGGCAGAGGATTTGTGACGACCGGGCATAATCGCGGTCATGCCTCTGTACACGGCAATGTTTGAAGACATCGATCGCATGGACGCGGCTGCATGGGCCAACTGGCTCACCGACGACGCGCGGTTCCGCTTCGGAAACGGCGATGAGACCACGACGCGCGACGCAGCGCGCCAGGGCCTGGGCGACTTCTACGGCCTGATCGACGGGGTCAGTCACCGGATGCTCGACTACTGGGAGAACGGGGCAACCACGATCGTGCGATCCGACGTCACCTATATCCGCAAAGACGGGGCCACGGTCACGGTCCCGATCGTGACCATCTACCACGAGCGCGAGGACGGCAAGATCGACGACTACCGCGTCTACGGGGACGTCGCCCCCGTGTTCGCCTGAGCGCAGAGGAGAACGCGATGAGCAGCAGGATCGTCGGCAACCACCACATCACGCTGTCGACTGGCGGCGCCCAGGAGGACTGGGACTTCCACACGCAGGCGCTCGGGCTGCGGCCGGTCAAGAAGACGATGCTCTACGACGGCGCCGAGCCGGTCTACCACCTGTACTACGCCAACGCCGACATCGACGCCGGGTCGATCCTGACGTCGTTCCCGATGCGCCAGCAGGGCAAGATGGGCCGCCGGGGCTCCAACCAGGTCAAGGAGATCGGCCTCTCGATCGACGATGGGTCGATCGACTACTGGGCCAATCGGCTCGATGAGCTGGGCTTCGCGACTGAGCACACCGAGGCGCTTGGCAGCAAGCGCCTGCGCTTCGCCCACCCGTGCGGGATTCCATACACGCTGGTCGGCACGAGCGGCGATAACCGCCGCGGCTACGGCGAGGGTGGCGTCCCATCCGAGCACGGAATCAAGGGCGCCTACGCGCCGGTGATCTCTGTCATCGACCCCGACGAGATGGTCATGTACCTCGAGACGGGCCTCGAAGCCGAGAAGGTCGACGAGGACGGCCCGCACCAGGCGTTCGAGGTGGCCGGCGGGTTCGGCGGCCGCGTGGAGCTCGTCCACGAGCCCGACCTGCGGCCGGGGACATGGCATTTTGCCGAGGGCACGCCGCACCACTGGGCGTGGGACGTCACCGACGAGGACAACCAGATGGGGCTCAAGGGCTTCATCGAGGGGCTCGGCTACACCGACGTGACCGAGCAGAAGGACCGCGGCTACTTCCTGTCGTGCTACAACCGCACGCCCGGTGGCGCGCTGTTCGAGTACGCGTTCACGCCCGCCGACCGCGGCTTCCTGATCGACGAGCCCGAGGACCAGCTCGGCACGACGGTCCAGATCCCGCCGCCGTTCGCGCACCTGGCGCAGGAGATGCTCGACTACCTCGAGCCCATCGAAGACCACCGCTGACGATGCTGACGACACATGTCGGCAGCCTCCCGCGGCCCCAGGAGGTTGTCGACGTCGTGTTCGCTCAGGACGACGGCCGCCCGGTCGACGACGCCGAGTTCGAGCGTGTCGTGGGCGCGGCGGTCGCCGACCGAGTCGCGCACCAGGTCGACGCCGGGATCGACCTCGTCGGCGACGGCGAGATGAGCAAGATCGGCTATGCGACATACGTGCGCCACCGTCTGTCCGGCTTCGAGCTCGACGACGTCCCGCGCGCGACGCCGGCCGACCTCGACGCGTTTCCTCGATTCCGCGACCGCCAGGTCCAATCCGGCGCGGGCCCGAAGTACAAGCGACCCGTGTGTCGCGGCCCGATCAGCTACGAGCACCGCGAGCCGCTGCGGCGCGACCTCGCCGCGCTCCACGCGGCCGTCGACGGACGCCACGACATTGCGGGCGCGTTCATGAACGCGCCGTCGCCCGGAGTGATCGCGCTGTTCCTGCCCAACGAGTACTACGCCTCGACCGACGAGTACCTGACCGCGATCGGCGCGGCGATGCGCGAGGAGTATGAAGCGATCGTGGCGGCGGGGTTCACGCTGCAGATCGACGCGCCCGACCTGGCGATGGGCCGCCACATCATGTACCGCGATCGAGCCCGACGAGGTGTTCGTGCAACGCGTCGCGCTCCACATCGACGCGCTCGACGACGCACTGCGCGACATCCCGGCCGACCAAGTGCGGCTGCATCTGTGCTGGGGCAACTACGAAGGTCCCCATCATTTCGACATCCCGGTCGAGAAGATCATCGGCGAGATCCTGCGTGCCAAGCCGTCGACGATCCTGTTCGAGGCCGCAAACCCGCGCCATGCGCACGAGTGGACCGTATGGCGCGACACACCGATCCCCGACGATAAGGTGCTGGCGCCCGGCGTGATCGACACGTCGACCAACTACATCGAGCACCCTGAGTTGGTCGCGCAGCGCCTGCGTCACTTCACTGACATCGTCGGCCCCGATCGCGTAATCGCCGGGACCGACTGCGGCTTCGGCACCTGGGCGGGCTTCGGCCCGATCGATCCGGACATCTGCTGGGCCAAGCTGCGCACGCTGACCGAAGGCGCTGCGCTGGCCGACAAGCGTCTCTGAAGCCGCCGGAGTTGCTCGTCGGCCGCCTACGGTCGCTGTTTGATTTCGACCATGATCACGCGTAACTCAGCGTCGCCGACATTCTCGAGCGAATGTGGTGGGAACGGGTCGGACCAGAGCACGTCGCCCACGCACGGTTCGGCATTAGCGGCTCGAGTGTCGAACAGCACATCGCCGTCAGCGTTTCGACGGACGAAGTTGGTGGCGCCGAGGATGTACTCGACGCTGGGCCAACGGTGAGTGTGAACGGATGTGCGTGCTCCGACCGCGATCGTCGTCAGCAACACGCGGACGCGATCGTTCTCGAGCATCAGCTGATGGTTCACGGGTGCGGCTATAAGCGCATCCAGCTCGTCGGGCCATTCCCAGCGATCCACGTCGATCAATGGCCCGACCGCTGGCTCCAGCGGGCCGCTGTTTCGGCAGCTCGCACGGCAACCCATGGCCGTCGCGTTCCTCGATCACCAACTGCTCCGACGCCTGTCCGTCTCGTCGGCCGAGAACTGCAGCAATGCGTCGTCGTCGATCCGGTCAAAGCGATCCTCGGCCGTGAGCATAAGACAATCCCCTGGTCGCGCGGTGGGCTAGTGCCCTTTCCACGATGTTTTCTCGCGCTTGGGACCGGCGGTATGTAGAGTCGCGACAGCCGACCGTTCGGTGGCTGGGACTCGCGGGATGGCCGTCAGGCATGGTGTGGCAAAGCAGTCGCGCCGCGTGTGCCACGCTGATGAGTCCGACGTCGCCGCGATTGGTCGTCAACAACCGGCCGCGCTTCATCCTCGACCTCAACGAGCGAAGCGATGCAGCTGATCGAGCCGCGCTCGGGGCGAGGGGCATCCGAGCGATCGGGCCGTCGCGCACGAGATGCACGCGCAGATCGAAGCGACCCTCCTCGGCTGTCGCCGGCCCGATGCGCCACGTCGATTTCGAGACCGAGCCCCGGCTCGAGCGGATCTTCGCCCAGATGCGCACCCGAGGCGCGCGCCGGTGCGCCCGCCGGCTCGCTGGAAGGGCCCGGCCGGAGGCGCACCGTTTTCACGGGGGCGCGGATTACTTCATCGCTAGCCGCACGACGCTAGTCGCCGTAGCTTTGTGGGCCCGAGCGAGCACGATCGTGACCGTCCAGGCGCCGCGGGTGACCCGGCGGCGCTCACGCATCGTGATCGTCGCGCGGCCGTGGTCGACGCGGCCGTGACCGAGCGCGGCCAGGCGCTGGTCGCGGCTGATGCTCATCCGCAGCGTGCCCTTGGTGCGCTTGGCCTTCGGGAACGTCACCTTGCACTTGATCTTGCCGTGCTTGAGGGTGCAGCTCACCTTCGGCCTCGGCCCGGCGGGACCGCGTGGTCCGCGGGGACCGGTCGCGCCCTTGGGGCCCGGAGGGCCCTGTTGTCCTTGTGGGCCCTGTGGGCCCTGGGCGCCCTGGGCGCCCTGCGCGGAGGCCTGCTCGATGAACCGCGTCGTCACGGTCCGCGTGTCGCCGTTGGCATCGGTCAGCGTCCAGGTCGACTTGTAGGTGCCGGGGCTCAGCGCGGGCACGCTGGCACCGCTGACCGTATCCACGTTGGCGGCCGTGAACACCGGCGCGCCGCCGCTCATCGGCGCGATCCTGAGAGCGATCGTCGACGTCGAGTCGGTCGGCGTGATCGTGTTGTTGGGGCCGGGCAGAGCGGACTCGGCCAGCGCGATGAAGGCGCCGTTCATCGTCTCGCCCTGAATCGGCGAGGTGTCCTCGATGTCGGGCACCTCGGTCTGCGTCTGGCCACCGCTCTGGTCGTCGGTCTGAGCGATGTCCGAAGTCGGCATGCCAGCCGGGTTACCGCTTGTCGGGCAGATCGCGCCCGTCAGCGCGGCGCCCCCGGCGAGCACGCTCGGGTCACCCGCCGAGAGGTTCGTCGGTGGAGCCGAAAGCGGCGCGCCGAAGTAGTCGCCGGCCTGGCACGTGCCGCCGGAAAGAACGTCCTGCGTACCGGTGATGTCGACCCTGAGGTGAGCTACGTGCAGCGTCGTCAGCGTCCTGGAGCCGTTTGAGAGTGCTACCGAGTCGCCTCCGTGTGCCGCCAGCGACACCGCCAGTGTCCCGCTGCTATCGGCCGTGCCCGATGACGTTGCGCCACCATCGGTGACCGCGTAGTCGTCCCCCGCAACCAGCCCGCTGCAGGTCACCGTTTGGGCCTCCAGATCGGCCGTGCACGTCGGGAAGCCGGTCGGGAAGAAGCCGGTCGGGTTAAAGAACGACGAGAACGAGTCCGGCTCGCCCACGGGCACCGTGAGGCTGACTAGTCCGCCGTTGGGGTTCTCCACCCCGCCGGGAAGCTGCGTCACATCCGGACCCTGGAAGGCACGGTTATCGTTCGAGCTCGCCGTCACGACGTCGCCGGGCTCGACGATCGAGGCCAGCGGAACATCGGAGACCCCGGTCTGCGTGCCGCACAGGTCAGTTGGCGACGTCTCACCGTTGGGCCCGATGATCGGATCGCCGTTCAACGTCGCCCCAAGCACCCCGGTCTGGAAGCACGGCCCGATCGAGAACGATGGGCCGCCCGTGGCGGGGTCGTCGTTGGTCAGGATCGAGCCGTCGTCGAGCGCGCTCCATCCGGTCCAGCCCGATTCGGTGAACGGGTTGCCGCCGTTGCCGGTCAGGATCACCTGATGGTCGGGCGTCGGCGCTCCCGCTCCGGAGTAGTCGACGTCGATCTCGTCACGGTCGTCGCCGACGGCATGACTGAGAGACACAGACCAGGTGCCGTCGCCCGCGGTCGTCGTCGACGCGCTCGATACGGTGACCGGGTTGCCTCGCGCGTCGCTGCGCAGCAGCGACACGGTCACACCCACGCCGGCGCTCATCGAGGCGATGTTGCCGGTGATCGTCTTGCTGAACTGGGTCATGTTGACCTGCGGCAACGGCAGTGGGTTGTCAGTACTGCTGGTCCCCTGGACACAGGCACTGTCATCGTTTGACCACATGTCCTGCTCGACGTAGGCATTGCCGTTGATCTGCTGGTTGAACTCGGCGGTGTCGGGGCCGGCGTTCCCGAGGATCGTTCCCAACTGCGGGCCGAACTCGCACTTGTCTGCCACCTCGAATCCGTTGGGGTCCATCCAGCCGACGCCCTGCGGGTCAGTGATCGCCTCGACCGTTTCGTGGCCCATCGCGTCGGCGGTTGCCTCCGCATCGGGGTTGCCCTGCGGGTCGGCCCCCGGAGCGATCGGTCCGACCTCGATCACCGGGTCGATAGCGACCGCGTAAATCGTCAGGCCGTTGCTCGAGCGGTCAAACTCGGAGTGGTAGGCCCCAAACGCGTTCGTGCCGCAGGATCCCGCATCGATGCACTCGTCGACCCCCGGCGGCAGGACGATGAACCACAGGTTGTGTAGACCACGCTCGTCCGCCGGCGCGATCTTGTCGATCTCGGTCTGCACCTGGCCGTCAGTGATGCACACCGGCGCGTTGTCCGCTGACTGGCATTGGATGCTCTGATCCGGATACGCATCGTGGTCGTCGATCGCGTCGGTCCCGGCGTGGTAGGAGATCGAGTAGTCGCCCGACGTGATCGCTCCCGGACTTCTCCCCTCCGCATACTGCGGCAGCACCGTGAACACATTGCAGTTACTCTGCGCGCCCGTGCTGCACGACCCCGCGGCGCCGGACGTATCGGTGCTCACAGCGGCGACGTCAGTAAAGAACTGCTCGATCAATCCTTCATAAGAGGGCCTGCCGGCGCCCGGCGAGCCCGGAAACGGGTTAGTCCCGCCCCCATCCCAGAAGATCGTGTGAATCGTGACACCTCCAGCCATCACCGAGCCACCGTGATAAGTGACCTGCGTCGGCGCGCCGGAGGCGATGTCCGGGCTGAACTCGAGCCCCTGCTTGTTGAACGGCGCGACCAAGCCAAGCGCGCCCTTGACGCGCGGCTGGAACTTCGTTGCGGCCGATGCGGAAGACGCGAACGCCCCCAGCATCACGCACACGAGCGACGCCACGAAGGCGCGACTTCGAGTCATGAAACCCTCCCGAATGATGAGACGCTCCGAACCGTGCTTCTCCTTGCGTGGAAGAAGGCGGAGGCCGGCGCACCCTACCGCACGCCAGTCTGGCCCGCAAACGTAATCCCCGGCCGGTCAGGGCCGCCGACGACCCAGGCGGGGCATACACGTGCCTAGACGACTTGTTCCACGGGTTATACGGCGTAGTTGAGGACA
>CAWBFH010000008.1:0-405843 GCA_963788005.1 uncultured Solirubrobacterales bacterium | reverse complement strand
GAGAACCCCCGACTGCCGCGGCCACGGTGACCGGTCTCCGCATTCCATGACCAGGAGGGGCGTCTGAACCGAAGCCGGCTCGTCACCCAGCCGGTACTTGTCCACGGTCGCGAACGTCAGTGACGCCGGTGCGGCCGCGAGTCCGTATGGCGCTGCCCGCTCGCGCAGTACGGCCTCAGCACCCGGTCTGAACAAAAACGCGGCCCGCAGCGCACGGTCAAACGAAAGATGGTCCCCGCCGTCGAGCATCGTGACGAGCTGTTCGGGCAGCGAATCGCGCCACGCCGTCGCCACATCCACGACGCCCGGCTCCAACGCCACGGCTGCGAGCCGGTGCTCGTGGGCGAGCGCTCGCGGCAGCCAGTAACCGGCCTGACCCGTGCCGATGACCGCGATCCGAGCCGGGTCTACGTCGGCGCGCCCGACCATCGCGTCGAGCACCGGCGTGAGCACCGCTTCCCAATCCGCCCGGAAGAAAAGGCCCCGCTGGTGAAGCGCCGCCTGCTGGCCGGGACCATCGAACGTCATCCAGTGATAGCCACGTGCGGCGGCTGCCGCGCCGCCCAGGGCTCGCATCGCGGACGTCGGACCGTACGCCCCGTTGTGCATGATCACCAGCGGCCGGCGGCGCCCGCCTCCGTCCGGCGCGGCGAAGAAATATGCCGGCAGCGATGCCCCGTCGTAGGAGATCTCGAGCCGTTCCCCGGGCATCTCGAGGCGATCGACGGCGCGCTCCCAGCAGTTGTGGTGACGGCGCCAGACGGCCGCCACCGTCCACGTTCCTCGGAGCGCGCCATCTGGGAGAGGGCCGCGGCGTAGTACGTCGCCGCCTGCAGGTGGCGCTCGCCGATGTGAGAGCTATCCGCGGTCGGCGCGACCACGTTGGCTTCCGCCCACGCCGTGCCGGCGGTCCACAGCCACTCCAACACCCCCGACTCCCGGGTCGCCGTCACGAATCCGCCGGGCCGTGCTCGCGACCTCGGCGAGCTGCGCGCTCCCGGCGTGCGCCTGCACCTGCAGCGCTGCCAGCTGGCGGCGGAACTCCGGATCGGTGAGCCCATATGCATCCACGCCCCGACCATCCTCTACGACCCGGGCTTCGTCTGCCGTAGCTGGCTACGACACCAGGCGTCTGGCACTACTGACGGTTCGGGTGATGGCGAGACCCGGAATCGAACCGGGGACACCACGATTTTCAGTCGTGTGCTCTACCAACTGAGCTATCTCGCCCTGGCGGCGCGATGCTAGCGCCTGCCTGGCGAGCAGGCTAAGACGTTTGGCCAGAGCACTGGTCATCGCGCCGCTCCGCCGGTACGCTCGCGAGCATGCGTCGCGTGCTTCTGGGGGCGCTCGCAGCGGCCGTCGTGGTTGGTGGCTGCGGGTCCAGTTCGACCGGCTCGCCGGCTAACCCGCTGGCGACCGTCGTGTCGTACTTTCCGGCGACGTCCCCGTTCGTGCTGACGGTCAACACGAACGCCCACTCGCGCAGCGTCAACGCGCTGAAAACGGCCGAGTCGCGGATTCCGTTCTTCGCCGCCATGAAGGCGGCGGAGCTCTCGCGGCTGCCCGCCGGCATCGAGAAGGACATCAAGTCGCTCGCCGGCGATCCGGCGGCGGTGGGCGAAGCGGGTGGGTCGCAGGCCGGATTTGCCGCCGGGATCCTGGTCGTCTGGATGACCCGCGACGCCACGACGCTCAGCGCCCTGGTCAAGAAGCTCCCGGCGCATCGGACGGGGACCCTGGACGGCGCGACGCTGTACGGCGAGCCCTCCGGAGGGGCATTCGCGGTGGCAGGGCCGACGTTGCTGATCGCGTCATCGCAGTCGACCCTGACCGCCGCGATCGCACGCCACGCGCACGGTCAGGGAATCACGGCCGGCCAGCACGCGGCGGCCGTCACCGGCCTCGATCCCAACGCAGCGATCCAGGTCTTCGGCGACCTCGAGGGCGTGCTCTCGCGGCCGTCGGCCGCCAAGGCGCGGCGGATCCCTTGGGTCGCCGCGATTCACGACTACGGCGCCGACGTCAGCGTTTCGTCAAACGCGATCACGCTCCGGTTCCGCCTCGGCACCGATGGAAGTGGGCTGCCACCGTCGGAGCTGCCGATCGCCAGCGGATCGGGCTCGCCGAGCGTGGTCAACGCGTTCCCGATCCAGACGGCGATCCACGATCCCGCTCAGATCTTCTCGTTCGTCGTGTCGGCCGAACAGGCGACATCGCCCGTCAGCTACGCAAAGTTCCGCCGCAAGGAGGCGCGCCTGGAGCGCAAGACGGGCGTCGACATCAACCAGCTGATTGGTCAGCTCAGCGGCGACCTGATCGTCTCGAGTGACACGCGCACGACGCTCGCGCGGGTCACCGTCAACGATCCGGCGACCGTCTCGGCGATGCTCACCAAGCTCGCGTCGGTCCCGGGCACGCTCGGCAGCGGGTCGATCCTCAAGCGGCTTGCCCCCGGCACGTTCTCCTACGTCGAGGCTGGCCGCCACGCGCTGCTCGGCGTCGTGGGTGACCAGCTCGTCCTCGCCGTGCCGCCCAAGGGTGGCGCCGCGGCACCGGCCCTGCTGAAGTCCTTTGCCTCGGCCCCGACGGCCACGGTCCCGGGTCAGAGCGGAGCCGTGGTCTTCCGCATCAAGATCGCGCAGCTGGTCGCTCTCTTGGACAGGCGCCCGCCGTCACCGCTCGGTCGCGCGATGCTCGCGCTGATCGGTGACGTGACCGGCTCGGTGTCGGCGACGCCGGCGGCGCTGACCGGGACCGCGACGCTCGCGATCAGATAGAGGACGCCGGGCGAATCGCGAATGTGTCGTTCGGCGCGGGCCGGCGGCGGACGACCGTGCTGTAGTCGACCTGCGCGCCCGCCGGACCGCACGTCACGGTCATGAAGCCGAACGCCCGGTGCTGATGGGCCTCGAGTGTCACGTCCGGAAGCGCCGCGAACGATGCGGGCGTGTCCGGCACCCCGTAGCCGAGACCGTGGAGCTCGTGATAGCCGCCGCTGCCGGCGACCACGTAGGGGATCTCGCGCCCCTCGTAGATGCGCGTGAAGCGCTGGTAGTTGTGGGCGTGGGCGCTGAAGACCGCGTCCGGCGCTCTTCCTGCACTCGCGAAGCACGCGTCAAGGGCGTCGCGAAGCTCGAGATTGGAACCGTGCATGCGATCGGCCGAGAAGACCGGATGATGCATCGCGAGCATCAGCGTCACCTCCGCGCGTGCCGCGCGAAGCTCGCCCGTCAGCCAGGTCAGCTGCTCACCGCCGAGCCGTCCGCCTTCGGGGACGCCGCTGTAGAGACCGATGACCGTTACCCAATCGTGCTCGAGCGTCCAGTACACGTTCGGCTGGTGCAGCGCTGGCCGACGCTCGGTCTGGCTTGGCTCGTGCGCCGGCGCGCAGAACTGCTCGACGAACGCCTCGAGCGATCCCGCCTCGCTGCCGGGCGCTAGCTCTCCGTCGTGGTTGCCGGCGACCGCGAAGATCGGCGCCGGATACGCCCGGTAGGGCTCGAAGAATTGGGCGTCGTAGTTGGCGCGCTCACCGTGGAGGTAGACGATGTCACCCAGGTGGTAGAAGAAGCTGACGGGTCGCTCGCCCTCGAGCTCGGTCGCCATCGCGGCGATCACGGCACGCTGCGGGATCGGGTTGTGGTGACCTCCGGTGTCGCCGACGCAGTGAAAGCGAAGCTGCCCCGCCCGCCTGATCGCGTTCAGCTCCGCGGCACCCAGCACCTCGGCCAGATGCAGGCGATAGGGCGCCCGCCCTGTCGGCGCCGGCAGCGGCGGTGACTGACCCGTGGACGGGTGGCGGCGCGTCAGCTGCTCATGTGCGCTGGGTCCGGAATGCAGCTGCAGCGGCCGTGCGGGAGGCGGCGGCGCAGTTCCGAGTACGGCTGATCGCGAGATCGAGCTTGGAGGGATTCCTCATTCTCAGGCCACCGAGCGGGGGCTTCGTTTAGAAGTTGTAACCGTCATCCGTTGCAGCAGCTCGAGCGCGCCGCGCTTTGACAGCGGCTCGTTGAGGTTGCCGCACTTGGGCGACTGAACGCACGAGGGACACCCGTCACGACACCCGCACTCGCCGATCAGGCGCTGTGCGTCGCCGACCAGCCGCTCGAACTGCTGATAGCCGCGGCGGGTGATCCCCACGCCGCCGGGGTGGCCTTCGTGGATGAAGATCGTCGGCCCGCCGGTCTGCGGGTGCGCGTTGGTGGACAGGCCGCCGATGTCCCATCGATCGCACATCGCGATCAGCGGCAGCACCGCGATCTGTCCGTGCTCGAGCGCGTGCAGAGCGCCGAGCAGCTGTGCCGGCGGGAACGGCTCGGCTTCGATCAGCTCGTCGAGCTCGTACCACAGCGCCTTGGTCGGGAACTCGACCGTCGGGAGATCGAGCGCCTGAAAATCGATCACCTCGTGGTCCTGGAGGCCCTTTCGCTGATAGCCGAGCACGACCTCGGAGTAGACGACCGATCCGTAGGAGAGCGTCACGCCGTTGGTCTCGCGCCGCTCGATCAGCCGCTCGATCAGCGTCATGCTCTCGCGCTTGGTCTGCGTGAAGTAGTCGCCATCGAAGGGCTCGAGCAACGCCCGACGAGCGCCGAGATCGAGATCGAGCACCGTGTAGGAGCGGCCCATGTGGAGGTAGACGGCCCCCTCGTGGACGGTCGTGTAGGCGCGAGCGGCCTCGACCGTCCCGAGGACCTCCCCCGACGTGCCGTCGATCAGGGCGAAGCTGTCGGGTGACGCCGACCGCAGCGCCACGCGCGCCGCCGGATAGTCGTCGGCCCGGCGGGGCACGAAGCCCGTTGCCCGTTCGCGCAGCAGACCAGCCGACTCGAGTGCCCTGGCGTGCTCCTCCCACTGGGGTCCGAGGATCGGAGCGTCGGCGGCGTTGAGCGGCGCCTCGTGCGCGGCGCACAGCAAATGCTCGGCGTAGATCTCGCTGTTGCCCGGATCGAGGATCGCCGCCTCGACCGCGCGCCCGATGAACTCGTCCGGATGGCGGCAGAAGAACTGATCGAGCGCGTCCTCGCCGGCGATGTAGACCGCCAGGCCGCGGCCGCGACGGCCGGCCCGTCCCCACATCTGGCGCAGGCTCGCGACCGTCCCAGGGAACGTCACACAGACGGCGGCGTCGAGCTCGCCGATATCGATCCCCAGCTCGAGCGCGTCGGTCGCGACCACGCCGAGCAGCTCGCCCGCCGCCAGGCGGCGCTCGATCTCGTGGCGCTGGGCCGCCGTGTACCCGGCGCGATACGGCGCGATCCGTTTGGCCAGCTCGGAGTCCAGCCGGTCGACCGCGTGGCGGAGGATCAGCTCGACCCCCTTGCGCGACTTCATGAAGCAGATCGTCCGGGCACCACTCGAGACCAGCTCCGAGAACACCTCGGCCGCCTGATACAACGCGGACGCCCGCACGCCGAGCAGCTCATCGAGCAGCGGCGGATTCCACATCGCCACCCGGCGGCTCGCCTTCGGCGCAGTATCCCGATCGACGAGATGGAAGTCTTCCAGTCCGGTGAGCGCCTCGGCCAGCTCGACCGGATTGGCGATCGTCGCGCTCGCGAGCACAAAGCGCGGTTCGGTGCCGTGAATCGCGGCTGCGCGGCGCAGGCGTCGCAGCACGTTGCCGACATGAGACCCGAACACTCCGCGGTAGACGTGTGCCTCGTCCACGACGACGAACGCGAGGTTCGACAGCAGCTCGTCCCAGGCATCGTGGTGGGGCAGGATCCCCACGTGCAGCATGTCCGGATTGGTCAGGACGAGGTTGCTGCGCCGTCGGATCGCGGCACGCTCGGCGCGTGGCGTGTCACCGTCGTAGATCGCCGGCCGAAGCGCCTTGTCGAGCCCGAAACGGTGCAGGGCCCGCGCCTGGTCCTGAGCCAGGGCCTTGGTCGGGTACAGATACAACGCGCGCGCGCTGCGATCCGAGCACAGGACCTCGAGCGTCGGCAGCTGAAAGCACAGCGACTTCCCGGAGGCGGTCCCGGTCGTGATGATCGTCGGCCCGTCGAACGCCGCGAGCAGAGCCTCGCGCTGATGCTCGTAGAGCTCCTCGATCCCGGCCTCGCCCAGCGCCTGCACGACGCGCCAGTCCAGGTCGTCGGGAATCGCGACCGTTCGCTTCGGGCGCGCCTCGTACGTGTCGTCGTGGACGAGCCGCTCGTCCTCGCGCCCGGTGGCCAGCAACTGCTCCCACGGCTCTGTTTCGCGTACGGCGGCCACGTCGAGCCTCAGTATGGCGGTCGGGGCTCGGGAGCCGTCAGGGACCGGCGATGCTACGGTCGCGCCCGCGATGCGGTGCATGTACGTGGATCTGGACGGCACGCTCCTGGGGCCGAATGCCTCGTTGATCACCGGCGCCGGCGGCGGCTTCAGCCTGCTGGGCGTGCGCGCGCTCGAGGCATGCGCGCGGGCGGGCGCCGAGGTCGTGATCTACTCGGGCCGCAAGCAGTCGAGCGTGTTCGAGGCGGCGAGGCTGATCGGCTCATCGGCCTACATCTTCGAGCTCGGCTGTGGACTGGTGCTCGACGGCGAGCTCGAGTGGCTCACCGACGGGCTCGTTCCCAGCGCCGAGGCGGGCTCGATCTTCGATCAGATCGAGGGGTCGGGCGCGCCCGCGCTGCTGCTCGACCGCTTCCCGGGCAAGCTCGAATACCACACGCCCTGGGCGATCAACCGTGATGTGTCACATCTCTTCCGCGGCGACGTCGACCTGGCCCAGGCCAACGCGACGCTTGCCGACGGTGGCTTCGGCTCGCTGCGACTCGTCGACAACGGCGTCGTCCGTGCCGCCAACGAGCAGATGCCGGGCCTCCCCGTGATCCACGCCTATCACCTGATCCCGGCCGGCGCCTCCAAGTCGCGCGGGATCATGCGCCACATGCAGGCACGCGGTTACACGCGCGAGGAGTGCATCGCCGTCGGGGACTCGCGCGAGGACATGGATGCCGATTCGGTGGTCGACCGCTTCTGGCTGGTGGCGAACGCCCTCGAGCGCGACCTCACGCTCGAGGCGGACGCGGCTGGGCGCGAGCGTGTGAGGCTGGCCTCCGAAAGCTACGGCGCCGGCGTCTATGAAGCGGTTGTGACGACGCTCGCGGAGCGTCGCTGATCCTGGCTGGCGTCGGCTGGCGTCGGCTCGCGTCGGCTGGCCGACCCCGCCCGCTAGGCCTGCACGCCTGCCGGCGCTTCATGCGACGGCTGCGCCGCACCCTCCTGCTCGACGGCATGGGCGTCGCCCACGGCCCATCCGAGCCGCTCAACCAGCTGTGCCTGAAAGTGGTCTGATTCGAAATCGCTGACGCTGACGCGCTCGGTGAACATAATCGCGCGCTCGTCGCCGGTCTTATCCGCTGTCACGATGATCTGAGGCACTTGTGCCTTCCTTCCGAGTTGCTTCCTCCTCCAAAGTGGCAACCCCACTTTTGGCCGCGGTAAACATCTCTTCGCGATCCGGCGATGACCTGGTGAACCAAGATCGGACTCGCGCCGAGAGGCGCCTCCAGAATCCTGGCCGGACGGCCGGGCGCCAGCGGGGTGACGGAGGAACGGTGGCCCGGACGACCGCGACCCAATCCTCGAGCGGCAGCTCTCCCGAGATCAGCCTCCCCAACGCGCTCGTGACGGGTGCCTCGACGCCCGCCCTCGCGAGCGCCTTGGCGAGCAGCGGAACCGACTCGAGCGCCTCGACCGTCTGGCCCACCCGCGAGGGGATCTCGATCGCCGGCACCCCCTGCGCGAGCAGCTCACCGGCACGGCGGTTTCGGCTCAGGGGCGCCAACGCTGTGGCGACGAGATCACCGGTTCCCGCGAGCCCGATCATCGACTCAGGTCGGGCGCCTTCGGACTCCGCCCACCGCCAGACCTCGGCGAAGATGTGGCCGGCGGCGGCCCCGGCCGCGTTCAGACCTTGAGCTTCGGTGGCGCCTGAGGCGAGAGCTGCAGCGTTCTTGGCGGCCCCGGCGAGCTCCACGCCGATCGGGTCATTCGACTCCTCACACACGACCCCGGCCCGGATGAACACCCCAGCGAGCGCCGTCGCGAGCGACTCCTCGGTTGACGCTGCCACCAGGCCGGCACCCTCGGACACCATCTCCCGCGCGTGAGCGGGACCTCCGACGCAGGCGGTGCGCGCCGCCCCAAAGCGGTTGCGCAGTAGCGCGGTCGGTGGAGCGCCCGCGGGCGGAACGAGTCCCTTGGCCAGTGACACGATCGCGGCGCGGTCCGGCAGGCCGCGCTGCTCGAGGCCGCTGATCACCTCCTCGAGCCCCACTGACGGCACCCCGAGGAACACGTAGTCGGCGCGCGCGAGGCCCGCTTGCACCTCCTCGACCCGCAGCTCGCGCGGGAGCTCGACGCCGCTCAGATAGACGCGGTTCTCGCGCTCCTCCTGCAGAACTCGCGCCTGCTCGGCCGTCCGCGCCTGGAGCGTCGTCCGCAGCCCGCCGCGGGCCAGCAGGACCGCGACCGCCGTCCCGAACGAGCCGGCACCGATCACAACCGCCCGCTTGGTCCCGGGGGCTGGAAGGTGAATCGACGGTCGCGAGATCGGCGGCATTGGAGCGAGCAAGCGTATCCGCGCTGCGCTGACCCGGTCTGCCGCGTTGAGCTCGCTTTTCAGTAGGCGGCCGGGCTACTCGCGTACGTGTACACGGCGCTCGCGTCGACCTTGAGGTAGACGGCGTCGCCTGCCCAGGCGCGCGGGCTCTGCTGGCCGGACTGCATTTGGATCTCGTCGAGCTCGTCGAATGGGGCCGTACCCTGCGCGATGGCGGCCGCCTGTCCGTGCACGATCACCGCCAGTTCGTTGCCTTCGTAGTACGTGAGGCTCGCGCCCGGCCGTTTCGCAAGATGCCGTGCGCGGGCGGCCTGAGCGACGGTTGGGATGTGAAATGAGCCGCGGTAGAAGAGGGCGTTGATCGGCGCCACGCGCGGCTCGCCCTTTGCGGTCACCGTCGCCAGCGCGACCGTCAGCGATCCCGTCAGATGGCTCGCGAGCTGCTGGGCCGACAGCGAGCGCTCGGGGATCTCAAACGATCTGCGCAGAAATGGGCTCGCTCTGGTGGCGCTGTCGTCCAGCAGCGCTTGCAGCCGCTTCAGGTCCTCGGGTGTTTCACGCATAGGTTCGCGGTCCCGGGAGCTCAGGCGGCTCCCCGGGTGGCTTGCGCGGCCGGCGCCCGCTCGGCCGTGGAGTCCTCGCTCGCTACCGCGTCGGCCAGCGCCCCGGCGGCCTCGGACATCTCGCCAAACGCATCCGCGACCTTGGCGGCGTCCGAGCCGGTTATGGCCTCGTTGAGGCCTGCAACCGCCGCGTCGAAGCGCGCCCACAGCTCGGCTAGGCCCGCGACGGCCTGTGTCGGGTCGGAGCTCGTATGGGGGCGCGGCGTTCTCGGCCCCGGGCACCGGCCGCCACAACAGACCCGCCGCATGCGCGTGCTCCCAGGCGACCTGCTCATCGGCGGCCGCTCCCGCCAGCGCGCTCAACCGCTGCGCGAATCCCGGATCCGGCGGCGCGAGTTTGTGCGCGCGCATCGCCTCTGCCCAGCCCTCGCTCGCGTGCCGGACGGCCCGCATGATCTGCGCGCGCTGGCGGTCGAGGTCATCGCCGAAGCTCATGGCTCGTCGGTCGGCACCGGATTCGGTTCGGGCGCGACCGTCTCGGTCGCCGCGGCGCGTCCCGGATCGGCGAGCCCGACGAGCTCGCCACCCCAGAAGTCATCCGCACTCGGCCCCGGAGTCGCCGACGACGAGGCCTGGCCGCTGTAGCCCTGTTCGAGGATCCGCTCGAAGTCCGAACGCTTGATCCGTACGCGTCGGCCGACGCGCAGCGCCGGCAACGACCCCTGATCGATCCAATTGCGGACCGTCTGCTGGTTGAGCTTGAGCGTCGCCGCGACCTCTGCGACGGTCAGATACGACTCCTCCGAATCGGCCGGAACCATGGTTTTCGTTTCTAATTGAGACAAACTGGAACTAATTCAGGCGTATAATAGCGCCCACGGGAGACGCATCCGCGTCCGATGAGGAGAAAAGGTCTGCAAACCGCATGGATACGAGCGATCGCGCAGGCAGGGAGGGAGTTCTCGACGACAACGTCGTCCGCCTGCCGCGGGATTGGCTCGGCCCACGCGAGGACCTGATCCCGTTCGGAACTTCGTCAGAACCCGGACCATCTGGCGGCCCTGCTCCCACGGCTGACGACTTCTGGGGCGAGAGCTCAGCGGCGGTCCAGGATGCGGTGCAGCGGGATGCGGTGCAGCGGCCCCCTACACCGGCTCGCTCGGCTGGCCGGCCACGATC
Organism: uncultured Solirubrobacterales bacterium; assembly: GCA_963788005.1. GTDB lineage: Bacteria > Actinomycetota > Thermoleophilia > Solirubrobacterales > Solirubrobacteraceae > Palsa-465. The sequence goes on along the minus strand of CAWBFH010000008.1, from coordinate 395,541 downwards.
GCTCGCGCGCGGCCGCGCGCTCCTCGTCGGGCTCGTCGCGGTGGCGGCAGCGGCGGTACTCGCGGTCCTGCTCGTCGGTGGTGGCGGCCAGGGCGTGCCGCGGCGATCGTCGTCGTCGTCGTTAAGCGCATCGCGAGTGTCCCCGTCGGTGTTCGTAGGCGCAGCGGCACATCGCGCGGTCGCCTCCAGCGCCCGAGCACTGCGACCTCTCCACTACGCACCACCACCGGCCAACGCCCGTGAGACACAAAGCCACCTCCCCGAGCCATGCGGCCGTCACGGCGGCGGTGACGCAGCCGGTCACAACCCCGGTCTCGCCGGCCGCGTCATCTTCGTCGTCGCCGTCGACGAGCAGCCCCGTTACCACTTCGTCGTCATCGAACGCCGCCGCATCGACCGTCGTCAACAGCCCGACGTCGAACGCCAGCGCCGAAACCGCCCCAGCCTCCAGCACCGGATCCGGCCAGAGCTCCGGCAGCGGATCCGCCAAGAGCTCGGGCAGCCAACCCGCCACCGGAGCCGACGGCGCCCTCGCGCCCGGCAGCTCCCCTGACAGCTGACCTCCGAAAGAGAGCCTCGATGAGCAGAGCCCTCAACCACTTCAAGAGCAACGTGATCGCCTACCTCGCCCTGTTCGTCGCCCTCGGCGGCACAAGCTACGCAGCGGCCACGCTAGGCGCGGGCAGCGTCGGCACCCGCCAGCTGAAGAACCACTCGGTCACGCCGGTCAAGCTCCAGAAGGGCTCGATCGCAGGGTACGTGCGCGACTGGGCCCAGGTAGACGAGAACGGTCACGTCACCGCATCACGGCCTCGCGCTCACATCGTTCGACTGGACCGAAGACCGGGAGGGGTCCCGGGCGGCGTCGTGAGCTGGGGTCGTGCCATACCCCGCGCATGCTTTTCGCTCGCCACTACCGACGCTAGCTCCCGGCGCCGGCGTTTGCAAGTGCGCCGTGCTGAGCGCGGGCAACAAGACTGGCCATCTCGTCGGCGCGCAGGTCCGTGTTGTCTGCTCCGCAGACAGCGGTGAACGTAGCCGTTATCTGCCCGCAGCCGTGATCATCGATGAACGGAGCGCACGGTCCAGCCGCTTGCTGCGGTCACATTGCGCGTGCGCGTAGCTGCTGCATCACGATCGCCGCGCTGCCTCGCAGCTATGCGTCGCCCGCGCCGACGAGACGGTCGAGTCATCGTGCGGACGCGTACCCGAACGAGATCTTTCACGCCTATTCACGACCAGGGCATGACGATGACTCGAAGTGCCCGGTGCCCCGAGCGGAGCAGTTGAGTATCAACTCGGGCGGCTCGAGCTACACACGAGGAGCAGGCGCGATCTGGCAGGCGAACGCGCCCGCAGGGCTGGTCATCGTGGGAGCGACCGGTCCCATCCGGGCGGCTGTAGCGCACAGCGGCGTCAATGCTGGAAGCGTGGGTCAATACGGCGGCGACTTCTACTGGCAGGGGGGCAGTTCGAACATCCCGCCGAACGAGACAGGCACCAGCTTGGTCCGTTCTCGTCGAGGGACTTCGGCCTCTTGATGGTGTGCGGCAAGAACGCCATGCACGCGGAACGGACCGCATCGGCGTGATTCAAGTCGGCGCCGATCGTGCTGTCGGTCCACGAGACCTCCGGCCCCGTGCTCTCGTCGCCGCAGAGGCCTTTGGCTGTCGAAGGGCTGGGTGCGCGGCACGTGGAACCTGGAGTTCTGGGGAGACTCGCCGTCGGGACTGTGCGGTCTCGTCGCGAACTTCGGGGATCTGCCCCTGCCGGGAACGACGTCGACGCGTGACCCGTCGACGTGGCAGCAGTGTGCCGCCGGTCCGGTCGTTGACTCGGTGGTGACCGAGGGCTACGCGCAAGGTCCGAATCAGCTGCGGATCGGCGCCTGGGATGCAGCGGGCGAGGAGGTCAACTACACGCGGACGATTGACGTGGATAACCAGCAGCCGACGGTCGCGCTGGCCGGGCCGACCGACGCGGCGTCGACGGCCGGCACCCAGTATGTGACGGCGACCGCGAGCGCTGGTCCGTCGGGCGTCGCCGGGATCTCGTGCTCGGTCGACGGTGGCCCGTGGCGCTGGCATGGTGGTGGAAGCGATCGGGTGGGGGTGGCCGGCGTTGGCCAGCACCAGGTGCGGTGCGTGTCCGAGAACAACGCGGTCGACGGAGCGGGCGTGCATGGACGGTCGGCCGTTCAGACGTTCGAGATGAAGATCGGGGTTCCCACGGTGTCGGCGATCGCGTTCTCGCCGATCGTCAGTCAACTGCGCTGTCATCCGGCTCGGCGGCCCTCTCGTGCGAAGCGCGGCACGGGGACGAAGTGCAGCTCTGGCGCGGCGCTGCACAAGCACCAGCTCTCGATCAGGGCGCGCCACGGCCAGGCGATCACCGTGCACGGATGGCTCGGCACGTATACGGGCGCCGCGCTGGGCGGGCAGTCGGTCAACGTGCTCGCCGCGCCGAACGATGGACGCCGGCTCTTCACATCGATCGCGACCGTGACGACCGCGGCGAACGGGAGCTGGACCGCCCGGGTGCCGGCAGGCCCATCACGCCTTATTGAAGCCGCGTACGCGGGTGGACCGAACTCCGAGTCATCGGTGTCCGGCCTCGCGCGCGAGATTGTTCCGGCGAGGATCCAGTTGCTCCGCGTCACTCCGCGCCGCGTTGCCTGGGGTCAGACCGTTCGCATCGTCGGCAGGCTTGACGGCGGGCACCTGCCACCCGGGGGTGCGCTGATCCGGTTGCGAATCGGGCTGGGATCCGCCTTTACGACCTACGGCGTGCACGAACACGTCGGTGGCGACGGACGCTTCACGACGAGCTACACGTTCGGCCTCGGGAGTGCGGGCATCCACCGCGCCTATTGGTTCCAGGTCGCGTCCCTGCCGATGGGCAACTACCCGTACGCGCCAGCGAGCAGCCGCCGGGTGTCGGTCCTGGTCGGCGGGCATCCGTCGGCCGGGTAACACGATGGGATGCGGACCCCACTGGCCGATCCGGTGGCGTGGAGGTACCCTGAGCTGCAGTGATCGGCGACATTCTCCAACCAACGCACCTCCTGCTCATTCTCGTCGTGGCGCTGGTAGTCCTCGGGCCCAAGCGTTTGCCGGAGGTGGCGAAGACGCTCGGCGCCAGCTTGCGCGACTTCAGATCCGCGATCAGCGGCGAGGATCGTGAGCCGGACCCGATCAGTCAGCCGCAGCCCCAGCCGGTCGCGGACGCTGCGTCCACCAGCACTGCCGTCACTGAGGCGGCGGTGCCACCTGCGTTCGGCGACGAGCCGCCTGAGACCGAGCAAGCTGCGGGGTCGGAGCTGTCCGCGGTCCCCGATGCCGCGGTCCAGGCGGACGCCGAGGCCGACCCGGCTGGGCACGCCGACCTGGCCGCGCCGGCGGAGCCGGCCGCGCCACCAGAACCAATTGCCGGGCCTGAGCCACAGACCGCAGCCGCGTCCGAGCCCGAGCCCGAGCTCGAGTCGCCAGCTCAACCAGCCGCGACGTCCGAGCCGAACGCCCCCTCTGAGCCGCACACGCCCTCTGAGCCGGACACCGAGCCCGAGCCCGAGCCGCCAGCTCAACCAGCCGCGACGTCCGAGCCGAACGCGCCCGCTGAGCCGGACGTGCCCTCTGAGCCGAACGTGCCCTCTGAGCCGGACACGCCCTCTGAGCCGGACACGACGCCCGAGCCGACCGCCGCGGCCGAGCCGACCGCCACGCCCGACCTCCACGCCGCCCCCGAGCTGGCGCCCGAGCACCACAGCTGACCGCGCCCTCCCCGGGCGCGACGCCCGCCGTCGGCGATCGGCAATAGCCTCGGCGAATGACCCCGCACGAGACCGCCGCGCTGGTCGCGCTGCTGAGGATTGGCGGCCGACCTCCGTCTCACTACTCGGAGCTCGTCGAATCGGATGCGAGCGCACTGACGGTGCTCGAGCGCGAGCTGGCGCAGCGCGATGACGGCCAAACGCTGTTGCCGGTCGCGCCGAGCTCCGACGAGCTCATCGAACGAGCCGCCGCAGACGTGGCGAGCTGGCAGGCCGAGGGCATGACGACGGTCACCGTGTTGGACCCCGGGTTCCCGATCAACCTCCGCGCGGTCCATGACCGACCCCCGCTGTTGTTCGTCGCCGGTCGGCTGGACCCCCGCCGCGATCAGCGCTCGGTCGCCGTGATCGGAAGTCGAAGAGCCTCGAACGAGGGACTGAAGCTGGCCAACGCAGTCGCCGGCCATCTCGCCGAGCGCGGCTTCACCGTCGTCTCGGGCCTCGCGGCCGGGATCGACACCGCAGCGCACACGACCGCGCTCGCGATCGGCGCGCGGACAATCGCCGTCATCGGCACCGGGCTGGAGCAGGCCTACCCCGCGGAGAACGCCGCGCTCCAGAGCGAGATCGCATCCGCGGGCGCCGTCGTGTCCCAGTTCTGGCCCGATGCAGGCCCAACCCGGACGAGCTTCCCGATGCGCAATGCCGTGATGTCGGGCTTGACCCTCGCGACCGTGATCGTCGAGGCCTCGCAGACGAGCGGAGCGCGCGTGCAAGCGCGACTGGCACAGCGTCAGGGACGGCCCGTGTTCATCGCGCGACACCCTCGTCGATCAAGCGTGGGCGCGAGCCCTCGCCGGCCAGCCCGGGGTCCACGTGTTCGGTGATCCGGCCGAGATCACGCCGGTGCTCGAGCGGCTGACGTCGAGCGACGCCCTCGTGGCCTAGGCGCGACCGCGATGCCGCGGGTCGCCGATCTGACTGACCTGTACGGGAATTTCATGCTTGGCCCCCGACCGGGCCCGGGCGTGTGCCAATCGTGTCTGGACTTGACCGACGGCCGCCGGCGCTGTCTCAGGTGCGAACGGGCTCCGGAGTGGCTCGATGCGGTCGCGCCGGTGTCGTACAGCATCGCCCATGAGCAGTTGCATCACGCGCTAGCCGGCTACAAACGCCCTCCGGGCGTCGTCGCCCGCCGCTTCGAGGTCGAACTCGCCGCCGTCATCTGGCGCTTTCTGGCGCTCCACGAGAGGTGCATCGCACGCGCTGCCGGGACCGAGGCGTTCGGATTGGCCACGACCGTGCCGTCGAGCACCCTCGAGCGCGACCGCACCCATCCGCTGCACCGGATCGTCGGCGAGCTCGCCGAACCGACCCGGAGCCGGTACGAACGCGTGCTCAGGCGCTCGACGGCAGCGGTCAAACCGCGCACGTACAGCACGCTGAAGTTCGAGTCGGTCCGCGATCTTACGGGCGAGGCGGTGCTGCTGATCGACGACACATGGACCACCGGCGCAAACGCTCGCAGCGCCGCGGCGACGCTGAAACAGGCCGGCGCGGCCACCGTCGCGGCGGTTGTGATCGGCCGTCACCTTCACCGCGACTATCAGGACAACGACCGACGGTTGCGAGCGCTTCCGTCACCTTTTGACTGGGAGAACTGCGCACTTCATCCATCTCCGTGAACCCGCAGAACGGCGATCGGTTTGAGCTGCGGTCAAGGCCGGCGCCGTCGCTGACGCGCGAGCGCCTGGCCCCTAGTTCCACCAGGCGTCAAGAACCCGGCGCCAGTTGCCCCACGCGATCGCGGCGACCTCGTCAGGACTGAAGCCGACCTCGCGCAGCGCGTCAAGCACCTTGGGGACGCCGGCCACGTCGCCGACCGGAGCTGGGATCGTCGCCCCGTCAAAGTCCGATCCGAGGCCGACGTGCTCGACGCCGATCCGCTCGGCGATATAGGCGGCGTGCTGGGCGATCAGCTCGAGCGGCGTGTCGGGATCGTCGGCGAAGTCGGGACGCAAGAACGGCGTCGCATAGACGATGCCGACCAAGCCGCCCGAGGCGCCGATTGCGTCGAGCTGGCGATCGGTCAGGTTCCTCGATGACGCACACAGGGCGTGCGCGCCCGAATGCGAGGCAACCATCGGGCCGACACCGGCGCGGTCCACGTCCCAGAAGCCGGCCTCGTTGAGGTGGCTGAGATCGACCAGGATCCCGAGCTCGGCGCAGCGGCGGACCAACGCCTCGCCGGCAGCGGTGAGGCCCGGGCCGATGTCGGGCGACGACGGCCAGACGAATTGCACCCCGTGCGCGAACTCGTTCGGCCGGCTCCAGACCGGCCCGAGTGACCGCAATCCGGCCGCGTACCACAACTCCAGCGCCTCGAGTCCGGCGTCGATCGCCTCGGCACCCTCGAGATGGAGCACCGCCGCCGGCGGTCCGTCTCCGGCTCCAGCTGCGTCGAGGTCGTCGATCGTCCGCGCGATCGTGACGTGTCCGTCGCGCTCGAGGCTGGCAAGGCGCCCGGCCGCCGCCGACGCGTACGCCGCCGCCTGCGGATGCGGAACCTGCGTGGCGAGCTCGACCGCGAGTGCGCCGTCGTCGCGCGTGATCGGCTCCCAGTCGTGGTCCTCGTCGGACGGGCTGAAGACGGCGAAGATCGCGCCGCGCACGCCTCCGGTCTTCATCCGCGGGATATCGAGATGACCGTCGTCACGGCCAGAAGCGAGCGCCTCATGGCCGTCCGCAGTCAGCGCGTCGTTGTGTCCGTCGAATACGGGCAGCACCGCACCTCAACCTAGCGCCCCCGTGCGTCAGGTGAAGCTACAGGGGTGTAGGTCTCCGTGCTACGGTGGCCGATAGGAGCGGATGACGCCTCGACCATCAGACGCAGCCCCCCAGCAGCGTCGGCGGTACGCGCCTCGGATGCCGCCGCAGCAGCGCCGCGAGCAGCTGATTGACGCGGCCCTCAGCGTGATCGTCTCGCAGGGCTACGAGGGTGTATCGATCGAGGCGATCGCGCGCACGGCCGGCGTCACCCGCCCGGTCATCTATGACCACTTTCAGAACCTGGGCCGGCTGCTTCAGGCGCTGATCGAGCGTGAGGAGCGCTACGCACTCGAGCAGCTCGCGGTCGTGGTCCCGGACTCGCCCGGGGAAGGCGATCCGGCTGAGCTGTTCGCCCAAGGAGTCCGGCGCTTTCTCGACGCCGTCGCGACCCGACCCTTGACGTGGCGGATCATCCTGCTGCCACCCGAGGGGACGCCGCCGATCGTGCGCGAGCACGTCGAGAGCAACCGAGCCCTGGTCCTGCAGCGCATCGAGGCGCTTGTCCGGTGGGCGATCGAGCGTTCCGGAATCCCAGCCGACCTGGACGTCGAGCTCGGCGCCCGGACGATCCGATGCCTCAGCGAAGAGGCCGGAAGGATGTTGCTGACCGATGCGGAGCAGTACTCGCCCGAGCGCTACGAGCGCTTCTCGCGGGCCGTGATGGAGCGCATCTGGGCAAGCGCAACGACCGGTTAAATACGGTGGGGACCCGCTTCCAGGGGTCCCCACCGTCGATCCTCACTAGGCAGCACCCACGGCCGGGTTGAGCACTTGCCCAGGAGCACCGCTTGCGGGAACTGAAACCCGATTGGCGACCAAAAGTTGCGAATTCGAGATGCGTTCCTCCCAAGCTCTCCGCGCTTGCCGAGCCTGCGGCTGCTCGCACCCGGCGACGGGCGCGACTGCGACAACCCAGAGGGCTTGGCATACTGAGAGTCCCCGTCAGGGGGCGTAGCTCAGTTGGTTAGAGCGCCGGCCTGTCACGCCGGAGGTCGCGGGTTCGAGTCCCGTCGCTCCCGCCTTATCGCTCGACGTTAGGCGACTCTCGGTGCCGTCACCTTCGTCTTCCAGAAAGGCCGCCTCACCGGGGTCTTCGGCATCGCCAGTCCCGGTCCCGTCCTCAGCTTCCTGCCCATCATCCTGCTCGGCGTCCTCTTCGGCCTGGCAATGGACTACGAGGTCTTCCTGGAGTCACGCATGCGAGAGGAGTCCTTTCACGAGAATCCCGAAGCCGCGGTGATCGACGGGTACGCGGACGGCGCGAAGGTCGTCGGCTCAGCGGCGATCATCATGATCTTGGTCTTCGCCAGCTTCATCTTCTCCCCCGATCCGACTACCAAGTCATTCGGGTTCGCCTTGGCACTCGGCGTGCTGATCGACGCCTGTGTCATCCGGATGACCGTCGTCCCGGCGACCATGCACATCTACGGCCGATCGGCCTGGTGGCTGCCCCGGTGGCTGACGATCAGCTCGCAGCCCGCCCGCCCGCCGGCTCGCCGAACGGAGACCAGTGTCGCGACCCGTCGTACCCCGGGCGCGAGTTGGTCACCCGAACGGGCATCGTTAGTGCGATCTTGCAAGGCAAGGACCCAACCGACCAGAACGGAGGCCGCAGCGCATGGGCACGATAACCACGACCGATGGCACCGAGATCTTCTTCAAGGATTGGGGCTCGGGGCAGCCGATCGTCTTCAGCCACGGCTGGCCGCTCTCGGCCGACGATTGGGACACCCAAATGATGTTCTTCCTGCTGCGCGGCTACCGCGTCATCGCGCACGACCGCCGGGGCCACGGACGCTCGACGCAGACCGACGGCGGTCACGATATGGATCATTACGCCGATGACCTGGCGGCGGTGACCGAGCACCTGGACCTGCACGACGCGATCCACGTGGGGCACTCGACCGGCGGCGGCGAGGTGGTGCGCTACATCGCGCGGCACGGCGAGAGCCGCGTCGCCAAGGCGGTGCTGATCAGCTCAGTCCCGCCGTTGATGCTGCAGACCGAGGCCAACCCCGGGGGCCTGCCGAAGAGCGTGTTTGACGATCTGCAGGCGCAGGTAGCCACCCACCGGTCGGTCTTCTACCGCGACTTCGCATCGGGCCCCTTCTACGGCTTCAACCGCCCGGGCGCCGAACCGTCGGAAGCGATCATCGAGAACTGGTGGCGCCAGGGAATGATGGGCGGCGCCAAGGCTCACTACGACGGCATCGTCGCCTTCTCACAGACCGACTTCACCGAGGACCTCAAGCAGATCAGCGTGCCGGTTCTGGTCATGCACGGCGATGACGACCAGGTTGTCCCGTACGCCGACTCCGGGCCCCTGTCCGCTGAGCTGGTGCAGAACGGGACGCTGAAGACATACGCGGGGTTCCCGCACGGCATGCCGACCACAGAGGCCGAAACGATCAACGCCGACCTGCTGGCATTCGTGCAGTCCTGACGACTGGTGCGGGCGCGGCGGCCAGCGCTTCTAAACCAATCTCGTGGAGATTCCCTAGCATGCGTTCGGGACCATGGACAACGCTCTTCCCGAACCGGGGCGAGGCGCTGGTCTCCGCGGGCGGGCCGATGAGTCCGCCGTGCTCGAGGCCACGGTCGCCGCTGTCCGGCAGGGCGAAGGCCGAACGCTCGTCCTGAGAGGCGAGGCCGGGGTCGGTAAGACGGCCCTGCTCGAGCACCTCGTCGAGTCGGCGCAGGATCTCAACGTCGTTCGCTCCGTCGGCGTGGAGTCGGAGATGGAGCTGGCATACGCCAGCCTCCATCAGCTGTGTGCGCCTATGCTCAATCGGCTGGATCGCCTCCCCGAGCCCCAGCGTGAGGCGCTGGCGGTCGTCTTCGGGCTCACCGGAGGATCCCCGCCCGACGTCTTCCTGGTGGGACTTGCGGTCTTGAGCCTGCTGTCCGAGACCGCCGAGGAGCGTCCCCTGTTGTGCGTGGTCGACGATGCCCAGTGGCTCGATCACGCTTCGGCGCGGACACTCGCGTTCGCGGCGCGACGGCTGCTGGCTGAGCCCGTCGGGCTGGTGTTCGCGGCGCGCGAGCCGGGCGAGGAGCTGCGGGGGCTACCCGAGCTCGAGGTGGGCGGCCTGGAGAACGGCGACGCGCGAGCGCTCCTGTCATCAGCGGTGCGGTTCCTGCTCGACGAGCGGATCCGCGATCGGATCGTGGCCGAAACGCGCGGCAATCCGTTGGCGTTGCTGGAGTTGCCCCGAGGGTTGACGGCCACCCAGCTCGCGGGCGGATTCGGCCTGCTCGGCGCCCGCGCGCTCTCGGGCCGGATCGAGGAAAGCTTCGAGCGCAGGGTCAACGCCCTGCCCGACGACACACGCACGCTGTTGCTGGTGGCCGCAGCCGAGCCCGTCGGGGATCCGCTGCTGCTCTGGCAGGCAGCCGACCGGCTCGGCATCGGCGCACCGTTGGCGGCGACGGAGACGGATGGACTGCTGTCGATCGGCGGGCGGGTGACGTTCCGCCATCCGCTGGTCCGCTCGGCGGCCTACAGGGCCGCGCCCGCCGAGCAGCGCCGCGCGGTCCACCTGGCGCTGGCCGAGGTCACCGATCCGGAGCTGGATCCAGACCGGCGCGCGTGGCACCTCGCAGCGGCGGCGGCAGGCCCTGACGAAGCGGTGGCCCTCGAGCTCGAGCGCTCCGCCGGCCGCGCGCAGGCACGCGGCGGGCTCGCCGCCGCGGCCGCCTTTCTGGAGCGGTCCGTGGCGCTTTCCGCCGACCCCCAGCAGCGGACCGAGCGGGCACTTACAGCGGCGCGTCTCGGTCTAAGCGCCGGCGCTTACGAATCGGCGCTGAACTCGATGACGGTCGCGCAGGCGGGACCGCTGGACGAGCTCCAGCGCGGGCGTCTCGATCTGCTGCAGGGGATGGCGGCGTATGCCCAGCGACGCGGGAGCGACGCGCCACCGCTCCTGCTGCGCGCCGCGAAGACGCTCGAGCCCCTCGATCCAAAGCTTGCGCGCGAGACATACCTCGACGCCTGGAGCGCGGCTCTGTTTGCGGGCAAGCTGGCGAGCGCCGGAAGCCTCTACGACGTATCACGCGAGGCTCGCGGAGCTGCCCCCCTGGCGGAGGCCACGCGTCCGAGCGACCAACTGCTCGACGGCTTCGCGCTGCTGTTGACCGGCGAGCGCTCCGCCGCGACCCCGCTCCTGCAGCAGGCCGCGACCGGTTTCGCCGGCCAACGCGCGTCGGTCGACGAGATCCTTCGCTGGGGCTGGCTTGCGACCGTCGGCGCCGTCGTCGTGTGGGATTACGAGAGCTGCGTCGCGATCGCCTCTCGCGGGGTGCAGCTGGCCCGAGACGCGGGCGCCCTCACGGTGCTGGCCGTCGGGCTCCACATCCTCACCGAGGCGGTGACCATGGGTGGCGAATTCGAGCGCGCGGAACAGCTGATCGCGGAGGCCGATGCGGTTACCGAGGCCACCGGGACACAGGTTCTGAGCTACGGCACCCTCTTCCTGCGCGGCTTCCAGGGCCGGGAAGGTGACGTCTGGAGCCTGAGCGAGAGCACGATCCGTGACGCGACTGCCGGCGGACAGGGAACGGCGATCGAGTTCGCCGATCACGCCAGGGCGATCGTCCTCAACGGCCTCGGCCGCTACCGGGAGGCCCTGTCACCCGCGCAGGATGCGGCTGACGCCACGCCCGAGCTGGTCGTGGCGGGTTGGGCGCTGCCCGAGGTGGTCGAGGCCGCCGCCAGAAGCGATCAGCGCGAGGTCGCGCAGCGGGCCCTCGAGCGACTCGCCGAGCGCAACAGCGTGATCGCCACCGACTGGGGCCTCGGCCTCGAGGCCCGCGCGCGCGCCCTGCTCAGCGAGGGCAGCGCAGCTGAGGCTTTGCACGTCGAGGCGATCGATCGGCTTAGCCGGACCAGACTCCGTCCCGAGCTGGCGCGCGCCCACCTGCTCTACGGCGAATGGCTGCGGCGCGACAGTCGCCGCCGTGACGCGCGCGTGGCCCTCCGTGCCGGGTATGAGCTGCTCAACGACATCGGGATGGAGGCGTTCGCCGAACGGGCGCGTATCGAGCTGCTCGCTACCGGCGAAAAGGTGCGCAAACGGACGGTCACCACGCGCGACGATCTAACCGCGCAGGAGCGCCAGATCGCCCAGTTGGCCCGTGACGGACTGTCGAACGGGGAAATCGGCGCGCGCCTGTTCTTGAGCCCGCGGACGGTCGAGTGGCACCTGCGCAAGGTGTTCAGCAAGCTGGCGATTCACTCCCGCCGGGAACTCGCGACCGGACTCGCGGGCCCGGAGCCGAGCTGAGCTCACTCCTCCGAGTTCGCCTCGACCACGCGCTCCCCGAGACGACGTTCGAGGTCACTGTCGGTGCCCCACCCGAGCGCCTCGAGCCGAGCTAGCCGCTCCCGCTGGGCAGTCCGGCTGAGCATCTCGAAGAAATCGTTCAGCGCAGGGGGAAACTCTCGATCGGCGGGCAGCGTCACGCGATCGACATACGACTTCGCCCGCGCGATCGCATCGTGATCGAATCGCGCGAGCCGCAAGGCGATCGCGTCGACCTCGGCTTCGAGCTCGCCATCGGCGATCGCGCGGTTGATGTAGCCGTACTGCTCCGCCCGGCGAGCATCGAGGTCGTCGCTGCCGAGGAGAATCTCGAGCGCCCGGCCGCGACCCACGAGCCGCGGGAGACGGGCCATCGCTCCGCCGCCGGGAACGACGCCGGTCGCGATCTCGAACTGACCGAGCAGGCTGTTCTCCCGCGAGGCGAACCGCAGGTCGCACGCCAGCGCGAACTCGCTTCCGGCCCCGCGGACGCGTCCGCGGATCGACGCGATGCTGACCACCGGCGCTCGGGAGAGGCGCGCGAGGAGGTCAAGCCACGCGTGCATTCCCGTCGGACCGGTCGGCAGCGCAGCGGTCTTGCCCGGATCGTCCTCCGCGTCGTAATGCGCCAGGTAGAAGTCGGGATTGAGGGTGTCGAACACGACCACGTTGAGGTCTGAGTCGTCCTCGATCAGGTCGACGAGCTCGGCGAGTTCGACCACCGTCGTCGCGGTGATCGTGTTGATCGGAGGGTGGTCAAACGTCACCCTGCAGTAGCCGGGGCTGCGACGATCGACCATCAGGTGTGCCCAGGACTGCAACCAGGCATGGGACCCGCGGTGGTTGTTGGACGACCGAGCGTCGGACGTGCTCATGAGACCTAACCCCCCGCTGCTATGTGCGCGACTCCGATGGCTACCTGATCGAAGTGGGCCAGCCGACGAGTTGACCGCGGCGCATCACAGGGCCGCGACGTGGAACGTCTCCTCCATGTAGCGCCCAGCGGCCGCCGACGCTTCCTCGGACGTCTTTCCCTGCTGACGCGCGTCCATGTAGGCGGCGTACCAGTTCCACCAGTCGTGCGCGGCGTGCGACTTCTCATATGGGTCGTGGTGCTCGGCCGTCTCGTGGAGCAGGTCTGCCAGCGATGCGATGTCCATGTCAGCTCTCCCACACTCGGCCGGGAAGGCGCGCCGTGATCTCCTGCAGCAGCCACGAGTTGCCGTCCGGATCGCTGAACGAGGCATACGTCTGGTACGTCCGTCCCTGCGGGTCGGGCCCCGGTACTGGGCCTCTGTCGAGGTGGAACACCTCGCCGACGTTCGCGCCACGGCTGATCAGCTCAGCGCGCGCCGCATCGATATCACTGACCGTGAGCAGCAATCGTTGAGCGGATCCGGGCGCGGCGGTGGTGAGGCCCTTGCCGAAGTGAATCGAGCACTCCGAGTGAGGGGGCGTCAGCTGGACGATCCGGAAGTCCTCACCGAGGGCGATGTCGGCGTCCAGGCGCCAGCCGAGATTCTCGTAGAACTGCTTTGCCCGGTCGACGTCAGAAACGGGCAATGCCACGGCCTCGAGCTTCAGGTCGACGGTCGCCGGCACCGGGCCGTCGGTCGCGGCGTCTGGACTTGCGCCTGCGCTGCTCATACTGACCTCCAGCTGTCGATTTTTGCCAGCCAAGCATCTCGCATCGAGCGATCGGTCGCGCCCGTCGGGACCCTGGTCTGGACCCGGGGACCAGTGCAACCGACCAGGGACGTGACGGGCGCGACACGTCACGGCACGCGCGAACCTGCCGTCCCGCGCACGCTGACACCGAGCCTCTAAAAGGAGCCATGACAACCGGCGCCACACCTCCCTCCTCGCAACGAGAACCCGAGCTGCTCGGTCAGACCGTCGTCCTGATTGGCGGCAGCGCCGGGATCGGGCTCGAGACCGCCCGGCGGGCACGCTCCGAGGGCGCCGAGGTGGTTCTCACCGGGCGAAACCGGGACCGGCTCGAGGAGGCGGCGCGGCAGGTCGGAGCACGGAGCGTCGCCGCGTTTAACGCCAACGACTCCGAGTCGCTCGCCCGCTTCTTCGACGGCTTGCCGACCCCGATCGACCACGTGCTGGTCACCGCCGGTGGGCCGCGCTACGGCCCACTGCTGGAGATGAACTCCGACGACGTACGCGATGCGCTCGGCGGCCACGTCGTGCTGGGCCTGAACGTTGCCCGCGCGGCGGCGGGCAAGATGAGGTCGGGTGGAACGCTGCTGCTGATGGGAGGCACCGGCGGTCGGCGGATCAGCCGCGAGCTCGGAATCGCCTCGGCGGCGACCGCGGTGCTGCCACCGTTCGTCGCGGCCCTCGCGCTCGAGCTCGCCCCCGTGCGCGTCAACCTGATCGCCGCCGGTTTCGTCGACACGCAGCTGTCCGCATCGCTGCTCGGCGACGGTCTCGACGACCGGCGCGAGCAGCTCCGCACGACGCTGCCGATCGGCCGCGTGGTCGGCCCGGGCGACGTGGCCGCGCTCGCCGTTCACCTGATGAGAAACACTGCCCTCACCGGCGCCACGTTCGACATCGACGGCGGCCAGCAGTTCGTCGAGTAGGCCGGCCGCCCGTCCGACGCTAGGCGCTGTTTCGCGGATCGTCCTCGGGATTGAAGTACTCGAGCCCGAGCGGCCCGTTCGCCGACACCTGGCTGACGTACTCACCGGACATCGCCCAATGGAAGTGAGCGGTGCCGCCGGGCAGAACGATCACTGCGCCCGGCGGATATGCCTCCAGCTTGTCGCTGTCGAACTGCTCGCCCAAGCCGATGTAGAAGACGCCCGAGATCACCGTGTAGACGCGATCCTCGGGGTGCCGGTGCGGCATCAGCTTGACGCCCGCGGGCACCTTGACCCTGATCACGTACGGCCCCGGCTCGGTCGGATTGCCGACCACCACGGCGAGGCGCGCCGACGGCGGGAAAGCCGCATAGGGCTTCCACTCGACGTCCTCGGGCAAGACCGACCTGAACGTGAGCTCCCCGGCGTCGTGGGTCTGCGTCATCGGTGAAACCTCCTGATTCGCTCGGGGCGAACGTACCGGTCGGTCGCGCTCCTCGCGCCGGTGCCAACCCTGGCCGGCGCCCTGGTCCGCGCCGGGCAAGCTGGACTCCGGCCCGCAAGCGGGACCGAGTTGTTTGGCGGGCCATATGTTCCCGTTAGACAACTCGCTCGCCGAGGACCACCCCCGCCACCTGTCGTCCGGTCCCGGGCGTACGTTCGAAGAGATGGAGCGGATCGCGGTGATCGGCTGCGGCGGGTCCGGCAAGACGACGCTGTCGCGCCGGCTCGGTGGGCTGCTCGAGTTGCCGGTGATCCACATCGACGGCCATTACTGGCGGGACGTTGACGGCGTCCGGATCGAGTCGACCCCAGAGCAGTGGCGCGACACCCATCGTGAGCTGGTAGCCGGCAGACGTTGGGTGATCGACGGGATGAAGCTCGGCGTGCTCGAGGAACGCCTTGCGGCGGCCGATACAGCGATCTTCCTCGATCTCCCGACGGGCAGCTGCCTGTGGGGCATCGTTCGCCGACGGCTGCGCTTCCGGGGGCGCAACCGCCCCGAGCTGGGCGTGTACGACGACCGGATCAGCTGGCCGTTTATCGCGTGGGTCAGCTCGTTTCGCCGCCGCCAGCGCCCGCGCATTCTCCGGCTGCTCGTTGCGTCGGGCCGGGATGTGATCGTGCTCCGCAGCCGCCGCGAGGTCGCGGCGCTGCTGGCGCGGGTCGCGCCGGCCACGCATCCCTCTGGCGGCGCGAAGCTGCCTACGGATTGGACGTCGACAGCTTGCCCTCCTCGACGGTGAACGAGCGCCCGCCCGTGAACGGCGTCGGCCGCAGCTCGACGTACGTCGCGCCCGCCCCGGTCGTGCGGCTTGTCAGCAGCTCATAACCGCTGGCGGGCGCGTCGCTGGTGAACAGGCGCTTGCCGGCTCCGACCGTGACCGGAAACGTCATCAGCCGGTACTCGTCGACCAGCCCCGCGCGATGAAGGGCCGTCGCCAGTCCGGCGCTTCCGTGGACCTGGAGCTCGCCCCCATTGCGCGCCCTGAGCTCGCGCACCGCCTCGAGCGAGTCCAGAACCGTCGTCGGGCCCCAGTCACCGGCTTCGAGCGTCGACGAGACGACGTATTTCGGCCGTTCGTTGAGCGCCCGGGCGACGTCGTTATCCGGGTCGGTGACCTCCGACCAGTAAGGCGCCATCAACTGATACGTGGTCCGGCCGAGCAGCATCGCGTCGGTCTTTTCAAACCACCCCTGGACGATCTCCCCCATGTCCTGGTCAGCGTATGGCACCTGCCAGCCGCCATTGGTAAAGCCGCCGCTGGGGTCCTCCTGCGGTCCACCGGGGCCCTGCATGACGCCGTCGAGCGTCAGAAATGTGTGGATCGTGAGGCGCATGTTTGAGCTCCTGGGTCTCGAAGTCGTGGTCGTTAATCGGACATCGATCGGGTGCCCACGGGATCGACAAGCGCGTCGCCGATCAGCTATCCAATGTCATCAATCTGACGTCGAGCGGCTGTTGCCCGGCTGCAAAAGCGCTCGCAATCGCCCGTCGTTCAAGGCGCGGCCACATATCACCGATACGATCATCGGCGGCCGCACCGAACGAAGCGGTCGTGTGTTTCTTGTCCGGGGAGCTGCGCGCGAGTCCAAGTGGCAGTCCCTGGGTTTGTCTTTGACCACCGCAACCACTGGGAGGCTCATGAAACGCTGCCTGTCATTTCTCCTGCTGGCGTTCGCGCTGGCGGTTCCTGCAACTGCAAACGCGACGACATACGGAGCCGGGCTCGGCGGCGTCTTCATCAATCAGCAGCGCGGGCAGTGGTCGGCAGCGAACGTGATGAGCTCGCTGAATGCGCTGCATGCGGCGGGCGGCCGCATCGGCCGGGCGGACTCTGATTGGGCGGGCGCTGAGCCTCGCCCGCCGGTGCGCGGTCATCACACCTATCACTGGGACTACGACGACACGATCGTGAGCGAAATGGCTCAGGCGCATCTCACCTGGGAGCCGACGCTCGAGTACACGCCCAAGTGGGCCCAGGAGCACAAACCCCACGTACTGCACCTGAAGAGCGGCCGGTTCGTGACGCCGCTTCCGCCGGCGAAGAACTCGAACTTCGCCGCCTACGCGACCGCGTTCATGCGCCGCTACGGCCCCCACGGCTCCTTCTGGCGGGCGCACCGCACCCTGGCCTACCTGCCGATCAAGACCGTCGAGGTCTGGAACGAGCCCGACAACAACCACAATTGGGGCCCGGACGTCAATCTGCAGCAGTACGCGAAGATGTACGAGGCGGTCCGGACCGCGATCCATCGCGTCAGCCGTGGTACGCGCGTCATGACCGGCGGCCTGGCCTGGACCCAAAGCTCGCTGCCGCGGTTGCTGAAGGCCTTCGAGGGCAAGCCGATCGACGCCGTCGCCGTGCACCCCTACGGGCCCAACCCGAAGGTGACGATCTCGCTGGCCCGCTTCGCGATCTCCGAGATGCGCAAGTTCGGCCGCGGCCGGACGCCGCTGGTCGTCAACGAGTACGGCTGGACCTCGGAGCGCCACACCTGGGGTTCGACCAGCCCGAAGCACGTCACGAGTTACGCGTATCAGGCGCTGGTCGGCCTCTCGAAGCTGCACCTGTACCAGATCCTGCCGTTCTCCTGGACCAGCCCATCGTGGGGGCTGACCGGCGGCGCCTACAAGCGGGCGGTCGCGCACGCCACCCACAACCGCCTCTGATCCCGGGGCCGCGGACGGGCGACGGGCCGCCCGGTCCGACCCCTGACGAGCGGCCAGGACGCGAGCTCCTGGGTTATCCTGGCCACATGGGTCGGGGGTGCGCTTAATCGCACCACCCATGGGGAAAGCGAGGGACCGATGGAGGACACGTTCGACGTAGTCGTCGTTGGAGCGCGATGCGCGGGAGCTCCGCTGGCGACGCTGCTGGCGCGCCAAGGCCTGAAGGTTGCGATCGCCGAGCGGGCGACGTTTCCCAAGGACACCATCTCGACGCACATATTCCAGGCGCCCGCGATCAACTTCCTGCGGCGGCTGGGGGTGCTCGATGCCGTCCTCGAGACCGGCGCGCGGCCCTACTCGGAGGTGCAGCTGCGCCAGGAGGATCTCCAGATCAGGTTCGAGATCGACCAGCGCCCCGGGGACGCGGGCGGATTCATGTCCGTGCGGCGGTTCGTGCTCGACCCGATCCTGCTCGACGCAGCGACGGACGCCGGCGCCGAGGCCCTGACGGCCACAAACGTCACGGGCCTGGTGTATGACGGCGGCCGCGTGGCGGGGGTCAAGGTCCGCTCGGATGGACAGGACCGCAGGCTGATGGCCAAGCTCGTCGTCGGAGCCGATGGACGCAACTCCACCGTCGGCGAGCTTGCGGGGGCGCGCAAATACAACGTCGTCCCCGGCGAGCGGTTCGGCTATTGGGGTTACTTCGAGAACGCCGACCCCGAGCTCATGGGATCGCTCGTCTTTCACCGTTGGAACGGGCGGTTCGTGATCGCGATGCCGACCGACGCCGGACTGTATCTCGTGATCGTGCTCCCAGCGCTGCGCTTCCTGCCCGAGTTTCGCGCTGACCGCGAGGCTGCCTACATGGCGCACATGCGGGCGTGCGAGCCCGTCGCCGAAATCCTGCGCGACGGCCACCGGGTCGGAAAGATGCTCGGAATGGTGAAGTTCGAGACTTTCTTCCGCGAGTCCGCCGGGCCGGGCTGGGCGCTGGTCGGCGATGCCGGCCACTTCAAGGATCCGGCGCCCGGGCAGGGGATCTCCGACGCGTTCAGGCAAGCTGAGGCGCTCGCACCGGTGATCGTCGGGGCAATCGGCAGCGCACCCGGCGCGCTCGATGCCGCGCTCAGCGATTGGGCGCAGTGGCGCGACCGCGACGCCGCCGAGATCTACTGGCTGGCCGCCGACTTCGGCGCCGCGACGCCCACCCCCAAGGTGCTCGTCGAGGCCACGCGCCTGCTCGAGCGCGAGGGACGTGCTTCGGACCTAGGAAACGTCCTCCAACATCGGCGCCGACCCTCGACAGTCGTGACGCCTCCGGTGCTCGTCAAGGCGGCGAGGGTCGCGATGCGCCGTCCAGGAGCCGACCGGCGCGAGATCATCCGCGAGCTCCGCGAGCTGATCGTCACCGACACACGCCGGCGGCGGCTCAATCGCAAGCCCGAGTACGTGTCGAGCGCCGAGCACCGCGACGCCGGCGAGACCGAGGTCCGCGAGGAGGTCGCCGCGTGAGCGAGATGACGACCGTGACCGTGACCGTCAACGGCGTCCGGTCGCCGGCCCTCCAGGCCGGCGACGCGACGGCGCCCGAAGCCGTGGTGTTCGTACACGGCAACCCCGGCCCGAAGGAGGACTGGGCGCAACTGGTACCGGCGACCGGCGAGTTCGCGCGCTCGCTCGCGCCCGACTTCCCGGGCTTCGGCGCCGCCGACAAGCCCGAACGTTTCGACTACACGAGCGCGGGTTACGCCGCACACCTCAACGGGATCCTCGCCCAGCTCGGAATCGAGCGGGTGCACCTCGTGATGCATGACTTCGGCGGCGCGTGGGGCTTGCTGTGGGCCGTCCAGCATCCAGAGGCGTTCGCGAGCGCGACTCTGATCAACACCGGCGTGCTGCTCGACTACTCGTGGCATCGGTTGGCCAAGATCTGGCGCACGCCCGGCCTCGGCGAGGCGTTCATGGCGACCACCAGCAAGAAAGGGTTCCAGGCCGTCATCCGCCACGACAACCCCCGCCTGCCCGCGCCTGCGATCGACCGGCTGTACGAGGCGTCCGGCGGCTGGCCGACCAAGCGCGCGGTGCTGAAGCTCTACCGCGCGACGCCTGCGTCCGGATTCGCCGCCCTAAGCGAGCCGCTGCGCCGGCTGGACCGGCCGGCATGCGTGGTCTGGGGCACCGACGATGCCTATATCCCGTGGCAGCAGGCCGACCGCCAGCGCGAGTCCTTCCCGTCGGCGTCCGTGAACCTGCTCGAGGGACTCGGCCACTGGCCCTTCCTCGAAGACCCAGCCCGCGTCGCGGAGGTCGTGATCCCGTTCCTGCGCGAGCGGGTGGGGGCGGCGCCCGTGCCGGCCGGTTAGAGGCGTCAGATCGAACAGCTGTCCCCCGAAACCGTTCGGCCGCTGTCAGACGAGGATCTGAGCATCCTCGCACTCGAGTCCGAGACGGTCGCCGGCCACACCTGCAAGGTGATCCTGCTCGACGATCGCATCGACGCCGAGAGCCTCCGCGCGTCGATTGCGTCGCGCATCGGCCACGCGCTGCCGATGCGGTTGCGTCTGACCGAGATCGATGGCGAGCTGTGGTGGGCGGCCGAGCCGGAAGTCGATCTCGACGCGCACGTGGTCGTCGACCACGACGAGCCCCTCGATGCGGCGGGGCTGAGGTCGGCGGTCGCCAGTGCCTTCGCCCGGCGCCTTGACCGCTCGCGACCGCTGTGGCGAATCGAGCTCGTGCCGAGGTTGTCGCAGGGCGGCAGCGCCCTGATCTGGTCCTTCCACCACGCCGTGGCCGACGGCTCGACGATGATGGACGTCGCGATGGCGGCGCTCTGGGATGAGGCGCCCAGCCCGGGATCGCCGGCCGCGGTACGGCCGGCCGCACCACCATCGCCGGCGCCCAAGCCCGGCCCGCCGGCGAGGCGCCATCTGGGTGGCCTGCGCGCCGCCGTGCGGGAGACCCCGCACCCCTGGCTGCGGTCACCGTTCGACGGCAACATCGATGCGCAGCGCTCGGTGGCGCTCGTCTCGGTGCCGTTCGATGCGATGCGACAGGCGGCGCGCGCGACCGACGGGGCGACCGTCAATGACGCGGTCCTGACCGTCGTCGCCGGCGGGCTGCGGCGCTGGCTCGAGCTCCACAATGGTCACCTCGGCTCGGTCCGCGTCAAGGTCCCCGTCAGCCTGCACGGCATCGCCTCGTCCGGGAATGGATCGGACGAGCTCGGCAATCGCGACTCGTTCTTCTGCGTCGACTTGCCGCTCAGTCCAGCCGATCCGCTCCAGCGCCTGCGGGCGATCCACCGAGCAACGCGGGTCCGCAAGGACAGCCACGATGCCGAGCAGCTCGACGCACTGATGCGCCGCCTCGGGCATGTCCCCCAACTGCGGCGGTTTGCCGAGCGCGTGCTGACCAGTCCGCGCTCGTTCGCGGTCACCGTGTCAAACGTTCGCGGGCCCAAGCACCCGGTTCAGGTGCTCGGCGCCCGCGTCTGCGAGCTCTACTCGCTCGCCGAGATCCGCGAGCGCCATGCTCTGCGGATCGCCGTCGTCTCGCTCGGCGAGCGGCTCAACTTCGGGCTCACGGCGGACCCGACCCTGCTGCCCGACGTTGACCAGCTCGCCGACCAGATCCAGGCCGACGCGAGCGAACTGGTGGCCCGGATCCAGTACGCCTGACCCGGGCGGGGTTCACTAGGCTCGCCACTGCCAATGAGTCAGACCCGTCGTCTGCTGCTGCTGCGCCACGCGAAGTCAAGCTGGGACGACCCATCGCTTGCTGACCATGACCGCCCGCTCGCGCCGCGTGGGCGAAAGGCCGCGAAGCGGATCGGCGCATACCTGCGCAGCGAGCAGATCGAGGTGGGGCTCGTGCTCTGCTCGTCGGCTCGCCGGGCGCGTGAGACGCTCGAGCGCGTCGACCCGCCGGGCGAGGTGGTGATCGAGCCGGCGCTGTATGGCGCGTCGGCGTCGCAGCTGCTGATGCGCGTGCATCGCCTGCCCGACGACCTCTACGACGCGATGCTGGTCGGTCACAACCCCGCGCTCGAGGACCTGACGACCGCGCTCGCCCGGCCGGGGACCGAGCTCGCGGGCCATAAGTTCCCCACGGGCGCGCTGGCGACGCTCGCGTTCAGCGGGCCGTGGCCCACGCTGGCGCCCGGAGAGGCCACGCTGACCGCATTCGTCAGGCCGCGTGAGCTCGTCGACTAGCGAGCGCCCACGCGACCGCTAGCCACGCCCGATGAACGGCATGTTCGTGGCCATCACGGTCAGGAACTGGACGTTCGCGTCGAGCGGCAGGCCGGCCATGTAGACGACCGCGTCCGCCGCGTGGCGGACGCCCATCATCGGCTCGGGCTTGACTGAGCCGTCCGCCTGGGGAGCTCCCTGGCCCAGCCCGGCGCTGAGATCCGTGACCGCGTTGCCGATGTCCACCTGGCCGCACGCGATCGAGAACGGGCGCCCCTCGAGCGAGATTGCCTTGGTCAGCCCGGTGATCGCGTGCTTGGTCGCGGTGTACGAGACGGCGTACGGGCGCGGAACGTGCGCCGAGATCGAGCCGTTGTTGATGATCCGTCCGCCCTGGGGCGTCTGCGCCTTCATCGCCCGGAATGCCTCCTGGGCGCAGAGGAAGGAACCGGTCAGGTTGGTGGCGACGACGGACTCGAAGTCGTCGGGTGGCACTTCATCAAATGGCGCCGGGGTGCCGAAGATGCCGGCATTGTTGAACAACACGTCAACCCGTCCCCACTGTTCGCGCACGCGGCCGAACAGGTGCGTGACACTTGCGCGGTCACTCACGTCAGTGACAATCACGAGCCCGCGCTCGGGACGCGCCGTCGGCGTCGGCCAGTGACTCGTTCAGTGTCTGCTCGTGGCGACCGGCGAGCGCGACGCGGTAGCCGCTCGCGAGCAGCGCCCGGCTCGCGGCCCGGCCGATCCCCGAGCCGGCGCCGGTTACGACCGCTACCGGTTCAGGTCCGCTCATGCGCCAGCCGGCCCCGGGCGCGCGACGCCTCGGAAGGCGTCAGCAGGTGGCCCGCCTTGCCCAAACCGCGTGCCGGCATGTTGCCGTAGACCGCCTCGTACTGCCCCGCCTTGATCAGGTACGTCTCATGCCAGATGCCCGTGCGACCACTCTTTCCGACCCGGCGCCAGTAGTCACGCCAGACCTCGACGTGGGGATCGTCCTTGTCGTCGGCAAACGCCTCGAGCTGCTCGAACGAACGCCAGTACTGCACGATCGTCGGAAAGCCCATCTCGTACGCGAGCAGTCCCTTCTCGGGGTGGGCGACCAGATAGTCGAGCATGTGCTTCATTCCACGTCGACCGCCCAAGTCCATGAAACTTGTCGCCATCCGCAGCTTGTTGTTGAAACGGGCACCGATCAGGAACACGACGAAGTCCCCGTCGATCTCGGCCATCATTCGTCTTCCGGCAAGTTCTGGCAACGCGTCAGCCCCTCGGGTCTTGGCGGTGGTGAGCGGATCGTATCCGCCACCCGGGAGCCTCACACGATGACCAGGCGCTCGCGCCTGACGGCCTTCGGCTCGGCCGGCGCGCTCGTGATCGCCGGCATCGTGTGCGCGGTGACGATCGGCGGCGACGTCGGTCCGATCGTCGCATTCATTCTGATCGGTCTCGGCCTCGTGCTCGCGACCAGCCTCGCGTTTCTCGAGGTCGGGCTCAGCGAGGACCGCGACCGCGCGCGGGAACCCAAGCCCCGGCCGCGCGGGATCGCCCGGCGCCGGCCGCGGCCGCGACTGGACCGCTCACGGAGTCATCGCCGGCGCCTGAAGTGAGCCCGGCGAACATCGCCCGCGTGGCGCCGGCGATCTCGATCAGCGCATCGCGGCACCTGCGACTGACTCCGGCGGCTCCGATGAACGCGTGGATGAAGCCGGGGAAGCGGCGCACGGTAGCCGGCGTGCCCGCTCGCTGCAGGGCCTGCGCATACTCCTCGCCCTCGTCGCGGAGCGGGTCAAACGCGGCCGTCACCACGAGCGCCGGGGCGAGCCCCGCGAGGTCGTCGGCGAGTAGCGGTGACGCCCGCGGGTCGCTCGCATCGGCGCGTTCGGGCCCGAGATAGTTGTCCTCGAACCAGTTCATGTCGGAGTCGCTGAGCAGGAATCCCTCGCCGAACAGCTCGCGCGAACGGCGGCGGGTGGTGAAGTCCGTGGCCGGGTAGATCAGCAGCTGCAGCGCCGGTGGCGGGCCGCCGTCGTGCGCCGAGAGCTGTGCGACGACCGCGGCGAGATTGCCGCCCGCGCTGTCGCCGCCGACCCCGACCCGGTGCGGATCGGCCCCGAGCGCCGCCGCGTTCGCGTGCGCCCAGGCGAGCGCGGCCCGCGCGTCCTGGACCGCCGCCGGGAAGCGATGCTCGGGAGCAAGGCGATAATCCACGGCGAGGATGTGGGCCCCGGCGTGGCGGCACAGCAGCCGGCACACGCTGTCATGCGTGTCGAGGTCGCCGTAGGTGAAGCCGCCGCCGTGGTAGTAGACGAGCATCGGGTGCGGACCACCGATCTCAGCCGGGGCGTAGTGGCGAGCCTGGATCGGTACCGGAGCATCGATCACGAGATCATGGACCGAGCCGACCTGCGTCGGCGGGCCCGCGTACACGGCCGCGCGGCGGCGACGCTCGAGCCGTGCCTCGGCCGGCGTGCGCTCCTCGGGCCGCGTCTCGCCCCGCCGTTCGAAGCAGCCGCAACGAGAGCTGCATCTCGGGCGCCAGCGTGTCGCCGTCGAGCCGCACTGCGGGCTTGCCCGAGAGCCGGACCTGAACGCTCGGCGGCAAACCCGCGAGCGCCTTCGCGGCCTGGTGCGCAAGGCGCAGCCGCCACGTCGATCGCGATCCATCGGGCACGGCGCGATCCTACCGGCGGCGACCGGCGGGGGGCGGCCGCGGCGCGAACGATCAGGTCGTGCCGCCGGCGCGGCGCAGGCGTCCCGCCATGACGCTCATCACAAGCTGTGCGAAGTAGGGAGTCTCGTGCACCAGCACCCAGAAATGGCGCGCCGGGATTTCGGTCATCTCGACGTCCGTGTCGGCGACCGCGCTCAGCGCGCGCGGCTCGTCATCGATCAGCGCCATCTCCCCGAACAGTCCCGGGCCGGTGGCCGTCTCGACCACCTGGTCCCCATTCTTGAGTGCCACCGTGCCATCACTGACGACGTACATCTTGTCGCCGCGGTCGCCCTTCTCAAAGATCATCTCTCCGGCGGACACACTCAGGGGCTCCCCCGCTCTCGCAAGCAGCGAGTAAAGCTCATCCGAGCCAACGACCGATGGCATCGCGCTCTCCTGTTCGGTGTTGCAGTATCGCGACGGATGATAGGCGGATATGACCGCGCGCATGGCACCTTTGGCGCCTAGCGTGTCAGCCCGTATACCGCGCGCCAGAATGCGCGGAAGACCTCCGTCGGGCGGTTGGACTCCATCGCGCGTTGGGTGAACAGGACCCCGCCCAGGTGACGCCCGGGGTCGACGTAGGCGGTCGTCCCCGTCCCGCCCATCCATCCGAAGCTGCCGGGCTCCAGCTCCGAGTCGTTTCGCTCGAGCTCGACCTCGACCATCAGCCCCCAGGACCGTCCGGCGCCGAGGAATGACTGAGCGGACTCGCGCTGGCGGTCGTCGAGGCGGTCGCCGCTCAGCAGCCGGACCGACTCGGGCTCGAGGATCGGGGTCCCGCCGTCGAGCAACATCGTCTCGAACGCGAGGTAATCCGAGACGGTGCAGACCAGCCCCGACCCGAGCGCCTCGAACTCGGGCGGCCGCGAGAACGCCCCGGCAGGCGGGTCGAGCAGCTCGAGCCCCGATGCCGTCGGCATGTATGCGGTCGCGAGGCGCTCGACCGCGGCGGCGAAGAAGCGCATGTCGGTCATCTCGAGCGGCTCGGCGATCCGTTCGCGCAGCAATTCGCCGCAGGAGCGCCCCGATGCGCGGGCGATCAACACCGCCAACACGTCCGCGCACGTGTGATACAGCCACCCCTCGCCGGGCTGCAGCTCGAGCGGCAGGGCGCCGAGTCGCGCCATGAACTCGTCATGCGAGAACGGCGGCGCAAACGCTCCCGGCATCAGGCCGCTGGCGATCATCGCGGCTCGCAACGGGGAGTCGCCGAGCAGCAGGCCGAAGCCGGCGGTCGACGTGAGCAGGTCCCCCACGAGGATCGGCCGGCGGGCGGGCACGGTGTCATCGAGCTGTGCGCCGCGCCTGCGCAGGACCCGCGGCGCAGCGAGCTCGGGCAGCCAGCGGCTGACCTCGTCGTCGATCGCGATCGTGCCTGCCTGGATCAACGTCAGCGCAAGGACCGCGCCCACCGGCTTGCTCAGTGAAGCGATGCGAAAGACCGTGTCGGCGGCCATCGGTTCGTCGGAGCCGAGGGCGAGCGTCCCCGCCGCGCGAATGGCGGTCTCGCCGTCGATGCTCACTCCCGCCACGTACCCGGGCAGGTGCTCGGCTTCGACGAAACCCTCGAGCGCCTCCTGCACGCTCGCGATCGCGTCACTCACGGTCACGCGCGCGAGCCTACCCGGCAAGTGGGAGTGCCGACACGTTCCGGCGTGCTAGCAGACGCCGCAGGCGACGCATAGCCGCTGCAGCTGCTCCATCGCCTCAGCCGAGCGCGCCGGCAGCGCATCGAGTGCCGCCGCGGCGGCGCGCAGATCACGAATCGTGACCGCGCGGGCCTCGAGCGCGAAGCGGCCGAGCCAGCGCACGGCCGCGCGGTCATAGCGGGCGGGGTCACCGTCGCGCAGCACCAGGCAGATCCGGAGCGCGTCCTCGAGTGCCACCTGCGGCAGCTCACGCGCCGCGCTGAGGACGAGCAGCTCATTGCCCGTCTCGAGGGCGCGGCGGAACCTCGCGTAGGGGCTGCCGTCACTTGTCATGACGAACGTATGTTCGCATGCGCGTCAAGGCCGCCGTCGGTCAGCGAAGGCGGACGTTGACCCGGAAGTCGACCGGATGGCGGGTGTGCGGGGCGGCGGACTGGGCGGCGACCCGGAGCAGATGGTCGGGGGACCACGTGGCAGGCCTCCGGACGGTGCCGACCCGGCAGTGGGATCGTCGCAGCGCGCCGCGAGCCCGCGCCAGGCTGAGATGCCTGAGCCGCGGCACGATGCAGCTGAGGGTCATCTCGGCGTCCGGGCTCTCGGCGCCCGTCGTCTCGCCGAACGCCGCCAGCCCCTGATCGTCGACCGCGACGGCGGCCGCATTCGGCTTGGCCGGCGCGCGCAGGCCACCGTCGAAGGACCAGTACGTGTTCGACGGCAGGCCTTTGACGACAGTTCCATCGAGCGGCGCGGGGAGCAGATGCGCCAGCGGGTTGGTCATGTTGAGCAGATTCCACTCATCCACCGTCACCGACGGCTGCGGCGTCCCGAACAGGTCCCAGTTGCTGACCAGAATCGGCGCGCCGCCCGCGACGCGGTAGACGAGGCCGGTGGTCGTGGTCAGAAACGTGCCGTTTGCCGGGTAGGGCGCGAGCTCTGAGAACTGGCGCCGCGTGATCAGCTCGATCGGCTGCGGACCGCCGAATCCCGTCCAGTCGCTGACGTACAGCGGCGCGCCGCCGGCGATCCGGAAGACCTGGTCGGTGCCGTTGACCTCGACGAACGTGTTGTCGGGGATCGGGCTCGACGTGTCCGCGGTGGCTCCGCCGAGAAAGTCGTCGTCGACGTTGATCCGCACGCCGCCGTAGGTCTCGTCGTGGCCTCCGCGGTACTGATGCAGTCGCTGATCGTTGGGCCAGTCGTCGCTCGGGACGTACGGATCCTTGGTCGTCTTGGCGCCGTTCCAATCGGCGATCCAGATGTCGTCGGGCTCGGCGTACGCCGCCCGCTCGGCGCGGACGAGCGCGGCGATCCCCGATGCGGCGCTGCTGTAGACGCCGGCCACGTATCCCAGGGTGTGCAACTGCCCGGTCCACCCGGACAGGAACGCGAGCACCGCCGCGCTGTTCGCCGGGCTGACCGTGTAGGCCTCCATGTCGTCGTAGATCGGATTGCCCGGCGGGATCCCCAGCGCCTCCGCGTTCGAGGCGGCGTTGCGCGCAGCCGAAGCGCCCTGTGAGGCGCCCCGGCGCGAATTGATCGTCGAGCAGCGGCCGCCGCACGATCCCCGGCCCTGCAGACCGACGTAGGTCGGGATCAGCTGCCACCCGATGCCGACTTCGCTGCTCACCCAGCCGGGCGTCAGATTCGGTTGCGAGCATCCTTCGTTGGCGCCGCCGATGTAGACGCCCACCGCCTGATACGGGGACCTGCTCCAGGCCGACATCGCGCCGCGCGACGGTGCGGTGCAGGCGTCGAACCCGAGTCCGCTGCCCAGCGCCTCAAAGCGCCCGACGGACGCGCGGGTGCGGGCCCGGATCGCGCTCGTCGCCCCAGCCGGAGCCGGAGCCGGCCGATGCTGCGGCGGCCCAGCCCGCAACCGGCGGCGGACGATCCTCGATACCAGGCGCCGCTGCCCCGACCACGTGACGGTCGCGACCAGCCCCGCGGACGGAATCGTGAAGCTCGCGCTCGCCCCGTCGGGAGCAATGCTCGGTCCACCCGCACTCGCCGCCGCAGCACGCATCGGTTCGAGCAGGATCGCGGCGGTCCGCCCGACCTCGTGTGCGGGGCATGCTTGATTGGCACCGGGAACGCCGAGATACACCGCCTCGCGGTTGAAGCGCACGCACGTGTGCGGTCGCCGAGCGAGGTTGATCACCCGCCATGAGGAAGGAACGCTGAGCGAGTAGCCGTGGTAGCGGACCGCGCGACTCGCGAACGCGGGCGACGCGGCGATTACCGCCGGTGCCACCAGGACCAGCGCGACAGTGATCGCGCGCACCCCAACGTTGTGGCGGCTCGTCCAGCCGGGCCCCGACACCCGCGCCAGTGTAACCACTCAGTGGCGGCGCATTGTGAACGTCACGCGTAGCTCTGCGAGTGTCAGAAATATGACACCCGCCGAGCAGCCGGGCGGCGTGCAACGTCGCGATCAGCGTTCGTCGGCCGCGTCGCAGTCGGCCCGCTCGCGCTCGGCGAGCTTCTCGCGCAGGTATCGCGCCTTGTCGGCGCGACGCTCGTGCGTGCGGGCGTCGGCGGCGCTGTCGGCGTCCTGGAGCGCCTCGAGCTCGGCGCGCTCCTGCGCGAGCTGGCGGCGCTTGAGCTCCTCGAGTTGTTCGTCTTCTCCGGGCATCCCTCTGGCGCTACTTCCCGTTCGGGTCTCTACATAGAGTGTGCGCTATGGCACAACGTCCATGCAAGCGGTGAAAGTTCGGGTTGCAATCGCCGCCGTGCTGGCGCTCGCCGTCGCGGGCTGCGGCTCGAGTGGCACGAGCAGCTCGAGCGCGACGGCCTTTGCCGCGGACTTCTCCAAGGACCGCACCGAGTTTCGCCAGCTCGGCAAGGAGCTGGCCAACGCGCTTGGCGGCGCCCAATCGAGAACCAACGCGCAGCTTGCCACGGAGCTGGGGCGGCTCGGCAACCGTGCGCAGGCCCAAGCCACGAAGCTCAAGCAGCTCGACCCGCCGACGCCGTACAAAGCGGTCCTCGACAAGCTCACCGCCGGCCTCAGCGCGGTGGCGAGCGATCTGCACCGGATCTCGCGCGCGGCGATCCGCAACGACTCCCAGACCGCGACCGCCGCAACCCGTCAGCTGCTCGCCCAGTCCGCCCAGGTCAAGGCCGACGACCAGGCGATCAGTGACGCGCTCCGGTCCCAGGCCAAGCGCTCCCAGACACAGGGCTGAGGGCGCGCGGCGCCGGCGCAACCGCTCGCCTTGCGCTCGTCTCTGGCATAAACTTGACAAATTTGATTGACTTTCTTGTTATGTCATTGACGACCGAACAGCTACGGCATTTCGCCGCGGGCCTCGCGGCCAGTCCAGAGCGGTGGAGCCATCACGTGCGCCACGCGGACGACGTCCGCGTCTACGCGCAGATCTGGGACGATGACGAGGTCAACGCGTGGGTCATCTGCTGGAGCGAGGATCAGGACACCGGCTTCCATGACCACGATGATTCGGCCGCCGCGATCTCGGTCGTCTCGGGTCGCGTTCGAGAGGACCGGCTGACGCTCGGCGGTCCACCTCAGTCACGTGAGCTCGGGCCGGGGACGACGTTCACGGTGGCACCGGTAGCGATCCATCGGATCCTGCACGGGGGCGGCGAACCGGCCGTCACGATCCACGCCTACTCGCCTCCGCTGCGCCGGACGGGCGCCTACCGGATCGGCCCTCGCGGCGAGCTCGAGCGCGAAGCGCAGCCGTTCGAGGTCGAGCTGCGTGCGGACGCGGCGCTGGTCTGACCCCCGGGTCGCCGCCACCACACATCATTCGCCGGCAACTCCGGCCAGACCGGCGCCTAGCGTACGGTTTGCCTTCACGTGTACACGACGATCGAACATGACGGCGTCGATGATCAGGTCGCGATCGAGGATCCGCTCGAGATCCGCGTCGACGGCTCTCCCCTGGTCGTCACGATGCGGACCCCGGGCAACGACGAGGAGCTGGCGCTCGGCTTCCTGTACGGCGAGGGCCTGATCGAGGGCGTCCGGCCGGCCGGACCGACAGCGGACTTCGCGGGCAACACAGTCGAGGTTCAGGGTCCTCTGACCCGCGACCCTGGAGCGCGCAGCTTCTACACCACTTCGTCATGCGGGGTGTGTGGCAAGGGGGCGCTCGAGGAGGTGGCAGTGGTGAGCGCGCCGCTGCCCGACGGCCCGGAGATTTCGCGCGCGCTCGCCGCGTCACTGCCGTCGCGCCTGGACCAGCCGGCGTTCACGCGCACCGGGGGCGTCCATGCCACCGGGTTGTTCAGCGCCGACGGAACGCTGCTGTTCTCGCGTGAGGACGTCGGTCGCCACAACGCGATGGACAAGGTGATCGGCCGTGCGCTGCTCGGCGGCCTCGTCCCGCTCGCCGGTCATCTGTTGTGCGTCAGCGGTCGCCTCTCGTTCGAGCTCGTTCAGAAGGCCGCAGTCGCCGGGGCGCCGATCCTGATCGGCGTCGGCGCACCGAGCTCGCTCGCGATCGAGCTCGCCGCCGATCGCGGGATGACGCTGTGCGGGTTTGCGCGACGCGGCAGCGTGAACGTCTACACGCGCCCGGAGCGGATCCTCGACTGAGCGTCAGGCGGCGAGCTGCGCCAGGCGATCGAGCTCGTCCTCGGACGACCACGCGCCGACCGACACACGGACATAGTTGTGCGACGGGATGCTGCGCACGACGAACCCTTCGTCGGCGAGCCGGGTTACTTCACCGTCGGCGTCGGCGGTCTTCCAGGACACGAGCGTCGAGCGTCCGCGAGGGCCGACGTCGAGCCCGCGCTCGGCGAGCTTGGCGGCCAAGCGCTCGGCCAGGTCGGCGGCCCGCGTGTGGACCCAGTCCCAGCCGGCGGACTCGAGCACCGCGATCGAGGCCAGCGCCCAGACGCTGCGCATCCCGGGCGGAAACCCGTGGTCGAACCGCGCGGCGTGGTCGGCCGGTCCCGACGTCAACGGGTTGCGCGCGTCGGCGAGCGAGCCGTACCCCGGCCACGGGACCGACAGCTGGTCGAGCTGGTCCTCACGGACGTACAGGCAGCCGCTCCCCTCGGGACCGCAGAGCCACTTCTGACCCGACGCCGCGTAGAACGCGCAGCCGAGCTCGCTGACGCTCACCCGTACGGCGCCGATCCCCTGTGCGGCGTCAAGGAGTACGGGCACCCCGGTCTGCGCCAGGGCCTCGTGGTCGACCACGCGGCCGCTGACCCACGAGACGTGTGAGGTGGCGATCAGCTTGGTGTTCGGGCTCACTTCCCCGGGAAGTTCGGCGAACGGGACCACGCGCACCTCGACGCCGTGCAGGCGCTTGGCGCGGCCGAGCGGGGCGAGCAGACCGGGATGCTCCTCGTCGCTGGTGATGATCTCGTCACCGCGGCGCAGATCGAGCCCGGCAAGCACGGTGTTGACGCCATCGGTCGTCGAGCCCGTGATGGCGACGTTGTCGGCGCCACAGCCGAGCACGCCGGCGTAAGCGTCACGCAGCCGGCCCGCGAGCTCGCGAACGGACTCCATGTACGCCTTGCCGCAGCGGCCGCCGTCGAGCTCGAGCGTGATCCGCTCGCGGACCGCATCGGCCGCTGCGCTGGGAAGCGGGCCCTCCGTCCCGGCATTCAGATACGAGGTCCGCTGCAGGACCGGGAACTGGGCTCGAAACTCGGCGGCGTCGGTCACGGTGGCGCCTATCTTATGCAGCGTGGCTTGGAACCCTTGAGTCCATAGCGGACTACTTCGTTCCAAACCAGGTCCTTACCCGACGGGCAGCCCGGCCTTCCGACAGGCGTCGGTCAACGTGCGCGCGGTCGCGCCGACGCTCCCACCCGGCTGGTTCACGCGCGCGCACATCGCGCGCGCCGACGCCCCGCAGCGGTAGGTCTGAGTGCCGCCGACCGAGTACGCCAAGCTGACCGAGATACAGCCATGCCCGGACTTGTGGCCCGAGGAGGCGAACGAGATCACGACTGCAACGGCGAGCACCGCCAGCAGCCCGAGGACGCCGCCGATCATCGCCTTCTCGCGCGTGCGCAGCGGGTGCGGACGCTGAACGGTCTGGGTGTGCCCCTCAGGCAGGATCAGCATCGCCCGATTCTAAAGAGAGGAGGGATGTCCTCACCTGGCGCGGAGTAGCCGTGGGGAGCCGGCGGACGGCTCACCTGGCGCGGAGTAGCCGTGCGGAGCCGGCGGACGGGCTTACCCCTCGCGGACCAGCAGACCCGGACCGAGCTGCGCCGGGCTCGTATGGCCGGTCAGACCGAGCGTCAGCTCGAACTCGCCCAGCAGCGCGCGCAGCACCGCGAGCGCGCCGGCCTCACCGCCGACCGCAAGCCCCCAGATGTAGGGCCGCCCGACGAGCACCGCGTCGGCGCCGAGCGCGAGCGCCTTGACGATGTCGGCGCCCGAGCGGATGCCGCTGTCGAACAGCACCTCGAGTTCGTCGCCGACCGCGTCGACGATCGGCGGCAGCGCATCGAGTGAGGCGATGGAACCGTCCACCTGCCGGCCGCCGTGGTTTGAGACGAGCACCGCGTCGATCCCGTGCTCGCGCGCCATCCGCGCGTCGTCGGGGTGAAGGATGCCCTTCAGCGCAATCGGCAGCGCCGTGTGCGAGCGCACGAACTCGAGCTCGGCCCAGGACAGGCCCGGATTCGAGAATTGAGCCAGGAACTGGCCCACCACCGCCTGCATGTCCTCTTCGGGCGGCTGGGGGAGCAGGCTGCGGAAGACCGGATCGGAGGTGTAGTTGGCGATCCCGATGCCGTGCAGGTAGGGCTGGTAGGCCATCTGCAAGTCGCGCGGCTTCCATCCGGGCAGAAACGTGTCCACCGTGAGCAGGACCGCCTGATAGCCGGCCTGCTCGGCGCGCGACAGCAGGCTCGCGCCGAGCTCACGGTTGGTCGGCCAGTAGAGCTGAAACCACTTCGGCCCGTCGGCGGCCTGCGCGACCTGCTCCAGCGGCGTCGACGACACCGTGCTGAGCGTCATCGGCAGTCCGAGCGCGGCCGCCGACCGGGCGACCGCGAGCTCGCCGTCGGGATGGATGATCGTCTGCGAGCCGACCGGGGCGAGCGCGACGGGCGCCGGCATCTCGGTGCCGAGCACGGTCGTCGTGAGGTCGCGGCTGGAGACGTCACGGAGCATCCGCGGCACGATTCGCCAGCGGCGAAACGCCTCCTCGTTGGCGCGCATCGTGTCCTCGGTCCCGGCGCCGCCGAACACGTACGCGGCCGCGGTCGGCTCGGCGCGACGCTCGGCCTCGCGCGCCAGCTCGGCCAGCGAGACCGGCATCGTGGGCATCTCGCCCGCGAGCCCGCGCAGGAAGATCTCCGCCTGGAGCGAGAAGAAGGGCGGTCCGTGCTCGGGCAGCTATCGGCCCTCCGACATGCCGGCGAGCTCACGCTTGAGCACCTTGCCGGTCGAGTTGCGCGGCAACTCGTCGACGAACACGACCTCGCGCGGGCTCTTGTAGCTGGCGAGGTTGTCCTTGACGTAGCCCTTGACGTCATCCTCGGTCAGCCGCTTGCCGTCGCGCACGACGACGAAAGCCTTGAGCCGCTGGCCGAACTGCTCGTCCTGCACTCCGATCGCCGCCACCTCTTCGATCGCCTCGTGCCCGGCCAGCAGCTCCTCTATTTCCCCGGGGAACACATTCTCGCCGCCGGACACGATCATGTCGTCGTCCCGACCGTCGATGTACAGGCGTCCCTTGTCGTCGAAGTGGCCGACATCGCCAGAGGACATCAGGCCTCTGATCTGCTCCTTGCCGCCGCCGCCCGTGTATCCCTCGAACTGGCCCGCGTTGCCGACGAAGATCCGGCCCGTCACGCCGGCCGGTACCTCCTGTCCGTCGTCGTCGAGGATCTTGACGATCGAGCCGCGCACGACGCCCCCGACCGTGCCGGGCTCGTCGCGCAGGTCATCCGGCGTGGCGATCGTCGCGTAGGAGACCTCGGTCGAGCCGTACAGGTTGTAGACCACCGGCCCGAACGCGCGCAGCGCGCGCTTGGCAAGCTCGACGCCGAACTGCGACCCGCCGACGAACACGATCCGCAGCGAGGACGTGTCGTATGCGGCGAGCACGTCATCACCGAGGTCGAGGATCCGCTGCACCATCACCGGAACGACGACCAGCGCCGTCGCCCGGTTGCGCTCGATGCTGGCGAGCGTCTCCTCGGGGTCAAACCGCCGTCGGACGACCAGCGTCGAACCGAGCGCGAGCCCCAGCGCCATGTGCGCCAAGCCGAGCGCGTGGAACATCGGAACGCACAGCTCGGTCACCTCGCGGGCGCGGAACGGCACCTTGCTCAGCAGACCACCGATCAGCGCCAGCGAGCGCGGCTCGCTGCGCGGGGCGCCCTTCGGCGTCCCGGTCGTGCCGCTAGTCAGGATCACGAGCTTCGGTCCGCTGCCCGGCTTCGGCGGCGCGCGTCGCGAGCCCCGCTCGATCAGCGCCGCGAGCGTGTCCGTCGCCTCTGTCTCCGAAGGCTCGGTCCACGCCCGCCAGCGCCCGTGGGGAGGGTCGATCCCCTCGAGTGTCGAGGCGTACTCGTCGTCGTAGACGAGCAGATCGGTCCCCTCGCGCCCCGCGACCTCGCGGATCTGCGGTCCCGCGAACGACGTGTTGAGCAGCACGATCCGCGCTCCGCATTTGGCGGCCGCGAACACGGCCTCGAGGAAGCCGCGGTGGTTGCGGGCCAGGATCGTGACCCCGTCACCCGACTTCAGGCCCTGCTCGCGCCAGGCGTTGGCGAGCGCGTTGGTTCGTTGGTCGAGCTCCTGATAGGAAATTTCGCCGAGCTCGTCGCGGATCGCGACGCGGTCACCCGTGCGGATCGCTCCGATCGCGACGATGCCAGCGAGCATCCCGAAGCGCTCGAACGCGATCGCGATCTGCGCGGCGCGGTGTGGCAACTCCGGGCGGACCACGCCACTGCGCAAGATCAACGCGGCGTAGTAAGCCTCCTCGCCGGCACGCTCGGCGAGCTTGACGCCGTCGCCGACGAGAGCTCTTACGTCCACCTTTACGATCGTCACCCTCCTCTTGCCGCCGGGACACTAACCCGATCCGTGCCGCGCTGTCACGAAACACTCCGGCCGGCCGCAGCCTCGGCGACTGCCCGTTAACGCGCGAGCGCGGCGACCGAGCCACCAGGCCCGACCGCCGCGCTGTGCGTCAGATCGTCTTGCGCTGAGGGGACTAGCCGATCGCGATCACTCCGACGCCCGGGACGACGATCTCCCAACCGCCGCCACCACCGTAGCCGTAGCCACCGCCACCGTAGCCGTAGCTGCCGCCACCGCCGCTGTAGCCATCACCACCGCCGCTGTAGCCGTAGGGATCGCCCCCATCGCCGTAGCCCGACGGGTACCCGGAGCCGTAGCCGCCGCCCGAGCCGACGCTGGTCGGCGTCGAGGTGGACTCATCGGCCCAAGCGACCGTGAACGAGGAGCCGTCCGAGGACAGGCTCGAGGGGGTCGCCCCAGCCGTGCTGCTGTCGGACGAGGTCGAAGCGAACTGACTGCCGAAGCCGCCGTCCGCGCCGCCTTCGGGACTCAGTGACACTGCCGCAGCGTTCCACTCCGGATCGGAAATGGAGCCGGTGTGGCCGTCGGTCGAGGTCGCCGTCGCGTTGAAGAACTGCACCTTGCCGAAATCGGTCAACGGCAACGGGGTGCAGTTGCTCGCGCCCTGGGTGCAGGTCGAGGGAGCCTCGGCGATCCATTCCGCGCTCGTAGTGTCCGGGGTGTTGGACATCTGGAGCGTCTTGGTGAACGACTGGCCGGTCGTTTCGTTGTCGAGGTACATGGTGACCGCATGGCCACTGACGCTCACCTTGCTCGAGATGTGGTCACCGGGGTGGATCGCCAGATCCACCTTGACCGGCGCGGCCGGGACCAGCTCATACCAAGCGAAGTAGCTCGGGGTCCCGTTGGCCGAACAGTCGACCTCGGTCCCGTCCTGCTCCAGTGCCTCGGTCTGGCTCTGACCCGATCCTCCAAGTCCGATCCAGAACGCGGAGTAGCTGCCGGCGTCCGAGCTGCCGCACTTTGCGGTCGGCTGGATCCAGCTGCCGGACACGTTCGAGAAGTTCTGCGTGCCCGACGAGCTGCCGACGACGTAACCGGACCAGTTCGCGCTTGTCGCCTGTTGTACGTCAGTTGCCGCCGAAGCAGCCGGCACGGCGCCGAGCGCGCACGCCGCCGTGACGAAGATTGGAATCAAGCGTTTGGGTTTCATGTAGCTCAGGCTGCGAGCAGCGGCGAAGAGCGCCGTACGAACTGGCGAAGAGCCGCTTACGAACTCGCGAAGAGATCGATCAGTGCCAGTGGCTGGGGCGCGTCGTCGGCGGCGGCCGGCGCGCCGGCGCCGGCGCCTCAGGCGCTTACCAGCGCGCGGGCGCGCGCGAGCTTGACCGCCTCGGAGAGCGTTTCGATGTCGTACGCGCCCTGATGGCGGTGGCCGTTGATGAAGAACGTCGGCGTTCCCGACACGCCGCTCATGTCGGCGGACTCGACGTCCTCGGCGATCCGCGCCGAGGCCTTGCTCTTGCGGATGTACTCGCGGAACTTGTCGATGTCGAGGCCGAGCGCCTCGGCGTCGGCTACCAGGTCCTTGACCATCAGCCGATCCTGGTGCGAGAGCAGCGAATCGTGCATGTCCCAGAAGCGGCCCTGGGCGGCGGCCGCCTCCGCCGCCTCGGCCGCGACCTGCGCATGCGGGTGGACGTCGTTGAGCGGTAGGTGGCGCCACACGTAACGCAGCTCGCCGCCGAACTCGAGCAGCAGCTCGCGGATCACAGCCTCGGCCTGGCCGCAGAAGGGACACTCGAGGTCTCCGTACTCGACCAGCGTCACCAGCGCGTCGTCGGGCCCACGGATGTGGTCACGGTCGCTGTCGACGGGCACGGCGAGGTCGACGATCAGCTCGGTGCTGCCGATCAGCGCGCGCAGTGCCCGCTCGCGCGGCAGCTTCTTGGTCGCGCGCAGCACGATCCAGCTGACGACGGGCGCGCCGATCAGCGTCGTCAGGATGCCGAGCTTGGCCTCAGCGAGCTCGGGGCCGGTGAAGGCGAGCGTCGCGATCAGGATCGAGACGGTGAAGCCGATCCCCGCGATCGCGCCGCCGCCGATCACCGAGCCCCAACCGACCGGCGGCCGGATGCGGCCGCCGCTGAGGCGGGTCACCAGCGCGGACGCGCCGGAGATGCCGATCGGCTTGCCGATCAGGTAGGCGGCGATGATCCCGAGCGTGATCGGGGTGCCGTAGGCATGCGAGAGAAACGGCCCGGTGATCACGATCCCGGCGTTGGCGAGCGCGAACAGCGGCACGACGACGTAGGCCGAGAAGGGGTGGAACAGCTGCTGGTAGCGCTCGTTGGGGGAGATCGCCGACCGCAGCCCGGCGCGCGCCGACTGCGCGAGCTCGGGCGTGGGCTGCTCGCGAAAGACGCGAAAGAGATCCGTCGCCTCCTCGAGGTCCGAGCGCGACGCGGGGTAGGCGATCGTCAACAGCCCCATCGCGAGGCCGACCACGATCGGGTCGATCCCCGAGCGCTGGGTCGCGACCCATGCCGTCCCTCCGAACAGCGCATACACGAGGCCGTTGTGAACGCGGCCGAGGCGGGCGACCAGCATCACGGCGAACGCCGCCAGCGCCACGAGCAGCGCCACCACCTCGACCGATGAGGTGAACGCGACCGCGATCACGATCAGCGCGACGAGATCGTCGACGACCGCCACCGTGAGGATGAAGGCCCGCAGGCTGTCGGGGAAGCGACGGCCGACGATTGCCAGCATCCCGAGCGCGAAGGCCGTGTCGGTCGACATCGCCGCCCCCCAGCCGCCGCGGGCCGAGTCCGATCCGTTGATCGCCAAGTAGATCGCGACCGGGACGATCATCCCGCCCAGCCCGGCAAGCACCGGCAGCGCCAGACGGCGCCTGTCGCGTAGTTCGCCGAGATCGAACTCGCGCCGCGCCTCGAGGCCGACGACGAAGAAGAAGATCGTCATCAGGCCGCTGTTGACCCACCTGCGCAGGTCCATCGTGATCCCGGCGCTGCCGATGTTGATCGACAGCTTCGTGCTCCACACGTGCTCGTATGAGGAGGCGTCGATGTTGATCCACACGAGCGCCAGGATCGCGCCGGCGAGCAGGATCACCGCGCTCCCCGACTGCGTGCGCAGGAAGTCGCGCAGCGGTGTCTCGAGATTGCGGGCCCAGGCCGTCCGGCCAGACAGCGGAGCGACCGTCAGGCCGTCTGCCTCGTCCTCTACCTGAGCGTCGATCGGGATGTCGCCGGCCGTCACCTAGATGCAGATTAGACGGGGCGTCGGGGCTGATGAAGACAGGCCGCTGCCGGCGCCGACGACTAGTATCTAGGGAGTTGTTTTTTACGAACGTGTGTGCGCTTAAAGGACCTAGGAGTCGACCATGCCAGCCAGTGAACCGCTTCTCTTTGACGCGATCCGCACGCCGCGGGGAAAGGGCAAGGTCAACGGGTCGCTGCACACGACCAAGCCCGTCGATCTCGTCGTCGGCCTGATGCACGAGGTGCTCAGCCGCAACCCCGACCTCGACCCCGAGCGGTTCGATGACGTCGTCCTCGGATGTGTCTCGCCGATCGGTGACCAGGGCGGTGACATCGCCAAGACCGCGGCGATCAAGGCCGGCCTGCCCAACACCGTCTCGGGCGTGCAGCTCAACCGCTTCTGCGCCTCCGGGCTCGAGGCGGTCAACATCGCCGCCCAGAAGGTCGCTTCGGGCTGGGAGGACCTCGTCCTCGCCGGCGGAGTGGAGTCGATGTCGCGCGTGCCGATGGGCTCCGACGGCGGCGCCTGGGCGATGGACCCGGAGACCAACTACGAGACGTCGTTCGTCCCGCAGGGGATCAGCGCCGACCTGATCGCGACGGTCGAGGATTTCAGCCGTGACGACGTCGACGTCTACGCCGCGCGGTCGCAGGAGCGGGCGGCGACAGCGCAGGCGGAGGGACGCTTCTCGAACTCGGTGATCCCGGTGCTCGACATCAACGACCACGCGGTCCTCCAACAGGACGAGTTCATCCGTCCGGGCACGACGGTGGAGACGCTCGGCCAGCTCAAGCCCTCGTTCGCCACGATCGGCGAGATGGGCGGCTTCGACGCGGTCGCACTGCAGAAGTACCACTGGGTCGAGAAGATCAACCACGTTCACACCCCCGGAAACTCGTCCGGGATCGTCGATGGCGCGTCGCTGGTCGTGATCGGCAACGAGCGCACCGGCGCCGACCTGGGGCTGCGCGCGCGGGCGAAGATCCTCGCGACCGCGGTCTCCGGCGCCGACCCGACGATCATGCTGACCGGTCCGGCGCCCGCGAGCCGCAAGGCGCTCGCGAAGGCAGGCCTGACGGTCGACGACCTCGATCTGGTCGAGATCAACGAGGCGTTCGCCGCGGTCGTGCTGCGGTTCGTGCGCGACATGGGTCTCGACTTGGACAAGGTCAACGTCAACGGTGGCGCGATCGCGATGGGCCACCCGCTCGGCGCGACCGGCGCGATGATCCTCGGCACGCTCGTCGACGAGCTCGAGCGCCAGAACAAGCGCTATGGCCTGGCGACCCTCTGTGTCGGCGGCGGAATGGGCATCGCCACCGTCGTCGAGCGCGTCTGACGCGCTGCACCCACGCGCGCCCCGCAGCGCAACCCCCGACATCGATTGAGAGACCACGAGCATGAGTGAAAGCAGCACGATCCGCTGGGAGCGCGACGACGACGGGGTCGTGATCCTGACCCTCGACGATCCCAACCAGTCGGCCAACACGATGAACGCCGCCTACGCGGCGTCAATCCGGGCCACCGTGGACCGGCTCGAGGCCGAGCGCGACGAGATCACGGGCGTGATCATCACCTCGGCCAAGAAGACCTTCTTCGCCGGCGGCGACCTCAACGACCTGCGGGCCGCGACGAGGGAGCGCTCCGACGAGATCGCGACCTTCATTCGCGAGGGCAACGCGGTGCTGCGGCGGCTGGAGACCCTGGGCCGGCCGGTGGTCGCGGCCGTCAACGGCACCGCGCTGGGCGGCGGACTCGAGATCATGCTCGCCTGCCACCACCGCGTCGTGGTCGACGACTCGAGCATTCAGTTCGGCTTCCCGGAGGTCCAGCTCGGACTGCTTCCCGGCGCCGGCGGCGTCGTCCGCACGGTTTGGATGATGGGGATCGTCAACGCGCTGCTGCAGCTGCTGCTCCAGGGTCAGCGGGTCCGTCCGCAGAAGGGCAAGGAGATCGGGATCGTCGACGAGCTCGTCACGACCCCCGACGAGCTGATCGGTGCCGCCAAGCGGTGGATCGAGTCCAACCCGGACGCAAAGCAGCCGTGGGACACCGACGGCTACAAGATCCCGGGCGGCACGCCGAGCACCCGCGCGCTGGCCCAGAACCTCCCCGCCTTCCCGGCCAACCTGCGCAAGCAGATCAAGGGCGCCAATTACCCGGCGCCGGTGCACATCATGGCCGTCGCGGTCGAGGGCGCGCAGGTCGACTTCGACAACGCGATCGAGATCGAGAACCGCTACTTCGTCGATCTGGTCACGAGCCAGGTCGCCAAGAACATGATCCAGGCGTTCTTCTTCGACATGCAGCGCGCGACGGGGTCGCGGGGGCGCCCGGACGGAATCGAGCCGTTCAGGCCGAGCAAGATGGTCGTCCTCGGCGCCGGGATGATGGGCGCCGCCATCGCCTACGTCTGCGCCAAGGCCGGGATCGAGGTGGTGCTGAAGGACGTTTCGCTCGAGGCCGCGCAGACGGGTAAGGGATATTCGGAGAAGCTGGTCACCAAGGCAGTCGAGCGTGGACGTTCCACGCAGGAGCAGGGCGACGAGCTGCTGGCGCGGATCAAGCCCACGGCCGACCCGGCGGACGCCGCCGGCGCCGAGCTCGTGATCGAGGCCGTGTTCGAGGACCCCGCGGTCAAGGAGCAGGTGTTCAAGGAGATCGAGCCGCACCTCGCCCAAGACGCCCTGCTCGCATCCAATACGTCGACGCTCCCGATCACCGGTCTGGCCGAGAACGTCACCCGTCCGGCCGACTTCATCGGCCTGCACTTCTTCAGCCCGGTCGACAAGATGCCCCTGCTCGAGATCATCAAGGGCGGCGTGACCAGCGACGAGACGCTCTACCGGGCGCTCGACCTCGCCAAGCTGATCAAGAAGACGCCGATCGTCGTCAACGACAGCCGCGGCTTCTTCACCAGCCGCGTGATCGGCGCGTTCATCAACGAGGGCATCGCGATGCTGACCGAGGGCATCCCCGCGCCGACGATCGAGCAGGCGTCATCGCAGGCCGGCTACCCGGCCCCGGTCCTGCAGCTGTCCGATGAGCTCAACATGAAGCTGATGCGCAAGATCCGCGACGCGGCCAAGGCCGCCGCGCAGGGGGACGGCGGGCCGTGGGTCGGTCATCCGTCCGAGACGGTGATCGACCGGATGCTCGAGCTCGGGCGCCCGGGACGGCTCGAGGGTGCCGGCTTCTACGAGTACGCCGACGGCAAGCGCGTCCGGCTCTGGCCCGGGCTGAGCGACGAGTTCCCGCCGATCGACGATCCCTCCACGATCTCCTTGAAGGACCTCGAGGAGCGCATGCTGATGCTCGAGTCACTCGAGGCGGTCAAGTGCCTCGACGAGGGCGTGATCGAGTCGGTCGCGGACGCCAACATCGGCTCGATCCTCGGGATCGGCTTCCCCGGCTGGACCGGCGGGGCGCTTCAGTACATCAACGGATACGAAGGGGGCCTGCCCGGGTTCGTGGCTCGCGCGCGCGAGCTTGCGGCCAAGTACGGCGAGCGTTTCGAGCCGCCCGCCTCCCTGGTCCAGAGGGCCGAGCGCGGCGAGCGCTACTCCGACGAGGAGGCGTTGGTCGCGGCCGGGTAAGGCCGTGCTGCGCGAAGTCGCCGAGTATCCGAACTCATTCATCGATCTGCGTCCTGGGCTCGAGCGGATCGACACCGGCCGTTACACGCTGTGCATGGACCGCAGCCCGGGGGCTAACACCGTCCAGCGCCAGCGGTTCGCCGCCGGCGACGTCGACGAGGTGCTGGCCGAGATCCGGGCACTGCTGCGCGAGCGCGGACGAACGCGAACCGAATGGGAGGTGGGCAGCGCGGCGCAGCCGCCGGGACTCGTGCCGATGTTGCTCGCGCGTGGGCTCGTGCGCGAGGATGACCCGGTCGCGATCGCGCTGGTGATGCGGTCTGAGCCGCCACCGGCCGCCGCGGGCCTGGTGGCCCGTGCGGTGCAGACGTTCGAGGAGTACACCGCCGCGAAGGAGGTTCAGTTCGTCGCGTTCGACGTTCCGGCGCCGCGGCGGGCGCAGGAGCGCGTCGCGCTACGCGCCGAGTGGGAGACGGCGCCGCGGCTGATGCACGCCGTCTGGCTGCAAGACGAGCTGGTGTGCGCCGGGACCTGTGCCGCCACGCCCCACGCCCTCGCCCTGTTCGGCGGCGCGACGCTGCCTCGAGCGCGCGGCCGTGGCGCCTACCGGGCGCTGATCCACGCGCGCTGGCGGGAGTCCCAGTGCCGCGGGCTGACCGCACTCGTGACCCAGGGCGGGGCGATGTCCCGTCCGGTCCTCATGCGTCTCGGCTTCAAGCCCGTCGGGCGCGTCGAGCTGTTGCTCGACGAGTTCGAGTAGTGGGGCCCCCGGTGGGGCCCACTGATTAGCCGCACTAAGCGAAATCGCGGCTGCAGTCGCGCCCCGCCTGCTTGGCGGCGTACAGCCCCCGGTCGGCGGCCGCGAGGAGCATCTGGGCGTCGAGGCTGCCGTCGCTGTTGGTGGCCACGCCGATCGAGACGGTGATCCCTTCCGGGATCATGTCGTGCATCCGGCGCGACGTCTCGGCGCGGAGCCGTTCGGCGGCGAGGATCGCGTTGGCCCGATCGGTGTCGGGGAGCACCACGCAGAACTCCTCGCCCCCGAGGCGCATCGGGACATCGCCCACGCGCGAAAGCTCGCGCAGCAGCTCGCCGAACCGCGAGAGCACGCGATCGCCGACGTCGTGGCCGTGGCGGTCGTTGACCCGCTTGAAGTGGTCGAGATCGCAGACCAGCAGCGCCGCGTCGGGGTGCGCCGCCAGCAGCTCGCTCAAACCGCGCCGGTTGCGTACCCCGGTGAGCGGATCGTGGGTCGCCAGGTAGCTGAGCTGCTCGCGGTGCGCGAGCCCGCTCTGGGCGGCCGACACCTGGTCGACGAGCAGCCGCACCGCGCGCCGGTGGTCGTCGCTCGGCAGCAGCCGATCGGCGGGATCCTCGATCACCAGCAGTCCACGGAGCGACTCGCCGTCGCCGCGGAACGGCACCACGAGGCAGTTGTCGCTCCACGCGAGCGCGCCGCGCCCGTTGCGCCGCGAGCGCGTGCCGGAGGCCACGCCGGCTTGCCCGAACAGCTCGTCGGCGGACATCAGCCAACAGCCCGCGTGCTCGCGGTCGGGCGCGAGCAACGCCTCGAGCCGGCCGACGTCGAGCGCGTCGGCCAACAGTGCCGGCGAGTCCCAGCCGCGCACCACCTGGAGCTCGAGCGAGGTCTCGTCGTGCGCCCGATACGCGGCCACTCGTTCGAACCCGAGATGCGGGACGACCGTGTCGCACGCGGCTTCGAGCACCCCGAGCGCGGTCGTGCAGGCGGACAGCGCGGGAGAGATGCCCAACAGCTGAGACAGCATGCGGGTGTTCTCGGCCGCCCACTCCTTGCGCCGCGCGCTCGCGAGAGCCTGCTCGGCGTGGGAGCAGATCGCGCGCAGCGTGCGCAGCTCGTCGTCGCGCGGGCGCTGGCCGCTGATCGGCTCGTCCATCGAGAGAAACCCCAGCGGGGCGCCGCTGGCATCGCGCAGAAAGACGAGCAGCCCATCCTCGGGCTGCCATTCACCGGGATCGTCCGTGCAGGGGATGTCGGGCGTGAACGTGTTATCGATCTCCCCCCAGAAGGCGGTCTCGCGGGTGAGGAAGAAGACCCCGGGCAGGCGCTGCTGTTCGCTCGAGAACAGGTGCATCAACGTCTCGCTCGACGCCGCGGTCCCCTCGAGCGCCTCGCGCGCCTCCTGCGAGCCCA
The DNA here is from genome assembly GCA_963788005.1 of uncultured Solirubrobacterales bacterium. Lineage (GTDB taxonomy): Bacteria > Actinomycetota > Thermoleophilia > Solirubrobacterales > Solirubrobacteraceae > Palsa-465. Next base: position 351,255 of record CAWBFH010000008.1, on the reverse strand, counting down.
CCACGATCACGACCTCATAGTCGTCCCACGCCGGCCGGTAGATGTTGACCACGACCGTGCCGAAGCCCGCCACCTCGCGGATCGTCCGCGCGACGGTCTCGAGCACGTTGGGCAGCGACTCCTCGCCCGCGCAGCGCGCAAGGTCGAGCATCGCCTCGACGGGCGTGGCCCTATCGGTCGCGTCAGATCTGGGTGGACCCACTGTCAATTACATCGGCTCGATGGAGATTCGGGATTAGGAAAACCTCCCTAATCCACACAAACCTTCGGCAGCACCGCCTTTTTTTGCCCTGGGAGCTCGTTGAGGAGGGTCGATCGCCGCCGGCAGGCTTGCGTCTTGCGCTAGCCAGCCGTGGGGTTGTTTCTGGTCTGAGCGGCGGGTTTCTCGCCCACGCCCGGGGCCCAGCTACCCGCCGCCCCTTCCCCAGCTAGCAACGCGCACCGCCACCGCCACCGCCAGCCGGCGGTCAGACCCCGAGCGAGCGCCCGATGATCTCCTTCATGATCTCGGTCGTCCCGCCGTAGATGCGGGTTACACGCGCATCGACAAACGCGCGGGCGATCGGATATTCCAGCATGTACCCGTAGCCCCCGTGGAGCTGAACGCAGCGGTCGATCACGCGGCCTTGAAGCTCGGTCGTCCACCACTTCGCCATCGCCGCGTCCTCGGGTGACAGTTCGCCGGCGTTGAGCGCCGTGACCGCTCGGTCGCAGAAGACAGTCGCAAGCTCGACCTCGGTCGCCATCTCGGCGAGCGCGAAGCGCGAATTCTGAAATGAGCCGATCGACTGGCCAAAGGCGCGACGCTCGCGTACGTAGTCGACCGTCAGCTCGAGCGCGCCGCGCGCGGCGGCGACGCCCGCGATCGCGATGCTGAGCCGCTCCTGCGGGAGATTGGCGGTCATGTAGCGAAAGCCCTGGCCCTCCTCGCCGAGCCGGTTCTCGAGCGGGACGCGGACGTCGTTGAAGAACAGCTCGGCGGTGTCCTGCGCATGCATCCCGACTTTCTCGAGGTTGCGCCCACGCTCGAAGCCGTCCATCCCGCGCTCGACGATCACCAGGGAGATGCCGGCATGGCGCTCGCTCGGGTCGGTCTTGACAGCGGCGATCACCAGGTCCGCGTTGATCCCGTTGGTGATGAAGGTCTTGGAGCCGTTGACGATGTACACGTCGCCGTCGCGGACCGCCGTGGTACGCAGCCCGGCGAGGTCAGATCCGATCTCGGGCTCGGTCATCGCGACCGCGGTGATCAGGCTTCCGTCGGCGATCCCGGGCAGCCAGCGGCGCTTCTGCTCGTCGTTGGACTGCTTGAGGAAGTACGGAAGGCAGATGTCGTTGTGGAGCGTGATCCCGAGCCCGCTGCCGGCATCGCCGGCACGGCTGACCTCCTCGACGACGATCTGGTTGAAGCGGAAGTCGTCGGTCCCGAGGCCGCCATAGGCCTCGGGCACCTGCATCGCGAGCATGCCCTTGGCGGCCGCCTTCGCGAACAGCTCGCGGGGGACGATCCCGTCGTGCTCCCACACGGCGTGGTTCGGGCTGATCTCCTCGGCCACGAAGCGGCGAACCGACTCGCGGTAGTCGACGTGCTCGGATTCGAACAGGGTCCGCTTGATCGCCGCGAATTTAGCGGTGATGCGCCGCGGCGGGTCGGTGGCCGGCGTCGGCGGCCCTACCTGACCGTCCTGCCCGAGGCACGCAGCGCCATCCAGACGCCGCCGAACGCGCGGACTCCGACGTACGACGTCGATCCCTTGATGCCGCCGTCACCGGTGTAGGTGTAGAGCGGATGGCCCGCGTAGGTGACCTGGGTCGCGCTGCCGACCTTGATCGTCCCGAGCAGCGAGCGCTTGACGCCCTTGCCCGCGCGCGGGCGGCCGCTGGTCTTGACCATTGGCCAGATCGTCGTGCAGCCGTTGATCGCGGCGCAGCGGTCCTGGCGCTTTGCATCCTTGCCGAAGGCGTAGACGGTGAGTCCGCGCGAGTTGACCAAGATCATCCCGAGATGCGTCTTGCGCAGTGAGATCGTCGCGGGTCCGGCCGCCGCGTGCGCCTGCGGGCGCATCTGCACCACCGTATGAGCGGTGGCCGCGGCGGGCTGCGCCGCGAGCACGACCGGCCAAGCGCCCAGGCCAACGGCTACTGCCGCCGACGCCAGCGCGGTCCTATTTCGGGACATCGATACCTCCTGGAAGAGCTGTGAACAAAGCTCCCGGCCGGGGTGAGCGTGCGCTCAAGGGGTAGAGACGACCTACTAGAGGAAAACTTCCCGGCCGCGTCGGCCCGGATGGCGCCTAAGATTGAATGCGCATTGCCGCGCCTGGACCCGACCTCACTCGGCGATCACCTCGACGCGCTGTACCGCGCAGCGTGGGCGCTGTGCGGCTCGCGCGAGGATGCCGAGGATCTCGTCCAGGAGACCTTTACCCGTGTGCTCGCTCGCCCGCGTAACGTGAAGGCCGGCGGCGACCGCGCCTATCTGATGAGCGCGCTGCGCAATACCTTCTACTCGCGGCTGCGCAGCAACTCACGGCGCCCGCGCGCGACGCAGACGCTCGACGACGTGGCGGCGGTCGAGCCGCGCGCTACCCTCCAGCCGGAGCGGGCAGCCGAGGTCTCGGAGATCTTCGCGGCGATCGACCGCCTGCCGGAGGATTTCCGGCTCGCGATCGCGGCGGTCGACATCCTCGGACTGTCCTACGGAGAGGCAGCCGAGGCGCTCGACACGCCCGAGGCGACAATCACGACGCGGATCTACCGAGCGCGCCAGCGGATCGTCAAGGAGCTCGGCGAGCCGCCCGCGGTACGGGAAGAAACAGGGCCAGACCGGAGTCTTGCCTAATGGATAAGAAGATGACCGACGACTTGCAGGTTCCCGAGGCCGAACTGGCGCGACTGGCCGATGGGTCGCTGCCAGAGACGCGCCAGACCGAGCTCAAAGCCGAGCTCCAGCGTTCGCCTGCCCTGACAAGTGCGCTCGCCGAGCAGCAACGGGCCGTTTCGCTACTGCGCGCAATCGACACGCCGGCGCCTGACTCGCTGCGCCAGTGGCTCGAGAGCCAGACCGAGGAGAGCCAGACCGAGGAGCGTCCCGCCAAGCGCCGTCGCGGATGGGCTATGCCGCGGTTCGCGTTCCCCGCCGCGCTCGGCGTCGCCGCCGCGGCCATCGCCGCCGCGGTCGTGATCGCGGTCAGCGGCGGGAGCTCGAGCCCAACGCTCGGCCAGGCGGCACACGCGGCGCTCGCCGCCTCGACGATGCCGGCGCCGACCGAATCTGGGGCGATGACGCTCGATGTGTCCGCCGGCGGAATCCCGTTCCCATACTGGGGACACACGGTCGGCTGGAAGGCGACCGGAGCCCGGAGCGACTCGATCGGGGGTCGCCGCGCCGTGACCGTGTTCTACGAGGCCCGCGGGCGCCGGGTCGGCTACACGATCGTGACCGGACCGCCGGTGCAGGTGAAGGGTGGGGTGACCGTGACGACTCACGGAACCCCCTACACGTTCATGCGCGCTGGATCGGCACGGCTGGTCACCTGGGTTCGCAACGGCCACACGTGCGTGATCGCCGGTCATGGCGTCACCTACGCGAAGCTGTTGCGGCTCGCGACCGCAGACTTCCCGGCCTAGCCGCTTTCCGAACCGGCCGACGGTCGCTGACGTCGGTCGCGTTCGCGCGTTTGCGATGCTGACCGGGTGGCTGACACCGTCACCGAGGCGCGGCCGGGCGCGAACAAGAACCTCGCACTCGTAGCGGCGATCCTCGCGTCGACGATCGCGGCGGTCGATGCGACCGCTGTCAACGTCGCGCTGCCGGCGATCGGTCGTGACCTCGGCGGCGGGTTTGCCGCCCAGCAGTGGGTCTCGAACTCGTACCTGCTGACGCTCAGCGCGCTGATCCTCCTGTCCGGATCGCTGACCGACCGTCTCGGCGAGCGGCGCGTGTTCGACGCCGGCGTGGTGGGGTTCGGGATCGGCTCGGTCCTCTGCGCGGTGGCGCCGACGGTCGGCGTCCTGATCGCGGCGCGAGCGCTGCAGGGAGTCTCGGGCGCGCTGCTGACGCCGTCGGCGCTGGCGATCATCGTCTCCGTGTTCCCCAAGGACGAGCGCGGCGCGGCGATCGGAACCTGGACCGCCTGGGGCGGGATCGGGATCCTGATCGGCCCCGTCCTTGGGGGGCAGATCGTCGACTCGTTCTCGTGGCGCGGAATCTTTCTGATCAACCTGCCGCTCGTCATGGGCGCGCTCGCGCTGTCCCGGATCGCGGTGCCGGGGCGCGCCGCGAGCCTGAGCGACACGTCGATCGATTGGGCCGGCGCGGCGCTCGCCGCCTCCGGCCTGGCCGGGATCTCGTTCGGCCTGATCGAGCAACCGGTGCTCGGCTGGTCAGACCCGGCCGTGGCCGGCGCGCTCGCGATCGGATTCGTCCTGTTCGCCTCGTTCATCGTCTATGAGCGCCGCGCCCGCACGCCGATGCTGCCGCTCGAGCTGTTCTCGCGGCGCAACTTCACGGTCGCAAACGCGCAGACGTTCGCGATGTACGGCGGCATTGCCCTGTGGGGCTTCTTCGCCACGATCTACCTGCAGCAGGTCGCCGGGTACAGCGCGCTGAAGGCCGGCGCCACCGGCCTGATCCCGACGATCGTGATGTTCCTTCTCTCGCGCCGGATGGGCAAGCTCGCCGATCGCTACGGACCCCGTTTCTTCTTGACCGTCGGGCCGTTCACGGTCGCGCTCGGGTTCCTGCTGATGGTCCGCTTCGGAACCTCGGTCTCGATCGTCACCGACGTCCTGCCGGCACTGCTGGTGTTCTCGCTCGGGCTCTCGCTCACAGTCGCGCCGTTGACCGCGACGGTGCTCGGGGACGTCGAGGAGTCAGAGGCCGGGATCGCGTCGGCGGTCAACAACGCGATCGCGCGGACCGCGGGCCTGATCGCGGTCGCCGCCGTCGGTGCGGTCGTCTCCGCCCATTACGCCGCGCTGCTCGATCAAGGACTGGGCAACCGGCTGCCGCCGGGCAGCCAGGCCGCCGTCACCGAGGCCAAGCGGCGCACGTTCGGGGTCATCAAGCCAGGCGCGGTCCCCCCGTCGCAGCGGGCGTTCGCGGCCCACGTCGCGGCGAGCTCGTCGGAAGACGCCTTCCATCTCGCGGTCGAGATCGGCGCCGGGCTGCTGCTGGTCGCCGGGTTCGGAGGATTCGCGCTGCGCACGGAGCGCCAGACCGATGTCGAGGCCCAGGGCTGCGCGGGCGGGCAGCTCGCTGGAGCACCCCGGGCGGCCGCCGACTGCGAGCCGGTGGCGGCGGGCGCATCCGCGGCGGACTAGTTCCGGCGCGGTCAGAGGCCGAAACGCGCCTGGGCCTCGCGCGGGACCAGGTCGAGGTACTCGTCGTGCTGGTCAATGAAGTAGCGCACGAACGGGCAGTAGGGCAACACCCGCAGGCCCCGCTCGCGAGCGTCATCGAGCGTGAACTCGATCAGCCGTGAGGCGAGCCCCTCGTTGCGCATCGAGGGCTCGACCTCGGCGTGCAGCAGCGCGATCTCATGCTCGCTTCGCCGGTAGGTGAGAAAGCCGGCACGGCGGCCGTCTATGTCGAGCACGTACTGCGCCTCGTCAGGCCGGTCGGCGATCGTCACGTCACCCATCTCGCCTTCGATCCTAGAGCGCAACTGCGGCCGTCACCCGCCGCCGCGGGCTACGATCGCCGCCGTGCCGATCACAACTCCTTCACCTACTTCGCCGCGTCGCGTCGCCGGACTGTGCGCGATCGCGCTCCTGCTGGTCTGCGGGCTGTTCGCCTCGACGGCGTCCGCCGCCAAGCGGCCGGCGCTGAAGCCGTCGAGCCCCGTGACCCGAGGCTCGGCCTATCTCGCGCTGGGTGACTCGGTCACCTTCGGCTTCCAGGAGCCGAGCGTGGTCCCGGCGCCCGACTACGCGGACGCCGCCAGCTTCCACGGCTATCCCGAGCAGCTCGGCGCCGCGCTGCACCTCAAGGTCGCCAACGCGGCGTGCCCAGGTGAGACGTCGGCAAGTCTGATCAACCCGTCAGCGCCCAACGAGGGATGCGAGGGCACCTACCGCAAGAACTTCCCGCTCCACGTCCACTACACCGGCTCGCAGCTGAATTTCGCGCTCGGCTTCCTGCGCAAGCACCGAAACGTCCGGCTCGTGTCACTGATGATCGGCGCCAACGACGCCTTCCTCTGTCAGGGATCCACGCCCGACCACTGCACGAGCCCGTCAGAGCTCAGCGCCCTGGAAGCCGAGATCAGCCACAACGTCCACACGATCCTGTCGTCGATCCGCAACAAGGCGCACTACGGTGGCCAGATCGCGATCGTCAACTACTACTCGCTCGACTACGCCTCGCCGGTGGACAAGGCCGAGTCGGTGCTGCTCAACACCACCGTCGACAAGGCCGCGAAGCCCTTCCATGTCGAGATCGCGAACGGATACGCGCAATTTCAGCTCGCGTCGATGCGGTTCGGCAACGATCCGTGCCTCGCCGGCCTGATCACCGAGCTCGATGCGACCGCGGGCGACTGCGGGATCCACCCGAGTTACGCCGGTCAGACGTTGCTCGCCGCTTCGGTGGCGGACGCGATCAAGAGCTGATCGGGGCGGCCGGCTCGCCCAGCGAGCCGTCGAGCATCGTGACCAGGCGCTCGAACGTCTCGTCGAGCGAGATCGGGATCCGAAAGCCCCCGAGCTGTTCAAGCGAGACGAACCCGTGCAGTGACGATCTCACGACCCTGATCGCGTGGATCGCGTCATCGCCGCTGAGGCCGTACCCGATCAGCGCGGCGGCGATCGCGTCGACCAGCTCGCGCGCCGCGGTCGCGGGTTCCGCGTACTGCGGCTCGGGCGCGCGCTGCATCGCGGCATAGGTGCCGGGATGGGCGTGCGCGAACTCGCGGTAAGCGTGCGCGAGGCTGCCCAGAGCATCGCGCCCGGCGCGGCCTGAGGTCGCGGCGACGACCGCCACGGTGAGTTGGCGCGCGCCCCGCGCGCCGAGCTGCCGGCGTAGGTCCTCGAGCCCGTCGATGTGCGCGTACAGGGAGGGCGTGCGGATCCCGAGCCGGTCGGCCAGCGCGGTCAGCGTGACCGCGTCGAGGCCGTCCGGGCGAGAGTCCGCGAGCTCGGCGGCGGCCGCGATCACCGCTTCGCGGTCGAGGCCGGCGCGGGGCATCAGCGGCTTGCCCGCGCGATCGCCGCATCCATCGCGGCGCCGGGCGAGCGAGTCGCCGGGCCATGACCGACGACCAGCAGCGCCGGGTCGAGCGCGCGCAGGTCGCGCGCCGACTGCAGGTCCTGCTGCTTGTCGAAGGTCGCCATCGCCGCGAGCGGGAAGCGCAGGTAGAAGTGGTTAGAAACCGCGACCTTGCCGAACGAGGTGTACACGTCCCCGGCGATCAGGGTCCTGTCGCGGGTGTCGAGGAAGGCGACGTGCCCCGGCGTGTGGCCCGGGCTCGCCACCACCTCGAGGCTCCCGACGCGATCGCCGGGTGCCAGACGGACGTCGGGCACGGTCTGGAGCTTGGGCCAGCTTCCCGTCAGCTTGCCCTCGACGACCTTCTCGCCGGCGTGGATCCGCGCGTCGAGCTCGGGCATCAGGACCTCGACCTCGGAGCCGAGCTTCGCCTTGAGCTCGTCCACCGAGCCGACGTGATCCCCGTGGCCGTGCGTCAGGGCGATTCGCCGGATCGGCGCGCCGCCTCGAGTAGCGGCCGCGATCAGTGCGCCGGCGCCGCGTGAGACGGTCGTGTCGACGAGCGTGAAGCCGTCGTCCTCGCGGACGAGGTACGCGTTCACGAACGCCATCCGGGTGAGCTGCGTGAGGGTGTCGGTGACGGTGGTGGTCTTCATTTCTCGGATCTCCTGTTGAAGCCGTTTCCTATTGTCATTAGGAAATTACCTAATCATGTTAGTTTTGTCAAGCAAGCTTCTATGCTCGGCCGAGTGCCCTGCGCAGCCCCGCGCGCTCGGACACGCCGCTTTGCCTGGCTGGCGTCCGGCGCGTCACTCGCTCTTGTCCTGATCGTCGCCGTCGCCGCCTGTGGCGGCTCGTCGTCGACGCCGTCGGACACGCTGCACGCGTTCCTGGCCGCCTGGAGTCGACACGACTACGCCGCGATGCGGGCGCAGGTGCTCACACCGCCGTCGGACTTCACAACCGTCAACGCCGCCGCGCTATCCGCGCTCGGCGCCACCTCCGCGACGTTCATGCCCGGCCGGATGAGGCAGTCCGGCTCGCGCGCGGCGGTCCGGGTTGGCCAGCGGTTCGCGCTCGCCCCCGGGGACTGGGACACCGCGACCACCGTCCACCTGATCAACCACAAGGGCCACTGGCTGGTCGCGTGGACGCCGGCGACGATCAACCCGGCGCTGCACGCGGGCGATCGGTTCGCGGTCGCCCGTGACTGGCCGGCCCGCGCGCCGATTCTCGGCGCCGGAGGTGCGCCGCTCACGACCGAGCGAAAGCTCGTGACCGTCGGCGTCGTCGGCGGCCGGATCAAGAACGGGCACGCTGTCGCCGCCGACCTGCTCGCGTCGGGCGCCACCAGGGCGGAGGTGGACCAGGCGCTCGCCGAGGCCAAGGCCCACCCGACCTACTTCGAGCCGGTCTTCCAGGTCACCAAGGCTCGCTTCGAGCAGCTCAAGGACAAGCCCGGTCCCGGCAACGTCTACGCCGTGCCGGGAACGCAGTTCGAACTTGCCGCGGACCGCAGCGCGCTCACGCCGCAGCTGGGCGCGCACGTCGTCGGATCGGTCGGGCCGATCACCGCCGAGGAGTTGCATGACCTCGGAGCGCCCTATGACGCGTCCAGCGTCGTCGGCCAGACCGGGCTCGAGCAGGCCTACGAGCGCCGTCTCGCCGGCACGCCCACGACTCGGGTACTGGTTCTCGACTCCGCCGGCGCGACGCTCGCGACGCTCAAGAGCTTCCCGGGCCACCTGGGTAAGCCCGTCCAGACCAGCATCGACCCGGCGGTCCAGCGCGCCGCCGAGGCGGCGCTCGCCGGCGAGCGCCACAACGCCGCGCTGGTCGCAATCCGCCCGTCGAGCGGGCAGATCCTGGCGGTTGTCAGCGACCCGACCAGCTACGGGTACGACCAGGCGCTCGAGGGCGAATACCCACCCGGCTCGACGTTCAAGGTCTTGACCAGCACGGCCCTGTTCGGCGTCGGCCTGTCACCGGATTCACCGGCCACGTGCGCGCCCACGCTCACCGTCGATGGTGAGGTGTTTCACAACGCCGAAGGCGAGGCTCCCGTCCAGACGATCGACCAGGCGTTCACCGAGTCATGCAACACGGCCTTCATCTCGCTCGCCACCCAGCACCTCAGGCCGGCCGACTTCACGGCTGTCGCACGGACGTACGGGCTCGACGCGACGCCGCAACCGGGCCTGCCCGCGTTCGCCGCCGAGATCCCCAAGCCCGACAGCGAGACCTCGCTGGCGGCGACGGCGATCGGCCAGGCCGGAGTCGTGTTCTCGCCCCTGGGGATGGCCTCCGTCGCGGCCGCCGTCGCCAGCGGCTCGGCCCAGGCGCCGCGGCTCGTCGCCGGCGCTCCGGACGACCACGTCGCGCCCAAGCCGCTGCCCTCGAACTCCGTCTCCGACCTGCGCGAGATGATGGCCGGCGTCGTCGCCAGCGGCACCGCTGCCGGCACCGGGCTGCCGAGCACGACGCACGCCAAGACGGGGACCGCGCAGTACTACGCCGGCGGCAAGCTGCGCACCGACGCCTGGCTGATGGGCTATGACGGCGATCTCGCGTTCGCGGTCGTCGTGGTTGACAGCGATCAGATCAACGGCGGACCGCTCGACGGCCCGCTGGTCGCCAAGTTCCTCAACGCGCTCGGCCCGCAGTAGCGCCGGCGTTCACAGCGCCGGGGAGCCGGCGGCGTAGATGAAGTACTCGCCGGTCGCGCTCGCCTCGACGTTCCAGCCGAGCTCGGCGAGCCGCCGCTGTAGCCGGTCGGGATCGTAGAAGCGCTTGACGATCTGAAACTCGGTCCCGTCGTCGAGCCGCCGCACCATCGTCTGCTCCTCGTCGGAGGTCGGCGCATGATCGCGGGCGCCGGACGTCTCCGAGCGAGCGCTGTCGATCAGGAACACGCGACCACCCGGGCGCAGCGCCCCGCGGACCTTGTCCCAGAAGGCGACGAACCGGCCCTCGGGCACGTGCGAGAGCCAGAACGAGAAGAAGCAGACGTCGAACGCCGACTGCGGCGGTGTCCACTCGAACAGGTCGGCCTCGATGTACCGAACCAGCTCGGAGCCGACGCGCTCGCGGTTGATCTCGAGCACCTCGGGTGCCGCGTCGACCGCGGTCAGCCGGCGCGCGCCGGAGATCAGCCACCGCGTCCAGAGGCCGGTTCCGCAGGCCAGTTCGAGAATCTCGCCGCGGGGAGCGAAGTCGTCGAGCGCGCGCTCGAGCGCGGTGACCTCCTCAAACCACCGCCGGTTCGCCTCGGGACCGTGGTCGTAGCGACCCTCACGCAGCCACCAGCGGTCGTACTCGCCGGCGCGAGCGCGGTAGTAAGCCTGCTGCTCGTCGAGGAGCTGGACTTCGTTCATGGCCGCTCCCCAAGCTAGCGCAGACCCTCAGGCCCGCGGATCGCGGTCCCGACGGTCGCGGTGCCCCAGACGCCAGATGGCGGTCCCGACGGCCGCGGCGCCCCCAATCGTGCCGCGGCCGTCGAGCCCTCGCGCCCCCTTCCCTGTCCCGGCCTTCAAGCCCCCACTTCGGCTCTGACCCGAGACTCCGGCGCGTCCGCTCAGCCGGCGAACGAGTGAAATGCCCCCAGCGAGTTCGGCAGATGCGCGGTGAACGGCCTGAACCTGAACGCCTTCTTGGTGTCGAAACCCGCCTTCCCGGCGGCGGTCTTGTCGACAAACGGCGTCAGCGCGGTCACCGCCTGGCTGATGTCGGTCCAGAGCAGCGTCCGCTCATAGCCGTTGTTGTTCGGCGGATCGGCCGGCTCGGCGTGGCCCTGAACGCCGGTGATCTTCTTGATCGGTCCGCCGTCTCGCTTCGTCACGTCACCACCGAGGACGCGCGCGAGCGTGCGGTGATCGCTCTCGATGCCCATGATCCGCGCCGCGGTGACGCGCAGGTCGGCGGTGCTGAAGTTCCGCACACCGACCAGGTAGGCGGCGATGAACGCATCCTCGAGCGAGACGAGCACGTTGAGCGTCGTCTGCGCGTCGTGGAACATCTTGTGCGGGTAGTAGAACGTCGTGAATGCGGCGGGCTTGCCGGTCACGCTCTGCTCGAGCGCGTAATGCGACATCTCCTCCTGGCGGGCAGCCTTGAGGTAACCCTGGTCGTCGTCGGGCAAGTGCTTGAAGAACGGTGACTTCTGGATGATGTTCGTGTAGGTGGTGACCGCGAGCGCCTCGGCGATCTGCGCCGCGCCCACGATCGCCACATCGCCGCTCGTCGGTCCGCTCGCCGCCGCAGCGGCAAACGACGGGATCAGCGCCTGCACTGCGGACGCGCCGACCAGAGCGCCGGCGCCGGCCGTGACTCCCCTGCCTAGGAACCGTCGACGGTCGACCCCCGGTGCCTCTTGCCCTGTTGACATAACCAATCTCCTTCTAAAGAGCTTGTTTGCCAACCAACTACGCAGCGGTGTGGTGGTTGGATCACTCGGTCGCGCCGGGGTGCGGCTACCGAGTCGCCGTTGCTTGACGCGGAGTGGTGTTGGCGGGGCTACACCCCGTCTGAGCCACGCCACCGCCTCACCCCTTCTCCCCACCGAGAACGCACGACGCTGCCACCAGCAGACCCGGCGCGCGCAGCGGCTTGACACCGCACTACTATTACGTTATGCGATCTATCGGCGAACGATCTAATGACCCGAGTCTGCTCGTGCTGACGAGCCTCGCCGACGGGCCCAAGCACGGCTATGCGATCACCGCCGACATCCAGGAGCTCGCGGGGGTCAACCTGGGCCCGGGAACGCTGTACGGCGCCCTGTCGCGACTCGAGGACCGCGGGCTGATCGAGGCGCTCCCGGCCGACGATCGCCGACGACCGTACCGCCTGACGAGTAGCGGCCGCAGCGCACTCGAGGAGCAGTTGCGCAGCCTCGAGACAGTCGCGACCCGAGGGCTCCGTCGGCTGCGCGCGGCCGAGGTGTCGCCATGACCGCCAAGCTCGCCCGATTGACACTGCGCCTGTATCCGCACGCCTTCCAGCGCCGCTATGGCGACGAGATGCGCGCGTTGCTTCAGCAGTCGCCCCCCGGCGCGCGCGAGGTACTCGACCTGATGCGCGGCGCACTGGCGGCGCATCTGCGTTCGCCCGAGGCGGCCGCCGCGTCCGTGGATCCTGGCGACCGCGTGCGCGCGAGTGCTGGCGGCGTGCTCGTCTGCTGGGTCGTGTTCGCCGCGGCCGGGTTTGCCTTCTACAAGACGACCGAGGACCCTCCGTTCTCGGCCGCCGGCCACGCGCACCAGCTGCTGGGCGCGGCGCACGTCGCCGTACAGGCGGTCTCCGTGGCGGCCTCGGCGGTCGTCGTGCTCGGCGCGCTGCCCCTGATCTGGGCAGCATTCCGCCACGCCCGCGACCAGCACCGGCTCCGGATCGTCGTCGCGCCGCTCGTGCCGCTGGCCCTGTTCGGGTGCCTGACCGCGATCCTCGTCGCGGTAGCCGCCGGCCGGCCCGCCGGGCAGCAGAGCGCGACCGGTCTCGGCTCCGTCGCGTTCACGCTCTGGGGGCTGATCGGCCTCGGCTGCGCGATCGCCTGCGCGGTCGCATGTCGCCGCGCCCTGTTCGCGACGCCGCTGCGGCCGGGCAGGCTGCTGTTCGCACTCGGGTCGGCGACCGTCGTTTCGTTCGCGATGGTGGTGATCGCCGCTGTCGTCGCGGCCTATGCGATCGCGCTGGCGCTCGACGCGTCGCGGCTCTCCGCCACGGCGAACGGGCCGTTTCAGGTCCTCAGCACCGGCGCCTCACTGGCCGTGCAGGTGATCGTGATGGTGGCGGCGGCGGCGATCGCGGTGATCGCGTCGCGCCGGGGCTGGCGGGTCGCCGGCCGGCTCGCCGACGTCTAGCGGTGGCGAGCCGTCACTCGCGGTGCGTGCGCCAGCCCGGACTCGGCTGGGGCACCGGCCGGCGATCAGGCTCTCGCGTCGGCCGGCGCTCGCGCGCAGGCAACAGGTCGCTGAGGCGGGAATGTCCGCGCAGCCGGACACGCGCGGGAACGGCGTCATCGAGCGGGATCCCACCTCGGGGATCGTCGGGCGGCGTGCGCGGCGGCCGCGGTCCCTTCCCCCACCCGTCATCGGAGTCCGAGTCGGATTGACCCGGCGGTGGCCCTCCCCGGTTGAGGATCAACGGGAAGAAGATCACGAACAGGAGAATGAGCAGGTTGATGAGCGCGGGGATGTCAACGCCACTCATCTGAATCTTCCCCGGCATCGGCCCCATCGTAGCGCCCGGTGTAAGTGACGAGCGCCGGGCGAAACAGTTACTTATAACCCCGGAAGGACGTGGCGGGCGAAGCTCTCGTTGGAGCGCAACATCGGCTCGGGCTCGGTGTCGAGCGAGCACGGTACGACGACCAGCCGCTGCACTCCCAGGGCGCTGATCTCGGCCAGCCGTCCGGCCACGTGATCGGGCTTCCCGGCGACCGCGAACGCGTCGATGAAGCGGTCGTCGAGCGCTTGCGCGAACCCGGCCGCCGCCTCGCCGTGGCGCTGCGCGTCATATCCGCTCGCGGCCGTCCGCACGCCCTCGGCGGTCACGTCCGAGATGCCGGCGGCCGGGGCCGCCTGCGCAGAGAAGCGCGCGAACGTGGCGGCACTTCCGCGGACCAGCGCCCGGGCCCGCTCACGGTCACGATCGACGGCGACGTTCACGTACGCGCCGACCGACAGCCCCGCCGGTCCGGACCGTCGCGCGAGCCCGACGCCCCACCGCAGACGCTCGAGCTCGGCCCCGACGGTCAGGTCGACGCCCTCGGCGTGGCGCGCGGCAGCGGCGATCACGCGCGGCCCGCTCGCGGCGACGTGAACCGGCACCTTTTCGAGCGGCACTGCGGCGAGCCACTTGATCGAACTGGCCGTCGAGTCGAGTTGCACCTCCTCGCCGCGCAGCAGGCCCTGCAGCAGCTCCAGCGAGCGCTCGAACTCGCTCGCCCCCTGCGGCCGGCGCCCGATCTGGCTGAGAGCCGAGTCACCCCGCGCGAAGCCGAGCATCGCGCGGCCGCCGGTCTCGGCGTGCAGCGTGGCGGCGGCCGAGGCGGTAACCGCGAGGTGTCGCGTGACCGGATTCGTCACTCCCGGGCCGAGCCGCAGCGTCGAGGTGTTGGCCCCGGCCAGCGCGAGCTCCACCCAGATGTCGGCGGTCAGATTCTGACTGTCGGCGAGTTGCAGGCCGGTGAACCCCCACGCCTGCGCCCGCTGCGCGAGCTCGACCACCCGGCCTGCGATCGCAAACCCATGCAGCCACACCTCCATTGCGTCAATGATCTCGTAGACGCCGCCGGTGGGTTGTGCCGGTGCCGCGGTTTTGCCGGACGCGGCTGAACGCGCCGGGCGCTTGAGCCCAGCCATGCCCTGCCCTCTCGGTTGAAACGCCGGTCAGCCCCGGCGGCGACTGTGCCGCACGCGCGTGGGCCCGCATCTATGGACGTTCCCCGGTTGCGGTGGTGACGGGCGATGAGCGACCCTCCACTTCCGAACGATTACTTTCGCCCGAGCATGGGGTCTCAGCCCACGTGAACCCAACACAGGAGGATGCCGTGCCCAGCACCAAGACCCGCATCGACAAGATCGGCACCGTCGTCGTTCCGGTCTCCGACCAGGACCGTGCGATCGAGTTCTATGTCGACACGCTCGGCTTCGAGAAGCGCACTGACATGCCGTTCGGTAACGGCTACCGATGGGTCGAGGTGGCGCCCGCCAACGCGGCCACCACGATCGCGATCGTACCGCCGCCGCCCGGCAAGCCGAGCGGCAACGCCGAGACGGGGATCGCGCTGAACACCACCGACGTCGATGCCGACTACGCCGACCTCAAGTCCCGTGGTGTCGACGTCGACGACGAGGTCAGCCGGATGGGCGATCCCGTGCCGCCCATGTTCTGGTTTCGCGACCCCGACGGCAACAGCCTGCTGGTCGTCCAGGGCACCTGACGCATCCGCGCACCCCGGCCTCGCGGCTCATCCTGACGGCCGCGAGGCCGGAGTTCAGTCCTCCGGCTCCGGCTAGCGCGCCGACGTTCCGCGGCGCGTAGGGACGCGAAGCCACGCGCGATCTCAAGTCGCCTGTTAGCTTCTTTTCGAGCCAACTTGCTCAGGCTCGTCGCCGGACCCAAATTGATTTTCAAGTGCGCCCTCACGATCAGTCGCCTGGTGCTCGTCGGGGCTGCCCTCGCGGCCGCGGGGTGCGGGGCTTCTACGGACCCTGACGCTGCCACGCCCGCTACGAGCGGCGCCGGCAAGACCAGCGGCGTCGGCACCGTGCCGGGGAGCCACCCACAGGTGATCCAGCCGACCGCCGGCGTCCAGGCGGGCACCACCGCCGGCGCCACCCCGGTCGGTGACCCGAGCGCGCACGCTCCGTCGCTGACGCAGGTCAAGCACCTGCTGCACCTCGAGGTGATCGCCGCGCCGGTGACGAGCGCGAGCTACATCGATCCGCTCCAGTTCGTCACGCTCTGGGAGCGCACCGACCAGGGCGTCGACGCCCAACTACCGATCGGCGCTCCGATCCTCGCCCCGGGCCGGGTGAAGGTGCTGGCGATCACTCCCGACTGGTACGCGGGCCAGCCGCTGGTCTACTTCGAGCTGCTCGACGGTCCCGACGCGGGCAAGGTTCAATACGTCGCCGAGGAGATCACCGACATCGCGCGCCCCGGAAGCATCCTCGACCGAGGCCAGGTGATCGCCCGCTATGCGAAGTCCGGCACCGCGATCGAGTACGGCTGGTCCACACTGAGCGGCGTCACACTCGCCCGCGCGACGACCGGTTACGAGGAGGGCGAGGTCACGCCGGCGGGGCGGTGGATGCGCCGCTGGCTCAACAGCCTCGGCGCGAACGCGGGACCCAGTTGACGCCCGAGCGCTGCGCCGGCCGCCCTCAGCGGGGCCGCCGCGCGATCACGAGGTCTCGAACGATCCCCTGATCCACCCGGTGGGCGAACTCGTCGTACCCCGGTCCGCTCAGGATTTCCAGCCCGGCGGCGGCGAGCGCGCCCGCGAGCGCGGCGCGCGAAAGCACGAGCGTGTTGAACGCGATCCCGACCGGCGCGCCGTCACGCAGTACCTCGAGCCAGCCGTCGAGGGCGCGCTGGATGAGCTCGAGCGGGCTGCGCGAGCGGCCCTGCTGACCTCGCCGGCTTCCGTGTTGCACGCCGTACGGGGCGTCGGTGACGATCGCGTCGACGGTGCGCGCGCTAAACAGCGAGGCGGTCTCCGTGGTGTCGGCGTTGACGACGTTGACGGCCTGCGTATCGCCCGCGGCGTATGCGTCGGCGTCGGGGGAGAAGCGCACGAGCAGTCGCCTGACCTTGCCGCGCGCGGCGCGTCCGGGCCGGGTCTGCACCGTGTGCTTGATCCGCTTGCGCTGCAGGTAGGTCAGCAGGAAGGTGCAGTACGCGTCGAACTCCCGGGGCTCGATCTCGACGCCGGCCGCGTCATAGCCGTACAGCAGCGAGCAGTTGAGCGTCGTCCCCCGCCCACACAGCGGGTCCATGATGGCGACGCGCCGGTCGGGCCGCCGCGGCGCCAGCGACGAGGCGATCGTGACGTTGATCAGCAACCGCGTGAAGAGCTCGTTCGTCTTGCCGACGTAACGCTGGATCGTGACGATGTCGTTGTCGAGCGCTTCGCCGGGATCGAGCTCGATCGGCGCGCAGCAGATCGCCGCGACGCTCGAACAGTGCATAGAGCGCCGACAGGCGCGCAAGCGCGCGGCGGTTTCGCTCGTCGAGGGCCGGCCCGCCGAACACGAGGTAGGGCCGGCCGCCGATCAGCTCGGTCGCAATCTCGCCGATCGAGTCGCCGCCGACCACTCGCAGCTCGGCCGCCATCAACTCCGGAGCGACGGCGGCGTAGACCCGGTTTGCCGACGGGAGCGCGAGCGCCGCGTACTCGGCCATCAGGCGCGCGGGGGCGCAACCGCTCCGGTGACCGTGCCGCCGGTCAAAGGGCCGCGAGCCCGGCTTGCGCGACCTCCATGTCCTGCGTGTAATGGCCGCCGCTGACCCCGATCGCGCCGACGATCTGATCGTCGATCGTGATCGGAAAGCCACCGCCGAAAATCACGAGCCGATCGATCCCGCCGACGGCGCCGGCGGCGAGCGGTGGGTCGTCCTTGATGAACGGATGCCAGCCATCACTGGGCATTCCGAAGCCAACCGCGGTGTAGGCCTTGTCCTGAGCGATCTGAACGCCAAACAGCGCGCCACCGTCCATCCGGCTGAACGCCTTGAGCACGCCGGACTCGTCGCACACCGCGATCACCATCGGCACGCCTATTTCGTCGGCCTTAGCCTCGGCCGCCGCGATGATCCGGTGCGCCAGCCCGTTGGTCACGCTGCGCTTTTCGAACACGTCGCTCATGGGGTCTCCTTGGTGGTTTGGTCATGCTCGCCGAACTCGCGCTCGAGCTCGCGGATCTCCGGCAGGCCGATGAACTGCAGGAACTGCTCAAACGGCAACAGGGTGGGCAGTGCTTGCATCGGCGAGCCCTGCGCGCGGATCTGCGCCAGCAGCGCACGCATCGCGCCGGTCGCCGCGAGCAGCGTGCCGATCGGGAAGATCACGATCTTGAAGCCGAGCTCCTCCAGCGCGTCATGGGTGACCGGTGGCGTCCGTCCGCCCTCCGCGTAGTTGAACAGCAGCGGCATGCCTGACAGCGTGCTCGCCACCTGCTCGATCTCGGCGATTGACTCCGGCGCCTCCACGAACAGGACGTCGGCGCCCGCGTCCCGGTAGCGCCGCGCGCGCTCGAGCGCCGCCGGCAGCCCCTCGACGGCGCGTGCGTCGGTCCGGGCGATGATCAGAAAGTCGGCCGAGCTGCGGGCGGCGACGGCAGCGCGCACCTTGGCCGCCATCTCGCTCGCCGCGATCACCTGCTTGCCCGCGAGGTGACCGCACTTCTTGGGCATCACCTGGTCCTCGATGTGGATCGCGGCCGCGCCCGCTGACTCGTACTCGTGGACGGTCCGGATCACGTTGATCGGGTTGCCGTATCCGGTGTCGGCGTCGGCGATCACTGGGATCGCGACCGCGGATGCGATCCGGCGCGCGTTGTCGACCATCTCCGGCATCGCCAGCAACCCCACGTCAGGCCGCCCGAGCAGCGACGCCGCGGAGCCGAACCCCGTCATGTAGGCGGCCATGAAGCCGGCCTCCTCGACCAGCCTCGCGCCGAGCGCGTCATAACAGCCCGGCGCCAGCACCATCCGATCGCCGGCGAGCAGCTCGCGCAGCGTTGGCGGCGGGCCCGTCGATGAGCGCAATAGATCGGCCACCGCCCTTGCCGCCTATCGGCCCGCGAGGCCGAAACGCACTGCGCCGGCCGCCTCGAGGATCGCCTCGCCGTTGGTATGGCCAACCGCCATCAGGCTCAGAAATCCGTGGATCAGCCCCGGGTGCCGGCGCAGTGCGACCAGCACGCCGGCATCGCGAAGGCGCCGCGCGTACTCCTCCGCCTCGTCGCGGAGCGGATCGAAGCCGGCCGTCGCGACGTATGCCGGTGCGACCCCTTCGACGTCGTCCGCGAGGCTCGGCGAGCAGCGTGGGTCGCGCGCGCTCGCCACCTCCGGCACGTAGAGACGGGTAAACCACTCGAGGTCGGCATCGGTGAGGTCAAAGCCCTCCCCGAACAGCCCGTATGACGCGCGCTTGTCGGCCAGGTCGAGCCATGGGTACAGCAGCACCTGCAGGGCGGGCGCCGGGCCGTTGTCGGCAGCGGTCACGCGCGCGACCCCGGCCGCCAGGTTGCCGCCGGCGCTGTCTCCGCCGACACCGATCCGCGCGGGGTCGGCGCCGAGCTCGCCCGCGTGCGCGACCGCGAACCGGAACGCAGCGACCGCGTCGTCAAACGCCGCCGGAAACCGGTGCTCCGGCGCGAGCCGGTAGTCGACCGACAGCACCCGGACGCCGGCATGGTGTGCGATGGAGCGGCACGGGTTGTCATGGGTGTCAAGATCGCAGACGACGAACCCACCGCCGTGGTAGAAGACCAGGAGCGCATCGCCGCGCTCGTCCGGCTCCGGCGTGCCGGCCCGGTCGGGCACGTACAGGCGCGCTGCGATCTCTCCCGCCGCGCCGTCGATCATCAGTGCCTGGACGCGGACGCCGTCGAGCCTGCGCCCCTGCGTGACGGCCTCCCGGTCAGCGACCATCGCGCGCACCTCGGTCACCGTCATCGCGTCGCGATCAGGCGCGTCGGCGAGCGCGAGCAGCTTCAGCCATAGCTGCGTTTCGAGGTCGAGCTGCTGCCCGTCGATCACCACCGCCGGGCCCGCGAGGCGGCGCTGGACCGCGGACGGCAGCGATGCGAGCGCGTTGACGAGGCGCAAGCGCATCTGGGCCGTCGGGGCGGGAGTGCGCACCGCCCGACCCTATGTTGAGCGCTCGAGGCCGCGCCGCGACACCGTCGCTACCAGCGCCCCCGATGGACGACCTCATCGAACGGCCGCCGATCCGGCTTGACGATCGGACGCAGGGGCCGGTCGGCGGGATAGCCGAAGTCGATCAGGAAGGCGGCCTGGCGATCGGGTGGTAGCCCAAGCACGTCACGCGCCTTCGCCTGGTCGGCGACCGCCGCGTGGCCGCTTCCAATCCCCAGGTCGGCGGCCGCGATCATCATCGCCATCGTCGCCTGCCCGAGGTCGTAATCCGCGCGCCCGTGAGGATCCTCGCCCTCCTGTACCACGAGCGCGACCGTCGCCGCGGAATTGGCCACGTGACCGGCGCCGCGCCACACCTTCGCGAGCTCCTGCAGCTGTGCCCGATCGGTCACCACGACGAAGTCCCACGGCTGCCAGTTGCGCGACGACGGCGCCCGCCGCCCCGCCTCCAGAATCCGGTCAAGCTCGTCTGGCGCGATCTCGCGGTCCGCGAACTCGCGGACATTGCGTCGAGACGTGATCGCCTTCCAGGTTTCCATCACAACCACCTTTCTCCCTGTTCCAAGCTCGGCGGCCGATGATCGCCGGTCGTTCACAGTACGGTGATTCGGATGCGCGTGCTTGTGATCGGCGCCGCGGGCATGCTCGGACAAAAGCTGGTTGAGCGGCTCGCGCGTGACGGTGCCCTCGGCCAGAGGCCGATCTCGTCGATGTCACTGGTTGACATCGTGCCGACGCCGCCCGTCCGACCCTGTCCGTTCGATGTCGATGCGGTGGAGGTCGACGTCGCGCAGCCCGGAGTTGCACGCGAGCTGCTGGCCCGGCGGCCCGACCTGATCTTCGATCTCGCCGCGGTCGTCTCCGGCGAAGCTGAAGCCGATCTTGAGAAGGGCTATCGAGTAAATCTCGACGGGACACGTGCTGTATTCGACGCCGTCCGGGCCGTCAGTGGCGAGTATCGCCCGCGCGTTGTGTTCAGCTCGTCGGTCGCGGTCTTCGGTCCACCTTTTGCCGAAGTCATCGGCGACGACGATCCCGCCACACCGGCCACCAGCTACGGGACGCAGAAGGCGATCGCCGAGTTGTTGCTGGGCGATTACACGCGTCGCGGGATTCTCGACGGCGTGGGAATCCGACTGCCGACGATCTGTGTGCGACCGGGCAAAGCGAACCTCGCCGCATCGGGCTTCTTCTCGAACATCATTCGCGAACCGCTGCACGGCGCGCCTGCCGTCCTACCCGTCTCGCCGGAAGTGCGCCATTGGTTCGCCTCGCCCCGGTCGGCGGTCCACTTTCTGGTTCACGCCGCGACCCTGGAGAGCGAGGCGCTCGGCCATCAGCGATCCCTGACGATGCCGGGCGTCTCGGCGACGGTCGCGATGGAGATCGAGGCGCTGCGCCGGGTCGCCGGCGATGCAGCGGTATCACTGATCAGCAGCCAACCCGACGAAGCGACCGCCCGGATCGTGGACGGATGGCCGCGCGCCTTCGACGCCCGCCGCGCGCAGGCGCTCGGATTTCGAGCCGAGCAGGATTTCGATCAGATCATCCGCGTGTACATCGAGGACGAGCTGGGCGGCAGCCTGAACACGTAGTGCCGGGGATGACTCGCGCATCTCCCGCTGAGCGCTGTCGGGTAGGTTCCCGCGGATGGAGCGCCGCCGGTTCGGACGCACCGGGTGGGAAGTGCCGGTCGTGGGGCTCGGCACGTGGCAGACGTTTGACGTCGGGTCGGGGGACGAGGACGGAGCCCGCGCGGTTGTCGACGCCGTCTGGGAGGGCGGCACCCGCTTCTTCGACTCTTCGCCGATGTACGGGCGCGCCGAAGGGGTCCTCGGCCGGGCGCTCGGCGACCGCCGGGGCGAAGCGCTGATCGCGACCAAGATCTGGACGAGCTCGATGCGCGAGGCGCGCCACCAGTTCAACGCCCAACTCGAGTTCTTCGGCGGCCGTGTCGACCTCGAGCAGGTCCACAACCTCGTCGCCTGGCGCGAGCACCTCGATTGGCTCGAAGACGAGCGCGCCGCCGGCAAGATCGCCTTCCTCGGGGCGACGCACTACGCGCCGAGCGCGTTCGACGCGCTCGAGGAGGTCATGCAGACCGGGCGGATCGATGCGATCCAGATTCCGTACAACGCGACCGAGCGTGAGGCGGAGCGGCGGATCCTGCCACTCGCCGCCGAACTCGACCTCGGCGTGATCGCGATGCGGCCGCTGGGCGGCGGCTCGCTGACCAGGCGATTCGACGCGGGCGAGCTGTTGAAGTGGACGCTGGCCGACGAGCGCGTGCACGTGGCGATTCCCGCGACGTCGAGCATCGACCACGCGCGGTGCAACACTGCGGCCGGCGATGCTCCCTGGCCCTCACCCGAGACGCGCGAAGCCCTGCTGGGCTGACCGCCTACGGTCGGCCGATGGGCGGTGACGGGCTCGAACCGCCGACCCCGTGCTTGTAAGGCACGTGCTCTACCAGCTGAGCTAACCGCCCCGGACGTGGCGGATGGTAGCCGTGAACGGAGGGGCCGGCCAAGCGGGCGGTGGCGGTCGCGACGGCCGGCGCGGCAGCGGCGAACGGACGGGGAAGCAACCTGCGGGCACCTAGTACCGTCTAAGCGCGTGACCGAGTTTGGCTTCGATCCTCAGCGGGCGTTTGATGCCGTCAAGCGGCTCGCCAACGACGCGCCGGGCCAGATGGCCGACGGGGTCGGCCGGCTGGTCCGCGACTCGTCGCCCGAGCGGCTCGAGCAGGTGATGCGCTCGCCGGCTCGCAAGGCGATCCTCGAGGGGATCTTCTGGCAGATGCCAAAGCAGATCGATCCAGCGCAGGCCGCAGGCGTCAAGTCGTCGATCCGCTGGAACATCACCGGCCGTCTCGACGACGGCATTGACGTCTACCAGCTCCAGCTCGATGACGGGCGCTTTCGCGTGATCAAGGGCACCGGTGGGCCCGACCCCCGCCTGACGATCACGATCGACGGGGTCGAGTTCCTGCGGCTGGTCACCGGGAACTCGGACCCGATGAAGGCCTACTTCAAGGGGCGAATCAAGATCTCGGGCGACGTGATGTTCGCCGCCAAGCTCGGGTCGCTGTTCCGGATGCCGGGCTCGGGCGACAACGGGAGCGACGGCGGCGATGACAACGGCAAGGCGAACGGCGGGAACTGACTCGAGCGGGTCGGCGCCACGGCGCTCCCTATGCTGGGACGAGTGCCAGGGCCGCCGGCTGCGATCGAACTGAGGGGCGTCGTCAAGCGCTTCGGCGCGATCACGGCGGTCAACGGCCTCGATCTGCTCGTTCCGAGCGGCGTCTGCTTCGGGTTGCTCGGCCCGAACGGCGCCGGGAAATCGACGACGATGCGGATGCTGACGGCGCAGGCGCTCGGGGACGAGGGCACGATCGAGGTGCTCGGTTACGCGCTGCCGCGCGAGTCAAAGCAGGCTCGCATGTCGATGGGGGTCGTCCCGCAGCTCGACAACTTGGACGTCGAGCTCACCTGCCGCCAGATCTTGGGGGTGTTCGCCCGCCTCTACCGCGTTCCCCGCGCGCAACGCGGTGCTGCGGTCGACCGCGCGCTCGGGATCGCCAACCTCGAGGGTCGCGCCGACACGATCGTGCGCGACCTGTCGGGCGGCATGCGCCGTCGGCTGCTCGTAGCACGGGGGCTGATCCATCAGCCGAACCTGGTTCTGCTCGATGAGCCGACGGTCGGCCTGGACCCGCAGGTGCGCCAAGAGCTGTGGACGCTGATCGACGGCCTGCGCGCTGAGGGCGTCACCGTGTTGATGTCGACGCACTACATCGAGGAGGCCGAGCGGCTCGCCGACACCGTCGCCGTCATGTCGGCCGGCAGGATCATCGCGCAGGGCACGCCCGCCGAGCTCGTCGAGGCGCACGCCGGGCGGGAGGTGCTCGAGGTCTACGGACCGCCGGCCGAGCTCGCCGAGCTCGAGAAGCTCGCCGCCGAGCGTGACTGGCGCCATCGGCGCAGCGGTCCGGCGGTCGCGCTGCTGGGCGCCGAGGAGCTCAACGGCGAGGCGCCCGATGGAGTCCGCCGGCCGGCGAACCTCGAGGACGCGTTCGTCGCGCTGACCGGACAGGAGATCGAATGATCGCCGACGATCGGGGGGTGCAATGAGCGCCAGCGCCATCAGCAAACGCAGCCATCGCCTCGATCCCGCCGCGCTCGCGGGGGTGATGACCCGCGACGTGGTGCTGTTCAAGCGCTACTGGAAGGCGACGACGTTCTCGTCGATCGTGCAGCCCACCATCTACCTGCTCGCGTTCGGGCTCGGCTTCGGTTCGCTCGTTTCGCACATCGGCCATGTGCGCTACGTCGAGTACGTCGCAACCGGGGTGGTCGCGACGGCGGTTCTGTTCTCCTCCGCGTTTCCGGGGATGTTCAACACCTTCATCCGCTGGCAGTTCCAGCGCACCTATGACGCCCTGCTGGCGGCCCCAGTGGATGTCGAGGAGCTGGTCACGGCCGAGATCCTGTGGATCTCGATCCGCGCCGGCGTCTATGGGCTGGCGCCACTGGTCGTCGGACTCGCGTTCGGTCTCACCCCCGAGCCGGGCATGCTGCTCGTGCCCTTCATCGGCTTCCTGACCGGGTTCGGGTTCGCCGGGTTCGGCGTCCTGATCGCGGCGGTCGCGAAGACGATCGACAACTTCAACTACGTGACCAGCGCCGTTCTGACGCCGATGTTCCTCGTCGCGGGGACCTTCTTCCCGATCTCGACGCTGCCCCCCGTGCTGCGCACGATCGCGCTCTTCAACCCTCTGTATCACTGCGTGTCGCTCGTGCGCGACGCCTCGTTCGGGATCTTCGCCCCCCGCGATCTCGTCAGCGCCGCGGTGCTGCTCGCGTTCGCGGCGCTGATGTGGCGCCTGTCGATCTGGCGGCTCGAAAGCCGCTTGATCGACTAGCCCCGGCGCTCGCCGGCCGGGCCACCAGGGCCTCTACAGCGGCGCACGGGACGCCTGCCGGCCCTGCTCGGCGGCTACCACCTCGCCTATCTGATCGGTGCCGCCTTCGCGCTCGTGGCGGCCCTGCTGAGCGCGCTTTCGCTGCGGACTGGCACTTCGGCCCAGGCGGAGCCGGCTGCCGAGCCGGCGCGGGCGCCTCGCCCCGCGCTGGCGGACGTTTCGGCCTAGGCGGGGTCGGGCCGTCCCGCCGCTAACGCTTGGCCTGCCAGAAGGCGAGCTCGCCGCCCGCCGGGGTGCTGACCACGCTGCGCCAACCGGCCGGCCCCTCGCGGGGCTCGAGCAGCACCGCCGCCCCGCATTCGCGCGCCTGCGCGGTCGCGCATCCGATCTGCGGCACCTCGACGTAGGGAAGCCAGAGGGGGCGCCTGACCGGGCACTCGACGATGCCGCCGCCGAGCCCATCGCTGAGCTCGAGCGTCTGGTACGAGCGCGAGCCGACCTCGACCTGCTCCTGGCGCCAGCCGCAGAGGCCGCCGTAGAACTCGCGCGCACCGGCGAGATCGCCGGTGTGCAGCTCGAGATGGACCACCTGATACGGGACGCGTCCCAGCACCTGTAACGCTCTAGACCCGCGCCGGCTCCACAAATAATCGGTCCACGATCCAAATCTCTAACCTCGGGATCGATGCCGACGGCTTCCACAACGGGCGGGGCCAGAGAGAGACAGCTGCTCGCGACGGCGCGCGACGGTGACGAGCGTGCGTTCGCCGAGCTGATCGACGGCTACCGCGGCGAGCTGCACGCGCACTGCTACCGGATGCTCGGCTCGCTCCACGACGCCGAGGACGCGCTCCAGGACGCGATGCTGCGGGCGTGGCGCGGCCTGGGCCGGTTCGAGGGACGAAGCTCGCTGCGCTCGTGGCTGTACACGATCGCGACCAACACCTGCCTGAACGCGATCGCGCGGCGCCCCAAGCGCGTGCTGCCGATCGACTACGGCCCGGCCACCGATCCGCACGCCGCGCCGGGCGAGCCGATCGTCGAGTCGGTCTGGATCGAGCCCTACCCGGATGAGATCCTCGGCCTCGAGGATGGCTACGCGGCGCCCGAGGCCACCTACGAGCGGCGCGAGAGCGTCGAGCTGGCTTTCATCGCGGCCCTGCAGCACCTGCCCGCCAATCAGCGCGCGGTCCTCATCCTGCGCGAGGTGCTCGGCTTTTCCGCGAAGGAGGTAGCCGACACGGTGGACACGACGGTCGCCTCGGTCAACAGCGCCCTGCAGCGCGCGCGTGCCTCGGTCCAGGAGCGCGTGCCCGAGCGCAGCCAGCAGGCGACCCTCCGGTCACTCGGCGATGACGGGGTTCGTGAGCTCGTGTCGCGCTACGTCGATGCGTGGGAGCGCGACGACGTCGAGACGTTCGCCTCGATGTTGACCGAGGACGCGACGTTCGCGATGCCGCCGCTGGCGAGCTGGTACCAGAGCCGCGAAGGCATCGCGCTCTGGGCGGCCAACCACCCGATGTCCGGCGCGTGGCGCTGGCGCTCGCTGCCCGCGCAGGCCAACGGTCAGCTCGCGCTCGGTTTCTATGCATGGAACAACGGGGAGCAGGCCCACCGCCCGTTTGCGCTCAACGTCCTCACGCTCCGCGGGGACCGGGTCAGCGATGTGACCGCCTTCATCGCCCGGTCGGCCGAGCCGCAGGCGCGCGAGGTGTTCGAGCGTTACCCGGACGAGCCGCTGGACCCGGCCAAGGTCGGCGCGGTGTTCGAGCGCTTCGGGCTGCCGCTCGCACTCGACTGACGGTCCTCGCGCGTACCAGCGTCCGGCCACTCGAGCCTGCCTAATACAAACGTGCGATCTTGCATAGGTTGCCTGCCTAAGTACATATGTGCTGCTAAGGCAACCGCTACACTGGCGCGCCATGGTTCCCTCCACGCCGTCAATCGGCCATCAACTTAAGTTGCCGCTCCGCCTGCTCTTGCTCGCGGTCGCCGCGCTTCTGAGCGTCTTCGTTATCCATTCGGCAACGGCTCGGGCTGATAGCTCGTCCACGTTGACGGTGATCGGCACCAGTGATGTGAGTGACTCTGGACTGATGTCGAATGTCATTCAGCCTGGGTTCGAGAAGGCGTTCCCGCAATTCACGTTCAAGTACATCGGGACCGCCACCGGCACCGCGATTGCGAATGCCGAGTCTGGCTCAGCGGGAGCGAGCGCGCTGATCGTCCACGCAGCCTCGCTCGAGAACCAGTTCGTCGCGGACGATTACTCGTTCGAGAAATACGGCCGCGCGTTGTGGACGAATGACTTCGTCCTCGCCGCCTCACAGGCGGACCCTGCGGGTGTGGCGACAAACGCCCCGCACAACATCGCCCAAGCCTTCGCCGACGTCGCGTCGGCGGGCATCAGCGGCAAGGCGACGTTCGTCTCCCGCGGCGGCACGCCCGGAACGACCGTCGAGGAACACGAGATCTGGGCGCTGATGTCCAAGTCCGGACTGAGCCCCCAGGGTCTGCTCCTGTGCACCGTCAGTTCCGCCAACGGTGGCGGCGAGACGCCGATCGCGGCCGGACAAGGTGTGACCTCTTCGGGGCAGCCATGCCCGAACGGTGGTGCGCTTCCAAAGGGCGCCGCGCTGCCGACGTGGTATGTGACGACCGGACTCACACAGGGCCCGAACGTCCAATCGGCCGCTGCGTGCAACGGCTTCCCGAGCGGTCCCAACTCGTGCTACGTCCTGACCGACCGGGGCACGTATGACTACCTCGCGTCCGGAACTGACCCGGCCGGCAAAATCCCCGAGCTGAAGGTCGTCGCACGCGACAACAGCGCGTCAGCGCCGGGCGGCGCCAACGAGTTGATCAATTACTTCCACGGCTACATCATCAACCCCAACAAGCCCAACCAGCAGATCAACCTGCCGGCGGCGAAGGACTTCCTCAACTACATCACCTCTCCTGCCGTGCAGAAGCAGGTCGCGGCCTACCTCCCCACGAGCGACCCGGGTGGGCCGCCGTTCAAGCCGACGGCATCGCCGTTCTTGACCAAGTCAGCGGTTCCCGGCACGTATCGCGCGGCGAGCGGCAAGAAGGTCACGATCAAGGGCTCGCTCACCAACGCGCAGCCGGGCTACCCGGTGCTCAACAATGAGCCGGTCGCGGTCGACCAGATCGTCGGCGGTGTGCCAATCGAAGTGGCCAGTGGCAAGACCAACGGTCAGGGCAAGTACAGCATCAGCTTTGTCCCGCCCGCCACCGGCTCCTACCAGGTGACCACGGCTCAGATCGCGAAGATCGAGAATTCGACGCTGAATCCGGTGTTCGGCGATCTGCTGTCGCCGGCCGCCACGTCATCGGTGAAGATCACCGTGCACAGCGCGATCACGAAGGTGACCGTGCGGGCCCAGGGCGGGAAGGCGCTGATCTTCGGCACCGTGTCCCCGGGCAAGTCGCACACCAAGAAGGCGACGGTGACGATGCTCGCCAAGCCGGCGGGCTCCACCAAGGCGTTCAAGAAGGTCGCGACCGACAAGCTCGCGACCAATGACGCCAACTTCGCGGCGCAGGCCTCGCTGGCTTCGGGCAACTGGCTGATTCAGGTCAAGTACTCGGACGCCAAGCAGGTCGTCGCGGCCCAGGCGCGCGTCGTCAAGGTGTCGGTCAAGTCCAAGCCGAGCACGAGCGTGAGCTTCAGCTCGGTCAAGGTCAAGAAGGGCTCTGTGACCGTCTCGGGCAAGATCAAGCCCGGCGCGCCCGCGAGCGGTGCGAAGGTCCAGATCCTCGCTATGAAGACCTCCGGCGGGCCGGCCCAGTTCGGCAACAAGGCGACCGTCAAGCTCAAGGCCGGCAAAACGAAGTTCACCGCGCACTTCAAGCTCAAGCAGAAGTTGCATTGGGTGCTGCGCATCGTGAACAACCAGAGCGGGCAGTCCGCAAGTGACACGGGGCTCAAGACGATCAACGTCAAGTAGGTCCGTTGCGCTCACCAGCGCTACGTAGCTCGGCCGACCGCCGCCCTGGGATCCTCCCGGGGCGGCGGTTCGCGTTTGCGCTTGCCATGGCCCTGGTCGGGCTTGCCTGGCTCGCGGGACACGCCGCCGCGGCCGATCAGGCCGTCGCGACCGCAACGATCTATCCGGGCCCCGGCGCGAGCATCAAGGCGCAAACGGTGTCACTGTCGACGCTCAACGGTTGCACCCCCTACACGGGCGCCAGCCCGATGTACTTGTACCCGCCGTTCCCCGGAGGACAGCCGTTCCAAGTGCCGACCTCCTCGAGCTGGTCACTGTCGACCGTGCTCACGTGCGGCCTTGGGGTGCCACTGACCGATCTGACGAACGTGCAGGTGGTGCGCAGCCCGGCATCGCGGGGGCTCGAGGACCCGCTGACCAGCGCGCAGCTGACTGAGGCCAGCCAATGGCAGGCGGCGGGCGCGCTGCCGGTCATCTCCACCGACGGGTCAGAGGACCAGACGACGTACACGCGGCCGTGGCGCGGCGGCAATGACGATAACGGCGCCGATCAGGTCACCGTGCAGGGAGAACCGATCGCGATCGCGGTGTATGAGAGCGGGCCGCCGCTCAAGGTCACCGCTTCGCAGACGGCCCTGTCGCGGACCCCGAAAACCGTGAAGGTCAGGTTCGCGGCGACGGTCCGTGACTCCCACGGCGCGAATGTGCCCGGCTCCGTCGATCACCTGGGACTGGAGCTTCGGTGATGGCGCGAGCTCGAACGCCGCCTCCCCGACGCACGCGTTCGCGCCCGGCAATTACCCAGTGGCCGTTCAAGTGACCGACGCCGCGGCCGGCACCGGAGGCACTGACACGATCCAGGTCGTCGCTCACACCTCGAATCCGGGCACCGGATCGCACGGACACAGCGGTGGCGGCAAGCACACGAAGTCAAGCTCCCCCACCGGCCCAGACCGCAGCCGCGGGACCCACCCGGGCGCGGGCGCCGGGAACGCGAAGGGGTCGGGAACCGGCGGGAGCGCGAACGGCTCGGGGACGGACGGCGCGACCCCGGGCGCCGCAGCGAGTCAAAGCACGGGCGCCGCCGCTAACCGCGGCTCTCAAACAGCGGCGGCAGGACCCGCCGCGCACCCAACGACGACCGCGAGCCAACCGCCCACGCCGCCCGGGTCCCGGCACCCAGCCGACGAGCACTCACGTCACGTGACGATCGCCGCGTCGGCGCCGGTCGTCCGCGGACGGCTGATCAGTGATGTCACGCCGCTCTCGCCGGCGGCAAGCTCGCTGGTGCACGGCGCGCCGCCTTCACGGTCGGCAGCGCCACTGGTCCGCCAGGCGACCACGGTGTCGTCGCTTGGAGCGGTACTCGGAGGCTTGGCCGTCATCGGTCTGCTCGCGCTCGGCGCGGCGCATGAGCTACGGGGACGCGGCTGGGGCGGGCTGCGCGCCGGCGGCTGACTGGTCCAGGAGACCCGCCCGTGCTAACCATCGGCGACGTGCTGACGCCCTTTGCTCTGAGCAGTCACGGCATCGACGACGTGATCTTCCACGTGTCGAGCGCCCTCGAAATCCCGGTGTTGATCCTTGCGCTGCTCGCCCTCGCGCTGGTGATCTACGAGCTCGGAAGCTTCGGGATCGAGCTGCTCGGCCGCCGCCGACGGAGCTTCAACAACCTGTCGGCCGGGGCCGAGCGGGCGCGCGCCGCGCTGCTCGGAGGGGATCGGGGCGCCGCCGCCGGGGCGGTCGACACCGTCGCCTTGAGCGCCCCAATGGCGAGCACCGCCAAGTTCATCGTCGAGCATGCCCGCACCCCCGGGGGTGACCACGAGCTCAACAAGGCGTTGGCCGACTTCGATTTCGACTCCCAGCGGAGGCTGGGGCGCACGCGGATGCTGGTTCGCGCCGGTCCGGCGCTCGGACTGATGGGCACCCTGATCCCGCTCTCCCCCGCACTGACGGGCCTGGCCAACGGCGATACCTCGGAGCTCAGCCGCGACCTTCGCGTAGCCTTCAGCGTCACGGTCGTCGGGCTGCTGATCGGAGCCGTCGCGTTTGCGATCTCGCTGTCGCGCGATCGCATGTATGGGCAAGATCTCTCCGATCTCCAGTACCTCGCGGCGGTCGTCAGCGATCCCCGCCCGGACCCAGACGCAACATGATCTCGGTGACCCCCCACTCCCGTAGCCGCGAGGACCGCGCCGGGGATCCGCTCGACGGCCTCGTGAACCTGTTCGACCTCGGGATCGTGCTGTCGGTCGCGTTCCTGCTCGCGGCCCTCTCATCGCTGCACCTGGGCTCGACGATCACGCGCCACGGGCTGCACGCGACGACCGCCAGAGTGATTCAGATCCAGCCCGGCCAGCGGGTCGCGCCGCTGCCCAAGCCGGGCGCGCGGACGATCGGCCGCGGCACGCAGGCCGGCGTCGTGTACCGACTCGCCAACGGACAGCTCGTGTACGTCCAGAACGCGCCGCATCGCAAGCAACCTTGAGATGGGCTTTCTCTGGCACGAAGTCCGGGCCGCGATCCCCCTGATCTTCAGCAGCGATGACTACATCCTGAGTGTCGCCTGGGTGACGATCAAGGTCGCGCTGGTATCGACCGCGATCGCCCTCGTGATCGGACTGCCGATCGGACTGGTGATCGGACTGGGCCGATTTCGCGGCAGACGCGCGCTGCACATCCTCGCCAATGCGAGCCTCGCGCTGCCGCCGATCATCGCCGGACTCGTGGTGCTGCTGCTTGTCCAGCCGGCCGGGGCGTTCGGTTCGCTCCACATCGCCTACACCCTTTCGGCCGTCTACGTCGCGCAGACCATCCTCGCGCTCCCCTACATCGTCGCGCTGACGCCGGCGGCGATCCAGGGCCTGCCGCCCCAGCTGATCGCCCAGGCTCGGGCGTTCGGCGCCGGCCGGGTCCAGCTTTCGCTGCTGGCGCTCCGCGAGGCGAAGATCGGCGTGCTCGCCGCGGTCATCGCAGCATTCGGCGGCGCGCTCGCCGAGGTCGGTGCCGTGGTGATCGTCGGCGGCAACATCCAGAACTACGACCAGACGCTGGCGAGCGCGATCCTCCAACAGATCAACGATTACGCCAACTACCCGTACGCGGTCGGGCTCGGCCTCGTCCTATCGGCGCTGATCCTGGTGCTGATCGGAATCCTGACCGTGCTCCAGCAGCGGACCAGCGGCATCCACCTACGGTTCCGGGTCGGCTGAGATGGGCCTGCTGTGGGCCGAGCTGCGTGACGCCGTGCCGCTGATCTTTCACGGCAACCCCTATCTGCTGAGCGTGATCTGGTTCACCGTCCAGGTGGCGCTGGTCGCGACCGCCACGGCGGCCGTGATCGGACTGCCGATCGGGCTGACGATCGGCCTTGGCCGGTTTCGGGGCAGGGCTACGCTGCAGGCGATCGCGAACGCGACCCTCGGCCTGCCGCCGGTGCTGGTAGGGCTGTTCCTGTTCTTGGTCCTGGTCCCCGAAGGTCCGCTTGGGGGACTGCACCTCACGGTGACCCGCCGAGCGGTGTTCATCGCCCAGGCGATCCTGGCGCTTCCCTACGTGATCGCGTTGAGCGCCGCGGCGGTCCAGGGCCTCGGATCCGGATTGATCGATCAGGCTCGGTTGCTCGGAGCGGGCCGGCTGCAGCTCTATGTCCTCGCGCTGCGCGAGGCGAGGATCGGCGTGATCGCGGCGTTGATCGCGGCACTCGGGACCGCGTTGTCGGAGGTCGGGGCAATCGTGATCGTCGGCGGCAATGTGTACGGCTATGACCAGACGCTCGCCAGCGCGGCGCTGTACGAGGCCAACGCCGCGCACTACGCCGATGCGGTCGCGATCGGGATCGTGCTGACCGGCGTGATCCTGGCGATGATGGGCGGGCTCGGCTTCCTCCAGCATCAAGGCGGCGGCATCCGCGTCCGCCCCCGGGCCGAGACGTGAGCGGAGCCGATCCCGCCGGCCCGGTCCTGCTCGCCTGCGAGCGCCTCAGCGTGCGCCGGGGCGAGCGTGACGTGGTCCGCGATGTCACCCTCGAGCTGCATCAGGGAGAGCTGGTCGCGCTGCTGGGTCCGAACGGGGCCGGCAAGAGCACGCTGCTCGACGCGCTCGCGGGAGCCCTCGCGCCCGCGCACGGTACGGTTCAGCGCCGAGGTCGAGTCGCGATCGCGTTGCAGTCCGCCGATCTCGCGCGACGCACGGTGCTCCAGAACGTGATGCTGGCGCTCGCCTGGTGGGGAGTTCCGCGATCCGAGCGCCCGAGCCGGGCCCGCGACGCGCTCGCGACGATGGGGGCCACCCACCTCGCCCGCCGCGCCGCGAACACGCTGTCGGGCGGCGAGCGCCGCCGCGTTCACCTCGCGCGGGCGCTCGCGGTCGCGCCCGACATCCTCCTGCTCGACGAGCCATTCGCCGGGCTCGACGCCGAGACGCGAGCCACCCTGCTCGAGGACGCGGTCTCGGCCCTGCGCTCTGACCGCCGGGCGACGCTCGTCGTCGTCCATGACCGGGCCGAGGCATGGGCGCTGGCCGACCGCCTGCTGATCCTGATCGACGGCCGGCTCGTCGCGACCGGGCCGCCGCGCGACTTGCTCGCCCAGCCCCCGAGCGTCACCGTCGCGCGCTTCCTGGGGTTCGACGGACAGCTCGACGAGGGCAACGAGACGGTGCTGACGAGACCGTCCCACGTGGCGCTCGATCCCGCAGGGCCGCTGCGGGCACGGGTGACGCGCGCGGTCGGGCTCGAGGACGGCGTCCGGCTCGAGCTCGAGCTCGACAACGGCCGCCTCTACACCGTCGCACCGTTGCCGGCGCCGGGGCTCGGGGACTCGGTCCGCGTGGCGGTCCACGGTGGCGCGCGCTTCCCGCGCGCGGACGCCGCCTCGGAGCAGGCCACCGCCGTGAGCCTGAGCTAGTCGAATAGACTTGCCGACCCGATCATGGCCCGCGGTCTCCTGATCATCGATATCCAGCGCGACTACTTCCCCGGTGGGGCCTACCCGTTGATCGAGCCGGATGCGGCCGCGACGGCCGCGCGGCGGCTGCTGGAGGAGTTCCGCGCCAGCGGCGAGCCGGTGATCCATCTCAAGCACCTGTCGAGTCCGGATGACCCGTTTCTACGTCCTGGTACAGAGGGCGCCGAGATCCATCCCCTGGTCGCCCCGGTCGAGGGCGAGACTGTGATCGAGAAGCACAGCCCGAACGGGTTCATCGAGACCAACCTCGCCGAGCAGCTTCGCGCCGGCGGCGTCGACGACCTGGTGGTCGCCGGGATGATGAGCAGCATGTGCGTCGATGCGACCGTCCGCGCGGCGGTTGACCAGGGGTTCAACGCGACCGTGGTGCAGGACGCGTGCGCGGCGCCCGACCTCGAGTTCGAGGGCACACGCGTCCCCGGCTCCGACGTGCATGCGGCGTTCATGGCCGCGCTCGCGCAGGGTTACGCGCGCGTGGTCGACGCCGACACGCTGCTCGCTGCCTAGCTGCAGGGATTGACAGCCAGTCCGAATCGGTGGAGTATCAGCGCTCCGGGGAGGTACTGCGGTCCAGCCTAGGAGGCAACTGATGCAGCAGGCCGACGGGATCGGTGTGGCGGACGTCCAAGCCGTCTATGACGGCGCTGAGGGCGATTTGTGGGAGCTGGTGATGGGCGAGCAGATCCATATCGGCGGCATGAGCGCGTCGATGGATCTCGCCGAACGGGCGAGCATCGCGGCCGGTAGCGAGGGGGCTGACCTCTGCTGCTGCAACGGTGCCGGGATGCGATTTCTGGTCCGTTTTCGCGACGTCGGGCACATGACCGGAGTCGACGTCACCGAGCGGATCGTGCGGCGCGGGCGCGCCCGCACGGACGAGGAGGGCCTATCGGACCGGATCGAGTTCATCAACGCCGACGCGACCGAGACGGGGTTAGGGGACGCGGGCGTCGACTTCGTCTGGGGGGAGGACGCCTGGTGCTACGTAGGCGACAAGGGCGCCTTGATCGCCGAGGCGGCTCGGATCGTCCGTCCCGGGGGAACGATCGCGTTCACCGACTGGCTCGCCGGACCCGCCCCGATGAGCTCGGAGGAGGCGGACCGCTACCTGCGGTTCATGAAGTTCCCCAACATCCTCGACGTTGACGACTACAAGGCGTTGCTCGAGGAGAGCGGCTGCGCGGTGCAGACGGCCGAGGACACCGGACGGTTCCCCTCGCACGTCGATCTGTACCTGAAGATGCTCAACATGCAGCTGACGTACGACGCGTTGAAGTTGATCGGATTCGACGTCGAGTTGATGCAGGCGATGGGCGGCGAGATGGCGTTCATCCAGCAGCTCGCGGACGAGCAAAAGATTTGTCAGGGGCGGTTCATCGCCACCAGAAACTAAAACCGCGCCGCCGGCGTACGGCGGCGATCAGCTGACGATCGCGTACGCGGGCTGGCGCGGATCGGCGCCGGCGCGGAGAAAGCCGCTCGAGGCGTCGCTGAAGATCGCCTCCACGGCCGCCGCATCGCGCGTGAACTGAGGCCAGTGTCGGACGTCGTGGCCGCGGGCCTCGAGCTCGGACGCCAGCTCGGGCCCGAAGCGATCCTCGACCGCCACGCGGCCCGGCAGGTACTCGAACGGCGAGAACGAGTTCGGGAAGCTCCAGGTGGAGAAACGCGGCGCATCGATCGCCTCCTGGACGTCGAGGCCGAAGTGAAACACGCCGAGGAAGACCTGGAGCATCGCCTGCACCTGCATGTCGCCGCCGGGGCAGCCGAAGACGAACACCGAGCCGTCATCGCGGATCGCCATCGCCGGGTTCGGGGTCAGGCGTGGCCGCTTGCCCGGGGCGACGCCGGATGGATGTCGCGGGTCGGGCCGTGACTGCACTCCCCGCTCGGACGGGACCAGTCCCGTTCCCGGGATCACCGGCGAGCTCGTGGAGCCGTCCGAGGGCACGGCCGAGAAGGCGTTGCCCCAGCGATCGATCGCACACACGTAGGAGGTGTCCAGGGCGGGCCGGCCACCACCGTCGGATGCGGTGACGGCGGGGGCGCCGCCCTCCGGCACGGCTCCGATCGGCTCGGGCAGCCCGGGATGGGCGCGCTCAGGATCGATCGCCGCCAGGCGCGCGTCGATGTGGCGGTCCGACAGCAGCTCCTCGATCCCCACATCGACGAAGCGCGGATCGCCGTAGCGGTACTCGCGGTCGGCGAAGGCGCCCTTGAGGACCTCGAGCACAAGATGGGCGTAGCTCGACTGATCGCGCCCGAGTCCGTCGAGCCCGGCCCGCTCGAGCATCAGCAGCGCCTGCGCGAGCACCGGCCCCTGGCACCACGGACCACAGGTCACGATCTCGAAATCGCGCCAGCGGACCCGGATCGGAGGCTCGTAGCGCGAGCGGAAGGCAGCCAGGTCGGTCCGGGATAAGTAACCGCCGTGCTGCTCGTGGTAGCTCACGATCCGCTCGGCGATCTCGCCGCAGTAGAAGGCCGCGCGGGCCGCTTCGAGCCCCGCCACCCGTCCCCGGCGTGCGCCCGCCCGCTCCTCGTCGGCCATGTACTGAAGCGTGGCCGCGAGGTCACTCTGGATGAACCGATCGCCCGGCTGCGGCGGCGCGCCGCCCGGGAGATAGATCGCAGCGCTCGACGGCCAGCGGCGGTAGTCGTCGGCGTCCTCGGCGATGTTGTCGGCCAGGTGCTCGTAGACCGCGAACCCGTCGCGGGCATAGCGGGTCGCCGCGGCGGCGACGTCCGCGAAGCCCATCGTCCCGTAGTCGCGCAACGCCGTGATCCACGCGTCGGGCGCCGCGGGGACGACCGTGTGCAGGATCCCCGGCGGGATCTCGCCGCCGTGCTCGCGCATGAACACGTCGGCGGGGAGGCTCGCCGGCCAGTGACCGAGACCGGCGATCGTCCGCAGCTCGCCCGCGCCGGTCCGGATCATGATCGGCGCCACCCCGGCCACGTTGACCTCGTTGGTATGCAGGACGCCGAGCGCGATCCCGGCCGCGCACCCGGCGTCGACGGCGTTGCCCCCGGCCTCGAGGATTGCGTAGCCGGCCGCGGACGCCAGGTAGTGGCCCGACGAGATCGCGTGTCGCCGGCCATACAGGGTCGGGCGCCGCGAGTCGGCGATCGAGCGAGTCGCGGTCATTCCCGGCGACGGCACTTCAAGCGAGCTCGGCGAGGACGGCGCACAAGCGCTCGGCCTCCTCGGGCGTCGTGTAGTGCAGGTAGCCAGCGCGCACCGCTCCGCCCGATTCCTCGAGCCCGAGCGCGGTCATCACGTTGAGCGCGTAGTAGTTGCCGTCGTAGGTGAAGATCCCCCGTTCGCCGAGCGCCGCGCTGAGGTCTCGCGCCGTCCAGCCGTCGAGGTTGAAGCACAGCGTCGGCGTCCGCTCGCCGGCGCGCGCCGGGTCGGCGATCCCGTACAGTCGGAGACCCGAAATCTGCGCCAACCGATCGAGCGTGTGGCGCGTCAGCGCTTGCTCGTGCTCTTCGATCCGCGCGAACGCACTGTCGAGGCGAGTGACGCGATCGTGGCCGTCGCCGAGCGACTCGAGGTACCGCACCGCCGCGATGAAACCGGCCAGCGCCTCGTGGCTCAGGGTGCCCGTCTCGAAGCGGTGGCCGAGCGGGCGGTCGGCCGCCGGGCGGACGCGGTCGGCGGGCAGCGACGCGGCCAGCTCCTCGCGAACCGCCGCGACCCCGAGGTGCGGACCGAAGTACTTGTATGCCGACGTCAGCACGACGTCGGCGTCGAGCGCCGCCCGGTTGATCCGGCGGTGCGGCGCGAAATGGACACCGTCGAGCCACAGCAGGGCGCCGGCCCCGTGGGCGAGAGCGGCGACGCGGCCGATGTCCGGCACCGACCCGACCGCGTTTGACGCGAGCGTGCACGCGACCACCCGCGTCCGCGACGAGATCAGCCCCTCGAGCGCATCCAGCGCCAGCGTGGCGTTATGCGGGTCGAGCGGCGCCGTGCGCGCCACCAGCCCGTTGTCGGCGGCGATCAGCAGCCACGGTGACACGTTCGCGTCGTGGTCGAGCTCGGTGACGATGATCTCGTCCCCCGGCGCGAGCGTCCGCGCCAGAGCGTGCGCGAGCAGGAAGTTGATCGTGGTCGTGTTGGCGCCGAACACCACCTCCTCGGACGAGCATCCGAGGAAGTCCGCCGCGACCGCCCGGGCGTCCCCTATCAGCCGGTCCGTTTGCACCGAGGTGACGAACGGGCCGCCACAGTTGGAGTTGGCGTCGCGGAGGTAACCGGCGACCGCGTCGATAACCGACTCGGGCGCCTGCGAACCGCCCGGCCCGTCGAGGTAGATCGCCGGCGCACCGCCCACCCGCCGCGCGAGCGCGGGGAACCTGCCGCGCAGGGCGTGAACGTCGAGCGCCGTCTCGCCGGTTGCGGTCACGGGCGGCAGTAAACCACGAGCGGCGAGCGCTAGGCGCGAACGGCCTCGATCACGCTCAGCGGACCGATGGTCGGAATCGTCCGCGTGTGGCGGAGCCCGGCGGCGCCGAACAGCTGGCTGTACTCGGCCTCCGTGCGCTCGCGGCCGCTGGCGACGACGAGCATCATCAGGTCGTAGAACTTGGCCGGCGGGCCGCCTGGACCGGGATCGACGACCATCTCGATCACCAGTACCCGACCGCGATCGTTCATCGCCGCGCCGCAGTTGCGCAGGATCGCGGTCGCCTGCTCGTCGGTCCAGTCGTGCAGCGCCCGCTTGAGCATGTAGACGTGGCCGCCGGCGGGGACGGACTCGAACATGTCTCCCGCCACCACCTCACAACGATCGGCGACGCCCTGCGCCCGCAGCACCTCGCCCGCGCCCGAGACCACCCGCGGCAGATCGAACAGGACGCCGGTCGTTCCCGGCGCCGCCGCCAGGATCTTGGCGATCAGCGTTCCGTGCCCGCCGGCGACATCGACGATCCTCTCGCCGGCGGCGAACTCGTAGGCGTCGATCACCCCCTCGGCATCTCGGCCAGAATGGCTCGACATCGCATCGTTGAAGCTCGCGGCCGCCTCGGCGTCCTGCGCGATGTACTCGAACAGCGGCCTGCCGTGGGCGAGATCGAAGGCGGGCGTCCCGGTCCGCAGCGCCGGCACGAGCTGCTCCCACGAGCGCTGCAGGAACGGCTGCCCGATGTAGAGCGCGTACGCGTGGACCGTCCCGCCGGGTCCCTCGCGGCGCAGTGCCTCGCCCAACTCGGTCTGCGCGTAGCGGCCGTCGTCGAGACACCGGAAGATGTCGCGGCTGGCAAGCGCGCGCAGCAGGCGATACAGCAGTTGGGGACGGGTACCGGTTAGGGCAGCGAGGTCCTCAACGGTCCGGGGCCCGTCGGCGAGCAGATCGGCGATCCCGAGCTCGGCGGCGGCGCAGATCGCGCGCGTCAGCTCGAACGAGTAGAGCAGCTCGAGCAGTGCCGTGTTCGCCGCGGCTCGACGGGCGCCGTCGGCGGCCCCGTCAGGAGCCGTGCCCGAAGCCGATGTCTGGCCCGGATCCACGCCACTACCTTATCCCTCGCCACGCGGGCGACTTGGCGGTATGCTCGGCCCTTGAGCTGGTCAGGCGACGGCCTCGACGGCGGCGCGCAGGGCGGCGAGATCACGCGCGCCGAACACGACGCGATTGCGCGTCGCAACGTAGACGAGGTCAAGGTCCACGCCCGCCAGCGCGATCTTGCGCGTCAGGTCGGCGAGGACCCCTGGGCGGTCCTCGACGTCGACTACGACGACCTCGCGCTCGCGTGTGACAGCGAGCTGCGAAATCGCCAGCGAATGCTTCGCTGCCTCGGCGTGCGGGACGAGGATGTGGAGTTCGGCTCGCTCGCCTGATCCGATACACGTGGCAGCGGCGATGTTGACGCCCGCATCGCTGATCGCGGCGGCGACCCCGGCGAGTGACCCAGGGCTGTTCTCGATCTCGATCACCAAGTCGTACGCCATGCGCCTCGGTCGCCAGCCTACTAGTGACTATGGCCACCGGGCCTGTCGTTTCTCCACTTGGAGTCAGAACGCGCCCGTGGCGCGCACTTTTTGACTCCAAGTCAGGTCTTGCCGGACGGCCGCCGGCAACCTGAGCGGCCCGGCGGCCACCGGTCCCGTTCTACCCTCTTAGTCATGGCCATCATCGCCTGCCCAACCTGCGGCGCGCGCAATCGCGTCGGCCCGGTGGCTCAGGGGGTCCCGCGCTGCCCACGTTGCAAGTCCACGTTGCCGTGGGTTGTCGATGCCGACACCGAGAGCTTCACCGCCGAGACCACCGCGTCGGTACCGGTGGTCGTGGACTTCTGGGCGCAGTGGTGCGGACCGTGCCGGATGATCTCGCCCGTGCTCGCCGACATGGCGCAGTCGCACGCCGGCGAGCTCAAGGTCGTCAAGGTCGACGTCGACGCCAATCCGCAGCTGGCCGTTCGCTACGGCGCGCAGTCGATCCCACTGCTGGTCGTGATCAAGGACGGCCACGAGGTCGATCGCATCGTCGGGGCGCTTCCGAAGGCGGCGCTCGAACAGCGCCTCGCGCCCGCGCTCGCGGGTTGACGCTCTGCCGGCAGCCCTCATTGGGTGGGCCAAGCGTTTCGACGGAGGCCACTAGCCTCACTCATGTGACGTCGTTGGACGGCACCCGAGTACTTGTGACCGGCGCGACCAATGGCCTGGGCCTCGCGATGGCGCGGGCACTGATCGGCGCCGGCGCTCGCGTCGCGGTCACCGGCCGTGATCGGGCTCGCGCCGAGGCGGCCGCCGCGCAGCTCGGACCCGAGGCGATCGGCCTCGAGCTCGATGTTCGCCACGACGGGTCGGTACAGGCCTGCGTGGCCGAGACCGAGCGGCGGTTCGGCGCGGTCGAGATGCTGGTGAACAACGCGGGAATCGGGATGCGGACCGTCAACCCGCGCTTCATGACCGATCCGCAGCCCTTCTGGGAGGTAGCGCCGGACGGTTTCCGCGACGTCCTCGAAACCAAGGTCACGGGTTGCTTCCTCGTTGCGCGCGCGGTCGTTCCGAGGATGCTCGACGCGGGCGGCGGACGGGTAGTGATGATCTCGATGAACCAGCAGACGATGACCCGGCGCGGGTTCGTGCCGTACGGACCGTCCGGTGCCGGGGTCGAGGCGCTCGCGCGGGTGATGGCCGCCGACCTCCAGGGCACGCCGGTGACCGTCAACATCCTGCTCCCAGGTGGTGCGACCGCGACCGGCATGGTCCCGGACGACGTGCCTGAGCAGTCACGAACGCAGATGCTCGACCCGGCGATCATGGGTCCGCCGATCGTCTGGCTGGCATCCCAGGCCGCCGCCGGCGTTCACGATCAGCGGATTGTCGCGACGGAGTTCGAGCAGTGGCTGGGCGCGCGCTGAGAGGGCATCCACGCGGGGTGTCCGAAGTGCATTTCAGATCCAGAAGAACAGGGAGGCGACGTGCCTGACGAGAACGTAATCAGCGACGAGCTGCAGCAGCACAAGCTGTCAGACGGCCACACGATCCCCACGCTCGGGTTCGGCGTGTGGCAGGTGGCCGACGGACGCGAGTGCGTCAACGCCGTGCGGTGGGCGCTCGAGTCCGGCTATCGCCACATCGACACGGCGCAGGCCTACGGCAACGAGCGGGGCGTCGGTCAGGCGCTGCGCGAGAGCGGCGTCCCGCGCGATCAGGTGTTCATCACGACCAAGTTCAACCCCAGGCGCAAGGACCCGGCGGCCGAGGCCGAGCAGAGCCTCGAGCGCCTCGGCGTCGATCACCTCGACCTGTACATCATCCACTGGCCGCGGAAGAACGCGACCTGGGCGTGGCCGGGGATGGAGACGGCGCGCGAGCGCGGCTACGCGCGGTCGATCGGCGTCTCCAACTACAGCATCAAGGAGCTCGACGAGGTGATCGCCGCAGCCAGCTCTGCGCCCGTGATCAACCAGGTCCAGTTCAGCCCGTTCGAGTACCGCCGTGCCCTGCTCGAGGGCTGCGAGGCCCGCGGCGTCGCGGTCGAGGCATACAGCCCGTTGGGGACCGGCCGCCACCTGTCGGACGGGACCGTCACCGAGATCGCGGATCGACTGGGCCGCACGACGGCGCAGGTCCTGGTGCGCTGGTGCATCCAGCGCCAGACGATCGTGCTCCCGAAGTCGACCCATCGCGAGCGGATCGAGGCCAACGCCGCGGTGTTCGACTTCGCGCTCTCCGACGAGGACATGGCCAAGCTCGACGCTCTCGACCGCACCGGGGGCACCGCCAAGGCGCGCGAACGGAAGTGGTGGTGATCGGGGTCGCAATCCTCCACGGTTTGAGTGCAAAACCAAATGTGAGCGTTAACAAGACGGCCTCGCGGGTACAGACTCTCCTGAACGCAAAGATCGCCTGCGCAAGTACGACGGCCGGAGCAGGCGAGATCCCAAAGGAGGGATTGGATGTCGTTTCTCTCTCGGGCGATACGCAGGCCGCTCGCAATCGCGGGGCTTGGCGGACTCGTCGCAGCGCTGGCAGTCGGTGGCTCGATCGCGGTAGCCGCACCGGCATCCCACCACGGGCGTGCCGCCGCGAACACTCATCGCCACCCGACGGCGGCAGCGCGCCATCACAACGGGGCCAAGGGCGGCTCGCAAAACGCCAAGGGGGGCTCCAAATCGGGGTCGGGCGGCAAGGGCGTACATATCTCGAGCATCCCGTGGGGCTCGGTCGGCGGCAAGAACGTGCAGCTGTTCACGCTGCGAAACAGCAGCGGGATGAAGGTCAAGATCACAAACTACGGCGGCGTCGTGCAGTCGATCTGGGTTCCAAGGCGCCACGGTGGCCTGACGAACGTGGCGCTCGGCTTCCCGACCCTGTCGGACTACGTCAGTGACTTCACCCAGGGCGCGACCAGCACCCCGTGGCCGCTTTCGGGCGGCTCCGGCGACACGTACTTCGGCGCGATCATCGGCCGTTACGCGAACCGGATCGGCGGCGCATCGTTCAACCTCAACAACACCACTTACAAGCTGGACGCCAACAATGGGCCGAACACCCTGCATGGCGGCTATCTCGGCTGGAACACCAAGGTCTGGAACGCCCAGGCGTCGACCACGTCCAACGCGGCCGTCCTGACGCTGAGGGCGAGCTTCCCCTCAGGCGAGGGCTGCCTGCCGTCGCTCAGCCCGGGTTGCACCGGCTTCCCGGCGGCGGTCTCGGCGACCGTGACCTACAAGCTCACGGCCAACAACCAGCTCAAGATCGGCTACGCCGCGACCAACAAGTCCAGCAAGCTGGCCACAGTCATCAACCTGA
Organism: uncultured Solirubrobacterales bacterium; assembly: GCA_963788005.1. GTDB lineage: Bacteria > Actinomycetota > Thermoleophilia > Solirubrobacterales > Solirubrobacteraceae > Palsa-465. The sequence goes on along the minus strand of CAWBFH010000008.1, from coordinate 308,522 downwards.
CCAACCACACGTACTTCAACCTCGGCGGTGAGGCGAGTGGTGATGTCTACAACCAGCTGCTGGCACTCAACAGCAACCAGTACACGCCGACCGACGTCAACCTGATCCCGGAGTCGCCGTTCTTCGTGCCCGTCGGCGGCACGGCATACGACTTCCGGAGCATGCACCCGATCGGCGAGAACATCGCCAACACGAACCTGCCTGACGGAACCACGGGTCCGTTGAAGCAGCTGCAGATCGCGCACGGGTACGACAACAACTGGGTCCTCAACGGCCAGGGCAGCTACCGCCTGGTCGCCGTCGCCCAGGACCCGGGCAACGGCGTCACGCTCTGGACCTACACCGACCAGCCGGGCGTGCAGCTGTACACCGGCAACTTCCTCGTCGGTGACCTGATCGGGACCAGCGGGCACGCCTATCGCCAAGGCGATGCCTTCACGCTCGAGACGCAGCATTATCCCGACTCGCCCCACCACATCGGTCAGGCCGGCTGGCCGTCGGTGGTGCTGAACCCGGGAGCCACGTTCACGACGAACACGGCGTACAAGTTCGGCATCGAAGGCCGAGGCTTCAGAAACCGCGTTCACTTCCCGTGATGCTCGCCGGATCGGCCGGGCCGCAGCCGCGGTCCGGCCGGCCCGGGCGTCGCCACTCCGACAACCGCCGCTTCACTGCAGCACGCCGTCCCAGCCGCCCGCGGCTGAACCGTTTTCCCCTCGTGCCGGGTCTACCTAGACACGAACATCGAGAGGCGAGAGGACGACAGTGCTGAACCCAACACGTAACCGCTCGGAGCTCGACGGCTCAGAGCCCAGTGGCGCCGAGCGCGCGACATTTGCCGCCGGCTGTTTCTGGGGCATCGAGGCAGCGTTCCGCGAGCTCGAAGGCGTCATCAGGACGAGCGTCGGCTACACCGGCGGGACGGCGACCGATCCGTCCTATGAGCAGGTATGCAGCGGCACGACCGGTCATGCCGAGGCTGTGACGGTCTGGTTTGACCCGTCGATGATCAGCTACGACCAGCTGCTCGACACGTTCTGGTCGATCCATGACCCGACCACCAAGGACCGCCAGGGCTGGGACTTCGGAAGCCAGTACCGCTCCGCGATCTTCGCCCGCGACGCCGAGCAGGCACGCCAGGCGATCGCCTCGCGCGACGGCCGCCAGGAGAGCCTGAGCCAGCCGATCGTGACCGAGATTGTCGAGGCCGGACCCTTCTATCCCGCCGAGGACTATCACCAGCGCTACTTCGAGAAGCACGGCGGCGCCGTCTGCGCGACGACGCTGCGCTAGCCGCTGGCCGCTAACCCTCCTCGAGGTCCAGATAGGGCTCGAGGAGGGCGCGCAGTTGCATCCGGCCGCGGTGCAGCCGGCTCTTGAACGCCGCTTCGCGCACGCCGACGACCTGCGCGGCAGCGCGCGTCGAAAGGCCCTCGATGTCGCGCAGGACGACCGCTGCCCGCCAATCGGCGGGCAGCTCGTCGAGCGCCTGATCGAGCACGCGATCGAATTCCCGATCGAATGACTGTGCCTCGGGGCCGAGGCCCGGTGACGCGGGCAGCGCGGCGATCGGGTCCTCGCGCTCGGGGTCGGGCTCGACCCGCGGAAGCGTCCGCCGCGCGAGGCTGCGCTGGGCCTCGTTGTATGCGATCCGATAGAGCCAGGTGGAGAAGCTCGAGCGCTCCTCGAATCGCCTCAAGCCACGCCAGGCACGGAGGAACACCTCCTGGGCCACCTCGTCGGCGGCGCTGGGATCGAGCCCGAACCGCCGCAGCGCGCCGTAGACGCGGTCGGCGTGGATCATCACCAGCATCGCGAATGCGTCCTGGTCACCGCCACGCGCGCGCCGGATCAGCTCGTGCTCGGAGGTCGGCGCGCCGGTCACGGCGCCGTTATACAGCCTCGCCCGCGGGCGGCACGCGGACGCGCCGCCCGCCGCTGGGCGTTAGTGCTCGTCGAGCTCGAGCGAGCAGGAGTTGATGCAGTAGCGCTCGCCGCTCTCGCCGGGACCGTCGGGGAATACGTGGCCGAGGTGTCCGCCGCAGCTCGCACACGTCACCTCGATCCGGTGCATGCCGTAGCTGTGATCGTCGTGCAGGTTGACGTTGGCACGGTCGGCGGGCTCGGTGAAGCTCGGCCAGCCGGTTCCGGAGTCGAACTTGGTCTCCGAGGAGAACAGCTCGGCACCGCACCCCGCACAACGGTAGGTCCCGTCACGCTTCTCGTTTACGTAGCGGCCGGTGAAGGGACGCTCGGTGGCCTTGCCGCGCAGCACCTCGTACTGAGACGGGGTCAGCTGCTCGCGCCACTCGGCGTCGCTCTTGGGCGCCCGGCCGGTCTGATCCTGGGTGTGAGTGTTGTTTTCCATGCCTCATTTGACCCGCGCACGTCCGCAAACGGTTCAGTCAAGACGCCGGCGGCTGATCCAGACGGACCCGCACCGCGGCGGCGATCTCGCGCCTCCGGATGCCACCACTTGGCGCCGCGAGCCGTCCGAGGCGTTCGATCATCCGCTCCAGACTCGCGAGCAGATGGCGGCATTCGGCGCACTCACCGACGTGATGCTCAAACCGCGCGCGCAGTGCTGTGGGCAGGTCACCGTCGACGTACGCCGACATCTGGCCCGGCGCCCACCGGTGGTCGCGCTCGAAGCGGGCTGCCTGAGAGGTATCGCTCATCTACGTTCAGACCCGCTCGCGCATCGGTGAGGTTCACAGGTTAGGCGTCGAGCGCTCGGCGGGGCCGCCGCCCGCTACCGCCGGCAGCGACCCCGTCGGACGTCAGCGACGCCTCACTGCTTGTGCAGCGTCGCGACGGTGACGTGCGGCCAGCGCAGACCGTTGAAATCGAGCTCCACGAGCTGGGTGTACTGCAACTGGGGCTTGGCCTGCCCCGCGACGGTCTCGATCCAGAACGTCGCCTGGACCTGGACCGCGTTCGCGTTGCCGCCAGGCGGGTTTGCGCCCGCCGCCAGGAATGCCGTGTTGGCCGTGCCGCCGCCCCTCACGGGCGTGTGCACGGTGGTCACGTGAAGGGCGACCGTGTGGGTGATGTTCTTGCCCGCGATCGCGTCCTGGAGAACGCTGTTGGGGTTCTTGACCATCTCCTGGGTGACGCCCGCAGACTTATGTCGGAAGGTCGTCGGCACCGCCAGGTTGAGCTCGGTGAAGGTGCCCTCGATCGCGCCGAACTGATTGTTGTGCGGGGCCGGAGAACCGATCGCGAACGGCAGGATGTTGTTGTCGTGGATTTCGGGACCGCCGTTGAGCGTCTTCGAGGTTCCCTGCGCGAGGATCGTGGTCCCATGCGGGATCGAGGCCATTCGCACCACGGTCGAGGGCTCCTTGGGAGCGCTCGTCGGCGGCACGTGAGCCCAGATCCCGGGCTCGATATGCAGCCCCGCACCGCTGGCCTTCTCCGCGATCTGCTGCATGTAGGTGAGCCCGAACATGTTGATGTCATGCATCAGCAGGCCACGATTCGGGATTGGCCCGTTGATCTTGGTGAACTTGAGCGTTTCGTTGGTCAGGTTGAGCTCGAGAAACCGGTCCTGCCCGGTCGACAACTTGTGTGGGCGCCAGATGGCGTTGAAGCCCTCCCCCTTCCAAGTGCCCGCCAGTTGCTCGAGTGGGCCGAGCTGGCCACCTGGATGCGCTTGCGCCGCTGCCGCCTCAGGTGGCTCCGCGATCTCCGGGATCGGTTTGAACACGAAGTCCGGATCTGTCTGTGCCGTAACGCTCACCGCTGCTCCCCTCGTATGTATGTGCCGACCAGTACAGCCGGAGAGAAATCCGAAGACAGCGATCGGTGCGACCCCCAGCCACACCCGATAAAGCCGATCCCGCGTCGGTGATTACCCCTCCCCATCCAGCCAGAAGCCTGGCTGCCCATCACGCCCGCACATCCCCGTCGCGCGCACGGCGACAGTACCGTAATCGCGCTGGGCGATCAAGATTCGCGACGGCAGCTGCGTCGTCGCCGGCAACTGCGCGGCGTAAGGGCGGTCGTGACTTGCCTAAGTGCGCGCCGGGCTCGATCGGCGGCGTTTGCCCGATGTGCGCGCACCCGGCGGACGCGAAGATGTCTTCAGTCTGGAGTTCAAACTGGAGGCAGATCGATGGCTTCGATTCGCAAGGAGATGCTGGTCGACGCGGGTGCGGATGTGGTGTGGGATGCGGTCCGCGACTTCGGCGCCTTGGGCGTCCGGCTCGCGCCGGGGTTCGTCACCGATTGTCGGCTCGAGGGCACTGACAGAATCGTCACGTTCTTCACCGGCACGGTGCTGCGCGAGCGGCTCGTGTCGCGGGATGACGAGCGCCGCAGGCTTGTCTGGGCGATCGTGGATGGCCCGTACAGCCATCACAACGGGGCCGTCGAGGTGAGCGGACTCCAGGACGGGCGCACACGGTTTGTCTGGACGGCAGATCTGCTGCCCGATGAGCTCGGCGAGCCGACGTCAGAGCAGATGGAGCGCGGGATGGCAGCGATGAAGGCGACGCTCAACGCGCAGGCGCCAGAGACACCGGCAACGCGCGCTTGCGGGCAATAACAGTCACACCCTGCTCCTTTGTTGGAAGTCCCCACCCTGCAGTGCGGCGGACCCAATCGTCGCCCGCCATCGACCGCGTGTGACCGTGCCAGCGCGCGGTTAATCGTCCGTTAACAAACGGGAACACGGCTCGTCTTGACCAGGTTTGGTGAGCGGTCCGCGCCGCATTTGGGAGGTTTGATGAGCACTCTCACTCGCCGGCGGACGCGCGCACCTCCGCGCCGGTTTAGGGATCGATCCCGACGGGAAGGTGTGCTTGCGGTCGCACCAGACGATCAGGGATCGGGAGCCCGCATAAATCGCCGTAGCAGGCTTCGGAGGCCGCTCATGAAATCGATCTCGATCCCCGGTACTCGGCTGTTGGGCAGAGTGGCCGCGCTGGTGTCCGCCCTGACGCTCGCCGCCGCATTCGCCGCGGCCGCGAATGCACCGAGCGCCACCGCCGCTGGGTCGTCGGCTCCGTCCTGCCCATGGCTCGACCAGTCTCTGTCGGTGAGTACGCGCGTGCAAATGCTGCTCTCGCAGATGACGCTCGCCGACAAGATCAACATCGTCACCGGCGCCGGCTTCAGCGAGCCCTACGTCTTCTTCATCAACGGGGATCCCAGTATCTGCCTGCCGCCGATCGGCGAGGAAGACGGGCCGCTCGGAGTCGGTGACGGCCTCACCGGCGTGACCGAACTCCCCGCCTCCGTGTCACTCGCGGCGAGCTTCGACAGCTCGCTCGCGCGCCAATACGGGCAGGTGATCGGGTCCGAAGAGCACGGCAAGGGGGCGATGGTCAACCTCGGCCCGACCGTGAACATCGACCGCGACCCGCGCTGGGGCAGGTCATTCGAGGCCTTCACCGAGGACCCGTTCCTCAACGCCGCGATGGCCGTGTCGGAGATCCGGGGCGTCCAGAGCCAGGGCGAGATGTCCCAGGTCAAGCACCTTGCGGTCTACAACCAGGAGACCAACCGCAACACGCCTGCCGACAACGCGATCGTCAGCCAGCGGGCGCTGCACGAGATCTACCTGCCGGCGTTCTGGGCCGCGACCCAGAAGGCGAAGGCGGCCTCGGCGATGTGCGCCTACAGCACGATCAACGGCCAGTTCGCCTGCCAGAACCAGGACCTGATGAAAGACACGCTGGACCAGCGCTGGGGCTTCCCGGGCTTCGTGACGTCGGACTACCAGGCGACGCATTCGACCGTGCAGTCGGCCGACGCGGGTAACGATCAGGAGATGCCGGCGCCGCAGTTCTACGGCTCGGCGCTGCAGACCGCGGTGGACCAGCACCAGGTCAGCATGGCCACGCTGAACCAGATGGTCCGCCGGATCGTGCGCGAGATGTTCCGCTTCAACGAGTTCAACAATCCGCCCACCGGCACCACCAGCACCGTCGTCACGACGCCGGCCCACCAGGCGATCGCCACCAAGGTGGCCGAGGCGGGCACGGTGCTGCTCAAGAACAGCAACAACACCTTGCCGCTGAAGGCGCAGGGCGGCGGCTCGATCGCCGTGATCGGCCCGGCCGCCTCGGCGTCGCCGACCGATACCGGCGGCGGCAGCGCGTTCGTGACCGCCCCGTCCAGCGTCACGCCGCTGGCGGGCATCCAGGCCGCCGCGGGCCCGGGCACGAGCGTGAGCTACACGCAGGGACTGCCGACCGACACCTCGCTCTCGCCGATCCCGAGCTCCGATCTTTCGCCGGCCTACGCCTCGACCAATTACGGTGGAACCTACACAGGCACCTTGACCGCGCCTCATACCGGCACCTTCGTGCTCGCGTTCCAGAATCCGGGCAGCTACACGGTCACCAACCTGTCGCTCGACGGCAAGGTCATCCTCGCCAACCCCGGCACGCCCCCGATCTCGACCTACTCCGTCGCCGTCAACCTGGTCAAGGGCCAGAGCTACACGCTGACGCTCAACGGGGGCGGCCCGTCGGCCAACCTGAGCTGGGCGACGCCGTCCGATCTCGGACCCGGGATCGAGCAGGCGGCAAACGCCGCCAGGGCGGCATCGACGGCGGTCGTCGTCGTCTCCGACGACACCGAGTCAGAGGCCGCGGACCGCGCGGGCCTCAGCCTCCCGTCGGCGCAGAACGAGCTGGTCTCCGCCGTCGCGGCCGCCAACCCCCACACGGTGGTGGTGGTCAACGCAGGCGCGCCGGTCGCGATGCCGTGGCTCAAACAGGCCGCGTCCGTCCTCGATGCGTGGTACCCCGGCGAGAGCAACGGCACCGCGCTCGCGTCGGTCCTGTTCGGCAACACCGATCCGAGCGGCCACCTGCCGGTCACGTTCCCCGAGAGCCTCAATCAGGTGCCGGCCTCGACGCCACAGCAGTTCCCGGGGGTCAACGGCCAGGTCGACTACTCCGAGGGGATCGACGTCGGCTACCGCTTCTACGACGCTACCGACGAGACGCCGCTGTTCCCGTTCGGATTCGGCCTCTCGTACACGAGCTTCAAATACAGCAACCTGAAGATCGCGCCGGACCCGGTCACCAACACCGCCTCGAACCCGGGGACGACGAGCTGCAAGTGCAACGGCCAGTCGACCCAAGAGGTCACCGTGTCCGCGAAGGTCACCAACACGGGCAAGGTTGCGGGCGCGGACGTCGCCCAGCTATATCTCGGTGACCCGGCCGTGGCGGCCGAGCCGCCGCGCCAGCTCAAGGGCTTTGACCGCGTGCACCTCGCCCCGGGGGCGTCGACGACGGTGCAGTTCACGCTCACCGGCCACGACCTGTCCTACTTCAATGACACCGCCAACGGCTGGGTCGTCCCCGACGGCCGCTTCCACGTGTTCGTCGGTGACTCCTCCGCGCTGGCAAACCTGCCGCTGCAAGGCGACTTCGTCGTCGCGCGGACCGTGGGCGTCCGTTACCTCACGCTGTCGGCGCCGACCACGATCGCCGCCGGCCGCACCGGCACGGTCAGCGCCAAGCTCGTCAACCACGGCGACTTCGTGCTCCATCAGGCGCAGTTCAAGCTCGACGTACCCGCCGGGTGGACCGCCAGCAGCCCCGCTCCGGTGACGATCGGGGCCGGCAGGACGGTGACCGAGAGCTTCCAGGTCACCCCACCGGCGAACGCGAAGCCGGGCACCGACACGCTCACCGCCGATGTGACCGCGAGCGGATCTCCGGGCGGCACCGCGTTGGTCCAGGGAACCACCACGACCGTCGTGCCGTTCGCGTCGATGAAGGCGGCGTACAACAACATCGGGATCAGCGATGACTCGAACGAGGCCGCTGCGAACTACGACGACGTCGGGGACAGCTTCTCGGCCGAGAAGCTGGCGGCCGGCACGCCGAACGCGCTCACGCCCGGACGCAAAGTCACGATCGGTCAGACCACCTTCACGTGGCCGAATGTCCCCGCAGGCACGGCCGACAACGCGGTCACCTCGGGCCAGACCGTCGACCTCTCGGGCCGGGGCACCGACCTCGGGTTCCTGGGCTCGAGCCAGAACGGCACCGCTAGCGGCAGCGTCACGGTCAACTACACCGACGGCTCGAGCCAGTCGTTCAACCTCAACATGGCCGATTGGTTCGCGAACGCGCCCGCGGTCGGAGACCAGATCGCCACCACCACGTCGAGCTGGAACTTCCAGAGCAACCCGCTCGGCCCCCACCCGGTGAGCATCTACTTCGCGTCGGTGCCGCTCGAGTCCCACAAGACCGTGCAGTCGGTGACGCTGCCGATCCTGGCCAATGCGGGCGGCACGACCGCGATGCACATCTGGGCGATGGCGATCGGGAACGGCACGCCGACGATGGGCGCGCCGTTCGCCTCGCTCGCCGCCGCCTACGACAACGCCGGGATCAGCGACAACTCCAACCCGGCCGCGGCCGACTTCGACGGCACGGGCGAGAGCTTCTCGGCGCAGGCGCTCGCGGCCGGGACGCCGACCGCGCTGACCGCCGGGGGACAGGCGACGATCGGCGGCGTGATGTTCACGTGGCCGGCCCCCGTCGGCGCGCCCGACAACGTGATCGCGGACGGGCAGATCATCGATCTGTCCGGATCCGGGAACGAGCTCGGGTTCCTCGGTGCGGCCGGCTTCGGGGCGGCGTCCGGGAGCGGCACGATCACCTACACCGATGGCACCACGCAGCCGTACAGCATCTCGATGGCCGACTGGTACAACAACGCCGCGGTCAGCGGCGACCAGATCGCCACGACGACGACGAGCTGGAACTTCGCCAGCAGCACGCAGACCCCGCACCCGGTGAGCGTGTACTTCGCATCGGTGGCGCTCGACCCGAACAAGACGGTCGCGTCGGTGACGCTGCCGACGGTCGGCAGCGGCGTCGGGGACAACATCAACGCGATGCACATCTTCTCGATCGCCACCGGGAACGGCACCCCGACCGGCGGGGCCGCGTCGTCGGTCCCGGCCACGGCAGCGAGCAGCATGCGAGGCGAGGCGCACTTCAAAGGGCGCGGCTGATCAGCGCCGCAGGCCCGCGCGCTGTGGGCCCGGGGGAGAACGAGCTCGTTTCCCCGCGAACCCTTAGAGTGCGGGCCCGTGGCCGCCGAGCTGATGCGCAAAGACATCACCGAGCAGGCGGCGCTCGCCCGCAGCGGGCAGGTGTCGGCGCTCGAGCTCGTCGATGCCGCGATCGACGCACTCGACGGCGCGCGCGAGCTGAACGCCCTCGTCCATGAGCAGTTCGAGGCCGCGCGGGAGCTCGCCGCCGGCCCGCTGGGCGAGGGACCGCTCGCTGGAGTGCCGTTCCTGATCAAGGACCTTGGCGAGCCGCAGGCCGGGGTTCCCGAGCGGATGGGCTCGTGCGCCCTGCGCGATCACGTCGCGACCCAGACGGCGTGGACGATCGACCGTTATCTCGAGGCGGGCCTGATCATCTGCGGGCGCACCAATACGCCGGAGTTCGGCAACCATTGCGCGACCGAGCCGGCCCTGTTCGGGCCGACGTTGAATCCGTGGGACAAGAGCCGGTCGCCGGGAGGGTCGAGCGGTGGATCGGCCGCCGCCGTCGCTGCCGGGCTCGTCGGCGCCGCGTCGGGCTCGGACGGCACCGGCTCGATCCGGATGCCGTCCTCCTGCTGTGGGCTCGTCGGGCTCAAGCCGCGTCGCGGCCGCAGCTCGTTCGCGCCGTTCGCCGGCATCGTGCTCGACGGGCTGGCCAACAAGCATGCGCTGACGCGAACCGTCCGCGACACCGCGTTGCTGCTCGACGTGAGCGGCGGCACGGCGCCCGGCGACCCGTATCCGCCGCCCCCGCCCCGGCGGCCGTTCGTCAGCGAGGTCGGCGCCGACCCGGGTCGCTTGCGAGTGATGCACGCCGAGGGACCGCCGTTCCCCGGTCGCGTCGACGAGCGTGTGCAGGCGGTCGCCGATCGCGCCGCGCGGGCGCTCGAGGACCTCGGCCACGATGTCCGGCCCGGAGCGCCGACGTTCGATCCGGACGTCGTCCGCCACGCGATCTCCGTGATCCACGCAGTCGACAACGCGGCGACGTTCGGATGGATCAAGCGTTATCTCCGCCGTGAGCCCGAGCGCGACGAGCTCGACCCGGTCACCTGGGACATGGTTGGCGAGGGCGTGCGGACGAACGCCGTCGAGCACCTGTCGGCGGTGGCCGACCTCCATGCGCAGACGCGTCGCGCGGCGGCCGCGTTTGAGCACAGCGACCTGCTCCTGTGTCCGACGCTCAACGTGCTGCCGCCGCCGCCCGGATCGCTGTCAGCCTCGTGCGGCACCGTCGATGCCTTCTTCGACGTCGAGTTCGCCGCGACCGGCTGGACCGCGGTCGCCAACGCCACCGGGTGGGCAGCGATCACGTTGCCGCTCGGGCAGGTCGACGGCCTCCCGGTGGGCGTGCAGCTGCTCGCGCCCGACGAGGCGGTCCTGCTGCGCGTCGCCGCGCAGCTCGAGGTCGCACTGCCGTGGGCGAACCGGCGCCCGCCGGACTACGCCTGAACCGCGGCGAGCGCGACGTCGCCCTCTCCACCCCCGGGTTTGAGATGACTAGGGCAGCCGCGCTGACCAGCGCGTCGCCGAGGCGGCGCCCAGCAGCAGCAACACCAGTCCGCCGGCCGCGAACGCGGCCGTGATCTCGCGCTTGCGCGTGACGCTGCCGATCTGGGTGCCGAGCCCTTTGTAGATCGCGGCCAGCCGATCGGCGCTCTGGGCATCGAACTCCTGCCCATGGGACACCGCGGCGATCTGGCGCATCAGCTGGGGATCGGGCGGGACCGCGAGCGGCGGTGCGAACGGCTCGGGATTGGGCAGTGTCCCGCCGGGCGTGCCGAGCGCGACCGTGTAGATCGGAATCTTCTCGGCGGCGGCCTGGCGCGCCACCGACAGCGCGCTGACGCCGGCGTTGGCCCTCCCGTCGGAGACGAGCACGATCGCCGCCGCCTTGTGCCCTCGGCGATTGCCGTGCAGCAGGGAGAGGGCAAGCTGGAGCGCCTCGCCGGTCGCCGTCGAGCCGTTGGCCGACTGGGACGCGATCAGCGCCCTGGGGGCGCTGTGGTTCAGTGTCGGCGCCTGGACCGCGTTCGGCGCCGACGAGAACGCGACCGCGCCGACTCGCGCCTGCGCCGGCAGCTGATCGATGAACGTGTTGGCGGCGCGCTCGGCGGCGGCCAGCCGGCTCGGCTTGACATCGGTGGCGGCCATCGATCCCGACTCGTCGGTCACGAGCACCACCGAGGCGGCCCTGACGACATCGCTGTAGGAGACCTGCGGGCGCGCCAGGGCGACGGCCAGCGCCGCGAGCGCGCCGAGCACCAGGCCGATCGGCACGTAGCGACGCCACGACGGTCCGGCGGCGGCGGCCGCGATCTGGAGAGTCGAAACGGCCGGAAAGCGGATCACGTAGCGCTTCGCCCGTCTACGGGCGGCGATCGAGATCGCGATCAGCGCCGGGATCAGCGCCAGTGCCGCCAGCCATACCGGTGAGGCGAAGCTCATCGCAGCTCCCGGCCGAGTGCCGCCAGCCACTCCTGATCGGTCGAGAGCGAGACCTGCGGGACGCGAAGGCGCCGCAGCTCTTCCGCCACCGCTCGGCGGCGCTCGCGCTCGAGTGCCGCGAACCGCTCGCGCACGCGCCGGCGGGAGGTGTCGATCTCGATTCGGGCGCCGGTCTCGGGATCGACCAGGGACAGGTACCCGAGCCGGGGCAGCTCGGTCTCACGCGGATCGACGATCTCGACCGCGAGCACCGAGTGGCGGACCTGGAGCGACCCGAGCGGACGCTCCCAGCCGTGCTGATCACGGAAGTCTGAGATCACGACCGCAAGGCCGGGCTGGCGCGCGAGCCGCGCGACGTCACGGAGCGCGCCGGCGAGGCCGTCGCCGTCCTGTTGTCCGTCGGGCGCCACCCCCTCGGCGAGAAAGCGGCGCAGCGCGACGATGCCCGGCTTGGACCCCCGGGGTGGCAGCACCCGGAGCCCGCCCGCGCCGAACGCGACCAGCCCCACGCTCCCCGCCCGGCGTACCCCGACACGGCCGAACACGAGCGCCACGCCCTCGGCCACATCGGCCTTCAGCCGCTGCGCCGTGCCGAACGCCATCGACGGCGAGACGTCGAGCACGATCCAGGTCGTCAGCGCGCGCTCGGGCACGTGCATCCGGACGTGCGTCTGGCCGGTGCGCGCCGACGCCGCAGGATCGATATAGCGAACGTCGTCGCCGAACTGATACGGACGCAGCTGCGCGAGCTCGGTGCCGACTCCAACCCCGGCCGCGCGGCGATCGCCCGGCAGCGTCCGCGCCACCAGCCTCGTGATCGCGACGTCGAGCGCCTCGACCAGCGGCTGGACGATCGGGCCCGGGCCCTGCCTGGCCGCGGGCGGTTCCAGAACGGCTTCGGTCACGAGGCCCTGACGGTCGGGACCTCACGGGTCAGGCGCGCGGTGCCCGGTTCGGGGACGGTCGCCAGCACTCGCTCGAGCAACTCGTCCGCCGTGACGCCTTCGCTGAGCGCGTCATAGGAGAGCACGAGCCGATGGCGCAGCACGTCGGCCGCCAGATCACGGATGTCGTCACCTTCCACGTGACCACGGCCGCGCAGCAGGGCGAGCACCCGTGCGGCCTGCACGAGCCCGATCGGGCCACGGGGGCTGGCGCCGAACTCGATCAGCGGCGCGATCTCGGCCAGACCGTGCTGCTCGGGGTGACGGGTCGTATCGGCGAGCGCGACCGCGTAGCCGATCGCCTCGCGATCGACGAGCACCGACTGCGCCGCCCGCGCGTGGTTGTGCAAATCGTCGAGCGACAGGCACTCGCGGACTGCCGCTGGTTCGCCGAGGCTGCGCCCGACGACCGCGGCCTCCTCGCCGACGCTCGGGTAGTCGACGACGATCTTCATCAGGAAGCGGTCCAGCTGTGCCTCGGGCAGCGGGTAGGTGCCCTCGGACTCGATCGGGTTCTGGGTCGCCATCACGATGAACGGCAACGGGACCTCGTAGGTGGTTCCGCCGATCGTCACCTGCTGCTCCTGCATCACCTCGAGCAGTGCGGACTGCACCTTCGCCGGCGCGCGGTTGATCTCGTCCGCGAGCAGGAAGTTGCACAGCACCGGGCCAAGCTCGGTGTCGAAGGCGCCCGTGTCCGGCCGGTAGATCCGCGTGCCGACCAGGTCGGAGGGGACCAGATCGGGGGTGAACTGGATCCGGTTGTAGGTGCCGCCGAGCACCGTCGCGAGCGTCTTGACGGTGAGCGTCTTGGCGAGGCCGGGAACGCCTTCGAGCAGCACGTGCCCGCCGGCGAGCAGGCTGACCAGCAGCCGCTCGAGCATCGCGTCCTGCCCGACGATCACGCGCTTGATCTCGTAGAGCGCCTCCTGGAGCGAGTCGCGCGCGTCCTGGCGTAGTTCCGTTGTCTGGTCTGTCTCGTTCATCTGTCCTCCTCGGTCGCTGTCACCTAGACGAGGCGGCCGAACCAGCGGAGTGACAGGGCGCCGCCGACGAGCAGCAGCACCAGGGCCCCACCGGCGAAGCTCGCGGTGATCTCCTGTTTGACTTGTTTGTGGCCGAGCCGGGCGGCAAGATGCGCGTAGGCCGCGCTCACGCCGGCGGCGTCGGAAGCTTGGAAGGTGCGCCCACCCGAGAGGCGGGCGATTTCGGCGAGCTGCTCGCGGCTGACGGGCACGCGACCGGTCACCGTGTGGGAGCCGCGCCTGATCTTGATCGTCCCGTTCGGCGTGCCAACCGAGACCGTGTAGATCGGAATGTGCTGCGAGTGCGCCTGGCGCGCCGCCACAAGCGGGCTGATGCCGACATTCGAGGCGCCGTCGGAGATCAGCACGATCGCCCCCGGCGGCAGCTTGCCGCCGACCTTCGGGATCGTCTTGAGCTCGTGGGTGGCGGTCAGGATCGCCTCGCCGACGGCGGTGCCGCCGCTGAACTTCGGCAGCCGCCCGATCGCGGCCTGGGTGAGGACATGATCGGACGTCGGCGACTGCAGGACGGTCGGCGTGCGGGCGAACGCGAGCAACCCGACCTGAACGGAGCCGGGCACGGTCGCGAGGAAGTGCCTCGCGGCGCGCTGTGCGGCCTGCTCGCGGGTCGGCGCGACATCGGTCGCCTGCATCGAGGCCGAGACGTCGTCGACGAGCATGACCGCGCCGTTGGTCACCGGCTTGGCGACTGTCCGCTGCGGACGCGCGGCGGCGATGACCAGGACCGCGAGCGCCAGCACGAACGCGATCATCGGAGCGTGGCGGCGCCACCCCGGGCGCGCGGGAGCGACCGACGCGGTCAGCGCCGGCAGGACGAACGCCGAGGCGGCCTGTGCGCGGCGCCGCTGTTGGCCCCAGTACCACCAGATCAGGAGCGGGATCGCGAGCAGCGCGAGCAGGATCAGCGGATCGGCGAACGTCATGGTGAACCGGGCGGTTTGGTCAGCGTCGCCTGGGTCGTATACGTGGTGAACGATTGGACGTACTGGATCTGCACGTGATCGCCGGCGCGCAGCCGCGCGATCGCCGCGTTGACCTGTGCGGGATTCGAGACAGGGTGGTTGTCGATGTTCGTGATCACGTCGCCTGGCATGAGCCCCGCGGCGGCCGCCGGGCTGCCGGGGGCGACGTTGTTGACCATCGCGCCGTTGACGAACGGGAAGCCACTACCCCGGCCCGGAAAGCTGAACGGCGTGTGCGCCATTTGGATGCCGAGGTACGCCGGCGCCCCGCCCCCGTTATTCGAGCCCTGGCCGCCCGATCCGGCAATCAGCGACACCGCGGCGTACGCTGCGCCGGCTATGAGCAACGTGGCGAGCACGGCGACGAGCACGGCCGCGTGGCGGCGCAGCGGCGCGACATAGTCGCGGGCCTGGGGATCATCGTCTGGTTCTGGTGTCTCGGTCGGCGCCTCGGCCTCGGCTCGACGCCTGGCCAGCTCGTCCGCGGCGGCCGCAGAGTCCAGCCGCCAGTCGCCGGACCACAAATGCCGTGGTGCGCTCATCTGCTCGCCCGCAAGCTAGGTCTGATTGGTGAGATCTTCTTAAGAACTCCAGGCTTCGCGTCGTCTGTGGTCGCGGGCTTGTTACTCGCCTATGCGACGGCGGTCACCGGTTCGGTGGCGGCGATCACGCCCGCAGCCGACACCAGGCCTGCGGCCGCGCGGGCATTGTCGGTGCCGTCGGCGACCAGCCCCTCGGCCGACCTCAGGAGCCGGTCGATGCGCTCGACCGCGGGGCCGACGGGCCCTGGCTCGGGGTCGCGGCAGGCTGCGCGCGCGAGCGCGATGAACGGCAGGCTGCGGGCAAAGTCCGGCGGCGGGCCGCTCGCGATCGCGGCCGCGAACGCCATCAGGACGTAGCCGTTGACGCGGGCCAGCACCCCGCTGATCGGCCGGATCTCGGGCACGCGCGGCGGCCTGGGATCGGCCGGGGAATGGCCCTCGAGGACGTCGATCATCGTCTGCCCCGCGAGCGCTGCCCGCTCTCTGTCATCGAGCCCGGCGTAGGCGGCGATCCGCAGCACGGTGTGGAGCGCGCCGATCGGGCGGCCATAGGGGACGTCGGAGGCGAACACGATCCGCTCGACCGGCACCTTCGCGAACAGCTCGATCAGGTCGAAGACCGAGAACGTCGAGGTGTCGTACAGGACGCCGGGATGGTCGCGCAGCCTCGAGCTGAACATCCCCTGATCGGCGATCCCGGCGTGAGCCAGAACGAGCACCACCTCGGGGTAACGCAACGCCAGGTCGGCGAGCGAGTCCATCGGCGGCATCCCGCGCCCGGCGTGAATCAGGATCGGAACGTTGGCCTCGCGGGCGACCTTCCAGATCCCATCCGCGGCGCGATGGGCGAAGTCGAACGCCTGTGCGCGCGGGTGCAGCTTGATCCCGCGCGCGCCGAGCGCCAGACACCGCTCGGCTTCCTGTACCGGGTCGTCCTCGGGGTCCAGGCGGCAGTACGGGTACAGGCGCCCGTCGGACTCGCGCGCCCACTGCAGTACGCGATCGTTCGGCAGCCGGTACGCGGGGGCCCGCTCCGGGTCATGGAATGGGAACGTGCAGGCACGCGTGCTCGGGCCGAGCTGATCGAGAAAGCCGAGCAGGTGGGCAGGGTCGAGTGATTGCCCATCCTCGTCGGCCCCGAGGTGGGTGTGCGCATCGACGACGACCGCGCCGTCGGGCAACAGCTCATCCACCTCCTCGACGACGGTCTCGTATGCCGAGGCCAGGTCCATGGGGCAATCCTCGCAGGTCGGGATCGGGACCGGCCGCCGATCGCGGCCCCGGGGTCTAGAGTTTGAGTCATGGCCGACGCCGTCGAGAGAGCGCCGCAGATCACGGTCTGGAGTGACTACATATGACCGTTCTGCTACGTCGGCCTCGAGCGGGCCGGCTGGCTCGAGCGCCAGTTCGGCGCGCAGATCGAGTGGCGGCCGTTTGATCTGCATCCCGAGTATCCGCCCGAGGGGATCCCGCGGGAAGAGCTCGAGCGTCGCCATGGCACCGGCATCGCCGACCACCGGGCGAGCCATGTTCGAGGCTGCCGGTCTGCCACACGCCGAGCCGCTCGAGAAGGTGCCCAACTCACGCAAAGCGCTGATGCTGGCCGAGTTCGCCCGCGAGCGCGGCGTGTTCGATGAGCTGCACCCGCGGTTGTTCGAAGCCTATTGGGGACGTGGACGCGACATCGGCGACGACGAGGTGCTGATCGAGGAAGGCACCGCGGTCGGACTCGATGCCGCCGAGATCGTCGGCGTGCTTCGCGATCAGCGCTACCTCGACGGGATCGAGGAGCAGACCCGCGACGCGATCGGGCTCGGCGTCAGCGGCGTACCCGCGTGGGTGATCGATCAGCGGCTACTCGTGCCCGGAGCTCAGCCCCACGAGATGTTCGCGCGCGCGCTCGAGCAAGCCGGCCACGCTCCGCTCGACGGCTCGTCATGAGGACCCGCAGGACGAGCGGCTGATGGACGCGAACTGAAGACCCGCCCGACGAGCGCGTGATGGCCACCAACGGTGCGTCCGGACAAGGCGCCGGCCCCGGCTCGACGGCCGAGCCCGGTCTGTGGCCGCTGGTCCTCCGCCACAAGCCCGCGGCCGCGGCGGCGGTGGCGATCGCCGTGCTGGCGATCGCGCTCACCGTCGTCCCGGGTCTGATCGGCTCGGGCGGCGGCCCGCTCAGTGACTCGACCACCTGCTCGGCGTGGTCGGCGGCGAGTTCCGCGCGCAAGGCGGCCTACGTCCAGCTCTACCTCCGGACGTACGGGTCCTTCACCGGCGCCGGACCGAGCAGCCCGGCTGTCCGAAACGCGATCAACCACGGCTGCATCCGCGCCGGGTTCCTGGGCGAGGCCGACGAACTCTCGGTGCTCGACGCCGTGCGCGGCAACTTCTGAGCTCGTCGGCGTCCTGCCCTACAGGCCGGCAGCCTCGGCGAGCCGGTCAACCTGTGACAGGTCGGCGGACACGGGGAAGCAGATCACCTCGTCGGCGCCCGCCTGCTCGAAGCCGGCCAGGTACTGCTTGACCGTCTCGGCGTCTTTGGCGGCGGACTGCACTATCTGCTGCGCGTAGTCCCCGAGGAACGCGTAATAGTTGCCAAGGCTCCGCTGCGCCATCTGCTCGGCATCGTCGCCGATCCCGAAGTACATCAACGCGACCGTGCGCGGGTTGCCCTCACGGCCGGCCGCGCTCCACTGCTGCTCGAGCTTCGCCTTGCCCCCCGCGAGCGCCTCCGGCGTGCCGCCGCCCAGCGCCCAGCCGTCGGCGTACCTTGCCGCCCGTTCGTAGGTGCGATCCGCCTGCCCGCCGATCAGCAGCGAGGGTCGCTTGCCGTTGCCCAGCGCCGGACCGACGGAGTCACCGGCCCACAGCTCGGTCAGCTGCTCGAGCTGGCGGTCGAAGGCCGCGCCGCGCGTGTGGAAGTCGACGCCCGACACGTCGTAATCATCGGGCCGGCCTCCGACGGCGAGGCCGAGCACGAGGCGTCCGCCCGAGATGCTGTCGACGGTCGCGGCCTGTTTGGCGAACAGGGCCGTATTTGATCGCAGCGGCGCGATCAGGATGTCGGTCACGAGTCGGACCCGGTCGGTCACCGCCGCGGCGGCCGCGAGGCAGGTCAGCGACTCGTAGTTGGAATAGACGATCCGGTCGAGCGTGCCCAACGAGGCAAACCCTGCGTCCTCGGCCCGTCTGGCCCAATCGACGATGCCTCGGCGATCTACATCGACGATCGTGTTCGGTAGCCCGATTCCGATATCCATCTCGCTCCTTTTCTTCGTGCGTTCGGGGTGCTGCGGCGCGACGACGCCGCCACGCCTTCGATCGTAGACGGCCGCGAACGCCGGTCCGCAGCGGCCCCGAATAGGCTTGGATCGTGCACGCCGCCAGCCTCGTCCGCCCTTCGCCCGCCGGGAGGCCGATGCCGTGAGGGCGGTCGTGATCGGGGCCGGGTTGGCGGGCCTCGCGGCCGCCGACGAGCTCGTGCGCGTCGGGGTCGACGTCGAGCTGTTCGAGGCTCGTGACCGCGTCGGCGGGCGAGTGTGGTCGTCTCAGTTCGCCGGCGCGTCGATCGAACGGGGCGCCGAGTTCATCCTGCCCGACAGCGCGAGTGTTCGTAGCCTGGCCGGGCGTTTTGGCCTGCCGCTGGTGCGCAAGGGCACGCTCTACGGAGATCGCGTGCCCGTTGGCGGTCAGCCGGTGTCTCTGGCACAGGTGAAGGCCGGGATCGAACGGCTCCTCGCGCACCCGCCTCGCGACGGCGAGACGCTGGATGCCGCGCTGGCAGAGAGCGGTCTCGAGCGCGCAGTTGCAGACGCGATCCGATCGCGGATCGAGGTCAGCACCGCCTACCCGGCGAGCGACCTCGATGCGGGCGTGCTGCGCGAGGCGGGCACTGCCTTCGGCGCCTTCGACACGCACTCGGTGCGCGGCGGCAACGGCGGCCTGCCCGCCGCCCTCGCCGACGCGGTCGGAGCCGATCGAATCCGGCTGTCGACGCCGGTGCAACGGGTCAGCTGGGAGCCCGGCGCGGTGAGAGTGCGCTCCCGAGGGACCGAAACGGTCGCCGACGCCGCGGTCGTCGCGGTGCCCGCGTCAACGCTCGACGTGATCGCCTTCGAGCCGGAGCTGCCGCCGGCCAAGGTCCACGCCCAGCAGGCCGTGCGCTACGGCCACGCCGCGAAGCTGTTCGTCGGGCTCGGGTCACCGGCGGCGCCCAGCGCGACGCTTTCGGTGCCAGAGCGATTCTGGTGCTACACCCAACTCGGAGCGGACGGCGAACCGCTCGGCTTCGCGGCGTGCTTTGCCGGCACCGAGTCGGCGCTCGCCGGGCTCGACGTCGCGAGCGGCCCCGACCGGTGGCTGCAGGCCCTCGTGCGGCTGCGCCCGGATCTCGGCCTCGACGGCGGCGCGGTCCAGCTTTCCACGTGGAGCGATGACCCGTGGGCGAGGGGAGCGTACTCGGCGCCGTCGGCGTCGGCGCCCCTGGATCACGCCGAGCTCGCGCGTCCCGTCGGCCCGCTCGCGTTCGCCGGCGAGCACACCGCCGGAGCGATGCACGGCACGATGGAGGGCGCGGTGCGCAGCGGCGTCAGGGCGGCGCGTGACGTGCTTGCGCCGCGCCGCGGGAGGATCTAGGTTTGCCGCCGGGGGATCTCGACCAGCTTGGGGTGTCAAGTGCGCGTTGACGTTGGTGGCGTTGGAATCGAATACGAGGTGATCGGCGACGGCCGTCCGGTCCTCCTCCTGCATGGTTTTCCGGACACGGGCCGGCTCTGGCGTCACCAGGTTCCGGCGCTGGCGGCGGCCGGCTTCCGCGTGATCGTGCCCGACCTGCGGGGATATGGCCGCTCGGACAAGCCCGCCGAGGTGGAGGCGTACGCGCTCGTAGCGCTCGCGGGCGATGTGCTGGCGGTGATGAGCGACGCGGGAGTCGAGCGGGCGCACCTCGTCGGCCACGATTGGGGCGCAGCCCTCGCCTGGGGCCTCGCGGCGCTGGCGGGACAGAGCGTCGATCACCTCGTGGCGATGTCAGTCGGGCACCCGGCGACGATGCGCGCGGGCGGCTTCGAGCAGTACGAGAAGTCCTGGTACATGTTGCTGTTCCAGTTCACCGGGATCGCCGAGGAGTGGCTGTCGGCGAACGGTTGGGCGAATTTCCGCGCCTGGAGTAGCCACCCCGACGTGGATGCGATCATCGCCGAGCTCGAGGCCAACGGCTCCTTGACGCCGGCCTTGAACTACTACCGGGCGAACCTGCCCCCGGAGACGTGGCTGCGCCCAGGTCGCGAGCTGCCGCCGATCAACGCGCCCACGATGGGCATCTGGAGCTCGGGGGACATGGCACTCACCGAGCGGCAGATGACCAATTCCGCGTCGAGCGTCGCCGGGCCGTGGCGCTACGAGCGAATCGATGGACCGGGCCACTGGCTGCAGCTCGAGGCGCCCGACGCCGTGAACCGGCTGTTGGTCGACTTCCTGCCTGCCTGATCCTCGCCGCGAGCCCGAACGCGATCGCGGCGAGGCCGCGGCCCTGTGCCGCACGCTCGCGACGGCCCGCCTACGCGTAGCAGCGCCTGACCAGCACCTGGTCGCCGGCGTCGGCGCCGGCGAGCGTCACCAGCCAGTGCTTCTCTGACCGCAGCCCTGTTCGCGGGCACAGCACCCACTGCGAGACGACCGTCACGCGCTCGCCGAGCGCAATGCAGGGAACCGTCCGCCGACACTCGCCGCCGGTCTCTGCCGCGATCAGCCTCGCCGCACGGTCGATGTTCGCCTGCAGCGCGTCGCGCCTTGAGATCAGGGCCTCGCGTTCGGCGGTCAGCCGCTCGCGCTGCGCGTGCGCGGCGGCCTCCCTGCGCTCGAGCTCCCGCAGTCCCGCCTCGAAATCGGCGCGCCAGGTGATCGAATCGGCCGCGAGCGTCTTGGCGAACGACAGCAGCGTCGCCAGCTCGGCCCTCAGCAGCGTCGCGTCCCCCTCGCTGCGCGCTTGCGCCTGAGCCACGCTCGCGCGCAATGCGCCCAGCTGGCGCCGCAGCTCTACGTGCTGCGTCTGTCCCGACCAGAGCAGATCCCCGCCCGGCAACGTGCACGGGTGCTCGCCCAGGGTCCGGTCGATTGACGATGCCTCGATGGCGATCGCGGCGGCCAGCCGGGCGATATCGCGGGCCAGATCTGAATCGGAGCCCAGCGCGCGGTCGGCGCTGATCCGTGTGGCGACGAGGGTCATCGATCCAGGTCACGGGTAAAACGCCAGCATGGCTCTAATGATGCCGGGATCCGCGATTCATTCCGGCTGACCTGCCGCCTGCCGCCCGCGGCTCTCTCTCAGGCTGGGCGTAGACTCGGCCTCGATGGCGGACGCCTCTGACATCCGGTTCCCCGGCGAGTCCGACGAGTACCGTCGCGAGCGCAACCGGTTGCTCGAAGCCGAGATCGAGCTCCGCCGCGCGGTCGAGCGCGTGGCCGCTCAGCGACGCACGCTGCCGCTCGGTGGCGCGCTCGCCGACGACTACCTCTTCGAGGAGGCTCGCGAAGGCGGGGGCGAGGTCAGGTTCTCGGAGTTGTTCGCCGCCGACAAGCGAGCGTTGGTGATCTACAGCTTCATGTTCCCGCGCTACTCGGGAGACACGCGGCCGGGGCCGACAAGCGGGTCGACCGCCGGGCTTCCGCTCGCGCAGACGCCGTGCGCCTCCTGTACATCGATCCTCGATTCGCTCGACGGCGCAGCGCCCCACCTCGCCCAGCACATCAACCTGGCGGTGGTCGCCAAATCGGGCCGCGAGCGGATCCGTGCGTTCGCACAGCATCGCGGCTGGCGACGGCTGCGCCTGCTCTCCTCGCGCAACAACACCTACAACCGCGACTACCACGCCGAGACCTCCGACGGCGAGCAGCGGCCGATCCTGAACGTGTTCGTCCGCGAGGGTGACGAGATTCGTCACTCTTGGGCGACGGAGATCATGCTGGCGCCGCGCGAGGCGGGGATGGAGCCACGACACGTCGACTCGATCTGGCCGATCTGGAACGTGCTCGACATGACGCCGGCCGGCCGGGACACCGGCCCGGGCCTCCCCGGCTTGGACTACTGGCCCTAGTGCCCTGAGCCCGCTCGCGGCGCCGGCGCTCAGCCGTCGAGCGCATAGGTGTCGATGTCGGCATCGAGGGTGCCCTGGGCGTCGTACTGGCCTGTGTGCACATACAGGACCTTGCCGCGACGGCTGATGTAGATCGTCGTCGGCAGCCCTTCCACGCCGCCGGGGAGGACCGCGTCCAGCTCGGTCGTCGAGGACTGGTAACTCGGATAGCTGACGTGGTGCTGCGCGAGGAACGCGCGCGCGTCGCCCGGCGAGTCGCTCGTGTCGACGCCGAGGAACGCGACCCGGCGGCCAAAGTGCACCGAGGCCGCCGCGAACAGCGAGAACTCAGACCGGCACGGGCCGCACCACGACGCCCAGGCGTTGATCACGACCGGGTAGCCGCGAAGTGCCCGGAGCCGGGCCGCGAGCGCCGGCTCGCCGCCGAGCAGTCGGCTCGCCTGACCATGCAGCGCCGCGAGCGCGTGCGGCGAGGCCGCGAGCTCATGGTTGGCGGCGGTGACGCTGGCCGGGGCACGCGGGGCTCGGGCAAGCGCCGCGCGCACGTGTGCGGCCAGGCCTGCGCGCGTGAGCCAGCCGGAGGTCGTGACCTGCCAGTACCACAGGATCCTGCCGGTCGCAGAGGTCAGCACGAACCACGGCTCGCCCTGGACCTCGTATCCATCGCCCACGCGCCCGGACGTGTCAACCGCGACCGGATAGGTGAGCGGGCGCGGCAACGCGTGCAGGAACTGGGGCAGGGCAGCGGACGACGGTTCGACGGTGGCCTCGTCGACGGCGGTCAGCGCCGGCAGACCAGCGCGGTGCGCGGATGACGCGTAGCCGTTCAGCGCGTCGAGCTCACCTCCGAGGCCGGTGACCTCCCGATCCCACGTGTCGAAGAAGAGCGTCAGGCGTGGTCGCGCGCCGGGGCCCAGCCGGACGGTCCCTCCGCCGGCTGCGGGGAGAACGGCATTCGCGCTCGGGGCGATCGCGGGCTGGGGGGCGTAGGAGAGCCTGGAGTGCACGCGCGGATGCGACGGCAGCAGCGCCGACGCCTCCTGGGCGAGGAGCTGTCCGAGCTGCCCGACGGCAGCGTAGGACTGCTGTGTCAGGTAGAGCCGCCGCAGGTCGCCGTGTGGGTCGATCACGAACAGCGCCGGGGTGTGCGCGATCTGCCCGCGGCTGATCTCCGCCTCGACGCCGTACGCCTTCCAGACGCGCTCCAGATGCGCGAGCGAGCCGGTCACGAAGTGCCATTCCTGCTGGAGCCCGTGCAGCTCCGAATAGGAGAGGACGTCTTGGACGGAGGTCGCCTTCGGGTTCGCGTCGACGCCGAGCAGCTGCACGCGGGAGGCCGCCGCCCCGAGCATCGACCGGGCATCGGCCATCGCGCTGGTCGTCAGCGGACAGATCGTCGTGCACTCGGAGTCGTTGAACGCCAGGATCACGACCTTGCCGCGGAACTGGCGCAGCGACACCGACCGGCCGAACTGGTCGGTGAGCGTGAACTCCGGCGCCGGCCGCGAGAGCGCTGTGCCCGGATCGAGGTACGGGTTGCGGGCCAGGGCGCTGGCGTCAGACGAAGAGGGACCCGTCGCGATCACCGCCACCGCTGCACCGACCGCCGTCGCGAACAGTACGACGGCACCCGCGACCAGGGCGAGCGTACGAGCCGGCAGGCGC
Organism: uncultured Solirubrobacterales bacterium; assembly: GCA_963788005.1. Classification (GTDB taxonomy): domain Bacteria; phylum Actinomycetota; class Thermoleophilia; order Solirubrobacterales; family Solirubrobacteraceae; genus Palsa-465. Next base: position 284,787 of record CAWBFH010000008.1, on the reverse strand, counting down.
GCCCCCGGGCCGTCGCCCGTCGCGCTCGGTGCCTCCGTCGCATGCCGGCGGGCAGGCCGGCGGCGGCCGCGGCGGCGCAAGCCTGCGCGCAGACCGAACGCGAGCGCGACCAGCGCCGCCACCCCGGCCACGGTGATCGCCAGCAGCGTGTCGGTGCCGCGGCCGGGGTTCGGCTGCGCGGCCGGCTGGCCGACACCGCCTCCGGCGGCCGGCGCCGGGACGCCGGTTCCGCCGCCGGCGCCGGCCGGGACGTGGAGCGCGACGTGGGCGGCGCCGGCGAGCGTTTGCACGGCCCGCTGTGCGGCCTCCGCGAGCCCCACCCCGCCCGGTCGGATCGCGATCCCGGCCAACTGCCGGTAGGCCGCCGAGGTTGAATGCGTCGGCCAGTTGAACCCGAACCCGTTCGGCATCACGACGATCAGCCGCTGCGCGTAGGCCGTCGACAATTCGATCCCGAGAAACCTCGCGTACGCGCGAGGACGCCGCCATAGCTCGGTGATCGCACCCAGGTCGTCGCGCTTGGCGACGATCGCGACCCGCACCGGGAACCCGGCTCCCGCGGCCGCGCGCAACACCCTGCCGAGCGCGAGCTGCTGTGCCACCGGCATGCCGGCGTCGCTGGCGACGAACAGCTGCTGGTAGACGAGCACGTCGCTGCCCGGGTCACCGTCGCCGCGCGCTGCCGGCGCTGCGAGCATCGCTACCGCGCAGACGGCCAGCGCGGCGAGCGCGGCGAGCGCGCATCCGACCGCGCGGGTCAGGCGACCCGGCGAGCCCCGTGGCGCAACGACAAGCCCACGGCCACCGACCTGCGGATCCTGCGGCATCAGCCGCCCAGCGTACGCCAACGCGACCGCCGCTCGGGCTGGTCCATGCGTTCGATCTAGCAGACGGTCCCGCGGACCGGTCCGTCGGCTCTGTGTTGCGGCGGCGGGTGGCTCGGACTATGGTTTTGCGGCGATGTTTTCGCGTGCGCGCTGCCCTGCGGTGATCGATGGTGCCGCGCGTATTGCGCTGCTGCCGGCCGCGGCGCTGGCGGTGCATCAGCTGCGGTATCTACTTGCGTACGGCAGCGCGGCGGGTATGGAGCTCCAGCGCCAGGGTCACTCGTACCTGCACTCGGTCGTCCCGTGGATCATCCTCGTGGTCGCGCTGGTCATCGGAGGCTTTCTGCGCGCGCTCGGGCGGGCTTTCTCCGGCCACACGTCGCTGTCGCGCTTCAGCCTCTCGTTCACGGCCCTGTGGCTGGTGTGCACGGTGGCGCTGGTCGCGATCTATGGCTGCCAGGAGTTCCTCGAGGGCCTGTTCGCCACCGGCCATCCCGGCGGACTGGTGGGGATCTTCGGCTTCGGCGGCTGGTGGGCGATCCCGGCGGCGGCCTGCGTCGGCCTCGTGCTCGCCGCCATCTTCCACGGTGCGCGCTGGGTCCTCGAGGAGGTCGCTCAGCGCTTCCATCGCGCCCGCCGGCGCACCCGTCGCCGCCCCCAGCGGTCGCGGCGCCCGCCGGCTGTCTCGACGCCCAGGCTCGCGCCGCTTGCCTACGGCTGGTCGGGACGCGGCCCCCCTTCGTGAGACGCGCGCGCGTGGCCGTCTCGTCGGCCTGCACGCGTGAGCTCGGTCGAGCTATCAGCGCGCTGAAGGCGTCGTAGGCCCTTCGCTCGAGCGCGGGCCGTCGCGCCTGCGCCGGGGCTTGGGCGCGCCGAGGCCGGCCGAGCGTACCCGGATGGGTGCCGCGCGGCCTACCCAGGGCTAGCTGGCGTCCGACCGACGTCCGACGTCCCACGAACGAAGGAGATTAATGAGCATCCGTACGGCCGACACCGGCACCGGCGTGCTGGCGAAGCCGCGATCAACGCGCACGGTGCGTTCTGCGCATGACTACTTCTGGTCCGACAGCCGTCGGGCGATTCAGACCGTTCTGGGCCTCGTCTGGCTGCTGGACGGGGCGCTCCAGTTTCAGTCGTTCATGTACTCCCGGGGCTTCATCCAGATGCTGACAGCGATGGCGCCCGGACAACCCTCGTGGCTGGCCCACTCGATCCGCTGGTCGGCGAACCTCGCGGCCGGCCACCTGACCGTTTACAACACGGTGTTCGCGCTCGTCCAGGTCTCGATCGGCTTAGGCCTCCTCTATCGCCGCACGGTCAGGCCGGCGCTGGCCGTGTCGTTTGCGTGGGTGTTCATTGTGTGGTGGTTCGGCGAGGCCTTCGGCATGTTGTTCATGAACATGGCGAACGCGCTCACCGGCGCACCGGGCGCGGTGCTCCTGTACGCGCTCGTCGGTCTGATCGTGTGGCCGAATGACCGGCCCGGCGGCCTGCTCGGCGTCCGTGGCGCCCGCATGGTGTGGGCGGTTCTCTGGGTCCTGATGGGTGGCCTATGGTTGCTCGCCGTCAACAGCACCGCCAACGCGACGACGACGCTGATCAACGCCGCCCCGTCGGGGATGAGCTGGCTTTCGACCGTGCAGGATTGGGTCGCGAACGCGGCGTCGGGCAACGGTCTGATCATCGCGGTTGTGCTCGCCTTCGCCTCGTTCTCGATCGCGGCAGCGGTCGCGCTCAACTGGCATGCGCGCGAGTTCCTGATCGCCGCAATCGTCCTGAATCTGGCCTACTGGGTGTTCGGCCAAGGGTTTGGCGGGATCTTCGCGGGCGGTGCCACCGACCCGAACGCGGGCCCGCTGTTCGTGCTGCTCGCGTGCGCGCTTTACGCGCTCGTCCCGATCGACGAGCCCGTGCCAGAACGCCGGCTCAGCGCTCAATCCGCCCGCGCCGAGCCATCCGTCCCCGCCCGCACCGCCATCTAGGCCGGGCGTGCGTTCCCGCCGACCGAGCCCACCAACCGAAGGAGATACCAGATGCTCAGAGTTCGCAGACCAATCGCCCGCGGCGCGCTGGCGTGCGCCGCGGTCGTGCTGATCGCGGGTTGCGCCAGCGCAGACAAGACATCGACGACCACCGCCGCCGCCTCGAGCGCCGCGGCCAGCGCGAGCGGCGGGAGCATGGCCGGGATGAACATGGGGCCGGCGGAGGAGAAGGCGATCTCGGTTGACGGGATCAAGCCGGTACCGACGCAGACGCTCGCGACCGCCGACTGGCAGGGAATGAAGATCGTCGCGCGCGCGACTACCGCCGTCCCGTTCGTGATCTTCAACGGAACCAGCGAGCGGATGATCAAGCCCGGGCCGAAGTCGAGCTTTCACCTGATGGTGATGCTCAACGACGCGCACACCGGGGTGCCGCTCCCCTACGCATCGGTGTGGGCGACGATCCGCAAGGCTGGGAAGGTCGTCTACGACGAGCGGCAGTGGCCGATGATCTCCGAGTACATGGGACCCCACTACGGCAACGACGTGTCGTTGCCGGGGGGTGGCAACTATCAGCTCAGCCTGCTCGTCAGCCCACCCATATCCGCACGCCACGTCGAGTACCAGCACGTGTGGCTGACCCCGCACCGAGTGACCTCCACCTTCCATTGGAAGCCCGTCTCATGACCCGCTCCGCGGACGGCGGTGGCGGGCGCGGATGGACCCGGCGCCGCTTCTTCCTCGGCGCCGCCACGGTCGCGGCGGGCGGCGCGGCGGCCGGGGTCGCGCTCGATCGCGCGGAGACCTCGCACGGCTCCGCGCCCGAGATCCCGAAGGTGGCGCTCGGGTCCCAGCCGGCCGGCCTGCCGACACGCCAGTTCGCCTGGACCGCGACGCTCAAGACCGATCGAGATGGCAACCCGATCGCCCCACGTCACGATCGCCTGCTGTTCTTCGACGTGCAGGCGACTCCCTCACCGGCCGCCGCGCGCCTGCTCGAGGCCTCGCTGCGGACACTCGAGCGCGCGTTTGCGTGGGGTCCCGGCGGGCTGTTGTTCACCGCCGGTTGGGCCCCCGGGTATTTCGAGCGATCTCTGCGGATCCAGTCCCCGATCCCGCGGGCGAAGCGTCTGTCGGAGTTCGAGCTGCCCGCGATCGACGACTACGACCTCTGCCTGCACCTGGCGTGCGACGACGAACGGCGCCTCGCCGACGTCGAAGCCGGGCTCGTGCACGGAGCACCGCTGACCGGATCCGACGGCCATCTGACATTGGCTTCGGCGCTGCGCTGGCGCGAGACCCGCACAGGCTTCGTCGGACAGGGCTTGCCGGCCGCCCACCAGGACGTCGGCGGGATTCCGCCCGGCTCCCCGGTCAAGCAGCAGACGCCCCTGTTCATGGGCTTCAAGTCCGGGCTTCGACACAACCAGGCAACCGAGGAGTCGGTCACGATCCCGACCGGCGCGTTCGCGCAGGGGACGACGATGCAGGTCAGCTACATGCGACTGCGGCTGGACAGCTGGTATGACGAGCTCTCAGAACGGGAGCGGATTGCGCGAATGTACGCCCCGCAGGTCACGCCCGAGCAGGTCAAGCACTTCACCACCGACGCGAAAAGTGACCCGAACCTGATCGGCCAGGCGATCAGTCACTACGGCGTTATCGGACACTCGCAGACATCCGCGCGCGCCCGGAGGCACGGCCAGCCGGTGATCATCAGGCGCGACTTCAACACGGTTGACGGAGGGCAGGCCGGACTGCACTTCGTCTCGATCCAACGCTCGATCGCGGACTTCGTCCGCACCCGAAAGGCGATGAACGCCACCCAGGTCCAGCTCATCAACCCGGGGATCACCGACACCGTCAACAACGGCATCAACGAGTTCATGTTCGTCCTCAAGCGCGCCAACTACATCATCCCGTCACGCGCGCAGCGTTCGTTTCCACTGCTACCGGGGCGCGAGCAAGCGCTCTAGCGGTCGCGCCTCAGCCATCCTGCAGGCGCCACGGCGGATTGAGCCGATTCTCCCCGGCGTAGAACAGGCACAGCGAGTTACCGTCGGGATCCAGCAGCCGTGCCTCGCGCCACAGCCACGCCTCGTCGACCGGGCCGTGGTCGAACTCGATCCCCGCCGCCTCCAGTGCAGCGACGGTCGCGTCCAGGTCATCGCACTCGAAGTAGACCGTGCCCGAGGACGGCGCAACCGCATCCACCTGCTCGAGCGACAGCGTGCTGTCCCCGTCCGGGCAGGCAAAGCGCGCGTACTCCTCAGCGGCGACGATCTGCTCCAGCCCCAGGCGGCGGTAGTAGCCGACCGAACGCTCGAGGTCGGTGACCGCCAGTGTGACCTGGTTGAGGCGCACGTCGTGGACGCTAGCGGCGTGACCGCGGCCCGCTCACCTGAACGCCTGCAGCCCGGTCAGCGCCCCGCCGACGACCAGCGCGTGAACGTCCGCGGTCCCCTCGTAGGTGACGACGGACTCGAGGTTGTTCATGTGGCGGATGACCGGGTATTCGAGCGTGATCCCGTTGGCACCGAGCACCTGCCGCGCGGTCCGGGCGACGTCGAGCGCCGCGTCGACGTTCGCGAGCTTGCCCATGCTCACCTGTTCAGAGTGCAGCTGGCCGGCGTCCTTCATCCGGCCGAGGTGAAGCGCGAGCAGCGTCGCGCGGTTGACCTCGACGGCCATGTGCGCCAGCTTGGCCTGCTGGATCTGGGTCGCGCCGATCGGCTGACCGAACGCGACTCGCTCCTTGGCGTACTCCAGCGCAGCGGCGAAACACGCCCGGGCCGCCCCGGCGGCGCCCCAGACGATCCCGTACCGCGCCTCGTTCAGGCAGGACAACGGCCCGCGCAGCGAGGTCGCCTCGGGCAGCAGCGCGTCCGCGGGAAGGCGAACGTCATCGAGCAGCAGCTCCGACGTGACCGACGCGCGCAGTGACAGCTTGCGGTGGATGTCCTGGGTCGTGAAGCCCGGGGTGTCGCGCGGGACGAGGAAGCCGCGGACGCCCTCGTCGGTGCGCGCCCACACGACTGCCACGTCGGCCACCGAGCCGTTGGTGATCCACATCTTCTGGCCATGAAGGATCCAGTCGTCGCCGTCCCGGCGCGCGCGCGTCCGCATCGAGCCCGGATCGGATCCGGCATCGGGCTCGGTCAGGCCGAAGCACCCGATCGCCTCGCCGGCGGCCATCGGCGGCAGCCAGCGCTGTTTCTGCGCCTCCGAGCCCCAGCGGTGAATCGCGAACATCGCCAGCGAGCCTTGGACCGACACCAGACTGCGCACGCCGCTGTCGCCCGCCTCGAGCTCCATGCAGGTCAGGCCGTAGGCGGTCGCGCTGGCGCCCGCGCAGCCGTAGCCCTCCAGATGCATCCCGAGCAGTCCGAGCTTCCCGAGCTCGGACGCGAGCTCGCGCGGCAGCCTGGCCTCCTCGAACCACTCGCCCACGTGCGGCACCACCCGGTCGTTGACGAATGCACGGACGGTGTCTCGGATGTCGCGCTCCTCGTCCGAGAGCAGGTCGTCAATTGCGAGGAAGTCCAGTGGCCGGAGCTCTCGCGCGGGTGAGGCGGCGACAGACATGTCTTCTCTCCTTGTTGCGGACTGCTGGCGATCGTACTCGCGCCCGGCCCGCCGCGGCGCGAGACGCCGGCGATCGGAGGCGGGAACTGCTCGACGTCGCGGACGCTGGCATGATGCTGGCCGCATGCCCGACGTCCTTGACCATGCTGCCGATCGTGTCCTGGCAGACGGACTCGGCCTCGACCACGAGTCCGTGCTCGAAGTGTTGCGGCTGCCCGATCGGCGCCTCGAGGATGCGCTCGCGCTCGCCCATCAGGTGCGCCTGCGCTGGTGCGGACCCGAGGTCGAGGTCGAGGGGATCGTGAGCGCGAAGACCGCGGGCTGCCCTGAGGACTGCCACTTCTGTTCGCAGTCAGGCCGCTTTGACAGCACCGTCCGCGCGACGCGGCTCGACATCCGCTCGCTGGTCACGGCGGCCAAGCAGACGGCGCGGACCGGCGCTACCGAGTTCTGCATCGTCGCCGCCGTGCGGGGACCGGACGCGCGACTGATGGACCAGGTGCGCGAGGGGATCGAGGCGATCGGGCGCGAGGTGGAGATCAACATCGCCTGCTCGCTCGGGATCCTCACGCCGGCGCAGGCGCGCGAGCTCGCCGAGATGGGAGTGCACCGCTACAACCACAACCTCGAGACGGCCCGCTCGTTCTTCGCCGAAGTCGTGACGACCCACACCTGGGAGGAGCGGTTCCAGACGCTCGCGCTCGTCCGCGAGAACGGCATGGAGGTCTGCTGTGGCGGCATCCTCGGGATGGGCGAGTCAATCGAGCAGCGCGCGGAGCTCGCACTGGAGCTCGCCGAGATCGATCCGCACGAGGTGCCGCTCAACTTCCTCGATCCCCGTCCCGGGACGCCGTTCGCCGAGCTGGAGCCGCTCGACGCCCGGGATGCGCTGCGGGCGATCGTCGCCTTCCGCCTGGCGCTGCCGCGCACGGTGCTGCGGTTCGCCGGCGGACGGGAGCTGACGCTCGGAGATCTCGGGGCGCGCCAGGGGATGCTTGGCGGCATCAACGCGCTGATCGTCGGCAACTACCTGACGACCCTCGGGCGCAACGCGAACCAGGACCTGGAGATGCTCGACGAGCTCTCGATGCCGGTCAAGGGCCTTACCTAGCGGCCGTGACGGGCGCCGTCTACTGCGACGGCTGCGGCAAGCCGTTTGCGTACGGCGATCACGACCGCTGCGCCGCCAGGCGCGCGGCCACCGACCCGCCGAGGTTCTGCTCGGTCTGTGGCCGCAAGCTCGTCGTTCAGGTGCTGCCGCTGGGCTGGACGGCCCGGTGCGTGCGGTGCGGACCGGTGGCCGGCTAGAGGTTGCCGCGTCTGCGGCCAGCCGATAGCTTGGCGGTGTGAGGGGCGCCCCGACCTTGGATGGCCCAATCGGCCTCGTCGGCGCGGGCTACATCGGTCACCTGTTCGCGCAGCAGTTCGCCTTGGCCGGCCGTGAGGTTCGAGCATGGTCACCTGCCACATCGGTCCATACGCTGCACGAGCGGCTGCGCCAGAGTGTCTCGACGCTGGCCGAGATCGGCGCTCTGCAACCGTCCGCCGTCGACGAGGTCCTGGGCCGCGTCACCACCCATGACGATCTCTCCACGGCGCTCGCGCCGTGCGTCGGGGTGATGGAGTCGATCGTCGAGGACGCCGAGGCCAAGGCGGCGTGCTACCGCGACGTCGAGGCGGTCGTCGACGCCGATGCGCTGCTGTGGAGCGCGACCTCGAACTTCCCGATGACGCGGCTGGCCGCCGACATGGCACACCCGGAACGGGCGGTCGTCCTGCATCCGGTGCAAACGCAGTTGATCATCTTCGTCGAGGTGGTCGCCGGCGAGCGCACGAGCGAGGAGACGGTGACCACCACGATGCGCTTCTGCGACGACGTCGGCCTTCGCGCGGTCCGCGTTCGCAAGGAGATCCCAGGCTTTCTCTGGAACCGCGTGTGGTTCGCGATGCTGCGCGAAATGCTCCACCTCGTCGACATCGGCGCCGCCGATCCGCAGGAGCTCGACTCGATCGTCCAGACGACGCTGCGCGCGTTCGTTCCCGTGTTCGGACCGCTCCAGATGACCGATCTGATCGGCCACGACACGCTGCGGGATATCTCCGACGCGCTGTACCCCGAGCTCGCGGCCGACCGGACCGCGTCGACGACCGTCCAACGGCTGGTGCGCGACGGCCGGCTCGGCGTAAAGAGCGGCCGCGGCTTCTATGACGACAACGACGAACGAGTCACCGAGCTGACCCTGAAGCTGTATGAGGTCGCCCGCCGGCTTGACGGGGATTCATCTCGTCAGGGCGACGGCGACTGCCCTCGGCCCTAACCCACGATCCCCTTCACCGCCCGGTCGATGGGACGTCCTTGCTCCCGCGCCCGATCTACATCGAGCAGTGGTAGGCGTCACAGACGGCCGCCCTGCTTTGAGCGTCCGCCGCCAGCGCCAGCTGACCCGGTCACGCAGGCGATCGTAGGTCCGCGTCACGACTGCGTCCACGCCGCTCACGACGTGCTCACATCACGCTCACACCACGGTTACGGATTGGCGGCGGAAGCGGTGGCGCTGGAGCCCAATCCTCGTCACACCTACCGATTCGTCTAGGTCGATCCTCGACCAATGTCCCTTAATCGGGCGAGCCCCGTGCTGCCACCATCTGGGCCATCAAGGATCGAACCAGCGAGGGGCCGTTGATAGCTGGATTGGGCGCGGCACATGCCGCGACGCCGAGATGTTCCGACGACAGGTGGGAACGCTCGAGCGGGTCGCGCGGATGTGTGAGCAATGGATTGGGCCTATCCCCCACGGGGCTCAAAGACCGCGTCCAACTGGTCGATAACCCTGGCCAAGGGCGATCCGCAGCGAGTTAGGCATGAGAGATCCAATCGGCGAACAACGACAGCAGGACCGGCACTCGGCGCCCAGACGGCGGCGGCCCCTGGGACGCTGGCGGCGCGAGGACGGTCAGGCGCTGCTCGAGTTCGCGCTCGTCCTCCCGGTGCTGCTCTTGATCCTGACCGCGATCCTGCAGTTCGGGCTCGTCTTCAACAAGTACATCACGCTCACCGATGCCGTTCGCAGCGGCGCGCGCGAGCTGGCGCTCGGCCGCGGGCTGGACGACCCGTGCGACCCCGCGATCACGCAGACGGTCAACTCCGCTGTCGGGACCGGTCTCACGAGCAGCGAGGTGACGCCGACGCTGACGAGCCCTGACACCTGTGGCACGGGAACCGTCGGGAGCTACACCGGCGGCAGCGAGGCCCAGGGTGACCAGGCAACGGTCCAAGCGTCGCTTCCGTACACGATCAACGTGTTCGGCTTCAAGTTCAAACCGTTCACCTTGACGGCCTCGGCATCGGACGCGGTCGAATGACGCCCCGAGCCGCGATACGACGCCGCCTCCGCAGCGAGAAGGGGCAGGCGCTCCCAATGGTGGCCCTGGCGATGGTGGCGCTGATCGCGTTCGCCGGGCTCGTGATCGACATCGGCCGCGTCTGGGTGGCCCAGAAGCAGCTCCAAGGGGCGGTCGACTCGGCCGCGCTCGTCGCCGGCCAGGACCTCCCCAGCTCGTCCACGGCATATACCCAGGCGGTCAACTACAGCGGCCTCAGCGGCGACAACAACGCCCTCACCGGCTACCAGGTCAGCGCCGCCTCGCCGAACGTGACGTTCGAGTGCCTTTCGCACGCGCCCAATTACACGGCGGGAACCGGGAGCGGCCTGCCCACCTGTCCGGCGGACAGCGCCAGCAAAAACTGTCAGCCGACCGGCGCGTCGGCCCCGCAGCCCACTGGAGTCACGACCTGCAACGCGGTCAACGTCAAGCAGACGGCGACCGTGACGACAACGTTCCTCGGCCTCTTCCGTCACAGCTTCACGATCACCGCCAGCTCCACCGCGGCCGCGCGTGGAGGCGTTCCCCACCCGCTCAACGTCGAAGTGATCCTCGACACAACCCAATCGATGACCGACAGCTGCTCGAGCAGTGTCACTGGCATCAGCTCAAATCCGCAGAAGCTGGACTGCGCGAAGGCCGGCATGCGCGCCCTGCTACAGGCGCTCTGGCCCTGCAATTCCACCCTTACGACCTGCGGCGCCGCAACCACCAACACCGGCGGCCAGCTGGGCGCGAACGTGGCCGCGCCGGTGGACGAGGTCGGGCTCGAGGTGTTCCCGGCGATCTCGGGGAACCCGCCGTCGCCCGCGGCTACCACCACCGACCGGGAGATCGACTGCACGAACTACCCGAGCAGCAAGCCGGCCTTCAAGGTCACCTACCCGACGTACACGCCGTACACCTACAGCGCCACGCAGGCCAACGGCGGCATTCCCACCAGCGACGAGTACTCCGGCTATCAGGCGGTCGGGCTCTCGAGTGACTACCGGCCGTCAGTTTCCAACACCACCCTCAACGCGACGACTTCGAACCTCGTCGAGGCGGTCGACTGGGGGCAGTGCCCAGGCGGCGCGTACCCGGGCGGCAACTATTACGGCCTCAAGGACATCGGCGGCCAGGGCAGCTACCTCGCCGGGGCGATCACCGAGGCGCAGTACCAGCTCACCCAGGCGCCTGCGCGCCAGGGCGTGACGAACGCGATCATCGTCCTCAGCGACGGCGAGCTCAATCAGCCGAGCACGTTCACCGACAACAATCCCTGCCAGTCCGCGATCAACGCCGCCACCCAGGCCAAGGCCGCCGGCACTGTCATCTACTCGATCGCTTACAACTCCAGCGGCAACTGCGAGGACACCAGCAAGACGATCAGCGCGCTGTCCGCGATGCAGCAGATCGCCAGCAACTCCGAGACGTTCTTCAATCAGCCGAGCGCCGGCAGCCTCACCTCGGCCTTCCAGCAGGTCGGCGAGGACCTGACCGACTCGCGGCTGATCCCCGACTGCACCCAAGCGCCGCCGGCCTGCTGAGCCGCCGCCGCGCCGGTCGGGTAGCCGGCCCACGCCCAGCGACCGCCGTAGACCGGCGAGAATCTTCGGGGTGCGAATCGCCGGGGTGGCCGGGTACGACCTCGACGCGCCGCGGCCCGGCGTCGGGGCGGTGCCGCCCTCGGCGAGTGAGCAGCGATCGTGATGCGCTCGCGCGGAGCCAGCGCGCTCCTGCTTGGGCTCGGGGTCGGTTGGGGAGCGGGGAACGTGGGGCCCGTCGTGCTCGAGCTCGGCGCCCAGTTTCACACGACGCTCGCCGCCGTCGGCCTGCTCTCGGGCACGGTCTACTTCGCGGCCGCACTTGACAACGGTCACGCACCGCTGGCGTTCGTCGCCCTTGCGGCGTTCGTCGCCGCCGCGGGCGCCGTCAATCTCAGCGCACCGTGATCGAGGACGCCCTCTGCGATAGTGACCCGATCGGAATTGACCGGTGGGCAAACAAGGAGCTGCGGGGATGCGCGTAGTTGTTCTTGGTGGCGGGTTTGGTGGCCTGGAGCTGACGACCAAGCTTTCGGAGGAGTTCGGCGACGCGATCGATGTGGTCCTGATCGACCAGTCCGACGCCTTCGTGTTCGGGTTCTCAAAGCTCGACGTGATGTTTGGGAGGAGTACTCCGGCCGGCGTGCGACACGCCTATCGCGATGTCGTCAAGCCGGGTGTCTCCTTCGTACAGACGGTCGTCCGATCAATCGATCCGACCGCCAAGCGAGTCGAGACCGACGCGGGGACGTATGACGCAGACGTCCTGGTGGTGGCGCTCGGCGCGGATCTCGATCCCGGTGCCACGCCCGGCCTGCTCGAGGGCGGTCACGAGTTCTACACGGTCGGGGGCGCATTCGCGACCGCCGGTGTGATCGACAGCTTCGACGGCGGCCGGGTGGTGATCGGGGTGCTCTCCACGCCGTACAAGTGCCCGCCGGCGCCGAGCGAGACCGCCTTGCTGATGCACGAACACCTCACCTTGAGGGGGCTGCGCGATCGCTCCGAGATCGCCCTGGTCGTCGACTTCCCGCGTCCGATCCCGCCCTCGCCGGCCGCCTCCGAGGCGCTGGTGGCGGCGTTCGCGGAGCGCGGGATCGAGTGGCATCCGCGCCGCGAGGTCTGCGAGCTCGATCCGGCCCGGAAGGTCGCGATATTGCGAGACGGCGGCGAGCTGCCCTATGACCTGTTCCTCGCGGTCCCGATCCATCGCGCGCCCGCGGTCGTTCTCGAATCCCCGCTCGCGGTCGACGGGTGGATTCCAGTCAACTCGTTGACGCTGGAAACGTCGTTCCCGCGTGTGTTCGCGATCGGCGACGTAGCCGCTGTCGGCACGCCGAGGGCCGGCGTATTCGCCGAAGGACACGCGGCGGTCGCCGCCGAGCGCATCAGTGCGCTCATTCGTGGCACGACGACGTCCGCTGAGTACGGCGGCAGGGGCGTCTGCTACATCGAGTTCGGAGCTGACCAGGTGGCCAAAGTCGACGTGACCTTCTTCGGTGACCAGCGCTCGGGCGAGCTCGAGGGACCCGCCGACGGTCTCCGTGCCGAGAAGTCCGAGTTCGGCGCGAGCCGCATCAAGCGCTGGTTCGGCCGGGAGTGGACGGCGACCGAAACCCCGCTCAGCCTGCCTCACGCGTGACGCGTCGAGGCCGCGGGTGGGTCTCGGAACGCTTTCGTCCACTATGGACTCAAGCGTTCCAAAGCATCCCAGCGAACCGTTACGCGGAGGGTGCTCCGACCAGATCAGCGTCCGCCTGTGCCATCCACTCGCGCTTTTCGGCGCGCCACTCCTCGTCGGTGCGGCGCAGCTTCCAATAGCCGGTAGCCGAGAGTGCGCTGGTCAGAAGGCCACGATCAAGGACCAGGTGACGCCGGATGACGCGCACGGTGGTGGCCTCGCCGTGCACGAACGCCTGGCCCCTCCCGGCGGGCAATGACAGACCACGGACTGCCTCGAGCAGCACGGAGGGATCCCGTCCGGCGTCGGCGCGGCGGTGCACCCAGACGGCGTCGAGGTCCCCCGGAGAAGTCAGCGGCTGTTGATGCTCAGGGCCGTCCACCTCGATGACGGCGAATACGGGAACGCCTGCCGGCACGCGTGACAGCGAGACCGCGATCGCCGGGAGCACCGCGTCGTCGCCGACCATCAGGTGCCAGTCGGCCTCCGGAGCCGGCGCGTAGGCACCGCCGGGCCCCATGAGCTCAAGCGTGTCGCCCGGCTGGGCCCGGGCGGCCCACGGTCCAGCGACACCCCGATCTCCGTGGACAAGGAAGTCAAGCGTCAGCAGGCGACGCTCAGGGTCCCAGGCACGCACCGTGTAGGACCGCATCTTGTCTCCGAACCGGCACTTGACGTAGTGGTCGGTGAACTGCCCAACGGCGAAGCCCTCCAGATCGGGCCCTCCCACGACGACCCGGACCATGCTCGGGGTGAGCCAGGACACGTCGCTGACGGTGGTCGAAAGGGCGCGGCGCTCGGGCATGGGGCTCCTAGAAGGTCGGCTACAGCGAGGACGAACCCGACATATTAGGGCACCCTAAGATCGGCCCCCGATCGTCCGCACGCGGTGCGGCGGTGCAAACGATGCGTCCACGGGCGCTTGGTGGCCCGTGGACGCATCGGCTCAGCACGCCCCTACTGCTGTTTGCCCCCTACTTCTTTCGTGCCCCCGGTACTTCTATACGTGGGTCACCGAACTTCGGTTCGCCCCGTCTTACGCCTTATCGGCAATCGATCCCAGAACCTTTAATGAGAATTGTGAGGTTTGGATGGGTAGCCCGCCTGATCGAGAGAGTACCCCCAACCGGATTCGAACCGGTGATCTCCTGCGTGAAAGGCAGGCGTCCTAACCGCTAGACCATGGGGGCGCGCGCAAGCCATTGTAGGTGGCTCGCTGCGACCTCCCGGTGGGCCGATGCCGCTCCGATCCTGGCGCTGTCCCGGGCGGCTGGGCACCAATAGCATGTGCGCCAGGGAAGCGAACGATCCGAGAGGAGGCTACGAGGTGATCCAGCACATCGTGTTGCTGAAGTTCAAGCCTGGCACGACCGACGAGCAGATCGATGCGGCGTTCGGCCAGGCCCACCAGCTGCTCGACGAGATCGACGGTGTGGAGCGGGTCACGCTCGGGCGCAATCGCGGCCAGGACGACCACGGCTACACGCATGCCCTGATCGTGAAGCTGTCCGATGATGCGCTCGCCGGGTATCTCTCGCACCCGGTGCGCAAGCGCTACATCGCCGAGGCGCTCGATCCGATCGAGGCGGAGCGGATCGAGATCGACGTGCCCGAGGATGCTCACATCGAACGGACCGAGACGGCGCCGCTCGGCTGGCACTGGGGCCGGCCGCCATCGGCGAGCGCGGCGGCCGCCGCGCTGCGCTGGGAAGAGGAGCACGCGGAGTAGCGCGCTCATCTATGGCCGAGCGGATCAACCTCTACAGCGACACGCAGACTCGACCAACGCCGGCGATGCGCAGGGCGATCGCCGAGGCGGAGGTCGGTGATGAACAACGGGGCCTCGACCCGACAACGTGCACGCTCGAGCAGCGCGTGGCGGAGCTGCTCGGCCACGAGGCGGCGCTGTTTTTGCCGAGCGGCACGATGTGCAACGCGATCGCGTTCCGGCTCCACATCCGTCCCGGAGGCGACGAGGTGCTCCTGCACCGCAACGCCCATCCGGTCCAATTCGAGGCAGGCGGCCCGGCGCAGCTCGCGGGCGCGATGATCAACGCGCTCGACGGCGATGCGGGGATCTTCAGCGCCGCGCAGCTGGAGGGGGCGATCAGGGTCGACGGCGGACGGCATGCGCCGCGCTCGCGTCTGGTGTCGGTGGAGCAGACGAGCAACCTCGGCGGTGGGCGTATATGGCCGCTTGGAGCGATCCGCGAGGTGCTCGAGGTCGCTCGACGCCATGACCTGCGCGCGCACCTCGACGGCGCCCGGCTGCTGAACGCGGTCGTCGCCTCGGGTGTCCCAGCCAGGGACTACGCGAGCGGCTTCGACACCGCCTGGATCGATTTCACGAAGGGGTTGGGCGCGCCGGTCGGCGCGGCGCTCGCTGGATCCCGGGTGCTGATCGACGAGGCGTGGCGGTGGAAGCAGATGCTGGGCGGGGCCCTGCGCCAGTCGGGGATCGTGGCGGCCGCCTGCCTGCACGCGCTCGAGCACCACGTCGATCGCCTGGCCGAGGACCATCGGACCGCCCAGGTGCTGGCGAGCGGGCTCGCCGCGCTGCCGCTGGTCGAGCTCGACCCGTCTGGGGTGCAGACGAACATCGTCATCTTCGAGGTGCCCGACGCGCACGGGCTGATCTCAGCTGTCGCCGACGCGGTCGAGCTCGATCTGGTCGACGCCCGCCGCGTCCGCGCGGTGACTCATATGGACGTCGACGAGGCCGGGATCGAGCGCGCGGTCGCGGCGATCGGCGCAGCGCTTGACCGCCAGGCGTAGGCCGGAGCGCTAAGCGCTCGAGTCCGAACCGCGCGGGCGCTCGGTTCGTTCGATCATCACCGAGGTCGCCTTCACGACCGCCGTCGCGGGCACGCCGGGAGCGAGCCCGAGCTCCTCGATCGAATCGCGGGTGATCGCCGCGGTGACGAGAAACGGCCCCGCCTCGACCTCCACGAGCGCCATCACTCCGTCGGCCTCGACCGAGCGGACCACGCCATCGAAGCGGTTGCGCGCCGAGCGCTCGGTCCCGGTTCGGTGGCGCTGGGGCCGCGCGCTCAGCCGGCGGACCTCGGAAGCTGGCACGAGGCGCCGGTTGCGGGCGTCGCGCTTTGTCTGTAACTGGCCCTTGCGATCCCAGCGCCGCAACGTGTCGACGCTGACGCCGAGCGCGGAGGCTGCCTCGCCGAGTGAAAGATCCTGCGTCATGGCTGCCGAACCTACACGCTTCACGACCGACGTGCAGGGTGTCATCGCGATGTTTGCACGGTCCCGGTGGCTCCGGCGCACTCGGTCAGCCCGTAGCGTGTCGCGAGGCCGGTGGCCGGGTTCGCTTGCAGCGCGGCCGTCGCGGTGCTCATCGCCTGACGATCGCCGGCCCGGGCCGCTTGAGCCAGCGCCTTGTACTGCGCGGCGATGGCGGCCACCGCGGCGAGATACTTGTCCAGCAGGGCCTGATCGGTCGTCGGCCGCGGCAGCGTCTTGAGCTGCTTGGCCTCACTGACGACGATCGGCGCCACCGCTTCCAGGTACTTGGCCAGCGCCGGCGCGCTCACGGCGCCGCCGCTGCCGGGAACGCTGACGTTGCGCACATCGTGAATCGCGTTGGTGCAGATCCCGTTCGCGCGGGCGATGAAGTCCTGCTTTGACTCGCCGCTCGAGCCGCAGGCCGCGAGCGCCAGCGCGACGAGCGACACGCCGAGCACGGCGCTCGCCCGGCTTCGGAACCAGGTTTGCATCGAGCAGGAGGCTAGTGGCGATCGCGCACCGCGACCCGCAGGCCGGCGCCGATCGGCACCACCGTCTGGGTGAGCGACTCGACGTCCCGCACGAGAGCCGTGAACTCGACCAGCTCCTGCTCGTGTGAGAGGGCGTTGTCGATCGCGAGCATGCCGCCGGGTTTCAGCGTGCGGACCAGGTTCGACAGGTAGCCCGGGTAGGAGATCCGCTCGCTGTCGAGGAAGACGAAGTCCCACTCCCCGTCGGCGCCGTTGGCGAGCGCGGTCCCAGCGTCCTCTGTCCTGAGCTCGACGCGATCGTCGAGCCCGGCGCGGCCCAGGTTTTCGCGCGCGAGCGCGGTCCGAGCCGGATCGAGGTCGACGGTGACGACGTGCCCATCGGTCGCCTCGGCGGCGTCGGCGAGCCACAGCGTCGAGTAGCCGTTTGACGTCCCGAGCTCGAGGATCCGCCGTGCCGCGCAGGCCCGGATCAGGATCCCGAGCAGCTCAGCGGTCTCGGGCTCGACGTTGCGAAAGCGCTCGAGGCGCGGGCGGTCGCGGTCGTGCGCACGGCCGGCGGCGAACAGCTCGTCGGCAAAGCGTCGGCGCGTCTCATCCATCCCCCGAAGACTCTCTCACACCCCGCCCCAAGACCCGCATTGCGTGGCAGATCGCCGCCCGCCGCCGGGTTATGACGCAAACGTCGGCCTCAGCTCGCGGTTCGCGCCCAGCCGGACTCAGGCCACGCGGTTTGGCGCAAAACGTGGCCCGGCGCCTGCCCGCGGCACCCTGTCGAGCCTTGCCCGGACCTGCTTTGCTTGAGCGATGCGCGAGACCCGTGAAGATCTCGAGGCGCTCCAGCAACTGATCGACTCGAGTTATGCGGCCGCGGGTCCGCACCTGCTCAGCATCCACGAGCCCGAGCGGCGGCTGACGGCGGCGCAGGTGGCCGAGCGCCTCGTGGGAATGTGCCTGCTCAACCTGGCGACCGTGACGGCCGACTGCCGTCCGATCGTCGGCCCCGTCGACGGGATCTTCTACCGCGGCGCGTTCTACTTCGGGTCGAGCCCCGATTCGGTGCGCTTTCGCCACATCGCGCGCCGGCCCCAGGTCAGCGCGACTCATCTCCCCGGCGAGGAGCTCGCGGTCACCGTCCACGGACGTGCGGTCACCGTTGACGTGCAAGCCCCCGAGGGCGCCGGGCTTCGCCGGACCCTGCTCGAGGTCTATGTCCCGCGCTACGGGCCCGAGTGGGAGGAGTTCCTCGACTCCGAGCCGGTCTACGCCCGGATCGACGCACAGCGGATGTTCACCTTCGCGATGCCGGCGACGTGATGCAGCGCCGCCGCCGACCGTCGACGCTTCACGAGCACGCGCCCCACAATGCGATGGCCGACGCCGACGAGATCGAGCGCTTCCACGACCGCTGCAGCGAGTTGATGCGAACGCTGCTCGAGGCCCTGGCGGACGCACCGGACCGCTCGCGATCGTTCCCGGAGATCGAGGACCAGATCGGCTGGCCGCGGCGGCGGATTGCGTCGGTTCTCGGCGGCGTCTTTCACCTGCGCCAGACGGAGTTCGCCGGGCGCCGGCCGTATCGCTTCTACGACGCGAAATGGTCGCGCTCGGGTCGGTGGGAGATCTGGATGGACGGTGACCAGGCCGCGGCCGTGCGGGAGGCGCAGCGGAGTCGGCCGGCGCCGTGCGAGTCGCGACGCGGGGGTCAGCCGCGCCGCGTTCACTCCGGCGCGAGGCCCGGGGTCAGCTGCTCGTAGACCGGCGTCCAACGGGTCGACGCGATCGCAGCGTCGACCTCCGCGTCGCTGAGCTCGGGCGCGACCCCGTCGGCGACCGCGGCGCGCGCAACCGCTCGGGCGACCGTCGTCGCCGTGTCGACGAGTTTTGACCGCGCCGGCAGCAGGGCCGCGCGCGGATTGCAGTGGATCGGCGCCGTGGCGCCAATCGCAGTCGCGGCGGCCGTCAGCATCGCGTCGGTGATCCGCGTCGCGTCGACCGCCGTCACCGCCAGGCCGATGCCGGGGAACGCGAACACGTTGTTGCATTGGGCCACCGGGACCAGCTCGTCGCCGATCTGCATCGGCGGGAACGGCGATCCGGTCGCGATCAGTGCTCGCCCCTGCGTCCAGTCGGCCAGATCCTGCGGGCGCGCCTCGCTGCGACTGGTCGGGTTCGACAGCGGCATGATGATCGGCCGCGGGACGTGCTCGGCCATCATCCGGACGACCTCCTCGGTGAACGCGCCCGCGGCGGTCGAGAAACCGAGTAGCGCGGTCGGTTGCACGGCGGCGACAACGTCGCGCAGCCGTGGCGCTGAGCCGGGGTCAGCGGCGGCGACCGCGGTCGGCGGCTGGGCCAGACGCCGCTGCGCCTCGCTGAGATCGCGTCGGTCGCTCGTCAGCAGGCCGTTGACGTCGACCACGAACACACGGGCCCGCGCCTCGGCGTCGCTCAGTCCGTCGGTGATCATCGCCAGGACGATCTGCTCGGACACGCCCGCGCCCGCGGACCCGGCCCCGAGCATCACCACCGTCTGATCGCGGATCCGCGACCCGGTCGCGGTGGCCGCAGCCGACAGCGCGCCGAGGACGACCGCGGCCGTGCCCTGGATGTCGTCATTGAACGTCAGCAGCCGGTCACGGAAGCGAGCGAGGATCGGCAGAGCGTGTGGGGTCGAGAAGTCCTCCCAGTGCAGCAACACGCCGGGCAGCTCGTCCATCACCGCCTCGACGAACTCGTCAATGAACGCGTCGTACTCGCCGCCCTCGACGCGGCGGTGGCGCCAGCCGAGATAGACCGGGTCGTCGAGCAGTTCCGCGTTGTCGGTCCCGACGTCGAGCATGATCGGCAGCGTCCGCGCGGGATCGATGCCGCCGAGCGCGGAGTAGAGGGACAGCTTGCCGATCGGGATACCCATCCCGCCGTTGCCCTGGTCACCGAGGCCGAGTACGCGCTGTCCGTCGGTCACGACGATGATGTCGACCTCGTCGTGCGGCCGGTTGCGCAGCGCCTCGCCGATCCGGTCGCGATCCGGATAGGAGATGAACAGCCCGCGCGGGCGGCGATAGATCTCGCTGAAGCGCTGCGCGGCGATGCCGACCGTCGGCGTGTAGACGATCGGCAGCATCTCCTCGATGTGCTCCGAGAGCAGCTCGTAGAAGACGATCTCGTTCGTGTCCTGAAGCGCGCGTAGGTTGATGTGCTTGGCGATGTCGGTGGGCTGCTCGCCGAACGCCGCGTATGCGCGCGCGACCTGCTGGTCGAGCGTCTCTACCGCCGACGGGAGCAGGCCGCGCAGACCGAGGCGAGTCCGCTCGGCCTCCGAGAACGCGGTGCCCCGGTTGATCAGGGGGTCACCCAGCAGTCGCATCGCGTCGCGCGGCCTGACTGTCATCGCTGGAATCCGGGGTCGGAGCAGGGACGCTCACCGAGCGCCGACGGGAAGTGTAGGCGCAAGTGGTGGCAGCTCCACGTCGACTACGCTTGCCGGCATGCGGTTGATCGGGAACGTGATCTGGTTCGTGTTCTCCGGAGTGTGGATCTTCATTGCCTACACGTTCGCCGCGATCCTCTGCTTCTTGCTGATCATCACGATTCCGTTCGGCGTCGCGGCGCTGCGGATCGCGTTCTTCGGCCTATGGCCGTTTGGCCGCGCCGTGGTGCCCCAGCCCGGCAAGGGCGCCGGCTCGACCCTCGGCAACATCATCTGGTTCATCATCGGCGGGTGGTATCTGACGCTGCTGCACATCCTCGCCGGAATCCTGCTGTGCGTGACGATCATCGGAATCCCGCTCGGGATCGGGAACTTCAAGATGATCAACGTCAGCCTGCGCCCATTCGGCCGCGAGATCGTGTCGGTGCAGGAGGCGCGCCGGCGGAACGTGTCGGGCACAGTCGAGTTCTGACGCCCAAGCGGACGACTGCCTAGGGTGGCCGCCGTGGCTTCACCGCCGCTGCATCGCAATCGCGACTTCATGCTGCTGTGGAGCGGCCAGACGCTGTCGGCGCTCGGCTCGCAGGTGTCGCTGGTCGCCTATCCACTGCTGGTGCTGGCGGTCACGGGCTCGCCCGCCAAGGCCGGCGTCGTCGGGTTCGCCAAGTCGGTCCCGGTGGCGTTGCTCGCGCTTCCCGCCGGCGCGCTGGCCGATCGAATGAACCGCAAGGTGCTGATGGTGACCTGCGATTGCATCCGCGCGCTCGCGCTGACGGCCTTCTCGATCGCGCTCCTGACCGGGCACACGGCGTATCTGGTGATCGCGATCGTCGCCTTCATTGACGGGTCCGGATTCGTGATCTCCTACGTCACCGAGCGGGGCGCCTTGCGCCAGCTGGTGTCGCCCGAGCAGCTCAGCGATGCGGTGGCGCGCAACGAGTCGCGCACGTTCGGCGCGATGTTGGTTGGGCCGCCGCTCGGCGGCCTGCTGTTCGGCCTCGGGCGCGCGGTTCCGTTCGTGTTTGACGCGCTCTCCTATGTCGGCTCGACGGTCAGCATGCTGCTGATCAGGTCAGACTTCCAGGAGGCGCGCGCCGATTCGACGCCGGGTCAGATCCGCGAGGGCATTCGCTGGCTGTGGGACCGGCCGTTCTTCCGCGTCTGCTCGCTGCTGTTCGCCGCCAGCAATCCGATCTTCACCGGGCTCTATCTGTTGGTCGTCGTGCTCGCCAAGCAATACGGAGCCTCGTCGGCGCTCGTGGGCGTGATGCTCGGGATCGCGGCGGCGGGGGGCCTGCTGGGCGCGCTGCTGGCGCCGACGCTGGTGCGGCGGCTGTCGCCGCGGCTCGTGCTGATCGGCGAGAACTGGATGATCGCGCTGTCGTTGCCCTGGCTGCTGGTGGCCCACAGCGCGGTGCTGCTCGGATTGATCGTCGCCGTGGCGGAGCTCGTCACGCCGGTGACCAACTCGATCGTCGTCAGCTATCGAGTGGGGCTCGCACCTGATCGCCTTCAGGGCCGCGTGCAGGCCGCCTCCACGCTGATCTCGTTCTCGGCCGCGTGGCTGGGCCCGCTGCTGATCGGCCAGCTGCTCGCCCATGCCGGCTCGACGGCGACCATCCTCACGCTCACCGGCTGGGGGCTGGCCCTGGCGCTGTTCGCCACCGCGTCGCGAGCCTTCCGTCACCCGCCAACGATGGCGCGGCGCGCATCGGGCGCGATCGCTGCGTCCGAGGTGGGGGCCTAGTGCAGCGGGAGGCCTGTCAGCCGATCAGCCCGCTGGCCGCGGTGACCAGCGCCCCGGCGCCGAGCAGGACGGCCGCGACGCGCGTCGCCTGACGCGGCTTGGTCGCAAGCTTCTCGGTCAGCACGATGCCCGTGATGGCGACCATCCAGAAGATCATCATCGAACTCGCGACCCCCATCGCGAGCATCATCGCCCAACATGACCGCACGCACGCGGAGCTGTTGCGCCATGCGAACCCCAGCACGCCACGGGTCGCCGCCCGTCCACTCGGCGGCAGCGGCGAGGGTCGGTGGCAGTCGCGCAGCGCGCGACGCTTGTGGACCGTCAGCTGCCATCCCGCCGCCACCGCGAGCGCGGCCGCGAGCACGAGCTTCGCGTCGACGCCGGACCACAACCGCGCGAGCGCGATCAGAACCGCCCCGAACGCGGCCCAGATCGCGATGTAGACGGCGAGAAACGTCGCGGCCGCCCGGCGCCGGCGCCACCGCAGGCTGTTTACGGCGACATGCTGAACCGCCGGCAGGGCGGCGGGGACCATCATCGCGACCACCATCAGCGTCCACATCGCGGTCGCGAGCGCGAGGCCCGAGCCGAGCAGGGTCGCCGCCGCGCCGTGGCTCGAGCTCGAGCCCATCCCGGCCATCCCGGACATCCCGGACATGCCCGCCATTGAAGACATGCCGGCCATCCCGGGCATCCCCGCCATGCCTGACATACCCGACATCCCGGGCATCCCGGAGCCGCTCGCGCTCGTGCCGCCGCCCATCGCGCCGGCGGCGGCGACCGCGATCAGAGCCCCCCACGCAAGCACGACCGCGACGAGAACGGGCGACGTCAGGTTGCGGTCATCGCCGCGCGGAGCGGCGTAGGACCGCAGGCCGACAAGGACGGCTCGGAGCTCTGACATCAGGAGAACAGGATGCTGACACGCCCGATCGTAACCGGCGGCTCCGAGGTCGACACCGCTTCCGGCAGCGCGTGCCCGAGCTCGGGCCGGTCGGGCGGGATCAGCCCGAACGGCCGGAAGGTGACCGTTACGTGTTGCCCGTCCCACTCGCCCTGCGACGCCAGCCGCTGCGTGAGCGCTGTGATCTCGTGGACGAAGCGGAGGCTGTGCGCGTGCTCGTCGCCCCGCGGATCGCGGGCCCGCTCGACGCCGAAGAACGAGACGTTGCCGGCGTGGTGACTCTCCGCCGTCTGCGGCGAGGGGTCGCCGGGCAGGTTGACGTACATGCCGTACACCGTGCCCGGGTTCTTGTCGGCCTCGATGTCCTCGACGCTCAGGTAGACATGACTCGGCTCCGCCGAGTCCGATTGCGCGAGCACCACCTGGCTCGCTTTCGAGTCGATCTCGAACGAGACGCTCGCTGGGGCACCGACGAGCTCCACCGGCGCATCGGAGGCGCCGACCAGCTCGGGCTCGCGCTCTTCGTCGCTGGATGAGCTCATCGCGGTGACCGCCGCCGCCGGGGGTTCGGCCTCGGCCGCAGCCGGCGGTGCAGCCTCGTATGTGTAGCCGAGCTGGCGTTTGATGTCGAGCACATCGGCGGGCGTCTTCTCGACCTTGCTCCCATGCGCGTCGAAGAACGAGAAGCGCTGACCGGTCCACCTCGGGTCGGTCGGATCCTGGTGACCGGAGCTGCTCCAGATCGACCACAGTCGGTCGATGTCGGAGTGATGCAGCCAGAAGATCGGGTCGGCGGCAGCCCGGTCGGGATCCGACATCCAGCCGCTGTTGCCGCCGATCGCATCGTGCACGACGTTGTGCGGCGTCTGCTCGAGCTGTCCGGTGCTGTTTGAGAACTGCTGCGCCGGTGTGACGCCGCCGCCGAACTGGGCGGTGCCGGTGAACCGCCGCCGGCTCAGCGCGTGAGCGGACGAGGTGACCGGCGGCGGGAGGGCGAGCCCCGCATTGATGCCGTGCGCGCGCTCGGCGACGAACAGCGGATTCGGCTTGCCGTTGACGTGCTTGTGACGGAACGCGGTCGGGATCGTTGCCTGTTCGCCGCCCGCCCCATAGTCCCAGAACGGCAGCGCCCACTTCGAGGAGCCGCCCGCCTGCACGACGGCGGCGCGGACGATCCGCTCGAAGTAGAAGATGAACATCCGGTGCCACGCGACGAAGAACCAGGTTCCGTGCTGGCACCCGTTCCAGAGCGGCTCCGAGGTCGTCGCGTGGGTGCCGTGCATGGCGGCCTGATACGTCCAGCTGGTCGGATCGCTCGCATGGCGGCTCTTCATGATCGCCACCGCTTCGGCGTACTCCTCGAGCGTCGTATCGCCGGCCGGCAACGTCCACACGTTGCGTCGGACGAACTGCGTCGCTTCTGATGTCATCGCTCCTCCTCCCGTAGGCTCGCTGGCGGGTCGCACCCGGCCCCCCGTACCCCAGGCAGCTGCACTCAAGCGCCACGCCCTGCGAATCAGACCGGTCCTCGACCCTGGGACACCTATACCACCACGCCCGCAGCGCAGTCAACCTCGCCGTGGCCGCGTCGAGCGTCGGGCGATCTTGCCAACCGAGCGGCCGAGATCTACAACCACGCGCTCGGAGGCACTAGCCTGCTCACCGTGGCGCGTGCGGTGAGGTTCGATCAATACGGCGGGATTGACGTCCTCAACGTCGTCGACGTCGATCCGCCCGTGCCGGCGGGTGGCGAGCTGCTCGTGCGCGTCAAGGCGGCGGGCATCAACCCGGGCGAGGCGAAGATCCGCGAGGGCGCGCTGCACGCCCGCTTTCCGGCGACGTTCCCGTCGGGCGAGGGCAGTGACCTGGCCGGCGTGGTGGAGCGCCTCGGCCCGGACGTAACCGGATTTGCCGTCGGCGACGAGGTGATCGGCTTCACCGACAACCGCGCCAGCCACGCCGAGCTCGTGGCGGTCGCGGCCAAGAACGCGACCCACCGTCCGCCCGGCGTGCCGTGGGAAGCGGCCGGCGCGCTGTTCGTCGCCGGCACGACCGCCTACGCCACGATCCGCGCGGTGTCCCCGAAGGCCGGTGACACGCTAGTCGTCGCGGGGGCGGCCGGCGGCGTCGGCTCGCTCGCGGTCCAGCTCGGCAGGCTCGCCGGCGCGACCGTGATCGGACTCGCGAGCGAGCGCAACCACCGCTGGCTGATGGAGCGTGGCGTGATCGCGATCAACTACGGCGATGGCGTCGCCGACCGGATCCGGGGCGCGGCCGCCAAGATCGACGCGTTCATCGACACCGCGGGCGGTTACGTCGAGCTCGCGCTCGAGCTCGGCGTCGATCCGAAGCGGATCGACACGATCGTCGACTTCCAGGCCGGCGAGAGATGGGGCGTCAAGACCGAGGGAACCGCCGCCGCGGCGAGCGCCGACGTGCTCGCCGAACTGGCGGCGCTGATCGACGATGGCAGGCTCGAGGTTCCGATCGCCCACGTTTACCGTCTGGACCGAGTGCGCGACGCGTTCACCGAACTCGAGCAGGGCCACATGCGCGGCAAGATCGTGCTCGTCCCATAACCCCCGGCGGCTGCCCGCCAGACACTCAGAAGAGGATGATGTCCCCTTCACAAGTCGGCGATCAAGGAGCGCGCAGATGGCAAAGACGGTCGTGGTGCTGGGAGCACGGAACCTCGGGGGCGCGATCGTCGATCACTTCCTCGGCCTGGGCTGGAACGCCGCCGCCGTCGCGCAGAGCGAGGAGACGCTCGAGCGCGTCCGCGCCCGGGGTGCGCTCGCGCTCTCGGCCGATGCCTCCGATCACGCGGCGCTGACGGAGGCGCTCGCCCAGGCCCGTCGCGAGCTCGGCTCGGTCGACGCGGTCGTCAACGCGGTCACCGCCAGCAGGCCGCCGAGCGGCGGGCCGTTCGGTGGCGGCGAGCTCGCCGATGCCGATCTCGCCGCATTTCGCGGCTGGACGGTCGCGGTCGCCGAGCAGGCGTTCGTGTTCCTGTCAACCGGCGCCGCGGCGTTGAAGGAGACTGGCACCGGCGCGCTGGTGCAGATCACCGGCGGGTCCTCGCGGCGGGCGATGCCCGGCAAGGGGCTGTGGGCGGCCGGCGCGTTCGCCACCCGCGCGCTCGTGCAGGCCGCCGCGCAGGAGCTGCGTGGCGAGGGGATCCACGTAGCGCTGCTGGCCGTCGACGCGACGATCGAATCGCCGAAGACCGCCGCGTTCACGAGCGGCCAGCCGCGCGAGGCACTCGGGGACATGGGCGAGATCGCCAACGCGGTCCAGTTCCTCGTCGATCAGGGAGTCCGGTCGCTGACCCACGAGCTGACGGTCACTCCAGCCGGCGACCGGTGGGTGCCGTAGGCGGGCGTCGGCGGTGCGAGCATGAGCCCCGACCAGCCCGACCCCGGGCCCGACCAGCCCGACCATGGATCCGACCAGCCCGACCCCACACCCGACCAGCCCGACCTCGAGCAGGTCCGCGCCGAGCTGGAGGCGAGACGGGATCGCACCCGTGAGCGCGTCGCGGCGCTCGCCAAGCGCCCCGAGCGCGGGAGCTCGCTCGGGTTCGGCAAGCGGATCGGTGACGGCACCACCGAGGCGATCGGGCGCTTGACCGACATCGGCGTCGGCGGTGAGCTCGAGCACTCGCTGGCACGAACCGAGCGCGCACTGGCCAAGCTCGACGAGGGGACCTACGGGATCTGCGACAGCTGCGGCGAACCGATCTCCCCAGGGCGGCTGCGAGCGCTGCCCGACGGCGTCCTGTGCCTGGAGTGCTCGTCGAAGGCGCCGCGGCCCCGGCCGGCGCGCCGGCGCTAGTGTGTGAGTCGGAAATTCGGTGGCAGCCTCCGAATTTCCGACTCAGGGCACTAGGCGCCCTCGAGCACCGCGTCGGTGACGGCGTTGATGCCGCCCAGCCGTCCCGCAAGCTCCGCATCGAGGCCGTACCGGGCCGCCAGCGTCTCCGGCGGCGCGTAGGTCATCTTCGTCTGGGACCCGTCGACCCAGACGAGCACCTTGAGCGGCAGGTCAAGCGCGGCGAGCGGAGCGGCCTGCATGACCGGCGTGCCCGCCTGCGGAGCGCCGAAGATCACGACCTTCGTGTCGCGCAACTCGAGGCCGACCGATTTCGCCGCGCCGCTGTGGTCTACCACCGCGAACAGGTTGATCCCTTTGGACTCGATCACCCTGGACAGCCGTTCGACGGTCTCGTCGACCGACCAGGGGCTGTCCTTGGTGACGAGCGACTCGCCCATCAGATCGTGGTCTCGGAGCGTGCTTGGCCGCCGGCGGCCGCGGCGGACTCCTCGTCCGGCTCGACCTCCTCGACCCGCCCTCGCGGCATCCAGCGCAACGCGACGATGAATGTGGCCGCCATCACTCCGGCCATGATGTAGAAGATCGTCTGGGTGGAGTGCGCGTAGGCGAGCTGCACCTGATGCACGAGCGCCCGCGACGAACCCGAGCCGCCCGCGGCGCCGCTGCCGACGTGAGTCGAGAATGACTGCGCGACCCTGTCCGCGGTATGGCTCGGCACGCCGGCCTTGGTGAGCGCGTTGGCGACGTTTGTCTTGTTGCGGCTGACGAGGATCGCGCCGAGGATCGCGAGGCCGAAGCTGGCGCCGAAGTTGCGCGACGTCTGTGTGATCCCGGTGACCTCGCTGTAGGCGCTGGCCGCGGCACGGTTGACCGCGTCGGTGCTGGCGGGGCCGAGCATCAGGCCCAGGCCGCCGCCCGCGATCCCGATCCGCAGCGCCTGGGCGCCGAGCGACAGGTCGGTCAGCTTGCCGGCGAGCAGATAGAACCCGACGGCCGCCACCGCGGCGCCGATCACGACCGGCGGACGCGCGCCGCGCCGGTCGAGCATGCGCCCGCCGACCTGCGCCAAGATCACGAACCCGAGGAAGAAGTAGAGGATGTACTCGCCCGCGTGCGACGAGCTCAAGCCGAGCGAGACCTGCGAATAGACGCTTCGCGAAGAAGAAGAACGGCACGAACACGATCGACATCATGCCGAGCACGGTCGTGTCCGCCGCGAACGCGCGGTCCTTGAAGATGTGGAGGTTCAGCAGCGGCTCGGGGCAGCGCAGCTCCCAAGCCACGAACGCCCCCATCAGCAGGACGCCGATGATCAGGCACGCCCACACCTGCACGCTCCCCCAGCCCCAGCTGCTCGACTGCTCGAGCGCGAGCACCACCAGGCCCATCGCGCCGGTGATCAGAACCGTTCCGCGGTAGTCCATCCGCGCCGGCCGCCGCTCGTTATCGGGTTGCGAGCGCCAGATCAGATACAGGGCGATCAGCGCGACCGGGACGTTGATCCAGAAGATCGCGCGCCACGTCCACTCGGTCAGAAAGCCGCCGGCGATCGGTCCGATCGCGGTCAGGCCTCCGGTGACGCCGAAGAAGATCGCCATCGCCTTGCCGCGCTCGCGGACCGGAAACGAGGCGACCACGATCGCGACCGAAGCCGGGAACAGCATCGCCGCGAAGACGCCCTGGACGACGCGGAAGAAGATGATCCATGCCTCAGCGATCGATCCCTTGGGCGTGAAGCCGCACAGGGCCGAGGCGATCGCGAACCCGATCACGCCGATGACCACCATCCTGCGCCGGCCGAGTATGTCGCCCAGCCGGCCGCCGAATGCGAACAACGCTGACAGCGCGAGCAGATAGCCGTTGATCACCCACTGCGAGCCGGTCGCCGACAGCGACAACTCGCGTTGGATGTTGGGGATCGCGATCGCGACGATCGTCTGATCGATGAACGTCATCGCGACGGCGAACACCATCGCCGCGAGAATTAGGTTCTTGTTCGGCTGAGAGGTCATGCCCTCGGTTCGCTCCCGGCTCGCTCCGGTGTCGGCGCGGATCGTAAAGCTTCGGGCTACCGGCGACCGATCCGCAGAGGGCGCACGACCTACAAGATCGATGGCGTCCGGGTGAGCCCCATCGACTCATAGCTGCGCGGAGCACTGGCATTCCCGCTCGCGCCGGCCCGCTACCGTGACCCGGTGGCTGTTCTCGAGGCCCGCGGGATCCGCAAGTCGGTCGGTAGCGGCCGGGCCAGGCGATGGGTGCTGGATGGTGCGGCACTCACCGTCGAGGCCGACGAGGTGGTCGCGGTACTCGGGCGGTCGGGCAGCGGCAAGTCGACGCTCCTGCATCTGCTCGGCGCCCTCGATCGGCCCGACGCAGGCGAGATCGTCCTCGCGGGCCAGACGCTCACCGCGCAAGGCTCGCGCGAGCTCGCCCGCACCAGGCTCCGCCACGTCGGGTTCGTATTCCAGTCGTTTCATCTGGTGCCGGAGCTCAGCGGTAGCGAGAACGTGATGCTCCCGGCGCGCCTCCCGGGCGCGCCCGCCGGGGGTGAGCGACGGGCGCGGCGCCTGATCGACGAGCTTGGGCTGGCGCGCGTCTCAGACCACCTGCCCCACGAGCTCTCCGGCGGCGAACAGCAGCGGTTCGCGATCGCGAGAGCGCTCGTCAACGACCCCGAGCTCGTGCTTGCGGATGAGCCGACGGGCAACCTCGACGGCGAGAGCGGAGGCGGCGTTCTGTCGTTGTTGCGCAATCTCGAGCGCCGAGCGGTCGTGATCGTCACCCACGAGCCAGACGCGGCCGCGATCGCGGATCGCGTCCTGCACCTGCGCGACGGCAAGCTCGTCGCCGAATCGCAGCTGCTCTCGCGCCATGCCGTCGGCGCGGACGATCCCGCTGGGCCAGTCCGCAGCTCGCGCGGATGAGAGGCTGGCCCGCCCGTCCCGCAATGAAGCCTCAACGGCGGCGAGAGGCACTGACTGCAATCGGAATCGCGCTCGCGGCCGCGATGCTGTCGAGCGCGATCGTCCTGGCGGTCGGACTCGGGGACGGCTTCAACCGCTCGGCGCGAGCCGCTGACCTCCCCGACGTGATCGTTCGCTTCGATCCACAGCCGCGCAAGCGCGTGGCCGCACGGATCCGTGCGCTCCCGGACATCGCCACCTTCTCGACGCGCGCCGAGTTCACCGGCGTCGGCATCGGAGCCAACGGCCATAGTGACGGCGACGCGTCGGCCGAGGTGGTCGGCCCCGGACGCAGGGGCTACGCGATCGTCGCCGGTCACGACGTCTCATCGCGCTTTGGCGAGGTCGTGATCGAGCGCGGCATCGCCCAGGCATGGGACGTTCACCTGGGCCAGCGGCTGCGGATCAGGGGGCTGGGAGCGCTGCGCGTGGTGGGGTTCGCGGAGGCGCCCGACGACGTCGGCTACCCGCTGGCCGTCCCGCGCGTCTACTTGTCGCAGGCGGCGCTCGAGTCGGCGGTGGGAGGCCAGCCCAACCCCGAGGTCAACGTCGCCGAGATCTGGCTGCGCGACCCCCGGTACCTCAACGAGGTGCTCGTCCAGGCGCGAACCACCAGCTACGGTCTGCGCGGGGTGCGGATCATCACGCGCTCGGGCGTGCGGGTGTTGCTTGACCAGGCGGCGGGGATCGTGATCGACCTGCTGGTCGCGTTGTCGCTGTTCGCGCTCGCCACCGCCGGCGTGATGCTCGCCGCGTCCGCGCGCGCGGAGGTGCAACGGCGTCTGAAGACGATCGGAATCAGCCGCGCGGTCGGCGCGTCCCGCCTGCACCTGGTCTCCGAGCAGGCGCGGGACGCGGCCGTGGTCGCGGTCCCCGCCGCGACGGTCGGGCTGATCGCGGGAGTGCTCGCCACCACCGGGCCGACGGACCGCCTACTGATCATGCTCAACGAGCTGCCCGCCGGCACCGGCCTGGTCCTCCCGCTCGCGGCGGGCTGGCTGGTCAGCGCCTCGATCCCGGTGCTCGCCACCGCATGGCCTGCCTGGCGCGCCGCCTCGCGGCCACCGGTCGACCTCTTGCAGGGGGCCGGCATCGACGCCGGCCGCCGTCGGCGGCTCCGCACCTGGAGGGGCGCCGGGCTGACGGCGCTGGGCGCCCGGCTGGTCGTCGCACGTCGGGGCCGGCTCGCCGCCACGGTGCTGACGCTCGGCGCCTCGACCGCGTTCGTGCTCCTGCTACTCGCGTTGGCATCGGCACTCAGTGCGCTCGAGACCGACCCCTCGGCCCTCGGCAAGCGCTACCAGCTGACGGCATCGCTGCCGGCCGACGCCGTCAGCCGAGTCCGCGCGATCTCGGGGGTGCAGGCCGCGGCGCCGCGCTACGAGGTCCAGGCGGTCGATTCGTTCTCACTCGGCGAGACGATCGACGTGATCGCCTACCCCGGCAACCACACGATCTTCGAGGCACCGCCTCTGACCAGCGGCCGGAGGCTGAGGGGCGAGGGTCAGGCCGAGGTCGGAGCGGGACTCGCCGACGCCCTCGGCCTCAGCCAGGGCTCGACGCTCGCGATCGCACTCCCGACCGGGCGCGAGCTTCGACTGCGGGTCGCCGGTGTGGTCAGCTCGCTCGACCACGACGGCCGCGTCGCCTACATACCGGCCGCACCGCTGCTCAAGGAAGACCCGACGGCGCCCGAGCAGATCGCGATCCGCCTAGACCCCGGCGCCAATCAGGCCGCAGTGAGCGCGGCGCTGTCGAAGCTGGGTGCGCCGCCGGCGCCCGCCGCCGGAGCGACGGCGCGCGGCGTGCCGCTGGTCGACACGCTGCGCACGATCCTCCGGGTCGTGGCGATCGTCGACGGGCTCGTGTGCCTGTACGCGCTGCTCCAGACCTGCGCGATCACCCTCCAGGAGCGCCGCAGCACCGTCGCGGTCCTCCGTGCCACGGGAGCGGGCTTCTTGGCCGTATCGAGGCTGCTGCTCGGAGTCGTCCTGGCGCTCGTGCTCCCCGCCGCCGTGCTCGGCATCGTGATCGAGCGGCTCGTGTTGGGTCCGGCGCTCGCCAACCTCGCCGTCAACTACGCGACGCTCGAGCTTGGCGCTGGGCTGTCGCAGATCGCGGTGGTCGTCGTCGGGCTGCTCGTCGCGTGCGTGATCGCGGTCGTGTGGGTCACCCGCCGCGCCACCACCGAGACCGTCGTGCAAGGACTCAGCGGATGAGCGGGCGAATAACCCGTCGCGAGGCGCTCGGCGGGCTGATCGCGGGCGCCGGCCTGCTCGCCGCGGGCTGTGCCGGCAGCGGCTCGATTGCACCGGATTCATCGGGCTCGACCTTGCGCACGACCTACCGCGATCCGCGCGGCACCGGGACGCTGATCGTGGCGCGTGGCGAACCGCTGCGACCGCGGACCGAGCTCGGGCCGCCGGCGCGCACGATCGCAGCCCTGGCGACGATCGCACACCTCACCGATGCTCACGTCCTCGACGCGCAGTCACCGGCGCGGGTCACGTTTCTCGACCGCCTTGGCGCGCCGTTCGAGTCGACCTTCCGTCCCCAGGAGACGCTCACGGCGCAGGTTTTGACGGGAGCACTGCATGCGATCCGCGCGCTGCGCCCCGATGCGGTGATCCAGGGCGGTGACCTGATCGACAACGACCAGTCAAACGAGCTCGCGCACGCGCTCGCGGCGCTCAACGGCGACGCGGTCAGCCCGGGAAGCGGCGGCCCTGGCTACTTCGGCGTCCAGTCGGCGTTCGATCCCGATCCCTTCTATTACCGCCCCGATCTCGATGCCCCGCGCCACCCCGGCCTGCTCAAAGCCGCGACGCGCTCCTTCACCAGCCCGGGCGTTGGCGGCGCCTGGCATCCAGTGCTCGGCGATCACGACATCCTCGTCGCGGGCGAGATCGCGCCGACGGCGCAGACGCGAGCGCTGGCGCTCGGTGACCGGGCCGTCTGGGACCTGCCGCCCGGCCTGACGACCGCGCCGGGCCTCGCCTCGGCGGACCGCGCGGCCACCAGCGGCGTGGGCTTCTCGCCTGACGGGCCGCCTCAGCCCGGGCTCGTGGACGGCTTCCTGCGGCAAGCTCTGAGCGCGCCCAAGGTGCGCGTCCGGCCCGATCGCTCCCGTCGCGAGCTCGACTCACCCGAGGTCCTACAACGGCTGCGCGCGGGCTCGGGGACCGGCGGGCGCCTGGGGAGCGGGCCGCTGCTCGACTACAGCGTCGACCTCGGCAGCCGGCTGCGGGTCGTGGTGCTCGATCTCGCGCGCCGCGGCGGGGGTTCGGGCGGGCTCGTCCATCCCGGCCAACCGGAGTGGCTGGCGGGCGAACTGGCGGGCGGCGGCGAGCGCTGGGTGCTGGTCTGCTCGCACCAGCCGCTTGTCAGCTCCGAGGGCGGCGAGCAGATCCTCGCGCTCCTGGACCGCGACCGGCGCGTGATCGCCGCGATCTCGGGACACGTGCACCGCCACCGGATCGTCGCGCGGCCCACCCGGGCCGGCGGCTACTGGTTGATCAGCACCGCCTCGCTGATCGATTACCCGCAGCAGGCGCGCGCGCTGCGCGTGCTCGAGACCGCCGGCGGCGGTGTCGCGATCCAGACCTGGGTACTCGACCACACGTTTCCGGGGAGCGCTCGGCACGATCTCGCGCCAGCTCGCCTATCTCGACGCGCAGGGAGGCCGTCCGCGGGGCTTTGCGGGCACCTCGCTGGACCGCAACGTCACGCTCTACCGGGCGTGAACGACGCCCTCGCGGGCCGCACTCACGGCGGCCCGGGAAGCCCGAGCAGTTGCACGATCGAGAAGATCAGCAACGCGCCGGCGAGTCCGAGCAGGCCGTAGCGTCCGCCGAGGACGGGGAAGTGGCTGCTGATTCCGACGAGGAACAGGACGGCCGCCAGCAGCACCGTCAGGCGGACGTAGTTATCGGCGGTCGAAGCGGCCGACTGGCCATGGTTGAACTCGGCCGTCGACTGGGCGTTGAGCGTCGTGGCCCGCGCCTCCTGCGGAATCTTGTACTGCGGCATGTATGACGGATCCGGCGGCGCGTGTGGGTTCTTGAGCGGATGGAGCGCCAGCCAGGCCATCACGGCCGGCTTGTAGCCCGGGCGCAATCGGTTGAGCGTCAGCTGGAACAGCTTCGCGTCGTGGGTTTCGTACGCCGATAGCGCGGCGTTGAACGAGACCGAGTCGAGCGTGCGGATCTGCAACGCCTCCACGGTGTCGAGGTTGGCCTTGTTGCGCAGCGCCGATGCCTTCGCCAGCGAGAGCGACGACTCCGTTCCCCATTTGGCCGCCGAGTACCCCGACCACGCCGCCAGCAGGGCGACGATCGAGAGCACGATCGCCTCCCCGATCGAGATCAGCCGGTGGTGGCGGTTGTGCTCGGTGCCGGCAGGCTCGCCCGCCGGCGTGCTCGGCCTCAGCCTCCGCCTTGTGGTGGGCGATCTCCTTGCCGACTTCAGATGGGGAAAGCCCCTCCGCCATTCAGCCGCGGTCCGACCCTGTGCGCGTCATGAGACCAGAGAGGATCGCCGGGTCAGCGCACGCGCGCGTCATCCGAACGAGATGACGTCTCAGGCGCGCAGTGCCTCGGTCGGGCTGAGCCGCGCGGCTTTGGCCGCCGGGTAGAGACCGGCGACCGCGCCGATCACGAAGCCCCCTGCCGGCGCCGCGATCAGCGCCCACGTCGGGACCACGAACGGCTGATTCTTCGAGAGCGTGTAGATCCAGGTGGCGATCGCGCCGAACAGCAGCCCGGTAATGCCGCCGATCGCGGCGAGCAGCGCCGACTCGGTCAAGAACTGGAGCGTGATGTGGCGTCGGGTCGCGCCCAACGCGCGCCGGAGCCCAATCTCGGCCCGGCGCTCGAGCACCGAGATCACCATGATGTTCGCGATCCCGATCGCACCGACGAGCAGGGCGACGGCGCCGAGGCCGAGCAGCAGCGTGGTGAACTGTCCCTTGGCGGCGGCGCGCGCCTTCAGCACGTCCGACGGGCGGTTGACGTCCACGGCGCTCGCGTTCTGCGGGTCGGCGGTCGCCGCCAGCAGGTTCGAGGCCGCGATCACGTGGTTCTGGTTCGCGCGCACGTAGATCTCGGTCGGGTTGGGCTGCAACTGGAATACGCGCTCGGCCACCGGCAGCGAGATGAACACGGTCGAGTCAAGCGTCGAGTCGAGCACGACCGGCTTGAGGATTCCGATCACGGTGAACCACGTATTGCCGAGGTAGACCATCAGGTGGCCGCCGACCGCGGTGATCTGGAGGATGTCGGCCGCCTGGGCGCCGAGCACGACCTCCGGGTAGCGGGCGCTGACCGCGCCGAGGAAGTGGCCGGAGGCCATCGACGTGCCGACGACCTCGGGCAGGTTGTCGCCGG
Organism: uncultured Solirubrobacterales bacterium; assembly: GCA_963788005.1. Taxonomy (GTDB): domain Bacteria; phylum Actinomycetota; class Thermoleophilia; order Solirubrobacterales; family Solirubrobacteraceae; genus Palsa-465. Next base: position 249,803 of record CAWBFH010000008.1, on the reverse strand, counting down.
CCGCATCGACGCCGATCCCGCCGGTCTCCTCGGATGGGACGTACGGGGTCCGCAGAACCGTCGCGTTGGAGACGCCATAGATGGCGACGTCGCTGTCCACGTTCGCCATCGCGCCGATCATCGGCACCGAGGTGGCCGGCAGAACCTCGTTGGTGCCGAGAAAGTTCTGCCCGGGTGAGACCGTCAGCAGATTTGTGCCGAGCGCGTCGATCGTGGCCAGCAGCTTGGCCTGACTCGAGGACGAGACCCCGACCACGGCCACCATCGCGCCGATCCCGATCGCGATCCCGAGGGCCGACAGCGCGGCGCGCAACCGGCGCGTCCGCAATCCTCCGATCGCCACCGAGAGCAGCTCGCGCAGCGGCAGCCGCGCCGTATCGATCCGGTCACGGCGCGGCAGGGCGTCGGCGGCGCTCATACGCGCTCGTCGGCGACGATCTCACCGTCGCGCATCTCGACCCGGCGCTCGAACGTCGACGCGATGTTCGGATCGTGGGTGATCAGGACCAGGGTCGCCCCGTCGGCCGCGAGCCCGTGCAGCAGGCTGACGACCTCGGCGCCGGACTTCGAGTCCAGGTTTCCGGTCGGCTCGTCGGCGAGGATGATCACCGGTCGCTTGACGAGCGCGCGGGCGATCGCGACCCGTTGGCGCTCTCCGCCCGAGAGCTGCGGCGGCCGGTGGTCGAGCCGGTGTCCGAGGCCGACGCGCTCCAGCGCCTCGCGCGCCGCCGCCCGGCGCACCCGTCCGCGCGCGCCCGTGTAGAGCATCCCGGTCGCGACGTTGTCGAGCGCGGTCATCGAGTCCTGAAGGTGAAACGTCTGGAAGACGAATCCGATCTCGTGCGCGCGCAGGCCGGCAAGCTCGCTGTCCGACGCCCGCCCCACATCGCAGCCGGCGACGCGAACCCCGCCGCTCGTCGCCCGCTCGAGCGTCCCCAAAATGGTCAGCAGCGTCGTCTTGCCCGATCCCGAGGGTCCCAGCACCGCAACCCGATCCCCGTTCGGGATCACGACGCTCACGCCATCCAGGGCGCGGACGCCGCCGGGATACTCCTTGACGACCGCATCGAGCGCGAGCGCGACCCCGTCACGATCGGCGCTCGGCGGTGACGCCGGAAGCTCGTCGAGGGTCACGCTCATCCCTGCGAGTCGGTCACCTGCAGACCCGGGTAAATGCCCGCACCCTTGATCTCGACGTAGCCGGCTGCGAACAGGCCCGTCGTCACGGGGATCAGTTTGTGCGGCGCGGCCGCCTCCTGGACCGCGTAGCTCGTGCCGGAGGTGGCGACCAGCGCCGTGACCGGCACCGAGAGAACGTTCTTGGCCTTCGCCTTGGAGAAGTTGACGCTGACCGCGGCCTGATCGAGGCCGGCGCCCGACTGGTGGCCCTTGAGCGTGACCGTCACGGGGATCGTCGCCGACGAACCGCCCGAGCCGCCGCCCTGTCCGGACCCGCCGCTCGAGCCGCCGCCGTTGCTGCCCGAGTTGTCGCTCGATGACTGGGCCACGGCGCTGACCGCCGTGACCTTGCCCGGCACCCAGGTTCCGTCGGGCAGCTCGACCATCACGTGCTCGCCGACGGTCGCCTCGCTCTGGAGGCTCGCGTCGAGGTCGACCGTCACCACCAGCTGGGTCGAGGTCGTCTGCAGGATCTCCGACGCCGACCCGCCACCGCCGCCCCCGCCACCACCGGAACCGGACCCCTTCGAGCCGGCGTTCGACGAGTTCGATGATGAATTGCGCTTGTGGTTGTGGCTCGAGGAGCCGCCGTGGCTGCCGTTGCCACCCTGGCCGCTCGACTGTGGCTGCGCGTGCTGCTGCTTGAGCTGCGCGATCTCGGCCTTGAGCAGCTCGATCAGGGCGCCCAGCTGCTTGCCCGACCCGTGGTGTGTCTCCGAACGCCGCGGTCGCCGGCTGGGCTTGCGGCGCTTGGGGGGTGGGGTGGTGGTCGCCGTGGTGGTCGTCGTCGGGCTCGTGATCGGGGTCGTGGTCGTCGGCGTGGACGTCGCGGGAGCGGTCGCCGTGCCGCTCGAGGTGGTGCTGGTGGTCGTCAGGCTCACGTACTCAGGCCGCGCGGGCGCGAGCCTGACGCTCGCCGACGTGCCCGAGCTGCCGCCCGCGCCGGATCCGCCCCCGCCGTCGGCGCCGAGCGTGCCGTCCACCGTCGAGACCAGCTGCGGCCCGGGCAGGAAGACGACCTGCCCGAACGCAAGCGTGCCGGTCGGTGTCTCGCCGAGCGACTCCTGGAAAAGTTCGACTCCGACCGTCGTGGCGGCCTGCCAGACGTCGTCGACGACGATCCCATCGGGGTCGAAGCCCAGGCGCGCGAGGTTGCGGTTGAGCTCGAGCACGTCGGCGCCGTCGGTGATCCCCGGCGCGAGGGTTCGGTAGGCAGGCGTGCCGCCGTCCATCAGCGTCACCGGTTCCCCGTCGACCTTGTACAGCATCCCGCCGGGCTTGATCTTCTGCCCGAGCTGCGGGAGCCAGGTGATCGTGCCGCCCAGGCGGTTGTACACGGTCTGGGGATCGTCATAGCTGAGCGTGCCCGCTTCGGTGTCGGTCTCGGTCAGGTTGCGGCGCTCGACGGTCGCGGCGCCGGTGGCTTGACTCGCGTTTGCGGCGGCATTCGGTGACGGAGACGAGCTGTTGCCGAGGACCACGACGACGATCACGGCGATCACCGCGAGCAGCGCCAGGGCGGCGCCCACGCGCCGGCGGCGTTTGCCGCCCGCGATCGCGCCCAATGACGGTCTACGCATGCTTGTCGATCTTCATCTCGCAGCTCTCCGACGCCGCGCTGAGTCGTGCGTCGACCGTCGTTGTACGACGTGCGCACTAACACCGACGTAACGTTGTTATGTCGCCGTTACCGCTGTTCGGGCATCCTGACCAGCGGCCGCGGCGCGAGTGGATCTCGGTCGGTGCGGCACGAAAGAGCCAACGTGGTGATCAGGAGTCCGGGATGAGAGTGCTGGTGGTCGAGGATCACCCGAGGCTCGCCGCAGCCGTGGCGACCGTGCTTCGGCGGGAGGGCATGGCGGTCGACGTCGCGTTCGATGGGCGCGAGGCGCTCGCCCGGACGACGCTGACCAGTTATGACGTGGTCGTCCTCGACCGCGACCTCCCGGGCGTGCACGGCGACGAGGTCTGCCGGACGCTGGTCGCCGAGGATCACACGTGCGGGGTGCTGATGCTGACCGCCGCCGGCACGCTCGAGGACCGGATCGAAGGACTGAGCCTCGGCGCCGACGATTACCTGCCGAAGCCGTTTCATATGACCGAGCTGGTGGCGCGCATCCGCGCGCTCGCGCGTCGCTCGCGCCCGGCGCTGCCCCCGACGCTGACGCACGGCGACCTCAGCCTCGACTCCTCGCGGCGGGCCGTGACCCGCGCCGGGCAGCCGGTCGCGCTCAGCCCGAAGGAGTTCGCCGTTCTCGAGCTCCTGCTCGGCGCCGGGGGCGCCGTCGTCTCGACCGAGGAGATCCTCGAGCGCGCCTGGGACGATGCCACCGATCCGTTCACCAACACCGTGCGGATGACGGTCAGCAGGCTGCGGGCTAAGCTGGGCGAGCCACCGGTGATCCAAACCGTCACCCCTGTCGGCTACAGGATCGGAACACCGTCGTGAGAGTCCCCAACAAGCGCCGCAGCCCAGCAATTCGCTTGCGCCATCCGCAGACCACCGTCCGCTGGCGCCTGACGCTCCTGTACGGCGGGCTGTTCCTGGTCTCGGGTGCTGCGTTGCTGGCGATCACCTACACGTTCGTCGAGCACGATCCCCTGACCTACAGCGCGCCGTCGTTCATCCGCGCCGCCGGGAGCGCCCTCCCCCGCGGCGCGTCGTTGAATCGAGCCACGGCCCAGGCCAAGGCAAACCTGCACGCCAGGCCCGGCGCGACCCCGAAGCTCAGCACCGTCCACCAGGTCGCCGTCCCACCGCCAGTCAGGCAGCTGCTGCAGTCGACCAAGGGTCGTAAGGCGATCATCACTGTCGGATCCCAGCAGCGGGTGTATGACCTGCACCAGCTGATCATCGAGTCGAGCATCGCGCTGGCGATCATGGCGCTGATCTCGACCGGGCTCGGCTGGCTGGTGGCCGGCCGGGTGCTGCGTCCATTACGCACGATGACCGCCGCCACGCAGCAGATCTCAGAGGCCAACCTCAACCGGCGGCTCGCGCTCGAGGGCCCGCCGGACGAGCTGCGCGAGCTCGCCGACACGATCGATGGGCTGCTCGAGCGCCTCGAAGGGGCGTTCAACGCCCAACGGCGGTTCGTCGCCAACGCTTCGCACGAGCTCCGCACCCCGCTGACCGCCGCGCGAGCGCTGCTCGAGATGGTGCTGACCGATCCCAGGGCGACGGTCAGCACGTTCCGAACTGCCTGCCGGCAGGTGCTCGAGGAGTCCGAACAGCAGGAGCAGCTGATCGATGCGCTGCTGGCGCTCGCCCAGGGTCAGCGCGGCATCGACCATCGCGAGCGAGTCGAACTGGCGGCGATCGTCCGCGAGACGCTGCGGACCGAGGAGCCCGGCGCACGCGCCCGGGGCGTCCGGCTCCAGGCGACGCTCGAGCCGGCGATCCTTTCCGGTGACCGGCGCCTGATCGGGCGCCTGGCGTCGAATCTGATCGAGAACGCGATCCGGCACAACGTCCCGAACGGACGCGTGCGGGTCTGGGTCGAAAACGACGGCGCCCAGGCGACACTGGCGATCGCCAATACCGGCGCGCCGATCGACGGCGATCAAATCGACCGCCTGCTGCAGCCCTTCCAGCGTCTGACGCAGGAGCGCACCGGTCAGGGCGCCGGCTTTGGCCTCGGTCTGTCGATCGTCGCGGCGATCGTCGATGCCCACCACGCGACGCTCGACGTTCGCCCCGGCGCGAGCGGCGGTCTGCGCGTCGAGGTGCGCTTCCCAGCCGTGGCCGACGCCGAGCCCGACCTGCCCGGCGGCGAGGACCAGGTGGCGCTCGAGCCGCCCGTCGGTCAGCTCGAGCTCATGCCTGCTGGACCGGTCGAGATCGCGCGGCGCTGACGAGACGCCCCGAATATGGAGCGTCGGCGCTAGACCGAAGCCCGCGCCGACGTCTGGCAGTGATGATGCCGAAGGGCGGTTAACGGGTCGGTAACGGCGTTATGACCGCGTTATCCGCACGCGCCTAGAACTCGGACCGTGGACGAGCACTGCACGAGGCGCGTGTCTCGAGGGCCGGTGAGGCTAACTCGACGGATACAGGATCAGCTGGTGGGCGGCGTAGGCGAAGAACAGCGCCAGCAACGTCCACGTGATCGGCCAGCTGAGCGTCCGCAGGAATGCGATCTGGAAGTGGCCGAAGCGGATCACGTACAGGAACGTGAGCACGAGCAGGACCGCATAACACACGATCGCCACCACCGGCGGAGGCGCCAGGCCCAGGATCGGCGCGACGATGAAGCCCAGCACGAGCCAGGCCGCGATCGCCAGGAAGTCAACCGACAGGCGGGTGCGCTCGCGCCCGACGATCGTGATGAAGCCGGCGGCGCCGACGAGCGCCGCGACCATGAACACGCCCAGGGGCCAGTGCGAGCTGAAGCCGAAGATCGTGCCCATCAGCTTGCCGCCCAGCCACAGCAGGAAGGGATCGACGAAGCTCACCGCGACGTAGCAGGCGAACATGTCGACCTCGGACTCCCACGGGTTCGCGAACACCGGCCGGCTCGGCCGCATCGCGTCTCGCAGCGCCTCCGGCGTCAGCGCCGCGCGGAGGCTGCCTGTGCTGTCGGGTTGAGCTGACACGTGTCTGGACCGGAATCCTACGGATTGGATCTCCGGTCTGGCTCCGTGGCGCGCGGGCCCCGCGTCAGCCGGCGGCCCAGGCGATCGCTTCTGGGATCTGATCGAGGCCGAACAGCTTCAGCTCGCCCGGTGACATCCAACCGAGGAGGCGAATCGAGTTCTGGATCCACTCGAGATCGGAGACCATCGCCAGACGCTTGAACGACGAGTGGTGACCGACGCCCAATTCGAACCCGGCCTTGACGTCCTCCACCATCGCGCCGGCCTCGAGACCGTGGAAGTCCTCGCCGAGGATGTACACGATCCGCATCTCACCCGACTCAGCGGCTTCGCGCAGCGCCGGCATCATCCCATCGGTGTAGTCCTCCGCCGTCAGCTTTCCGGTGGCCCGGAAACCGAGCACACCGTCCGGCATCCCGTCGAGCATCTCGATCACTGCAAACCTCCGCGCAAGGGGCGGGGGATTTTACGCGCCGAGACCGGGCGATGTCCTGGCGGCGACCAACCTCCGTCACCCTTTCCTAAGCCAATTACCGCCCCGCGCCCGACCCCCGCTCCACGGCAGGCGCGTCCGAGCCCACTCAGCGCTTGCCGGCACGCATCACGCCCCACACGGCCCCGAACGACAGCACCGCGCCGACGGAGAGGAACGACCCGATCGAGAGTGCCGAGGCGGCCGACCCGACGGAGAACACCGAGGCCGCCGACCCGAGCGATCCGACCGACAGCACCGAGCCGACCGATCCGATCGACAGTGCCGATCCCTTGCTCGCGATCGACAACACCGAGTCCTCGGACCAGAGTGACAACTTCGAGCTTTGCTTGGAGCGCTTCATGGCCCAGATGGTAATGCCGCGGCGAAAGCGAGCCTACGCGGCAGTGCGCTCGGGCTCGTGCGTTCGCAGATGCTGATGCACCAGGCGTACAACGGTGGCTCCGTCTCCGACCGCGGACGCGACGCGCCTGATCGAGTCCTGGCGCACGTCACCAGCCGCGAACACGCCCGACATGCTCGTCTCGAGCGCCAGCGGATCGCGGTCGCATTCCCAGGTCACCCCGGGGTGGTCCAGCACGTCGCGGCCGGTCACCAGATAACCCTGCGGATCGCGGGCGAGCTGACCGTCGAGCCACTGCGTGTGCGGATCCCCGCCGATCATGATGAACAGGGCCGCAGCCGCGACCTGTTCGGCGGTGCCGTTGGCTCGGTCCGCGAGCGTGATCGTCTGCAGCTGCTCGTCGCCGGCGCCGTCGACCACCTCGGTGCGGTAGCGGACGGCGATGTTCGGCGCTGATTCGATCGGCCCGATGAGGTAATTCGACATCGATGCGGCGAGGCTGTCTCCTCGGACGACCAGCGTCACCGTCCGCGCGTGCTTGCCGAGATGGAGCGCCGCCTGTCCGGCGGAGTTTCCAGCGCCGACGATGAACACATCCTGGCCCCGCATCGCCCGGCTCTCGCTCACGGCGGCGCCGTAGAACACGCCGGCCCCGACGAGCTCCTCGAGTCGCGTCACCCCGAGCCGCCGCCACTCGATCCCGGTGGCGATCACGACGGCCCGGGCGGTCAGCTCGCTGCCGTCGATCAGCTCGCATGACCCGATCGGTCGCCGCGCCGGTCGCAGCGCCGACCGCCCGTTGCGCAAAGACGATGTGCGCCCCCATCAGCCACGCCTGCTCGCAGGTCGAAACCATCAGCAGCCCGCCGTCGACGCCGTGCGGAAAGCCGGGGTAATTTCGGATCAGCGGACTCGTTCCGGCTTGGCCGCCGGAGATGCCCTGCTCGAGCATGACCGTCTCGAGCCCCTCCGATGCGGCATACACCGCCGCCGTCAGTCCGGCCGGTCCCGCTCCGACGATCGCGACGTCGCAGGAGTCGAGTCTCGTTTTCAACGTTGACGCCGATCGCGCGTGCCAGGTCGAGCGTCTCGGGATCGATCGGTCACCTGTCCGTCGTAGCGGATCACGACCGGCAGCTGCGTCCCGGCCAGGTCCGCTCCAGCCAGCAACTGCCGTCCTTCCTCGCTGTCGCTGGCGTAGAAGGCGTACGGCAGGTTGAACCGCGACAGGGCGTCGCGCACCCGCGGCAGCCGTGGGTCGTGCTCGCGCGCGACGATCCGAAACGTTTCGAAGTTCGGCTTGCGCTCCCGCGTCCATGAGGAGAGGTAGCCGCTCATCGCCTCGAACATGATCTCGTTGTCGGCCCAGGGGCGGACCAGGTGATAGTCGGCGCGGCCGAGCGCCATCGCCTGCACCGCGGGGCTCGTGGCGGAGTAGTCGCGATCCACCAGCAGCACGCGCTTGGACCGCGGGTGCAACTCGTGCACGCGCGCGAGGATCTCCGCCGCCGAATCATCCACGAGCACCAGCGCGACCGGCTGACCGGCCTGGGCAAAGTCGCTGAGAGCCTCGATCGCGCCCGCGGATGAGCTCGTACCTCGGACCGAGAAGTCGCGGCCGAATCGCCGCTCCAGGTCGCTGACGATGACGGCGAGCGAACTCTCGTCGTGATCGACCACGAACAGCACTGGGAGATCCTTCATAACGGTAGGTTATCTGCCTACCGGGAACCGAGTCGAGCGCTCAGCCGCGCTGCGAGAAGGCGTTGTCCAGCGCCGCGCGCAGCCCGATCGCCAGCGCGCCCGCGAGAACGGCCGCGTCGCCGAGGTTCGACACCTCGACCCGCGGGGGAAACGGCAGCTGCGCGGCGAGCAGCTCGCGAATCGGCGCGAGCAGGAGATCGCCGTTGGCGCCGATCCCGCCGCCGAGTACGACCAGCTCGAGGTCGCAGACCGCGGCGAGCGGGGCGATGTGGACCGCGATCCGCCGCGCCGCCTCGGTGACGACCTCGTGCCCGAGCCGGTCACCGGCGCGGGCGGCGCCAAAGATCGCGGGCACCGAGTAGGGCGGCTCGAGCTCGGTCTCGAAGCGGGCCTCGCGCGCGGCCGCCTGCGCAAACGCCGACAGCGCCCCCGCGCACGGGTCATCGCGCTCGACCGCCGCCGCGCCGAGCGCGAAGTCGAGCTCGCCGGCGGCGCCGTTGTGGCCGCGATGTAGCTCGCCGCGGATCACGAGCCCGGCGCCGAGGCCGGTGCCGACTGACAAGAACGCGAAGTTGTCGACGCCCGCGCCGACCCCGCGCCAGCGCTCGCCGACCGCGGCCAGGTTGATGTCATTCTCGACCGAGACCCGTACGCCGAGGCGGGACTCGAGCTCGCGGCCGATCTGCAGGCCCTCGAGCCGCGGGACGTTCTCGCCGAGCCGGACCCGGCCGCTGCCGGGATCCACGACGCCGGGGACACCGATGATCGCGCCGTCGATCGCGCCGGCGGCCAGCTCGCTGGTGGACAGCAACTGCTCACGCAGCTCGGCCGCCGCGTCGAGCAGCGCGAACGCGTCGGCGCCGGCGGATTCGATGTCGTGGCGCGCGCGGACGTCGCCGTGCAGGTCACAGATAGCGCCGCGCAGAAAGCGCGCTCCCATGTCGAGGCCGAGCACCAGCCGCGCATCGGGGATCGCCTCGAACAGCCGGGCGCCGTAGCGCCCGCGGTGCTCGGAGCCGTCCACCTCGCGCACGAGTCGGGCGTCGAGCAGCGACTGCAGCGCTAGTGACACGGTCGGCTTGGAGATCCCCACCCGCCGCGACAGCTCGGCGCGCGAGATCGGCGCGGCGGCGCGGATCGCCTCGAGGACCGTGCGCTCGTTCAGCGTGCGCAGCAGCGCCGGGGTCGCGGACATCAGCGGACCGTAACGGCGGCGGGCCGCACTACGCGTCGCCGAGCCGTTCGCCGGTCTGCGGGTCGAACACGTGCGCCTCGCCGGCGCGTGGCGAGAGCGCGACGCGCTCGCCGCGCTCGGGCGGCCGGCGCCAGTCCGTACGGGCGATCAGCCGTGTCTCCGTCTCGCTGCCGTCGAGCTTGGCGTCGCAGAACGCGAACGCGTCGGCGCCCAGCTCCTCGACGACCTCGACGCTGGCCTGGATCCCCTCACCGTCGCTGATCTCGAGTGACTCGGGACGGAGGCCGATCAGTACGTCGCGTAATCCGCGCGCGCCGGCGGCGGCCACAGCGTCGCGTGGGAGCTGGATCGGAACGCCGCTGAGGTCGGCCACTCCGTCGCCGTTGAGGCGTGCCTGGCACAGGTTCATCGCCGGCGACCCGATGAAGCCCGCCACGAATACGTTCGCCGGCCGGCTGTAGAGCTCCCGCGGCGGCCCGCACTGCTGCAGCTGGCCGTCGCGCAGGACCGCCACTCGCTCGCCCATCGTCATCGCTTCGACCTGATCGTGGGTCACGTACAGGGTCGTCACGCCAAGGCTGCGTTGCAGCGCCGCGATGTCGACACGCATCTTGACGCGCAGCTTGGCGTCGAGGTTCGAGAGCGGCTCGTCCATCAGGAACACCTGCGGGTTGCGGACGATCGCCCGTCCCATCGCCGCCCGCTGACGCTCGCCCCCGGACAGCTGCGCCGGTTTGCGATCCAGAAGCGGCGTCAGTCCGAGCAGCTCGGCCGCCTCCTCGACGCGCCGATCGCGGTCTGACTTGCGCACCCCGGCCATCTTGAGCGGGAAGCCGATGTTCGAGCGCACGTCGAGGTACGGGTACAGCGCGTAGTTCTGGAACACCATCGCGATGTCGCGGTGCTTGGGCGGGACATCGGTCACATCGCGCTCGCCGATGTAGACCGCGCCCGCATCGACCTCTTCGAGCCCCGCGAGCATCCTCAGCGCAGTCGACTTCCCCGATCCTGACGGACCGACGAGCACCAGCAACTCGCCATCGGCCAGCGTCAGATCGAGCCGGTCGACGGCCGGCACGTGGTTGCCGCGGAAGATCCGCGTCGCTTGCTCGAACCGGACCTCAGCCATGGGCTCCCCCTCGCAGCACTCGCTCGTTCGCACCGTCGCCATCCACCGAGAAGCGCGAGCCGTCCCCCTCGATCACCGCGAAGGCGGCGTTGAGCTCGCTGCGGGCCCGCGCCACCGCGCTCGAGTTGATCGCCAGCGCATCGAGCCCGAGCAACGCGGCCCCGACGATCGGCGCGGTCGGCGCGACGATCACCCTGGCCGCCGGCGCAACCTCGCGCACGGCCACGGCGATCGCCTCGATTGCCCCGCTCGGCGCCGCCCGGATCAGCCCGCCGCCGAGGACCACGTCGGCGTCCTCGCCGGTCAGATCGAGCCGTCGCAGCGCGACGGTGGCCATCGCGACGATCTCGTCGGTCAGGTGGCGGACGATCCCGGCTGCGACCGAGTCGGTCCCCGCGGCCCGGAACACGACCCGGGCCAGTTCCCCGATCCGTTCGCCCGGCAGCTCGCGCAGGTGCACCGCGCGGGCGACGTCGAGTGGCTCGTCGAGCTCGTAGTAGGCGGGCACGGCCGATTCGAGGATCGTCCGTGGACCGCGCCCGTCGGCGCTCCGCGCGGCAGCCGCGAGCGCCGCGATCCCGACGTCGTAGCCGCCGCCCCAATCGCCCGTGATCGCCCCGAGCGCCGGGAACCGCGCCTCGCGACCGTCGGGCGCGATCCCGACGCAGTTGATACCGCCGCCGCACACGACCGCGACGCCCCAGCCGCGGTCGGTCCCCGATCTCAACAGCGCCAGCGTGTCGTTGTCGATCACGAGCCGCCGCGTCCACCCGAGTGGTTCGATCGCGGCTCGCAGCTCGGCCAGCTCCTCGGGCAGGTCCGCTCCGGCGACCATGATCTGGGCGCTCACCGCGGGCATCGCGTGGCCGGCGTCGATCGGGGCCTGGGCGAACGCGCGCTCGAGCAGCCGCGCGAGCAGTGCCACGCAGCCGCCGGTCCCGATGTAATGGGGCGAGCTGCGCCCGCCGCGAACGAGCGCCAGCAGCTCGCCGCTGGTATGCACAAGCGCGAGATCGGTCTTGACGCCGCCGCCGTCGACCGCGAGCACGACGCCTTCGCTGGGCTCGCTTGTCATCGAACCTCCCTGGCCGTCACGGCGCGATCGGCGAGCAGGGCGTCGAGCAGGCCGTCGGCGAGCTCGTACTCGCGCACGAGCGGATTTGCGAGCAGCGCCAGCCGCGCCGCGTCGCGATCCCGCGTCACCGCCGCGCGCGCGGCGAGCCGCTCGTAGGCGGCGACGTGCTGGACCAGGCCGAGCAACTCGGGAGCCAGCGGCCGCTGCTCCAAGGCCACCGGCCCGTCGCGGGTGATCCGAGCGGGCACCTCGACGACGTCGTCGTCATCAAGGCCGGCGAGCGTGCCGGCGTTGCGGGCGTCGACCACCTGGACCTGGTCGTCGCCAGTCGCGAGTGACGCGACCAGCTGCGTCGCGGCCTCGCTGTAGTACGCGCCGCCGCGCTGATCCAGCAGCGCCGGCTTCTCGGTCAACATCGGATCGGTGTAGAGCTCGAGCAACTCGCGCTCGATCTCGGCCACCGTCTGCGCCCGCGGGGGCTGCACGGCCTGTTCGGCCACGACCTCGCGCTCGGCGTAGAAGTAGCGCAGGTAGTAGGACGGAATCGCGCCCAGGTCCTCGAGCAACTGCCGCGGCAGGCCGACCTCGTCGGCGAGCTCCTGTCCATGCTCGTCGAGTAGCGGCTCGAGCACATCCTCGCCGTCGAGCAGCACCTCGCGGATCCAGGTCAGATGGTTGAGGCCGACCTGGTTGACGAGCAGCCGGGCCGGAGCGACGCCGAGCTTGGCCGCGATCGTGCGCTGGAAGGTGATCGCGACGTTGCAGAGCCCGACCGCGCGGTGGCCGGCGTCGAGTAGGGCGCGGGTCACGATCCCGACCGGGTTGGTGAAATCGACGATCCAGGCGCCGTCGGCGGCGCGCTCGCGCGCACGCTCGGCGATTTCGAGCACGACCGGTACGGTGCGCATCGCCTTCGCCAGCCCCCCGGCGCCGGTCGTCTCCTGGCCGACGCACCCGCACGCGGCCGGGATCGTCTCGTCGCGTAGCCGGGCCGCCTGCCCCCCGACGCGGATCTGGATCAGGACGGCATCGGCGCCGTCGAGCGCGCGGTCGAGATCGCCGGTCACGTCGAGTGCGCCGTCGAACCCCTGCCGCGCGAGGATCCGCTCCGACAGCGCGCCGAGCACCTCGCGCCGGTCACGATCGATGTCATGCAGCGCCAGGCGGCGGACGTCGATCCGCTCGCGCTCGCGCATCAACCCGGAGACGAGCTCGGGCGTGTAGGTCGATCCGGCGCCGACGACCGCGAGTTTCATCCCTTCTCCCGCGGCACTCATCCCTTCACCCCCGTCAGCGTGATCCCCTCGACGAACGCCTTCTGGGCGAAGAAGAACAGCACGATCACGGGCGCCATGAACACGACCGTCCCGGCCATCACCAGGTTCCAGTTGACCGTGTAGAGGTTGCGGAACTGCGCCAGCCCGACCGACAGCGTCCAGTGCGCCGGGTTATCGAGCGTGTACAGGAGCGGGCCCCAGAAGTCGTTCCAGCACAGCAGGAAGCTGAACAGTGCGACGGCGGCGATCGCGGGCTTCGCCAGACGCGCGACCACCGACACCATGATCCTGAATTCCCCGCACCCGTCGACCCGCGCCGCGTCTCGGTACTCGGGTGGGATCGTCAAGAAGAACTGGCGCAGCAGGAAGATCGAGAAGGCGTCGCCGAACCAGTTGGGGATCACCAGCGGCCAGATCGTCCCGACGAGGTGCAGGTGGGCGAACATCACGTAGACCGGGATCACCGTCACCTGCGGCGGCAGCATCATCGACACGAGCACGCCGATGAACACCAGGTTGCGTCCCTTCCACCGCAGGCAGGCGAGCGCGTACGCGACCGGGACACTCGACAGCACGAGGCCGAGTGTCGCCAGCGACGCATACAGGAAGGTGTTCCAGGCGTAGCGCAGCATCGGCGCCTCCTTGAACACCTCGACAATGTTGTGAAGGTCAAACGGCTGCGGCCACAGGTTCGACGTCAACGACTGGGCGTTGGTCATCAGCCCGGTCAGGACGATGAACACGAACGGCGCGATAAAGATGATCGCCAGCACGATCAGCACGCTGTGCTCGGCGATCGCGACCAGCAGGCGCTTGCGGCGGACCGCGCGCGGGACCGCGCGACGAGCGACCGGTGCGCGCGCTTGGACCGCGGTCGCCATCAGCGACCCTCTCCCTGTGCGTGGACCCAGCGGTTGGAGTTGCGCAGCACCAGCAACGTGACCGCAAGTGACACCACCAACAGCAGCATCGAGAGGGCGGCGGCGTAGCCCATGTTGAAGTAACTGAAGCCCTGCTGATAGAGGAGCAGCGGGTAGAACAGGGTCGAGCCGTCGGGGTAACCGAGCGTGACCGAGCTGTCTCCCGCTCCGCCGGCGGCGCCCGGCGGTGCGACCGTGCTCGCGACGTACGCCTGATCGAAGTACTGCAGCCCCGCGATCACCGCGATCACGATCGAGAACAGGATCACCGGGCTGATCGTCGGCAGCGTCACGTACCACAGCCGCCGCAGCGCGCCGGCGCCGTCGAGCTCGGCGGCCTCGTGCAGGTGCTTGGGCACGTCGAGGATCGCCGCCAGGAAGATCACCATCGCGTTGCCGATGCCCCACAGGCTCAACAGCGTCAGCGACGGCTTGGCCCAGTGCGGTGACTGAAACCACAGCGGCCCCGTGATCCCGATCTTCGACAGCAGCGTGTTGACCGGTCCGGTGCCCGGGTTGAACAGGAACACGAAACCGAGCGTGGCGGCCACCGTCGGAGCCAGCGTCGGCAGATAGAAGATCGTCCTGAAGATCCCCGCGCCCGCCCGCGCACGGCTGACCATGACCGCGATCCCGAACGCGAACAGCACCTGCAGCGGCACCGCGATGCCGAGGAACCAGAGCGTGTTGGAGACGGCCGGCCACACCTCCGAGTCTCCGCCGAACAGGTACTTGTAGTTGGCGAGCCCGATCCAGACCGGGTTCGACAACAGGTCGTAGTGGGTGAACGACAGGTACGCGTTGTCGATCAGCGGGTAGCCGAAGAAGACGCTGAAGCCCACGATCCATGGGCTCATGAACGCGAGCACCGTGAGCCGGCGCCGCCACGCGGCCTTGCGTTTCGCGCTGCGCCGCGCCGGGCTCACCGGCGGTAGCCGGTACGGCTCACGGGTCGCCGCGGGTACGGTGCTCAACGCGCCATACCTGCGCCGGTCAAGCTCGTCTGACCGCGGTCGCTCACGGCGCCTTCTCACCCTGGGTCGAGTTCGTCACCTGCGCATCGATCTGCGAGTCGACTCCCTTCAGTCCGGACTCCAGCCCGGACGCCGGAACCGATCCGTCCTCCCACTTGGT
Organism: uncultured Solirubrobacterales bacterium; assembly: GCA_963788005.1. GTDB lineage: Bacteria > Actinomycetota > Thermoleophilia > Solirubrobacterales > Solirubrobacteraceae > Palsa-465. The sequence goes on along the minus strand of CAWBFH010000008.1, from coordinate 234,758 downwards.
CTGGAAGTTCTGGAGCATCTCCTGGTTGGCGGACCCGATCGCGGTGTTGGGATCGGTTGACGTGTGCGGGTTGGCGAAGATCTTCAGGAACGTGTCGAACTGCGGATTACGAGCGAGGACCGGATCCGACAGCGCCGACTTGATCGTCGGCACGTTGCCGAGCCCGTTCGCGAACTTCTCGATCGCGCCGGTGTTGAAGGCCAGGTACTTGGCCAGCAGCCAGGCCGCAGCCGGATTCGCCGCACCCTTCGGGATCCCCATCACGTTGCCCGTCGTGTAGCCGGCACCGTACAGCTGCGGCTGTGAGGGATCCACCGGCGCCGGCGCAGTCCCGTAGTCGATGTTGGCGTGATCGGACTTGATGAACTGAACACGCCACTCGCCGTCGAGCTCCATCGCGATCTTGCCGGTCTCGAAGTCGTTCGATGGCGAGAACTCCTCGCCCGCGCTCGACAGAAAGCGGGCCAGCTTGCTCGCCCCGTAGAAGTCGATCAGCTGCCTGTCCCAGCGCATGTATGCCGCCCACGCCGGATCGGTGCCCAGCGACGACTTGCCGTTCTGGTCCCACTGCGCGTTCCACAGCGGCGCGTAGTGCGCCGCGGGGTTCTCGTAGAACGAACTGGTCGGCACGAAGCCGGCGACCTTGATCGAGCCGTCGGAGTTGAACTGGGTCAGCTTCTTGGCGTCTTGCGTCAGTTGGCTGAAGGTCTTCGGCGGCGAGCTGATGCCCGCCTTCGCGAACAGGCCTTTGTTGTAGTACAGCCCGTAGGCGTCGGCCAGGTCAGGCAGCGCGCAGCGGACACCGTCGAACTGCGTGTAGCCCTGAACGGCGGCGGGCTCCTCGCCGATGTTGACGTGGTCACGTTTGATGTAGGGCTCGAGGTTGATCCACGCTCCGGTCCCGCAGTACTCGCCGAGGTTGTCGGCGGACTGCGACATCGTCAGGTCCGGGGGGCTGCCGCCGCGGATCGCCGCCACGATGTTGTTGTCGGTGATCCCGCCCCGGCTGGTGACCGTGATCTTCGGATAGAGCTTGTGGAAGTCGGCAATCACGCTGTTCATCACCGCGAGCTGCCGCCCGGTGAACGGGTTCCAGAACGTGATCGTCACCGGCTTGCCGTCGTACTTGGCCGGCGCGCCGTTGGCGCCGGTCGCGTTCGAGCTGCCGCCGCCGCAGGCGGCGAGCCCCAAGATCGTGAGAACCGTCGCAACCACTGCCGCGCTACGTCGCATTTCGCTGCTCCCTCCGTTTACTGCTGCCGGGCGGACGCCCGTCGTGAGTCACCCAGCCGCCGCTAATATCGACGAGCCGTTAGACCTTTGGTTAGGAACCCTTCCGAGGGCGGCCACTATAAAGGCCCTGTGAGATCCGCGTCAAGCATGAAGGTTGGATCTTGTAAAGGTCACTAACAAAGCGTTAGGCTGCGGTCATGGGATTGGAGAGGCCCAGCCGGCTCGAGGTCGAGCTGCGAGAGCAGGGCGAGGTGCTCGCCGCGCGGACAGCTCCCGGCTGGCACGCGGCGGATGCTGTCGCGCGCCTGCTGGCGGACGACGATGTCGATTACCTCGTGATTGCCGCGCGCGGGTCCTCCGACAACGCGGCCCGCTACGCGCAGTACCTGCTCGGGTCAATCGCCCGGCTGCCGATCGCGCTCGCGGCGCCGTGGCTGTACTCGAGTGACTCCCCGCCCCGGCTGCGTCGAGGCGCGGTGCTGGCGATCTCGCAGTCGGGCCGCTCGCCGGACGTCACGGCGGTCCTCGCCGCCGCGCGTGCCCAGGGGCGTCCGACGGTCGCGATCACCAACGATGTCGGCTCGCCGCTCGCGGCTCACGCCGACGTGATCGTGCCCATGCTCGCCGGGCCGGAGGTATCGGTCGCGGCTACCAAGACCTACCTCTGCTCGCTGCATGCGATCGCGCAGATCGCGGCCCGGCTCTGCCCCGACGTGGTCCGCCCAGCCGCCTTCGAGCGCCTGCCCGCGCTCGTGGGCCAAACCGTCGCCCAGCAGCTTGACCGGCGCGAGCGGTTTGACCGGATCGACGGCGCGACGCTGGTGACGGTAGTCGGCCGCGGCCTCCAGTTCCCGACCGCGTACGAGACGGCGCTCAAGCTGCGCGAGCTCAGCGGCATTCCGGCCGAAGCCTTCTCGCCGCCCGATCTGCTGCACGGGCCGATCGCCGCGCTCGGCGCGTCGGGCGCGCTGTGGCTGGTCAGTACGTCCGGCTCGCAGGGCGCGACCGGTGACTGGACCGGCACGATCGCGCGTGACGTCGGGCTGACGATCGCGGTGTCCGACGATCAACGGCTGGTCGACGACGCCGACATCGGCATCCGGATCGCCGCCGATCTTGACTCGTGGGCCGCGCCGATGATCGCGGCGATTCCCGGTCAGGCTGCGGCGCTGCGGCTCGGTGAGCTGCGCGGCGTCGATCTGGACCGGCCGCACGGGCTGAGCAAGGTGACGCTGACGCGATGACTGCCTCGAGGGCGCGAATCGCGGCGCTGGCGGTCCTGGCCGCAGCGCTGGTGGTCGGGCCGGCGCTTGACGCGCGAGGCGCGGGCGGTCTCCGCGGCGCCACCATCGCCGGCAGTGGGCGCGGCGCCAACATCGCCCGCCGTGCCCGCGGCGCGGCCGCCGCGCGCGCGTTCGTCCGTGTCAACCAGCTCGGGTATCCGTCGGCGGCGGCCAAGCGCGCGTATCTGCTCTCGCCTGTCCCCGAGACCGGCGCCCGGTTCACGGTGCGGCGCTCGTCGGACGGGGCGGTCGTGTTCACCGGCACGGTCGCCGGCCCGCTCGGCCGGTGGAGTGGGCGGTTTCCGGACGTGTACGCGCTTGACTTCGACTCGCTCGCCGCCCCCGGCGACTACGTGCTCGAGGTCTCCGGACCAGCCGCCGCGGCATCACCGGTCTTCGCGATTGGATCCCCGGCCCAGCTGTACGGCGCGGCGCTCCACAACGCCCTGACGTTCTACGAGAACGAGCGCGACGGCCCCGACTTCATCCGCTCGGCGCTGCGAACCGCGCCCGGGCACCTCAACGACGAACACGCGCAGACCTACCTGACGCCGAAGGTCAACGGCGACGGCGCGTTCAAGGGTGACCTGCACTCGCTGCACCATTTCGTCGACGCCGCCGGCGGCTGGTGGGACGCCGGTGACTACCTCAAGTTCGTGCAGACGACCAGCTACACGGTCGCCCTGATGCTGGCCGGGGTGCGGGACTTCCCGGCCCAGCTCGGCGACACCGCGGGGCACTCGAACTTCACCGCCGAGGCGCGCTTCGGAGTTCAGTGGCTGTTGCGAATGTGGAACAACCACACGCACACGCTCTACTACCAGGTTGGGATCGGCGACGGCAACAGCCACACGATCTCCGACCACGACATCTGGCGCCTGCCGCAGGCAGACGACCAGTACGGTGGCCACAACCCGCTCTACCGCTATATCCGACATCGCCCGGTATTCCGCGCCGCCCCTCCGGGCTCGCCGGTCAGCCCCAACCTCGCCGGGCGCGATGCGGCCGCCTTCGGACTCTGCTTCCAGGTCTTTCGCCACAGCGCGCGGCGACTGGCGGCGCGCTGCCTGCGCGCGGGTGAGGGAATCTTCGCCGCCGCGGACACGCATCCCAAAGGCCACCTGCTGACGACGATTCCGTGGGACTTCTATCCCGAGACCCAGTGGCGCGACGACCTCGAGCTCGGCGCCGTCGAGCTCGCCGACGCGTTGCGCGGCAGGTCACTCCCGCGGGGACTGCCGCACCGGCGAGCGCTCTTCTACCTGCGGCGGGCGGCGCGCTGGGCCCGCGCCTACATCGCCACCAGCCGCACGACCGCTGACACGCTCAATCTCTATGACGTCAGCGGGCTGGCGCACTATGAGCTGGTCCGGGCGATCGCAGCTGCCGGCGATCCCTCCGGGCTCGCGGTCAGCCGGGCGGCACTCGTGGCCGACCTGCGCCGCCAGCTCGACCGGGCGCTGGCGATCGCGCGCCGCGATCCCTTCGGCTTCGGCTACCCGTGGGACGTCGAGGACACCGCCTCGCACGGCTTCGGGCTATCGGTCATGGCGAGTGAGTACGCGAGCCTGACCGGCGGCCGGCGGTTCCGAACCCTGTCGGTCCGCTGGCTCGGCAACGTGCTCGGCGCCAACGCGTGGGGCGTTTCGCTGGCGATCGGCGACGGCACGACGTTCCCGGATTGCCCGCAGCATCAGGTGGCCAACATCGCCGGCTCGCTGAACGGGACCGGGCCCGTGCTCGCCGGCGCGGTCGTCGAGGGACCGAGCAATGCCGCCACCACCGGGCTGCTGAGCCACATGCGCCGCTGCCCGGCCACGGGAGGTGACGCATTCGCCCGCTTCAACGGCCGGCACGCCGTCTTCCGCGACAACGTGCAGTCGTACTCAACCGTCGAGCCCGCGATCGACCTGACGGCGTCCTCGCCGTTGGCGTTCGCATGGCAGATCGCCAACCCCCGACCGCTCGGCGGCTAACGACCGCGTCGCGTCACTGCACCTTGCCGCGTGCGGCGATCGCCCACTGCGCGAGCACCTCGCCGTCCCGCTGGACGTGCATCGTGTCGTGCAGGTTCAAAGTCGTGTCGATGTGCGAGGGCACGAGCGTCACCCGGTCTCCGACCTCCAGGTCGCGACGGTCTGCCATCGCGCCGGCGATCAGCGCTCCGTGCTCGTCCCCGGCGTGCTCGTAGGTCCAGCCGGGGGCGTCGATGGCCCGTGCCGGGCCGGAGTCATTGGACAACGTCTTGAGCCCGGCGTCAACCATCGCGCGATTCGCGGTCGGATGGCTGATCACCGTGGCGACGGTCGTCAAGGCGTGCTCGTAGGGGACCCCGTGGGTGTCCCGGTAGTCGGCGTCCATGAACGCGAATGACCCGGGCTGGACCTCGGTCACCATCTCATGCTCGGCGCAGAACTCCGCCGTCCCGGTCCCGCCCGTGGTCACCACGTCGACCCGATGGCCGCCCTCGCGCAGGTCCTCCGCGGCGCGCGCGAGCCGCTGCATCGCGCGATCGCAGCGCCAGCGCCGCTCGTCGCGATCGCGGATGTGCTGCAGGTTCCCCTCGTATCCCTGCAGGCCGATGAGCTTCAGCCTGTCCAGCTCGACAAGCCGGTCGGCCAGCGTGATCGCGGCGGGCGGCGCAACGCCGCACCGGTTCTGGGCGACGTTGACCTCGATCAGCGTCTCGATCGGCTCCGCCAGCGCGGCGTTGAGCCGCGACGCTCCCTCCCACGAGTCGACGACGACCCGGATCGATGCCTCGGGCCACCGCTCGCGCAGCTCGACCAGCCGGCGCAGCTTTGCCGGGCCGACGAGCTCGGTAGTGACCATCACGTCGTCGATCCCGCCCTCGAGCATGACCTCGGCCTCGCCGAGCTTTGCCACGCACACGCCGACCGCGCCGGCATCGAGCAGCAAGCGAGCGACCGCCGGGCTCTTGGCCGTCTTCAGATGCGGACGCACATCCACGCCGGCCAGACGCTCCATGCACAGCGCCACGTTGGCTTCGAACAGGCGCAGATCCACGACCAGGCAGGGGGTGTCGAGATCCTCGATCCGCGTCCGGTCCATGCCCGCAACATAGCTCGCTGCTAGCCCAGCCGCCGCCGCCACGCGCGGCCGGCCGGCAGCCGGACGCGGTACCGCCACAGATCGCGCAGATCGTGCATCGGCGACAGATCAGCCCCTGTCCGCCGCGGCGCCGGCGGCACACGGCGCCGGAGAAACACGCCGCAGGCGCCGGTCACGCGCTCCAATTCGCAGTCGCGCGACACCCAGCTGGACTCGACCGCCGGGCGGACCTTGATCTCCACGCAGCTTGGATCGTCGTTGCGCGGATCGTTGAAGTCGTGGAACACGAGCCTGCCGCCCGCCGGCACGAGCGGCCGCAGGGCGGCGAGGTCGCGCTCGACGCCGGCGCGGCTGTGATCACCGTCGACGAATGTCAGCGCCGGGCGCAGCTGCGGGTGAGACCGGGCGAACGCCGACGATGTCCCGCGCACGAACACGATCCTGTCCGCGACGCCGCGCTCACGCGCGTGCGCCGCGGCGGCATCGAGCGCGCGCCGATCGACATCGACCGTGAACAGCGTCTCGTCGCCGCCCGCCTGGGTAAGGGCGAGCGCCATCAGCACGGCGGACTTGCCCCGATAGGTGCCGACCTCGAGGATCGGACCGCGGCTGGCGAGCGCGAGCGCGTGCAGCACCTCGGCGTCCTCGGGTCGCAGCCATCCCGGAATCGATTCCACGAGCCCGAGCGCATCCACGTTTCGACGATATCGACGTCACCGCCGCGCAAGCGCGACGGCTCGCCGGTGTCAGCCGCTCATCCCGCCGTCGATCGAGAACGTGTGCGAGGTGACCATCGCGCTCTCGTCGGCGGCCAGGTAGAGCATCCCGTGAGCGATCTCATCGACCGTCGTGTGGCGCCCGAGGGGGATCATCGAATCGAACGCCTTTGCGGCCTGATCGCGTGGCAGGCCGGTGGCTCGCGTCTCGATCGAGTCCTGGAAGGCGGTCGAGGTAGGCCCCGGGTGCATCGTGTTGACGCGGATCCGTCGCGGCGCGAGCTCCTTCGCGGCGGCTCGCATCAGCCCGACCTGGCCGTGCTTGGCGGCGATGTAGCCCGACACGCCGGGAGCTCCGATCAAGCCGACGACGCTCGAGGTGATGATGATGCTACCGCCGTCGGCCACGTGCGGGATCGTGTGCTTGAGGACATGGAAGGCGCCGAGGACGTGCACGTCGAGCGTGCGCGCGAACGCCTCCGAGGGGTAGTTGACGAGCTCGCTCACCTCGCCCGTGATCCCGGCGTTGCTGACCACGATGTCCAGCCGCCCGTAGCGCCCCACCGCCTCGGCTACCGCTCGCTCGACCGCGGCCTCGTCGGTGACGTCGGCGATGGTGCAGAGCCCGCGCTCGGGGCCGAGCTCCGCCGCGGCGGCCTCCAACTTCGCCTGATCGACGCCGATGATCGCGACGCTCGCGCCTTCACTGACGAACAACCGCGACGTCGCGAGCCCGATCCCGCTCTCACCTCCGGTGATCAGCGCGACCTTGTCGGCGAGCCGGCCCATCGACGCGTCCTCAGCGACGCTCGTAGACGCGGACGTGCTCGGCTCCGAACAGGTCCCGATCGTATGGATTCGGATCCTCGGCCATTGGCGGCCACCCTACCGCGACCGTGGTGCGGGCGTGTACTGCAGCGGACGCACTCGGTAGGCTGAGGCACGATGCGGATCGCGATCGCCGGAGCTAACGGGAAGGTCGCGAGGCGGCTCACCGAGCGCCTCGTGGCCGGTGGTGACACGGTGATCGCGCTGATCCGCAACCCCGACCATGCCGACGAGCTTCGCGCGCCCGGCGTGGAGCCGGTCGTCTGCGATCTCGAGCACGCGACGGTCGATGAGGTGATCGAGGCCTTGCGGGGCGCCGACGCGGCGGTGTTCGCCGCCGGCGCCGGCGCCGGCAGCGGCGCCGAGCGCAAGCTCACGATGGATCGCGACGGCGCGATCAAGCTGCTGGCGGCCTCGACCGCCGCCGGCGTTGTCCGCCACGTGATCGTCAGCTCGGTGGGCGCCGAGGCACCGCCGGATGACGACGACGTGTTCAGCGTCTACCTGCGCGCGAAGGCCGCGGCGGACGCGGCGGTCGCGAGCAGTGACCGCGACTGGACGATCGTCAGGCCGGGAGCCCTGACCGACGATCCCGGTACCGGCCGGGTGCGAATCGACACGACTCCGTTTCGCGGTCGCGTCAGCCGTGACGACGTCGCCGCCGTGCTCGTTGCGTTGCTCTTCGACCCGCGTGCGACGGGCGCCACCCTGTACGTGAACGGCGGCGACACGCCGATCGCCGAGGCGCTGTCAGAGGCGCTCTAGTCGGCGTCGCGCGGGTCCATCGGACTCGTGTCGACCGGCCGCATTTCACCGTCGACCGAATAGATCGTCAGCTCGCTGGGCCGGGCGAGCAGCCCCTGCAGCCCGAACTGGAAATCAGTGAACAAGCGCGAGCGGTAGTGCGCATCGAGCGTGTCCTGGGATTCCCACGCGCTCAACAACACGAAGTGGACCGGGTCAGTCACGGTCGCGGCGACCGTGTAGCGCCGGCAGCCGGGCTGTCCGTTCGCGTCGCGCTCGAAGCGCTCGAGCATCTCGCCGAGCTCGTCGCGCGCCCCTTCGATCCCGAACATATCTGCCACCGCGATCACGCTCACGGCCATCAGCTTGGCAGACCTTCGTCGTCGGACGCGGAGTGACGGGCGTAGCGTGCACGAGAACGATCACCAGCAGCGGGAGGCCTGACATGTTGGATTTGGACCTGCGTGATGGAGACGGAAAAGGTGACCAGCACCGCGCGCGCGGCCGTGCGCTGATCGTCGCCGGGGCCCTCGCGCTCGAGGCGGCCGCGATCTGGCTGCGCACGGGGCGGCTCGGCGGCAACGTGGCCGTCCGCTGCCGCCAGGGACACGTGTTCACGACGATCTGGATTCCGGCGGTGTCCGTCAAATCGGTGCGGCTCTGGTGGTGGAGGTTTCAGTACTGCCCGGTGGGCCGCCACTGGACGATCGTCACCCCGGTCAGGGAGTCCGAAATGACCGAAGACGAGCGACGCTCCGCGAGCGAGAACACCGATATCCGCCTCCCGTGATGCTCACGCTGGTCGACCGCCGGCCACGAACGCCGTGTCGTTGAGTTCGCTCAGCAGCCGGCGTAGCTCGTCGAAGGACTCCGCCCCCATCTCGCGTTCGAGCTCGGACTCGATCTCGGCCACGGTCGCGCGGATTGTCTGGCCGGCCGCATCTCCCCGCGGTGTCAGATGGACGCGCTTGGAGCGCTGGTCGTCGGGATCGGCCACGCGAATCAGATAGCCCATGCGCTCCATCTGGCCGAGGAGGTAATTGATCGCCTGCTTGGTCATCCCGGCCTCCGCCGCGAGGTCCGATGGACGCCTGTCCTCGGGCCCTGGGTATCGCAGCACGACCAGATGTGCGGCCACAAGGTCATCGAACCCCGCCGAGTGCAAGCCCGCAAGCATCCGGGCCAGGATCACGTCGAGCGGCATACGCATCAGTGCCCCGATCAACGGCGGCCCAAGTGGATATCCCAGCCGATTGGTCAAGTGACTTGACAGTATCGCGCAGACCCTCTAGGCTCGTCAAGTCCCTTTACTCACTTATCCCAACATCGGGGCATGGAGGCTCACATGGCAACCGACACTGCAAACACGATTGAGGTCGGGTCGATCACAGTCGAGTTCCTGGTCGAGGCCGAGGATTCGAACGCCAGCGTGACCGTGTTCGAGTGCACCGTTCCGGCCGGGGCGAGGGTCCCGGTGGCGCACAGCCACGACAGCTTCGAGGAGACGGTCTACGGGCTTGAGGGAACCTGCGTGTACGTGATCGACGGCCAGGAGCGCGAGATACGACCAGGCGACTCGGTCTGCATCCGCCGGGGCCAGGTGCACGGCTTCGACAACCGCGGAAAGAGCGACGTCAAGTTCCTCGCGATCGCATCGCCCGGCGTTTTCGGGCCCGCCTACTTTCGTGACATGAACCGAGCCCTTGCCGCAGCCGCCGGGGGACCGCCCGACGTCGCGGCGGTCGCCGAGGTCATGCGCCGCCATGGGCTGACGCCCGCGATACCGGCGCAAAGCACAGGCTGACCGAGCCGGTCCGGCAAGCCCGTCACCGCGAGGCTCCGCGGGCCACCCAGACCGCGTGCAATTCTTGAGCGATGCGGATCGGGTTTGCTGCGACTGCTTGTGCAGTGGTCGTGGCGGCCGCCTATCTGGCGGGATGCGGCGGCTCGACGTCAGCTCGCCGGGGCGAGGGCGGAGTCGCAGGCCCGACGGTCTGTGACGGGATCCCGACCAGCGCCCCGGTTGCCGGCGCGCGGCCCTGCGTGCTCGTCCTCAGTGACGGCACCCGCTTTCGCTGCCCCCAGGACTTCGCTCGGATGGTGACCGACACGCTGCAACTCGCGGGCACATGTAGACGCCTGACTCCGGTGGCGATCCCGCTCGCGTGGCGCGTGGTGCTCGCGGATCTGGAGCGAACGCGATCATGCCTGGCGGGCGAGGGGATGCACGTCAGCGGCGGCCCGAGCCTGGGCCTGCCGAGTGACAGCCCGCAGACGCCGCTCGGCGAGCTCGCGATCGAGAACGGCACCACCCCGACCCTGATCGGCTTCTACGCGAGCAGCCGCGTCGCCGAGCGGCTGGAGCCGGCCGCGATCGAGGACGCCAGGACGTTCGGTCGAGTGCAGCGCCACAACGAGGCGATCATTCTCTGGACCGGACGGCCGACCAGCGAGCAGCGGATGCTCACGGAGGGCTGCGCCTCGGGTTGATGACTTCGCGGTCGGCGCGTTAGGAGTCGTTAGGGCCGGCGCCTCACGGTTCCCGCGTTGTCGTGATGATGGCGTATGATGACGACACATGCCCGCCACCGCGCTGGACATCCGTCAACCCGCGAGCGTCGCCCGCGAACTCGCCGACGCGAACGCCACGTTGGCGAAGGAATCCGAGACCCCCGCGTCGGTGGTCGGGCTGGTGGAGGATCTCGCCGATGCGATCGCCGCCGGGGACGATGCCCAGCTCGCGCTCGTCAACCCATGGCTGTGGATCAAACTCCAGAGCGCAGCGCTCCGGGCCCAATCGGCGATTCGCGCCCAGGACCCGCAGCGGCGCCGGCAGCTGCGGCTGGCGCTTGAACAGCTGCGGTTCCTGTTCGCACGGATTGCCGACCGCGAACCGATCGGCGAGGACCGTGCCGCGCATGAGGTCGCCTCTTGGCTCGATTCCAAGCTGGCCTCGGTGAGCCAGCCGCGAAAAGCGGACCTGCTCCACGTGAGCCCGCGTACCTATCAGCGGTGGATCTCGGATCGGGAGCGGGCGCATCCGAGCGGCGAGGACGAGCGCCGCTTGCGGATCGTGGCCCGGATCGTCAACCAGCTGCGCCACAGCCTCACCGGGCCTGGGGTCGTCGAATGGTTTGACCACCCACGGGCCGATCTCGAAGGAGCAACCCCTGCGGACGTTCTCGACGATCCTGAAAAGCTCGAGCTCCTGATCGCCGCAGCGGCGGCATCGCGCGGCAGCGTCGCGGCCTGAGGGTCGCCGGCATGGAGGTCATCGCCTTTCGTCTCGCGAACTACGAGACGCCGCTCTGGGCGGTCGAGAACTTCGCGGCGGGCCGCTACAACGCCGCCGGCGCGGGTTTCACGCAATATCTCAGCCTGCACCCACTGACGCCGTGGGCGGAGCTGCTGCGAAACGAGGACAGGCGCACACGCGAGCGCGCCGTGCTGGTGCGCTATCCGCTGTGGGCGATCCGCGCGCAGCTCGAGGGCGACCCGCTCGCGCTCACGTTTGACAACGCGACGGAGTTCGGCCTCGATCCGGGCGACCTCGTAGCCGACGACCACGGCCGGTGCCGAGCCGTGGCGCAAGCCTTCCGCTCCGGCGGGCCCAAAGCCTTCACGGCTCCCTCCGCGGCGCTGCCGGGAACCACGAATCTGATCGTGCTCGAACCCCGGGTGCTCGTCTCCTACAACCAGGTCCCACTCGACGAGATCGACTGGCCCGGCAGCATGACCTCGCAAGAGGGACGCTGTCCCGAGGGGCTGTGGGAGCTGATCCACTACCGGAAGGCCGGCGCCAAGCATCCGGGCTTGGAGGCGTGGGAGCGCGGCGGGACGTTCGCGTTCGAGGAGCCCGAGGTCTCGGCCTCCGCGCTGGTTGCGTAACGTGACGTGGTCGGCGACGACCGGCCTCGGTCTTGCGGGTCCGATGCGACACGACGGGAGGCGACGGATGGCTACGCAGCACCGGAAGGTCTCACACCGCCACACCGGAGCGGAGGAGATCTACGTCGTACTCGGCGGCTCGGGCTGGGTGAAGCTCGACGACGAGTTGATCGAATTGCGTGAGCTCGACGCGGTGCGGGTCGCGCCCCGGGTCGCGCGCGCGTTCGAGGCCGGGCCCGCGGGCCTCGAGCTGCTCGCTTTCGGCCCCCACCACGCCGGCGACGGCGAGCCGGTCGACGACGCCTGGGTCAAGTAAGCGGGGCCGACGCAGGTCCTAAGTCCAATTGCCGATGGCGCCGGGCGTGTGCCGGGTCTACCCTCGCGACATGACCACCACCCCCACATCGAACACCGAGGAACACCGCGGTCCGGGCGCGCAGATCGCCGACACGGTCTCGTCCTGGCCTGGGGTGAGCGTCGCGCCACACCGCTTCGGGGGCGTCGAGTTCAAGGTCGGGCGCCGCGAGCTCGGCCATCTGCACGGTGACCGGATCGCCGACCTGCCGTTCCCGCGGCGCGTGCGCGACGAGTTGATCGCCGCCGGCCGCGCGCGACCGCATCACGTCCTGCCCGATTCCGGTTGGGTCACGGTCTCGATCTCCGGCCCGGGTGACGTGGAGCGCACGATTGAGCTCTTCCGGCTCACGTACGAGCGTGCGCGCAATGCGCGGCGGCCGGCTCCGGTCACGGCAGGATCGGAGCAGGCCGATGGCTGACGGCTCGCGCGTATACGCCGTCGCCGGCGACCGGATCGTCCGCTTCACGATCGATCGCGCCGGCGCCCACGATTCGCACTCGACGCTCGAGGGCGCCGACGCGCGCTGCGTGGCCGTCGACCCGCGCGACCCGAACCGCGTCTACGTTGGAACGTTCGAGGACGGCCTGTTCGCCAGCGACGATGGGGGCGACACGTGGCACTCGGACGAGCGGGGACTGACTGACCGCCGCGTTCTGTCGCTCGCCGTCTCGCCGTCGGACAGCCACGCGGGCGTCTCGATCGTGTATGCAGGGACGGAGCCGAGCAACCTGTATCGATCTGACGACGGCGGCCGGGCGTGGCAGCCGCTGCCGGCGCTGCTCGACGTGCCGAGCGTGCCGCGCTGGTCCTTCCCGCCGCGACCATGGACCCACCACGTCCGCACGATCGCCCCCCACCCCACGGATCCCGCGCGGCTCACGGTCGGGATCGAGCTCGGGGGCGTGATCCGTTCCTTCGATGGCGGCGCCTCGTGGATCGATCACAACCCCCGCGCCCACAGCGACGCGCACGACCTGCGTACGCATCCGCTCGCCCCGGACCGCCTCTACGAGGCCGCCGGACAGGGAATCGCGCGTTCCGATGACGGCGGCGAGACATGGGCCCGCCGCGAGGAGAGCCTCGACCGCCACTACGCGTGGGCCCAGGCGATCGATCCGGCCGACCCCGACCTCTGGTACGTATCGATCAGCCGGTCGCCGTTTGCCGCGCACGGCGAGGGTGACGGTGACTCCCTCCTGCTGCGCTCGCGCGGCAACGGCTGGGAGGCAATCGACAATTGGGGCGCAGCGCCGGAGCTGCGCCGGATGCCGTATGCGCTCCTCGCGCTGGCGCGGCCGGCGGGCCGGCTGCTTGTCGGCCTGCGCGGCGGGACGCTGCTGACCAGCGACGATGCCGGCGAGAGCTGGGCGCAGCTCGGACTCAAGCTCCCGGACGTCACCGCTCTCGCTGCCGTGCCGGTGTAGCCGGCCGGCAGTGTCATGTGGCGTCAGGTACCCGCGGCGCGGGCGAGCGCGGCCGTGATCGCGACCCGGTCGGGCTTGCCCTGCTCGGTCGTCGGGATCCGATCTGCCACGAGTACCGCCTCGGGTACGAGGCTCTCGCCGTCCCGGTCGCGCACGAACTCGGTGAGCTCGTGCGCGCCGACCGCGGACCCCGGAGCGAGCGTCACGATCGCGCTGAACCGCCGGCCCGCGGGTACCGCGACCGCGTAGCGCACCTCGGGATGGGCGCAGAGCGCGTTGGCTAAGTCCAGCGGCAGCACCGTCTCGCCTTCGATCTCCCGCGCGTCCGCGGCCCGCCCGCGGACGTGCAGATAGCCACCTGGGTCCAGCAGTCCGAGATCGCCGCTGTGGTAGCCGCCCCATCGGAAGGCCGACCGCGCTGGGTCGACCGCGTAGCCGTCGGCCGCGGCCGGCGAACGGACCACGATCGCGCCCTCGGCGCCGGGCCGCGCCTCCGAGCCGTCGGGCAACTCGATGCGCAGCTCGACGCCGGGTAGCACCCGGCCGGCCGTGGCCAGCAGCTCGGGATGGCACAGGTCATAGTCGGGGGGCGCGAGGACGCTGACGATCCCGGCCTCGCTCGCGCCGTATGGGTGCAGCAGGATCGGTCCCGCGCGCTCGAGCAGGCGCCGGCGCAGGCTCGCCGGCGCGTCCGCGCCGATGTGCGAGACGGCCACCAGCGAGGAGACGTCGCGGCGCACGAAGTCGGGATCGTCGATCAGCTCGACCAGCCCGGGTTCGACCAAGCCCATGTGCGTGATCCGGTGGCGCTCGATCGCCTCGAGCACGAGCCCCGGCTCGAACCGCTCACACAACACCACCGTCCCGCCGCCGACGAGCACCTGCTCGGTGAGGACCTGCGAAACGTAGGCGAGCGGCATGCAGACCAGCTGCCGGCGATCGCGCAACGGACCGACGTCGACATTCGGCCCCCAGGCGGCGAAGCTGCGCCGGCTTGCCTTCGACTCACCGGTCGTGCCTCCGGACGAGACCACCACCCCGAGGTCGCCGGGTCGTGCGCGGCTCGGGATTGGGTCTTCCGCCATCGCGCCACCGACCGTCAGCAGGTCGACCTCGATCCCCGGCACCGCGCCGATCGACATGATCCGCGTGGTCGAGCCGCTTGCGATCGCGCCTGCGCCCGCGGTCGCCGTCTCCGGGAACACAATCAGCGCGTCGGCACCGATTCCCGCCAGCAGGGAGCGCAGCCCGGCATCGGAGCCCTTGTTCGGGCAGAACATCGTCGTCGCGCCGAGCAGTGCAGCGGCGCAGCGGACAGCCAACGCCTCGGGGGCGATCGCGGCGAGGATCGCGAGCACGCCGCCGCGCTCCAGCCCTTCGCGGTCGAGTGCGCGCGCCATCCGGTACGTCAGCGCGGCGAACTCGGCGCACGTCACCTCGTGCTCACCGTCAGCGACGAGCACGGCGTCCGGCTCGACCAGGGCGCGATCGAGGATCAGCTCGGCGAACGACCGAAACGGCGCCGAGCCCGGCGCCGGTGGCTCGTCCGCGTCTGGACTCATCGATCGCCGATCCCCTCGTCGCGCCGGGCGAGCGCGGCATGGAGGAACTCGACCTGAAGCGTCAACAGGTTCTCGGCGACCGCCTCCTGCGGCGTCATGTGGGTTATCCCCGTCAACGGGAGCACCGTGTGCGGCCTGCCCGCTTCGGTCAGGCGCTGGGAGAGCTGCAGCGTGTTGGCGACGACGACGTTGTCGTCGGCGAGACCGTGGATCAGCAACAGCGGCTGCCGCAGCCGCGCCGCATCGTGCAGCAGCGACGAACGATCGTAGGCCGCTTGATCGGCGCCGTCGGGATCCGTGCCCAGGTAGCGCTCCGTGTAGTGGGTGTCGTACAGCCGCCACTCGGTGACGGGGGCGCCCGCGACCGCGGCGTGGAAGACGTCCGGGCGCCGCAGCACGGCGAGCGCCGCGAGGAAGCCGCCGAAGGACCAGCCGCGGATCGCGACGCGCGTCAGATCGAGCTCGGGATGATTGGACGCCACGCCCTCGAGCGCCGCGATCTGATCCTCGAGCGCGGGCGTCGCGAGGTCGCCGTGCACTGCCCGCGCCCATGCCACACCGCGGCCTGGGGATCCTCGCCCGTCGGCAACGATCACGGCGAACCCCTGATCGGCGAGCCACTGCGACTCGAGCCATCCACGCCGAGCCGCGGTCACACGCTGAAAGTGAGGGCCGCCGTAGGGATCCAGCAGGACCGGCAACCGCCGCCCGGGTTCGTGATCGCGCGGTAGCACCAGCCCGGCCTGCAGTCCCCGCTCGCCCACCGTCTCGAGCACCACCGATGGCGTCAGCACCGGCCGGGCGGCGTGTGATTCGAACACGTGGTCACGCGTCTCCCACCGCGCGCCGTCACGATCCATCGCGCTCGAACCGAACGCGCGGATGCCCCCTCCACTGACGGCGGTGTGGACTCCGGGCGCGGCGGTGAGCGGCGCGAGCCCCTCGCTCGTGTGCCAGCGCCACACCTGGACCTCGGTCGGCTGCGCGGTCGCGGTGAACAGGACCTCCTCGTCCTCGACTGACACGACGGCGCGCAGCTCCAGCTCCGGCCCCGTCACGGGGCGACCGTCGACGAGCAGCGCGACCGTGTCGCCGACGACGCCGGAGGTGACCAGGCGGCCGTCCGCCAGCCGCCGCGGGAGTCCGGGGATCAGGTCGATCCAATCTTCGGCGACCTGCGTGCTGAGCGCCGAGGTCTCGCCGCTCGACGGATCCGCGGCGAGCACCAGCAGCCGCCGCTGATCGCGCGACTGGACCGCGATCAGCGGTCCATGCTCATCCCAGTGGCCGGCGGCCAGGTATGGATAGGCGTCGCGATCCCAGACGACGCGCACGCGCCCTGTCCCGTCCACGGGCACGAGATAGGCGTCGACGGACGCGTTGGCCGAGCCGGCCGGCGGATAACGGACAGCCCTGGGGACATTGAGAGGGTTGGCGACGTCGGCGATCCACAGCTCGCTGACGGGAGCCTCGTCGACGCGCGCCACGAGCAGCGCGTCGCCGGCGGGCGCCCACCAGTAGCCGCGCTCGCGGCCCATCTCCTCGGCGGCGACGAACTCCGCCGTGCCCCAGCCGACCGTCGACTCATCCTCGCCGGCCAAGATTGTCACCTTCCCGTCGGCGAGGGTGACCGCGCACAGCGCTCGCTCGTGGACGAACGCGACATGGCGCCCGGTCGGGTCCGGTCGGGGGTCGAACACGGGGGCCGGGACGTCCAGCTCGCGCGTCTGCCCACCGACGAGGTCGGCGACGAACAGTCTCCCGGCCTGCACCAGGGCAGCGATCCGCGCATCGCGGTCGGTCGCGTAGGAGACGATCCCTCCGGCCGTCTCACGCACACGCTCCCGTCGCGCCCGCTCCGCGGCGCTGAGATCCTCGCGCCGTGCTGACCCGACGAGGTCCGCCGGGTCGGTCACCAGCCGCTCGCGCCCCGCGTCGACGTCAAACGCCCACAGCGCGTTGCGCTCGTCGTCCCCGGCTGGCGAGCGCAGGAACGTGATCCTGCTGCCATCGGCGGCGACGTGGAAGCTGCGCGGCTCGCCGAGCGTGAAATTGCGGGTGCGCGCCTTCTGGCGGGGAAACGAATCGGTGCTCGCCATGGCGCCCATCCTAGGCACAAGCGGCTGAGCCGGGCTGGGGCGAGGGAAGGCACGACAGCCGCTACGGTGGCGACCGTGGATCGTCACGTTCGCACGAGCGAGTTGCTGCTCGGCGTCGAGGGCCTGGCGCTGCTACGTCATCTCTACGACGGCACTGACGCCGCGGCCGCCCGTCGCGTGGCCGAGATCCGGCAGATCCTCGACGACGAGCGCCTCGACGCCGGCGCGCCGATCCGCGAGACCGACGCGCGCGGCGGCTACCGCGAGTGGTCTCACACGTACGACGAGCCGGGCAATCAGATCATCGCGCTCGAGCAACCGGAGGTGTGGTCCCTGCTCGAGCCGCTCGCGCCCGGGCGCGCACTCGACGCGGCCTGCGGGACCGGGCGACACGCAGCGCGACTGACGGCGCTCGGCCACTCGGTCGTAGGTGTCGATCTCACGCCGGAAATGCTCGCACGGGCCCGTGCCAACGTTCCAGCGGCGACGTTTGTGCACGGCGATCTGCTCGCGCTCCCGGCCGCCGACCGCGAGTTCGACGTTGTCGTCTGCGGCCTGGCCCTCGCGCACCTGTCCGATCTGGACGCCGCCGTGGGCGAGCTCGCCCGCGTGTTGCGCTCCGGCGGCTGGCTCGTGATCTCGGTGCTGCACCCCTTGCAAGTGCATCTCGGGTGGCACGCGATGTTCACCGATCCGGATGGCGAGCGCGGCTTCGTCCGCGAGTTCGCACACAGCCACGGGGACTATCTGCGCGCGTTTTGTGGCTCGGGACTCGAGCTGCGCGAATGCCGTGAGCCCGCGTTCGCTGCAGACCATCTCCCCGCCAAGCGGCGCGCCTTCGTGCACGTTCCCGAGGCGACCGCCGAGGCATATGCCGGCCTGCCAGGGGTTCTCGTCTGGAGCGCGGAGAAACGCTGAGCGCGCCGGGCCACGTCGCCTCGCGTCGGGGAGCCATTAGCGCGCCCGTTCACACGAACGCCATATCTGGGGTCCGGCCCATACATAGGGTGTCGCGCCCGTAGGGGCCCTGTGGCCCGGAGACCGGCAAAGGACTGACGATGGCTTCGATACGGGATTCGGTTGCAACGGCTGTCGTGCGTCGCAGCACCGTGCTGTCGGCGGCGGCGCTCGCGGTGATCGCGGCGCTGCTGATCGCGGTTCCGGCCGCGAGCGCGAAGTTCAGGCCGCCGCCGATTCACCACGTGTGGGTGATCGACCTCGAGAACGAGAGCTTCGGCTACACGTTCGGCCCCAGCGGACACCGGTTCTCGCCCTATCTGACAAAGACGCTCGTCTCCGACGGCGTGTTGCTGCGCAACTACTACGGCATCGGGCACGACAGCCTTGACAACTACACCGCGGAGATCTCGGGCCAATCCGGGAACTACGAGCTCAACGAGGACTGCGGGATCTACGCCCCGTTCATCCAGTTCGGCGGTGAGAACTTCGACAAGTTCACCAAGTACGGCCAGCTCTCGGGCGAAGGGTGCGTGTTCCCCAAGTACATCCACACGATCGCCTGGCAGCTGTCAAAGCACCACCTGTCGTGGCGCGAATACGCCCAGGACATGGGCAACGATCCCCATCGCGATGGCACCGTGATGACGCCCCACGGTCCGGCGTGCGGTCACCCCAAGCTGGGCGCCGTCGATCTGACCGATAGCACGAGCCCGGCCAACGACAGCTACGCGACCCGGCACAACCCGTTCATGTACTTCAAGTCGATCATCGACCGCAAGTCCTACTGCGACTCGCACGTGGTGACGCTCAAACCGCTGGCCGAGGATCTGCGCAGCGCCAAGACGACGCCCGACTATTCGATGATCACGCCCAACACGTGCTTCGACGGGCACGACTTCCCGAAGTGCCAGAACGGCGAGCCCGGCCGCCTGCCGCGCGTCAACCAGTTCCTCGAGAAGTGGATCCCGGAGATCATGGCCTCGCCCGCCTATGCGCAGGGCGGGCTGATCCTGATCACGTTCGACGAGTCGGGCCAGGACAGCAACGCGAAGGCATGTTGCGGCGAGGTCGACGGCCTCGGGTTCGACGATCCATCGCACCCGAACATGAACGAGGTTGGCCTCTACGGGCCCGGTGGCGGCCGCGTCGGCGCGGTCCTGCTGTCGCAGTTCATCCGGCCCGGCACCGTGAGCCAGCGGCCTTACAACCACTACTCGCAACTGCGCAGCATCGAGGACATCTTCGGCCTCGGCCACCTCGGCGACGCCCAGCAGCCCCAGGTGCACTCGTTCGGACCCGACGTGTACACGCGGCCCGGCGGGTAGCACGCGAGGGCGGCGGGGTTGGACCGGCCGTGCCCGGCACGGACGGCGCGCGCCGCTATGTTCGTCGACATGCACGGCGCACCTGGACTGGTGATCTTCGACTGCGACGGCGTCTTGATCGACAGTGAGCGGCTCGCCATCGCGGTCGAAGTGGAGGCAATCGGCGAGCTCGGGTGGGAGTTGACCGAGGCCGACGTGATCGAGCGCTTCGTCGGCCGCTCGGAGGATTACATGCACGAGGCGATCGCCGCCCACATCGGCCGGCCGCTGCCGCCTGAGTGGACGACGCGGCTGGCGGCGCGCTATCGGGAGGCGTTCGAGTCCTCGCTTGCGCCGGTGGAGGGCGTCGTCGACGCGCTCGATCAGATCACGCTGGCGACCTGTGTCGCGTCGAGCAGCAGCCACGAGAAGCTACGCCACACGCTCGGTCTGACCGGGTTGTACGAACGATTCGAAGGGCGGATCTTCAGCGGCACGGAAGTCGAGCACGGAAAGCCCGCGCCCGATCTCTTCCTCCATGCCGCGCGCCGGATGGGGTCGCCACCGGGAGACTGCGTCGTCGTCGAGGACAGCCGCCACGGCGTCGAGGCCGCGCGCGCGGCAGCCATGCACGCTCTGGCGTTCGCGGGCTCAGTCACGCCCGGCGATCAGCTGGCCGGACCCGGCACGGTCGTCTTTGACGATATGCGAGAGCTACCGGCGCTGATCGACGCGGCGTTCTCGCGCGCCTAGCGCGACTCCGTCACGGTCAGGATCAGCCGCGACGGGCGAGCGCCGCCGTGGTGCAGGCGGTTGCGTGCGATCGTCCCCTCCGTGACCCCGGTCTGGTCCGCGACGGTGCCGAGGTTCGGCGCGTACTTGGGGTACGCGGACGACGCCACCTGGAGTGCGACCCTATGGCCTGCCAAAAACCGCTGGCACGTGTCCCACATCACGACCTCGATCTCATAGACGTCACCGGGCTGGACCGGGGATGCGCGCTGATGGCCATCGCGATAGCGCAACCGCACGACGCCGTCGCACAGCCGCTGGGCGAAGCCGTTGGGGTGGACGTCCAGCAGCATCGCGGTGAAGTCAGCGTCGTGCGCTGACGTGTCCACGTGGGCGACCAGCGAGATGGGTCCGATCACGTCGAGTGGCTCGCTGAGCACGTCGCCGGTGTAGACGAGCACGTCGCCGCGCGTCTGCACCCCGGCGTAGTCATCGGGTCCACCGATCTGCGCCGACGACGCGTCCGTGATGAACGGCACGGGCCGGTCGGGATCGTGGATCCACTCATCGGCGCGGGCGTCGCTCGTCGGCGGGACCGCGGTCAGGCGGCCGTCGCCGAAGCGCGAGTTCGCGCGGCCGTCGCCATCCAGGTAGAGGCTGCGTCGCTCGCTGCCAGGTGGCGGCCAGGACTCCAAATCGAGCCACTCGCCGGCGCCCATCAGGAACGCACGCACCGGCGTGGGCGGATCGGCGGGCGGGCGGCCGCGCACCATCTGATCGAGAAAATCCGTCATCACGGAGTCGAGGTCGATGACCGAGGCGTGGCCGAAATCGAGCTCGCCGAGCTGGCGCCCGGCGTTGACCTGATGTCCCCACGGCCCCATCAGCAAGCGCTGGCCGGAGCGGCCCGCAGCGACCATCGCCGCGAAGTTCGCCGGCGTCCCGATCTCCTCGTCGTCGTACCAGCCGGAGATGTGGAGCACAGGCAGATCGATCTCCTCGATGCGCTCCTGGTAGCGCAGCGGCTCCCACCATGCGTCGAGTGTCTGATGGCGGCACTCCTCGCGCCATAGGCGCGAGACGAACCCAGCGGCCTCGTCGAGCTCGGACAGGGGCCGATGGCGATAGACCTCCATCCAATCGACCGCCTCGGTGTTCTGCAAGACGCGGCCGTCGGTCATGCGGTACCAGTGGATGTGCATCGGACCCGGAACGCCGGTCGGGTTCTCCACGAACGGGTCCGACGGGGCGACCAGCACGATCATCGCCGCCAGCGAAGGTGGCCTGTGCAGCGCGGTGAGCCACTGGATCCGGCCCGGGTAGCTGCCGCCGTATGTCGCGACCGAGCCCGAGCACCATTGCTGGGCGGCCGCCCACTCGATCACGTCGAAGCCGTCCGGGCCGTCATTGCGGTACGGCTCGAATGGGCCGTCGGAGTCGCCGCGGCCGCGCACGTCGACCCAGACCGCCGCGTAGCCGGCTTTCGCGAACGCGTCAGCCCGCGCGCTCGCGCGTTCGTCGCCGCGGCCGTATGGCGTTCGCATCACGACGGCCGGTGCCGGAACGTCACCGGGCAGCACGAGGTCGGCCGCGAGCGTGATCCGATCGCGCATCGGGATCCTGACGTTGAACTGGCGCGTCAGAGCATGTACCGCTGGAAGAGGCCACGGGCGGGCCGATACTCGCAGATGGTCCGCCCGCCGGCTGCGCGCGGGGACGCTAGCTGTTCACCGTGCGCGCGCTGCGGCCGTGGCCGAACCCCCAGCTGACGATCCGCTCGGGGTGAATTCGAATCAGTGGCGTCGGCATCGTGATCGCCTCCGCGCGCCCCCGGATCTCGATCCCGCGCGGGCGCCACGGGTCGACGCTCTCGAGGTCGTCAATCACGATCGCCGCCCGCCCCGTACGGGCGGCGTCGCGAAACTTCTTCGTCGCATCGAGTTCATGGCCGCCGATGTCGATCGTGTCCCGGGCCGCGTTGTAGATCCAGCCGACCGGGACCACGTGCGGGGTGCCGTCCGCGCCTACGGTCGCGATCCGACCCAGCTGCCGGCCACCGGCCAGGTACCGGAGCTCGGCGTCGCTGAAGGCGCTGGTACCCACTGGCAGTTGGGATTCCCGCAGCGCGAGGCGACTATTCGCGCGCGATCATCGCGGCGGCGGCACGTTCGAGATCGACGTACGGCTCACCGCTCACATCGACCGCGACGAGCCGGAGCGTCCCGCCGGCGAACGACCATGGCCGTTCGCCCGGGTATCGTCGTGATGTGGCTCAGCGCCCGGCCGACCACCAGGTCCGTGCCAGAGAGCCCGAATGCGGCCGGCTGGGTCTTGATCCGCTCCTCGGCGACCTTCTGGTCGCCGTGGAACAGCGACAGGATCCCGGTGGAGACGCCGGGCGGGTCCTCGCCGTCCTTCTCGAACGACGCCGACAGGATCAGGTTCTCCCCGGCGGGAAGGTCCTCGCTCGCGATCACCTGCTGCTCGAGCATCCCGACAAAGTTGTAGACGTAGTGCAACCGGTTGTCCTTGACGTACAGCGAATGACCGCCGAAGCGCGAGCCCTGGGCGAACAGCACCCCGCTCGCGCCGGTGTCGGGGATGTCGACCCATGCCCCGACCACGTAGTCGCGGTTGCGGATGTTGACCGATTGCGCCTCGGGGACGCCGGCCGTCCCCGCGTAGTAGCGGTACCGATCACGGTGTCCGGTGAGCTGCGGGCGCGGCGTGTTGAGGATCTCGATGGCGGAGCGGTCATCGAGCGGGAACGCGATGTTGGCACCGGCCTCCGCGAACCACATGCTGATCAGCTCGCGGAGCTTGTCCGGCCGTTCGCCGGCCAGATCGTGTAGCTCGGATCGATCGACGTCGACGTGGTAGAGCTCCCAGGTGTCGTCGTTGAAGTTGCTCCAGCCGCTGATCGTCGGGTGCGTCGAGACCGCCTTCCAGCCGTCGCTCCAGAGCCCCCTCGAGCCGAGCATCGAGTAGAACTGGGTCCGGCGGCGGCCGGCGCCATCGCTGTCGTCGAAGCTGTAGCGCATGCTGATCCCGTCGAAGCGACTCTGGACGTGGCCTCTGATCGTCTCGGGCGCCTCGACGCCGAGGCAGTCGAGGACCGTCGGGACGATGTCGATCGCGTGGTGGTACTGGTGTCGGATCTCGCCCCTGGCCGCGATCGACTTCGGCCACGAGATGATGCACGGGTCGGTGGTGCCGCCGTTGAACTCGTAGCGCTTCCAGAGCTTGAACGGGGTGTTGAACGCCATCGCCCACCCGTTCGGGTAATGGTTGTAGGTCTTCGTGCTCCCGAGGTCGTCGAGCAACGCGAGGTTGGTCTCGATGTCGTCCGGGACGCCGTTGAAGAACTTGTTCTCGTTGACCGATCCGTTCGGTCCACCCTCACCGCTGGCCCCGTTGTCGGAGACGAGGACGATCAACGTGTTCTCGAGCTGCTCGGTCTCCTCGAGGTACGTGAGTAGCCGGCCGATCTGATCGTCGGCATGGGCGAGGAAGCCCGCGTACACCTCGGCCATCCGCGCGAATAGCCGCTTCTCGTCCGCGGAGAGCGAGGCCCAGGGCCGCGTTGTGTCCACGGCGGGAAATGGTTTGCCGTCGGGGCCGGTCCGGGTCTCCGGTGTACCGATCGGGTTGATCGGGGGCAGCTCGGTCTCCTGGGGAACGATTCCCAGCTCCTTCTGCCGCGCGAGCGTCTGCTCGCGCGCCGCCTCGTAGCCGTCGTCGAAGCGGCCCCTGTACTTGTCGATCCACTCGCGCGGGGCCTGGTGCGGCGCATGGCACGCCCCCGGCGCGTAATACAGGAAGAACGGCTTGTCCGGCGCCACCGCCTTGGCGTCCTTGATGAATTCGAGCGCCCGGTCCGTCAGGTCCTCGGTGAGGTGATAGCCGTCCTCGGGCTGCGACGGGGGTTCGACGGGATGGTTGTCATAGACGAGATCGGGATGCCACTGGTCCGTCTCCGCGCCCAGAAAGCCGTAGAAGCGCTCGAAGCCGCGTCCGGTGGGCCAGTTGCGACGGGTTGACGCGAGATTCATCTCGTCGGTCGGGCACAGGTGCCACTTGCCCGTCATGTACGTGTTCCAGCCCAGCTCGCCGAGGATCTCGGGCAGCATGCCGTTCTCGGGCGGGATCGTCCCGCTCGCGTTCGGAAACCCGACCGCCGCCTCGGTGATGCACGCCATGCTGTTGCGGGTGTGATTGCGCCCCGTCAGCAGACACGATCGCGTCGGCGAGCACAGCGCGGTGGTGTGCCACTGGGTGTAGCGAACGCCCTGCTGCGCGATCCGATCGATGTTCGGCGTCTCCACGGGGCCGCCGTAGCACCCGATCGCCGAGAACCCGACGTCGTCGAGGACCATGTAGATGACGCTTGGCGCGCCGTCCGGCGCTCGCGGCGGCTCAAACGGGCTCCAGTCGGGCTGGGAGTCTCGGATGTCTACATGGATGTCACCTTCAAACGGCTTGCTCACGGAATCTCGATTCAGGTCGGTGAAGCGGCGGCGATGATCGTCAGGTAGACGTTTCCGCGCCGCGCGCGTCCGAGCATCATCTGAATCAGATGATTGGTGGACAACTCGCCTCACATCCGCTCGAATAGCGCTCGTGGCCGTCAGCGCGGGGACCCATGTGATCAAGACCGGCGATGGGCGCGACCTGTGCGTCGAGGTCGCGGGCGGGCGGTCCGAGCTGACGATCCTGGCTCACACCGGCACCCCGAACAGCCGCCACCTGTTCGGGGCATGGATCGAGGACGCGCAGGCGCGAGGCGTCCGGCTGATCTCCTACGACCGGCCGGGCTATGGCGGATCGTCGCCGCAGCCCGGGCATCGCGTCGCCGACGGTGCCGGCGATGTCGAGGCGATCGCCGCTGCGCTCGAGATCGAACGGCTGGCGATCTGGGGGCTGTCCGGAGGCGGACCGTATGCGCTCGCGTGCGCGGCGCTTCCTGCCCGACCTCGTGACCGCGGTGGCCACCGTCGGCTCGGTCGCTCCCTGGGGAGCGGCGGGGTTGGACTACTTCGCCGGGATGGGCGAGCTCAACGTCGAGGACATCGAGCTCTACGTCTCCGACCCCGAGGCCGCCCGGCGCAAAACCGCGCAGGACCGCGACGAGCTCATGCTGACGACGCCGGACAAGTTGCTCGAGGACTGGCGCACGCTCCTGTCAGAACCCGACCGCGTCGCCCTCGACCCGGATGTCGCCGCCTTCTTCGTCC
Source organism: uncultured Solirubrobacterales bacterium (assembly GCA_963788005.1). Taxonomy (GTDB): domain Bacteria; phylum Actinomycetota; class Thermoleophilia; order Solirubrobacterales; family Solirubrobacteraceae; genus Palsa-465. The sequence continues at coordinate 209,321 of CAWBFH010000008.1, read as the reverse complement.
AGACCACTCAAGACGGCCTATCACCGGGCGAGCAGGGTTGGTGGGACGACGGCGTCTCGCACATGGAGCCGTGGGGATTCGAGCTCGACTCGATCCAAGTGCCGGTCAAGGTCTGGCACGGGCGCCACGACCGCTTCGTTCCGGTCCAGCATGGCGAATGGCTCGTCGCCCACGTTCCCGGCGCGCAAGCCGATATCAGCGCGCAGGACGGGCATCTGAGCATCGTCATCACCCGCATCGCTGACATACACGCGTGGCTCCTGGGCCATTCATGACGGCGTCAACCTCCGTGACCCACGCGTCACGGAATGCGCGGCACTGTCGGCCCCATGCCCGACTTGGAGTCAAAACGCGACCGTAGCGGTCGCTCGCTGACTCCAAGTCGCGATCGTAGCCGTGGCGCGCCTACTGTCGAATGGCCATCCGCGCCACGCGGTCGCCGTCGACCAGGAAAGTGAAGTGGCTCGGCCCGTTGAACCCGTCGCCGCCGACTTGGGCGCTGACGACCGTTTCGTCGCCGCGGTGCTCGACGGATCGGATCTCGAGCATCACCCGTTTGCCGATGAATTCTCGGTCGCTCCAGGATCGGATTTCAGCCGGCCCGACGAACTCGCGGCCCCAGTCGTCCACGACTCCGTCGTCGGCGAAGGCGGCGAGAAAGGCCTCGATGTTGTTGGTGTTCGCGGCGCGCAACGCTCGAGCCACGGGCTCCGGCAACGACAGATCCATGGCCATATTCTCCTCGCTACGACGCTTGCGATCACGACCGGCGCTTCGGTGCCCGGCGTCAACCGATGAGATCGCGCCGGCGAAGCGGTCAAGATGGACATGACGACGATGAACATCCTCGAGACCACCGGGGCCGAAATCGCCTATGACGTGCTCGGCCCCCTGCCAACCGCAGACGGGCGGCGACCGCTGCTGATGATCGGGCAGCCGATGACCGCCAGCGGCTTCGGCGCTCTGGCGTCCCACTTTCCCGACCGCACCGTAGTGACCTATGACCCGCGCGGGCTCGGCCGCAGCACCCGCAGCGATGGGCGGGTGGATCAATCGCCGACGGTCCAGGCGGACGATGTCCACGCACTGATCGCGGCGCTCGGCGCCGGCCCCGTCGACGTGTTCGCGAGCAGCGGTGGCGCGATCACCGCACTCGCGCTTGTGACCGCCTATCCCGACGACGTCGTCACGCTGGTCGCGCACGAGCCGCCGCTGATCCCGGTCATCGCCGACGCCGCTGCCGCCGAGCGCGCCCTCGCCGCGGTACGCGCCGAGTATCAGGCCAACGGGTCCAATGCCGGCATGGCGGCGTTCATCGCGATGACGTCATGGGAGGGCGAGTTCACCGACGAGTACTTCGCCCAGCCCGCGGCGGACCCGGCGCTGTTCGGGATGCCAACCGACGATGACGGCTCGCGTGACGACCCGCTCCTCTCCGACCGGTCGGACGCGGTCAGCAGCTACCGGCCGGACATCGAGGCGCTGGTCGCGGCGCCGACTCGGGTCGTCATCGCTGTCGGCGAGGAGACGGGCGACCGGTTCACCGGACGTGCGTCCGTCGCGACCGCCGAGCTGCTCGGCCAGCAGGCGACGGTCTTCCCGAGTCACCACGGAGGCTTCCTCGGTGGCGAGCACGGATACCCCGGCCAGCCGGAAGCGTTCGCGCACAAGCTTCGCGCCGTCCTCGACGACGACCGCTGACCGCGAACGGCGTCCGTCAACCGCCAGCTCGAGCGCAGCGCCCGAGCCCCGACGCTCACTTCTGCTTGCGCAGGATCGCGTTGAGCTCGTCGATCGCGTGCTGAATACGAGGACGGTTGCGACCGGACTTCCTCTCCGACGTCGAGAGCCCCGGAGTGCCGAGCTGGCGTCCGTCGCGCGTGACGACCTGCCCGGCATACGGGAAGCGTCCCATCGGGAGAACCTCGAAATGGTCGATGCCGGCCCACGCTACCGACCGCGTCTTGAAGAACGTGACCACCTTGGCGCTGTCGGCGTCGGCCCGGATGCCGACCATCGACAGCCGCAGCCCGAACGCGAGCATCAGTACCGCGAACACGGCTGCCACGGCGGTGCTGCCGCTGCTGGCGGCGATGACCGCAAACCCCGCCGCTGCCAGTCCGCTACCCGCCGCCGCGATCGCCGTATCGGTCGAGCGATAGGTGCGCCGCCACCGGCCGCGCTTGTCATCCAGCCGCCCAGCTTCCTCAGGTCCGTCCGTCATGACTTGCCCCTTTCGAGTGCGTACTGGGCGGTGCATCGGCAGACCCCACGAGCTCGATTAGCTCACGATCGCCAACCTGCACGAACGTTGTAGGTTGGCTCCATGCCTCACGCCCAGCGGCCGCGGGAAGTTCGCTGATGTCTGACGAAGTGCTGCTGGCCGGACTGGTGGCGATCGAGCATTCGTTCGAGATCCCGCTGGATCACCGTGAACCGGGTGGGGAACGCATCGACGTGTTCGCCCGCGAGCTCGCCGACCCCGACGGCCGCGAGCGTCCGTTCCTCGTCTATCTGCAGGGCGGCCCAGGGATCGAGGCGCCCCGGCCGACGCGCCAGCCGAGCGCTCCCGGCTGGCTTGACCGGGCGCTGAAGGAGTACCGCGTTCTGATGCTCGACCAGCGGGGGACCGGCCGCTCGTCACCGGTGGGGACGCTCGCCGGGCTGACGCCCGATCAGCAGGCGGATTACCTGTCGCATTTTCGGGCTGATTCGATCATTCGCGATGCCGAGTGGATCCGGCGCGAGCTGGGCGTGGAGCGCTGGAGTGTGCTCGGCCAGAGTTTCGGCGGCATGTGCATCACGAGCTACTTGTCGCTCGCGCCCGACGGCTTGCGCGAGGCGTTCATCACCGGAGGGCTGCCGACGGTCGAAGCGGACATCGACGAGGTCTACGCCCATACCTACCGGCGCGTGCTCGACCGTAACCGCCGCTACTACCACCGATACCCGGCCGATCGCGAGCGGGTCCTGCGCCTGCACGACCTGGTCCACGGTCAGGGGCTGCGGCTCCCGAGTGGCGATCAGCTGACCTGGCGGCGCTTTCGCCAGCTCGGGCAGATGCTCGGGATGAGTGACGGCGCCGAGCGGCTCCACTACCTGCTCGAGCTGCCGCCCGACTCACCTGCGTTCCTGCACGACGTCGAGAGCGCGGCTATGTTCGCGCGCAACCCGCTCTACGCCGTGCTGCACGAGGCGGGCTGGGCTGACGGCGGCGCCACCCGGTGGGCGGCCGAGCGGGTGCTGCCGCCGGCTTTCGATGCTCCGCACCTGTTCTTCGGCGAGCACGTCTTTCCCTGGATGTTCGAGGACTACGGCGCGCTCGCACCACTCCGTGACGCCGCCCACCTGCTCGCCCAGCGCGAATGGCCGCGCCTGTACGACGTCGACGTCCTGCGTGACAACCATGTGCCCGTGGCGGCCGCGATCTACGCCGACGACATGTACGTCGAGCGCGCCTTCTCCGAACGGACCGCGGCCCTGATTCCAGGTCTCCGCGCGTGGATCACCAACGAGTACGAACACAACGGCCTACGGGTCGACGGCGAGCGGATCCTGAACCGCCTGATTGAGCTGGCGCGAGGGCCGGCGGCGTGATCGAGGCGGCTCACGGCGCTCGCCCGCACGTGGCCACCGCGCGCTTCACGGCCGGGGTGCTCGGGTCAAAGCCCGGGCTCACCCGGTAGAACATCCCGGGTCCGATGATGAGGATCGGCGGCGGGCCGGAATCCGAGCGCGTGGGATCTGGAAAGCTCGAGAAGCCACCTGCTCGCATGCACTGCGCGAACTTGAGCGCGGCATGAAACTGACTCTCGGTCGCCTGGGCCCCGGCGTGGCTGGCCGGCGAGAGCTGCGCGCACGCCTGGCGGGCAGCCCGAAACGCCGGCGACTGCGGGTCGATCCCGGACACCAGCTGAAACCCGCCGCCACCCGCAGCGGGATCGGGGAAGTCGGGCACGCCGTGGGCGCGCATGCAGCGCGCGAACTTGAGCCCCCCGCCTACACGGGCGGTCGCCGTGCTCGCCCCGCCCGAGGATCCGCACGCGGCGAGCAGAAGCCCACAGACGATCGTGGCAAGCGCGCATCGCGCGGGACGGCACCGCAAGCTCGCGTCGCGCATCCCGGTGCGTTATACGCAGCGGCGCATAACACGCCCATAACGGGCTCGGCTACCAGCGTTCGCCCGAGCGGCGGCACGGTCTGACTCCTATGCTCGTCCGAGAGCGTCGAGGTGGGACTCACGACCGCCGAGGCGGCTCGTGCTAGTGCGCACCGAGCGTTCATCGACCAGAAAATCTCCTGCTACGAGGAGGCTCTTGATGGATAGACGACGACTGGGAACGCAAGGTCTGGAAGTGTCGGCGGAGGGACTGGGTTGCATGGGAATGACCTGGGCCTACGGACCCGGTGATGAGAAATCGGGGCTGGCAACGATCCACCGAGCGCTCGAGCTCGGGATCACGTTCCTCGACACCGCCGAGGTCTATGGCCCGTACACGAATGAGCGGCTTGTCGGTCGTGCGATCGCCGGCCGTCGCGATCAGTTCGAGATCGCAACCAAGTTCGGATTCAGGGAAGGTTCGCTACCTCGGCCTGTCGGAGGCATCGGCGGAGACGATCCGCCGCGCGCATGCGACGCATCCGATCACGGCGGTGCAGAGCGAGTATTCGTTATGGACGCGCGATCCCGAGGACGAGGTCCTGGCCACGCTGCGTGAGCTCGGGATCGGCCTGGTGGCCTACTCGCCGCTCGGACGCGGGTTCCTTACCGGGCAGATTCGGTCGCTCGATGACCTCCCGCAAGACGATTGGCGCCGCTCGAACCCGCGCTTTGAGGAGCAAGCCCTCCGGGAGAACCTCGAGCTCGCCGACCGCGTGACGGAGCTGGCGGCCGGGCGGGGCGTGACCCCCGCGCAGCTCGCCCTTGCCTGGGTGCTGGCGAAGGGCGATGACATCGTCCCGATTCCGGGCACCAAGAGCCCGCGACGCCTGGAGGAGAACGCGGCGGCGGTCGATGTGACGCTCTCGGCAGACGAGCTGCACGAGCTCGATGACGCGATCTCGCCTGCCGCCGTGCGCGGCGGGCGCTATCCCGAGGCGATGATGGCGTTGATCGACAACTGATGCGCAGACGGGCGTTCCGCAGCTACATCGCCGGGGGGCTCGCGTGCGCGCTGACGACCGGACTGGCGATGGCGTCCGCCGCGGGAGCGACCGGTCACCCGGACAGCGGCGGGCGCAATCACCGGTCGGCGGCCCAACCACGCGCGGTCACGCTGCAGTGGGTGGGAGACATTGCGCTCAGCACGCAGCGCGGGCTGCCTGCAGGCGGGCTTGTCCGGGCGCTGGCCCCGGTCGCGCCGCAACTGCATCACGCGCAGCTCACGCTCGGCAACCTCGAGGGCACCCTGTCGAGCGGAGGGACGTCCAAGTGCGGACCCGGCTCGATCGGCGGCGGGACGTGCTTCGCGTTTCAGGCGCCGCCGTCGACGGCGTTTGCGCTGCATCGGCTGGGCTTCCGCCTGGTCAATCAGGCCAACAACCATTCCGAGGACTACGGACCGTCTGGGCGGGCGCAGACGCTGCGCGCGCTGGCAGCCGCCGGCATCGCCCAGACGGGATTGCCGGGCGAGATCACTCGGCTGACCGTCGGCGGCGTCCGGATTGCCTTCCTCGGCTTTGCCCCCTATAGCTATGACGCCAACTTGCTGGACATCCCGGGCGCACAGGCGTTGGTGCGCCGTGCACGCAAGGGCGCGTCAATAGTGGTGGTGATCATCCACGCCGGAGCAGAAGGCGCCGACCAGCTACATACGCCGCGAGGCACGCAGTTCTACCTGGGCGAGAACCGTGGCAACGCGCGCGCGTTCGCTCACGCGGTGATCAACGCCGGCGCATCGATCGTGTTCGGCTCCGGACCGCACGTGATCCGCGGGATCCAGCGTTACCGGGGGCATCTGATCGCGTATTCACTGGGCAACTTCGTCGGTTACCACACGCTCGGAGGGGAGGGCGTCCTGTCTCAGAGCGCGATCCTGAGGGTGAAGCTCGGCGCCACCGGACGCCTGATGGCGGCCAGATGGCTCTCGATTCGCCTGGACGACGGCCTGCCGCGCCCTGAGCCCAGCGAGCAGAGCGCGAGGCTCGTCGCGACGCTGTCACGCGAGGACTTCCCCGGCGAGCACTACGTGATTGCGCCCAACGGACGCTTTCGATTGGCGCGTCCCGCTCGCGGTCGTCACCGTTCCAGACGCTCCTGGGCGCGAGGTTACGAGCGTGTGGCGCGCCTGCGCTCAGGCGAGGTTCGACTCTTCACGAGGCCTTCGTTTTCGTTATAAATTGGAAGGGGTAAGGAGGAGGTAACCGTCTTTTCCCTAGCGTTTGCCACGGACGGACGACCTCCTCGCGGTGAAAGCCCCGCTTGGCGCCTGTGCTGTCGCCGAGAGTCGATGGGTATCCGCCGCGAGGGGACCGCACGCGCCAGATTGGCTCCGTGGCTGGAGATTCCGCGCGTTTGATGTCAGTTTCAGTGCAGCCAGAGCCCGATGTTGCGCCCACACGGGAGCTCGCCGACGTCCGGCTTGAGAACGTGACCAAGGCGTTCGGCGATGTGGTCGCCGTCGACGATCTCACGTTGACGATTCGTCATGGCGAGTTCTTCAGCCTGCTGGGTCCGTCCGGGTGCGGGAAGACCACCACGCTCGGCATGATCGGCGGCTTCGAGCCGCCCACCAGTGGCCAGATCTTCCTCGGGGACCAGAACGTCAGCAAGGTCCCCGCCTACAAGCGAGACGTCAATACGGTCTTTCAGTCCTACGCGCTCTTCCCCCACCTTGACGTCTTCGAGAACATCGCCTTTGGGCTCAAGCGCAGGCGCCTGCAAAAGCGAGACATCGCCGACCGCGTCTCCGAGGCACTGCAGCTCGTCGATCTTCCCGACTTTCAGAAGCGCAAGACCGGGCAGCTGTCGGGCGGCCAGCAGCAGCGGATCGCGCTCGCCCGCGCGCTCGTCAACCAGCCGCGAATCCTGCTTCTCGATGAGCCCCTCGGCGCCCTGGACCTGAAGCTGCGCAAGCAGATGCAGATCGAGCTCAAGCGCATCCAGCAAGACGTCGGCATCACCTTCCTGTACGTCACCCACGACCAGGAAGAGGCGATGGTGATGTCCGACCGCCTGGCCGTGATGAACCGGGGCAGGATAGAGCAGCTCGGCACCCCCGAGGAGGTCTATGAGAACCCGTCGACCGCGTTCGTGGCCGGCTTCCTCGGTGCCTCGAACCTGATCTCGGCAAAGGTTGTCAACCGGGGTGTCGCGCCCGGGTTGGCCGACCTGGCGCTGGCCGACGGCACCGCCGTGCGCGTCCCCGCCGACCGTCTTCCCAGCGGCGGTGACGGCAATCTCCAGATCGGCGTCCGTCCCGAGAAGCTCCGCCTCGAGCCTGTGACGGCGCCGGCCCCCGACGGCTACAACACCCTCAGCGGCCAGGTCATCCTCGGCACTTTCCTGGGCCTCAGCCACCAGTACACGGTCCGGGCACCGGCCGGGACTGAGCTGATCGCCTATGTGCAGAACCTCGGCGCGACACCGCCACCGACGCTGGGAGAGACGGTCCGACTCGCATGGCTCCCCGAGCACACCTTCGTCGTCTAGACCACCGGAGGTTCACCGATGGACAGCCCTGAGCGCAACCGGTCCGGGGCCGCCGAGCCCGCGCTGATCGACGCGACGCTCCACCGGGGCTTGACCGAGCCTCGCCACAGCCGTCGCCAGTTCCTGATGCGTGCGGGCGCCGGCCTCGGGGCGCTGGGGATGGGTGGCTTGCTCTCCGCCTGCGGGATCCAAGGTACCGAGGCGGCCGCCTCGGCCGACACGTTTGACTGGGCGGCGTGGTGGAAGCGACAGAAACCGACCCGCGCCCTGAACTTCGCCAACTGGCCGCTCTACATCGACACCAGCCACGGTCAGCATCCGTCACTCGAGCAGTTCAGCAAGCAGACCGGCATCAAGGTCAACTACTTCGAGGTCATCGAGGACAACGCGCCGTTCTACGCGAATATCGAGCCGTCGCTGAAGGCCGGCAAGCCGACCGGTTACGACCTGATCGTGATGACCGACGACGACTGGACGGTATTCGAGCTCGTCAAGCTCAACCGCTGGATCACCCCGCTTGACCACAGCCGGATGCCGAACTTCTTCAAGTACGCCAGCCCTCTGGTCCGCAATTCCGGATACGACCCCAGCAATACCTACACCGCGGCGTGGCAGTCGGGTTTCACCGGCATCGCCTACGACGTGACCAAGATAGAGCGCGAGATCAACAGCATTCACGACCTCTGGGATCCGGCTTTCAAGGGCCACGTCGGGATGATGAGTGACAACACCGAACTGGGCTCGGCCGGTCTCCTGGCGGCGGGTGTCGACCCGGCGAAGTCGACGCCGTCGGATTGGAAGAAGGCGGCTTCGCTCCTGACCCAACAACGCGACGGCGGACTCGTCAGCCAGTACTACGACCAGAGTTACATCAAGGCCCTGGAGACCGGGGATATCTGGATCACGCAGGCGTGGTCGGGCGACATCTTCCAAGCCAACGCGACCGGCTTCCCGCACCTGAAGTTCGTGGCGCCGCAGGAGGGCGTGATGCTGTGGACGGACACGATGATGATTCCGCTCCACGCGCAGAACCCGGTCTCCGCGATGGACTGGATCAACTTCTACTACCAGCCGAAGATCGCCGCCGAGGTCGAGGACTGGGTCAACTACATCTGCCCCGTGCCCGCCGCGCAGAAGATCCTCCGCAAGGAGGACCCACCGGTCGGTAACAGCGCGCTGGTGTTCCCCACCAAGGCGGAGAGCAGCCTCGTCAAGGGTTACTACAACTACACGACGTACGCCGAGTACAACGCCTGGAACAACGTGTTCAACCCGGTCATCGAGTCGTGACCTGGAGGCAGCGCCTCGCCCCCTACGCGCTCGGCTTTCCGACCGCATTCTGGCTGACGCTGTTCTTCGCGGTGCCGCTGATCTCGGTCTTGTCGGTCGCCCTGATGACCGGCAACCCCGAGAAGGGGTTCACGTTGACGTGGCATTGGTCGATCTTCTGGTCGTCGCTCAAGGAGTACCACACGCAGTTTTTGCGCTCGTTCTACTACGGCGCGCTGTCGACGCTGATCGCGCTGGTGATCGCCTACCCGATGGCGTACTTCATCGCCTTCCACGGCGGGCGCAACAAGTCCACCTACCTGCTGATCATCTTGCTGCCGTTCTTCGTCTCGTACGTGATCCGGGCCTTCTCGTGGCAGTTCATCCTCTCCAACGACGGGATCTTCCTGACGTTTCTGCGCAACATCGGCTTGGTGTCGAAGAACTTCACGATCCTGCACACGAGCTTTGCCGTGATCGCGGCGCTCACCTACGACGCCATCCCGTACATGGTGTTACCGCTGTTCGTCGCGCTCGAGAAGCTCGACCGGCGCGTCCTCACGGCCGCCAACGACCTGTACGCAAATCCGGTGGTGACGTTCACGCGAGTGGTTCTGCCGCTGACCTCGGCCGGGATCTTCGCCGGCTTCCTGCTGGTGTTCGTCACCAACGTCGGTGACTACGTCGCCGCCGGGATCCTCGGCGGCCCCGGGACGACGATGATCGGCAACGTGATCCAGAACTCCTACCTGCAGGATCAGACCTACCCGCTCGCCTCCGCGCTCTCGTCGATCCTGATGATCGTTCTGCTGCTGATCATCTGGTTGTACGCGCGGGCGTTCGGCACCGAAGCGGTCGAGGAGGCGGTGGCATGAGTGCCGTCGAGGCCCCCGTCGCGGGAACTCCCGTCCGCGCGTCGGCCAAGAAGCCGCGTAGGCGTCGTCAGCGCCGCCCCCTGTCGACGCTTCTTCTCGGCGGTTTCACGTGGCTGGTGATCCTCTACACGCTGATCCCGATCATCGTCATGATCATCTTCAGCTTCAATCAGACGCCGAGCGGTCGCGTCACCTTCCACTGGTACGGGTCCACCACCCAGTGGTACGTGCACATCTTTGAGATCAGTGATCTGACCACCGCGCTCGTGCACTCGATCGAGGTGGCGTGCGCATCGACAGTGATCTCGATCCTGATCGGGGTCCCGATGGCGATGGCACTCGCACGACACCGCTTTCTCGGCCGGACCGCGGTCGAGTCGGTGGTGTTCGTCGATATCGCCGCGCCGTCAGTGGTCGTGGGCGCATCGTTGCTGGCGCTCTTCTTGACGCTCAACGTCACTCGGGGGCTGACGACGATCCTGATCGCCCATGTGGCCTTCAATGTCGCATTCGTGGTGGTCGTCGTCCGCGCCCGGATCGTCGGGCTTGACCGCTCGATCGAGCGGGCCGCCGCCGACCTCGGCGCCGGGCCGTGGACGACGTTCCAGAAGGTGCTGCTGCCGCTGATGTTCCCGGGGATCATCGCCGCTGCGCTGTTGTGCTTCGCGATGTCGATCGACGACTTCATCATCACCCAGTTCGTCGCCGGCCAAACGCTCACATTCCCCCTCTGGGTGTACGGCGCGGTGAAGGTCGGCATCCCGCCGCAGGTGTTTGCCATGGGCACGATGATCTTCCTGTTCGGCGCCCTCCTGGCGATCGGCAACGTGATCTTCCAGCGCCGCGCCGAGAAGACCGCGGCGTCGGCTGAGGTCACCGAGCCCCAGGCGATCACGACCGTCCTCTGACAGTCACTCGACCCCATGGGCCGGGACTCTCGGAGTGCGCGGGCGGAGAAGATCGGCTGATCGACCCGGCCTCCATCAGCGTGGACCTACGGTTCGCGCCACCCCGGCCCGGGCGGCAAGCGCTGGTCCAGCGCGTCGCGGAGCGTGCCCCGGATCCGCTGGCTCAGCTTGGCCCGCTTGACGGTGACACTGCCGAGCACGGCCCGCGCGCGAACGTCGATCACCGGGGCGCCCGGAAGTGGATCGCTGCCGACCTCGGACGAGTGCGATCCGAGGATCGCGCTTCCAGAGAGGCGGACCTCGACTCCGTCAGGGACGAATATCGTCACCGATCCGAGCGTGGTGCGGGCCTCGATCGTGGTCACCGGCGAACTCAACACCGCGTCCTGAAGCTCGAGGTGACAGTCGCCAAGCACGGACCGCGCCGTCATCTTTGCCGGCACCCGCCAACGGCCCTTGCGAGTCTGGTTGGCGAGAATCGCCGTCAACTCCTCCGGCGCCTCGGCAGACGGCGCCGCCGGGGTCTGTAAGTCGGCGAGCAAACCGTCGAGCTCGCTACGGGTTCGGGCGCCGAGCGCCACGTCGGCCCGGCCGGAGTACTCCTCCAACGTCAGCCGGCCATCGCCCGCGGCCGCCGCCAGCTGCGCCAGCGCCTGCTCACGATCCTGATCAGACGCGCGTAGCTGCGGGAGAGCATCGGGGTCGTCGCTGGCCACGGCTCGTCATCGTACGCTGGGGGCGGACGGCACTCGCAGCCGCCTAGGTCGGCGGTGGCTGCTCCAGCGACAGCGTGTTGCCGTCGGGATCGCCGAACCACGCTACGCGTGTCCCGCTGGGGGCTATCCAGATACCGTCCTCGTCCTGCTGCATGCCGTCGTAGCGCTTCGGCGTCACGCCGGCCCGGCGGAGCATGGCGAGTTGTGCGGCGAGGTTGTCGACCCGCCAGCCAAGCACCGTGTACGGGGCGATCGTGACCTGGTCAACCCGAGCGACTCTCAGCCGAGTGCCGTTCGCGTCATAGACGACGGCGAACTCGCTCTCGTCGATTGCGCGGAGTCCGAGGACCTGTTCATAGAACTCCTTCGCCACCGTGAGATCGCGGGTCGCAACGAACGCCACCAGATCCGCATCGCCGAGCATCGAGAACGTCAGCCGGGCCCGCTGTTCAACAGATCCCGTTCGCGCTGTTCGTCATCCGCCGTCACCAGGTTGGCGTGGCGAAGGATCAGCCGCCACTCTCCCGATTCGCGGCGGTACGCCTGGGTCGTGCGCAGAGTGCGCGTGCGAGGCTCTCCGCGCGGGCGGCGCATGTGCTCGAGCACGACCGTCACCGCGAGGTCGCCGGATGTCGTCGTCAGCAGGCGCTCGACGGACAGCTCGGTCCAGTCGAGCTGCCTGGCCGCGCCCAGCAGGTGGGTGCGAACGTCCTCCCAGCCCTGGGCGTGGCTGCCGATCGCGCCCAGGATCGCGACATCGTCGGCTCGCGACCACATCGCCAGCAACGGTTGCGAGTCGCCTTGCACCTGGTGCGAGAGAGCTGCCATGCACCGCTCGATGAACGCCTCGAGTTCGGTATCGATCGTTGAGGTCATGATCAACTCCGGTGGTCGTGGCCCGCGTGGTTGACCGTCAGGTGGTCTTGATCAGGCCGCCGTCGATCACCCAATCGGCGCCGGTGACGTTGCCGACCAGCGGTGAGGCGAGCAGCGCGACGATCGCGGCGACCTCCTGCGGGGTCGTAAACCGCCCGGTCGCCATCCCGGAGGCGGCCTGCTCGCGGATCGCGTCCGCGCCGGCACCCGTCGCCTCGCCAATCGCCTGCGCGACGCCGTGCTCGCCGAGCCACAGGTCGGTCGCCACGGGTCCGGGGGCGACACTGGTGACGCGGATGCCCTGCGGTCCGAGCTCCTGTGAGAGCGATTTGGCGACGTTCAGCAGCGCTGCCTTGGCGGCGCCGTAGTCGATGACCGCGCCGTCGGGCTCGAAGAACGCGTTGACGGACGTGACGTTGACGACCGTCCCCGCCCCCCGGCGGGCCATGTCGGCCACCGCGGCCCGGGTCGCCCGGAGCGCGGCGAAGAAGTTGAGCTGCAGCGAGGCCTCAAAATCGGCGTCGGTGAGGCTCAAGAAGCCGTCGAGGCGCGTGTGCACGACCCCGACGTTGTTGACGAGTACGTCGACCCGGCCGTGACGCTCGATCGCGTGGCCGACGAGCCGCCCGGGCCCTTCGGGGTCGACCAGATCGATCGCCATCGGTGTGACGCCCGGCAGGCCTTCGAGCGCATCGATCGTACGAGCGCCTGCCACGACGAGTGCGCCCTCATCTGCGAGGGTTTGAGTTACCGCGAGGCCGATGCCCTTGCTGGCACCTGTCACCACCGCGACCTTGTCTGTGAGTTGTAGATCCATGCTCGGCAACTTAGCGGCCGGCCCGCGGATCGATTGCCGCCGATCAGAAGAGCCCGGTCGCGGCGGGCGCCTTCGCGTGGGCTCCGTGGCCCCGGGGCGTTGCACCGCTCCGGGCCGCCTGGCGCCACATAGCCGCGAGCGCCGCGCCCCGCGAGCCCCACAGCAGTTCGCCCAGCGGTGCGCCCTGACGGAGCTTGATCCGGTTTCCCGGCTGCAGCGCGGCCGCCCGCAGGCGCGGGTTGAGGTCTTGCAGCCTGGTCAGGCTGATCCCGGTGGCGGCGGCGATTGAACCAAACGATTGACCCGGCTGGACGATCCAGAAGAGCGGGCCCAACGGCTTGGGCCGGGCCTTGGGCGGCGGCGGGGGATGCCGCACCAGCTTCAGGCGCTCGCCGGGGAGAAGGCCGTTCGGATCGACGTCGGGGTTCAGCGCCTCCAGTCGATTGAGAGTCAAGCCGGCGCGCGCCGCGATCTGGGCGAGCGTGTCGCCGGGGCGCACCGTCCAGAATGCACGCACATGCCGAGCGTGGGCGTGCGCAGGTGAGTTGGCTCTCGGGTGCGCGCCGGCGCTACCGTGCGCGTCCAGGATCACGATCATGACGGCCGCCACAACCGCCGCAAGCAGCAGAGGGACAACGAAGCGCGCGATCCGGCGCCGTCGTTGGGTAGCTGCCAGGTATTCCACCGCCAGTGCGAACCTCCAGCCCGCTGGCGTCCGACGTCTTAGAACTGTGGCGCATCGAGCCGGAAATAGCCAGCGGTAAATGCGCTCTTGCAGCGCAGGTAACCGTTTGGACCCCACGCGATCTCTGACTCCCAAGCCGAGCGCGACTACTGCGGCGGGTTCATTTACCCCTGACGACGAACCCCAGCACGGCCCTGCCGTTGATGACGAGCTTGGGATCGCGGAACACGTGATGCGGCGGTTGCCTGCCGAACGCCACGCTGAGCCCGTCGTAGCCGGGGACCGCCGCGAACGCGGCCTTCAGCGCCGCGATCGAGCTCGGCGGCCCGCCGCCGGCGCCGCCGCCGCCGAAGAGGCCCAACAACTGCGCGAGAAAGCCACCGGGCCCCGACCCGCTCCCGCCGGTTAGCAGCGCGACCTGATGTCCTCGTAGACCACGAGGGATCTGCAGGCCGAACGTGATCGTGCGGATGCTGCTGCGGTAGAGCTGGACTCGCAGATGAACTTTGACCCGGCTTCCGGCCCGGACGACCCGCGGCGCGCGAGCGCTGAGGATCGAGGCCACATCCAGGCCGCTGCGCGCCGTGATAGTGGCCGCGACCTTCACCACATGCAGCGTCGCGAACTGGACCTGATCGATCAGCGAAACCGCACTTGCGGCATCGCTCGCAGCGCCGGAGGCAACTGCCGGCAGCTCGCTCGCCAGTTCACCCCCGCCGCCGTTTCCGCTGTAACGGTTGCAGAACTTCAACCGCGTGTGGCGTTCGCGCAACTGGACCTTCAAGCACATCGTGCCCGACTGGTTGGCAGGCGCTCCGTCGAAGACGTCGATCGCGGCCTGGCCGACAGCGAACGGTGCGATCGTGGACAGCAGCGATGACCCCAGCGGGTTGCCGATGTCGCTCTCGTCGGCGACCTGGGTGTCCTCCGTGATCGTCTTGTGCGTATCGAGGTCTCGAGCCGTCACGCTGACCGGGATCATTCGCGGCGATGGGCCAACCTGCCCGATCACGGCGTTTGGCGTGTCGCTCGTCAGCGTTCCGACGGTGTGCCCCGGTGCGGCCAGTTTGTAGCTTCCGCCGGCGCCCGCGCTCGGGTTGTCGATCACGTCATAGACGTATGCGTCCTCGAGCGGCAGCGAGCGGCGCCCCGCGTCATCGAGCGGGTGGCCGAACGCATAGACCGTGTTCCCGTCCCGGTAGGTGACGGTCCCCACCGCGCCCATGGCGATCGTGCCCGTCGAATACGAGATCGCGACCGACGCCCCGGGGACAAGCGGCTGGACTGGGAAGTCGAGCGTCGGCGCCGCCGGTGCGGCAGCGAACGTTCGCCCGGCGTGCTGGCCGGCTCGCTTGAGCACGTTCAGCAGTGACGGCGCCAGGCCGCTGACCATCAGCGGATCGCTCAGCGGCCGCGCTCGAAGCGCGAGGCGGGGGCCCGAGGAGGGCGGGGTGACCGGCTCGCTGAGCATCTCCTGGATCGGCGTCACCAGGCCCTTGTTGTTGCCAAATTGTCCGATCTTCTCCGAGATCGCGCCGATGTTCTCCGGGACGCCCCCGGGACCGGGACAGTAGACCGGCGATCCCGAGAACCCCGCGGCGAGGCCGCTCGGAGTGACGGCCGGGCCCGACACGCTGACCAGGATCCGCGCGCCTTCCCCGCCCTGCTCGACGACGTTGATGACGTGCACGTCGAAAGACGAGATCGTCGTCCCCTGCACCACGGTGTCCGCGGTGCAGTCCATCCCCGCCTGAACCTGTGACAGGGGCATGATCGGTCCACCGTCGGCAGCCGCGCTCGCCGGAAAGCTGAGCGCGGCACAGGCGGCCGACAGGATAAGTCGTTTACGCATAACTCCCCAGTCATCCTTTCCGGCGTAAGCCATGCTCGATGCTCCAAGCCGACTGCGTGCGGTGCCGTGATCGAAGTAGCGTCACGCTAGTGATCCGAGGCACTTCCGCAACCCACCCCAGGGCTACATTGTCACACCCCGCACGAGAGCTTGCTTCACTGCGATGCGAGCCGGCGCGGCGCGTGCGCTCGGGGACGCGAGAGCCAAGCTCGGGCGCCTGGTCGAACTCTCGGCAGACAATGCGGCGACGG
Source organism: uncultured Solirubrobacterales bacterium (assembly GCA_963788005.1). Lineage (GTDB taxonomy): Bacteria > Actinomycetota > Thermoleophilia > Solirubrobacterales > Solirubrobacteraceae > Palsa-465. Next base: position 193,421 of record CAWBFH010000008.1, on the reverse strand, counting down.
CCCGGGGCTGCGACGAGCCCCGGGCCGTGCCGTTACCACCAGTGCTAGCCGCTCGAACTCCCGACCGTGTAGGCGTAGGCAAAGTCGTGGAAGTCCGAGAACGACGCCGGGAACCCGAACGCGGGCTCAAAGTCCGTCAGGTCGGTCGACTCGAGGACGCTGAGGGTGCCGAACACCGGGGCGCCCGCAGCTGCCGTGGGGGACAGCGTCGCCGTCAGCGTCCCCGTGGCTCCGGACGCGAGCTCCAGCGGCGTGGCGGTATTGCCGCCGCTGATGTCGTCGCCCGACGGTTGCAGTACGAACAACTCGGGGTGGTTCATCGTGTTCGTGACCGTCACCGTGATCGGCACGCTCGAGCCGGAGTCGATGGTCGTGGACAGAGACGTCGGCAGACCGGTCTCGGTGACGGGTTCGAGCTGGTTGTTGTACGCGACCGTCCCGGTGACGGTCTGGGAGAACGCCGTCCCGTTCGTCGTAGGGCCCTGCATCACGTCGATCTCCCACAGACCTGGTTCGGGATTCGCGGCGATCAGCGAGGCGTTCCCGCTCGGGTTATCGGGCGTCGGTGTCGTGTCGATGGCCGAAACCTCGACGTCTCCTGCCTCTGTGATCGCAGGCTGGAGGTCGTCCGGCGAGAACAGGTAGTAGTACACCGGATCGTCGGCGGCGTGGTCAGGCGCGTGCAACGACACGTCGAGGTTGTGCTTGCCCGCGGGCACGTCCACATAGAACGTCTTGATCTGTCCGGCACCGCGAGATACCGAGCTGGTCAGCGTGGTGCTGAACGCGCCACCGGCCGACGGGATCAGGGTACGCCGGGCGATCGGGACCGAGCTCTCGAGGCCATTCGACCCCGTGAGCTGGACCGACTCGGGAGCGTCGCCCGGGGCCTGGGGAAGGGCGATGCTGAGGGGCACGCCCGCCACGCCGTGAGCCGGGATGGTGACCGGCGCCGCCGCCCGGCTGGTGGTGAAGTTCTGGCCGCTGGCCTGGAACGTCACCGTTCCTGTGTAGGGGCCGGGGACGTCCGGCGGAGTCTGCACGTGGCCGCGGCCATTGGCCCACAGGATCTGGACCGTCCAGGTTCCGGCCATCGGATGCTCAACAATGGCTGTGCTGGATGTCCGGGCTACAGTTTCCGCCCGGGCAGGGGACGAAGTTGGATGCGCCGTAGTCGTACGACGACTGAGCCAGCCTCCCGGCCGGGTCGGTCAAGATGAATGACAGGATGTTGTTGTTGTTGTTGGTCGGATCCGGCCAGCGCATGTCGGCATCGAGCACGTCGGTGCCGCTTCGGCACATTGAAGGTGATCGGTGCCGCCGCGGTCGCCCCCTGGGCCGGGAACGGGGGCGCCGGGGCGCTGACGTTCTCGGTGACGGGCGCGCCGAAGCTCGTCTCGCTTCGAAGCACCCGGTAGTTGGCGCTGACCTTTTCGGTCTTGGAGGAGGCGTTGTACAGCGTCAGCTCCTTGTGGACCGTGGAGCCGCCCGTGCCCTCTACGTCGAGCTGGGTGGGGCTGTCCACCAACTCGGGAGGAGTGTTGGCGTTACTCGCCGAGCTGCCCGGCATATTGCGGGCCGCCTCAACGGCGGCGTAGATGTTCAGCAGGCCCGCGCCCTGCTGGTCTGCATCGGCCCCCATGTCGGTTGCCGTGCTGGTGAGGATCTCCTTCACCTGGGCCGGCGTCGGAGTGGCACCGCCGTGGGTTGCACGGTAGGCCTGGATCACGTCGGCGGCGGCGCCCGAGATGAACGGGGCCGACTGGCTGGTGCCGCCAAACGCCTCAGTCGGAAGTGGCAGCGGTGTCTGGCCGGCGCCGGCAGCAGCAAGCGCCAGATAGCCGGGAGCGACCAAATCCACGACATCGCCAAGGGGAGTGGTGCCGCCCGAGGAGAGGGTCGTCATGTTGTCGTCGAGCCAGCCCTTCGTGTAGCCATCGGCCTGGGCGAGGAGCCTGAGGTCATTTGACCCGGCGGCGTCGATGACGTTGGGGTCATCGGCGGGGGCCTCGACCGTGCCGGACGAGCCGCTGTCGCCCGCGCTCTCGACCACGACGACGCCCGCTGCCACCATGGCGTCGTTCGTCGGTGCGAGCAGGTCGTCGTTGGCACCCGGTAGCTGGGTGTAGCCGTAGGACTCAGACACGACGTTGACACCGTTGTTCACCGCCTGCTGCAACCCGGCGATCACCTGCGACTCGGGAGCCACGGTCTGACCCGCGGAGTTGGTGTCCGTGAAGTAGCCGGTGGTCAGCAGGGAGGCGCCGGGGGCGTCACCCACGATTCGGAAGGTGCAGTTCTTCGAGATGTTCGAGAACGGCAGCTGAGACCTGTAGGTGTAGGTGACCGTGCCCTGGGCGGCCATGGTCGAGACGTCTCCATTGAACTCGTCGTCTGAACATGTTCTCGTTCGGGTTCGGGGCGTCGATGACCACGTGCTGCCCACTGGGCCGGATCAGGTTGGGGTTCCCGGCCAGCGTGTCCGCATTGACGTTCCCGATGACGACGCCGCGGCCCGTCGCAATCAAGGAAGCCTCCTGCTTGTCGTTCGGGTTGTCGGATGCGTCGTGGATGCTGGTAAGCGCCTCGGGCTCCAGCAGCGGTTTGTTGGGAGACGAGCTGCACAGCTGCTGCCCGTCGGCCGCCGTGCCCGGCATCGCTGCCTTCGCCACCTGGGAGGGGGCCACCGTCGGCGTGGGCGACTTGGCGTCGCCGATGACGACGGTTGCGTCGGGGACGACCGCCTTGACGCCCGGGTTGTTGGCCAGTGCCCGTGCCTCGGCCGCCGGCATCGTCGCCGCGACGGCGTTGAGGAGCGAGAGCTTCGTCATGCGCGTGGCCCCGACCTGCTTGAGCTGGGACACGAGTGGCGCCTGCATCGAGGCGGCCGTTGCCTCTCGGGCCCGCCGGTGGCTCCGGTTCGCGGGCAGATTGCCGAGCTGGTCCTTGAACACGACCACCACGTGCTGTTGCTTGCCCGACGTGCGGGCTTTGACCTGGCTCGTGCTCAACCTGGCAAAGCTCGGCGCGGCCACACTGGCTCGGGGCGTCGAGCCGGCTGCCGAGCTGGCGCCGATAGCAGTGACGCCGAGCGCGGCGGCACCCAGCAACGAAGCAACCTTACGAGGGGTCAAACGCATTCTCCTGCCTCCATTCGGAACCGCTCTCCCTGCGAGACACACGCACGGCGGGCGCCAGCGTACCCAACCCACGCCCGAACTAAACAGGGCCACCCTACACCCGCAGGCCCAGGCGCGCGCCACCCCGAGCTTGGAATCAGTGCCGCCGGTGGGGCTCGAACCCACGACCTTCGGATTAAAAGTCCGCTGCTCTACCAACTGAGCTACAGCGGCGGACCTCCATGATCGCGCACGAGCCCGCCTAGCCGTCGGGCGCGAGCGCGAGCGACCCTACTCGTGGTAGGCGACCGCCTCGATCTCGACGAGCATCCGCGGGTCGACGAGCCCCTTGACCTCGACCATCGTCATCAGCGGCCGGATCGTCGAGAACAGCTCGCCGTGCGCGCGGCCGACCTCCTCGAAGCGCGAGATGTCGGTCACATAGATCCGCGTCTGGACCACGTCCTCGAGGCTGACGCCGACCCGGTCGAGCTCATGCTCGATCTTGCGCAGGATTGCGATCGTCTGCTCGTAGGGCGTGTCGCCGAGCACGACGCCGTCCTCGTCGACCGAGGTCGTCCCGCCCACGTTCACGAACGGCCCGGCGGTCGCGACGCGGCTGAAGCCGAAGCGCAGCTCGTACGGCGACGGCGGATCGCCCTTCAGACGCTCGATCAATGGCGGAAGTGACGTCGGCTGGTGAACACCATCGTGGCGCCGACCCGATCGACGGCCTCCACCGAGAGGTGGTCACGGACCGAGCCCCCCGGTTGCACGATCGCGGTCGCCCCGGCCTCGAGCGCGAGCTCGACGCTGTCGGGGAACGGGAAGTAGGCGTCGGATGCCATCGCCGAACCCCGCACGCCGTCGCGGGCCTTCTCGATCGCGATCCGCACCGAGTCCACCCGGCTCATCTGGCCTGCCCCGATCCCGATCGTCGCCAGATCACGCGCGAACACGATCGCGTTCGAGCGGACGTGCTTGCACACCTTCCACGCGAACGAGAGCTCCTGCCACTCGGCCTCGGTCGGGCGGCGCTCGGTGACGACCTGCATCTCGCCGCGCTCCTCGAGATCGATGTCGCGGTCCTGGACGAGCATCCCGCCGACCACCTGGCGCAGTGCGGGCTCGAGCACGTTGGTCGCGCGTCGCTCGTGGTCGTCGAGGATGCGCGTGTTCGGCTTCTCGGACAGGACCTCGACGGCGCCTCCCTCGTAGCCGCGCGCGAACAGCACCTCGATGAACTGCTCGGACAGGGCCCGCGCCAGCTCCTCGTCGACGGACCGGTTGAGGCACACGACGCCGCCGAAGGCCGACATCGGATCGCAGGCGAACGCCCGCTGGTAAGCCTCGAGCACGTTCGGGCCGACGGCGACGCCGCACGGGTTGTTGTGCTTGATGATCACGCACGCCGGGATCTGGAACTCACCCAACAGCAGCCGGCCGGCGTCGAGGTCGAGCAGGTTGTTGAACGAGATCGGCTTGCCGCCGAGCTGGGAGACCATCGAGAGCACGTGCGTGCGTGCCCCGACCTGCTCGTAGTAGGCGGCCCGCTGGTGGGGGTTCTCGCCGTAGGGCAGCTCGAGGACCTTCTGGAAGGCCCGCACCAACAGCGACGGAAAATCCTCGCGCTTCTCCTGAAACCAGCGCGCGATCGCGCTGTCGTAGCGCGCCGTGTAGGCGAACGCCTCCGCCGCCAGGCTCTCGCGCGTCCCGGGCGACAGGCGGCAGCCGGACTCGCGCAGCTCGGCGAGCACGGCGTCATAGCTCTCAGGCCTGACGATCGGGGCCGCAAATGCGTGGTTCTTCGCCGCCGCGCGGATCATCGTCGGACCGCCGATGTCGATGTTCTCGATCACCTCGGCCTCGGTCGCGCCCCGCGCCGCGGCCGTACGCTCGAACGGATACAGGTTCACGCACACGAGGTCGACGAGCTCGACCTGGTGCTCTGCGGCCGCCTGCAGGTGCTCCTCGTTGTCGCGCACGGCGAGCAGCCCCGCGTACAGCTTCGGATGCAGCGTCTTGACGCGGCCGTCCATGATCTCCGGAAAGCCCGTCAGGTCCGAGATCGGACGCACCTTGACGCCCGCGTCGGCCAGCACGCCGGCGGTCCCTCCCGTCGAGATGATCTCAACCCCAAGATCCGCGAGGCCGCTGGCAAACTCGACGATCCCCGTCTTGTCGGAGACCGACAGCAGAGCCCGCGAGACCCGGACGCCGGCGGCTCCAGGCTCCAGCGTGTCAGCGGGTTGCGCGCTCGCTTCCATCCAGACCCGACTCTACCGCGCGATCACCACTCGACGCGGGTTAGCCGGATCGAAGCTGACCGACGCCGGCAGCCAGCATCGCCACCGCCTCCACGAGCAGTTCATGCTCGATCTCGTGCAGCCGCGCCAGCACCTCATCGGGATCGTCGGCGCCCGGCAATTCGACCGCCCGCTGGAGGAGCACCGGGCCGGTGTCGACGCCGCCATCGACGAAGAAGATCGTCACCCCGAAGACCTTGACGCCGTAGTCGAGGGCTTGCCGGACCGCGCCCAGTCCGGGGAACGCCGGCAGCAGGGATGGGTGCACGTTGATCACCCGATCGGGAAACTCCGTCAGGAACTCGGCGCTCAGCAGTTGCATGTAGCCGGCGAGCACGACGAGCTCGGTGCCGCGCTCGTGCAGCCAGGCGGCGATCGCCCGATCGCGTGCGGGCCGGTCGCCAAACTCGTCGACGGCGAACGTCTGGGTCGGGATCCCCGCGGCGCGCGCGCGGTGCAGCGCCGACGCGCCCGGCTTGTCGGACGCGACCGCGACCAGCTGGACGCCCCCGCGGCCGTGCGCGTGGTCGATCAGCGCCTGCAGGTTGGTGCCGGCGCCCGATGCGAGGACCGCGACGTTCACGCCGCGCGCAGCTTCGGAAAGCGCCCGCCGCTCGAGCGCAGCGTGCCGGCCGCCAGCAGCTCATCGACCCGCCCGAGCACATCCTCGGAGCGCAGGTGCGCGAACGCGCCATAGTCGGGCAGACCGTCATACGCGTTCTGAACAACGATCTTCGAGCGCCCGCCCCGGAGGATCTCGACCGCCCGCGTCCGCCCGACCGCCGGCCTGGCCGTCGATACGACCCGCGTGATGGCGCTGTCGAGATCGCCTGCGCCCGCCCCCGCCGGCGTCACTCCGACGCCGACGGCGACCGGCGGCGCCGGCACCAGCGACGGGGCGCAAACGTCACAGCACTCGACGCTCGGCGCTCCGCGCGAACGGTCCCCGAAGTGCGCCAGCAGCGCCTCGCGCCGGCACCGCGTGCCCTCGACGTACTCCCACACCGCCCGGTACTGCGCCCACCGCACGCGCTCGGCCTCGCGCGCCGACCCCATGCAGAGCGCGGCCGCGCGGCGGTCAAAGCCGCCGGTGATCATGCCCGCCGCGCGATCGTACGGCGCCGGTGTCGGCGCCAGCACCCCGGCGCGTGCGAGGTGGCCGATGATCGCCCGGACCGCCTCGTCATCGCGGCGGTCGGAGGCCAGCCCTGCCAGCTCCGACAGCGCGACGTCGTAGCGCCCGTCGATCCCGGCCCAGTTGAGCCGCTCGCCGACGCGCTCGATCGCCGTCAGCTCGACGTGCGCGCGCTGGATGAAGAACACGTGCAGGCCCTTGTCACGCTGCTCGGCGAACAGCAGGCAGCGCGCCGACCGGCCGTCACGTCCCGCGCGGCCCGCCTCCTGGTAGTAGGCCTCGAGCGAGCCCGGCACCGTCGCGTGGCAGACGGTCCGCACGTCGGCCTTGTCGATGCCCATCCCGAACGCGTTGGTCGCGACGATCACGTCCGCCTCACCTGACATGAACCGCTGCTGTGCGGCGGCCCGCGCGCCCCGGTCCATCCCGGCGTGGTAGACGACCGTTCTCGCGTCCAGCGCGCCGGCCAGCGCTTTGGCGAGCCGCTCGGTCGCATCACGGGTTCCGGTGTAGACGATCGCGGGCAGTGCATCGGGCTCCGACAGTGCAGCGGCGAGACGGCGCTCCTTGTCGAGGCCGCCCCGGCAGCCGACCACGGCGAAGCTCAGATTGGGGCGATCGAAGCCGGTCGTCACGCGGACGGGATCGCGCAACCGCAGGCGCCGGACGATGTCATCGGCGACCCGGGGCGTCGCGGTCGCGGTCAGCGCGAGCGTCGCGCGCGCACCTACGCGGGCGGCGGCGTCGGCGAGCGTGAAGTAGTCGGGTCGAAAGTCGTGCCCCCACTGCGAGACGCAATGGGCCTCATCGACGACGAACAGCCCGACCGCGAACGCCGGCGATCGCGTCGACGAACCGCGGGGACCCGAACCGCTCGGGCGCGATGTACAGCAGGCGCACCGTCCCCTCGCGCACCTGCTCCAGCGCCGCCGCGTTCGCGCCGTACCCCTGCTGCGCGTTGACGACCGCCACCCGTCCCGGAGCCACCCGCTCGAGCGCTGCGACCTGGTCTGCCATCAATGACACCAGCGGCGAGACGACGAGCGTCAGGTCATCGCGGATCAGTGCCGGCAGCTGATAACAGACTGACTTGCCCGACCCCGTGGGCATCACCACGAGCGCGTCGCGGTCGCCCAGCGCGGCGGCGACCGACTCCGCCTGGCCGGGCCGGAAGCCCTGAAAGCCGAATATCTCTCGGAGCTTGTCGCGGGCATCCATCGGGCGCACGACCATAGCGGCGCCCCCGGCGAACAAAGGACAACGCCAGGCATTTCGAGGGGAGACGAGCTTCAAGTCTCGGGGCACGACGCGCCGCTGAAGGGGCTACGCCCCGGCGGGTAGCGCGACCTCCCCTCCGGACAGGTCGCGTCGCCCGCGCCGAGCCAACCGTCACGCGCCCAAGATGAGCACTTCCTGTGCGGGGCGGGAGGTCGCGCTAACCAACGCGGCTCAGGCGCGGACCAGCGGAAGCTCGCGCTCGAGCGCGAACTTCCCACTCGCGTCCTCGGTCCCGGCGAGCGGGTAATCGCCGCTGAAGCACGCGTCGCAGTGCGTCTCCCGGCTCTGACCGACGGCCTCGTAGACGCCTTCGAGCGACAGGTAGTGCAGCGAGTCGGCACCGATCTCGGCGCACACCTCCGCGACCGAGCGCCCGTGCGCGATCAGCTCCTCGCGCGTCGACATGTCGATCCCGTAGTGACACGGGTGCTTGATCGGCGGCGCCGAGATCCGCATGTGCACCTCGGCCGCGCCCGCGTCGCGGAGCATCTGCACGATCTGCCGGGTGGTGTTGCCGCGCACGATCGAGTCATCGACGACGACCAGGCGCTTGTCCTTGACGACCTCGGTCAGCGGGTTGAACTTGAGCCGCAGGCCGTGGCGGCGCAGCTCCTGCCCGGGCTGGATGAAGGTCCGCGCGACGTAGCGGTTCTTGATGAAGCCGTCGTCCTGGGGCAGCCCCGAGGCGCGTGCCAGCCCGCGCGCGGCGGCGTTGCCCGAGTCCGGGACGGGGATCACCACGTCGGCCTCGACCGGCGCCTCGCGCCACAGGATCTCGCCCATCCTCGAGCGCGTCACCTGGAGCACGGTGCCCGCCATCTTCGTGTCCGGACGGGCGAAGTAGATGTACTCGAACACGCAGAACGCGTGACGCTCGGAGCCCGCGACCAGCTTGGTCTTTAACCCGCGCTCGGTGAGCGTCACCACCTCCCCCGGCTGGACATCGCGCAAGAACGTCGCGCCGATCAGGTCAAACGCACATGACTCGCTCGCGACGCAGTACGCGGGGCGGCCGCCCGCCGGGTCGTCGATCATCCCCAGCGCGAGTGGCCGCAGGCCGTGCGGATCGCGGAACGCCACCACCGATTCGTCGGTGAGTACGACGGTCGAGAAGGCTCCCCGCAGGCGCGGGAGCACGTCGGCGACGGCATCCTCGATCCGCTCCGCTGGGTGGGTGGCCAGCAGCGCGGCGATGATCTCCGAATCAGAGGTTGACCTGAACGGCACGTCGCGACCGCGCAACTCGGCGTGGAGCTCGACGGCGTTGATCAGGTTGCCGTTATGGGCCAGCGCGAGCGTGCGGCTGTCGTCACGGACGATCGGCTGCGTGTTCTCCCACTCCGAGGCGCCGGTGGTCGAGTAGCGCACATGGCCGATCGCCATGTCACCGACCAGTGCCCGCAGCTTGTTCTCGTCGAACACCTGAGTGACGAGGCCCTGGTCACGGATCGCCATGATGTTGCCGCCGCGCGAGGCGGTCGCGATCCCGGCAGACTCCTGGCCGCGATGCTGAAGCGCGAACAGCGCGAAGTACGCGAGCCGAGAGACGTCGTGCTCGGGGGCGTAGATCCCGAACACGCCGCACTCGTCGCGAGGACCGTCGCGGAAATCCAGTGCAGTGGCCATCCTCGAACGCCTGGAAGCTAGGCTAGCAACGGGCTCACACGTAGCCGCTGAGACCCCGCTCGCGCGCCTCGCGCAGATCGGAAACTGCGAGGTTCAACTGGCCCTCGAGCTCGAGGCGATCGCCGCCGACGCGGCCGATGATCGTCAACCCCTCCAGCGCCTCGGGTGCACCCGAGACCACGAATGCGCGCCCGAGCGCCTCGGCGAATGGGTCGATGCCGTCGGGGACGCGAACGGTCGCGCCGACACGCCCGGCGATGCAGCACTCGGCCAGCGCTACCGCGAGGCCGCCCTCGGCTATGTCATGTGCATTGTGGAGCGCCCCGGCGTTGACCTTGAGCCGGACGCTCTCATGCGCGTCACGGACAGCTGGCATGTCCATCGGCGGCAGCTCCCCGGCGGGTTCGCGCCCCAACAGCTTGGCGAGCTCGGAGCCGACCGCCGACGGCTCAAACGGCCCCGCGATCGCGATCAGATCGCCCGCTTGCGCGAATCCCAGCCGCCCCGCGCGCGCCGCGTCCGGTAGGCGGCCGACCATCCCGATCACCGGCGTCGGGAAGATCGGCCCGGCCGGCGCCTCGTTGTAGAGCGACACGTTGCCGCCGACGACCGGCACCTCGAGCGCCTCGCACGCGTCGGCGATCCCGCCGACGGCCTGCACCATCTGCCAGGCCACGTGCGGCTTCTCGGGGTTGCCGAAGTTCAGGCAGTTGGTCAACCCCAGCGCGGTCGCCCCGACGCAGGCGAGATTCGCCGCGCACTCGAACACCGCCTCGATCGCGCCGACGCGGGGATCGCAGGCGACCCGGCGGCCGTTGCCGTCGATCGAGACCGCGATCGCGCCGCCATCGGGCAGCGCGAGGACGGCGGCGTCGGCCTGCTCGGGCCGGCGCACCGTGCGCGACTGGACGACCGGGTCGTACTGCTCGAAGACTGGACGCCGCGACGCGATATTGGGCGACGCCAGCAGCGCGAGCAGCGTCTCGGCGGCCGACTCCTCGCCGGTCAGCGCAGCCGGGGGCGCTGCGTAGAGCGGCCGCGGTGGCCGCGCGGGCGCCAGCTCATACAGCGGGCAGTCGTCGACCAGGATCGAGACCGGCAGGTCGGCGGCGACCGAGTCCCCCGTCAGCACCCGCAAGCGTCCGCTGTCGTTGACGATGCCGATCGGGGTCGCGAGCGTCTCCCACCGCTCGCAGACGGCGATCACGTCGTCCACGTGCGCGGGCTCGACCACGCACAGCATCCGCTCCTGCGACTCCGACACCATGATCTCGAACGGCTCGAGTCCCGGTTCGCGCAGCGGCACCCGGGCGACATCGATATCGAGTCCGACGCCCCCCTTACTCGCCATCTCCGACGACGAGGACGTCAACCCGGCCGCCCCGAGGTCCTGGAGCGAGACCAGCAGCTCTGACTCGAGCAGCTCGAGGCAGCACTCGAGCAGCTTCTTCTCGGCGAATGGGTCACCGATCTGAACGCTCGGACGCTTAGCGGCGTCGCTCTCTCCGAGCTCGGCGCTGGCGAGCACGGATGCGCCGCCGATCCCGTCGCGGCCGGTCAGCGCGCCGAGCAGCACGAGCACGTTGCCTGGCCCGGCGGCGGCGCTGCGGATCAGACGCTCCTGCGGCGCCAGCCCGAGGCACATCGCGTTGATCAGGCAGTTCTGGTCGTAGCTCGCCTCGAAGTAGATCTCGCCCCCGACCGTCGGGACCCCGATCGAGTTGCCGTAGTGGCCGATCCCGGCCACCGCTCGCTCGAGCAGGTAGCGGGAGCGCTCCGAAGTCGCCGGCTCGCCGAACCGCAGCGAGTCGAGCACGGCGATCGGGCGCGCCCCGACCGCGAACACGTCGCGCAGGATGCCCCCGACGCCGGTCGCTGCACCCTGAAACGGCTCCACCGCGCTCGGGTGGTTGTGGGACTCGACCTTGAACGCCACGCCCAGCCCACCGCCGACGTCGACCACGCCGGCGTTCTCGCCCGGCCCCATCAGCACGAACGGCCCCTCGGTCGGCAGCCGCGCCAGCAGCTTGCGCGAGTGCTTATAGGCACAGTGCTCGGACCACATCAGTGACAGCATCGCGAGCTCGGTGTCACCCGGCTCGCGCCCGAGACGTTCGACGATCAGGTCGTATTCGGAGTCAGTGAGCCCGAGCTCGCGATGGCGCGAATCACCACTTGAGGCAGTCACCACGACCGCCCGCTCAGACGGTGACGCCGCCGCCAACGTGAGCTCGGATCGACTCGAACAGCAGCAGCCCGTCGGTGGAACCGGTCAGGGGGTCGACGGCGTGCTCGGGGTGCGGCATCAGTCCGAACACGTTGCCGGCTTCGTTGCAGACGCCGGCGATGTCGCGCAGCGACCCGTTGGGGTTGTGGCCGGGCGCGTAGCGCAGCAGGACCTGGCCGTCGGACTCGAGCTGGCGCAGCTGCTGGGAGGGGGCGTAGAAGCGCCCGGTCGTGTGCTTGACCGGGATCGAGAGGCGGTGGCGGTCGCCACAGGCGCGCGTGAACGGCGTATCGGGGCGCACGACCTCGAGGTCGACCTGGCGAAAGACGAACTTCAAGGAGGTGTTCGGCAGCAGCGCCCCGGGCAGCAGTCCCGCCTCGCACAGGACCTGGAAGCCGTTGCAGATCCCGAGCACGAGCCCCCCGGCGCGCGCGAACTCGGTTACCTCCTCCATCACCGGCGCAAACCGTGCGATCGCGCCCGCACGCAGATAGTCACCGTATGAGAACCCGCCGGGCACGATCACTGCATCGACCCCGTGCAGGTCGCGGTCGGAGTGCCACAGGATCACCGCTTCGCCGACGCGCCGCGCGGCGAGCAGCGCGTCGACCTCGTCACATGAGCCGGGGAAGCGGATGACGCCGAACTTCACGCCGAGCCGTCGCCCTCCGTCGATCCCGTCTCGACGATCTCGTAATCCTCGATCAGCGGGTTGGTCAGCAGGCGTTCGCACATCTCGGGCAGCCGCGCCGGGTCTTCGACATCAAGCTCGATCAGCCGCCCGACGTGGACGTTGCGCACGCCCGTGAACCCCAGCGCCGGCAGCGCCCGCTGCACCGCCTGACCTTGCGGGTCGAGGATCCCCGCCTTCGGTTTGACGAGCACCCGCGCCCGTACGGCCATCAGCGCCCCGTGCGTGCCAGCCACTGCGTGAACGGCTCGCCGGTGATCCGTTCGTAAGCCTCGACGTACTTGTCGCGCGTGCGTGCCACCACGTCGTCGGGGATTGGCGGCGCGGGCGGATTGCGGTCCCAGCCGGTCGACGAGGCCCAGTCGCGCACGAACTGCTTGTCGAAGCTCGGCTGCCCGTGACCCGGCTCGTAGCCGTCGGCGGGCCAGAAGCGCGACGAGTCTGGCGTGCAGATCTCATCGCCGATCGTCAGCGTGCCGCCCGCGTCGAGCCCCAGCTCGAACTTCGTGTCGGCGAGGATGATCCCGTTCGCGCGGGCGTGGTCGGCCGCGTAGTTGTAGAGCTCGAGTGACACATCACGGACCCGCTCGGCCAGCGCGCGGTCACCGATCAGTCGCACCGCGCCCTCGAAATCGATCGCCTCGTCGTGCCCGACGTCGGCCTTGGTGCTCGGGGTGAAGAGCGGCTCGGGCAAGCGCTCTGACTCGCGCAGCCCCGACGGCAGCTCGATGCCGGACACGGCGCCGGTCGCTTGGTAGTCCTTCCACCCCGACCCGGTGATGTAGCCGCGCACGACGCACTCGACGCTCAGCATCGAGAGCTTGCAGACGACCATGCCCCGGCCTCGAGCCTCGTCCGGGACGCCGTCGGTGACCGAGATCAGGTGGTTGGGGACGATCTGATTCGTGCGCTCGAACCAGAACGTCGACAGTCCGGTCAGGACGCTTCCCTTGTCGGGGATCGGCGTCGGGTGGACGACGTCGTAGGTCGAGATCCGGTCCGAGGCCACGATCAACAGCTCGTCACCGAGGTCATAAATCTCGCGAACCTTGCCCGAGGCGAGCAGCGGCAGATCGGCGAGAGCGGTCACGCTCGCGATCCTAGCGTCTCGCTCCGATGGCCAGACGGCGGGGCGCCGGCCACGCCCCGCTGTCAGTACTTCGAGGGTCGGCTAGTGCACCCCGGCCCAGTTGGCCCAGCAGTCGGTGCCAAGGCTGTCGACGCCGTCAGCGCCGACCAGCACCGCCTGCGACCCGCTCGGCGCCTCGAGGTCGATGTTGACATCGTCTCGAATCGTCGGAGTCGTGGTTGCGCCGATGTCCACGGTGCCTCCAAGGTCCGTCGCGGTGTTGGCAGTCGGGACCAGTGTTCCGTTGAGGAACGAGTTGGCTTCGGTCGAAGTGGCCGATCAGCTCCAGCGCCGTGCCGGCGCCGGTCTTGGTGCACTCCATCGACACCGTGAACGATCCGCTCTTGAACAACGTCACGGGGGTTCCGCTGGCGGTCCCCGCCTGCGTCACGATTCCGTTGGTGCCGATCCGGCTCGAGCTGCTCAGGAAGCTGCTCGCGGGCTGACCGCCGAGCTCGGCGGCGTTGCTGGCATTGGTCGCGTTGGTCGCGTTGGTGGCGTTGGTCGCAGTCGTCGCCGAGGTCGCGCTCGTGGCCGTGTCGGCCTTCTGGGCGCTCGGGACCTTGCCCAGCTTGTTGAGGTTGATCTGCGTCCCGGTGATCGTGTGCTTGCGCAGCCGGTTGCCCGACAGCGTGCCCTTCTTGATCAGCTTGTCGCCGCTGACGAGCTTGGTCGCCGCGAACGCGGTCCCCGATGCTGCGATCACCAGCGCGAGCATCGCGAGAATCGTCGACGGCTTGAAGAGCTGTCTCATTTCACCCCTTTTGGTAGCTAGTAGTAGGGATTGGCCCGTCATAGGCGTTCCCTTGGGCGGCGGGCAGCGTGAACTAATCCGCCCCTGCTGTCAACTGCAATGGACACTTTGCACCGACAGCGAAGCCGGCGGACGGGCCACGAGTGGGCGGCCCGTCCCAACCACAGCTCAGCGGCCTAGTGGATTCCGGCGAAGTCGGCCCAGCAAGGGGTGTTGTTGAGGCTCGCGACGTCGTCGGCGCCGATCAACAGCGCCACGTTGCCGCTCGGCGCCTCGAGGTCGAGCACGCCGTTGCGGCCGGTTGGCGGTCCACTCGCGGTGGAGGCGTCGAAGTCCGACAGCTCGACCTGGGTATTCGCCGGGCCGGCGTTGGTCCCGTCGATCACCGAGTTTGACTCGCTCGACGATGCGAACAGCTGCGCACGCGTCCCGGATCCGTTGCTGGTGCAACTCATCGTGACGGTGAACGGTCCGGTCTTGAAGACCGTCGTCGCGACGCCCGCCGCCGACGCGGTCGAGGTCACGAGTCCCGTCGTGCCGATCCGGTTGGCGACGGTCAAGAACGTGCTCGCCGGCTGGCCGCTGAGCTCAGCGGCGTTGCTGGCATTGTTGGCGTTCACCGCCGCGATCGCGGTCGTGGCGGCCGTCGCGTGATCGGCGTCCTTGGCGCTGTCGACCTTGCCGAGCTTCTTGAGGTTGATCTGCGTCGCGGTGATCGTGTGTGCGCGGATCTGCGCCGCCGTCAGCGAGTGTGGCTTGATCTGGGCGCCGGTCAGCGTCTGCCTGCGCAGGCGGTTGCCCGACAGGCTGTTGCGGATGATCAGCTTGTCGCCGCTGACCATCTTGGTCGCGGCGATGGCGGTTCCGGAAGCGGCTACCACCAGGGCAATGATCGCAACCACCATCGCGCCCGACGGCCGCCGGAGAAATACATGCCTCATGTTCTCCCCTTCGTGGTCGTGGCGACGCCCCCGGCGGCATCAAGAACAGCGCAGGGTAGCGAACCGCCTGTCAAGCAACGGTCCACCGGTGGCCCGACGTCAGGCGATCGTGTCGAGCCGGCCGACGATCTCCTCGGCGTGGACCACGAACGGCCCGTAGTCGAAGATCGCGTCGAGATCGAGGCCCGATCCGGCCGGATCGGCCGCGAGCAGGTCACGCAGTTGGGTGCGCTCGTCGAGCGCCCGCTGCGCCAGCCGCTGAACGACCCGGTAGGCGTCATCCCTTGTCTGGCCGCTCTGCACGAGCGCGAGCAGGAGGCGCTGGGAGAACAGCGCGCCGTAGGTCAAGCCGAGGTTCTCGCGCATCCGCTCGGCGTCGACGACCATCCCCTCGACGAGCGCGATCACGCGCCGCTGGAGGTGATCGAGCAGGCTGGTCGAGTCCGGCAGGATGATCCGCTCCACTGACGAGTGCGAGATGTCGCGCTCGTGCCACAGGACAACGTCCTCGAGCGCCGCTTGGGCGTTGCCGCGCAACACCCGCGCGAGCCCCGAGACCTGCTCGGATTTGATCGGGTTTCGCTTGTGGGGCATCGAGCTCGAGCCCTTCTGTCCGGACCCGAACGGCTCGCGCACCTCTCCCACCTCGGTCCGGGCGAGATGGCGAAGCTCGGTCGCGAACCGCTCGAGCCCGGCGCCCGCGAGCGCGATCGCCTCGAGCAGCTCGGCATGACGGTCGCGCGCGACCACCTGGGTCGAGACCGGCTCAGCCTCGAGCTCGAGCCGCGCGAGTACTCGCCGTTCGAAATCGGGCGACGTCGCCGAATAGGTGCCGACCGCGCCGCTGATCGCGCCGACCGCGGCCTGGGCGAACGCGCGCTCGAGCCGCGTGGCGTTGCGGTCAGCCTCGAACGCGAACCCGGCGAGCTTGATCCCGAACGTCGTCGGCTCGGCATGGATCCCGTGCGTGCGCCCGACGCACAGGGTCGACACATGCTCGCGCGCGCGCGCGGCCAGGACTTGCACCAGGCGCCGGGAGTCGGGCAGCACGAGTTCGCCGACGCGCTTGATCTGCAACGCCAGCCCGGTGTCGAGGACGTCGCTCGACGTCAGTCCGTAGTGGATCCACCGACCGGCAGGCCCGGCCGACGCTGACAGCACGTCCACGAACGCGGCCGTGTCGTGATCGGTCACCTTCTCGCGCTCATCGATCTCGGCCACCGTGAACGTCGCGGCGCGGATCGCCTCCAGCTCGGCCTCGCTGGGTCCGTCCATCTCCTCGCAGGCCGCGACCTCGACCTCGCGCATCGCGTCAAAGCGCGCGTGCTCGGACCAGACCAGCGCGAGCTCCGGTCGGGTGTAGCGGGCGATCACCGGCCGGACTGCGCGGACGGACTGACGCGACCGGAGCGGAGCGTGCGCACTAGGTGGCCTGCGCCACGGCCAGCGCAGGATCGCCGGCGGCCTTCAGGATCGAGTCGAGCAAACCCGGGAAGCGCGCCTCGAGATCGTCGCGGCGCAGCGTGTTCAGGCGCGTCGTTCCCTTGTGGCGCTGATGGATCAGGCCCGCCTCGCGCAGCACCTTGAAGTGGTGGGTGCAGGTGGACTTCGTCACGGGCAGCTCAAAGCTGCCACACGTGGACTCGCAGCCACTCGTGGCGAGCTCGGCGACGATCATCAGTCGCACCGGATCGCTCAGCGCATGCAGCACGGCGCCGAGTTCTAGCTCCTCGCGTGCGGGATGTGGAATCGGTTCGCTTACGTTGGTCGACATGGTCTGATCTTCATTGTACGAAGGTCGTCGGACAATCTGGTATCGTACGGTACTCATCGTACAACGCACCGCAGCGAGGAAACGAAAATGAGAAAAGAAAGTGAAGTGCAGAGTGCCGCAGAGCGGCGTCTGGCTCCTCGCCGTCTGCGCGGCGCGGCCGCTGTGATTGCGCAGTACATCCAGGACCTGGCACGCACGGACGGCCCGGGCCCACTGCGCCCCGCCTAGGCGCCGCACGCCGCGTGGCGTCGTGTTAGCCGCGGCGCCCGACTGCGCCACGCACGTCGGTCCCGCGCGCCTGCGCGACGATGCGCGCCGTGCGGGCGCCAAGTTTGCTCAGGAGGATCACGCCCGACGGCTGGATGATGATTGCCATCGTCGGGGTGGTCCTCCTGGCCAACCTCCCCTAGCTGGTCGGGGCCTTTGACCCCAATCCGCTCGGACCGCGCGGGAGTCTGGTCGCCGCGAGCACGCCAGGCCCCGTGGGCGGCCAGCCGACGATCGATCCCAACAACGGCTTCGTCTCGCAGGCGCTCGGTCACCGTGCGGCGCTCGACCTGATCCACCTGCACCTGCCGTGGTGGAACCCGTACGAGGGCACAGGCGCCCCGCTCGCCGGAGAGATGCAATCGGCGGCGCTGTTCCCGCCGACGCTGCTCTTGCTCGCGTCCAACGGACAGCCTGCTCGAGCACGTGGTACTCGAGATCCTGGCCGGGATTGCGACCTACCTGGTGCTGAGGCGGATCGCCTGCAACCGATGGGCCGCGTTCGCGGGCGGTGCCGCGTTCGCCCTCAACGGGAGCTTCGCGTGGTTCGCGCACGCGCCGGTGAATCCGATCGCGTTCTTGCCGCTGCTGCTGCTCGGCATCGAGCGCGCGTACTCCGCGACCCTCGAGGGGGCCGGCGCAACGGCTGCCGGGGCGCCAGGCCGCGCTCGCTCACCCCCCGGCGAGCTGCACGGCCTTGACGACCAGCAGGATCACCGACAGGAACAGGTAGCCCCAGAGCGCGAGCATCGCGAGCCGCCGCCCCGGTGACCAGCGCGGCCGTGACAGCAGCGCCAGCGGCGGCATCGTCCACTCCCGCTTGGGCACGCTCGGCGCGGTCTCGATCACGGTCACCGCCTCGGCACCGCGGCGTGAGCGCAGCGCCCGTAGCCCAGCCGCGCCGAGTCCCACCGCCAGCACGGCCGCGCCGATCGAGCCGAACTCGGTCACGTTCACCGACGGAAAGACCGTCGTCGCCATCAGGATCAGTGACAGCAGCACGAGCACCGCGACGATCACCGACGCCAGCGCGTTGAGCCACGGGCGGTTGCACCACGGCCCGAGGACCTCACGGTCGTTGCACAGCAGCAGCAGGAACACGGTCGCGCTCGGCAGCAGGACCCCCGCGAGCGCCTGCACAGCGAGCGTGATCAAGCCCAGCGGCGCGCCCGGGATCAACACGATCGCGGCGGCGCCGGCGATCAGCGCCGTGAAGATCCCGTAGAAGAGCTTCGCGTCGGCGAAGCTCCGGTGCAGCGAGCTCTTGGTCCCGAACACGTCCCCGAACGCGTAGCTGGTCGAGAGCGTCAGCGCGCCCGCGCCGATCAGCGACGCGTTGAGCAGCACGAGCGCAAACAGCGCGCCCGCGGGCGCGCCGAGCACGTTCTCGAGCCCGCTCGCGGTCGCTCCGGCGTTCGTGAAGTTGCCGTAGTACCGAGTGCCGTGGAAGGCAAACGCCGACACGCAGATCAGCGCCGCGGCACCGAGCACCACCACCACCGCGCCGATCCAGGTGTCGAGGCGCTCGTAGTTGATCCAGCGCGGCGTGATCCGCTTATCGATGATGTTCGACTGCTGGAAGAACAGCTGCCACGGAGCGACCGTGGTCCCGACCATGCCGATGATCAACAGCACCGAGGTCGAGTTCGCGCCACCGGCAATGCCCGGGATCACGAAGTCGCGCGCGGCGGTGCCGATCTGGGGGTGCGCGAGCAAGAACAGCGGGATCACGAGCAGGTTTCCGAGCACGAAGATGAACATCGAGCGCTCCCAGAAGCGGAAGCTGCCGCTCGCGGTCAGCGAGATCAGCGCCACGGCGGCAATCGGCACCGCCACGTATTTCGAAACGCCGAAATAGCCCAGCGCGAGCGTGACGCCGATGAACTCGGTGACGATCGTCAGGAAGTTGAGCAGGAACAGGTCACCGACGGAGAAGAAGCCCCAGAAGCGACCGAAGCGCTCGAGGATCAGCTTCGCGTGACCGACGCCCGTCACCGCACCGAGCCTGACCACCATCTCCTGGTTGACGATCAGCACCGGGATCAGCAGCAAGAGCACCCACATCAGGCTGGTCCCGTAGTTCTGGCCCGCCTGGGAGTAGGTCGCCACGCCACCCGCGTCGTTGTCGCCCACCATCACGATCAGGCCCGGGCCGATGATCGCCAGCAGCGCGATCAATCGTGAGCGCAATGCCCGGTGGCTCTGCTCGTGTTGGCGGATCGTGCCGAAGGCGCCCTCGATGTCGCCGACATGCGCGGAGTCGAGGACGGCGCGTTCACGGACCGGGGCAGCCGGCGGCGGCGGCGCGACCGGGCGGACCGGCGCGGGCGCGACCGTCTCGACCGGCTGGGGGCCGGCGGACGTGCGCGGCGGGCGATTAGTCGTCATCTCGACCTCCTTTCGGACCGCATGCAGCAACGCGCCGCGGCCGGCCGGAGGTCACAGGGCCTCGGAGTTAGTCCAGAGGCAGCGTGACGTTCACCGCGCGGGCCGCGAGGCTCTTACTTCGCGGTAATTCGTCGTGTTCGGAATACGAGTCGCGGTGGGTCATCTCTGTCATGAGGTTAGCTCTCCCGGCGGCACGGCACAATTGCGCTCGCGCGTGCTCAGCGGGCGAAAACGGCCCGGTCTCAGCCGCGCGCGGCGCCGGCACGCCGGCGCCAGTCGGCCGGGAGCAGTTGCTCGAGAACGTCATCGACGGCGATGATCCCGACCGGAGCGCCGCTCTGATCGAGCACCGGCATCGCGACCAGGTTGTAGTCGGTCATCAACCGCGCGACCTCCGGCAGATCTGCCTCGGCGGTGACCGTCGGCAGTTGTGCGTCGGTCAGCTCGGACAGCGGCTGCTCGGGCCGCGCCCGGACGAGCTCCGCCAGTGAGACGGCATCGATCAGCGCGCCGTGCTCGTCGACCACGCACACGGTCGCGATCTGCTGCAGCGAGAGCGCGCTCGCGCGCACGTGCTCGAGCGCGTCGGCGACGGTCGAGCTGGCCGGCACCGTGACGAAGTCGGGATTCATCAGGCCGCCGGCGGTCGACGGGTTATAACCCAGCAGCCGCATCACCGTGCGCTGCTTGGCGGGAGGCAGCAGGTTCAGTACCGCGACCCGGCGGTCCTGCTGGATCTCGAGCAGCAGGTCGGCGACATCATCGCTCGCCATCCTGCTCAAGACCTCGGCGACCTGCTCATCGGAGCGCTCGCGCAGAAACTCGACCTGGTGATCATCGTCGAGCTCCTCGAACACGTCGGCCTCGAGCTGCTTGTCCTGACCCACGGCCGCCAGGATCTCCTCGCCCTCGCTGTGCGAGGCGGCCTCCACGAGGTCGGCGATCTGTGCCGGGTGTAGCCGGCGCAGCCGCATCGACCCGAGCTTCAGGCGCGAGGTCGGCACGTGACCGACGAACGCCTCTACGTCGCGCCATGGGATCAGCTCGGCGTGCTCGGAATCGTGTCCGTGGAAGCGCCGCGGGAGCAGGCGGTAGAGCCTGACCCGGAACGTCGGGTCGACGCCGGTGACGCGCCAGGTGCCGTCCTCGCACGTGATCTCGACATCGCGCGCGGTGACGAGCGTGGCGTTGCGAACGTTGATCAGGCTGTGGTCGAGGACGTCGGCGCGCAACAACACCTCTTCGGGACGGCGCTCGAACTGGGCCAGGTTCAGCTTCGTCGTGGCCGTCCGCGCGGCAGCCCGCTCGAGCCGCTCCACGCGCTCGATTCCGACGAACATCTCGCGCCCGGCGATCCGTGCCACGAGCCCGACCACCGCCGGGTCACGGCCGGCCTGATCGAGCCGCGCGACGACGTCTTCGACACGCCCGAGACGTTCGCCCGCAGAATCCAACAGCGGGGCGCCTGCAATCGACGATAAGTGCACGATCGTGTCTGGCACGATGCTCGGTCACAAGCGTACCCGCGTGACGGCCGGGAGCGTTTCGTCAGGCGTTAAGGATTCGCGCCGCGAGCGCCGCGGCGTTGCGCGCGTTGTCCACCCCGACGCACGCGACCGGGACCCCAGGCGGCATCTGCGCGATCGACAGCAACGCGTCGAGCCCGCCTGCGATCGACGTCCGACTCGTCAACGGGACTCCGATCACCGGCAGATCGGTATGCGCGGCGACGACCCCGGGGAGCGCCGCCGACAGGCCCGCGCCGGCGATGATCACGCGCAATCCGCGCAGCTTCGCGTTGCGCGCGTAGTCGGCTACCACGTCCGGCTGGCGGTGGGCCGACATGACCCGCGTCTCCGAGCTGATCCCGCGCTCGGTGAGCTCCTGCTCCGCGCGCTCCATCGCGGGCATGTCACTCTTGGAGCCCATCAGGATCCCGACCCTCGGCGCGTCGACCTCGAGCCCTTCGATCTCGGCGGCGGTCTCGGCGACGGCTTCGGGCAGCGACTCGCCGCTCATCACACCGCTCGCAGGGCGATGTCGCTACGCATCTGCCGACCGTCAAACTCGATCATGTCGGCTGCAGCATATGCGGACCGGCGGCAGGCGGCGATGTCGGGGCCGAGCGCGGTCACGCTCAACACCCTCCCGCCGGCCGTGACGATCGCGCCGTTGCCGTCGCGGGCAGTGCCGGCGTGGGTCACGAAAACGTCCGGTGCGACGGCGTCGAGGCCGGAGATCACGTCGCCGCTCGACGAAGATTCGGGGTAGCCGGCGCTCGCCAGGACGACGGTCACTGCGGCCTCCGGCGTCCACTGCACCTCGGCGCCGTGCAGGCCGCCCGGCTCGCAGGCGGCGTCGAGCAGCGCGAGCAGGTCCGAGCGCAGCCGCGGCAGGATCGCCTGCGTCTCGGGGTCGGCGAAGCGGGCGTTGAACTCGAGCACCTTCACTGCGCCCGCGGTCATCATCAAGCCGGCGTAGAGCACGCCCCGAAACGGCGTCCCCCGCCGCGCGAGCTCGTCGAGCACCGGCTGGTGCACCGCCTCACAGATCTCATCAACGCGGGTCCCGTCGACGGCGGGCACGGGCGAGTACGCGCCCATGCCGCCGGTATTCGGGCCTCGGTCACCGTCGAAGATCCGCTTGTAATCCTGGGCGGACGCGAGTGGCAGGGCCGTCTGCCCGTCGCAGATCGCCAGCAGCGAGACCTCCTCGCCGTCGAGGAACTCCTCGACGACCACCCGCTCAGTCCCGAAGCGCCGCTCCACCAGCAGGTCGTGCAGCGCGACGCGCGCCTCGCGCTCGTCGGCGGCGATGATCACGCCCTTGCCGGCCGCCAGGCCGTCGGCCTTGATCACGGCCGGATAGCCCGTGATCGCCGCCATGCCCGCGTCCGGATCGGTCACCACGGTGTGGGCGGCCGTGGCGACGCCGGCGGCGCTCATCACTTCCTTGCAGAAGGACTTCGAGCCCTCGAGCCGCGCGGCCGCCGCCGTCGGCCCGAAGCATCTGATCCCGTCGGCCCCGAGCGCGTCAGCCACCCCGGCTACCAGTGGCGCCTCGGGACCGACGACCACGAGATCGACATCGAGTCGCCGCGCGAGCGCGACTACCGCCTCGGCGTTCTGCGCGTCGAGCGCCGGATCGGGGACGTCGACCTCACCCGCGATCCCGGCATTGCCCGGACTGCACAGGACCTCGGGGCGCTGCGACGAGCGCGCCAGCGCCTGGACGAGCGCGTGCTCGCGGGCGCCGCCCCCGAGGACCAGAACCCGGGAGCTCAAATCGCCCCGATGAAGTCGTCGATCGGGATCGCGCTCAGCGTCTCGTAGCGGCCGGTCCCGCGCGAGCCCAGCTCGAGTGAGACGCGCCGGATCGTCTGTTCGTCGGGCGCCTCGATCACATTGACGAAGTCAAATTGCCCGAGCGTCGCCCACTGCGCCTTGACGGTCGCCCCGAGCTGCTCGACCTCGCGGTTTACCTCGCGGATGCGGGCCGGGTTGTTCTTGATCGTCTGCACGCCCTCCGGAGTGAGCGTCGTGAGCATGATGTAGGTCGGCACCTGGCTCTCCTTCGCGTTCGAGGATGGGGTAAGCCGACTTGTACCGGATATGACGAGCCCGGCGCGCGGCCGAGCTCGTCGATCCGATTACACCGTTGCGGTTGCCGCGGAGGGCACCCGCTCGAGCACCAGCTCTCCGCCGGCGGCGTCCACGCGGACCATGTCGCCGGCGACGAACCGGCCCTCGAGGATCGCCAGCGCGAGCGCGTCGACGAGCCGCTTCTGGATCACGCGCTTGATCGGGCGGGCGCCGTAGGTCGGGTCATAGCCGAGGTTGCCGATCAGCGTGCGGGCATCATCGGTGAGCTCGAGCTCGATGTCGCGCTCGCGCACTCGCCGCACGACGGTCGCCACCTGGAGATCGACGATCTCGCCGATCTGCTCGCGGGTGAGCGGCTCGAACTCGACGATGTCATCGAGCCGGTTGATGAACTCGGGCTTGAACGACGCTTCGACGCCGGCCCGCCCGCCGGGGATGTTCGAGGTCATGATCAGCACGACGTTCTTGAACGACACCGTCCGGCCCTGGCCGTCGGTCAGGCGACCATCATCCATCACCTGCAGCAGCGTGTTGAAGACGTCCGGATGGGCCTTCTCGATCTCGTCGAGCAGCACCACCGAGTAGGGCCGGCGGCGGACCGCCTCGGTCAGCTGACCGCCCTCCTCGTAACCGACATAGCCGGGCGGCGCACCGACCAGCCGTGAGACCGAGTGCTTCTCCATGTACTCGGACATGTCGATCCGGACCATCGCGTCCTGCGTGTCGAACATGAACTCGGCCAGCGCCCGGGCGAGCTCGGTCTTGCCGACGCCGGTCGGGCCGAGGAACAGAAACGTGCCGATCGGGCGATCCGGGTCCTGCAGACCAGCCCGCGAGCGACGCAGCGCGCTGGCGACCGCGCTGACCGCCTCGTGCTGGCCGATTACCCGCTGGTGCAGGCGCTCCTCCATGTGAACGAGCTTCTCGATCTCGCCCTCCATCAGGCGCGAGACCGGGACGCCGGTCCACTTCGAGACGATCTCGGCGACATCCTCGGCATCGACGACGTCCTTGAGGAACTTCGGGCCCTCCGAGCTCGCGGTCTGTTCGGCGGACTCGGCCGCCGCGAGCTGCTTCTCGAGCTCGGGGATCGCTCCGTACTGGAGCTCGGCCGCGCGGCCGAGATCGGCCTCACGCTGGGCGCGCTCCAGGTCCGTCCGCGCCTGCTCGAGGCGCTCCTGGACGTCGGCCACCGCGCCGAGGGTCTCCTTCTCGCGCTGCCACTCGGCGTGCATTCCGGCCGACGTCTCGCGCTCCTCGGCGAGGGCCCGCTCGAGCTGTTCACGCCGCGCGGCCGTGCCGGGATCGTCGTCGTCACCGAGTGACTGGAGCTCGATCTCGAGCTGCATGATGTGACGATCGACCTCGTCGATCTCGGTCGGCTTTGAGTCGATCTCCATCCGGATCCGCGACGCGGCCTCGTCGACCAGGTCGATTGCCTTGTCGGGTAGGAAGCGGTCGGCGATGTAGCGGTGGCTGAGGCTCGCGGCGGCTACCAGTGCCGAATCCTGGATCCGGACCTTGTGGTGCACCTGGTAGCGCTCCTTGAGCCCGCGCAGGATCGCGATCGTGTCCTCGACACTCGGCTCGCCGACGTACACCGGCTGGAAGCGGCGCTCGAGCGCCGGGTCCTTCTCGATGTGCTTGCGGTACTCGTCGAGCGTGGTCGCGCCGACCGCGCGGAGCTCGCCGCGCGCGAGCATCGGCTTGAGCATGTTGCCGGCGTCCATCGCGCCCTCGGCGGCGCCGGCGCCGACGATCGTATGCAGCTCGTCGATGAACACGATGATCTGGCCCTGGGCGTCGGTGATCTCCTTCAGCACCGCCTTCAGCCGGTCCTCGAATTCACCTCTGTACTTCGAGCCGGCGACCATTGCCGACAAGTCGAGTGCGATCACGCGTCGGTCCTTCAGTCCCTCGGGCACGTCGCCGGTGACGATCCGCTGCGCGAGCCCCTCGGCGATCGCGGTCTTGCCGACGCCCGGCTCGCCGATCAGGACGGGGTTGTTCTTCGTCCGACGCGAGAGGACCTGGATCACGCGGCGGATCTCATCATCGCGCCCGATCACCGGGTCGAGCTTGCCCTGCGCCGCCGCGTCGGTCAGATCGCGGCCGTAGCGCTCGAGCGCCTGAAACTTGTCCTCGGGGTTCTGGTCGGTCACGCGGTGCGAGCCGCGGACCTCCTTCAGAGCCTTGATCAGCTCGTCATGGGTGGCGCCATTGGCGCGCAGCGCGTCGCCCGCCGGCCCGGGATGGTTCGCGAGCGCCAGCAGCAGGTGCTCGGTCGACACGTACTCGTCGCCGAGATCGCGCATCTCGGACTCGGCCGCGCGCAGGATCTGAACAAGCTCTCCCGATCCGCCCGCGGGCTCCTCGGTACCGCTGTTGGTGGTCAGCGTCGGTAGCGACTCGAGCGCCGCGTTGGCGGCCTGGCGCACGGCGCCCGGCTCGACCCCGAGCTTGCGCAGCACCGGCACGACGACCCCTTGATCCTGCTCGAGCAGGACGGCGAGCAGATGCACCGGGGTCGTCTGCGGGTTGCGGCGCTGATCGGCCAGCTGCTGGGCGGCCTGCAGCGCCTCCTGGGACTTGATCGTAAAGCGGTCTGGTTGCATTGGCGATTCCGTGGGTTTTGAGGAAAATCTAAGTCTGTATGACTAAGATTATCGCATAAGTGACGAGTTCTCGCAAGCGATTTGAGGATTTTTCTGCTCGAGCGCGGGCCGGGGATCGCTCCCCCGCGTTGCACTTGACGCGCTCCGCGTCGCGCTCCTAGGATCGGGCGCCGTGACCGAGAATTCGTGGACAGCCGCGTCGATTTCGCGTGACGTGCGCAGTGGACGACGCGCTGCCGTGGACGTCGTCGAGGAGGCGCTGGAACGGATCGCCGGGCACAACCGTGCGCTGAACGCCTTCTGCGAGGTACGGGCGAACGCGGCGCGTGCCGCAGCGGCAGACGTCGATGCGCGCGTGGCGGCGGACGCCGACCCGGGGCCGCTCGCGGGCGTGCCGGTGGCCGTCAAGGACGTCGTCTGGGAAGCGGGGGTCGAGGCGACGGACGGATCGCGGGCGCTGCTCGGGTTCGTGCCCGAGGAGAGTGCGACCGTCGTCCGGCGGCTCGTCGATGCGGGGGCGGTCGTCGTCGGGCGGACGAACGTGCCCGAGTTCTGTTACCGCGGCTTTTGCGCCAATGACCTGTACGGCACGACGTCGAATCCCTGGGATCTCGGCCGCGTCCCCGGCGGCTCGAGCGGCGGGTCCGCCGCCGCTGTGGCGGCCGGTCTCGTGCCGCTGGCGATCGGAACCGACGGCGGCGGATCGATCAGGATCCCCTCGTCGTTCTGCGGCGTGGCCGGCATCAAACCGACGTTTGGCGTCGTCCCGCGCGAACCGCAGTGGCCTGGCTGGCTGTCGCTCACCCACCTCGGACCGATCGCGTTCACCGTCGAGGACTGCGCGCTGATGCTGTCGGTCATGGCCGGGCCTGACCAAGGCGACCCGATGTCGCTCCCGCCGCTCGGTCGCGATCTCGTCGCCGCGGCGCGCGATCGGGGCGACCTTCGGGGAATGCGGGTCGCGTGGTCGGAGGACCTCGGCTACGTGCGGATGGACGACGGCGTTCGCCAGGCCTTCCGTTCGGCGCTCGAGCGCTTCGGAGCGCTGGGCGCCGAGCTCGTCCCGGCGCACCCCGAGCTGCCCAACCCGGTCGACACCTGGAACACGCTCACGACCGTCGACAACGTCGTCTCCGAGGGCCCGCTGCTTCAGACGGGCCTCGTCGGCGACGACGCACGGAGCCTGATCGAGCCCGGCGCTGATGTGTCGGGCGCCGATTACGTGCGAGTTCGGAACGCGCAGTGGGAGTACGCGTGCGCGTGGGGTCGATTCATGGAGGACTATGACCTGTTCCTGTCGCCCGCGATGGAGTGCGTGGCGTTCGAGCACGGTCATATGAGCCCGCCCACGATCGGCGGGGAGCCGATCGGTGACTTCTACGACGACTACTGTCATTTCTCGTATCCGTTCAACCTGACCGGCCAGCCGACGATGAGCGTTCCGATGGGGAGCGCCGAGCACGGGCTGCCGGTCGGGCTTCAGATCGTCGGGCGCCGGTTCGAGGACGATCTCGTGCTGCGCGCCGCCGCGGCGTGGGAGCGAGAGAACCCGTGGCCGCGTCCCTCGCTGCAGGCCCGCGCGGGGCTCGAGCCGGACGGCGTGCTCGCCGCGCTCGCAGACGGCTCGGGCACGGCGCGCCTCGCCCGCGGAGAGATTGAGGCAGCGGCCGGCGAGCGCGTGGCGCTCGGATCTGACGTCGTGGAGATCCGCCGCGTGCTCAGCCCGGCCGACGAAGAGCTCGTAGTGGAGTACGAGCCGCGCCGAGGCGTCAGCTCGTGATCGCGAGCGCCTGTGCGCCGGTGGCCGCCTCGACGTTGCCGCCTGAGTCGATCACCTGACCAACGACGCTGGCGTCGATCGCGGCGTGGGCGCTCGCTGCCCGGCGCACCGTTTGCAGCTGCGCACGTGAGAAGCTCAACGCGACCGTCTTGGAGCCGCTGCCCTCGAGCACGGCGGTCTTGGAATGCACCACGAACGGCCGCGCGCCCGCGATCGAGACCGTCGCGACGGCCGTGACGAGGCAGCGTCGCGAGCACGTCAGCCGCGCGAGCATCCGGTGGCGGCGGATCGGGGCTTGCCGGGGCAGCGACAGCGTCACGTCCGCGATCGCCGGCTGCAGCCCGACCGCCAGCAAGGCGAGCTTGCTCAGATCGATGCTCCCCAGACCCGACGCGAGGTCGTACCCACGGCCGGCCGAGCAGCAGCCGAGCGGGCGCTGGTTGCCGCTCGGGATGAACGGCCCGAGGTCGTTGTTGTTGGAGGTCACGTCCGAAATCACGCCGGACGTGCTGAACTTGCGGCCGATCTCGTACAGCATTGAGTTGACGAGGCCGACGTTCTGCTTGTGGTGCTGGCGCAGGACCTCGTCGACGAGCGCCAGACCGGCGGCGAACAGCGGCGCCGCCGCGCTCGTTCCGCCGACCGTGATCCACGGGCCAGGGCTGCCCTTCAGGCACTCCTTGGCGGTGCAGTAGATGTCATAGCCGGGGAGCACGTCACCGAGCAGCGAGATGTCCGGGAGGGCGCGCTTGCGGTGCTCGTCGAATCCGTTCTGGTAGGCAGGGCGCTTGAAGATCGCGCTGAGCCCGCCGCCGCCGGCCGACAGGTCGAGCGGCGCGTCATTCCAGACTGTCTGCGCCTCGAGCTGGTTGCCGGCGGTCAGGGCCACGTTCGTGCCGCCCACGGCGGTCACGTACGGTGATGAGGCCGGGTAGCTGACGGCGAGCCGGTCGAGCGGGCCCTGAGCACCGAGGCAGGCGCTCGATCCCGCGTCACCGCTGGAGGAGAGCACCGAGATCCCGCTCGCGGCCGCGAGCGCCAGCGCGCCCTCGGCGGCCTGGGTCCCGCTGCGCCCGACGGTCATCTTCAGCGCGGGTTCGCAGGTCCCGAGCGAGGCCGAGATGACCTCGGGCACGTGGCCGCGGTTGCGAAGCGGCGCGGTCAGCGCCTCGAGCACCTGCGGCGCACGCGGCGCCGATTCGTAGACGTCGATCTCCTTCAGCCCGGGCGCGGCGGCGTCGAGCAGCTCGAGATCGAGCGTCGTCTCGCCGCCCGGAGCCAGCGAATGCTTGATCCCGACGCCATACGCGTTGACCGCGGGCACGCGGAAGTGAAAGCACTTCGCGAACGTGCGCAGGTCCGACGAGCGGAAGCCATCGATCTCGATCAGCGCGACGCGCTCGTCCTGGCCCGTGACCCCGGCAGCCTGTAGCGGCGCGTAGTCGTAGGCGGTCAGGTACTGGTTGGGCGTGAAGCCGCGGTCGCCAATCGCCGACGAGCAGCCCGCCGCGGTCCCGGTCCGCTGGCCGTACCCCGACACGAAGTCGCGCGCCGAGGACTGCGGCGGCGTCCGCGGAAACTGCGCCGCGTTGGCCGCCGTCGCCGCCGGGGCGCTGAACGCCGGTTGGGTGTCGAGGCCGACGACGCCGGTGACTGCGCCCGCCAGCGCAGCCGGGACGTGTGCGCCGGAGGCCCGGGCCCCAGCCCGCGCGACGCGCGCGCCCTGGAAGCGAGCTGACGAGGAGCCGAACAGACGCTGGGCTCGCGCGGCCGGCATCGTCGCATCGGCGAACAGTCCGGTCACGTCGATGCTGACGTGGCTTGCGCCCTCGCGTCGGAGATAGTTCACCACGCGCGCGCGATCGTTCGCCGAGGCGCCGAAACGCCGGGCCAGGGCCGCAATCGGCTGATAGTCGCCATATGTCGGCGATCCGATCGACGTGACGGCGTTCGCGAGCCGCTCGAGCCCCGTCACGTTGGCGCGCAGCGGGAGGACCAGCTGCAGGCGGTGTGCGCCCGGCGCCGGACCCAGTGGCGTCAGCCGGGCGCCCACCGCAAACGCCGGCGTCGCGGCGATCGCGAACGCGGCCAACGTGCAGCCCAGCGCGAGCGCCGTCCTTGCCCACTGCCTATCAGCCAAGATCGCTTGCTCCCTGGTCGCTCCGACGTAGTCCGAGTCCCTCCTTCCCGAGGGATCGTTGCACAACGATGATTCGCCACCCGCCGATGAGCGCTTGAGCGAAACGCCACTAACCGGACGCGTCGCGCGCGCGGTCGATGCCCAGCTCGATCTGGCGCAGATCGCTGTGGCGGACCAGCTCGCCGCCACGGGTGTAGGGCACGATCTCGGCCCGCAACTCGCGGCGCAGAGCCTCGAGGCGCTCGACCTCGGCACCGAGCTGCTCGGCGCGCCTCTCGAGCGCGCCGACCTTGCGTGACATCAAGTCGAGCTGCTCCTCGAGCTCGAAGACGCGTTCCACGCCGGCCAGGTTCATCCCCAGCTCGGCGGTCATCTCCTGGATCCGGCGCAGCCGGTCGACGTCCTGGTGGGAGTACAGACGCGTCCCCTTCGGCGAGCGCTTGGGCTCGATCAGGCCACGCGCCTCGTACATCCGCAGCGTCTGCGGGTGCATCTCGGCGAGCTCGGCCGCGACCGAGATCATGAATACGCCGCGGTCCGAAGAGACCTCGACGCGCGTGGTTCGCACCCGACGGGTGGCCATCAGCTTGCCCCCGCGGCCGTAGCCGAGAACAGCCGATCACGTGGGTTGCCGTTCATCACCTGAGAAAGCCTGTCGACCGCCTCGGACTGTTCCGCCGAAAGCGAGTCGGGGACCTCGATCACGAACCGATAGTGGATGTCGCCGCGACCCTTGCCGCTGAGCCGTTGTGGCCCTTCGCCGCGGAGCCGCTGGACGGTGCCGTGCTTGGTCCCAGGGGCGACCCGCAGCCGCTTGGAGCCGTTGAGCGTGGGTACCTCGATCACCGCGCCCTGGAGCGCCTCCGGGATCGTCAGTGGGACCTCGACCTCGAGGTTGTCGCCGTTGCGCTTGAACACCGGAGACTCGGACACGCGTGTGATCACGAACAGATCACCGGGCGGCGAACCCCGCAATCCGGGCTCGCCCTTGCCGGCGAGCTTGATCCGGCTGCCCTCGCGTACGCCCGCGGGGATGTTGACCCGCATGCGCCGCACCGAGCGCTGCGCGCCGGTGCCGCCGCAGGTCGGGCACGGCTCCTCGATCACGGTGCCCGTCCCGTGGCAGTTCGAGCACGGTTGCGAGATCGAGAAGATCCCCTGGCTCTCGGACTCGACTCCACGCCCCTCGCAGACGGGGCATACCTTCGGGACCGTCCCGGGCTTGGCCCCCGAGCCGTGACAGGTCGGACAGGGATGTGAGGTGGGGACCGCGAGCGGCACCTGGGCCCCGTTTACGGCCTGATCGAAGTTCAGCGAGACCTCGGTCTCGAGATCGCGCCCGCGCGCCTGGCGTGGTTGCCCGCCGCGCACCCCGCCCTGGTTGCGGCCGCCCGCGCCACCGCGCCCGAACAGGTCCGAGAGGATGTCGCCGAAGCCGCCCGAGAACGAGCTCGGGTCAAAGCCGCCGCCGGTGAATCCGCCGAACGGCCCCGTCCCGCGGTCATAGGCCTTGCGTTTGTCGGGATCGGACAGGATGTCGTGCGCCTGGGAGATCTCCTTGAAACGCTCCTCGGCCTTCTTGTCGCCCGGGTTGCGGTCGGGGTGGTACTTCCGGGCCAGCTTGCGGTAAGCCTTCTTGATCTCGTCGTCGGAGGCGCCCTTGCCGACCCCGAGGACCTTGTAGTAGTCGGGCCGCTCAGCCACTGTCGCGTCCCCCTCTACCCCGCTACGACGACGCGGGCCGGGCGCAGGATCGTGTCGCCCAGCCGGTAGCCGCGCTGGTAGACCTCGACCACGGTCCCCGGCGCGATGCCCTCGAACGGCTGCTGGGCGACGGCCTCGTGGAACTGCGGGTCGAACTGCTCGCCCTCGGGCGAGAAGGGCTCGATCCCGGCGCGCTTGAGCGCCGCGAGCACGTCATGGTGGACATGCTTGATCCCTGACACGAACGACGCGTCCCCGTTCGGGGTCTCGCCCGCATGGGCCAGCGCCCGATCGAGGTTGTCGACCGCCGGCAGCAGCTCGAGCGCGAGCTTCGCCGCCCCGCGCTCCTGCGCGGCCGCCGACTCCTTGATCGACCGGCGGCGGTAGTTCTCAAACTCGGCCCGCGTCCGCTGCGCCAGCTCGAGGTATTCATCGGCCTTCTTCGCCTTCGCAGCGAGATCCGCCACGTCAAGCTCGTCTACGACGACGGCTTCGGGCTCCTGCGCTTCCTCCTCAGGGGGAGCAGTAGGCGCGTCAGGGCGAACCTCCGGGGAGCCGTCCTCTGCCGAAGCCGGTCGCGAAGCACTTCCGGCGACCGGCGAGGACGACTCCCCGGAGCCAAAGCCAGGCCCCGGGGTGTTCGTCTTTTCCCACGCCATTACTTGCCCTCATCTACAACTTCTGCGTCGACAACGTCCTCTTCCTCAGCGCCGGCACCATTCGTGCCAGATCCATCAGTCGACGATCCATCACTCGACGCTGACTCGGCCGCCTCCTGCTGTGCCCGCTGGTACATCGCCTCGGACACCTTGTGGAACGCGGACTGCAATGCCTCGGTCTTGGCGTTGATGTCGGCAGTGTCCTCCGAGGTCAGCACCTCGCGGACGTCCTTGATCGCGCCCTCGATCTCCTCCTTGGAGGAGGCATCGACCGTGTCGCCGAGCTCGGAGAGCTGGCGCTCGGCCTGGTAGGCCGCGTTCTCGGCGTTGTTGCGCGCCTCGGCGAGCTCGCGCTGGCGCTTGTCATCCTCGGCGTGAGCCTCGGCGTCGGTCACCATCCGCTTGATCTCGTCATCGGAGAGGCCGGAGCCCGCCTTGATCTCGATCTTCTGCTCCTTACCGGTGCCCAGGTCCTTGGCCGACACGTTGAGGATGCCGTTGGCGTCGATGTCGAACGCGACCTCGATCTGCGGGATTCCGCGCGGCGCCGGCGGGATGCCGGTCAGCTGGAACTTGCCGAGCGACTTGTTGTAGGTCGCCATCTCGCGCTCGCCCTGCAGGACGTGGATCTCGACCGATGGCTGGTTGTCCTCGGCGGTCGAGAAGACCTCCGACTTGCGGGTCGGGATCGTGGTGTTGCGCTCGATCAGCTTGGTCATCACGCCGCCCTTGGTCTCGATCCCGAGGGTCAGCGGGGTGACGTCGAGCAGCAGCACGTCCTTGACGTCGCCGGCCAGCACGCCGGCCTGGATCGCGGCGCCGACGGCGACGACCTCATCGGGGTTGACGCCCCGGTGCGGCTCCTTGCCGGTCAGCTCCTTGACCTTCTCCTGCACGGCGGGCATGCGGGTCATCCCGCCCACGAGCACGACGTGGTCAATCGTCGCAGCGCCCTTCTCCTTGGCGTCATCGAGCGCCTGTCTGACAGGGGCAACGGTACGGTCGAGGAGGGCGGACGTCAGCTCGGTGAGCTTCGCGCGGGTCAGGCGCGTATCGAGGTGCTTGGGGCCGCTTGCGTCAGCCGTGATGAACGGCAGGTTGATCTGCGTCTCCTGGGTGGTGGAGAGCTCGATCTTGGCCTTCTCGGCGGCCTCGTAGAGACGCTGCAGCGCCATCGGGTCGGCGCTCAGGTCGATCCCCTGGCTCTTCTTGAACTCGGCCACCAGCCAATCGACGAGCGCCTTGTCGAAGTTGTCGCCACCGAGGTGGTTGTCACCCGCGGTCGCCTTGACCTCGAACACCCCGTCGCCGATCTCGAGCACGGACACGTCAAACGTGCCGCCCGCCGAGGTCGAAGATCAGGATCGTCTGGTCGCTCTCCTTGTCGAGCCCGTACGCGAGCGAGGCCGCGGTCGGCTCGTTGATGATCCGCTTGACGTCCAGTCCGGCGATCTGGCCGGCGTCCTTGGTCGCCTGTCGCTGATCATCGTTGAAGTACGCGGGGACCGTGATCACGGCGCTGTCGACCGTCTCGCCCAGGTAGGCCTCGGCGTCGGTCTTCAGCTTCTGGAGGATCATCGCCGAGATCTCCGGCGGGCGGTACTGCTTGCCGCCGGCGTCGACGACCGCGTCACCGCGCGGACCCGACTCGACCTTGTACGGCACGATCGACTCCTCCTCGCGCACCTCGGCCTCCTTGCGGCCCATGAAGCGCTTGATCGAAAAGATCGTGTTCTGAGGGTTGGTCACCGCCTGGCGCTTGGCCACGGTGCCGACGAGCCGCTCACCGCCGCTCGTAAATGCGACCACCGACGGAGTCGTGCGCCCACCTTCGGCGTTCTCGATCACCGTCGGCTCGCCGCCCTCGAGCACGGCCATGCATGAGTTGGTCGTCCCGAGGTCGATTCCGATCGTCTTTCCCATGTTCTGTCTACTCCTCTGGAAGTCGAAAAATCTGAGTCAGAGCGTAGCAGATTTGTGGCCGCGCGTGCACGAGCCACCTTCCCCTTAACAGCCGACGCGGACCGCCTATTGACGGTCCGCGTCGTACCCCACCGCTGGTTGTGTTCGTAGGGTCCCGCACGCGGACGAACGAACACCGGCTGGGAGCGGTGCCCCCCCGGGGTCTTCTGGGCGATCCAGCACCCTGGGCGCGCTTATGCGTTCGCCCGGAGCACCTCGTCCTTTATCGCCCACCAAGTCTTGTCGCCGAGGATTGACGGCTGTCGATCATCGACCGTGGTCGCGCCCAAGTGCAATCTCCAGATCAGATACGTAGAAGCCCAGTCCCGTCCAGCCACGGAACCAGTTCAGGTAGGTACTTAACCTAACTATCATATTAGCGTCATGTCAAGGCCAAACGAACGTGACACGATTGGGTACGCAAGACCTCCGCGTCGGCGCGAGCCAAGGGGAGCGTTGGATCCCGGACCGAGGAGATAGATGAGCGCCACGAGCAACAAGCGATTCGGAGAGGCGTTACGGCAGCTGATGGAGGCTCGCGGATTGAGCTACCGCAGCCTCGCCGCGGAGACCCGCGAGCTCGACGGCAAAGGGGTCACCCACGCCCACATCAACATGCTCGCCAACGGCCACGACAAGCCGTCGATGCGCGCGATGGAGCTGATCGCCGAGGCCTGCGAGGTGGAGCCGGCCTACTTCGCCGAATACCGGCTGGCGGTCGCGATGAAGGCGCTGGACCCGGCCGAGGTCGGGCTCGAGCAGGCGCTCGCGAACCTCAACGCGAGTTACGCCGCGCAGCGAAAAACCGGTGCCAAAGCGCGGAAAGACCAACCGCGCCAAGTGCGACTGCGTCCCAGCGGGTAGCGAGCGGCCCGAGCGGGCTGACCGTGATCGCGAGCAGCAGCGCCCACAGCAGCCAGGCAACGCGGAATCCGGGCCGCGTCACGTCCGGGTAGCGCCAGATCGCCTGCGCCAGGCGCCCGCAGATGATCCCCAGCTGGTTCTTTTCGCCAAGCAGCTTCGCGGCGCCGGTCAGCGCCAGCAGTGCGATTACGAAAACCAGATGGCCGATTGGCCGAACCAGAACGCGCGCAAGATACATATCAGTCCCACTCGCCCTGCCTGAAGCTAACACAGCAGGCGCGCCGCCGGAAGCCGGCGAGGCCTAGTCGAACGTCCCCGCGCTTGGACACATCCGCGCCAGCGCGCACGCTCGGCATTCGGGCCGGCGCGCGTGGCACGTCCGCCGCCCGTGGCGCAGAAGGTTGAGGTGCAACTCGAGCTCCTCGCCTTCAGGCGTGATCGCGAGCATCGTGTCGTGCATCTCGACAAACGGCGCCCCCGCGCGAAACAGGCCCAGACGGGTGCCGACGCGCGACACGTGGGTGTCCACCGGCACATCGCGCATGCCGAGCGCGAACAGCAGCACGCACGCGGCGGTCTTGCGCCCGACCCCCGGGAGCGAGCAGAGATACTCCTGCGCCTCGGGGACCGAGCGCGACGTCAGCCAGTCCAGCGACAGCTCCTGCTTGGGTGACGTCTCAGTGATCGCGCCGAGAATCGACTTGATCCGCGCCGACTTGACCTTCGAGATGCCGCCGGGCCGGATCGCCTCCTCGATCTCGTCGACGGGCGCGTCGCGCACGTCGATCCACGCGGGGAACCGCTCGCGAAGCGCGAGGTAGGCGACGTCGCGGTTACGGTCATTGGTGGATTGCGACAGGACCGTCAGGATCAACTCGGCGATCGGGTGCTGATGGGGCTTGGCCGCCGGCGTCCCGTAGACGAGCCGCAGGCGATCGCGGATCGCCCGCACCCGGCTCGGGCGTGGCTTGCGCCACGTGTCCACCGCTTGCTCCATGGCGTCAGTCAACCGCACCCCACCGTCCGCAGGCGCGCGCCTGCCGCGATGACCCCCTCCGGCAGCGTGGCCGCCACCGCCCGCGGGCGAAATTCATCGAGCGCGAGCGCGGCCAGCAGCGTGCCAGTCAGGACGTCCCCGGCTCCGGCCGTGTTGAGGACCTCGACCTCGACGCCGGCCGCGTCGGTCTCCAGCTCGCCCCGCAGGA
The DNA here is from genome assembly GCA_963788005.1 of uncultured Solirubrobacterales bacterium. Classification (GTDB taxonomy): domain Bacteria; phylum Actinomycetota; class Thermoleophilia; order Solirubrobacterales; family Solirubrobacteraceae; genus Palsa-465. The sequence continues at coordinate 157,255 of CAWBFH010000008.1, read as the reverse complement.
TCGCTCCCGCGGCGCCCAGGCTCATCACCACCAGCCGTGCGCCGGCGGCGATCAGCGCCGCCGCGGCGCGTTCGGGATCGGACTCACCGGTCATCGCCGCCGCCTCGGCCCGGTTTGCGCGCACCAGCAGTGCGCCCGGCACGCACGCATTCGCGTGCGCGGCCGCCTCGGCACCCGAATCCCACCGGTGCAGGCGGAGGTTGGCCTCGAAGATCACCGGCCGGCCGAGCTCGAGTGCGCGCCGGCGCGCGGCCATCGCGACCGCGCGATCGTCCGCGCCGACCAGGGCGTTGGTGGAGAAGAACAGTCCCGCCGAGTCGTCCATCGCCTCCTGCACGCGCCCGCCGAGGGCCCGCTCCAGCGTGCGGTCGGGCTCGCCGTGCAGCTGGTAGCTCGGCTCGCCCTCGGCGCTCACGGTCACGAACGCGATCGGCGTCTGCAGCTCGCCGAGCAGCGCGAACAACGAGACGTCGACGCCGGCCTCGCGCAGCCGGCCCGCCAGCCAGCGTCCCCAGTCGTCGTCACCGGCGCCCCCCGCGAGCGCGACCGGCGCGCCGGCCCGGGCGGCGACAAGCGCCACGTTTGCCGCCACGCCGCCGAAATGCGGCGAGAAACGATCGATCTCGGGCAGCGCACGCCCGCGGCGCTCGCCGACCAGATCGACGAGCGCATCGCCCAGACAGAGGGTGCGGACCGGGCCGGAGTTCAACGTGTCAGACGTTAGTTATCCTCGGCTCGCCGTGGCCGTCGACGAGCACACGATCGAGGTCGCCGGAGAGACCGTCTTCTACCGTGACGCCCCGGGCAGCGGCCCGACTGTCCTGTACCTGCACAGCGTTCCGACCAGCTCGGACGACTGGCTCGACTTCCTCGAGCGCGGCGGCGGCCTGGCCGTCGACCTGCTCGGCTTCGGCCGCTCGAGCAAGGCCAGCAATCTCGTTTACACGCTCCCGGCCTACGTCGACTTCCTCGAGCGGTTCCTCGACACGGTCGACGCCGGCAGGCTGGCGATCGTCGGCCACGGCTGGGGCGCGGCGCTCGGCCTGGCGTTCGCGCAGCGCCATCCGGAGCGGATCGAGGGTCTCGTGCTGATCGACGCCGTGCCGCTGCTCGAAGGCTTCCAGTGGCCGCCGATCGTCCGGCGCTGGCGGACGATCGGCGTCGGCGAGCTGGTGATGGGATCGGTCAACCGCTGGCTGCTGGCGCGGACGCTGCGCTCGGGCGCGGTCTCCCCCGATGCCTGGACCGACGCGCGGATCGCCGCCGTCTGGGAGCAGTTTGACCAGGGCACGCAGCGGGCGATGCTGCGGCTGCACCGCTCGATCGATCCCGCCGGGCTGGCGGCCGCCGGCGCGCACCTCGACGAGCTGTGGATGCCCGCGCTCGTGCTGTGGGGCGAGCGCGATCCGTGGCTGGCGCCGGCGTTCGCCGACGCGTACGGCGAGCGCCTGCAGAGCGCCCAGGTGGAGCACATAGACCAGGCCGGGCACTGGCCGTGGCTCGATCAGCCGTCGGTCGTTGATCGCGTCGCTGCGTTCACGAGCGGGCTGACGGACTAGCTTCTTCGGGCACAGGGCGATGTCCACCGCCACCCTCAGCCACCGCCGCGCGAAGCCGTGGCCCTCCGCCGAGTTGCTGCAGCGGCTCGCGCCGACGCTGGTCGCCGCCAGCTTCGCGGCCGCCTACGTGATCATCTCGCCGCCGAGCCTCGACCTCGCGGCGCACCTGTTCCGCGCGCAGCTGTTCCGGATGGAGGGCTTCGGAATCTGGAACAACCTCTGGTACTCCGGCCACGACATCGTCGGCTACAGCGTCCTCTTCCCGGCCGTCTCGGCCTGGCTGACGCCGCAGCTGGCGGGAGCGTTCGCGGCCACCGGGACCGCGGCGCTGTTCGAGCTGATCGCCCGCAGGCACTTCGGCCCGGCGGCCTGGGTCGGCGCGGCGGTGTTCGGAGCGGCGACGGCGACCGATCTGTACACGGGGCGGCTGGCGTTCGCGTTCGGGGCGCTGCCGGCGCTGGGCGCGATCGTCGCCCTCGATCGCCGCCGTAACAAGCTGGCCTGCGCGTTGGCGGTGCTCTCGGCGCTGTGCAGCCCGGTGGCGGCGCTGTTCGCGGCGCTCGCCGCCGCCGGATACGCCGTCGGCGGCTACCTGCGAACCAAACGGGTGGTGGCCGGGCTGCCCGGCGTGGCGGTCGCGATCGCGGCGCTGGCGCCCGTCGGGCTGATCGCGATCGCCTTCCCGGAAGGCGGTACCGAGCCGTTCGGGTTTCCGACCATGTTCCCGGTCCTGGTCGTGTCCGTGATCGCGTTCCTGGTGATCCCCAAAGACCTGGTCACGCTGCGCGCCGGGGTCGCGGTCTACGCGCTGGCGGTCGTCGCCGTGTATCTCGTGCCCTCGCCGATCGGCAGCAACATCGCGCGGCTTGGCACGTTCCTGGCGCTGCCGCTGGCGACGCTGCTGTGGTGGCCGCGTCGGATCACGCTGCTGCTGATCGCGCTGTTGCCGCTGATCTACCTCGAGTGGGCCGCCCCGGTGCGCGATCTGGCGAGCGCGTCGAACGACCAGTCGACGTCAACGCGTTACTACCAGCCGCTCGTCCAGTTCCTCGAGAAGCAGACCGGGCCGCCGTTTCGGACCGAGATCCCGTTCACGCGCTTTCACTGGGAGGCGTACGTCGTCGCGAGCCACTTCCCGCTCGCGCGCGGCTGGGAGCGCCAGCTCGACATCAAGGACAACTCGATCTTCTACAGCGGACACTTGACCGCCGCCAGCTACGCGCGCTGGCTGCACGCCAACGCCGTGAGGTTCGTCGCGGCGCCCGACGCCGAGCTTGACTACTCCGCCAAGGCGGAGATGGCGCTGATCGACCGCGGCCTGCCGTACCTGCATGAGGTGATGCACTCGCGTCACTGGCGCGTCTACCAGGTAGCCGACGCGACCCCGATCGTCCAGGGTCCGGCGACGCTGCGGACGCTCGGCCCGGACTCGTTGACGATTGCCGCCCACCGGGCCGGCACCCTTGTGGTCCACGTCCGTTTCACGCCCTACTGGGCGCTATCCGGAGGATCGGGATGCGTCGCCCCCGACGGTCAGTACACGCGCGTGACGCTCCGCGCGCCGGGGACGGTGCGCCTCGTCACCAGCTTTGCGCTTGACCGGATCAGGGCAGACTCGCCGCGATGCAGCTGACCACGAGGTCGCGGCGCTGACCGGAGCCCGACGGGCGGCGGCGGTACCATGGGTGGTTCCATGCGTCGTCGGCTCAAGTGGATCGAGGCGCGGGTTCTTCCGCGCGGCTGGACGGATGTGGTCCGGCAGTTGCTCCTGTTCGCTGGTGCCTACGTCGTCTACCAGATCGTCCGCGGTCTCGTCAGTGGTGTCGGCGGCGAGACGTATAAGCCGTTCGGCGACGCGACCAAGATCATCAGCCTGGAGCGTGCGCTCCACGTGTTCATCGAGCCCAGCGTCCAGGCGTGGGCCTCGAACGTGCACTGGGTGATGGATATCGCCGACTGGACGTACCTCAACGCGCACTACGTCGTGACGATCGGCGCGCTGGTGTTCATCTACCTGCGCCGCAACGATTCGTTCTACTTCGTACGCAATACGTTCATGATCGCGATGGCGATCGCGCTCGTCGGCTACGCGCTGTACCCGACTGCGCCGCCACGGCTGATGCCCGAGTGGGGCTTCACGGACTCGATCGCGCAGTTCCTCGGCACGCCGCACGTCGAGAACGGGCCGGGGAAGGCGCTGCTCAACTTCTACGCCGCGGTCCCGTCGATGCACGTCTGCTTCGCGGTCATGATCGGCGTCCCGATGGCGCGGCTGGTGAAGCGGTGGTGGGCACGGGTCCTGTGGTGCCTGTACCCGCTGTTCATCACCTTCGTCGTGGTTGCCACGGGCAACCACTATCTGACCGACGTCGTCCTGGGCGCGCTCACCGCGGGCGCCTCCGCGCTGCTCGCCAAGCAGCTGCTCGCACGGGCCAGACCCGATGCCTGGGCGTTCGGTCATGCCCACGCTTAACGTATAGGCGCCATGGCCGAGCAGACGACACCGGTTCGTCCCCGCCCACCGAGGCAGCCGGGACGGCGCAACCGAGGCTCGGGGCCGACCACGCAGGAGTTGATGCGCGAACGGTTGATCGAGTCGCGCCTGACGCCGAACGCGATCTCGCTCACCGGCTTCGTCCTCAACATGGCCGCCGCCGGTCTGATTGTCGGCCGGTACTTCGTGCTCGCCGGAATCGCCTTCATCATCGGCTCGATCATGGACACGCTCGACGGCCGCTACTCGCGCATGTCGGGCAAGGGGACCCCGTTCGGGGCGTTCCTCGACTCGACGCTTGACCGGCTCGAGGAGGGGATCGTGCTGACCGCGGTCGCGGCGTACTTCGCCTCCCGCAATGACCAGGTCGCCGTCGCGGCGGTGGTGATCGCCGTGCTCGGCTCGCTGATGGTTTCCTACACGCGAGCGCGAGCGGAAGCGCTCGGCGTCGCCTGCAAGGTGGGGCTCGCCACACGCCCGGTCCGGGTCGTGATCCTCTCGATCGGCCTCGTGTTCGCGAAGGGGGCCTCGATCGGTCACTTCGAGCTGCTCGCCCCGGCCGTCTACGTGCTCGCCGCGCTGACCGCGGTGACGATGCTCCAGCGCATTCTGTACGTGCGCAAGCAGCTCAACGCCCGCGCCGCGGGTGTAACCAACTCCGCCGAGCGGGATAACTAGCTTCGACGCCCGCGCCCGTCGTTTCGCGCGGCCAATCTGTTCGAGAAGGGAACTCCTAATGAGTGATAACGGGTCCAAAAACGGCGCCGCACGCCATCAGGACGACAAGGTAAGAGTCGCGATCATCGGCGTCGGCAACTGCGCGAGCTCGTTCGTGCAGGGGGTTCAGTACTACCGCGCCGCTGACCCGGCCGTGCAGGTGCCGGGACTGATGCACGTCGATCTCGGCGGCTACCACGTCCGCGACATCGAGTTCAGCGCCGCCTTCGACATCGACGCCGACAAGGTCGGCAAGGACTTGTCAGAGGCGATCTTCGCGGGGCAGAACAACACGCTCAAGTTCGGCGCCGACGTGCCCAAGCTCGGCATCGAGGTGATGCGCGGCATGACGCATGACGGCCTCGGTAAGTACCTCAAGGAGAAGATCACCAAGGCCCCCGGCCCGACGGCGGACATCGTCGAGGTGCTGCGCGAGACGCGCACCGACGTCGTCGTCTCCTACCTGCCGGTCGGCTCCGAGGAGGCGACCAAATGGTACGTCGAGCAGATCCTCGAGGCCGGGTGCGGATTCGTGAACTGCATCCCGGTCTTCATCGCCCGCGAGGAGTACTGGAACAAGCGCTTCAAGAAGGCCGGCCTGCCGATCATCGGTGACGACATCAAGTCCCAGGTCGGGGCGACGATCGTGCACCGCGCGCTGGCGCGGCTGTTTCACGATCGCGGCGTCAAGCTGCTGCGCACGTCGCAGCTCAACGTCGGCGGCAACATGGACTTCTACAACATGCTCGAGCGCGAGCGGCTGGAGTCCAAGAAGATCTCCAAGACCAATGCCGTCACCTCGATCATGGGCCACGAGCTTCCGCCCGAGGACGTGCACGTCGGCCCGTCTGACTACGTGCCGTGGCTGACCGACCGCAAGTGGGCCCACATCCGGCTCGAGGGCCAGGCGTTCGGTGACGTGCCGCTGAGCGCCGAGCTGAAGCTCGAGGTCTGGGACTCGCCCAATTCGGCGGGGATCGTCACCGACGCCGTGCGGTGCTGCAAGCTGGCGCTCAACAACGGCCTCACGGGCCAGCTCGACGGGCCGAGCTCGTATCTGATGAAGTCGCCGATGCACCAGCGGCCCGACGCTGAGGCGCGCGAGCTGACCGAGGCGTTCATCGCCAAGTACGCACGACCTCCCGCTTCGCGGGCGGTGCCCCCAATCGCGGCCAAGGCGAAGACGCCCGCGACCAAGTAACGAAGCTGCGCCCCTCATAAAATCCGGATCGTGAGCGGCGAGCGACTCGCGATCGCGCAGGTCACGCCGTTTGCGTGGGAGGTCGGCGGTGACGTGAACGAGTACGTCGCCCGCGTCTCCGACGAACTCACGCGACGTGGCCATCGGGTGCTGGTGATCGCCCCGTCGGAGGATGATGCGCTCGTCCGTGACAGCCGCCGCGCGATTCGCTCGCATCCCGAGGAGCTGCTGGACCGCGCCGAGTCAGAGCCGCTCGTGCTCGGCGTCGGCGAGGTGCTGCCGTTCTCGCCCGCACGCCGGCGGGCGGCGTCGATCCCGGTTGACGTGGCCCGGACGATCGAGCAGGCGCTGGGCTCGCTCGCGCTCGACATCGTCGACGTGCACGAGCCGTTCGCGCCGAGCGCGTCGGCGGTCGCGCTGCGCCATTCTCGGGCGCTGAACGTCGGCAGCTTCCACGCGCCGACGGAACGGCTGCTCTCGACCCAGCTCACCCGGCAGCTCACGCGCCTGCTGTTCGCCCGGCTCGACGCGCGCGTGGTCAGCTACACGGCCACCCGCAACCTGCTGCAGCGCTACTTCCCGGGTGAGTACCGGGTGATCACGCCCGGCGCCGACGCGCAGGCGCCGCGCGACCCCGATGAGCTCGTCGAGCTCGTGATGATCGCGACCGAGGAGCGCGCAGCGCTGCGGACCCTGCTCAGGGCCCTGCGGCCGCTGGCGCCGCAGCCGCAGTGGCACGCGACGATCTGGTCGCCGCGGCCGATGGCTCCGCCGGCGACCCTGGGTCGGGCCCTGCGCGATCGCGTGACGTTCGTCGACGCCAGCGACTGTGCGCCGGACGAGGCGCTCGCGCGCGGCGACGTGGCGGTGTTCGCATCCGACGGCGACCGGGCGATCCCGGGCACGCTCGTCCGGGCGCTCGGATCGGGCATGGCCGTGGTCGCCTCGCGCCTGCCGGTCTACGAGGAGATCCTCGCCGACGGCGAGCGGGGGTTGATGTTCGAGGTCAACGAGATCGAGACGCTCGCCACGCACCTCGCGCAGGCGGTCTCTGAGCCCGAGCGGATCCGCCGCAGCCCGGCCGAGGTGCGCCGCCTGCAAGCGGCGTTCGGCTGGCCTCGGGTCGCCGACGAGCTCGAGCGCGTCTACGCCGAGCTCGCCGCGCGCCGTCACGACGAGCTCGGTAATCGCTCGCTGCGCAAGGCGCTGACCGGCCGCGCCCTGATCGACGTCGACCTGCACATGCACACCGACCATTCCTATGACTGCGCGACGCCGGTCGAGGTGCTCCTCGCCGAGGCTCGCGCACGGGGCCTTGGCGCGATCGCGATCACCGACCACAACGAGATCTCGGGTGCGCTCGAAGCGCGCGCGAAGGCCGACGGGTTGACGGTGATCGTCGGTGAGGAGGTGAAGACCGCCGAGCAGGGCGAGGTGATCGGGCTGTTCATCGAGGAGAAGATCTCCCGCGGCCTGACGCTCGCCGAGACGATCGCCGAGATCAAGCGCCAGGGCGGGCTGGTGTACGTCCCGCACCCGTTTGACCGGATGCATTCGGTGCCCGACTACGAGCACCTGCTCGCGGTGATCGATGACGTCGACGCGATCGAGGTCTTCAACCCGCGGATCGCGATCACCGAGTTCAACGAGGAAGCGGTCCGCTTCGCGGCCAAGTACCGGATCCCCGCCGGCGCGGGCTCCGACGCGCACGTGCCGCAGGGACTCGGCTCGGTCCGGATCCGGATGCGTGACTTCGACGGGCCGCAGGAGTTCCTGCAGTCGCTGCGCGACGCCGACATCATTCGTAACCCGGCGAGCCTGCTGTACGTCCAGGCGCTCAAGTTCCTGCAGACCAAGGCGATGCCGGGAGCGGCCCGCAAAGCCTCGCGCGAGCGCCGGGTGCGCCGCGCCACCGGGCGCAAGTCCTGATGCAGTCGCAAGGACAAGCACCGCAGCCGTCCAATCGGAGTGCAGTGCCCGCTACCGATGACGAAATCAAGGAGAAGTACCTCGAGCGCGCGATCCGTGAGCTGAACGCGTTCGCCCGCCGCCTGAGCGAATGCCAGCACTGCCCGCGCGGCCAGCTGATGCCGGTGCTCGGCTCCGGCCATCCGCAGGCGGACATCTTCATGGTCAAGTACTCGGCGCGCCCCTCGGAGGTCGAAGAAGGGGTCGCCTTCTACGGGCGGACCGGAAATGCGCTGATGAAGTCACTCAAGCGCCTGTCGATCGATCCGCTCGCCGTGTACGGAACTCTGTGCGTCAAGTGCCCGGTCGCCGACCCCGCGATGGCCGACCCGGTGTGCGTCGGGCGGTTGGCCGAGGAGCTGACCATCGTCGCGCCGAAGATGATCGTGGTGATGGGCGACGAGGCGCTGGGCGTCGTCAACGAGCTCGGCTTCCCGCTCTCGCGCGAATTGAGCGCGACGCCCGGCGAGCTCCAGCACTTCACCCCCGTGATCGACGCCCTCTACGTGCCCAGCATCGATGACTCGCTCGACGAAGAGGCCGCCAAGCGAGAGTTCTGGACAGCCTTCCGGGTGCTCGGGCAGTGGTGGGAGGACCTCCCGCCGTACTGAGCCACGGGTGACCGGCGCCAGCTGCGCCGTACCGAGCCCCACGGCGCTGAGACCGCTCTTTTCCCCGTCGGCGCGGGTTTGTCAGAAACAAGAACGGCTACCAGGTGATCGCCAACGCATTCGCGGCGGCGATCGGCAAGCGCGTGCACTAGCACCTCGCTGCGCCGGCGGCCGTCCACCGGGCGGCCGCCCGCGCCCAGCGCGCCGCGACGCCAAGCCCACCTCGCGCCGGCGCTAGCCCATCTCGAGCACGATCTTGCCGAGCTTGCCGCCGGCCTGAAAGTGCTCGTAGGCGGCGGGCGCCTGGCTGAGCGGGTAGGTCGCGGCGATCAGCGTCCGCACGTCGCCGTTTGCCAGCAGCGGCAGCACCGAGCGCTCCATCGCGCGCGCGGTGAGCGCCTTCTCCTCGATCGGACGTGCGCGCAGCATCGAGCCGTGGATCCGCGCGCGCTTGGCCATCAGCAGCCCGAGGTTGACCTCGGCCTTGGCGCCGGCGCCGATCCCGATCGTCGTGATCCGGCCACCGACCTCGAGCGCGGCCAGGTCCCCGGGAAGGTTGGGCGCGCCGACGAGCTCGAGGATCACGTCATACGGCCCCTGCTCCTCGAACGCCTCGGGGTCAACCACGTGCGCTCCGAGCTCGCCGACCTGCTCACGCAGGTCCGGGTTTCGCACCGTCGCGGTCACCCGCGCGCCCGCGGCCCGGCCGAGCTGGATCGCCGCCGTGCCGACGCCGCCGGCGCCCCCGTGGACGAGCAGGCGCTCGCCGGCGCGCAGCCCGGCCTGGGTGAAGAGCGCATCGTGCGCGGTGGTGAAGACCTCGGGCGTGCCGCCGGCCTCGACCCAGGTCAGCCGCGCCGGGACCGGCATCAGGATGCGCTCGTGGACGACCGCCAGCTCGGCCTGGCCACCGCCCCCGACGATCCCCATCACCCGGTCTCCCTCCGTGAAGCGCTCTGCGCCCGGGCCGCGTCCCGCGACCTCCCCGGCGAGCTCGAGCCCGGGGATGTCCTTCGGCGCTCCCGGCGGCGCCGGATAGCCGCCGCGCAGCTGGTGCATGTCGGCGCCGTTGAGGCCCGCGGCCTTGACGCGCACGAGGACCTCGCCTGCTCCGGGGACCGGGTCAGGGTGCTCCTCCACCGTCAGCTGCTGATCACGAATCGTGGCGGCGCGCATCGGAGGACCGCATCCTAGTGTTAGTGCGCCGCGCGGGCGGTCGGTCAGAACGCTTTACACGCTATGCGTGTAAAGCGTTCCGAGCCACGAGACGTCTGCCACACTTCCCGAGCGCGGTGGCGGAGACCCGAGGGGGCAGCAGATGGCCATGGACAACCAGGTCCTCGTGAGCACAAACGCGAGCGAGGCCGACGTCGTGAAGGCATTCAAGACGGCGTTCTTCACCGCGCCGACCCTCGCGGACCACTTCAAGCCGACTCCGGCGGCGCACTTTCGCTCGCAGATGACGTGGCGTCCGGCGCAGGTGCGTCGGCGCGGCCAGCTCGATGGCTACAAGGTCCCACCGGGCGCCCCACCGGGGTGGCCGTTTCTCAAGTGACGCGCGTCAGCTCGGCGACGCACTCGATGTGCGGTGTCTGCGGGAACATGTCGACCGGGCGCACGCGCACGAGCCGGTAGCCGGCCTCGACGAGCTGCGCCGCGTTCGGCGCGAGCGTCGTCGGGTTGCAGGACACGTACACCATGCGCTGCGGCGCGGCCTCGATGATCCGGCGCACGACCTTCTGCGAAAGACCGGCGCGCGGGGGATCGACGACCACGACGTCGGGGCGGCCGGCCCGCGTCACCAACTCGCCCAGCGCCAGCCGCACGTCGCCGGCGAAGAAGTGAACGTTTGAGACCTCGTTGGCGCGCGCGTTGGCGATCGCGTCGGCGATCGCCTCTTCGATGAGCTCGAGGCCCCACACCTCACCCACCCGGGGAGCGATCGAAAGCGCGATCGTCCCGATTCCGCAGTAGAGGTCGAACACGCGCTCGAAGCCGGTTGGGCGCGCGTACTCGATCGCCAGCTCGTACAGACGCTCGGCCATCTCGGTGTTGGTCTGAAAGAACGCCTCCGCGGAGATCGAGAAGCGCATCGAGCCCAGCACCTCGTCGAATCGTTCGGTCCCCGCCAGCAGCTCGGTGCTGCCCCCGAGCGTCGTCTCGCCGAGGCGCTCGGTTCGCGTCCACAGCAGTCCGTCGAACTCGGCGCCGGCCCGCGCGAGCGACTCCCGGTCGAGCCGTGTGTCGCCGCTCGTCACCAGACGCACCTGGATCGCGGAGGTCCGCCGCCCCTCGCGCACGACGAGGTTGCGCAGCTCGCCCTCGCCGGTCCGGCGGTCATACGGCGTCAGCGATTGACGGCGACACCAATCGACGATCCGCTCGCGCGCCTCGTTGCCACGCTCGGACGCGAGCAGGCAGTCGTGCAGCGCGACGATCTCAGACCACCGCCCGGGCGCGTGAAAGCCGCACACGAGCTCGCCCGCGTCGCCGGTGCCGAACGAGTACTCGAGCTTGTTGCGGTAGCGCCACGGCTGCACGGCCGGCACGATCGGCTCGAGCTCGTACCCGTCCAGCCGGCCGATCCGCCGCAGCGCGTCGTCGACCTGAGCCTGCTTGACCTCGAGCTGGCGCTCATACGGGAGCACCTGCCACGGCGCGCCCGGATGATCGGCGACCGGCGGGATCCGGTCGGGGCTCGGCTCCAGCACCTCGATCGCGCGCGCCTCCGCGTAGGCACGTTTGCGTTTGCCCACCACCGCCCGGACGCGGTCACCGGGGATCGCTCCCTGGACGAACACGACGTAGCCGTCCAGGCGCGCGACGCCCGCGCCGCCGAAGGCGAGCGAATCAATCGTCAGCTCGAGCTCGTCGCCGCGTTGCGGGCGAGTCTGCGTGGTGTCAGCCGAGTCCACCGACACCCAGGATGCCAGCCGCGCCCTTCGGGCCGCGTGGCGCCCGCGGCGCTAGCCGATCGCCTTCTCGAGCGCGGCGGTGACCGACTTGCGGTTCGCGTGCTGTGCGCTCGTAGGTCAGCACCTTGCGCAGCTCGGGCTTCGACAGATCGGACAACCGGCTCTTGACCTGCGGCGCGTTGAGGTCGTCATAGCCGATGATCGGGAACGACGGACCGACGCCGACCTTGCGCCGGGCGCGATCGGCGCCGCGGACGAGACGATCGACCGGCTCCTGGCGCAGCGCCTTCTTGGCCGCGCTCTCGAGCTGGCCGCGGCCGCGCTCGAGCAGCTGGTCGACTTCGCTTCGGAGATCGTCGCCCTGCGCCCGGCCCCGGCGGACGAGCTCCGCCACGAGATCGTTGGCGTCCTTGCGCGTGACGCGACCGCGGGCAGCCGCGTCGTCGAGCGTCTCCTGGATCCGATCGCGCGTGAGCATCACGACGTCATGCGGCTTGAGGTCGCCCTTCGCGAGCTGCTCGGCAACCGACGCTCCGTCTGAGCTGGCGCGCGCCCGCCGGGTCTTGGTCACGGCGCTCTTGGCGGTCGTGCGCGTCTGCTTGGCGCCGGCCTTCGCCGCACTCGCGGTCGCCTTGGCGCCACCGCGCGCGGAGCGGCCGGTCTTGGCGGCACCGCTCTTCGCGGCCCCGGCGGTCTTGGTCGCGCCGGTCCTCGCGGCGCCGGCGGTCCTGGTCGCGCCGGCCTTTGCCTGCGTGGCCGTGCGGCCAGCGGCTCTGCGCGCGCTCGTGGTGGTGGCCTTGGTGCCGCTCTTGGCGGCAGCGCTCCGGCGCTTCGCCGCCGGCTTGGCAGCCGCGGAGGACTTGGTCGAGCTTGACGACGAGCGTTTCGGGGCGGGCATTGCTTTGCACTCCTGGCTGGCTTTGCGGTCGCGCGAGCGTATCCAAACTGGACACTGCGCGCTAACAGCTCCTACGCGCCGGCGGGCACGAGCAATTCGAGCAGCGCCTTCTGCGCGTGACGGCGGTTCTCGGCCTGATCCCAGATCCGCTGGCGGTCGCCGTACAGGACAGCCTCGGTGATCTCCTCGCCCGGGTGCGCGGGCAGGCAGTGCAGCGCGATCGCATCCGGCGCCGCGAGGTCGAGCAGCTCGTCGTCGATGCGATACCGAGCCAGCGCGCGGCGGCGCTGATCCGCCGAGGAGGCGTCGTCACTCATGCTGACCCAGACGTCGGTGTAGATCGCGTTGGCGCCGACCGCGGCGGCGCGAGGATCGTCGGTGAGGATCGCGCCGGCGACCGGCTCGATCTGGAAGCCGTCGGGCGCGGCGATCCGGACCTCGACTCCCGCCAGCGCACCGAGGATCGCCAGCGAGCGGGCGACGTTGTTGCCGTCGCCGACGTAGGCGACGGTCAGGCCGCGCAGGTCGCCGAACGTCTCGCGTAGCGTCAGCAGGTCGGCCAGCGCCTGGCAGGGGTGGTGGTCAGCGGTCAGCATGTTGAAGACCGGGACGGTCGCGTAAGCCGCGAGCTCGGCGACCGGCGCGTGCTGCCCGGTGCGGACTCCGACCGCGGCAACATGGCGTGACAGCACGTAGGCGGTGTCGCGCACCGACTCGCCGCGGCTGAGCTGCAACTCGTCGCGGCGCAGCACCATCGGGTGCCCGCCGAGCTCGGCGATCCCGGTCTCGAACGACACGCGCGTCCGGGTCGACGGGGCCTCGAAGATCAGCGCCACGGTCTTGCCGGTCAGCGCGTCTGAGGCCAGCGGCGCGCCCTTGAGCTCAGCCGCTCGTGCGAGCAACCCGTCGAGCTGCTCGGGGGTCAACTCGGCGCCGGTCAGGAAGTGGAGAGGCAAGCGCAGCAGTGTACGTTCAGACCAACATGATGCGCCTTCGAGTGCTGACCTGGAACGTGATGCACGGCCGTGCGCAGCCGTCGGCCGGACGTGATCTCCGTCGGGAGTTCACCGCGGCCCTCAACGGCTGGGAGTGGGATGTCGCGCTCCTGCAGGAGGTCCCGCCGTGGTGGCCGGCGCGTCTCGGGGCCGAGCTCGAGGCCGAGTACCGGTTCGTGCTCACGTCACGCAACGGGCTGCTCAGCGCGCGCCGCGCGATCGCGACTCGCTGGCCTGACCTGATCCGCTCCAACGGCGGGGGGGCCAACGCGATCCTTGCCCGCCACGACCGGATCGTCACCCACCGCACCCTGCGCCTGGCACGCTTTCCCGAGCGTCGCTGGGCGCAAGGCGCCTGGCTTGCCTGCGGCTTCTGGGTCGTCAACGTGCACGCGTCCGGCGACGAGCTGCGCGCCCAGCGCGATAGCGAGCTCACGGCCAGCACCTCGCTGCAGTGGGCGGCCGGCGCGCCCTGGTCGTGGGCGGTGATTTCAACCTGCGCGAGCCCGCCTTCAACGGGCTGCGCCACGCCGGCGAGCGCGATGTCGACCATCTGTTCGTCGGCGACGGCGTCCAGATCGCCCGTCCGGCCGAGGTGCTCGACCGGGGCGCGCTGTCGGATCACCCGCCGCTGGTGGTGACCGTCGAGCGGGGTTCGTAGATCGGCGTCAGCCGCCGGCGCGTGCGCCGCGCCCCGGCACGATCAGCCGCGCGCCGCGCGCAGTCCGAAGCCGCGCAGCATCAGCAGCGCCTTGTTGCCGAGCGTGCCGCGCGCCGGCAGCACGCCGAGCTGCGTCGCGGCGTCGTAGACGTCGTAGAAGCCGCGCACCCGCAGCAGGAGCTCGTGCTGGAGCTCGCAGTAGAAGATGCAGTGCACGACCACGAACCGGTTGGTCGCCGGTAGCCCTTCGAGCGGCTCGCGATTGGTGCCCAGGAGCTTGCACGGAGCGGCGACGAACTGGTCATTGGCAAGCCTCGCCCCGGTCCGCTCGAGCCGAGCATCGGGAAAGCCCGCCCACAGCCGAGCGGCAAACTCGCCGAGCGCATCGAGCCCGGAGATCGGCGACGGCGTGAGCGGATCCTCGTATTGGATCCCCGCCGCGCAGACCTCCGCGAAGGCGCCGGGGTCCTTGCCCGACCAGGCCTCCTGCCAGCCGTCGATCAGCTCATCGACGGTCATCGCGACGTCGGCCGAGCTCCCAGCTGCGCCTCGAGGTCGGGCATCCCCTGCTCGGGCGTCGATCCCTGCGCGTAGTGGCGCCGGGCGATCCGTCCGGCGCCGAGCGCGAGCCGCCCCGCCTGGACCCCGAGCTTGATCGCGCGCGCCATCGCGACCGGGTCATGCGCCCGCGAGATGGCGCTCGCGCACAGCACGCCGTCGCAGCCGAGCTCCATCGCCAGCGCGGCGTCCGAGGCGGTGCCGACGCCCGCGTCGACGATCACCGGGACGCCGGCGCGCTCGACGATGATCGAGATGTTGTACGGGTTGCGGATCCCCATGCCACTCCCGATCGGCGAGCCGAGCGGCATCACGGCCGCGCAGCCGGCATCCTCGAGCCGTCGCGCGAGCACCGGGTCATCGGTCGTGTAGGGAAGGACGGTGAAGCCGTCGTCGATCAGCTCCTCGGCCGCGGCGACCAACTCGACCGCGTCGGGTAGCAGCGTACGGTCGTCACCGATCACCTCGAGCTTGATCCAGTCGGTCTCGAACGCCTCACGGGCCAGGTGCGCGGTCATGACCGCGTCACGGGCGGTGTAGCAGCCGGCGGTGTTCGGGAGCACCTCGACCCCCGCCGCCGTCAGGACGTCGAGAATCGACCCGCGGGCGGCCGGGTCCAGCCGGCGCAACGCGACCGTGCACAGCTCCGCCTCTGACTCCTCGCACGCGCGCGCCGAACAGCTCGTGGCTGGTGAAGCCCCCGGTCCCGAGGATCAGCCGCGAGTTCAGCTCGCGTCCCGCGATCACGAATGGGTCAGCGCTCGCCATCGAACTCAACCTCCTCCAATTGCAGCCACGACCTCGATCAGCGCCCCGTCGTGGACCTCGGCGTCGGCCCACCGCGAGCGGGCCACCACTTCTCCGTCGACGGCCACGGCAACGCCTCGGGCATCGGGCGCGACATCGAGCAACTCGACCACGCTCGCGACAGTAGCGCCAGCGGCGAGCTCGCGCGGCTGACCGTTGACGGTCACGTTCACGCCGGGCTCCCGGCCGCGGTGGTCACCAGACGGGCGGGCGCGAACGCCCGCGCAAGCGGGTCCTGCGGCTCGCCGAGCAGCGAGCCGACGATCATCTCCGCGGTCACCGGCGCGAGCAGGATCCCGCCGCGGCGGTGGCCGACCGCCCAGTGCAGTCCCGGCACCCCGCCCGGGCCGATCGCCGGGAGGTTGTCGGCGGTCGCCGGGCGCAGCCCGGCGTCGAACTCGTCGATCACGAGCTCCGACACGCCGGGAACGAGTTCGCTCGCGTCGCGGAGCAGCTCGAACGTGGCGCCGGCGGTGACGGTCGTGTCAAAGCCCCGCTCCTCCTGGGTCGCTCCGATCACGTACCGTCCGTCGGCGCGCGGCACGATGTACGACGATCCCATCCGGATCACGCGGCGCAGCAGTCCGGGGCCGGCGGGGTCGTGGAGACGCAGGATCTGTCCCTTGACGGGCCTCACCGGGACCCGAACGCCGTCCGGGATGCCTTCGAGCTCATCACTCCACGCTCCGGCCGCGATCACCACGTCGTGCGCGGAGACCGCCGATCCGTCGGTCAGCACGACCCGTTCGGCGCGGCCGCCGTCGCACTGGATCGTGCTCACACCGGCGTGCTCGCGTAGCTGCGCCCCCGCGGCCCGCGCCGCGGCAGCGAGCGCCACGGTCAGCGCGCGCGGGTCGATCGCGTGATCCTCGGGGACATCCAGCGCCAGCCGCAGCGTCGGCGCCAGGCCCGGCTCGAGCCGGCGCGCCTCGCTCGGCCGCAGGCGCCGGACCGCCAGCCCATATCGCAGCCGCAACTCGAACTCGCGCTCGAGCGCCTGCGCCTCGTCGGCGTCACGCGCGACCAGGAGCGTCCCGCACGACGTGTAGCCGACGGTCGCGGTGCCGGCGGCGGCAGCCAGCCGGCGCGCGAACTCCGGGTACGCGCGCGCACTGCGCAACCCCAGCTCGAGCATCGGCTCCTCCGCCGCGGTCGTCTCGGCGACCGGCGCCAGCATCCCGGCGGCAACGTGTGATGTACCCCGCCCGGCGTCGCCACGTTCGAGCACGGTCACGCGCAGACCGCGCTCGGCCGCCCGCCACGCGATCGCGAGACCGATCGCGCCGGCGCCGATCACGACGACGTCCACTGCCTTGGAATTGTGCTGCGGCGACCTCAACGGAAATCTCCCTACCGGCATTACCCGGCCAGGTCCTGACGGTCGGCGGAGGCTGCCTCCGCCCTCTCAGCCCAACGGTGGGGCTCCCGTTCGGGCAATGCTAGTACACGTGTCCGGAAGTTCTGGCCGGAATCGACGAGTGGCTGGGCGTGACTGACGTCGCACGTGGGATGAGTCGATGCTGAGCATCGGCGATTCCCACGGGTGGCGTCAGGCGCGTCCAGACGCCGTCGAAACGCGCAGAACTTGTGGATGCGTGTGCCAGCGCTACTAATGGCAGACTGGCGATATGACCGATCGCCGGCACCGCCTCGGGCGTGCGCGCCTGTACCTCGTGTGCGACGAGCGCCCGACCGAGTTCATCGAGAACGCCCTGCGGGGCGGGGTGGACATCGTCCAGCTGCGGATCAAAGCCGGTGACGATGAGCGCATCCTCGCGGCCGCGCGGCGCTACCGAGCTGCCTGCGACGCGGCGGGGGCGCTGCTGATCGTCAATGATCGTCCCGACCTGGCGCTCGCGGCCGGCGCCGACGGCGTCCACGTGGGCCAGGACGACGTCGCGGTTTCCCGCGCGCGAGCGGAGGTCGGCGACCGGCTGATCGTTGGACTCTCGACCCACTCGCCGCAGCAGGTTGACGCGGCGATCGGCGCCGGCGTGGACTACATCGGGGTCGGCCCGGTGCATGCCACGCCGACCAAGCCGGGGCGCTCTGCGGTCGGCACCGAGCTGGTCGCGTATGCGGCGCGTCACTGCCCGCTGCCGTTCTTCGCGATCGGCGGCATCGATGCGGGCAACGTGACCGCCGTCCGTGACGCGGGCGCGACGCGCGTCGCCGTGGTGCGAGCGCTGACCGAGGCCGCTGACGCGGCGCGGGCCGCTCGCTCCCTGCGCGCGGCGCTCACCGGGCCGAGGGTGCGAGTTGGCGCAACGTAGCCGCAAACGCCGCAGCCGCAAGCCACGGCCGCAGCCGACCGCGAAGCGTCCCGACGCGACGCCCCCTGGCCAGGGCGTCAAAACGGCGACCCCAGAAGCCGCGGACAAGGCCGACCGTCAGGCTCCGCACGAGACCGTTGGCGGCTGGCGGGTGGAGCCGAGGATGACGCGCTCGCAGCGGCGCGACGCCGAGGTCCGAGCCGGGCTGACGCCGCTCGAGCCGGGCGAGCGGCCGGGCGTGATCGTCGTATCGACGATCGTCGCTGCCCTGATCGGGGGCGGGAACCTGGTCGCCTGGCTGGCCGGCACCAAGATCGACGGCAAGCACCCCGCGGCCGGCGGCATCTTCATCTTCTCGGCGGTGATGATCGCCTGCGCGATCGGGATGTGGCGCCTGTGGTACGGCGCCGTGCTGGGCTTCATGGCGTTGCTCGCGATCGTGGCGGCGATCTTCGCGCTGCTGTTGATCGAGGCCAGCAACGTTCTCGGCGTGGTCGTCGGGCTCGCGGTGATCTGCGGCTCGGGCTACCTGTTCTTCAAGCTCGTGCGGGTCCTCAGCCGGATCCAGATGCCGCGCTACCCGGGCCGCTGAGCGCCCGGGCGCCCGAGCTAGCGACGGTTACGTTCGCGCCGAGATAGGCTCAATTCATGGCCGAATCCTCATACGACTGCCTGGTGATCGGCTCCGGACCCGGCGGCTACGTCGCCGCGATCCGGGCCGCTCAGCTGGGAATGAAAACCGCCGTGATCGAGTCCGACTACGTCGGCGGACGGTGTCTGAACGTCGCGTGCATCCCCGCCAAGGCGGTGCTGCGCGTAGCCGACGTGCTCTCAGAGATCCGTGACGCCGACGAGTTCGGGATCAAGGTCTCCGAGCCGGAGGTCGACTTCGCGGGCGTAAGTGCGCGGCGCCGGAAGGTGGTCTCGACCCTGACCGGCGGCGTTGCGGGCCTGTTCAAGAAGAACAAGATTGACCTGATCGAAGGCTCAGGATCGCTCGCCGGCCCCGGCCAGGTGACGGTCGGCGACCAATCGATTGCCGCCAAGACGATCCTGCTGGCGACGGGCTCGGTCAGGCGGCCGATTCCCGGCGTCCAGTTCGGCGGCCGCGTGATCGGGACCGAGGAGGCATGGGCGCTGGACGAGCTCCCGAAGTCGATGGCGGTCGTCGGCGCGGGCGCCTCGGGGTCGGAGATCGCCTCGGCGTACGCCCGGCTCGGCGTCGAGGTGCTGCTGCTCGAGGCGCTGGACCGCGTGCTGCCGACCGAGGACGCTGACATCTCGCGCGTTGCCGAGCGCGGGCTCAAGCGCCAGGGCATCGCGGTCCACACCGGGATGGCGGTCCAGGAGGTCGAGTCCAGCGAGACGGACGTCAAGTTCACCTTCGGCACCGGCGAGGGCGCGGTCGACTGGCTCGTGATCGCCGCCGGCCGCGGCCCCGACATCGACGGCCTCGGGCTCGAGGCGGCGGGCGTGCAGCTCGACGAGCGCGGGATGATCAAGGTCGACGGCGCGATGCGGACGACCGCCGAGGGCATCTACGCGATCGGCGATCTCGTCCCTGGTCCGGCGCTCGCGCACAAAGCCTCGGACGAGGGCGTGATCGCGGTCGAGGATGCGGCCGGGCTCGAGACGCACCCGATCGAGTACATCGACGTGCCGCGCGCGACCTTCTGTCAGCCGAACGTCGCGAGCTTTGGGCTGACCGAGGCACAGGCCCGCGAGCAGGACTACGACGTCGTCGTCGGCAAGGTCCAGTACGGCGCCGTCGGGGCGGGAACCGTCTACGGAGATCGGACCGGACTCGTGAAGATCGTCGGCGAGAAGCGCTACGGCGAGCTGCTCGGCGGTCACATCGTCGGGGCCAAGGCGACCGAGCTGATCCAGGAGCTCGTCAACGCGCGGGCGCTCGAGGGCGGCTACGCGGAGATCGCGCACCAGATCCACGGCCACCCGACGATGTCCGAGGCAGTGATGGAAGCCGCCCGCGCGGCGGACGGCTGGCTGATTCACGGCTGAGTGGCCGGTGCAGCCGGTCTTCTACTACGACCTGGCCGACCCGGAGTGCTACCTGGTCGCCGAGCGGATCATGGCGGAGCTGCGCGCGGTGCCCGAATGGGAGCCGGTCCGTGCCGCCACTCTGCCTTCCGCCGGCCGCGTCGGCGCCACCGATCGCGACAGCGTCGAGCGGCGGGCGGCGGAGCTTGGCCTGCAGCCGGTCCGCTGGCCCTCGACGTGGCCGCCCGACAGCACGACGGCGATGCTCGCGGCCACCTACGCCAAGCAGATCGGCCGCGCCGTTGCCTTCTCGTTGGCGGCCTTCCGCCAGACGTTCGCGGGCGGGCGGGACATCGGTGACGAGAGCGCGGTCCTGCTCGCCGGGGCCGCCTGCGAGATGCATCCAACCGCGGTCCTGAAGGGGATCTCGCTCAAGTCGGTCCGCGCCGGCCTCGATGCGGCGACGCAGCGAGCGAGCGCCGCCGGCGTCACGGCGCTGCCCGCGATCCAGATCGCCGGCGAGCTCTGGCTCGGAAGCGACTGCGTCGAGCGCGCCGACGCGGCACTCGGAGCGCTGCAGCCATGAAGGCCAACCGCGTCTACCACCTGATCGTCTCGCGCGAGGGACGCGAACCATCGTTTCTGGCGATGCGCGGGCGCACCGACCGGATCGAAGTGGTATCAGTCGAGGACGGCGAGGTCGTGCTCTACTGGAACCTGCCACCGCGGCAGGCGAGCAAGCTCCTGCGCCAGCTCCGCGAGGACCTCGTCGGGCTCGATGCCGAGCAGTTCATCGCGCGCTGGGGGGGCGCCGACGCGGCGGACGATTGGCCGCTTTAGGGGTCGCGCCCGGGGCGCCGCCGCACTCGCGTCGAAATCTGGCGCGTGGCGCGCCAAAAACCGACAAGAGTCACCCCAGACCCGTCAGGTCGCGATGTACACGTTCTTGAGCTCGGTGTAGTAGTCGAGCGCGTGCGGCCCGAGCTCGCGGCCGATCCCCGACTGCTTGAAACCGCCGAACGGCGTTCCTACCCGGACCGAGGTGTTGGAGTTGACCGACAGGGTGCCGGCCTCGAGCGCCCGCGCGACGCGCAGCGCCCGGGCGCCGTCACGCGTCCAGACGGAGCCCGACAGGCCGTAGACGGTGTCGTTGGCGAGCGCGATCGCCTCCTCCTCGGTGTCGAACGGGATCACAGCGGCGACCGGCCCGAAGATCTCCTCGCGCGCGGCGCGATCCTGGTTGGACACCGGGCACAGGACGGTCGGCGCAAACCAGTACCCGGGTCCGTCGGGGGCGCTGCCGCGAAACGCGACCGGCGCCTCGCCGTTGACGTAGGAGCCGACCTTCTCGCGCTGGTCAGCGGAGACGAGCGGTCCCATCTGGGTCTGGTCGTCGAGCGGGTCACCGACGCGCAGCGCCTTGACCGCGTCCTCGAGCAGTGCCATGAACCGCTCGAGGGCCGAGTTCTGGACGAGGATCCGCGAGCGCGCACAGCAGTCCTGGCCCGCGTTGCCGAATACGGCCAGCGGTGCCGCCGCGGCGGCGGCCTCGAGATCGGCATCGGCGAAGATCACGTTGGCGGACTTGCCGCCGAGCTCGAGCGTCACGCGCTTGATCGACTGCGAGGCGAGCGCGCCGACCCGCTGGCCGACGGCGGTCGAGCCGGTAAACGCGACCTTGGCGACGTCCGGGTGCTGGGCGAGCCGCTCGCCGACGATCCGGCCCGGGCCGACGACGACGTTCAGCACGCCCTCGGGCAGCCCCGCCTCGAGCGCGATCTTCTCGAGCTCGATCGCCGTCAGCGGGGTCAGCTCGGCCGGCTTGAGCACGATCGTGTTGCCGGCCGCGAGCGCCGGTGCCACCTTCCACGACGCGATCGGCAGCGGGAAATTCCACGGCGTGATCAGGCCGACGACGCCGAGCGGCTCGCGGAACGTGACGTCGATGCCGCCGGCGACGGGGATCGTGTCTCCGAGCAGGCGCTCCGGCGCCCCCGCCATGTAGGCGAACGTGTCGGCGACCATCCCGACTTCGCCCCGCGCATCGCCGATCGGCTTGCCGACGTTCCGGGTCTCGAGCTGGGCCAGCTCCTCGGCGTGATCGGTGATCGCGTCGGCGATCGCGCGTAACACCCGCGCGCGATCGCCCGGCGTCACCGCCCGCCAGCCGTCGAAGGCCGCCTTCGCGCGTGCCACGGCCGCATCGGTCTCCTCGACGCCGGCGTGCGGGAGCTCGGCCAGCACCTGCTCGGTGGCGGGCTCCATGATCTTCAACACCGTCTCGCTGCTAGTCCCCACGGCGACCCTCCGCTGACACTCTCAGATGGTTTGCGATCGATAGAGTCTATTGCTATAAGGACCTCGGTTCGGACCATTTGCAGGCCCCGGTTTCAAAGGGAGATTCAGCCGTGATGGACGCACTTGTGCAGTGTTCACAGACGCACGTGCTGCCGCCTGAATTCGACCGTCGCTATCCGATGATCGTCGAGGGTGACGGCGTGTTCGTGATCGATGCGGCCGGCCGGCGGTATCTCGACGCGATGAGCGGCGGATCGATGGCGCTGACGCTCGGCCACGGCCGGCGTGACCTGATCGAGGCCGCCCGCGCCCAAGCCCAGGAGCTCGCGTTCGTCCACAACGAGCGACTGAGCAACCCTGCGCAGGAACAGCTCGCGCAACAGCTGACCGAAGTGGCGCCCGAGGGCATGAACCGGGTCCATTTCGTGACCGGCGGCGCCGAGGCCAACGAGTGTGCGCTGCGGATGGCGCGCAGCTACCACGTCGAGCGCGGCGAGGCGCAGCGCTGGCGCGTGATCTCGCCCGCACAGTCCTACCACGGTCCGACGATGGCGACGCTCGCACTCACCGGGCGCCCCGGACTGCAGGGGCCGCTGACCCCTTATCTCCAAGAGCAGCCGCACATTCCGCCGAGCACGTGGCGCTTTGACCCGACCGGCGAGCGGGCGCTGGAGGCGCTCGACGCAGCGCTCGAGCACGCCGGGCCCGAGAATGTCGCCGCGTTCTTCGGGGAGGTCATAAGCGGCGCCGCGCTGCCGGCCTACATGGCCCCGCAGCGCTTCTGGGAGGGCCTCGCCGAGCGCCGCGAGCGGTACGGCTTCCTGATCTGCTTTGACGAGGTCGTCACCGGCGTCGGGCGCACCGGTAGCTGGTTCGCCTCCGACAAGCTGCCGTTCACGCCCGACATCATCGCGACCGCCAAGGGGCTCGGCGCGGGCTATACGGCGATTGGCGCGGCGATCTGCCATGACCGCGTGTACGAAGCCGTGGCCGCCGGGTCGCGCCGCTTCACGCTCGGCCACACCTGGGACGGCGCGCCGCTGCCGTGCGCGGTCGGGCTCGCGGTGCTCGACGCGCTCAAGCGCGAGCGGCTGGTGGAGCACGTGGCCGAGCGCGGGCCGAGGCTGCGTGACGAGCTCGCGCAGGCGCTCGAGGGCATTCCGATCGTGCGCGAGGTCCGCGGTCACGGCTATCTGCTGGGCGTCGAGTACGTTGACCCGCGCGACGGCATGTCCTTCCTGCCGCCCGAGCTCGGTGTCGCCGGACGGATCGACGACCTCGCGCTCGAGCACGGCCTCGTGATTCTGTCGACGCAGCCGACCCGCGACGGCTATGCCGGGGACCAGAGCCTGTTTGCGCCGCCGTTCACCACCACCGACGATGAGCTCGCCGAGATGGTGACGCGGTTCGCGGCCGCGGTGGGCCAGATCGCGACCGAGGTCGAGCGCGAGCTCGCCGGGGAGCAGCTGGGCGCCGTCGGAGCGGGAGAGGCGCAGTGACGCCGGTCCGCGCACTCGTCATCCAGCATGAGGAGCCGACGCCCGGAGGCTACGTCCATCAGTGGCTCGCGGACCGCGGCGC
Source organism: uncultured Solirubrobacterales bacterium (assembly GCA_963788005.1). Lineage (GTDB taxonomy): Bacteria > Actinomycetota > Thermoleophilia > Solirubrobacterales > Solirubrobacteraceae > Palsa-465. The sequence goes on along the minus strand of CAWBFH010000008.1, from coordinate 133,721 downwards.
CGAGCAGGAGGTGCTCCGGATCGACGTCGACGGGCGCGCGATCGATCTGAGCGAGTACGACGTGATCGTCTCGCTCGGATCCGAGTTCCCCGCTTTCGACGACACGATTCCGTGGCTGCGCCGCGAACTCGAGCTCCTGCGCTCGGCGGTCGACAATGACGTCGCGGTGCTCGGGATCTGCTTCGGCGGACAGCTCCTGGCGCGGGCACTCGGCGGCCAGTCGTTCCGCGGCGGTGAGTCCGAGATCGGCTGGTTGCCGGTTCGGACCGACGAACCTTCACTGGTGGCGGAAGGCCCTTGGTTTCAGTGGCACTTCGACTCGTTCACGGCGCCGCCGGGCGCGCAGCTGATCGCCGACAGCCCGGTCGGCCCGCAGGCGTACACGATCGGACGTAGCCTCGGCGTCCAGTTCCACCCCGAGGTGACACCGGCGATCATGGACGCCTGGGTCGCGGCCTATCGCCATGAGCTCGACCAGGAGGGCGTCGACCCCGACCGCCTGCTCGAGGAGACCGCCAGTCGCGCGCAGCAGAGCCGAGCCGCCGCCTGGCGGCTGTTTGACGCCTTCCTGGATCGCGTCGCCGGTATCGCCGAGACAGCCGTGGCTAGTGAAAGGCGCACGCCCCGATGACCGTCACCGCCACCGATACCAACGTCTTCCCGCGGTTGCTCGACCTCGACTACCCCGTGATCGCCCGCGGTGAGGGCGTCCGGCTCTATACCGATGACGGCTTCGAGATCATCGACGCCTGCTCGGGCGGCGCGATGGTCGCGTGCCTCGGCCATGGCGCCACCGAGATCGTCACCGCCGCGCAGGAGCAGGCGCAGCGGATCTCGTACCTCTATAACCACCACTTCACCAACGAGCCGCAGGAACGGCTGGCGCGGCGACTGATCGAAACGGCGGCGCCCGAGATGGCGCGGGTTCGGTTCGTCTCCGGTGGCTCGGAGGCGAACGAGACCGCGCTTCGGCTCGCGCGCCAGTACCACGTCGATCGCGGCGAGCCGCAACGGTGGCGGGTCATCACGCAGGCCCAGGCCTATCACGGCTCGCTGATGGGAGCGCTCGCGCTGACCGGGCGGCGCAGTCTGCAGGAGCCCTACGGCGATTACCTGGTCGGACACCCGCACATATCCCCGGCGACCTGGCGCTTTGACCCCACCGGCGAGGCGTCGCTCCAGGAGCTCGACCGGGCGCTGGAGGCGGCCGGCCCCGAGACGATCGCCGCATTCCTGTGCGAGCCGGTCAGCGCCGCAGCACTCCCCGGGTACACACCGCCAGACGCGTTCTGGGAGGGGCTTGCGCAGCGTCGCGCGGAGCACGGCTTCTTGATCGTGCTCGACGAGGTCGTGACCGGGATGGGACGCACCGGCAGTTGGTTTGCCGCCCACCAGCTGCCGATCGAGCCCGACATCATCACCGGCGGCAAGGGCCTCGGCGCCGGCTACGCGCCGCTCGCGGCGGCACTCTGCACCGAGGCCGTGTTTGCGCCGCTGGCGGACGGCTCGCGCAACTTCGAGCACGGACACACATGGGACGGCGCGCCGCTCCCGTGCGCGGTCGGGCTGGCGGTGCTCGACGCGCTGATCGAGCGCGATCTGATCGAGCGCGTCAGGACGCGTGGCCCGTCACTTCGCGCCGAGCTCGAGCAGGCACTGGCGGGCTCGGAGATCGTCCGCGAGGTGCGTGGCCGGGGCTTCCTGCTCGGGGTCGAGCTCGTCGATCCCCGGGACGGCGAATCGCTGCTCCCCGACGAGCTCGACGCGGCGACGCTCGTCGACCAGACGGCGTTCGAGCACGGGGTGCTCGTCACCTCCACGCACTCGACCCCCGACGGCTTCACCGGCGATCAGGTGCTGCTGGCGCCGGCGTTCGTCGCCAGCGACGGCGATCTCGACGAGATGATCGACCGCTTCACCTCTGCAATCGCCGCGGTGCAAGCGCGCGATCAAGCACTCGCTGTCATGACCCAAGCTTCGCTGTCGCAGCTGGCGGCCACGGTCGGCGAGCCAAGCGGGGGCGAGGGCTTCGTCCTGCTCGGCATGCCCGACCTCCACGGTTCGGTCAAGGGCAAGGCGCTGCGCCCGGACGCGTTCGAGGCCGCGATCGCTCACGGGACCGTGATGACCGACCTGCTGCTCGCGCTCGACCCGCTCGACACTCCGATCACCGACTACGAGCGCTTTGGCATCCGGTCGGGCGCCGGCGACCTGGTCGTCCACCCCGATACGACCACGATCCGCGAGCTCTCGTGGCTGAAGGGATGGCGCATCTGTCTGTGCACGCCCGCGTGGCCCGACGGGTCGCCGTGCGAGCTTTCCCCGCGCGAGGCCCTGCGCGGTGTGCTCGAGCAGCTCGGTGAGCTCGGCTATCAGGCGCTCGCGGCAGTCGAATACGAGATCCGGCTGCGCGACGGCGACGATCGCCCGCTCTCGAGCGGGCTCAGCTACAGCCTCAGCGAGGTGGCGCGGTTCGAGCATTTCGTGGAGCGCATCGTCCCCGCCCTCGACGCGTTGGGCGTGCAGTTGTCGGCGATCCACACCGAAGCGGGCCCGGGGCTGCTCGAGCTCAACATCGCCGCCCGCGAGGGCCTGCAGGCCGCCGACGACGCCGTATTCGTCAAGCTCGCCGCCAAGGAGGTCGCGGCGTCGCTCGGGCTACAGGCGAGCTTTCTGGCCAAGACCCAGCCCGGGCAGGAGGGATCGAGCGGGCACGTGCACCTCTCCTGCTGGGCCGACGACAAGAACGCCTTCGGACCCGATGATCCGGGCAGCGAGCTGCCGGCGCCGTTCAAAGCGGCGATCGCCGGGGTGCTCGAGCACCTGCCGGCCGCCTCGCTGATGCTCAACCCGACGATCAACTCCTACAAGCGGCTGATCCCCGGCTGGTTTGCGCCCGTCAACGTGAGCTGGGGACTCGAGAACCGATCCTGCGCGGTCCGCGCCGTGCGCGGTGATCGCCCCGAGCAGTGGCGGCTCGAGTGCCGCCGCCCGGGCGCAGACGCCAACCCGTACCTCGCGCTGGCGGCCCTCGTCGCCTCCGCCGTGGACGGGCTGCGGCGCGAGGCGCAGCCGCCCGGCGCCCGTCGCAGGGTGACGCCTCCGAACGCGACGATCTGCCGGCGCTGCCGGGCTCGCTCGAGAGCGCGCTCAGCGCGTTCGACGCCGACGCTGACTTCCGGCACATAATCGGTGACGTGTTCTGCGACTACTTCAGGACGTCGCGCGCCTGGGAGTTGAGCGCCTGGCGCGAGGCCGTGAGCGACTGGGAGCGTGCCCGCTATGAACGAACGGTCTGAGCCGATCATCGGGATCTGCGCGGTCAAGGAACGCGCGCGCTGGGCGTTCTGGGATCAGGAGGCGCACCTGGTCGCCGACTCCTATGTCTCGGGCCTGCAACGCGCGGGCGCGATCGCGATCCTGCTGCCGGTCGATCGCCGAGCGCCGCTGCAGCTGCTCGAGCTGATCGACGGCCTGGTGCTGATCGGCGGCGCCGACATCGATCCGCGCAGCTACGGCGCGGTCGCCGACCCGGCGGTCGAGTCCACGTATCCCGAGCGTGACCAGTTCGAGCTCGCGCTGCTGCGCGGCGCGATCGATCGCGAGCTGCCGGTGCTCGCGATCTGCCGCGGGATGCAACTGCTCAACGTCGCGCTCGGCGGATCGCTGAACCAGGATTTGTCAGACAGCGATGGCAGCCAGCCTCACCGCCGGATCGTGGGCAGCTTCGACGGCAACGAGCACACGATCGAGCTCGAGCCCGGATCGCTCGCCGCCCGCGCCGCCGGGGAGACGATCCACGTCGGCCGCTGCCACCACCACCAGGCCGTCTCGACCGTCGCCGACGGTCTCGAGGTCAGCGGCCGCACCGCCGATGGCGTGATCGAAGCGATCGAGCTGCGTGACGGCGGCTGGGTGCTGGGCGTCCAGTGGCATCCCGAAGCCGACGAGTCAAGCCGGCTGTTCGCGGCGCTGCGCGACGCCGCCGCCGAGCACGCGCGCTCGAAGACGACGAAGGAGTCGCCCGGTGAGCCGCTCGTCCGCTGACGCCGAAATTCTGAGACCAACTTGATCACGAGGAGGTAGTGGCGATGGCGGCAACCAGGGAGCCCGCGGTCAGCGTCGAGGATCTCCTGTCCCGCTGGGCGGAGGAGGGCATACGCAACGTTCGCTTCGAGCTGCCTGACATGCACGGGACGAGCCGATCGAAGCTCGTACCGATCGAGCATGCGGCCCGCTACTCAGACGAAGGCCTGAACATGTACGGCGGCACGGTCGTGCTCGACAGCCGCTCGGACGTGGTTTCGGGCACGCTCTACAACGAGGAGGTCGGGTATGGCGATCAGCGCCTGAAGCCAGACCCGAGCACGGCCGCGGTGATCCCGTGGGCCCCGGGGACCGCGCGCCTCATCTGTGACACGTTCTGGGACGATGGCAGCCCGCTCCGCGCCGCACCACGTCACGTGTTCAGGCAGGTACTCGAGCGCTGTCGCGAGCTCGGCTACGAGCCACTGATCGGCATCGAGCCCGAGTTCTATCTGCTCGACGCGGAGACCAGCGAGCCGCTGTTCGACGGTTACCACATCTTCAACACGGTCCGCAACACCTGGACGCCGGTGGTCGAGCGGATCGTCAACGAGTGCAGAGAATTTGGGATCGACATCATCACTGCCAACAGCGAGTACGCGGGGTCACAGTGGGAGATCGTGTTCGCCCCGAGCAGCGGCATGGGCGGTCCCGACACTGCGTTCAGCTTCAAGACCGCCGCCAAGGAGCTCGCCAAGCAGGAGGGCCTGATCGCAAGTTTCATGTCCAAGCCGTTTGACGATTCGGCGGGCTCCGGGGCACACAACCACATCGGCCTGCTCGACCGGGAGTCGGGAGCCAACGCGATGGCCGACGACGACCACGAGACGGGGCTCTCCGGCGTCGGTCGCAGCTTCGTCGCCGGGCAGCTGTGCCACGCGCGCGCGCTCTACGCGGTGCTGGCGCCGACGGTCAACTGCCTCAAGCGGCGCCGCACGCACACCTTCAGCCCCACCAACATCTCCTGGGGGATCGAGGATCGCAGCGCGTTCGTGCGTGTGAAGGGCGGGGCGGCGAGCAGTCGGCACGTCGAGAATCGCGCACCGACGGGCCTCTCCAATCCTTACCTCGCGTCGGCGGCGCTGCTCGCCGCGGGCCTGATCGGCATTACCGACGCGCTTGAGCTCGAGCCGGAGGCGGCGAAGCCCGCCGAGGAGGATGAGTCCAAGCCAAAGCTCCCGACGTCGGTGGAGGAATCGCTGTCCGCGCTCGAGGCCGACGAAAAGCTCCGCGAGCTGCTCGGCGATGAGTTCGTGAGGGCTTACACCGTCATGCGTCGCCACGAGCTACAGCGGTTCGACGATCACGTCACTGACTGGGAGCGACAGGAGTACCTGGAGCTGTACTGACCCGCTCCTGGGTCGCGGCGGCCGCGAGCTGCTCGCCGATCACCGGCGCGAACTTGAACAGGTTCGGCCCGGCGACAGCGACAACTGGTCCGCGCCTGGAGATCTCGAAGCCGTCATCGGGACGGTCGGGCAGCGTCGTCGTCAAGCGGAACACCTCATCGACGGGCTCGGGATCAAGCCCGGGTAGCACCGCGCGCACGTAGGCGACGATCCGCTCGCGCTGGCTACCCACGTCGACTCCGTCGGGCAGATCGATCGCCAGGTCCTCGATCTCGGGGTAGGTGAACACGTCGGCGAGCCCGACCGCGTACCGATCGCCGAGGTCGCTCAGCGCGTAGACCACCTCACCACCCGCTGCGGTGCGATCGCTGAAGCACGGCAGCGGCCGCCGTGGACTCGCCTTGGCACGAAACGTCAACCGCACGTGGGCCTGGCGCAGCTGATGTACCTCGAATCCGAGCGGGCGGACGAGCCGGTCGGTTCCCGCGCCGGCGCAGACCACGCACTGGCCGCTGTGGTGCGCACCGTCCGCCGTCTCGAGCCGGACCGAGTCCCCGTCGAGCGCGATCGATTTGACGTCGGCCCGGCGCAGCGCCGAGCCGATATGCGCGGCGAGCGCGAGGACGGTGTCGTGCGCCCGGATCGCTCCCGCGAGCGGATCGAACAACAGCATCCCGTCGGGTAGCTGGGCGACTGCGAACAGGTCCCGGGCTTCGTAGCGATCCACCGCGACGGCCGGAATGCGGGCCGCGCGCAGCGCCTCGAGCTCGTCGACCGTCGCGCCGACCCGCAACGCCCCCTCGTTTCCGAGCAGCGTGCGGCCGAAGCGCTCCTCCCACTCCAGCCAGCGCTCGCGCGACGCAACGGCGAGCGCGATCAGCTCCGGGTCGGCATGCAGATGGCGGAACTGTCGCGTGCGTCCGGCGGACTGCCCGTCGCCCGGGTCAGAGCGCTCGAAGCAGGCGACGTCAAGACCCCGGTCGCGCAGGCTCGCCGCCGCCGCCAACCCGATCACGCCGCCGCCGATTACGCATATGTCGCTCGAGGAGATGCTCATCGCGCTGCCGTGGCGCGCTCGAACTCGAGCAGCCATCGCTTGGAGTCGATCCCGGCGCTGTAGCCGGTCAGCGAGCCGTTGGCCCCGACGACGCGGTGGCACGGAACGATGATGCAGACCGGGTTGCGTCCGTTGGCGCCCCCGACCGCGCGCTGCGAATTCGGCCGGCCGACGCGGTGGGCGAGCTCGGTGTAGGAGATCGTCGTTCCGTAGTCGATCTCGACCAGCTTCGTCCAGACCTCGTGCTGAAACGGTGTCCCGGGCGGCGCCAACGGCAGGTCGAAGGTCACACGGTCGCCGGCGAAATATTCGTCGAGCTGCCGGCGGCACTGCGCGAACCGCCGCGGGTCCTGCACCCAGTCGGGCGCGGGCTCCAGCCCCTCGCCCGGTAGGTAGACGCCGGTCAGTCCGTCGTCTGACGCCGTCAGTAGCAGCTCGCCGACGGGGCTGGCCATCGTCGCGTAATACGTGGTCGCCGCTCCCGGCGCAGTCATGCCTTCATTATTGCGTTGCCTGCGACCACGCACGACCCGCCCGGGCACCCCAGCCGGTAGGTTTGGCGCCGTGCGGACACCGGTTTGCGAGCTGCTTGGCATCGAGCAGCCGATCGTCCAGGCGCCGATGGGAGGAGCGGCGGTTCCGGCACTGGCGGCCGCGGTCTCGAACGCGGGCGGACTCGGCACGGTCGCGCTGACGTGGGTCGCGGACGCCGGCGCCGTGGTCCGCGCGACGGCCGCCCTCAGCGAGCGTCCATTCGGCGGCAACCTCGTGCTCGAATCCGACCAGCACCGGCGGCTCGACGAGGCGCTCGAGGCGGGGCTGCGCGTGGTGTCGCTGACCTGGGGGGACCCCACCCCATACGTCGAACGCGTCCACGACGCCGGCGGGCTGCTGATGCACACGGTCAGTAGCGCCGACGAGGCGCGCCGCGCGGCGGCGAGCGGGGTCGACGTGATCGTCGCGCAGGGTTGGGAGGCCGGCGGCCACGTCCGCGGGACCGTGGCGACGTTGCCACTGGTTCCGGCGGTCGTCGACGCCGTCGCGCCGACGCCCGTGATCGCCGCCGGAGGGATCGGCGACGCTCGCGGGGTCGCCGCGGTGCTCGCCCTCGGAGCGCAGGGGGCGTGGCTCGGCACCCGCTTCCTGCTGGCCGACGAGGCGCCCGTTCACGCCGAGTATCGCCGGCGACTGATCGAGTCAGCCGAAACCGACCCGCAGTGGTACGCGAACCTGTACGACGGCGGGTGGCCCAACGCCCCGCACCGGGCGTTGCGCAACTCGACCGCCGAGGCCTGGGAGGCCGCCGGGCGGCCCACGTCCGGCACTCGTCCAGGCGAGGGCGAGGAGGTCGCCCGCCTGGCCTCGGGCGAACCGCTGGTTCGGTACTCATCCGCGATGGCGCTCGCGGGGGCTAGCGGCGACGTCGGGGCGCTGTCACTGTGGGCCGGTCAGAGCGTCGGCGTGGTCACGCGCACGCAACCGGCGGCGGAGATCGTCGCCGACCTCACCTCGCGTCTGTGAGGGTTCAGCTCGGCTCGCGGGCCGGCGCCGTCTCGGCGGCGGCCGAGGTTGCGCCGTCCTCGAGCACGAACGTCGCCAGCCACCGGTCAAACAGCTCGTAGGCCTGCTCCAACGCGGGTCCGGATGCCTCGGCGCCCTGCTCATCGACCTCTTCGACGGTCACGCCGGCGGTGTGCAAGTTCGGGTCGGTGCTCGCCCATTGGTGCACCAGCTCGGCGTCGGCCTCGGCGTGGAACTGGAGGCCGAGGCTGCGCCCCTTACAGAACGCGGCCGTTCCCACCGGGCTACGGGCAAGTTCGCGGGCGCCCGGCGGCAGGAGAATCCGGTCATAGTGGTACTGAACCCACCGGCCCCGAGGGATGAACGGGTCAAGGATGTCGAGCGCGATCCAGCCAACCTCGGGAGTCTCGAGCTTCTCCACCCCCCCGCCGAGCGCCGACGAGACCGCCTGCCCGCCGAAGCACAGCCCGAGCACCGGGACGTCGGCGTCGATCGCATCGCGGAGCATCGCGATTTCGGACGGGACCCACCCGTCGGTATCGGACGCCGAGCGCTCGGACCCGAGGGTCGCGACGAACGAGTACTCCCGGGGGTCGGGAGGCGGCTGCTCCCACATCGGATGCACCTCGAACGGAAGACCGCGGTCGCGCAGCCAGTCACCCAGGCGGCGGGGTGGCCCGTCGGGGCCGTGCTGGAGGATCACCCCCGGTTTCGACAGCATCGCCCGGGACTCTATCCATGCCAGCAGGAGGGCCCCACTATCATCGGCCCCCTGATGTTGCGGACCGTGTGCCCCTCTTCCCACGAGGCCACGCCGTGAGCGTCCAGACCGCCGGTCGGGTCGACGTCGAGGGCGTCGGCGTCCCCGTCGACCACTACATCGACGGCGCGAGGGTCGCGTCGGCCGATCGCTTCGAGGTCCGCAGCCCGATTGAGTGGGACGGTTGGGAGCTCGCCCGGATGGCCGCCGGCGGCGCGGCGGAGGTCGACGCGGCCGTCGGCGCGGCGCGGCGGGCGTTTCCCGCCTGGGCGGCGCTCGGGCCCGGTGGTCGCCACGAGATCCTGACCCGGCTTGCCGATGCGATCGATGCGGCCGTTGGAGATCTCGCCCGCGTCGAGTGCGTCGACAACGGCTCGCTGTATGAGGCGATGCACCTACGTGTGCTCCCGCGGGCCGCCAACAACATCCGCTTCTTCGCCGACTACGCGGTCGAGCGGCTGGACGAGCCGCCGCGCATGCTGCACGGCGGTGAGCGCAACCGGGTCAGGTACGACCCCAGTGGTGTGGTGGCGGTGTCGACGCCGTGGAACGCGCCGTTCATGCTCGCCACGTGGCGCGTCGGGCCGGCGCTGGCGGCCGGCAACACGGTCGTGCTCAAGCCGCCCGAGTGGGCCCCGCTGACCTGCTCGCTGCTCGGCGACCTCGCTGACGAGGCGGGGGTGCCGGCCGGCGTGCTCAACATCGTGCACGGCACGGGAGCGGGCGCCGGCGCACCGCTCACCGGCCACCCGGGCGTCGACCGGGTTGCGTTCACCGGGTCCCCGGCGACCGCCCGCACGGTCTACGGTGACGCCGCCGCGAACCTGACGCCGGTCTCGTTCGAGCTCGGTGGCAAGTCGCCGTTCATCGTGTTCGAGGACGCCGACCTCGACGCCGCGGCATCGACCGCCGCCTACCAGTTCGACAACTCCGGCCAGGTGTGCCTGGCCGGGACCCGGCTCCTCGTGCAGGCCTCGGTTCTCGACGAGTTCCTCGCGCGGTTCACGGCCCGGTCGGAGGAGATCGTGGTCGGCGATCCGCGCGAAGCGGCGACGACGTACGGGCCGCTGATCCACCCGGTCGCGCTCGAGCGCGTTATCGGTCACGTCGAGCGCGCGCTGGCCGACGGCGCGCGGCTCGTCTTCGGAGGCCGGTCGCTCGGCGGCCTCTACTACGCCCCGACCCTGTTCGCCGACATCCCGTCCGGGGCCGAAATCCTCACCCACGAGGTATTCGGTCCGGTGCTCACGCTGCAGACGTTCACCGATGAGGCGGAGGCGATCGAGATCGCCAACGACACCCCGTACGGACTGGCGGCCACCGTATTCACCGGCTCCGAAGGGCGTGCCGACCGCATTGGCGATGGCGTCGTCGCCGGCACGGTGTGGGTCAACTGCTTCTACGTCCGCGATCTCGAGACGCCGTTCGGCGGATCGCGAGAATCAGGGATCGGCCGCGAGGGCGGCCGGCACTCATTCGACTTCTACTGCGATGTGAAGACCGTGTGCGAACGCACCTCTGCGTTCACCGCGCGCTGAGCTTCACGAGCCGCCGGCACAGATCACCTACTTCCGCCGGGTCGTCGGTGAACTGCGACGGCTTGAAGCAGATCGTCGTGTAACCGGCCTCGAGCTGCGCCGGAATCGCGGCAGCGGCGCGGGCCAGGTCGGCGACGCCGTCTCCAGGCGCGAGCTCGCCGCGGATGCCACCGACGATCTCGAGCTCGGCCATGTCGCGGCCGGCCGCCGCCATCGCGTCGACCAGCGGCTGCATTTGCGCCGCGGTCGGCTGGCCGAACGGATGAAAGCCGTGGCCGTAGGCGACCAGCCGTCGCACGATCCACGGACCGACCGAGCTGCCGCCGAACCACAGGCGCGGCCCGTCCGGGCGAAACGTCTTGGGTTCGAGATAGACGTCGTGGAAGCTGTAGTGGTGGCCGTCGAAGCTCGCCGGCGACGCCCGCCACAACTCAGACCACGCTGCCAGGTGCTCGTCGAGGAGCTCGCCACGCTGCTCGAACGGGATCCCGAGCGCGGCATACTCCTCGCGGTGCCAGCTGACCGTCGGTTGGACGACAAGGCGGCCCTCGGACAGGAGGTCGAGCGTGGCGAGCTGGTGGGCGAGGAGGAGCGGATGCCGGAGCGGGGCGATAATCGCGGCGCCGATCAGCCGTACGCTGCTCGTCGCCGCGGCGATCGCGCTCATCAGGACGATCGAGTCCGGCCATGGTGTGGCCGGATCCTGGTTACCCGGCGCCGCGTAATCGCGCGGGTTCGCGGGGCGGCCCTTGGCGCCGGCGCTGGGGCCGAGAACGATGTGCTCGCTCAGCATCACGCCGTCGATCCCGGCGTCCTCGGCGTCCTGGGCGATGCGCACCAGCGCGCGCAGGTCCCGGTCCGGCGTCATCGTCCAGTTCTCCGACAGGACGAGCACCAGCCGCGGCGCGGTGCCCGCCGACGCCGGAGCCTCCACTACGCGAGCGTCATCCGCACGGGCAGCCGCTTGAGCCCGTTGGTGAAATTCGAGCGGTGGCGGACCGGCTCGCCGGCGAGCTCGACCTTGGCGACCCGGCGAACCAGTTCTTCGAGGTAAACCTTGGTCTCGAGCCGTGCGAGGTGCACGCCGAGGCAGTGATGGGGGCCGCCGCGTCCAAAGGTGAGCTGGTCGGTCGGGTTGCGGGTGACGTCAAACCGGTGCGGGTCGGGGTAGTGGTCTGGATCACGATTGGCGGCGGCGAACCAGATCACGACCTTTTCGCCCGCGGCGATCTCCTGGCCGCGGATCGTGGTCGCTTTCGCCACCGTGCGCCGGAACCACCACACCGGTGAGGCGTATCGCAGCATCTCTTCCACGGCCGAGCCGATCAGCTGCGGGTCGGCGCGGACCAGGTCGTACTGGTCGGGATGCTGAGCGAGCGCCAGGGTGCCGAGTGCCAGCCCCTGCCTCGTCGTCTCGTTGCCGGCGACGATCAGGAGCGCGAACATGTTGTCGAGATCGGGCCCGGAGAGCTGCTGGCCGTCGATCTCGGCGTTGGCGAGCAGGGTCAGCACGTCCTCGCGCGGGCAGGCGCGCCGATCGGAGTAATACGCGCGCCCGATCGTGCACAGCTCTTCGGCCCAGGGTGAGCCGAACGGCTTGTAGCGATCCTCGGGGCGCTCCTGCGCGTACGCGAACTCCCCTACGTACTCCGGATCGGTGTCGACCAGCAGGCGATCACCGAGCGCGATCAGCTTCGGCAGGTCCTCGTCGGACAGGCCCAGAATGTGAGCCAGGACCCGAATCGGGACGGGCGCCGCCAGCTCCTCCACGAAGTCGAACTCCTTGCCGGACTCGATCCGGTCGAACCTCTCGGCAACCAGCTTCCGCAGCCAGACCTCGTAGACGGCGACCGCGCCGGGAGTGAAGTTGGTCGAGATCAGGCGCCGGTAGCGCCCGTGCTTGGGAGGGTCGAACTCGAGGAAGTTGCGGCGCGCGTCGAGGACGTCGTCCGGAAGGTCCCCAATCGTCGCCGAGCCGCCAATCTCGGACGAGAACGTCTTCGCGTCACGGATCACGGCCTGGACGTCGTCGTATTTGGTCAGCGCCCAGAAGCCACGGCCGCCCGGCTCGGGGTGGAAGTAGACCGGCGCCTCGCGCTGGAGGAGATCGAACACCTCCCACGGCTCGTGGTCGGCGAACAGATCGTGGTCGAGGAGATCGACCGAAAGCAGATCCGGCGCGCTCGCTCCCATAGCTTGCGCAACCATACCACGGGCTGCGTAATGTATCCAATCGGCGGTGACCCCCTATTGCCGGGGTGGTCCCGATGCGCCGCGGTGACCCCTACAGCCGGGGCGAGTACTCGGCGAACTCCCAGTCGGTGACCCAGGCGCGGAACCGTTCGAACTCGTACAGCTTGATCGTCTCGAACGTGTCCACGAGCTCTTGGCCCATCGCGTCGATCAGGACCGGATCGGCCCTGAGCTCGGCGAGCGCCTCGTGGAACGTCGTCGGCAGTGGCCGACCGAGCTGCTCGTCGGGCAGGTCGTAGATCATGCCCGTCAGCGGTTCGGGCGGCTCGAGCTCACGGCGGATCCCATCGAGTCCGGCAGCGAGCGCCGCGGTGTAGGCGAGATAGGGATTGGCCGTGCCATCGCCGAGACGGATCTCGACGCGCGTCGCCGAGCCGCGCTCCCTGGGCACCCGGATCATCGTCATCCGGTGATCGTGGCCCCAGCAGACGCGCGTCGGCACGAGCGCTTCGGCGTTGATCCGGCGGTACGCGTTCACGGTCGGGTTGAAGAACACCATCATCCCGGGTCCGTGCTCCAGCACGCCGGCGAGGAAGTGGCGGGTCAGCGCGTTCAGGCCTTGGGGTTGCTCGGCGTCGTCGCAGATGTTGTTGCCATCCGCGTCCTCGAACGAGACGTGCAGGTGAAGCCCCGAGCCCTCGTCGTCGTTGAACGGCTTGCCCATGAACGTCGCCAGCAGCCCGTCGCGGGCCGCAAGCTCCTTGACCATCGCCTTGTAGCGAAACGCCCGGTCGGCGGAGGCCAGCGCCGGGCCATGGCGGAGGTTGATTTCAAACTGGGCACGCCCGTACTCGTGGGCGGCTGCGATCGCGCCCAGCTCGAGATCGACCGCCGCGTCGAGCATCCTCGACAACGTCCCCTTCGGATCGGCCATGTCACCGACCGTGTAGACGGGACTCTCCTGCGAGGCGTACGGGCGGTAACCGCTCGGCGCCAGCGGATCAGGCTCGCAGAGGTAGAACTCGAGCTCGGGGGCGACGATTGGCGTCACTCCGTACTCGGAGAAGCCGGCCAGGATCCGCTTCAGGGCGCCGCGCGAATCGACCGGCGACGGCTCGTGCGTGGCCGGATCCTCGAGGTCCACCAAACACGCGACGACGTCCGGCTGCCACGGCAGCGGTACGAGCGTGTCGAGGTCAGGCCGCGCCAGCAGGTCGGGGAAGCCCTCCTCGAACCCGGCCACGACGTTATGGCGCAGGTCAACGGTCATGATCGCCGCCACGAAGCCGATCCCGTCCTCGCTCGCGTGCCGGAAGGCGGAGATCGGGATGTCCTTGCCCCGGCAGATGCCGTGCAGGTCCGCGTACTGCAGCCGGACAGCGCGCACGCCGCCGTCCGTCAACTCCGACAGGCGGCGGTCCTGCTCCGCCGCGCCGGCGGCACGCGCATCGAGATCGGAACTCATTCACTCTCCTCGGTTTGGGATCCTTCAGGCGCACTCGCTCGACGGTGCGGCGCGAACGCCAGCGTACCGGCGTCCACGATCGCGGCGCCGCCGTCGACGGTGAGGATGGCGCCGTTGACGTAAGAGGCCGCCGGCGAGGCAAGCCACGCGACCGCCTCCGCGGCCTCCTCGACGCGGCCGGCACGCCGCGCGGGGACGTCGGCCGCCGCGAGCGCGTAGGCGTCGTCGCGGCTGATCGCGCGGTCCTGCGCCAGCTCGTCCATCGCGCCATCCGCCATCTCGGTACGGATCCACCCCGGGCAGACGACGTTGGCCCGCACGCCGGCCGGACCGTAGTCGAGCGCGATGCACTGCGTGAGCATGATCAGCCCCGCCTTCGACGCGCAGTAGGCGGCCGACTCGGGGTCGGCGCGCAGCCCGGCGAGTGACGCCACGGTGACGATCGCGCCGCGCGCGTCGCATAGCGGCCCGAGCGCCTCCTGACAGAGCAGGAACGCGCCCGTCAAGTTGGTCTGCAGCACCCGGTTCCAGCGCTCGAGCGTCTGCTCGCGCACGTTCCCGGTGGCCCCGGCACCCGAGCTGATCACGAGTGCGTCGAGGCGTCCGAACTGCGCCAAGCACTGGTCGACCATCCGACCGGCGTCTGCGGGGAGACACACGTCGCCCGTGACCGCCACTGCCCCGGTCACCTCCGCCACTTCGGCCAGGGGCTCGGGGCGGCGCCCGGCGACGCACACGCTCCAGCCATCGGCGGCCATCCGCCGCGCGACCGCCGCACCGATCCCGGTGCCGCCTCCGGTGATGAGCACGGTTGACGTCAATCGCGCAGGAACTGCTCTACGAGCGACTCCGGGAATGACTTGTCGGCGATCTTGTACGCCAGCGCCGTCATCCGCCAGGAATCGGAGAGATAGAAGCGCTCGTACAGCTCGCCCCGGCCGCCGAGCTCGGAGCCGAGGAAGTCCCAGGCGAGGCGAAACAGCCGGATCCGCCGCTCGGCGCCGGCCCCGGCGGCCTGGAAGTACTGCTCGATCTGGTCGTGCAACGGCCCGTCGATGTCAGCCCTCGACGGCGTCGCCATGAAGCCGCCACCGCCGATCAGCTGCAGCAGCTCGTTGCAGCGCGGCAGCCATTTGGGCATCTCGCCTCGCAGCGCCAGCAACGGCCGGTCGTCGGGGTACATGACGCCGCCCTCGTCGAGGCTCGCGCCGGCCTCGGCGGCGACGAGCGCCGAGCGCGCGAGCTCGCTCATCGCCCAGATCTGACCGAGCTTCTCCTGGATGTGGTCAAAGCGCACGACCCCGGTCGTGTTGGCGATCAGATGCCCCAGGCCGAGCGCGAAGCACAGCTTCACGTACGCGCGCGTGAACGCCTGCTGCATGATGTGGCCGCGCCAGCCGGTGTCGGTGATCACCTCGCTGTAGCCGACCGTATCGCCGTCGAGGAACACCCGCTCCTTCGGGATCTCGACGTCGTCGAAGATCACCACGGCATCCATCTCGTCAAAGCGCGACGAGAGCGGGTAGTCGAAGTGGTCACGCTGGCGCGAATAGCTGTCGCGACAGATGAACCGCAGGCCGGGGGTGGCGATCGGCACCGCGAACGACAGCGCGTAGCGCCCGTCCTGCGGCCGGATATCCGAGCCGGGGTAGATCAGCAGCTCGTCGGCGAACGGCGCCAGCGTGGCGAGCATCCGCGCCCCGCGCACGACGATCGCACCACTGGTCTCACTCACCTTGTGCAGCGAGACCTGCCCCATCGCCTGCTCGGCCTCGGGCTTGGAGCGGTCCACCTGAGGGTTCATCAGCGCGTGGGTCGTCGACAGGTCATGGTCGCGCATGTACTTCTGGTACTCGACCAGGGCCGCGGCGCCGCGTTCGTTATCGCGCCGCGCCCATACGTCCGACCGTCCGGCGAAGCACGCGAAGGTGACGTTCAGATAGTCGGGGGTGCGGCCCATCGTGCCGCCGGAGATCGTCGCCACCAGTTCGATCGCGCGGCGGCGCGCAACCAGGTCCTCGATCGTGCGTGGGATCAGATGCGTGACGTTGACGAGGCGCTTGCCGTCATCGGGCGCGAGCGCCAGCATCTCGTCGGCGTGCTCGTGCTGGACGTCGAACACGCGCGCCATCGAA
This sequence comes from uncultured Solirubrobacterales bacterium, assembly GCA_963788005.1. Lineage (GTDB taxonomy): Bacteria > Actinomycetota > Thermoleophilia > Solirubrobacterales > Solirubrobacteraceae > Palsa-465. The sequence continues at coordinate 117,617 of CAWBFH010000008.1, read as the reverse complement.
AGCGCCGCGGCCCGCAGCTCGGGATGGTCGAGCGGATGGCTGATCAGCTCGCCGTTGAGCCAGATCTCGCGTCCGCCCTGCCGCAGCCCGTCCAAGAACTGCTCGCCCGTGCGCGCGCCAGTCGACTGTGAAACACCGGTGTCGGCCATCAGCTGCCCTCCATCGCCGGGAGCGGGTATCCGAGCGCCTCGAGTCCGTCACGCTCGGCCGCCACGGCGGCGTCGTCGAAGCGGAAGTAGGAGCGCGGTGGCAGCGTGCCCCAGGTGTTCGAGGAGTGCGCATCGTCGGGCCAGTCGCGGGGCTCGTGGTCGGGCTCGAGCTGCTCCATGTCGCAGAAGAGCTCGACGAAACACTCCTCCTCGGGGATCCGGACGTAGGCCGCGATGTTGCGCCCCAGGCCGTGGCGGACCGGCCCCCAGCCCAGCCAGCGCCCATGCTGCGCCAGATGGTCCAACGCGACCCGTAGTTCCCCCCAGTCGATCAGTTCGAACGCGAAATGGTGGATGTGCGCGTAGCCCTTGTTCACGAGCGCCATCGTGTGGTGGTCGGCGTTGACGTGCAGCCAGATGCCCTCGTCGCCCAGGCGATCGGTGATGCGCATCCCGAGCACGTTCGCAGCAGAAGTCCGTCATCGCGGCCAGGTCGCCGGTGAGGAAGTTGACGTGACCGAGCTTGCGAGGATGAAAGCCCGGAAGCGTTGTCGTCGAGCGGGCGATCGGCGGGCGCGGGTCATCGGCCACGATGAACGGCACCAGCTCGATGCCGTGGCCGTCGGGGTCTTGGAGGTGGAGCGCGTCCTCGCGGCGCTCGTATCCCACGCCGAGACCATCGAGATGCGATGCCGCATCATCGAGGCTGACGCCGCGGCTCAGCTCATAGCCGGTGTGGTCATGGCCGGGGACGCCGTCAGCGATCAGTTCGAGCGAATACGGCTCGTAGTCACACGCGAGGTACGCGTGACCGGCGCGCTCGCCGCGAGCGGTGAGCCCAAACTGGATCGACCAGCGGTCGCAGGCGGACCGCAGGTCCTCCACACGGAGGCAGACGTGGTGAATGCGACGCAGCGAGATCATCGGATGCGCGCTCGCCCCCCGGCGCTGGCGGCGGGTCGTTTCCGCGCGGATACAGTATCCGCCATCCCCAGGGTGGGTCAAGATCAGCCCGACAACAGGAGGCGCCTCAGCAATGGCCGACGACGAACGGAGGGCGCGGGCCCTGGCCCGCCTGGCCGAGCTCGACGATGAGCCCGGCGGTGACGAGTTCCTCGCCCGGATGGGCGCCCTCGGCGACTGGATCGTCGACTTCGCGTTCGGCGACGTTCACACGCGTCCGGGTCTGACCGCCCGGGAACGCGAGCTGATCATCGTTGCGGTGCTCGCCTCGCTCGGTTCCAGTGACCCGCAGGTGGCCGCGCATATTCGCGCGCTGCGCGCACTCGGAGTTCCGTGGAACGAGATCGAGGAGACAATCCTGCAGGTGACTCCGTACGCGGGCATCCCGCGCGCGGTCAACGCAATCAAGGTACTGAGAGAGCAACAGGAGGCAAGCACGTGAGAGCCGTCCGGTTCACGAATCCGCAGGGCGAGGTCCGCATCGGCGCGCAAACGGACGACGTCGTGCGCGATGCCGGCGCGGCCGGCCCGCAGGGGTTCGTCCCGACCGATGAAGCATGGGCGCAGCTCGGCGCCGCGGCCGGCCCGGAATACGCGCTGGCGGACATCGCGCTGCTTCACCCCGTGATCCCGGACAAGATTCTCGCCATCGGGCTCAACTACCGGTCGCACGCTGCCGAGTCCGAGCTCGATATTCCGCCGGTTCCGGTGGTGTTCGCCAAATGGACGTCCTCGCTGATTGGCCCGGGGCAGGAGATCGTGATCCCGCGCGAGGAGACGCGACCGGACTTCGAGGGCGAGGTGGCGGTGGTGATCGGCCGACGCACGTACCGAGCCACGCCCGAGAACGCGCTCGAGGCGATCGGCGGCATATCGGCCTTGCACGACGTCTCGGGCCGGCGGGCGCAGCTCGAGACCCCGCTCCGCCAGTTCACGCTCGGAAAGAGCTTCGACACGTTCACGCCGATGGGACCGGCGATTGCGCCGATGGATGGCGTCGATGTCCGCGACATCGACATCCGGACGACGGTCTCAGATGAGGTGATGCAGGACGCGAACACGCGTGATCTGATCTTTGGAGTGGCCGAGCTGATCGTTTACCTGTCCGCGGGGCTGACCTTGAACCCGGGAGACGTGATCGCCACCGGCACGCCCGGCGGGGTCGGTGATTCGCGCCAGCCGCCGCGATACCTCCGAGCCGGGGATACGGTCGAGATCTACGTCGAAGGCGTCGGCACGCTCACCAACGGCGTCGTCGACGAACCGGCTGACCGCTGAATCGCCGCCGTTAGCCCAGCAGACCGACCGGGCGCCGTCAGCGGAGCAGACCGACCGAGCGGACGCCGTCAGCGGAGCAGACCGACCGAGCGGACGCATGCCGTCAGCGGAGCAGATCGACCGAGCGCTGCAGCGCCTCAGCCAGATGTCTGCGGGTCAACGACTCGGCGCGTCGCCCGTTTCCCTCGTCGATCGCGCCCAGGATCTGCTCGTGCTCGTCGGTGTCGAGGCGCATCCGCTCCGCGGTCTCGCTCTGGCGCTCGTAGATGACCTCGCCGATCCGGGCGACCCAGAGACGCTGCACGAACTGCAACAGAAAGGGATTGCCCGAAGCCTGCACGAGCGCGATGTGAAAATCGCGATTCGCATCGAAGCTTCGCCGGACGTTGGGGATCGCGCGGCGCTGAGCGGACAGCGCGGACCGCATCTGGCCCAGCGGCGCCCCCAGCCGCACGGAGGCCGCCAGCCGCGCCGCGCCCGGCTCGATCACGAGCCGCGCCTCGTAGGCGGCCTGCATGTCGCGCGGCGCGACGTCGGCCACGCGGGCGCCGCGATTGGTGCGCATCTCGACCAGACCCTCGGCGGCGAGCCGACGCAACGCCTCTCGCACCGGGGTGCGCGAGACCCCGAGATCTTCAGCCAGCTCCTCCTGGTGGATCCGCGCCCCGCGCTCGAGCGAGCCCTGGGTGATCCGGTCGCGGATCGCCGCGTAGACCTGATCGACGACGCTGGCGATCGCGAGCGGCGCGACGTCCGACCGGGTCGGAGCTGTGCTGCTGGACTCCATCCTCACACGGCGGCTGTGACCGCCTCGAGCGCAGCTCCCAGCCCGTCGACCAGCTCATCGATCTCGTCATCGGAGATGATCAAAGGCGGCGAGAACGCGACCGCATTCGCGTACGGCAGCGCGCGGCCGATGACGCCACGCGCGAGCATAGCCTCGGCGACCCCCGCAGCGACCACGGGTTGCTTGAACGCCACCGCCTGCATCAGGCCCTCGCCGCGGACCTCGGCGACGCCGTCGCGATCGCGAAGCGGCTGCAGGCCGGCACGCAGCCGCTCGCCGGCCGACCGCGCGCGCTCGGGCAGCTGCTCGCGCTTCATGATTGCGAGGTTGGCGAGCGCGGCCGCGCAGCAGCTGGGGTGACCCGAATAGGTTCCGCCGTGCATCAGCACGGTCGTCTCATCGGCCTCCAGCCACTCGCGAACCCGTGGCCCGACGACGACCCCTCCGAGCGGCAGGTAGCCGCTCGTGACGGCCTTGGCAAACGTCATCATGTCCGGCTGGACGCCGAAATGGTGACTGGCAAACCAGGAGCCGAGGCGCCCGAACCCGGTGATCACCTCGTCGAAGATCAGCGCCGCGCCGCACTCGTCGCACAGGTCGCGCAACCCCTGCAGGTAGCCCTCGGCCGGCGGGAAGACGCCGCCGGCGCCGATCACAGGCTCCGCGATGATCGCCGCGATCCGGCCAGGCCCGTGGTACGCGACCGCATCGCGCATCGCCTGCAAGCTGTCGTGGGGAACCTGGAACGTGTCGGGCAGCAGCGGCCCGTACGGCTGCCGGTTCGCGGGCAGGCCGCCGAGCGAGGTGCCCCCGAACATGACTCCGTGGTACGCGTAATGGCGGCTCAAAAAGACCGTGCGGCCGGCATCGCCGTTGGCGCGGTGCCCAGCACGGGACAGCTTCATCGCAGTGTCAACGGCCTCCGAGCCACCGTTGGTGAAAAACACCCGGGCGTCGGTGATCGGCTCGAGCTCAGTCAGCGTGTCGGCGAGCCTCTGGGCCGGAGGGTTGGTGAAACGGCCGAACGTGTGGTAGGCGACAAGCTCGCCCATCTGCGCGTGTACCGCATCGATGATCTCCTGGCGACCGTGGCCGACGGCGCAGTACCACAGCGAGGCGGTGCCATCGAGGTAGGTGCGCCCCTGGTCATCCCAGAGGCGACATCCCTCGGCTCGCACAATCTCGAGGTAATCGTCAGCCGCACGCGTTGGCGCCGCAAATGGGTGAAGTACCTGTGGAAGTGTCATCTCGACTCCTGTGTCACTTCGCGCTCGGCTTGATCCTCATCAATCGCGAGCGCCACATGTAAGGTTTGTGCGGTCACTGCCGGCTGGTCGCCGACGGGCTGCAGGGCCTGCTCATTCTGTACCACTTGATTCTCCAGGCGCCCGATCCCCTCTATCTCAACGGCTACCCTATCGCCCGGCTGGACCGGACGCGAGTTGGCCGGCGTTCCCGTCAACAGCACGTCATCGGGCTCGAGTGTGATCAGCCGCGCGAGGTCTGCGATCTGGTACGCGAAGGAGAACATCAGATCAGTTCCGGTGTGCCCTTCCTGCACCTGCTCATCGTTGACGAACGTGCGCAGCGTCATGTCGTTCGGATCGAGATCGGCCGCGTCGACCAACACCGGCCCGAGGGGACAGAACCCGTCCTGGCCCTTGACGCGGAGCATCGAGCCTCGATCGGCGTGGCGGAAGTCGTGGACTCCCCAGTCGTTGGCGACCGTGTAGCCGGCCACGTAATCCAGCGCATCGGCGACGCTCACCCCGCGGCAGCGGCGGCCGATCACGACCGCGACCTCGCCCTCATAATTCAGAAACCGGCAGTCCGGCGGTCGGTACACGGGCTCGAGATGCGCCGACAGCGACGACGGCGGCTTCATGAAGTACGACGGAGTCTCCGGTAGCCGTGCCATCCGATATTCCTCCGCGCGCGAGCGGTAGCTCAGATGCGTCGCGATGATCTTGCCCGGGATGACCGGCGCCAACCACCGGCCTACGTCGTCGACCGAGATCTCGCTCGACCCGGCCCGGATGCGGTCCCCGTCGAGGATGCCGTCACGGGGCTGCCCGTCGTGCTCGATCCGGACGTGTCTCATGCGCCGACCGCCTGCCGGTGCGCGGTGACCACCTCGACGCCGTCAACCGTGTAGCCGAACGTGAACCGGTAGCCCCGCAGCATCTCGCGCGGTGCGATCGCCTGCAGATCCTCGATCGTGTCGTCATACAGATGCAGTTCGGCGCTCCCCTCCCAGATCGGCGTCGCATCACGATCGCGCCCGCCGGCGCGGACGAGTTCGAATACCTCGGGTTCGGTGCCGTTCGCCGCCGGAAAGTGGCGTGAGTTGTACATCGGAGGGTCGTTCACCGTCGGCCCCGTCTGCGAGAGGTGCTCGAGCGTGATAACCAAACGGGCGATCTGACGGTCGTTGGCGGTGCAGGTGGCGCCGAAACGGGCGCCCTGCACCAGCTTCGGCGTCGCCTTGCCGGCGGCGAACAGCCGCGTCATGTTGATCGACCCGAGCTTCTTGGGGAACCCCTGGATCCAGCCCCGATACATCGCGAAGTCCTTGTCCACCCAGATGTAGACGCAACGGCTGACCGGCTGTCCCTGATAGCGAGCACCGACGACAAGGAAGAACTCCCGATACTGGGACTGGATCGGGTCCACCAGCTCGCGCATGTCTTCCGAGCACGATTGCCAGTCGGCGAATATCGCAGCGACCGCGCCGGGATCCTCGGCCGGCTCCAGCTCGTCCGGCAGCAGCGCGGCGACGGCGTCGGGATCGGTGCGGTACTCGGCGATCAGGAAGTCGCCCGAGTAGTGCCACGGCGGAGGGGGGACCAGCCCGGCGCGTCCGTCGGGCGAGAGTGGGGCCGTGTACCCGCGCAGTGGGCTCACGCGGCCGCCCGCCGGTATCGACCGCGCGTCGCGGCGACGAGCTGATCGAACAGGCCCCGCTGCTCGGGCTCCCCCATCTTCTCGGGATGCCACTGCACGCCGACGCAGGCCCAGTCGGTTCGAGGCTCGATCGCCTCGATCACGCCATCACGAGACAGGCCGGTCACTTCGAGCTCGCCGGGATCGGCGATCTGGTGATGGTGGATCGTGTTGACCGGCGCCGTCTCGACGCCGAGCGCGCGGGCGACCCGCGAGCTCGCGGCGAGCGTCACAGGGTGGCGCGCGGCGAGGATGGCGTCCCCTGACAGCCCTTCCAGTTCCGAGTGGCCGGCGCTCGCCGGCGGGCGCTGCGTCAGCCACCCGCCGTGCGCGCTCGCCAGCAGCTGTGCGCCGCGACAGATCGCCAGCGTCGGCAGCGCGGCGGCGCGCGCCGCTGCGATCAACGCGAGCTCGAACTCGTCGGCCTCGGCATCGTCGTCCTGGACGTTTTCGCGCTCTGCCCCGTATGACGCGGGAACGACATCCCCGCCACCGGTGAGCAGCACGCCGTCGACGAGTTCCATCAGCTGCGCCACCGACTCGTCTGCCGCGGCAGCGGGGCGGGAAACGAGCAGCGGCTGTCCACCGGCATCACTCACCCGTTCCGCGTACGCGGGGTCGAGTGTCTCAAGCCGGGTTCGCTCGCCCAGATACGTGGGCAGCTCCCGGCGCCAGCAGCTGACGAGGATCAGGGGTCGGGCCATATGTGATGCATACATTGTCCGCCCCGCGCCGTCAAAGCACTTTGTCCTCCGCGGCCTGCGTCACACCGGGTGCTCGTGCGCCCAGGCTAGATACTTGCGCGCCGCCTCCGGGGTGCTGGCGAGCCGACGCGCGCGCTGGGCGTGCGCGTGTGCGGTGTCTGCCCGGCTGAACAACCAACCGAGGGTTTGAATCCGGCGGGCCATCAAAAACGTCGGCAACTCGAGCAGCCATCCGTCCGGCACCTCGCGAACACCGCGGTAGCCGTCAACGAGCGCGTCGCGCCGCTCGCCAAACCCACCTGTTCCTTCGTGGGGGTAGAGCACGACGGCCAGTTCGTGCAGGTACCAGCCGTAGCCGGAGTCGTCGAAGTCGATGATCACGACCTCCCCGTCGTCGGCCACGAGCACGTTCTCGAACGCCAGATCGCTGTGAATCAGGCCGAACCGGTCCGCCCCGGTTCCGATCGCATCGAGCCGCGTCCGAACCTCCGCCCGGCACTCCTCGAGCGCCGCGCGATCGGCCGGTGCGAGCCTGCGCTCGGGGTCGGGCCGCCCCCACCGCGGCTCGTCGCCGACCAGCGCTTCGCCGTCCCATGCGGGGCGCGTGAACCACGCCGGTGGCGTCCAGTCACGTGTCAGCACGTGGATCCGGGCCATCAGCGCGCCGAGCCGCGCCCACGGTTGCACATCATCCACCCCGGTCAGCGGGACTCCGTCGACCCACTCGAACAGCACCGCGGTGCGCGACCACCCCTGGGCAGTGGCGTTCTGAAGCGGATCGCCGTCGACGCCCGCGATCGCGACCGGCGTCCGGATGCCGCTGCGCCGCAGCCTCTCCATCCACGCGACCTCAGATCGAATCGCATCCGGTGTCTGGTATCCGGGCCGGTTGATGCGCAGGGCGAATCGTCGGCCGTCGGGAGCGGTGATGCCGTACGTCGTGTTCTCTCCGTGACGCATGAACTCGATTCGCGCCTCGCGGGGCAGACCGAAGCGAGCCGACGCGGCTCGGATCAGCTCGGCGGGCAGCGGGTCGGGGGCGAGCTCCTCGACGACCGCCGTCACTCGTACCACGCCGACGGCGCGAGCTTCAGACGCTCCCGAAAGTCGAGGTCGTGCGTCGTGATCAGCATCGCCTTGTGTTCGCGTTCGAGCAACTCGATCCGCTCCCAGCTCGACACCATCGCGTCTGGGCTCCAGACAATTCCCGGCAGCGCCCGTTCGCGCATCTTGGACAACAGGTAGGCCGCATCGGCGAGCAGGATCACGGTCTGTCCGCTGTCCAGGTGCACCATCAGCGATTGGTGGCCTCGGGTGTGACCCGGCGTGCTGACGACGATCAAGCGCCCGTCGCCGAACACGTCGTGATCGCCTTCGAGCGCAGTCCAGTTGAGCCCATGGTCAAAATCCCCGCGCACGTAGATCAGCCGCTGGTAGACGGGCGGGTAGAACGCGAATGCCAGCTCCTCGCGCTGTACGAGAACCGGAGCGTGGGTGAGCCATTCCAACCCGCCGGCGTGGTCGAAGTGCAGGTGGGACTGAATCACGACGTCGATGTCGGTTGGCCTCAGGCCTACGGCCGCCAACTGCCGCTCGATCTGATCGTCGGGCGTCAACCTCGCCTCGAACGCCGCGGCCGCCGGCCCGAGTCGAGCCTCCGGGTCGGTTCCGAGCTGCGGGTGCGCGCCGCTGTCGAACAAGACGTTTCCCTGCGGGTGGGTGACGACGTAGATGAAGTACGGGTTGTAGACCTTGGTTCCGGCGCGTTCGTCGAACGGGTCAAACGCCGCCCAGTCCATCAGGTCACCCCCGCAGTGCAGCGCGTACAGCCGCATCTCAGTAGACGATCACGCTGCGAGCCGTCTCGCCGGCCTCCATCCGCGCGAAGGCCTCATTGACATCCTCGAGCCCGCAACGAGTGATGAGCGGATCCAGCCGTAGGCGGCCGTCGCGATACAGCTCGACGAGCATCGGAATGTCGCGGAGCGGGACGCAGGAGCCGTACCACGAACCGCGCACGCAGCGCTCCTCGAGCGTCGTCGTCAGGGCATCGATCCCAATCCGGGCATCGGGTGGAGCCATCCCGATCAGCACAGCCTCGCCGCCACGGCCGATCAGCCCGATCGTCGTCTCGATCGTCTCCGGACGGCCGAGCGCCTCGAACGCGTAGTCGACGCCCCCGCCGACCAGGTCACCGACGGCCTCGCGGACATCCGACTGGCTCGCGTCGACGACATCGGTCGCCCCCAGCTCCCGCGCGAGCGCGAGCTTGGCCGGGACACGATCGATCGCGATGATTCGCGACGCGCCGGCAATCCGGGCGCCCTGGACGACGTTGAGCCCGACGCCGCCGCAGCCGACCACGGCGACCGTGTCACCGGGCCTGACCCGCGCAGTGTTGACCACCGCGCCGACGCCGGTCATCACCGCGCAACCCATCAGTGCCAGCTCCGTCAGCGGCAGCGAGGAATCGACCTTGATCGCCGTCTGGACCGGAACCACGGAGCGCTCCGCAAACGACGACGTGTTGTAGTGATGAACCGGCTCCCCGTTTGCGTGAAAACGGCACGTGCCGTCCTCGAGCGTGGCGTCATACCAGGCCGTGTTCTCACACCGGTTCAGCCAGCCTCGCACGCACGAGCGGCAGTGACCGCAGTACGGAAGCCAGGTGAGGAGCACGTGATCGCCAGGCTCGAGCCCCGCAACTCCGGGACCGATCTCCTCGACGATTCCGGCGCCCTCATGTCCGAGGACGACCGGTAACAAAGTCGGATGGATTCCGTGGACGACGTGGAGGTCCGAATGGCACACCCCGCTCGCCACCATCCGGACGAGCAGCTCTCCGGCCTTGGGCGGATCGAGCTCGAGCTCCTCTATCGCGAGCGGCTGCCTGAATTCGCGTAGGACCGCCGCCTGGATCTGGGTCGCCACGGCGCCTACACCCCGCCGAGCACGATCAGGCGTTCCTCGGTCATCTCCCGGATCGTGTAGGCCGGTCCTTCCTTGGTATTGCCCGACGCCTTCGTGCCGCCGTACGGCATCTGATCGACCCGCCACTCGGGCGCCTCGTTGACCATCACGCTGCCGAACTCGAGCGCCGCGGCAGCTTTCACCGCCGGCTCGAGCGAGCGCGTGAAGATCGCGGCCTGGAGGCCGTACTCGGTGGCGTTTGCCTGCTCGAACGCGTCCCGCAACGAGTCGTACGGGATCACCGAGCAGACCGGGCCGAAGATCTCCTCGGAGCAGACCTTCATCTCGGGCGTGACCCCGCGCAGGACCGTCGGCGCCAGCAAACCGGTCTCAGGGGCGCCGCCGGTCACGACCTCGGCGCCGCCGGCGACCGCCTCGTCGATCCAGGCGCGAATCCGCTCGCGGTTGGGGGCGTCGATCACCGGGCCCACGTCGGTCGTCTCGTCGGCGGGATCGCCGATCCTCAGCGCTTGGACCTTCGGGCCCAGCAGCTCAAGGAATGCGTCGATCACGTCGCGCTGCACGTAGACGCGTTGGACCGACACGCAGGTCTGGCCCGCGTACGAGAACGCATGCGTCGCCACCTTTGACGTCGCGAGCTCCAGATCGGCATCCGGCTCGACGATCACCGGCGAGGCGTTGCCGAGCTCGAGCGCGACCTTCTTGCGGGGAGCGCGGCCCCGGATCCCCCAGCCCACTTCGGCCGAGCCGGTGAACGTGATCATCGGGATGCGTGGATCGTCGACGATCACATCGCCGACCTCGCTCGCCTGGCCGGGCAGAACGCTCAACCAGCCCGCCGGCAGACCGGCCTCCTCGGAGATCGCCGCGAGGCGCAGCGCCGAGACCGGCGTCTGGCTGGCCGGCTTGTGAACGACGGCGCAGCCCGCCGCGAGCGCGGGGGCGAGCTTGTGCGCCACGAGGTTGAGGGGGAAGTTGAATGGGCTGATCGCACCGATCACGCCGATTGGGACTCGTACCGTCCAGGCCGCGTGACCGTCACCCGACTGGGTGCCGGTGATCGGCACCGACTCGCCGGTCAGCCGTCGCGCCTCCCCCGCGGCCAGCGCATAGGTGTTGACCGCGCGAGAGGCCTCGACCCGAGCCGCCTTCAGAGGCTTGCCGGCCTCGGCGCAGATCGCTTGGGCGAGCTCCTCGGAGCGCTCCCTGATCAACACCGAGATGCGCTCGAGGATGTCCGCACGCTGCCATGCGGGTAGGGGGTTACGCATCGCCTGCTCGGCGGCGTCCACGGCCCGACGGGCGTCGTCGGCGCTCGCACGAGCGACGCGCGCCACGAGCTCGCCCGAGTACGGCGAGTGCACGTCGATGCAGTCACCGGTTTGGATCCATTGGCCCGCTAGATAGAGCCGCTGCACCGCGGGAGCTGCGACGGTCGCCATGAAGCCTCTCCTTGATTAGTCCGCTGTTTCTAGTTCTGGGGCACGACCCGCACGGGGATCGACTTGAAGCCGTTGACGAAGTTCGAGCTCAGACGGACCGGAGGCCCGGTCAGCTCGAAGCGCACCCCGCGCGCAAGAACTTCCTCCAGCACGATCCTGATCTCGAGCCGGGCGAGGAACGAGCCAAGGCAGAAGTGGGGTCCGCCACGCCCGAAGGTCGTGTGCGGGTTCGGTCGGCGGCCGATGTCGAACTGCATCGGGTCGTCGAACACCTCCTCGTCGAAGTTCGCCGACAGAAACCACATCGCCACGCGATCACCGGCCTGGATCGGGACCCCGCGGATCTCGGTGTCCTCGGTCGCGGTGCGCCGGAAGTAGATGATCGGCGTGCCGTAGCGGAGGATCTCGTCGACCGCGGTCGGTACGAGCTCCGGACCGGCGAGGAGCCTGTCGAACTGATCGGGGTGCTCCATCAGCGCGAGCATCCCTTGCGAAATCCCCGTACGCGTGGTCTCGTTGCCCGCGAAGATGAACAGTTCGAAGAAGTTCGCGTACTCGTTCTCGGTCAGCCGCTCGCCGTCGACCTCGGCGTGCACGAGCCGGGAGACGAGGTCGTCGGTCGGGCTCTGGCGGCGTTGCTCGCCGATCCGGTGTCCGTACTCGATCACCTGCGCCGCGGCCGGCGTGCCGAACGGGAGCAGGCGTGGGTCGACGTCACTGGGGTATTTGACGGGATCGGGCCGGTACTCGGAGTCCGTCGCCGCCGCCATCTCGCTCGTGAGCTCGATCAGCATCGGGATGTCGTCGTGCGGCAGGCCGAGGATCGAGATCAGCACGGTCACCGGCACCGGCTCGGAGATCTCGGTCACCCAATCAAACTCCCGTTTGGCGATCGCCCGGTCGAGCAGGTCACTGACGATCGTCCGCGTGTACTCCTCGTACTCGTTGACCTTGGAGCGCGTGAACGCGTCGCTGACGAGTCGGCGCAGCCGAGTGTGCTCGGGCGGGTCGGTCTCGATCATCGACTGCCGGGCCGCCAGAGCATCGGGCTCCCGGTCCTCGAGCGCGATGTGCCCGACCTGTGAGGAGAACCGCCGCGGGTCCTTGCCGATCGCGATCACATCCGCGTGCTTGGACAGCAGCCAAAACCCGCCGCGGGTCCCCGGGAACGGATGCCAATGGACCGGGTCGTCCCGGCGTATCGCGGCGAGCGCCTCGTGCGGCAGGCCCTCCGCGTAGACCTGTGGGCTCGCGACGTCGACGTGTGCAAGATCGCCCTGTGCCAGGGTCACCGGGTACCCCCATCGCTGCAGCGTTCGTGGTCCGAACTCATATCTTCTCCTCCTCCGGCGTACCGTCCTCGGCGCCCGCGAGGATGACCTCTTCGAGCTCGTAGCTGTGATGCGCCTCGCGCACATGCGTGGTCACGGCCTCGACCAGCAGTTCGTCGGTCGCCGCCGTGACGACCGTGTCGCAGCCGACCTCCATGCAGCGCCAGCGAAGGGCCACTACCCCGCCTCCACGCCGACGACGAAGTCGATCTCCGGATCGAGGATCTGCGCGACGAGCGAGTCATCGGGAGTCAGGCCCATCTCCCGGCATCGATTGAGGTAGTGGCGGACCTTCTGGCGCTGGTACTTGTCGAGGTCCAGGCCGGGAACGTTGCGCTGGTACTCGAGCATCCCGACCGCGTTACCCCGGTACTCGTCGATCACCTGGTGCACGAGCTCGGCGTAGGCGGGGTTGCGCTCGATCAGGATCCGGCATGACTGGGTCCCGAAGGTGATGTGGCGGCCCTCGTCGGACAGGATCCTCCGGAAGCCGAAACGGAGCGTTGGCAGCACATCCCACAGCTCGGTGGTGTCGATCACGATCTCGTAGGAGGGCATCGTCAGGACGCCCTCGACCCAGGCGCAGTACAGGGTCGCGAACTGCACGAAGGCTCGCTCGATCGCGACCTCGTCACCCGAGTCGACGGCGTTCTGGAGCTGCTTGCCGTACTTGGGGAGCCCCTCATATACCGGCTCGCCGACCTTGAACCGCCCGTGCGGGTCGACGGTGTGCTCGCGCAGCGGCCAGTAGGCAGCCTTCTCGGCCGGCGTCATCAGACCCGCGACGCGCGCGTGCCACAGCGTGAAGAACTGCGAGTGCCGCGCCTCTTCCTGCATGAAGGTCGAGATGTACATGACCCAGTCGAAACGACCGAGCGCGTGCGCCGCGGCGAGCATCGGCAACAGCTCGTCGGTGACCTCCTGCTCACCGGCCTCGAAGCGGACGGTGATCATCGCGATCCCGGCGCGCTGGTTCTCGGTCATCCGCTCCCAGTCGGCCGCGTCAGGCTCGTAGTCGAGTTGCTTGGGATCCCAGACCGTGCGCGCCGCCTTCTCGTACTTGCGATAGATCGGGCCGGCCATGATCTCCTGATCGAGCCGAAAGCGCGTCTGGACGGGTCGGATCTCTTCGAACGTAGTCACGGCAGCCACTCCTTCCGGGACCCGGAAAATCGATACGGCGACAACGATAATGGATACAGAGTGCGTTCCTGGGCGCGGAATGCGTCCCTGAGGTCAGCGCGCTCGGGGGCGGAGTGCCGGCCCGGCGCCGACGGTCCGGGAAGAGTCAGACGGCGCTCGGCCCGGCGGAAAAGTCGCCGACATCGATCACGGTCGCGATCTCATCGCCGAGCGCGGCGCAGAACGCGGCATGGACCGCGTCGGCGTCCACCTGCTGGCCCCGGTGCTCGAGATCGGGAGCGGCGCACGCGTCGTCGACGAGCAGCGCAGTCAGCCCTCGGTCGGCAGCCGCGCGGACGGTCGCGTCGACGCACATCGAGGTCATCATCCCGCAGAACGCGACCCGGCTCGCGCCGACGGACGCGAGGTGGTCGGCGAGGTCAGTCTCGAGAAACGAGTTCGGGTAGTTCTTGACGATCACGTGCTCGCCATCTGCCGGCGCAACCGACGCGTGGGTCTCGACACCGGGAGTGCCCGGCGCGAACCCCTCGGTGCTGTCGGGCTCCTCGTGCCGGATATGCACCACCGGAACGTTCGCGGCGCGCGCCGCCTCGATCGCCGCGGCTGCCCGGCCTGCCGCACGCTCGGCATGCGGGAGCGCATAGGCGCCACCCGGGAAATACTCGTTCTGGATGTCGATTACGACGAGAGCATCGGCCATGCGCGGGAGTCTATGCACACTCGGATATGGGCGTGTCTCTTAGATCTCGAGACCGAGCAGGCGCGCCGCAACCGCGGCCCCGCACTCGGCGACGGCCAGGGACCCCTCGACATCGACGCTCTCACGCATGTCGAGCGCGCCGTCGGTGAACACCGCCAGAGCGACCGTGCCGAGCTGTTCGTGCATCAGGAGCGCGACGTCGGCGCGGGTCCCGTCGAGCTCCCCGGTCTTGTTGGCGACCGTCAGTGGCTGAGTCCGCCCGTGATATTGCGCGTACTCGTTAAACGGGAGCCAGCGGGGGATCTGATCCTGGAAGTGCTGGCGACCAAGGACGCCGATCAGGTACCGGCAGAGGTCAGGCGTGAGGATCCGTCCCTCGGCCAGCAGCGACAGGAGCTGAACCTGCTCGCGTGGTGTCGACACCCCGATCCCTCCCTCCAGACCGGGTCCAATCTGCGCGAAATCGACCGGGCCAAGGATCCGCGTGTGCGCGAGCCCGAGCCCGCCGACGTAGGCATTGACCCGATCGCTTTCGCAGAGCCCGAGTAACGCGTTGGTCGCGACGTTGTCAGACACCGTCAAGGTGAGCTCGATTGCATCCGAGAGCGAGATCGAGCCGAGCTCGAGCTGCTTGAGGATGCCGCCGCCCGCGACGCGCGCGGCGGGCGCAGGCAGCTGCACCGCAGAGCCCAGGTCGAGCTCGCCACCTCTGACCGAGTCGAGCACGGCGGCGCACAGCGCGAGCTTGATCACCGACGCCGTCGGGAACTCCTCGTCGGTGCGCAGCTCGACGGCCTCGCCGTCGGTCAGGCGCACCCCGCAGAAGCCGAGCCGACCCGAAAACGCCTCCTGCAACGCGGCGATGCGCGCGTCAAATGCGAGCTCGGGGCGCGGCCGGATCGGCACGTGCCTGGGTACGACGTCAGTCACCGGTCGCTACTGGGTCCCGACCGACGCCCCCTCCGCGGCGCGCTTGCGCAGGTGCGCGCGCCAGGTCAGCGCCCACTGCTGCGGGTCGTCGTATTGCTCGAGATCCATCCTGTGAACGGTGCTGTTCTGCGGCGAATTGGTCACCGCCTCCGGACTCTCGTGAGCCTCGCGCGAGATCTCGGCGATGATGTCCGCGTACTCGTCGAGGTCGGCGCGCGAGTAGGACTCCGAGGGCTCGAGCGTCATCGGCTCGGGCACGACCCAGGGCTCGTGACTGGGGAAGTAGCTCGCGACGCCGAAGTCGGCCGTCCGCCGCGCCACGTCGAGCGTCTCGACGCCCGTCTCCTCGGTCAGCCGCTCGAGGCTGTACCGGATCTGCTCGAGCCGGTGCGCCGAGTTGGACTCGCCGAATGAGACCTCGACGCCCGGCACGTCGCGCAGCCGCGAGGCCAGGTAGTTGTTGTTCAGGACCGCCGTCTCGGCGACCTCTCTGAGTCCCTCGGCGCCGAGACTGAGCACCCACGCGAACGAGCGTACGACCGTCGCCGGAACGCCGTGGAAGGCGCGGATCTTGCCGACCGACTGCGGCCGGTCATATTCGAGCCGGTACCGCGACCCGTCGAACTCGACCGTCGGTACCGGCAGGAACGGCGCCATCTCCGCGGTCACCCCGCAGGCGCCAACCGGCATGCCCATCGAGCAGTGGGGCGAGGAGAACGTCTTGTGCAGGTTGAACTGGCACAGGTCAAAGCCCGCGTCGCTGGCGCGCGTGATACCGAGGATTCCGTTCGCATTGGCCTGGTCGTAGTGACACAAGCCGCCGGCATCGTGGACGATCTGCACGATCTCATCGATGTGGGGGTTGAACAGCCCGGTGTCTTCCGGGTTGGTGATCATCAGCCCGGCCGTGCGGTCCGACACCGCCGCGCGGATCGCATCGGGCTCGGGGTATCCCTTGTCGCCCGCGTAGACGGTGATCACCTTGTAGCCGGCGGTCGCTGGCCCGGCGCCGTCGCACGGGTGCGAGAAGATCGTCGTGATGATCTCGTCGCGCTCGGTGTCACCGCGGGCGGCGTGGTAGGCGCGCATCATCCGCGCGTTCGCGTACACGCCCTGCGACCCGCCGGCGGGCTGCAGGGAGAAGCGGTGCAGACCCGAGATCTCGCACAGCATGCGCTCGAAGCGGTGAAACACCTCGAGCATCCCCTGCACGGTGTCGTCGTCCTGCAGGGGGTGCAGGTCCGCGACCTTGGGCGAGCGGACCAGCTCCTCATTGACCTTGGGGCTGTACTTCATCGTGCACGTCCCGAGGCCCAGGTGGATGTTGACATCGTTGCCGAGCGTCTCCTGGGAGAGACGCAGATAGTGGCGCAGCACGCGCGGCTGGCTGAGCTCGGGCAGCGCCGGCGCCTGGGCTCGCCGCAGGATCGGCGGCAGATCCGCGACCGGATCGGGGTTCGCGGCGGCGATCTCCGGGTCGACCGCCGGCGGGATGATGCCGCGCTCCCCGGGGTTCGACATCTCGAGCAGGATCTGCTCGTTCCAGCTCGCTTGGTGAAATCGGCGCGGGGCCATCTAGAGCACCTCCTCGAGCGCGCTGCCGAGACGATCGATGTCGCCCTTGGTGTGCAGCTCGGTGACGCAGTACAGCGCGCTCTGGCCGAGCTCCGGGTACTGCGATGACAGGTCCAGGCCGCCGAAGATCTCCCGCTCGCGCAGCGCCTGGTTGACCTCCGCGACGGTGCGGCCCGAGTCCGAGAAGTCGACCACGAACTCCTTGAAGAACGGGGCCGAGAGGGCGGGCGCGCGGACGCCGGGCAACTCGTTCAGTCGGCCGGCCGCGTAGCGCGCCCGTTGCATGATCCCGCGCCCGAGCTCGGCGAGCCCGTGCGGCCCGAGCTGGGCCATGTACGCCCCGGCCGCGATCGCAAAGAGATTTTGCGTCGTGCCGGTGTACTCCTTCGAATCGCCGCGCTGGATGTACGAGGTCCGGTCCCAGACCACTTCTCCGAAGCCATATTCATTCTCGACCGTCGTCGGCCCGAGTCCGATCAGGAACATCGGGTACTCCGAGACGAACCGCTGGCTGTCGGGCGAGGCGACGAACCCGCCCAGCCCACCGCCGTAGTGCATGTGGATCCCGAGCGACTGGATCTCCCCGCAGACGATGTCGGCGCCGTAGCGCGGCGGAGCCTCGAGCACGCCGAGCGAGATCGGGTCGACGCCGACCACGGTCAGCGCGCCGGCTTCGCGCGCCAGCGCGGCGATCTCCGCCGCCTGCGTCTCGATCGCTCCGAGGAAGCTCGGCATCTCGAAATAGACGCACGCGGCCTGCGATGACAGGCCCTCCTGTACGCGGCGCAGCTCGAGCAGCCCGGTGCCCGGATCGAAGGGGATCGTCTCGAGCTTCACCCACGGCCGGCAATAGCCCTCGATCAGCGAGCGGCGCTCGCTCCCGACCGAGGCCGGGATCAGCGCGAGGTCACGGCCGGTGATCCGAGCGGCCATGCAGATCGACGTCGCCGCCGCCGCGCCCCAGTCGTAGGTCGGCTGGCTGACCGCGTCGCATTCGACCAGCTCGCCGAGCATGCTGGCGTACTCAAACAGCGCCTGCATCTTCCCGTGGTCGCCATAGGTGTCGCCGTAGTAGGCGGTCAAAAACTCGCCCCGGTTGATGATCTCGTCGCACACCGCCGGGACGTAGTGCGGCCAGCAGCCGCCGCCGAGGAAGCTCAGCCGTTCCGCGCAGCTCTGGTTGCGGTCGAGCACGCCGGCGACGTGACGCCGCAGCTCGTACTCCGAGCTCAGTGGCTCCGGCAGGTCCAGTAGACCGGTCACGCGAAGCCGCTCGGGGATCGACCCGTACAGCTCGTCGACATCAGCGACGCCGATCGCCTCGAGCATCGCGCGCTTGACCTCGGGCACGGAGTTCGGGATGTAGGGGTGGGCGGGGTGCACGTCGTTCACGTAGTGACCTCCTCGGGGTCGTTCATCAGGCGACCGGATAGACGATCTCGCGGTTGTAGCCGACGGCGATCCGGGTGTAACCGGAAAGGCGCCCGTCGAGTGCCGGATCGCCCGTGTCGACGCGAAGCGGCGCTCCCGCGAGGCGCGCGATCTTCGCCTCCGTGGCTACGACCACGATGCGTTCGGGGGCGACCGTGTCGATCACGGAAGCCGACAGCTGTTGGTTGCCGCGCCCGAACAGGAATCCCTGCCCTCCGACCGGGGTCACGACGATCCCCGCGTCGTGGCGCGAGAGCAAGTCGATCAGGGCCCGTTCGTCGGCATCGGCGATCACGCAGCTGCCCGCGCGCACGACGTCGACGCCGAGCAGCGTCTTCTCGAGGCCCAATTGCGCCAGCAGGATGCCGGTCGTCGTGCCGGGTCCCACCAGCCACGTCCCCTCACCTAGAACGTGATCGATCAGGTGGTGGGCGATCTCCTCCTGTGCCACGGACTCGCTGCCGAGGGAGCGCGCCTTGGCGCTCTGCAGATGGCGGCGCGCATCGGGGACGTTCATGAATCCGTGCAGGCGGGCCGACACCGACCCGGCGCGCAGCAGCGCTTCATCGACGTCCATCACCTCGGCCCGACGCACGGATCGCACTCCGTCCTGAGCGAGACGGGCGGTGAGCTCGCCGGCGCTTCTGGGGGTGACCGCGAACACCGCCGAGTGCATCTTGACCCCCGCGGGGATGCCGAGCACGGGCACTCGCTCCCCGATCGCCTCCAGGACGTCAACCGCGGTCCCGTCTCCGCCCGCGAACAGGAGCAGGTCTACCTCGCGATCGGCCATCGCCTCCGCGGCCGCGCGCGTGTCCTGCGCCGATGTGGCGGGGCTGGCCGCCCCCAGCACGGTCGGGGCCAATCCGGCCTCGCGGGCCTCCTGCTCCCCCATCTCGCCCGCATATGCCAATAGCTCGAGCCGCTCCGAGAGCGCCGCCAACGGGCGCAGGGCCTCGGCCACGCGCACCGGTGCGACGGGCTTTGCGCCACGTTCGCGGGCGGCGGCCACCAGCGCGTGATCGTCACTCCCCTTCAGGGCGAGGGTGCCACCCATGCCCGCGATCGGGTTGACGACCAGACCCAGCCGCATGTCACCGCCCAACGGAGGCGTGATCAGCGCGAACCACGACTCGACCGTGCAGTCCCGGTCGAGGCAAACCAGCGCACCCTGCACAACGCCATAACACTCTCGGTCTCCATTGCGCCTAGCACCTGCGAGCCGCGCAAGCATACGCGGTCGACCCGCGACCGTCAGTACGCGCCGGTGAGCGGTGGTACGCTGGAGTAGTCATGAGCGGCACACGCTCGGTAATGGGTACGGTCAACCGGTACGTCTCGCTCGCCGGCAAGAGCTGCTGCTGCGGGCGGTCGTGGGTCGGACTCAACGCCAGTCTCGCTCGCCACGGGGAAGACGCCGGCGGTTGCGACCAAGCGCCCGCGGAGTCCACCGGCGAAGAGACGAAGTCCGACGAGACGACGTTTGTCTCGGCCGGCCAGCACTGACTCCTTGGGCGATTTTGGTCGGATAGGGGCAACGAGCCCCCGCGGTCCGGCGACTAGGGCTTAGCCTTACCGCACCATGTATCTCGAGGACAGGGCATCGGCCCGATCCGAGTTCCTCGCCAGCCGACCGATCAGCAGCGACAACCTCGTGCCTGAGGAGCCAGCGCTGGGCCTGGTTGCCTTCTCGAGCCCGTTCGACCCCGAGCCGTCGCTGCGGATGCAAGACGGCCGGGTCGTCGAATTGGACGGCAAGGCCGAGGCCGAGTTCGACATGCTCGACGAGTTCATCGCGCGACGGGGCATCGACGTCGATGTCGCCGACGAGGCGATGGCGATCGAGACGGTCCAGTTCGCCCGGATGATCGTCGATCCCGGTGTCCCCCGCGCCGAGGTGACGCGTCTGGCCGCCGGCATGACGCCGGCAAAGATCGCGGCGACGCTCGCGTTGCTGACACCGGTCGAGATCCTTCAGGCGATGCAGAAGCTGCGGGTGCGCCGGACGCCGTCGATCCAGGCCCATGTGACCAACCGCGTCGATCATCCGTTGCTGATCGCCGCTGACGCCGCCGCCGCCGTCGCGCTCGGCTTCCGGGAGCTCGAGACGACCGTGCCGGTCCTGCGCCACGCGCCGTCGAACGCGCTGGCGCTGTTGATCGGCAGCCAGGTCGGGCGGCCGGGCGCCCTGACGCAATGCTCGGTCGAAGAGCGGACCGAGCTCGAGCTGGGGATGCGGGGCCTGACCACCTACGCCGAGACGGTGTCCGTGTACGGCACCGAGCAGGTGTTCGTCGATGGTGATGACACGCCGTGGTCGAAGGCGTTTCTCGCCTCGTGCTACGCGTCGCGCGGGTTGAAGATGCGCTTCACGTCCGGCTCGGGCGCTGAGGTTCTGATGGGCGCCAGCGAGGGCAAGTCGATGCTCTACCTCGAGGCGCGGTGCATCGCGCTCACCCGCGGGGCCGGTTCACAGGGCGTCCAGAACGGAGGGATCGACGGCGTCAACGTGACCGCCTCGGTGCCGGGCGGGATGCGTGAGGTGATCGCCGAGAACCTGTGCGTGATGCTCCACAACCTCGAGTCGTGCACCGGTAACGACACGCTGATGTCAGCGTCGGATATCCGGCGGACCGCGCACACGCTGCCCGTCCTCTTGGCCGGAACCGATTTCCTGTTCTCGGGCTTCGGGTCGATCCCGGCCTACGACAACGCGTTCGGCCCATCGAACATGAACGCGGAGGACCTCGATGATTACCTCGTCGTCCAGCGCGACTGGGGGTTCGAGGGCGGCCTGCGGTGGCGTCAGGATGGCGAGCTGCTCCCGGTCCGTCGCCGCGCCGCGGAGGCCTGCCGGGCCGTGTTCGAGGAGCTCGAGCTGGCCGAGTTCTCCGACGAGGATGTCGACGCGTGCGTGCTGGCCCATGGGAGCCTCGACGTTCCGGCGCCGGAGTCCGATCTTCCGGGCGTCGCCTCAGAACGGATCATGGACGGGGGCGTGACCGCGCCGGACGTGGTGCGGGCGCTGTTTGAGCGCGGGTTTGAAACGGAGGCCGAGCGAGTGCTCGAGATGACCCGCCAGCGGCTGCTGGGCGATGTGCTCCAGACGTCCGCGATCCTCGACGAGGAGCTCAACGTTCTCTCGTGGCTGACCGATCCCAACGACTACGCGGGACCGGGAACCGGGTATCGCATGTCTCGCGAGCGCCTCGACGAAGTGGCCCGCGTCCGCCAGGTGTGGCTCCCGAGCGATCTCGCGCTCGAGCAGTCGCGATCCGAAGGCGCGATCGCACTGCGTGACACCGGGCCAGCCGGCGTCGGTGACCGTGTCGATGAGGTGGTGGTTGGAATCTCGCCGGCGTTCGGCCGCGAGATCTGGGCAGCGCTGAACGGGATGACCGTCGCCGAGGTGCTGCGCCAACTCCTGGCGGGGATCGAGGAGGAGGGCCTTCAGTCACGACTCGTCCGCGTGAACCGATCGATCGACCTCGGCTCGATCGGGTGGGCGGCGGCTCGCCTGTCGGGCTCACACGTCTCGATCGGGCTTCAGGCGAAGGGGACGGCGTTGATCCACCGCGCCGACCTGCCACCGCTCGCGAACCTGGAGCTGTTCTCGATCGCGCCGCGGATCACGCCGGAGCTCTACCGTCAGCTCGGGAGCAACGCCGCGCGCTACGCCAAGGGACTGTCGCCCGAACCGCTGCTGCTCCCGGAATCGAGCGAGCCACTGGGCTCGCGGTATCACGCCCGCGTCGTGCAGCTGGTGGCGATCGAGCGCCGGCTGGCGAGCGACGCGGATCCCGTCGAGTTGGAGGCGACGTGGCCGAGCTGAACTACCCGCTGGGGGCCGGCGCGCGCGCCGACGTACGGTCCGCCTCCGGCAAGGCGGTGTCAGAGATCACGCTCGACGCCGCTGTGTCGGACGGCCTCGGCCCCGGAGACGTCGCGATCTCCGCCGACACGCTCCATCTTCAGGCCGACTTCGCACAGCAGGGCGGTAACCCGCAGCTCGGCGAGAACCTTCGCCGCGCGGCCGAGCTGGTGACCTTCGACGACGATCAGTTGCTGCGGTTCTACGAGATGCTCCGGCCGGGGCGCTCGTCCGCCGAAGAGCTCGACGCGCTCGCCGACACGCTGGCGCGGCGCGGGGCGCACCGGTGCGCCGAGCTCGTGCGCGAAGCCCGGGCTGCCTACGTCCGGCGCGGCCTGATCGCTTAGTATCGATCAGCACCCGATCGCAAGGAGTGGAGGCCGACATGACACGCGACGAGACCGAAGCCCGCGGGCGACTCGCGGCGCTGGCGCAGGAGGACCAGGGGAGGGCGCTGTTACAGCTCGCGCTACGGGGGATCCAGACGTCGGGCCGTGGGGTGACGATCGGCTGTTGGGTGAAGCCCACAGGCGGCGTCTCCGGCTGCGTGTTCCAGCACGCGTACTGGCAGGGCGTCGTCGAGGGGACGTTCACCACAACCGGGGCGGCGAGCCGGGAGATCAAGGAGCTCGTCGACGAACGGGACTTCCATCTGGTGATGGAGGCGATCCGGGCGCTCGACTCGCTCGGCAAGCGGCGCTTTCTCCGCCGGCAGGGGGTCCACCGGACCCTCGACGAGAAAGCCTGGCGAGACACGGTCGAGCGGTTGCTGGTCGATGCGCTCGCCGAGGACGCGGCGGCGCCCGCGCCGGCGCACACATCCGGCGTGGCATAGGGAGTGCTGGTCGCCGGCGTCGACGTCGGCAACTCGACGACGGAGATCGCAGTCGCCCGGGTGCAGCCGGGCCACGACCCGCAGTGGCTGTTCGTCGGACGATGCCCCACCACCGGCCCAAAGGGGTCGGCGGAATGCATTGCGGGCATCGCCGAGCTGCTGGCGCGAGCCGAGCGTCGGGTGGGGGCACGGCCGGAGTTCGGGTTGCTGGCCGAGCTGCACCCCGTCAAGACGGACCTGCTCGAGCTCGGCCGGATCGAGGAACTCGCGCTCGAGCACACGGCGATCGCGAGGCCGGCGAGCGAGACGCCGTCGGGCACCGGTGTCGCCGCGGGGCGATTGACAGGCCTGGACGACCTCCGCGGTCCGCCCGCCGCGCACGATGTCATCGCGGTCGTCGGGCCGGTGGACTTCGACGCCGCGGCGACGCAGCTCAATGACGCCCGCGAGCGTGGTTGGCGGATCGCCGCGGGGATCGTCGAGGGCGACGATGGCGTTCTGATCGGCAACCGGTTCGACCGTTCGCTACCGATCGTCGACGAGGTCTCCGACGCCCGCGAGCTTCCGCTCGGAGCCCTGACGGCCGTCGAGGTCGCGCCGGCCGGGGCGACGATCGCCGTTCTGTCGGATCCGCTGCGCCTGGGGCTGCTGCTCGGTTTCGATCCTGACCAGGCGCGGGCGGCCCGAACTGCCGCGCGCGCCGTGGCCGGCTGTCGGGCGGCGATCATCGTCCGCACCGCGCGGGCGGCGAACGCCGCGCCGGCCGGCGATACCTCGGTCCTGCTCGTCGGCGCCGACGGTGCACAGCGGCGGCTGGACGAGCACGCCGATCCTCCGCCGCCGGGGGATGTGGTCGCGGTCCGCGGTGCGGCCGGAGACCACGATCGGGTGCTCGACGTCGTCTGGCGGTCGCTGCCCTCGCCGCCGGAGGATCCGGGCTTTGCCCGCCGGCTCGCGCGACGGCGCGCGATCGCGCTCGCGCTGCTGCAGCGTGGCGACGGCGGCGACCTGGTGACCGCACTGTCGGACCTATGCCCCCGAGGGGCGCGCGTCGTCGCCCGCGAGTCCGACGCGGCGATGCTGGGCGCGGCGACGACACCCGGCGCTGGCCGCGCGCCCTTCATCCTGGACCTCGGCGGCGGTACGGTCGACCTGCACCGGGTGCAGGGTGCCGTGTCGACGGCCGGCGCGGGGGACCTCGTGACCCGTATCTGCGCCTCTTTGCTCGGTTCGCACGTCGCACTCGCCGAGCGGGCAAAGCGACATCGCTCGGCACGGGTGGAGACGCCGTTCACGCTGCACCACGAGGACGGGAGCCGCAGCTTTCTCGGTAAGCCGGCGCCGCCCGACACGCTGGCACGTCTGTGCGCGGTCGACGGCAAACGACTCGTCGCGTTGCCCGCGCAGTTGGCTCCGGAGGTCTGGGGGCGGCTCCGGCACGCAGCCAAACGCGAGGTGCTGGGCCTCAACGTCCGGCGCGCGGTCGCCGCCGGTGGCGGCGCGACGCGCGGGGAGCTGGTGATGTTGGTCGGTGGCTGCGCGTCGGATCCCGAGGTGCCGGACATCGTCGCCAGCGAGCTTGAGCGCGAGGACGTCGCCGTCGCGCGCGCCAACGTCCTCGGCCGCCACGGGCCGCGGGCGGCGGTCGCCGTCGGCCTCGTGCTCACGTTCGTCGCGGGCGGGGCAAGATGACCGATCCGCTCGTGCTCGCGCTCGTCTCCGACGTCGCGGTCGGCACCGAGCTGGCCGCGGGGTTCGAGGAGGAAGGAGTCCCCGTGACCGTACTGGCTGCCGAGGGAGCTCCCCGAACGCTGGCGCGCGCGGCGGCGAATCGCGCGCTGCTCGGAATCGGGATCGGCGGCGATCGGGACCGGCTCGTCCTCATGCTCGCGGGCGGCCCGGCGGACCCATACCTCGATGACTCGGCCGCCGCCGCGCGTTCGTTCGGCCACAACGCGGCTCGCATCGCCGCCCGCAGGCCGCTGTCACTTGGTTAGGATGCCCGCGCATGACGACGACCACCGTGAACGGCGTCGACCTCTGGGTCGAGCAAGAAGGTGAAGGTGACGACGTCCTGTTCATCTCGGGGCTCGCCGATGAGGGCGCCTGCTGGGTCGACCAGGTCGCCGGTCTGAAGGACCGTTACCGCATCACGACATTCGATAACCGGGGCGTAGGACAGTCGGCAACCCCCGACGGGCGATTCCAGATCGTCGACTTCGCCGCCGACACCATCGCGCTGATCGACGCGCTCGGGCTAGACCGACCACATGTCGTCGGGTCATCGATGGGGGGTGCGATCGCCCAGGAGCTCGCCCTCGCGCACCCGGACAAGGTCCGGAGCCTCGTCCTCAATGGGACCTGGTGTCGCGGCGATCGGTTCTTCAAAGAGGTGATCCGCAACTGGATGTGGTCGGCGGAAAAGGCCGACTCGATCGGCGACTTTCTCGTCACCGTAAACCTGTGGTGCTTCTCGCCCCGGATCTGGAACGACGGAACGATGGACGGATGGATCGAGGCCGCGCAGGCAAGCCCGCACGCCCAGTCGGTCGATGCGTTCTGCCGATCCGCCCAGGCGCTGATCGACCACGACTCCGCCGATCGGATCGGGGCGATCAGGGCGCCGACGATGATCACTGTCGGCGAGCTCGACCTATGCCTCCCGGCGCGCTTCTCCGAGGAGTTGGCGCGGCGCATTCCTGGCTCACGACTGGTCGTGCTCGAGGCGGCCGGGCACCAGCCATTTCAGGAGATCCCGGACGAGTACAACCGGCTGCTGGCGGATTTCTGGCAGTCGGTCGACGGCTGAGACCGGCTCAGCGCACGACAAGCACGTCGACGGTCGCGTGCTGCGCCACGTTGGTGCTCACCGACCCCAGCGCCAGCCGCCTCGCCGCGTTGCGTCCGTGCGTGCCAACCACGATCAGGTCGGCGCCTGATTCCTTGGCCTCTTCAACGAGCACGTCCCCCGGGTTCCCGTTGCCCTCGATGTACTGGCCCTTGACACCGCGGCCTTCGAGGTACTCGCGAGCCTCGGCCAGGGCCTTCGTGCGCGCCTCGGCCTCGACTGGGTCGATGGGAGATACGGCGCCGCCAAGGAACCCTTCTACGTGAGCGGCGCTTACCACGGCGACCGTCGCGCCGTTTGCGATGTCGGCAGCACGAGCAAGCGCCTTGCGCGCGTGATCCGATCCGTCGAAGCCAACTACGATCCGGTCCATGCCCGCAATCCTTATGTGTGGGGGGACTGGATGTCAAGCCGGATTGCCGAACTGGCTTGCAGCCGGCGGGGTGCCGGGCTTCAGCCCCGCGTGTCCGCGACCAGCGCCGCACCCCGCGCTTCGTCCACTCGCAGCGTTGCGCCGCTCACATCCGAGGCCTCGTCGCAGGCCAGCCAGGCAGCCAGCGCCGCCACCGCGGCGACGTCCCCGCCCACGCCCGACGACGCGGTCCCGGATGCGACGTCGTCCGGGCAGACAGCGTTTGATCGGACGCCATACTGCGCGCCCTCGGCGGCGAACAGCTCGGCAACCGCTATCACCCCTGCGCATGTGACCGAATACGCGGCCGTCTGGTGGACGGCGCGGATGCCGGCATCAGAGGCGATGTGGATCATCGAGCCCGCGCCCTGCGCGCGCATCAGCTGATAGCTCGCGCGCGCAGCCCTGAACGGCGCCGTCAGGTTCTGCTCGAGAAGTTCGCGGAATTCGGCTTCGGACGTGGCCTCGATCGGTGCTCGCAACCGCAGGCCGGCGTTGGTGACGAGAACGTCGAGGCGGCCACTGCCGAGCTCGAACGCCCGCTGCACCGCCCGGTCCGCACTCGCTCGGTCGCGGTCGTCGCAGTCGATGACCGTGGCGCCGGTCTCGGCCGCGATCGATTCACCGCGATCGCGGTCAGAGCTCGTGAAGGCGATCGTCATGCCCTCGTCGCACAGGCGCTGTACGCACGCACGTCCGATCTCCGTCCGAGCGCCGGTGACCAGGCCGCACCGTCCCACGAGGCCCAGCCGGACCGTCATTGTCGCCCGGCTTCGTCAGCGACCGCCCGCGCCTCCAGGGCCGCGCGCATGCCTCCGTCGACGAGCAGGATCGAGCCGTTGCAGAAGGCGCCATCGGCCGACGCGAAGAACGTCACCGCGCCGGCGACATCGGCGCCGGTCCCGACTCGGGCCAGCGGCGGAAGCGTCCAGCTCGAAGGATCCGGTGCCTCGTCCGGGCCCGCGAGGTAGCCCACCATCCCGGGCGCGGTGTCGCCCGGGCAGACGGCGTTGACGCGAATGCCGTGCGGACCAGCCTCGACGGCGAGCGTCTGGACGAGCATGTTCACGGTGCGCTTGGAGACCGAGTAGGCGGCGATCGCGGTCTCGCCCCAGACGCCCGCATCGGACGAGGTCATCGTGATCGAGCCTGCACCGGCCGCGCGCAGATGGGGAAGGCACGCGACCGCGTACAGGTAGTAGCCGACGAGGTTGGTCTCGAGCACCGCGTCCCAGTCCTCGTCGCTGGTCTCGGACAACCCGGCCTCGTGGAGGATGCCCGCGTTCGCCACCAGCGCGTCGAGCCCGCCCAGCTTGGCGACGGCGGCGTCGACGGAGCTGCGGACTGCGGCGCTGTCGCGGGCGTCAGCGCAAACGAAATCTGCGCCGGTCCGAGCGGCGACGTCGCGCCCGCGAGCCTCGTCGCGGCCGCTGCAAACGACTGCCGCCCCCTCGGCCCGGAATCGCTCGACGATCGAGATGCCGATCCCCGAAGTGCCGCCGGTGACGAGCGCCCGTAAACCTCGCAGTCGAGCCATCGGACGCATCGTCCCATACGGCGTGCCGACGACCGGAAAGGCGCCGACACGGCGCCCACAAACGTTGGCTTGCGAAAGCTTGTTCTAGTTGCACATAGACCTGCGAAGCCGTATAAGGTATTCATTCTCGGTCCAGCCGACGCCGGGAAGCGACGACCGTAGGAGAGAGAGAGGATATGGAAGCCAGCAGCCCCGTCCAGGACCCCAGCCCGGACAATCTGCGTTCGCGCCTCACGGGATCCGAGGAGCTCGCGCGCAACGCGCTCGGGCTACCCCAGATCTTGTTCTGCATCGTCACGGGCTCAGCACCGCTCGCGGCGATGATGTTCAACGACCCGCTGTCGGGTTCCGGGATCGGGATCTCGGTGCCGGCGGCATTCTGGCTGGCGGCGATCTCATTCACGCTGTTCTCGGTCGGCTACGTCGAGATGGCACGGCGCAAGACGACCGCGGGAGGCTTCTACTCCTACACCACGTACGGCTTCGGGCGGATCATCGGCCTCGGCACCGCGCTCGGCATCGTGGCCGCGTACCTGCTGTTCGCCGTCGGCGTCAACGGTGTGACGACGTACTTCGCCAACACCAGCCTCGACAACCTGTTCGGGATCAGCCTGGACTGGCGGATCTACGGCTTCGGGTTCATCCTGATCCTGTTCATCGTCACGTACTTCCACATCGAAGTCGTCGCCCGGATCCTCGGCGTGTGCCTCCTGGGCGAGCTCCTGATCCTGTTCATCTTCTCGTTCGCGGTCCTGTTCAAGGGCGGCGGGCCGGACGGGATCCTGTGGTCGGCACTGAACCCGGCGGGGCTCTTCTCGGGCGGCGTCGGCATCAAGGGAGCAGCCGCCGTATTCGGCGCCGGCGCGGCCGGAGTCGGGTTCTTCGGGGCTTACTGGTCGTGGGTCGGATTCGAGATGGCGCCGAACTACGCCGAGGAGGCGCGCAACCCGAAGAAGATGATGGCGTACGCCACCTACATCTCGTGCATCGGGCTGGCCGTCGTATTCACCTTCTGGGCGTGGATGCTCGTGACCTCGTACGGCGGTTCAAAGAACCAATGGCCGTGGGCGATCGCGGTCCAATACGGGGTCAAGCCGCACGCGCCCGCGGGCGTCGGCCTCCCACCGGGCGACTACGCCAGCGTCTACTACCCGGTCGCGCAGAAGTTCGTCGGCACCTGGCTCGCCGACCTGTTCAAGATCCTGATCATCACCGGCTCGTTCGCGTGCTCACTTGCGTTCTGGAACACGTCCAACCGCTACCTGTTCTCGATGGGGCGGGAGACCATCCTGCCGCGCGTCTTCGGCCGGACGCACTCGAAGCACAAGAGCCCGTTCGTCGCGACCGTGTTCGTCGCCCTCTTCTGCATCGTCTTCACGTTGTTGTTCGCGACCGGTCTCGTCGGAGGCGGCCAGCGCAAAGCGCTCGGGATCGGGGTCTCGAACCCGCTGGTCGCGCTTTCGCAGATCGGAACGTGGATCCCGTTCCAGGGCAACCTGCTGTTGTTCCCGATCATGGCGTTGTGCAGCGTGGCGATCATGTTCTACTTCTTGAAAACGCGCGACGGGTTCCACTGGTTCAAGACGCTTGTCGCCCCGATCCTCGCGGCGGCGACGATCATCTTCGCCGTCTACCTGATGATCTCCAACCGCGCCTACCTGATGGGAACGACCACGGGAGTCGAGTTCTACACGCCGTTCATCGCGTTGGGCGTGTTTGTCGCCGGCTGTCTACTCGGCGTTATCTACTACCGGTGGTCGAGGCGAAGATACGACGCCGTCGGCAAGTTCCTGCACGAAGAAGCGTGACGCTGATCACTTGAGGCGGTCAGGGGCGGCGCCGTATGCGCGTCGCCCCCGGCCTGCACGCGGAACGCCGGGCCGCATTCGCGGTACGCCTGCGTTCCGCGTATCGACGCGGTGTTACATTCTGGCGTGTCGCTAGTGACCGACATCCCCGAAGCGCTCAGGTTTCGCGGGATCGAGCCAGAGCTCCGAGGCGCGGGGCTTTGGGATCTCGCTCGACGAGGCGGAACCGGAGGGCGGAGGACGGATCGCCGGCCGAGTCGAACGGCGCAATCGGCGACGTGACGGCCGATCGATGTTCGTGGACGTAGTCTGCGATGCCTGCTGGATGGATGTCGCGCCGGAGTTCGTCGGCCGTAAGGGCATCTTCAGCTGGTCGGCCTACGGCGATATGCGTAACAAGTTCGTGCCGATCTGGCTCGACGAGCGGGTCTTTCGCACCGAGCTCGAGGTAGGTCCGCTCGACGAAGCGAACTGGCGTCAGTTCTCGTTCGAGCTCCCGGACGGGCTGCCTCGCGCGCTCGAGGGCACGTTTGTCGCGTTCCGATGGCGTGTCGAGGCGCGCCGCCCTCGCCGCGTCGGAGCCGAGCGTGCGTCGCTGCCGCTGCTGCTGATCGAGGCGCAGGACGTTCCGGTGGTCCGCATCGAGACCAGCCCGATCGGCACCTGGCGGCTGCTCGAGTGGCGCTCCGAGCACGATGTCGGCGGCGCCGGCGAGCGGTGCTCGGTCAGCTACGCCGCCCGCCGCCAAACCGACCTCCCGCTTCCCGGCGAGACCCGCGAAGCCGAGTTGGCGCGCCGCGTTCGGTAACCGGGCACGATCTGCGGCATGATGGTCAACGCCTTGCGCGCCGCTCTAGTCCTGTCCGCGTTGCTCGTCGTCGGAGCATTCGCGTCAATCCCACAGGCTCGTGCGGCGAGCTGCCCCACCCAGACGTTTCTCGACTACAACCATCTGGCGTACGCCGCGGTCCGCCTCCCGGCCGCGGCACCGCTCTCTCCGGGCGCGTCGGTCGGCGTCGGCACGGTCGATGAGCCGACGACCTCGAACGGCTGCAAGCGACAGAGGACGTCGGTCAAGGTCCGGGCGGCGGGATCGGTCGATTCGCACGTCGCCGTCTTCGCCAGCGGCCGGCCGCGGATCGCGTTCGTGATCGGGGCTCGGTGCGCCGGCTTCGCCGGACCGGCTTACTGGGACTGTGTCGCGCAGCCGCTTCTCTTCGACGGGCGCCAGTTCACCGCCACGAGCTACCCGACCTCCCCCGCGCCCCAGAAGACCCTACGCCTCGGCACGCGCCTCGGGACCGCCCACTATCACGGCCGACTGGTCACCGTCCGTCACATCGATGGGGTCGACCCGTCACTGGCCGTCGGGATCTCGGG
The DNA here is from genome assembly GCA_963788005.1 of uncultured Solirubrobacterales bacterium. GTDB lineage: Bacteria > Actinomycetota > Thermoleophilia > Solirubrobacterales > Solirubrobacteraceae > Palsa-465. The sequence goes on along the minus strand of CAWBFH010000008.1, from coordinate 86,619 downwards.
GCAGCCGAGCACGGCGTTTCTGAGCCCGACCACGTGTCCCTACTCCGCGTTCTCGAACACTCCCGAATTCGACGACCTACTCCGCTGCCTGGAGGCACCAGTGTGGTTCACCTTTGACCCGCCCGGAAGCGAGGTGGGCGGGACGGTCGTGGCGCGCAGCGACCGGCCGATTTCGTCTCAGGTCGCCGGAGCGTCGATCAGCTTCGTCCCGATTCCGGTCGGGGCCGACCTCGTGCCCGCCGACCACGGCTCGCTCAACACTGTCGCCCACGTGGCCGGTCAGGTGAACCTGCAGATTCCCCATCTCACCCCGGGCCTGTACGAGACCGTCGTCTCGTGCCCGACCTGCGCGTCGCGGTCACAGAACGGCGCGACGCTGTTCCCCGCCGGCTCGATCCTGGTCACGCCCAAGCCCAAGAGCTCGCCCGTGATCCGGATCATCTCCTACGCGCTCGCGTTCGCCGTCGTCGTCGCGGTGTTCTTCACTCTGCGGACCCGGAGGGCGCGCGGCGGCGTACTTCAAGGCCTTACCGACTTCCTGATGGGAAACAGACGGGGAGGCTCTTCACGCCGTTGAAGAAGTTCGAGCGCAGGCGCCTTGGCTCGCCTGCCAGCTCGAGTCGGCCGAGCGCCGGCAGCATCTCCTCGAGCCAGATCCGCAGTTCGAGCCGGGCGAGGTGGGCGCCGAGGCAGAAATGAGGACCGCCGAGGCCGAACGCCAGATGCCGATTCGGCTCACGGCCGATGTCGAATCGATCCGCGGCCGGGAACTGCTCCTCGTCGCGGTTGCCCGAGATGTACCAGAGCGCGACCTTGTCGCCCGAGCGGATCGTCTCGCCCCCGAGCTCGACGTCTTGGATGGCGGTGCGGCGGAAGTGCAGCAGTGACGGCGCCCAGCGCAGGATCTCCTCGACCGCGGTGGGTATCAGCGCCGGTTCGGTGAGCAGCCGGTCGCGCTGCGACGGGTGCTCGAGCAGCGCGAGCAGCCCGTTGGACATCGCGTGGCGGGTCGTCTCGTTCCCGGCCGTCACGAGCAGCAGGAAGAACAGTTCGAATTCGTGCTCGGAAAGGCGATCGCCGTCGACCTCGGCCTCGAGCAGGCGCGTCGTCAGGTCGTCCCGAGGCTCGCTGCGCCGCTTGGCCGCCAGCGCGTTCGCGTAGCCGAACATCTCCGGCGCGGCGGGGCTCGAGAACGGCAGGTGCGCGTACCGAGAGAGATCGGCGTGCCCGGCCGTGAACTCTCCGGCGTGGTCCGGGTCGGTGTTGCCGAGCATCCGGTTGCCGAGCTCGACGAGGTAGCGCCGGTCCTCGAGCGGCACGCCCATCAATTCGCACAGGATCCGCATCGGCAACTCGACCGCGACCGCGTCGACGAAGTCGAGCTCTCGCTCGGCGAAGGCGTCATCGAGCACCTCCCTGAACATCGAACGGATGCGATCCTCGTAGGCGTTGACGGCGCGGACCGTGAACGCCTTCGAGACGATGTTGCGCAGGCGTTTGTGCTTGGGCGGATCGGAATCGAGCATCGACATCCGTGACTGCACCTGGTCGGGCGTCAGGTCCATCAGTGACGTACCGCCCGCCTCGGATGAGAAGGTCCCATAGTCCTTGGACGCCGCGAGGATGTCACCGTAACGCGTCAGTGACCAGAACCCGCGGCCGTCGCGCTCGTCCTGCCAGAAGACCGGGGCCTCGCTGCGCAACAGCGCGAACCACTCGTGTGGCGCCCCGCGCGACCAGCGATCGAGATCCGTCAGGTCGACGTCGGAGAGCGAGACGCGGGCGACGGCGCTCAACGCTCCACGTCCACTTCAAGCTCGCCGTTCTGTTCCCGGACCGGGTACACCCGCAGCGGCTCCTCCGCCGGTCCCTCGAGTACGGCGCCCGTCCGCACGTCGAATGCCGAGCTGTGGCAGTGGCACACGATCCGACTGCCCTCGAGATCTCCCTCGGACAGCGGGCACTCTTCGTGCGTGCAGGCGTTGTCGAACGCGACCCACGAGCCGTCATCGAGCCGAGCCAACGCGATCTCCAACTCGCCGATCCACACCGCGTCGAGCTCGAGGCGTCCCGCCAGCGGGCCGACGCTCGTCCAGTCACTCATGTCTGATCCGTACTCGTTCGATGAAGGCGTCAAACAGCGCCGCGCAGAACTGGCGCGAGCGCTTGGCGCCCCGGTAAACGGCTTCCCGCATCGCCTCGACGTCGACCCCGGCCTCGCGGACCTCGTTGGGGTGCCGGGCGATCCACAGCTCCCACAGGTCGGGCGTCGTCTCGGGGTGGAATTGAATCCCCCAGGCGTCCGTCCCGTCGACGCGGAACGCCTGGTTGGGGGCGAGGCTGCTGGCGGCGAGCACGCGCGCGCCCGGCGGAGGCTCGAACACATCGTCGTGCCACTGGTACACGCTGGTCCCCTGCTCGAGTAGGCGGAAGATCGGATCGTGGCCCGCGCCATCGACGGGAGCGATCTCCAGCCAGCCGCGCTCGGGTTCGTCGGCCGGCCCGACCTTCCCTCCGAGCGCATGTGCGAGGAGCTGTCCACCGAGGCAGATGCCGAACACCGGCACTCCGGCCTCGACTCCGTCGCGGAGCAGCCGGCGCTCGCTCGCCAGCGCTCCATTGTGGCCGTCATGCCAGGCGTGCTGGGTCCCGCCCATCGAGACGATCGCTGCTTGATCGCGGGCATCGAGCTCGTCGATCGGCTCCTCCCATGCGCGCAGGCTGCGGTACTCCAGCCCGGATGCGTCGAGGCGCTCGCCGAGCAGCCCGAGCCCCCTCAGCGAGTACTCTTGCTCGATCACGAGGATGGGCTTCATCGTCTCGAGACCGTACCCGATCGAGTCCACCGCAAGACCGCGACGGAGGGACGACTTATGGCTGTGACAGGTGGACGTACACGCCCCGCGGTCCGCCCCGACGCGCTCGGGAAAGCATTCTCGTTCCCCGCGCTCGACGCGATCTTCACGCGGCGAGCGCGCCGGTTCGCGCTCGGGGCGACGATCACCGGACCGCTCGCCTACGAGTCCAAGAAAGAGCCCGTCCCGCTCGCGATCGAGGAAGAGGCGATTCTGATCGCTGCGGCGACTGGCATCACGGGCGTCGTCCGCGAGGAGTGGCCGTTCACTACGGACACCGGCGAGACGACCAGCGCGGACAAATTGGCGTCGTTCACCGGACGGAGCTTCCCCAGCCCGCTGGCGATCCATGGCACCGAGCTCTTCTGGACCAACGACGACGGCGTCTTCGTGCTCCCACAGCGTGACCGCAGGCCGGAGCGATATCTCCAGCTCCAGACCGACGAGGAGCGCAGCGAGCTCTACCGCCAGGCGATCAAGCTCCAGGACGAGCGCCTGGCAATACCGCGCGCGCGCCCGAACCTGTTCAAGTTCAACGAGTGGATCGTGAACACCGAGGGCGCCACTCTGTTCATCCCGGTATCGGACGTGACCCGCCAATGCATCACGGCCATGTTGCTCTACTTCGACCGGCCGCACGGCTATTACATCGTCGACAAGCAGCTCGGCAACGATCCGCTGCGGCCGTTCGTCGACTCCGGACTGCTCGATGCCGCTCATCCCGTCGACCTGTGGGACTTCGAGCGCTGGCAGATGGTCGACATGAACGGCGTCGAGGAAGGGCTGATGGTCGAGAACCTGATGATCGCCACCCAAGCGCTCGGGATCGGCGGCCATCCGTTCTCGGGCGGAAAGGGTCGCGTGACTCTGCTCGGGGAGCGTGAGTGGCATGAGATCGGCGGCGAAGGGCCGTGCGGGTGTCTGGGGTTCACCGGTCATCGCGTCCCTGATGACGCCCCAGTGGGCGCGGGCGAGACGATTCCCGTGGGGCTATCCGGGATCTTCGAGGGCGCATGTCCCCCGTGGCACGCGGACATGGATGCCGCGGTCGACTTCATCCTCGACCAGCGCTGGGGCAAGCACGGCATCTTCCTGGCGCAGGACAAGATGCAGATCCCGTGGCGCTCGCCGGAGGTCAGGAGCGCCGTGCCACGACCTTCCGAGGAGGCCGTCGAGGCGACGAAGACCCTGTGCCGGTACATCTGGGACACCTACGGCCGCTTCCCGGCGACGATCGACCCGTTCCTGATGACGGTCTGGTATCAGGCCGCGCACCTCGACGTCGATTTCTACGACCGTCATTACCCGCCGGAGGCGCTTCCTCCGCACGTGCGTTCGCACATGCACGACTGGCACGACTTGTAGTCGCGGGCTCCACCGTTCTGATGGGGTCCAGTGACGGCGTGGCCGCGGCCGATGCGACCCTCGAGCTCGGCGACCTCGAGCTCGAGCTCGGCGGGATCATCTCGAGGGCCCGGCTCGCGTACCGAACCCACGGCACGCTTTCCCCCGAGCGCGACAACGCGATCCTGTTCGCGCACATGTACTCCGGCACGTCGGCCTCGCTCGACTCCTGGATCGGACCCGGGCGGGCACTCGACCCTGAGCGGTGGTTCATCATCTGTCCCGGGCAGCTCGGCAATGGAGTCTCGTCCTCCCCGAGCACGACCGACGGTCCGTTTCCCGAGCTGACAGTCGGAGACGACGTCGCCGTCCAGCATCGGCTCGTCCGCGAGCAGCTCGGGATCGAGCATCTCGTGCTCGTACTCGGGTTCTCGATGGGCGCCCAGCAGGCCTACGAATGGGCCGTCCGCTACCCGGAAATGGTCGGCCGGCTCGCCACGTTCGCCGGCCTCGCCCGCACGACTCCCGCCAACGACCTGCTGGTCGCCGCCGGCGCGCAGGCGCTCGCGAGCGGCGGCCCGAAGCAGCACGCGCACTTCTGGGCGGCGACCGGCCTGTCGGCGGAGCTCTTCCGTCACGAGACGTGGCGCGAGGCCGGCTTTGACTCGGTCGGTGACCTTGTCACGCGGCTGTTCGAGGACGACTTCGCGGCGATCGCGCCGGCGGATCTACTCGCCCAGCTCGCCAAGTGGCGCCGGGCCGATGTCGCCCGACAGATGGACGGCGACCTCGTCACCGCGCTGCGGGGGATCACTGCGCGGACCGTCGTGACCGCGTTCTCGCACGACAACTGGTTCCCACAAGCCGATTGCCGCGCCGAGCAGCAGCTGATCGCCGGGAGCTCGTTTGCACTCGTGCAGAGCACCTGGGGTCACTACGCCTGGGGAATCACCGCCGCGGAGACCGCTCAAATCGAGCCGATCGTCGGCGAGCTGCTCGCTACATGACCTCGCGGTAGCGCTCGCGCTCCCACTCGGTGACCTGCCGCGCGAACAGCTCGAGCTCGTGCCGCAGCATGACCACATAGACGTCGGCGAACATCTCGCCGTACGCGTCCCGGATGAAGGTGCTCTTCTCGAACGCGGCGATCGCCTCCTCGAGCTGCGTCGGCAGGCGCGTGAGGGACGCGTCGATGTGCGGATCGCCGGTCACCATCGGCGGGACCTCGAGGTCGTTCTCGAGTCCGTCCGCGCCGGCCGACAGACAGCCGGCCAGAACCAGATACGGGTTGGCGTCGGCCGACGCCCACCGGCACTCGAGCCGGGTGGCTTCGCCGAGGTCGACGACCGACCGCACCCCGACGAGCCGGTGGTCGAGCCCCCAGCTGACCTGGGTCGGGGCGAACGAGTAGTCCTCGACGCGCTTGTAGGCGTTGATCGTCGGGCAGTTGACGGCTTGGAGCTCGACCTGGTGCGCGAGCAGTCCGGACAGGTAGCGGCGCATCAGCCTCGATCGCAGCGGCGGCTCGTCATCGACTTCGGCGAACGCGTTCCGGCCGTCGGGGCCGCGGAGGCTCTGGTGGATGTGAAGGCCGTTCCCGGCGTCCGTGATGTAGGGCTTGGGCATGAACGTCGCGCGCAGATCGTGCGCGGCCGCGATCTGCTTGACCACGTACTTGAACACGACCGTCGCGTCGGCGATGTCGATCGGCGACCCGTGGCCCAGGTTGACCTCCACCTGCGCGGGGCCGTACTCGACGTTCCACGCCTCGACCACGATCCCCGAAGCCTCGAGTACGCGCTTGATCTCGCTCACCACCGGCTCGACCTCCGAGCCCTTCTGCATCGAGTAGCAGTGAACGCCGGTGTACAGCGGCTCCCAGTCCGCCCGGCAGAGGTGGAACTCGAGCTCGGTCGCGGCGACCGGCTCGTAGCCGAGACCGCGGATACGCTCCACCGCCCGGCGCAGCTTGGCACGGCCGTCCATCGCTGTCGCCTCGTCGGTCGCCGGATCGATCGTGTCGCAGATGCAGAACGCGGTCCCCTCTCTCCAGGGCGCGATTCGCAGCGTCGAGACGTCCGGGACGACGTGCATGTCCGGGTAGCCCGTCTCGTCGCTGACGAACGCGGTCGGGAAGATGAAGCTGTGCATGTCCCAGGTGAACGCGACGTTCGCGATCGCGAAGCCGGAGCCGGCAGCCGCCGAGTAGAAGTGCCTGGTCGCGAGACGCTTGCCCCGCGGAATGCCCCACGTGTCGGCGAACATGCACTCGACCGTGTGCACCTGCTCGCGCTCGAGGAGCTCTCTTGCGGCCTCAATGTTGACTGCGGATTCGGTCACCGTCATGCGGGTCGTTTCTCCTCCCGAGCGGGCGGTTATCGTAACGGTCTCGCGAGCGGCGAGCGATGTCCCCAACGCGTCCTCAGGAGGTAGCAATATGCGCGCCGTAGTCCTTCGGGCCTTCAATCAGCCGCTCGAAGTCCAGGAGCGGGAGATCCCGAGCGCGCGCAACGCGGATGAGAGCATCGTGCGCGTGCTCGCCTGCGGGGTCTGCCATTCGGATCTCCACGTCGCCGAGGAGCACTTCGGATCTCCCCTCCCGCTCGTGCTCGGGCACGAGATCGTGGCCGAGGATGAGCAGCTCGGCAACGTGCTCGTCTACGCACCCTGGGGCTGCGGCGAGTGCCGCTTCTGCCGCGCGACCGAGGAAATGATCTGTCCCAACGGTCGCGAGGCCGGACTGTTCCAGGACGGCGGCTACGCCGAGTACATGCGCGTGCCCGCTCGCCGGTATCTGTATCCGATCGGGGATCTCGACCCGGTTCAGGCCGCCCCGCTCGGGTGCGGCGGGCTGACGCCGTATCGCGCCGTCAAGCACGCTCGCGAGTGGCTCCGACCGGGCTCGCGAGCGCTGGTCCTCGGCGCGGGCGGGCTGGGCCAGTTTGGGATCCAGTACCTGCGGCTGATGACCGACGCCGAGGTGCATGTCGGCGACCCATCGGCGCAGAAGCGCGAGCGGGGGCTGGCGCTCGGCGCCACGGAGGCAGCGGTGCCCGAGGAGCTCGACGGGCCGTACACGGCGGTGCTCGACTTCGTCGGCTCCGAAGACTCGCTCGCGCACGCCGCCCGCCTGGTCGACCGCGAGGGGATCGCAATCGTCATCGGCCTGTTCGGGGGACGAATTCCGTTCGGGCTCGGTGCCGTTCCACACGAGGCCCGCTTCATGTCCAGCATCTGGGGCTCGAGAGACGAGCTCGCGGAGCTGATCGCGCTGGCCCAGCGCGAACCGCTCGACTACACGATCGACACGATGCCGCTCGAGGCAGCCCAGGAGGCGCACGACCTGATTCGCGCCGGGCAGGCACGCGGCCGGATCGTCCTGAAGCCGTAACGGGGCTAGCCGGCTGGCCCGTCCGGGATCGCGTCCTCGGCCCGTTCCCGCCCGGCCGCAACACCACCGTCGACGACCAGTGGGTGGCCGGTAACGAAGCTCGCGCCGTCCGAGCACAGCCACGCGACCGCCTGCGCGATCTCGATCGGCTGCCCGAGCCGGTGCATCGGAGCAAGGGCGGCGATCGCGTCGTAGGCCCGCTTGTCCGACGCCGGCAGCGGTCCCTCGTCCATCACCATCGGGGTCTCGGTCCAGCCGGGGCAGACGGCGTTGACCCGGATACCGCTGGTCGCGTACTCAATCGCCGCCGTACGGGTGAGGCCGAGCACCCCGTGCTTGGCGGCGTTGTAGGCCGCTAGGCGGGGATAGCCGATCACGCCCACCACCGACGCCGTGTTGACGATCGCCCCGGCGCCCTGCGCGAGCATCTGACGCAGTTCGCTGCGCATGCACAGGAACACGCTCGTCAGGTTGACGGCGAGCACCCGGTTGAAATCCGCCTCGTCGTATTCGGCCAGCGGGGCGCTCTGACCGCCGACCCCGGCGTTGTTGAAGGCGCAGTCGAGCCGTCCGTGATTCTGTACGGCGGCATCGACGAGCGCCTGCACCTGAGCCGAGTCGGTCACGTCACAGCCAACGCAGAGCGCTTCGCCCCCGCGTTCTGTGACCAGCCGGGCCGTCTCGCGGTTGCCCGTCTCGTCCACGTCCCCGAGCACGAGCCTGGCGCCCTGCTCGGCGAACAACAGCGACGTCGCCCGGCCGATCCCGGACGCAGCGCCGGTGATCAGCGCGACCTTCTCCTCGAGCATGCGCGGGCCCGTCATCCCGACAGCTCACCCGCGTCGAGCACGAGCGCGATCCCGGATACGTAGGCAGCCGCGTCGGACGCGAGATACACGAACGCGTCGGCGATCTCCTCCGGCCTCGCCGCGCGCCGGAACGGAACCGTCTCGATCAGTCGCCGGTGCGCCTCGTCCTCGTCGATCCGCCGCACGCGCGCGGTCTCGGCGACCAGTTCGCGGTACATCTCGGTCTCGACGAGCCCCGGGGCGACCGCGCACACGCGGATCCGGTCGCCGGCAAGCTCCTGGGCGAGTGACTGGACCATCCCGACCACGGCAAACTTCGACGCGCAGTACGCGCTCAGGTTCGGGTAGCCGCGGACCCCGGCCTGCGACGCGGTGCACAGCAGCGCACCTCCACCCGCTGCCCGCAGGTGGGCGACCGCGTGCTTGAAGACCAAGAACGTGCCGAGCACGTTGACCTCGAGCGTCCGCCGGAACTCGTCGACGGTCACATCCGACAGCGAGTCCATGCTCAACACGCCGGCGTTGGCGAGCACCAGGTCCAGCCCGCCGAGCAGCTCCGCGGCCTCGTCGACGACCCGTCGTGTCGCCACCTCGTCGGTCACGTCGACGGTCCGGGCGTGCGCGGGATAGCCGCCGTTCTCGAGCTCCGCGGCGAGCTCGGCGGCCGCGATCCCGTCCCGGTCGGCGAGCACGACCTGCGCACCCTGCTCGCAGAATCGTCGCGCCGCTGCCGCGCCGATGCCACGCCCCGCGCCGGTCACGATCGCGCGCCTGCCCTCGAGCGCGCGGACGCTGCCCGCGCCGCGCGGGTCACCGGTCTGGAGGGGGTTGGCTGGCACTTCGCTCATCCGTTCACGTTTCTTCGAATACGCTAACCCGGACGTGGGTGACGTGCACGACATGGGAGGGATGCGCGGCTTCGGGCCGGTCACTGAGCCGGGTGGAGAGCTCGTCTTCCACGAGCCGTGGGAGGCACGCGTGTTCGCGCTGCACCTGGTCGCGGACTCCGAAGGGCTGGGCGCCGGGCCCGGCGGACGGGCGACGCGCGAACAGATGCACCCGGCCGACTATCTGGCCGCCTCCTACTACGAGCGCTGGCTGTGGAGCGCTGAGCGGCGCCTCGAGCGCAGTGGCACGATCGCGCCGGGTGACGTCGAACGGATGATGGAGCGTCTGCGCGACGGTGAACCTGCGCCCACCCACGACGACCACGAGTTGGCGCGGCGGACCGTGACCGGGCTGCGGACGGCTCGACCGATGGATCCGCCACCGGCCGACGTTCGATTCGCGCCCGGGCAGCGGGTGCGCGTCAAGCGCATGCATCCGGCGGGGCACACGCGCTGTCCGCGGTATGTCCGCGGCGCAGTCGGCGTCGTGGACGCGGTTCGGGGAGCCGATCGCCTTCCCGACCGCGCCACGTACGGCGAGAGAGGTCGCGCCGGAGGCGGTCTACTCGGTCGCGTTTGACTCGACCGAGCTCTGGGGACCGAGCGATGGTCGTGCATGGACGATCCGGCTCGACATGTGGGACAGCTATCTGGAGGCAGTGTGAGCGACGACCACGACCACGACCACCACCATCCCCGGCCCGCATCCGAGGTCGAGCTTCGCGCGCAAGCGCTCGAGGCCCTGCTTGCGGAGCGTGGTCTGGTCTCGACTGACGCGATCGACGCCGTCGTCGAGCTCTACGAACAGGACATCGGCCCGCAGAACGGCGCCAAGGTCGTCGCCCGCGCGTGGGTCGACGACGCGTATCGCGAGCGCCTGCTGACGAACGCCAACGGGGCGATCGCAGAACTCGGCTTCGAGGGCACCGAGGGCGACAACATGGTCGTCGTCGCCAACACGCCGACGGTCCACAACATGGTCGTCTGCACGCTGTGCTCGTGTTACCCGTGGCCCGTCCTCGGCTTGCCGCCGACGTGGTACAAGAGCCCGCCCTACCGAGCGCGGGCCGTCTCTGAGCCCCGTGCGGTGTTGAGCGAGTTCGGCGTCGAGCTCGATGACGAGGTCGAGATTCGGGTTTGGGACTCGAGCGCCGAGATCCGCTACCTCGTGTTGCCCATGCGTCCAAGCGGCACCGAGGGCTGGAGCGAGGCGGCGCTCGAGGCGATCGTCACTCGCGACAGCATGATCGGGACCGCGCTTCCGGCGGCACTACAGCCGGCGGCCGGATGAGTGGTTACGCTCCCGAGCTCGCGACCGTCGATCGCGAGCTCGGCCGGCACGCGCCGCTGCCACGAGACAACGGGGAGCTCGTGTTCGAGGAACCCTGGCAGGGCCGGGCGCTCGGCATGGGTGTGGTGGTGCTCGAGCGCAGCGGAGCCCCTTGGAGCGAGTTCCGCCGCCACCTGACGACGGCGATCGCGGCGCATCAGCCGAGCGAGAGCGACTCGCCCGCGACCGCGTACTACACGTGCTGGCTCGACGCACTCGAGGCCCTGCTCGCGCAGCGCGGTCTGCTCGATGGGCCCCCGTAGGGGATGCGATTGACCGTCACGGAGACCTACGCCATCGCCGCCGACGGCGCCCGGCTGCGCTGCTTGACGGCCGGCGACGGTCCCAATGCGCTCGTCCTCGTACCGGGCTGGACGATGACGGCCGACGTGTTCGAGCACCAGTTCGAGCAACTCGCCGGCGAGCACCTGCGGGTCGTCTCGTTCGATCCGCGTGGTCAGGGCGAGTCGACCAAGGATTGGGCCCATCACGACTACGAGACCCGCGGGGACGACGTTGCACGCGTGATCGAGACCTGCGCCTCGGGGCCTACCGTGCTCGGGTCATGGTCTCAAGGGACGTTTGAGCATCTCTCGTTCGTCCGTCGTCATGGAAGCGACCAGACGCTGGCTTCGATCATCATCGACGGCGCCCCCCGACATGTGGTCAGTGATACCAGCCGAGAGTGGGGTTGGCTCGAGACCCGGCCCGACGCTCGGTTTGAGGCGAGCCTTGCCACTTGGATCGTCAATCCAACGACCGATAGAGCCGGCTTCAACCAGCAGTTCATCGCCTGGATGCTGGAACACCCGACACCCGAAGCCGTGCGCTGGTTCGACACGCTGTCTCTGAAGACGCCGGACGGCATCGCTTCGTTGCTCAACGGAATGGCGATCCCGGCTGATTACCAAGACGAGCTTGCGCTGCTCGCGCGCACCCAGCCGACCCTGATCGTCGTGCGCGAGGAATGGCGGGCAGTCGTCAGTGACTGGATCCACACCAACGCACCCGAAGCCCAGCTGGAGAGCATGGCCAGGCACGCTTCGTTCTGGGAACGTCCTGATCAGTTCAACGAGCGGATCATCGCATTCCTGACGAGGTCGCTCGGGTGGCAGATGTAGATCGGCGCGCTACTGTCCGCTCCATCGATGAGATCGGTAGCCGCCAGGCCGCTGGCTGACGCGTTGAACCGGATTGACCGCTTCGTGGTTGCACTCGGCGAGTGCTGCTGCGTCGGACGTTCGCAGCGAGCGACAGATCGTGTCGTCGCGGCCGCGCACGGTCCGCTGCCGGGACGGGTCAAATCTCAATCCGGGCGAGAGGCGCCCCCCTCCGCCGCGAGCCGGACCGAGGTCGCGCGCTCGCGGAGTTAAACGGAGCGCCGCCGTTCACACGGCGGCGCTCACGCAGGCCCCCCACTTCAGATCCGGTTAGACCGAATCTATCCCCTGGTTGATCATCCGGCCGATCGTCTCGTACTTCGCTCGGTTGTTGGACTTCAGCCAGAAGGCATAACCGAGACCGACGAGGAAGATCAGCAGATCGCCCCAGCACAGCCACTTGGCGTAGCTGTAGCCCGACCCGAGGAAGTTCAGGTTCTTGATCGCGAGATACAAGACGATCACCTGGCTGATCGCGGCGATGACCGGCGCCGTGATCGTCGTCCACCAGTGGTGATCCTCCTTGTGATGCGTGCGGAAGTAGTTGAAGATCGCCACCGACACGAGCGCCTGGATCGCCAGGATCGAGACAACTCCCATCACCGCCATCAGGCCGTACACCTGGAGGTAGCCGACCGAGTCCGGCGCCCCGAGTGCATGGTCGACTGGCGCGAACAGCACAAACAGCAGCAGAATCGAGTGGAACCCGAACGCCCGCGCCGCCTGGTTCGGCCTGACCGCCGCCCACAGCCGCTCGCACCTGGCCCGTGCGTTGCTCGAGGGCAACGCGTTCGCGCTGCGGGACGTGCTCGACGCGATGGGCGATGCCGGCCTGGAGCCGACCGAGCTCGTGTGTGTCGGCGGCGGCGCACGCGGCGATCTGCTGCTCAGCATCCGCGCCGACGTGACCGGGCTGCCGGTGACCCGACCCGACGACATCGAGACGACCGCCCGGGGCGCCGCGATGCTCGCGGCCGTCGGCGCCGGCCTGCACCCGGATGTGCGTGCGGCGGTCGGCGCGATGGCCGGTGCGCGGCGCGAGCCGGTGCTGCCCGATCGTGAGCGCCGCGCCACCTACGCGGCCGGTCATGCGCGCTACCGCGAGCTCTACGCGGCGCTGCGGCCGCTGTTCTGACAGGGTTTTGCCGTGCACGCTCCGGCCCCCGAGCCCCAGGCCCTCAAGGGCGAGACCGAGGTCCATGAGCCGTCGCGCGCCGAGCGCACGCTCGCGCGCCGCCACGCCGAGACGCGCGCCACGGTCCCCGACCTCGAGCTCGTAACGTCGGTCGACGCCGAGGCGGCGCTGGCGATCGCGCGCGAGTACCGATGCACGACGACCGCCGTACTGGTGCGCGCGTGTGCGCTGGCGCTGTCCGAGCATCCACGCGCAAACGCCGCCTACCGCGACGGCCGCTACGAGTTCTACTCGCGCGTCAACGTCGCGCTCACCCTAGAGACCGACGACGGGTACGTCGCGCCGACGGTGCTCGATGCCGACCACAAGTCGCTGACGCAGATCGAGGACGAGATCGGGCGCGCAGCGGGCCGCGCCCGGGCCGGCGAGCTGACGCCGCCCGAGCTCGCCGGGGCGACCTTCACGCTTGCCGACCTCGGCCAGTTCGGGGTCACGCGCCCCGGCGCGTTCCTGATCGCGCCACAGGCAGCGACGATCGCCGCCGGTGCGGTCCGTCGGGCGCCAGTGGTGCGCGACGGGGCCGTGGTCGCGGGTCACACGATCGAACTCACGCTCGCCTGCGATGGGCGGATCCTGTTCGGCGCCCATGCGGCCCGGTTTCTCGCGACGGTCAGCCAGCGCTTGCAACGCGAGACGCTCTGACGCTCAGCGAATGGCGGGTGTGACGCGGGCCGGCGCCACACCGGCCGGCGAGCCCCCGGGGGTGAAGTTCGGCAGCCGGAGGGCGAAGATCGAGCCGTGGCCGGTGCTCGATACGGTACAGCTGCCGCCGTGGCCCTTGGCGATGGCGTCGACGATCGCGAGCCCGAGTCCGACGCCGCCGGCAGCGCGCGTACGCGCCGGATCCGCGCGCGCGAAGCGATCGAAGATCCGCTCCAGCGCCTGCGCGGGCACGCCGACGCCTTCATCCTCGACCTCGATCAGCACGCCCGCGGGACCGTCAAGCCGTGCCCGAAGCTCGATCGCGGCGTACGCCTCGGTGTACTTGACCGCGTTCTCGAGCAGCGCGTCGAGTGCGGCGCGCAGGCGGTCGGCATCGACGACCAGCCGCCCGCTCACCAACGGCCCGAGCTGCCACGCCCGGGGCGCCACGCCCGACCAGCGCATGAACACGTCCTCGAGCAGCGGTTCGAGATCGACGGCCTCCGGGCGCACGAAATCAGGCTGGTCGGCCGTCGCGAGCACCAGCAGGCGCTCGACGATCCCGTCGATCCGCTCGAGCTCGTCGAGGGCGACCTCGACCTCCGGAGCTACAGGTCCGTCACCGCGCTGGAGCTCGAGATGCCCACGGGCGATCGTGACCGGCGTCCGCAGCTCGTGCGAGGCGTCGTGGATGAAGCGTTCCTGGCGTTCGAGCAGGGAACGACGCTGCTCGGAGCGCTGCTCGGCGATCTGGAGCGCGTCGACGCGGCGGCGTGCGTGCCAGACCATCGCCAGGAACATCGCCGCCATCAGCGGCACTTCGAACAACTCGCCCCACAGCTGGATGCCGCGGAATGCGTCCAGCCCGATCGATGCGCCGGTCGCGACCATCACGCACGCAAGCACGATCAGCGTCGCCTCGATCGGCCAGACGCGAAAGCCGTACAGCAGCGTGAGGCTGATCCAGACGAAGTGAAACGGGATCGTCTCCCAGGTCGGCCACGCGATCATCGCCGCGTAGTTCGCGGCCGCGAACGCGACCCACAGCAGCTCGAGCCAATAGCGCCGTAGCGCCCCCGGCAGGCTCACGCCGCGGCGCGGTAGCCAGCATTGCGGATTGTCTCGATGGGCGCGTTCGGGCCGAGCTGGCGCCGCAGCCGGCGCACACAGACGTCGACGACGTTGGAGCGCGGGTCAAAGTCGTAGCCCCACACTTCAGACAGCAGGCGCTCGCGACTGACCACCTGGCCGACGTGCAGCATCAGGAAGTGCAGGACGCGGAACTCGCGGTCCGGGAGGTCGGCGACCACGTCGCCGACGCGTGCCTGACGGCGGGTGACATCGAGCGCCAGCGTCCCCGCGCGCAGGACCGAGCCGCCATCGGAGGTGTTGGCGCGGCGCAGCTGGACCCGGGTGCGCGCGAGCAGCTCGTCGAGCGAGAACGGCTTCGCCACGTAGTCGACGGCGCCGAGCTCGAAACCGCGCAGCTTGGTCGCCAGATCGGCGCGGGCCGAGAGAATCAGCACCGGCAGGTCCGGGCGCTCGCGATGAAGCTCGCGCAGCACGTCGAGGCCGTCGCGGCCCGCCAGCAAGATATCGAGGATCACCAGCTCGTAGGCGCAGGCGAGCGCCAGCGTTAGCCCCTCGTCACCGTCCTTGGCGACGTCGACCTTGAAACCTTCGGCCTCGAACGCGCGGGCGAGGAACGCGCGGATGCGGGCCTCGTCCTCGACCACCAGTATTCGCATGTGCCTTCTCCGACTCGGCTGACCCGTGGCAACATATCCCTCGTTGGATGACTTGTAAATGACCGCCAGATGACATCGCGGTCATCTGTCTTGTGTTCGTCTTTGGCGGCGATAGTTTGTCCGCCGCGATGGTCGAGGGATCGCCCGCCAAAAGGTTGTTCGGAATAGGCCTCGCGGCGGCAATCGTTTGCGTCTTGATCGGCCTCTACATCGGGCTCTACCTGACCAACGTTCCCGGGGCAGCTTCCGCCACTACGACCCCTGGCCGGCGCTCGTCTGTTCCTCGCCACGGTCCCGGCCGCCGAGCTGAGTGACCCCCATCCCACCTGGGTTTCGTACTACGTAACCAGCCCGACCTCGACGAACTGGCGCCACGTCACCACCTATCGACCTGCCCGCGCACACGCTGGTCAGGATCACGATCTACCAGTTCGACGGCGCCTCCAGCCTGCGCAACCCCTTCCTGTCCCAGGCCACCGGCACCGTCGGCCGGCACGTTCACGCTCAACGGCAGAACCGACGAGGTCGATCTACCCCGCCAGCGCGTCGCACGTGTTCGCGATCCCACAGTGGGGCGTTTCGGTCCCGCTGATCGGCGTCTCGATGAACGCCAAGAATCAATGTCCGAACGCGCCCTGCTCGCTGAGCCAGGCACACAACACGATCTCGTTCACGGTCCGCACCCCTGGACCGGGCCTGTATCGCTGGCAGTGCTTCGTCCCGTGCGCCGCCGGCTTCATCCAGGGCTTCGGCGGCCCGATGCAGACGGTCGGCTACATGGACGGATTCATCAAGATCGCATGAGGCGAGCGCGGTGAGCGAGGTCAACCACTGGCGCCGCGTCGTCCTCTGGTGGCTGCTCGCCAGCGTGATCATGACGCCGATCGTCGTGTTCCTCCTCGGCCCGGGGCTGCCGCCGGGCAACGGCACCGTCGAGTCCTCGGGCCAGGTGGTCGACAACACCGTCCTGCTCGCGGTCTCGACGCCCGTCGCGCTGGCGGTGATCGTGTACTTCGTCTACGCGATCGTCGCTTTCCGCGAGCGCAGCCCCGAGACGGTTGTCGACGGGCCGCCGATTCGGGGCCACGCGCACATCCAGATCTGGTGGCTGATCGTCACCACCGGGATCGTCCTGTTCCTCGCCGGCTACGGGACCATCAGGCTGCTCGCCGACGGCGCGGGCGGGGGCCAGGGCCCCAACCCGATCGCCGCGCCCGCCGGCGCGAGCCACGCGCTCAGGGTCCAGGTGATCGCTCAGCAGTGGAAGTTCACCTACCGCTGGCCCGCCTACGGCGGTATCGAGACGCCGGAGATCGAGCTGCCGACCAACACGATCGTCCAGTTCAACGTCACCTCGCTTGATGTGATCCACTCGTTCTGGGCCTACCAGCTCGGCGTCAAGGCGGATGCCAACCCCGGCATCAACAACATCGCCTACGTCACCACCAAGGGCCCGCTCACCTTCAACGTTCGTTGCGCCGAGCTGTGCGGCCTCTGGCACGGGTACATGTTCGACACCGGCCGCGTCGTGCCCAAGCGCCAATGGGCCAGCTGGATCGCGCGCCAGCGGATTCTCTACGCGCCAGGTGCGCAGCATCTGCCGCCGTATGCGCCGCAGTACTTCCCGCAACCGACCAGGAGAGGCGGATGACCTCGATCGCGCTCCCCGCCGAGCGGCAGCCCGCGTGGCGCCGCCTGCTCGGCTTCAACCTACTGACCGGGATCATCCTCGCGATCGTCGGGTGGCTGTTCGGCTACTGGATCGGCGGCCTGATCCACGCGCCGAGCCTCGACTACTTCTCCGCAGAGGCCGGACAGAACGACATCTCGGTCCTGCTCGGCTACCTGTTCGGCGTGTTCGGCTTCCTGATCGGGCTCGGGTTCGCCAATTACCCGATCCACCGGCTGCTCGGCCACCCGCCGTCGCTTGCCGAGCACGAGTCCGAGGGCGAAGGGCTCGGCCGTTATTTCCGCCTGTGCACCGACCACAAGGTCGTGGCGCTCCAGTACCTCGTCGGGGTCGGCGTGTTCTTCTTCGTCGGCGGCATCAACGCGATGCTGATCCGGACCGAGCTGCTGCAGCCCAACGTCCACGTGTTCGGCGCCAACCAGTACCTGACGCTGGTCGGGATGCACGGGGCGATGATGATGGGGATCATGACGTCGGGCATTCTCGGCCCGTTCGCCAACTGGGCCGTGCCGTTGATGATCGGCACCCGGCGCATGGCCTATCCGCGGATCGAGTCATTCACGTTCTGGTTGCTGATGGCCGCCGGCGTGGTGCTGATCACGACGATCTTCTTCGGCGGCTTCCAGACTGGGTGGACCGGTTACCAGCCGCTCGGCGGCCAGGGCACCGCCGGCTATGACGCCTACATCGGCTTCTTCGCGCTGGTCGGCGTCTCGATGTGCCTGCTCGGCTTCAACCTGCTGGCGACGATCATCACGATGCGCGCCCCCGGGATGACCTGGACACGCCTGCCGATCTTCGTCTGGAGCGTGTTCGCGACCTGCATCCTGATGATGCTCGCGGCGCCGATGCTGATCGCGGCGCTGCTGATGGGCGCCTTTGACCGCACCGTTCAGACCGCCTTCTACATCGCCGGCAACGGCGGCAGCTCGTACCTGTTCCAGAACCTGTTCTGGGTCTTCGGCCACCCCGAGGTCTACATCGTCGCGCTTCCGGGCTTCGGAATCGTGCTCGAGTTGCTGCCCGTGTTCGCACGCAAGCCGTTGTGGGGCTACCGGCTGGCGGTAGCCGGGATGCTCGGCGTCTGCCTGCTGAGCTTCTTCGTCTGGCAGCACCACCTCTTCGTGAGCGGCATCAACGCCGACCTGCGGCCGTTCTACATGCTGTCGACCGAGATCATCTCGCTCCCGACCGGGTTCATCTTCCTGTCCGCGATGGGGACCTTATGGCGCGGGCGAATACGGTTGACCGTGCCGATGCTGTTCTGCCTCGCGTGGGCGTTCAACTTCCTCTGGGGCGGCATCTCCGGCGTATTTCTTTCAGACGTCCCGAGTGATGTGACAACACACGGCAGCTTCTTCGTGATGGCCCACTTCCACTACACGATCATGGGCGGCCTCGTGTTCACGTTCTTCGCGGCGATCTATTACTGGGCCCCGCAGATGACCGGGTACAAGTTCAACGAGAAGCTCGCGAAGGTCCACTTCTGGTCCATGTTCATCGCCTTCAACTCGACCTTCGCGCCGCTGTTCGCGCTCGGCTTTCTGGGCATGCCCCGGCGGGTCGTCACCTACCCGTCGAACCTGCAGGGCCTCAACATCTGGGTCTCGGTGTCGGCGTTCGTGCTCGGCATCTCGATGCTCGTGTTCCTCTACAACCTGGTCTGGTCGCAGCTGATCAGACGGGAGCCGGCCGAGGCCAACCCGTGGCACTCGAAGTCGGCCGAGTTCCAGCTGCCGACGCCGGTCCCGGTTTACGACTTCGAAAAGATCCCCGTGTTTGACGCCGACCCGTATCCGTACGGCGTCGAACCCACCGGCCAGCCGGCGGTCGTGGGCGGAGGAGCGTAGGCGATGGAAGGCTCCGCATCGGCCCCGACCCACCCCTCGATCGAGCTCGAGCCGCCCGAGTGGCAGCCGCGCGTGCTCTGGCTGGGCGCCCGCCAGCTGTGCGGCGTGGCGGCCTTCTTCTTCATCTCGTTCGTGTTCGCCTACTTCTACCTGCGGTCGCTCGACCCGAACCACAGCTGGAAGATCGGATCAGTCAGCGCGCCGACCGGCTGGGGCCTCGCGGTGCTCATCGTGCTGATCCTCAGCGCTGTCGCGCTCCGCATCGCGGCCACACAGCCAGCGCGCACGGTCAGCGCCGGCGCCGCCGCGGTGGTGCTCTGCCTGCTCTCGGTGGTGCTGCAGGTGATCACCTGGACGACGCTCGGGTTCGGTCCGGCGAGCGGCGGCTACGCGAGCGTGTACGTCGGCTGGACGGCTTGGTACGCGGTGTTCACGCTCCCCTGCCTCTTCTGGATCGAGACCCAGGTAGCCACCGCCTGGCGCCGGAGACGGGAAGGCGTTCGGGGGACCGAACCGGCAGCCGCGGCCGACGTGCACACGGATCCGGCGGTGATCGCCGCCGGGCTGGGGGCGTGCTCGTTCTTCTGGAACTTCTACGTCTTCAACGGGCTCGTGCTGTTCGTGCTCCTGTACCTGCTGTAGCCACCCATGAGCCTCGGAAGCTGGACGATCCAACTCCCGCTCGCGTACGTTGCGATCGCCGCGATGCTGTATTGGGTGGGAGGCCAGGGTTACCGCCGGGCCGATCACCAACCGCTGCGGACGGCGTCGTTCATCGCCGGCCTGCTGACGATCGTGATCGCGCTCGAGTCACCGATCGACGTATACGCCGATCAGCTGTTCTGGGTCCACATGCTCCAGCACGTGCTGCTGCTCACGGTCGCGCCACCGCTGATCCTGCTCGGGCGGCCGTGGCCGCGAATGTGGCGGGCGTTACCGCTGAAGTCGCGGACGACGATCGGCCGCGCGGTGGCGCGCTCGCGTTGGGCCGCCCCGGTCCGCGCGATCGCACGACCGTGGCCGGCGTGGATTCTGTTCAACCTGACGTTTGTCGCCTGGCACATACCGGCGGCGTACAACCTGACACTGAACTCGAACACCGTCCACGATCTCGAGCACGCGATGTTCTTCTTCACGGGGCTGCTGTTCTGGGCGCGCGTAATCGATCCCGGCCCGTTGCGTCCGCGGCTGGTCTGGCCGATGCGGATCGCATACGTGGTCAGCGCGATGATCGTCGGCTGGGTGCTCGCGATCACGCTCGTCCTCGTCCCGCATCCTCTCTACCCGCACTACGCGATGCTCGCCCACCGGCCCGGCGGGATCTCAGCGCTGACCGACCAGCAGCTCGCCGGGGGCGTCATGTGGGTGCTCGGCTCGGTCTCCTACACGATCGCAATGATGATCGGGGTCTACCGGTGGCTCGAGCCTGACACCGCCGCGCACCGTCCCAGCCGCGCACTTACGACCTGAGGAGGACTGACGGCAACATGCCACCGATTCTGTTCGCCGACAACTTTCTCGCCGGCTCCCTGCTGACGATCTTGTTGCCGCTCGGCCTCCTGCTCGGGCTGCTGGTCTGGTACGTGACGGTGGTCAGGCACGTGCCCGAGGACACGCCCACGTCCTCGGTCTCGCTGCCGTCGGCCGAGGTGGTGGCGGCCGCCGAGGCGCCTCCGGCCGCGACCGACGACCCGCCGTCGACTGGCGCGGCACCGGGCGGCTGACGATGGAGGCTCGAGCCGGACGCCGCGGCGCGACCGGCGCTCGCAACGGACGGCTGATCGCCGCGGTGCTGGCGGGCGCGATCCTGCTCGGTGTCGCGGCCGGCTTTGGGTCGCACCTGCTGTTGACTGCCGGTCGCGCTCCGGCCGCGGTGCAGACGGCCGAGCCGCTGTTCGACGGCGAGGCGACCTGGGCCGCCGGCGCCCGTCCGGCGCCGGCCATCGACACGCTGCGCGATCAGAACGGCCATCTCTTCTCGCTCGCATCGCTGCACGGGCGTCCGGTGGCGATCGAGTTCTTCGATTCCCATTGCAAGCAGGAGTGCCCGCTCGCGGGCCGCGCGCTCGCGGCCGCCGAGCGACCGCTGCCGCGCGCCGAGCGTCCGGTGCTCGTGGTCGTCAGCGTCAACCCGCTCGACACTCCGCGCGAGCACCCGCGCCGCGGTCAGGGCCTGGGGCCTGGCGGGGGTCGCGCCGTGGTACTGGCTGCGCGGCACGCGCGCCCAGCTCGCCCCGGTGTGGAGCGCGTACCACATCTTCGTCAAGCCAGAGAAGGGTGACATCGTCCACACCGAGGCGCTCTACCTGCTCGACCGGCGTGGCGACGAGCGCTCAGGGTACCTGTATCCATACATCCCGGCACGGGTCGGACACGACATGAGGATTCTCGCCGGCTCGGCCGTGAACCGGACGTCGAGCCATGAATGAGATCGCGGAGCCGCTCGTCGTCGGCGCTGGACCGGCGCCGGTCTCCTCGCCCGTTTGGGCCGCGGTCCTCCACGATTACATAACGCTCACCAAGCCGCGGATCATGTCGCTGCTGGTGCTGACCTCGGTCTGTGCGATGGTCGCCGCCGCGGGCGGCTCGCCGCCGCTGGCCGGGCTCGCGGCGCTGGTCGTCGGCGGCGCGCTGGCATGCGGCGGCGCGAGCGCACTGAACCATGTGCTCGATCGCGACATCGACAAGCTGATGGGCCCGCGTACCGCCTCGCGTCCGGTGGCAGCGGGACGGATCGCGCCGCGCAACGCAGTCGCGTTCGCGCTCACGCTGTCGCTGCTCTCGTTCGTGATCCTGACCGTGTTCGCGAACGTGCTGACGGCCGCGCTGGCGCTCAGCGGCGGCGCCTTCTATGTGGTCGTGTACACGCTGTGGCTGAAGCGCAGCACGCCGCAGAACATCGTCATCGGCGGGGCCGCCGGGGCGATCCCGCCGCTCGCCGGGTGGGCGGCCGCCAAAGGGGACCTGGGGCTTGGCGCGCTGTTTTTGTTCTTGATCGTGCTGCTCTGGACGCCGCCGCACTTCTGGGCGCTGGCGCTGCTGCTGGCACCTCAGTACTCGGCCGCGCGCGTGCCGATGCTGCCGGTCGTGCGAGGCACGCAGGCGACCGCCCGTCAGGTGCTGCTCTACACGTTCGCGCTCGTGGCGATCTCGCTGGCGCCAGGCGTGCTCGGCACGTTCGGGGGCCTATATCTCGTCACCGCAGGGGCGCTCAACGGCGTCCTGTGCTGGCTCGCCTGGCGGCTTTGGCGCCGACCACTGGCAGCCCGGGCGGCCGTCCTGTTTCACTACACGCTGCTGTATCTGGCGCTGCTGTTCGTCGCCGTTGCCCTCGCGGCGGCTCTCTAGCGCCGGCCGTTACGCCGGCTGGCGCTCGAGCACGCGGATGTCGTGGGCCAGATCCTCGGGCGTCAGCTGATCGGCCGCGTAGCCCACACGCTCGAAGCCGCGCTTGTTGATCAACAGCACGAACGCGGAGTGGTCAACTTTGGGTGTCACCGGCTGGATCGCGTACTCGTGCCAGACGCGACGCATCGTCGGCATTGGTCCGTTGACGAACTCCATCCTGCCGGTCATCTCATGCCGGGCGAGGAACGCCCGCCGGTTGGCGATGCTGTCCTGCGACGGATCCACGCTCACGCCGATCGTCGGGATCCCGTGACCGTTGTCGGGAAGATCGTTCAGCGCCCCCTTGATCTGCTCGACCATGAACGGGCACGTGTCGTGACACAGCGAGTGGATGAACGTCAACACGACGACCTTCCCGCGGTATTGGGAGAGTGTGACGCGGTGGCCATTTTGATCGGTGAGCGAGAAGCTCTTCGCCCGCAGCCCCGGCGCCATCGTCGGGCCGTCGAAGGCCGACTTCGCGATCGGTTTCGCGGGCGCGGACGAGGTGCCGCCGCGCGTGAGCAACAGGACGGCAATCGCGGCCAGCAGTCCCGCCAGGACGACAATCAGCAGCCGCTGCACCTTCGCGCTCGCCGCCATGACGCAATCCTTTCACGACACCTGCGCCGCCGACGGTCCGATTCGTGTTGGGATCTGGTTGCGTGGGGAGATTCACCGTGATGGACCCCGCACTCGAGCTCGCTCGTCAACTCAGCGCCGTGATCTTCGACCGGCGGGTTCTCGCCGCGATCGCAGTGGTCCCGCGCGAGCGGTTCGTCGCACCGGATGACCTCGGCCACGCATACGACAACACCGCGCTCCCGATCGGCTGTGGGCAGACGATCTCGCAACCGACGGTCGTCGCGCGGATGCTCGAGCTGCTCGAGCTGGCGCCCGCTGACCGGGTACTCGACGTCGGCACCGGCTCTGGCTACCACGCCGCCTTGCTGGCGATGCTGGCGGCGGAGGTGTGGACGATCGAGCGCCATGCCCGTCTCGCCACCCAGGCGCAGGTGACGCTCACCGAGCTGGGCGTGCGCAACGTCACCTGCGTCGTCGGAGACGGGACCCGCGGACTCCCCGACCAGGCCCCGTTCGACGCGATCAACGTCGCGGCCGCCGCCGGCGTCGACGTGCCGCCGGCGCTCGTGGCTCAGTTGGGCGAGGGCGGCCGGCTCGTGGCGCCGGTCGGCCGCCGGCGCCAGCACCTGGTCCGCGTTCGTCGCACCGCTGACGGGCTCCGCCGCGAGCGCCTGGACCCGGTCAGGTTCGTGCCGCTCGTGCGCGATCGCGACGATCGCTGACGGGGCCGTCGCCTGTCGGCGGCGGCGAACCGCCACCGTTGGCCTCCGCCCGGCCCAGCCGCGCGCGCATGACCTCGATCGCGACCGGGTTTGAGTCGATCAGCACGAACCGCCGGCCCAGCTCACGACACACGGCGCCAAGCGTCCCGGAGCCCGCGAACGGATCAAGGCACCAGCCTCCGGGGCGCGATGATGCCGCCACCAGCCGGCGCAGAACGCCTTCGGGCTTCTGGGTCGGGTAGCCGGTCTTTTCGCGGCCGGTCGTGGGCACGATCGTGTGAAACCAGACGTCGGTTGGCCGCTTGCCGCGGGCGGCCTTCTCGGCACCGACCAGGCCCGGAGCCATGTACGGCTCGCGCTCGACGGCGTCGGCGTCAAAGTGATGCGCGCCGGGGGTGCGAACGTAGGCGAGGATCGTGTCGTGCTTGGCCGGCCACCGCCGCCGCGGCTTGGCGCCGTAGTCGTAGGCCCAGATCAGCTCGTTGAGGAACGCATCGCGGCCGAACAGCTCGTCGAGCAGCAACTTGCAGTAGTGCGCCTCGCGGTAGTCGATATGGAAGTAGAGCGTCCCGTGCGGGGCGAGCAGGTCGCGCGCCCGTGTCAGGCGCGGCTCCAGAAAGGCCAGGTAGTCGGCGAACTCGTCCTCGTAGCTGAGCGACTGCAGCAACCGCGTCCGGTAGCGCCGACCGCCGAACCCGGTGCGCGTCGAGCTCGGATCGTGCTCGGCCGCGATCGTGTGCCGCGCCTGCGCACGCCCGGTGTTGAACGGAGGATCCATGTAGATGAGGTCGAACATCGCCGGCGGGAGACGATCGAGCGCCGGCTGGTTGTCACCAGCGAGCACGAGGTCGTCATCGAGCGAAAAAGCCCCGTCGACCCGATGAATCTCCATAACTCCGGAACGTATCGCGGGTAGCGGTCGATGGCCGGCAGCCGCTAGGATCCCGCGTGGTGGTTTCCGACCTCTATACGCGTCTGCGCGCGTCTGCCCACGCCGGAAAGATCACGCGCTACGCGATCGGCTCGGTGATCGCGCTGGCGACGAGCGTGGTCGTCTTCGCGCTCATGTACGTGCTGGGCATCAACACGACGATCTGCTCGATCGGCGCGTTCATCGCCGGAGCGATCCCCAACTGGATCCTGAACCGCCGCTGGGCGTGGAAGATCCGCGGTCAGGTCTCGATCATGCGCGAGGTCGTCGGCTACATCCTGATCTCGATCGCGGTCCTGGTGCTGTCGTCGGCCGCGACCGGGTGGACATCGTCAGAGGTCCAGTCGATTCCGGCCCACCACGGGATCCGCGTGTTCCTGGTGACCGCCTCGTACGTCGCCGTGCAGTTCTTCTTCTTCGGCGTCAAGTACATCGTCTACGAACACTGGGTGTTCTCCGGGCGCTCTCGCGTCCGCGCCGCCCTGCGGTCGCGGCGCCAGGTGTGGACCGCCGCGCGCGCGAACCGCACCCCGTAGCCGAAGTTACCGCCCTTCTTGGTCGCCGTCGCGTGCTTGCCGCGATCGCGCATCGTCGTCGGCACCTCGGCGAGCCTGTAGCCGTTTAGCGCGGCGCTGATCATCAATTCGGAGGCCTGGTACTGGGGCTGTTCGAGCGTCACCGCAGCCGTCACCTCGGAGCGCATCGCGCGCAACCCGCATGCGGGGTCGGTGATCCTGCGGCGGATCAGGACACTGATCATCGCCCCGAACACGATCACGCCGGCATGGCGGGTCGCGTCGGTCGTCAGTTCATCGCCCAGTCTCCGGGACCCCGACACGAAGTCCGCGGTGCCGTTCTGGATCGGCTCGATCAGCCGGGCGATCTCGTCAGCCTCGTACTGACCGTCGGCGTCGATCGTCACGATCAGCTTCGCGCCCCGCGTACGAGCCAGCCAGTAGCCGAGGCGCAGCGCCGCGCCCTGCCCGCGGTTGACTTTGACGTCGCAGACCAGCGCCCCCGCGCGCGCGGCCTCGCTCGCCGTCGCGTCCTTGGCCCCGTCGACGACGACGATCACCTCGGTCTGAAGCCCGCCGGCCTCGGCGGGGATCCCGGCGATCACTTCGGCGACCGTGGGCTCCTCGTTGTATGCCGGGATCACGATTGCGAGCGGCGCTCCCGCGCCCGGTGGGTTGGCCGCCACGAACGCGCGCGCGGCGTCGACCTCGACGGCTTGGAGGCGGTCGTAGTCGGGAGCGGCGAGCACCGGCTCTGAGTCCGCGAGCGTCATGGTTGACTCCCGGCGGTGGACACCGGCTGCTCGATCTCGGCGGTCGACCACTCCTCCCAGACGCCGACCAGGCCGTCTGAGAGCTTCGGGTACTGGGGTGACCAGCCGGCGGCGTGGGCTTTGCTCGGGTCGACGATCACCGCCGGCATCTCACCAGGCTTCGCGGGTCCGTGGCGGACGGAGATCTCGGCTCCGCTGACCGCGCGCACCGCGTCGATCACCTCGAGCACCGACAGCGAGGTGCCCGAGCCGATCACCGTCGGCCCAGCCCATCGATCGTCGGTCAATGCAAGACGCATTGCAGCGACGACGTCGGTGGTGTGAACGTAGTCCCGTACCTGGGTGCCGTCACCGTAGATCTCGAACGTCGTGCCGAGCCGGATGCAGCGCATCAGCCGGGCGATGATGCTGTCCTTGGCCTGCATCCCCGGTCCGTAGACGTTGGTCAGGCGGATCGGAGCACAACGCATGCCGTAGACCGCCGTGTAGGCCGACATGAGCATCTCGCCCGCGGCCTTGGTCGAGCCGTACGGTGTCAGCGGCCGGAGCGTCGCGCGCTCGGTGATCTTGGGCTCCTCCATCGGACCGGTGACCGCGTTGGTGGACGTGAACCCAAGCGATGTCACGCCCGCGGCGCGGCCGGCCTCGAGCACGTTCGCCGTTCCGGCGACGTTGGTCTCGTACGTCAGCACCGGATGCTCGATTGACCGCAGCACCGAGGTCACCGCCGCCAGATGGACGATCGAATCGAAGCCGCCCTCGAGCGCCCGATCGAGCACCTCGCGGTCGGCGATGTCGCCGATCACGATGTCCACCGCCGGGTCGGGATGCGGCTTGAGATCGACTACGCGCACCTGTGCGCCGTCTGCCGTCAGCTCGGAGACGACGTGCCGGCCGATGAAGCCCGAGCCGCCGGTGACCAGCACGCGGCGGCCGGCGATCGATCCGCCGCTAGGCACCGCTGCCCCCAGCGCAGATTGCCGTCACTTCGCGCGAGCCAGCTCGCTCGAGGTCCGGGGCAGCTCGCTCGTCGTCTCCGCCCACTTCACCGTCGCTCGGATCGCGGCCAGATCGACGCGGTCCCGGTAGCGCTCGACGACGTCGAACAGGTGGTCGATCAGCGTCGTCGAGAGCAGCGTCGGCTTCAGGCCAAGGCCCTCGAGCGCCGTGTGCACGACCTTGTAGTAGTGGTCGTAGATCTCGACGCGCGGGTTCTCGACGTGCTCGATTGTCGCCTCGCCGGGGAACTCGTTCGCGATCGTCTCGGCGATCTGGTTGATCGACAGCGTCTCGGTCATCTGGTTGAAGACGCGGAATTCGCCACGATCGGCAGGGGTTTCTGACGCCAGCCGGATGCACTCGACGGTGTCGACGATGTTGATCAGGCCGCGGGTCTGCGATCCGTTGCCGTACACGGTCAGCGGGTGTCCGAGCACCGCCTGGATCACCATCCGGTTGAGCACGGTGCCGAACACGCCGTCGTAGTCAAAGCGCGTCGCGAGCCGGTCATCGAGCTTGGTCTGAGCCGTGTCGGCGCCGTAGACGACCCCCTGGTTGAGGTCGGTCGCGCGCAGTCCCCAGATCCGGCAGCCGAACTCGATGTTGGTGCTGTCATGGACCTTCGAGCAGTGGTAGAAGGAACCGGGCCGCTTGGGATAGATCATCCGGTCCTTGCGTCCCTTGTGCTCGACCTCGAGCCAGCCCTCCTCGATATCGATGTTCGGCTGGCCGTACTCGCCCATCGTGCCGAGCTTCACCAGGTGGATGTCGCGGTCGATGTCGGCGATCGCGTACATCACGTTGAGGTTGCCGACGACGTTGTTGGTCTGCGTGTAGACCGCGTGCGCCTGGGAGATCATCGAATACGGAGCCGCGCGCTGCTCGGCGAAGTGGACGATCGTCTCGGGGTGGAAGTCACGCACCATCTGGTGCACGAACTCGGGCTCACAGAGATCGCCGACGTAGGACTTGATCTGGATGCCCCCGACCTCGGCCCAGGCGGCGATGCGCTCCTCGAGCGTCACGATCGGCACCAGGCTGTCGACGCCCATCTCGACGTCGTATCCCCGGCGGGCGAAGTTGTCGTTGACCGCTACTTCGTGCCCGAGAGCGGACAGATGCAGTGCGGTCGGCCACCCGAGGTACCCGTCACCGCCAAGAACCAGGATTTTCATTCGGACGCTCCAATGCCTTCTTTTGCCATCTCTAGATCTTCAGCGCTCGCGGTCAGATTCCTCAGGCGGATAGGCGATCAGCCATTTGCTTACCCGCGAGCGCACGAGAATAGACCACCGGACGGACCACGGCCCGACGGAGAACTTGCGCAGCATACGCGATCGGCAGGGTTCTCGTAGTCGTCGCCTTGATCGCTGCTACCGTCGGCGCTCCCGTGTCGGAGCAGACATTTGCATCGCCCGGGCCGTTGCACGACGGGCTCCCTGCTGACTCTCGTTTTCGCAAGCAGGTGCAGGCCGTCTGCCGGCTCGCCTATCGCTACCGCTGGCCGCTCGGGGCCGTCGGGATGCTGGTGGTCGCGACGATCGTGATGGAGTGGGCCCGGGCACGACCGGGCTATGACCCGTACGGCTGGCTGGTGTGGGGCCACCTGACGCTCCACTGGAAGCTCGACACCAACGGGGCCCCGTCGTGGAAGCCGCTGCCGTACCTGTTCACCGTCCCGTACGCGCTGTTCGGAAAGCACGCGCTGCAGCTGTGGATGATCACCGCATTCGCGTTCTCGCTCAGCGGCCTGGTGTTCGCGTGGCGGGTCGCGTTCTGGCTTGTCGACGCGCCGCCTGAGCGCCGCTATGCGGCCTACGCCGCCGGTCTCGTGGCCGCGCTGGCGGTGCTCGGGATCGACGTCTACATGCATTCGATCCTGAGCGCTGAGTCCGACACGATGATCGTCGCGCTGTGCCTGGCGGCGGTCGACTGCATCATCTGCCGCCGCTACCGGTGGGCGTTCTGGGCGTGGTGGCTGGCGGCACTCGGCCGGCCCGAGGTGTGGGCGCCGATGGCCCTGTACGTGATCTGGGCGTGGCGCTCGGTCCCGGCGATGCGGCGCCAGATGATCATCGGGATCGTGCTGATCCCGGTCCTCTGGCTCGGGATTCCTGCGCTGACCTCGAAGAGCCCATTCTCGGCCGCGTCCCTCGCCGAGCGCTCGCCACGCGCCCTGCACGGCAACAAGATCACCGGCACGTTCGATCGTTTCCTGTCGCTCAATGCCGCGCCGGTCAAGCTCGCGGCCCTGATCGCGACCGGCTTCGCGGTCGTCCGCCGCGACCGCCCGGTGCTGCTGCTCGCCGGCGGCGTCGCCCTGTGGGTGATCGTCGAGGCCGCGTTCGCCCTGCACGGCTGGCCGGCGGTCCCGCGTTACATGTATGAGGCCGCGGCCGGCGTCTGCGTGCTGGCGGGGATCTTCGTCGGGCGCGTGATCCTCGACGCGCGCTCGATGCTCGCCTGGGCGCACGTACACGTCTCGCCCCGGATCGCCGGCTGGGCCGCGGCCGCGGTGGTGTCGATCTTCGCCATCTCGCTCGTCCCCGCCGCCCACGAGCGGATCACCGCCGAGCGCTACGACCTGACCCAGCAGCGCGCCCGAACCGCCGAGATCGGCGTGCTGGCATCGGTCGTCAACCACCTCGGCGGCGCCAAGATCCTCGCCTGCGGACAGCCGAACATCGGAATCGCGTGGCAGAGCATCCTGGCCTGGGATCTGGGGACCAACACCGGCGTCCTGTACTTCAGTCGCAAGGCCGAGGCCGAGGATCACAAGTGGATCGAGAACATGTACCCGCACTCCTACGGTTGGCAGTTCTTCCCGGGCAACGGCATACCGAACTCGAGCCCACCGGCCCGCTGCAAGGGTCTGACGTTCAACACGTGAGTGACACAAGCACGGGGCCCTGAGCTGGAATCGGTAAACGGTTCGCTGCGCCGCCGCACAATTCAACGCCGCCGCCTCGCCTTCGTGCTGGTCGGGACGGGCGTGGCGTTGGCGGTCGTACTGATCGTGTTCGGGCTGGGCGGCGGCGCGCCGCCCAAGGCACCCCCGCCACGGGCCGCGACCGCCACGGGCCTGCGTAACCCGTTCGGATACGTCGCGTCGCAGGAGGCCGAGTACGTCGCGCGGGCGGCGGCGGGCAACGCCCACGTTCTGTTCAGCAAGAGCCCGGGTGGCGTGCTCGCGACCGCCGCGCGCGTGGCGGCGTTTCGCCCCGAGATCGACCGCGTCACGGCCGGGACCGGGATCGATCCCAACCTGCTCGAGGGACTCGTGTTCGTCGAGAGCGCCGGCCTGCCGGAGGTGATCGCCGGCGATGACCCGGCCGACGCCGCGGGCCTGACCCAGATCCTCGCCCAGACCGGTCAGTCGCTGCTCGGCATGCACATCAATCTGGCGGCGAGCCGTCGCCTGACCGCCGCGATCGACCGCGATGCGACGGGCGTCAGCCGCCGCCGTTACGACGCTCTGCTCGCGCGCCGAGCCGCGGTCGATCAGCGCTTTGATCCGGCCACGGAGCTCGCCGCGACGGTCCGCTACCTGCGCTACGCCGAGTCCCAGCTGCACCGCGAGGACCTGGCGTTCGAGTCCTACCACATGGGGATCGGCAACCTCGAGCACGTGCTGGGCGACTACGACGGCGGCCGGCCGGTGCCCTACGCGCAGCTGTACTTCGACACCTCTCCGCGCCACCACAGCGCCGCCTATGACCTGCTCGCCGGCTTCGCCGACGACTCGTCGCTGTACTACTGGCGCGTGCTCGAGGCGGCGCAGATCATGCACCTGTACCGGACCAACCGTCACGCGCTCGGGTTGCTGGCGACGTTGCAGGGGCAGTCGAGCTCGAACGCGTCGGTGCTGCACCCCCCGGGAGGGCCGGCGCCGTTCGCGAGCCCGAGCGCACTCGCCGCCGCCTACAAGGAACGGGCGCTGGTGCCGCTGCCCAGCAACGTTCACGCGCTCGGCCTGGCGATCAACGCGAGGATCGGCTCACAGGCGAGCCGGGTCGGCGCGACGCCGTCGCTGTATCGCGGGCTGCGCCCGGTGGCGCTGCGGGTCCTGGTCGCGCTCGCGGCGTCGGTCCGGTCGCTGTCGGGCGGGACCGCGCCGCTGCGGCTCGACAGCGCCGTCAGCGACCTGCGCTACCTGCAGCAGGCCGGTGATCCGTTCAAGGCCGCCGCCGACGGCTACTCGTTTCAGATCGAGCGCCGCTACGTCAACGGCGCGCAGGCCGAGGCGTTTCAGGCGATGCTCGACCGGCTGCAATCGCTGAACCTGATCGCCTGGACCCGCGAGCCGGCCGACATCGACGTCACGGTCGCGTCCGACGCGGGTAGCTGGCTGCACTGAACCGTGTAGGTTGGCGCCATGACCGAGGCGATCCGCACCCGGCCGGAGCCCTGGAGGCCATGACCGAGACGATCCGCACCCCGGATGACCGCTTCGAAGGGCTGCCCGACTACCCCTTCGCGGCCCACTACCGCCACTTCGACGGACTGCGGCTGGCACACATCGACGAGGGGGACGGCGAGCCCGTCGTCTTCCTGCACGGCGAGCCGACCTGGTCCTTTCTGTGGCGCAAGGTGCTCGGCCCGGTCCGTGACGCGGGCTATCGGTGCATCGCGCCAGACCTGCCGGGCTTCGGCCGATCCGATAAGCCGACCGACATCGCGTGGTACGACTACGACCGTCATACGGCGGCGTTCGCCGCCCTGTTTGACCACCTCGACTTCCGCGACGCGACGCTCGTCGTCCATGACTGGGGCGGGCCGATCGGGCTGCGCGCGGCGGTCGAGCATCCCGACCGGATCGCGCGGCTGGTGATCCTCGACACGGGGCTGTTCACCGGTCAGCAGAAGATGACCGATGCCTGGATCGCGTTCCGCGACTTCGTCGCGCGGACCGAGGATCTGCCGGTCGGCTTTCTGGTCCGCGGCGCCTGCAAGCGTGACCCCGGCGAACAGGTGATCGCGGCCTACGAGGCGCCGTTCCCGGACGCTGCCTCCAAGGCCGGCGCGCGCGCCTTCCCGGCGATCCTCCCGACGCACCCGGACGCTCAAGGCGCGGCGGCCGGACGGCGGGTGCTCGAGGCGCTCAAGGACGACCAGCGGCCGAGGCTGATCCTGTGGGCCGACTCCGACCCGGTGCTACCGCTCGCCACCGGGCGCCGCTTTGCCGCCGCGCTCGGGTCAGAGGTCGCGCACGTGATCGAGGACGCCAGCCACTTCCTCCAGGAGGACGCCGGCGAGCAGATCGGCGCCCTGATCGCCGACTGGCTGCGGTCGGCCTAGACCGACTCCGTCACGCGCTCGGGATCGGGCGGCGCCGTCTCGGCGTCCGTCTGCGCCGGCTCAGAGTCCGTCCGCGCCGGCTCAGAGTCCGTCCGCGCCGGCTCAGAGTCCGTCTGTGCCGCTTGGGCCTTCGCCGCGGCCGGACCGGCGTATGTCCCCGCCTCGGTCTGAGCCATCCGCTGCTCGTAGGCGCCGCGGATCGTATGGTCGGCCGAAAGCAACACGCGGTCTGAGCCGAGCACGCGGCCGAACAGGTCCGTGACGCGCGTTGGCATCAGCGCGTTCAAGCGCGCCGTGACCGCCAGCGACCTTGGCACGTAGACCTCGTAGCGACCGCTCTGCAGCGCCGCGACGATCGCCTCGGCGACCTCCTCGGGCTCGACCGTCCTGAAGCCGCGCGGCTGCGGCAGGCCCGAGTACAGCTCGGTGTTGACGCCGATCGGCATCACGACCGAAACGCTGATGCCGGTGCCGTGGACCTCGCCGCGGATCGCCTCACTGAGGCCGACCACCGCGTGCTTGGTGGCGCAATAGGTGGCGCCGCCCGGCACGCCGAGCTTGCCCGCGATCGACGCGATGTTGACGAGATGCCCGCTGCGACGCGGCAGGAAGCGCTCCAGCGCGAGCTTGGAACCGAAGATCACGCCCTCGAGATTGATGTCGATCATCCGGGCGGCCATTGCGTCGGTCTCCTGTGCGAACGGCCCGACGGGCATGATCCCGGCGTTGTTGACCAGCACGTCGAGCGGCCCGAGGCGCTGCTCGACCTGGTCCAGGAAGCTGGCGAAGCTCGCGCGATCGGTCACGTCGAGCTCCACGGCGATCGTTCCACCGCCGAGCTCCTTGGCGGTCCGCTCAGCGAGCTCGGGCTCGATGTCGCCGATCGCGACCCGCGCGCCCTGCACGATCAGCGCGGCCGCCGTCGCGCGCCCGATTCCCCTCGCGCCGCCGGTGATCGCGACGACCTTGCCGGCTAGCGAACGTGGAGCTCTTGACACTGGCACTTCCTCCTGGTCTTCGAAGCTTGCAGCTAAGACGGTAGCGGTCAGACGACGCCGACGGTGCGCTGGCTGGCCAGCCAAGCAAAGGCGCCCCAGACCCCCGCGTAGCCGCTCAGCGCGGGCGCGGCGGCCCGGGCGGAACGACGATGTCGCGCCCGGTCGGCGCCAGCTCGGGGTCGAGCTCGAGCTGCCAGTAATAGCGCGTGAACGTGATCCCGGCGCGAAACTCGCCGACGTGCGGCTCGATCCGCTCGCCGGCCGCCATCCGCACGATCAGCTCGGGGTAGGTGCGACCCGGCAGCGCCGCGTACATCGGCGCCGGGAAGGCGCCGCCGAAGCGGGTGTTGACGTCGGTGATCCCGATCCCGATCTCCCGGTCACGGAACACCTGCACGGTGCAGGGACCGCGGCAGCCGAGCGCCTCGACGACGCGGCGGCCGAGCTCGATCAGCTCGCGGTCGTCGATCACCGTGCCCTTGATCGACTCGCCCCCTCGGGACTCGATCATCGTCCGCGGGATCGCGTTCAGGCACCGTCCGTCGAGATCGGACAGGCAGTCGATCGAGAACTCGGGGCCGTCCATCGCGCGCTGGATCATCGTCGGCTCCTTCACGTAGTCGACGAAGAACTCGGCGGCGCGCTGATCGTCGGCGCGGTGGATCGAGCGCGCGCCCGACCCCTGGCGGGGTTTGACCATCACCGGGTAGCTGTCGACCGCCTCGCCGGGGAGGACGGTCGCAGGTGACGGCAGCCCGAGCGCTGGTCAGCAGCAGGTGCGCCTCGTACTTGTCAAACGTGGCGCGCGCGAACTCGGGGTCGGGGACGAACGCCGGCAGCCGCCCGGCCACCCGTGCGTGCCCGAGCACCTCGAGGTCGAGATCGGTCAGCGGCACGACCGCCCCGACTCCGAACTCGGTGCACAGCGCCTCGAGCGCCGAGACGTAGTCCGGATCGTGGATCGGCGGCACCGAGCGACGGTGGTGCGCGGCATACTGCGCGGGCGCGAGCGGGTTGGGGTCAGCCGCGATCACGGTCGTGTGCTGGGCGAACGCCGACACGATGTCGTAGCGCTTGCCGACCCCGGTCAGCAGGACGGCCGGACGCTCGCCGCCGCCGCGACCGTGTCCGGGGGCGGCTAGGTCGTCTCGTTCGGGTCCTGCCATCCGCCGTTGTCGCCCTTGTAGATGCCGTGGCCGCTGGCGACCATCTCGACTGTTCGCGCAAGGATCTGCAGATCGAGCTTGAGCGAGCGGTGCTCGACGTACCATAGGTCGAGCTCGATCCGCTGGGCCCACGGCAACGACGCCCGGCCGTGGATCTGGGCCCAGCCGGTGATGCCCGGCCTGACCGCCAGACGCCCCCGCTGGCGCGGGCTGTACTGGCGGACCTGCCCCTCGAGCGTCGGCCGCGGCCCGACGATCGCCATCTCGCCGCGAAGGACGTTCCACAGGTTGGGGAGCTCGTCCAGCGAGTAGCGCCGCAACAGCGCGCCGACCCGGGTGATGCGGCTGTCGCCCGCCGCGACCGCCAGGCCGGCGCCGGTGAACTCGGCGCCCGTGATCATCGTGCGCAGCTTGTAGATCTGAAACGGCCGCCCGTCCTTGCCGATCCGCTTCTGACGGTATATCGGGTCACCGCGGCTCTCGAGCCGCACCGCGAGCGCGAGCGCCGCCACCAGCGGCGCTGTCACGATCGAGCCCATCAGGCCGATCGTCAGATCGAGCGCGCGGCTGATCACCGCTTGCCCTCAACTCGGCGGCTGATCACCGCGTGCCCTCGGCCGGCTCCCAGCCGGCGTGCGTCCCGTGCGCGAGCCAATCCCACAGCCCCGCGGCGAGCGACGCGGTCGTCAGCACGTAGTAGCGGGCCAGCAGCAGCGGCCGGATCGGCAACAGCGGCGCCAGCAGCGCCGCCAGCAGCACGGCCGCCTGCACGACGACCGCGACCACGTACACCCACCCCTGGCCGATCAGCGCGATGCTGGTCCCGAGCGCGAGCAGGTGCAAAAACGGCGACAGGTAGCGCAGCAGCCGGTGGGAGACGATCATGAACGCGTACAGGGGGTCATATCCGCGCGGCGACAGCATCCCGCCGCGCAGGACGATCGGCCAGCCGTGGCTCATCATCCGCCGCTTGCGGGCGAACTCCCCCTCGATCGAGGGGACCATCTTCTCGCTCGCGCGCGCCTGCGGCGCGTACACGGCGAGCCAGCCGCGCTTGACCATGTTGAACGGAAACGAGAGGTCGTGGCCCATGATCGGGTCGACCACTAAATACGAATCGCGGCGCGTAGCGTAGATCGCGCCGTTGCCGCCGGTGACCGACCGCACCCGCGACTCGAGCTCACGGACCGCCATCTCGTAGCGCCAGTAGACCCCCTCCTGGTTGGTCCCGCGCTCGTTGACGAACGCCACCTGGCCGCACACGTAGCCGACGCGCCGGTCATCGAACGGCGCCACCAGCGCCCTCAGCGCGTCCGGCTCCCAGCGGACGTTGGCGTCGCTGAAGGCGACTATCTGCCCACGGGACTTCTCGACCGCCGCGTCCTGGGCGCGGATCTTGCCCCCGCGCGGCAGCTCGAGCACGACGTCGGCACCGGCCTGGCGGGCGCGAAGTGCGGTCTCGTCGGGCGAGCCGTCACACGAGATCAGCACCTCGAGCCGGTCCGCCGGATAGTCGAGCGCACGCAGGTTCGAGACGCGCTCGGCGATCACCTCCTGCTCGGCGTAGGCAGCCACGATCACCGACACGTCCGGTGTCGCGGCCGCAGCGGCGGACGTGGCCGCCGCCGGCTTGCGCCGGCGCAGCGGGGCCAGCGCCCCGAGCAGCGCGGGGTAGCCAAGATGCGTGTAGAGCAGGAGTCCGACGGACACCCAGAAGACGATCGCCACGACGGTCATCGCGCGCGCATTCTGGCGCACGGACGCGGGTCCCGGCTTGGGCGGCGCCCCGCTGGGATCACTCTTGCGCCGCCGATCGCCAGGCGCGGACGGCACCACCGCTTGCGACAGGTGTGGAAAATCCACGGTGCGCCGCCCGGATCTTCCACGGTATGCGCGACCAGCGGGCCTGACGTGGAGGATCTGACCGGGTCCTGCCGGATTTTCCACGTTCTGATGTCCCTGCCACCCCGTATTTGGTGGCAAACCGCCGCGGGGTGGTCCAGCGTGCCACGAACCGCGAGCTCAGCTCGACAAACGTGGCAAGCCACCACCGCAGCCCGCGGTTTGGCGCGTTCTGCGCCCGAGCGGGCGAACCGCCAGCGGACGGGAACCGGGGCGGGCACCCAGGCGCGCGGGCGGGGCACCCGGGCGGGCGCCGTGGACGCCGGGCGGCGCGCGGGACGGGCACGCGCGGGCGTGGACCCTGGCACCCGGGCAGCCCACCACCCAATAGTTGTGAGGACAACTACCTGCTAGACTGGACTGCGATATGGAACTTGGAGTCGCAACCTTCGCGGACCTCAGCTCGGGCGTCAGCCCGCAGCAGCGGATGCGTGACCTGCTCGAGGAGGCCCAGCTCGCCGAGCAGCTCGGGCTCGACGTGTTCGCGATCGGCGAGCACCACCGCCCCGACTTCCTCATCTCCGCCCCGGTCGTGCCGCTCGCGGCGATCGCCGCGACGACCGAGCGGATCCGACTCTCGAGCGCGGTCACCGTGCTCAGCTCCGATGACCCGGTGCGGGTCTTCCAGCAGTTCGCCGAGCTCGACCTGATCTCGGGCGGCCGCGCGGAGATCATGGCGGGGCGCGGCTCGTTCATCGAGTCGTTCCCGCTGTTCGGCTATGACCTCGACGACTACGACGAGTTGTACGCCGAGAAGCTCGACCTCCTCCTCAAGATCCGTCAAGACCCGACCGTGACCTGGTCGGGCCGCCTGCGCGCGCCCCTGAACGGCGCCGGCATCTACCCCCGGCCGGTGCAGGATCCGCTGCCGGTGTGGGTAGCGGTCGGCGGCTCACCCCAGTCGGTGGTGCGGGCCGGGATGCTCGGCCTGCCGCTGACGCTGGCGATCATCGGCGGGCAGCCGGAGCGCTTCGCACCGCTGATCGACCTCTACCGCCAGGCTGCGCGCGAGGCGGGCCATGATGCCGACCAGCTGCCGGTGGGGATCAACACGCACGCGTTCGTCGGCGAGACCTCCGCGGCCGCCGACTCGGCCTTCGCGCAGCCGTACCTGGCGATGATGAACCGGATCGGGCGCGAGCGGGGTTGGCCACCGTCCGGCAGGCCCGAATACGAAAGCCTGCGCTCGCCGCGAGGCGCGCTCGCCGTCGGCTCGCCCGAGCAGGTGGCGGAGAAGATCCTGTTCGAGCACGAGCTGTTCGCCAACACGCGCTACATCGGCCAGATGAGCGTCGGCGCGGTCGCCCATAAGGACGTGCTGCGCTCGATGGAGCTGTTCGGGACCGAGGTGGCGCCGCTCGTCCGGACCGAGGTCCAACGTCGCTCCGAGACCGCTCTAGCCGGCGCCGAGCGACCGGTATAGCGCCAGCGTCTGGCGCGCCGGCGACGTCCCACGAGTACGGCCCGTTCGCTGCGGCCCGCGCGCCCGCCTCGAGGCGCTCGCGCGCACCGGGGTCCTCGATCAGCTCGACCAATGCGGCGCGCAGCGCGCCGGCGTCGTCGGGCGCGACCAGCCGCGCCGCGCCCTGCGCCGCCACCTCGCCGAGACCGCCCACGTCGCTGACGACGATCGCGCGGCCGAAGCCAAGCGCGGTCGCGAGCACGCCCGAGAAGTCCAGCCGCTCGGTCCGCGAGTAGGGCAGCACCACGATGTCGGCGCGACGGAAGAACGCCGCCAGCTCGGGATCGGAGACGAACCGGGGCACGAAACGAACGCCGGGCGGCGACGCCGAGGGCAACTCCATCCGCGGCCGCCCGACGATCCACAGCTCGGCGCCGTCCACGCCCCGCCACGCCTCGAGCAATGTGGCGAGGCCCTTGTAGGGCCGCAGTAGGCCGAAGAACAGGACCACCGGGCCCTCGACGGCCGCGAGCGACGGCTCGAGCGGCGCCGGCGGCAGCGCCGCCAGATGCGCGAACGCGCCGTGATGGATCACGTGGACGCGCTCGGCATCGACCCCGAGGCGATCGACCAGCAACGAGCGGCCGTACTGTGAGTGGACCACCACGGCGTCGACGCGCTCGTACGCCCGCCGCTGCGCCGCCGCCTGACCGGGGCGCGCCTCGCGCGGCAGCAGATCGTGCGACGTCAGCACGACCGGGACCGCCCGCGGCAGCAGACGCCCGTCGAGCCACTGCATCGTCAGCCACTGGAAGTGCACGACATCGGCAGCGACCGAACGGCGGTAGGCGAGCATTTCGGGCACGTGCTCGAGCGCCTTGACGGCCCGCCGCGAGCGCGAGCCAGCCCCGCCGCGAGCGAGCCGATAGAAGCGCTCGTCGACGTGGTAGCCGGGCAGCACCGTGACGCCGCCGTACGCGAACCGGCTCGTCACCAGCCTCACGTCGGCGCCGGCCCGTGCGAGCGCCGCGCACAGCGCGTGGTCATACGGCGGCGTGTAAGCCGACGGGTCGACGACGTCGACCAGCATCAGGAGTCCTCGAGCGCGCGCCCCGCGAGCGTCGCCAGGCGGCGGGCCGTCTCGCGCGCCTCATTGCCCCCGAGCGCGTGCACGCGCGCGCCCGGGTCGGCGATCAGCCGCAGCGCGGCGGGGGCGAGCGCCGCCAGCTTCGGATCGCCCCGCCGGCGCCGGACGGGATCGAGCGCGGCGCGGATCGGGTGGCGGACGACCAGGCGCACGAGCGCCCCCCGCCGGGCCGCGGTGCCGTCATCCTCGCGGTAGTGGACGGTGAGCTCGCGCCCGATGCGGGGATCGAACGCTTCCGGCCGCGCGATCGCCTCGACCCGGGCGCCGGCCAGCGTGCGAGCGAAGTCACTCAGTGGATCGCCGCGAGTGGGGAAGTGCTCGGCGACCAGCACCACCTGGACCGGGCCCGACACGCCGTGCGCCGGCCCCGGTCGGTTCGACAGCGCCATCCCCGCGAGCTCCTCGACGCCGAGCAGCGCGTCGAGCGCCAGAAAGCGTCCACGATCGCGCATGCCGACGTGCGCGGCGCCGGGAGCCGATCGCTGCCGTCGGCGACGCCCCGAGCCGCGGTGCAACAACCTGCCTCCGGCGCGCTGGATCGCCGGCTCAGGGTCAAAGTCCTCGTAGCGGCGCCCGAGCCAGGCGCGGCCGGCGGCGTAGCCCCGCCACTGGCGGCGCAGCGCATCGACGGTGGTCCGGTACTGGTGCTCGACCCGCGCCCGCGGGCGGGCCTCGAGCGCCCACCCGGCGCGCTGCAGGCGCCAGCTGAAATCGGTGTCCTCGGCGGCGCGCACCCGCTCGTAGAACCCACCGACCTGCTCGAACGCCGCGCGGCGCACGAGCAGGTTCGCCGCCACCGCGCGCGGCAGGTAGGGGTGGGAGAGATGCGCACTCTGGCCGAGGAAGTTGCGCGTGGCGCCATAGCGGGCGGCCAGCGACGCGCCGTCCGTCGAGGCGACCACCTCGCCCGCGAGTGCGCCGACCTCGGCCGCGATCGGCTGATCGAAGTAACGCGCGATCAGGCCCGGCTCGGCGCGGCAGTCGGCGTCGAGGAACAGGACCCAGTCCCGGGTGGCGTGCTCGGCGCCGACGTTGCGCGCGTGCGAGGGAGAGTGTTCGGAGACGGCGAGCACGACCAGGACCCCCTCGCGCGCCGGCGCGATGCCGGCGTTGTCGGCCAGGATCAGCTCGTCGTCGGGACCGGTGTCGAGCTCGAGCAACGCGTCGAGCGCCCGCTCGGCGTCGGCGCGCGACCCGGCGAACGGCATCACGACGCTGACCGGTGGCCGGCTCCCGCTCACCGTGCGCTACCCCGCAGTCGGCCGCCGCTCACGGCGCGCTCCCGGCCGGCGGCGGATAGGGCCGGCGAACGCGCGCGAGCAGCAGCCGGAGCTGGCGCAGCTCGGCCTGGTGCGCGAAGCCGGTCGCGAGCAGCACGAACGGGATCGCGAGGGTGACGAGCCCGCGCGTCAGCAGCCCGACCACGCCGTGGGTGGGCAGGACCAGATCGCCGGCGGCCGCGAGGCCGCCCATGACCACGACCAGGCGCGCCAGCCGCGACCACTCGAACTGCACCCGGAACGCCTTCCGGGTAAGCCAGTACATGACCACCAGCATGACCGCATAGGCGCCGCAGAGGGCGATCCCAGCGCCGGCGATCCCGAGCGACGGGACCAGCGCCACGATCAGGATCACGTTGACCGCCAAGCCCGCGATCGCCGCCGGGAAGTTGCGCGTGGTCACCTTGGCCCGGCCCGCGATCACGAGGAACACGACCCACAGCCCGTACAGCGCCCACCCGAGTGACACCCACGGCAGCGCCTTGTAGGCGTCAAAGAAGGACGGTGCTGCCAGCAGCCGGAGCACCCACCGCCCGAGCAGCGCCAAGCCGGCGACCACCCAGCCCGCGACGAACGCGTAGTAGGTCGTGACGATCCCGTACAGCCGCGAGGCCTCGACGTCATCGGTTACCGAGTACGCCAGCGGTGGCCACGCGTACTGGAACGCGCGCACGATGAACGCGACCGCGCCCGCGAGCTTGACCGCGATCGAGTACAGGCCGGCCAGGGTCGGGCTGCGGTCGT
Source organism: uncultured Solirubrobacterales bacterium (assembly GCA_963788005.1). Lineage (GTDB taxonomy): Bacteria > Actinomycetota > Thermoleophilia > Solirubrobacterales > Solirubrobacteraceae > Palsa-465. The sequence goes on along the minus strand of CAWBFH010000008.1, from coordinate 45,869 downwards.
GGTAGATGTAGTAGCGGTCGACGATGCTGAGCGCGTAGACCGACGCCTCGGCCGGAACTGTCGGCAACCCGAAGCGCAGCAGCTCGGCCATCGGCTCGACGCGCGCGTGACGGGGCCACAGCCGCCGCCGCATCTTCCACCACAGGCCCACCAGCACAACCGTCGAGGCGCCGTAGTTGCCCAGCAACAGGCCGCGCGCGCCGTCGTGCAGGCCGACGACGAGCACGACCGAGGCGGCGATCGTCAAGAACACATTGGTCAGCGAGGCGGTCGCGTACAGGCGCAGCCGTTCGTCGACGCGCAGCACGGCGTAGGCGAACTCGAGGTTGGTGAACGACCACAGTCCCAGCACCGCGACCAGGAACGTGGTCGTGTCGCGGTGGCTGAGGAGGAGCGTGCTCAGTGGTCCGGCGAACGCCGCCAGCAGCGCCGAAACGATCGTCGTCGCGATCAGCAGAAAAAGCGCCGTGCGACGCACGAGCGCGTCACGGCGCTGGGGATCGTCGTCGGAGTAGTAGAAGCGGATGAAGGCCTCGATCATCCCGAAGCGCACGACGATGCTGATGAAGATGACGCTGTTGGCGAGCAGCTCGACGACGCCGTAGCCGGCCGGGTCGATGTAGCGCGTGTAGACCGGCAGCAGCAGGACCGCGATGAACTTCGAGACGACGTCGGCGACCTGGTAGGCGGCCAGCGAGGAGACCAGGCGCTTCAGGTATGCGGTCATCAGCGGTGCCTAACGGTACGGGTCGGTGCGGTGCGACAGTCCCGCCGGTCGTCACCCAGCGGACGGATCGACCGTGACGCGATCGCCGGCTGGCGGGCCCCCGGCCACAGGCCACTGCGCGGGGTAGAAACCGACGTTGCACGCCTTGTCGGTGACCCGGAGGCGGAAGGCGTAGGTGCCGGGCGGCGCGGGCCGGCCGCCCGGAGCGGTCCCGTCCCAGACCGATGATCCACTGCGCCCGGCCGCGAAGCTCTTGAGCAGTTGCGGCGCACCCGAGGCGCCGATGCGGTAGACGAAGATCCGGCCCTGCAGGCCGTCCGCGCCCGTGTAATGGATCGTCGCGCCCGAGCCGCCCGAGCCGCCGGACCCGGAGATCGTGCTCGGGGTCACGCTCGTGACCCGAGGCCGTGGTGGAACCGTCAGAACCGTCACCGGCTCGGCGCCGGAGTTGTTGGAGATCAGGACCGAGCGGCCCTGATGGATCAGCGAGACCCTGATGTAGTAATTGCCGTCGGGCGCGAACGCGCCACTCTGGGTGCGGCCGTCCCAGGAGAAATATCCGCGCTTGGGAGGCGAGGCCTGCATGTGCACACCGGAGGCGATCGTCTTGATGATCTCGCCGTCGGAGTTGACGATGTAGACGTCGACGTCGTCGGAACGGTTGAGCAGGTAGAAGGAGACGAGCATCCGCCGGTGACTCAGAAGCCGCAGACCGCGGTGCGTGTGGGTCAGGCAGGCGCGACCATCGATCGGGTTGATCGCCGACGGTTGCGGCGCCGGCGCGCCGGTCAGCAGCGGCGTCGAGACCTTCAGGTGCTGCGTGACGAAGAACGCAGCGATCGTCGCGATCGCCAGCGCGACAAATGCCGCGACCGGCAGCCGCCTCACAGCGGTACCACCGCCACGTTGGGGACGTCGAAGTCGTGAAACGCGGCGAGCCCGCGGGGATCGGCGGCGCACAGCATCACGCGGATGCTGCCGCCGTGGCAGACCACGAGCGCCGGTAGCTCGCCGCCGGCGTGGATCGCGGTCAGCGCCTCGGTGACCCGCTGCTGCTGCTCGAGCAGTGACTCGCCGCCGGGGAAGCGCCACTGCGCCGGCGCCTCGCGCCACTGCGCATATAGCTCGGGCTCGTCGCGCTCGATCTCGGCGAACGTGTAGCCCTCCCAGCGGCCGCGGCTGGCTTCGCGCAGACGCGCGTCGGGCCGGGGCTCGAGCCCGAGCCGCGCACCGACGATCGAGGCCGTCTCGGCGGCGCGGGCCAGATCAGAGGTCCACAGTGAGCGCGCGCCGGGCCCGGATGGCCATAGCGAGCCGGGCGGGTCCGCGTCGGCCAGCCGTTGTGCCAGCGCGGCGGCCTGGGCGCGCCCGGTGCCGTTCAGCGGGGTGTCCGTAAAGCCCTGAAAGCGAAGCGGCTCGAGGTTGTCGTCTGTCTCGCCATGGCGGGCGAGCACAACTCCCTCAAGCGGCCGTCGGGACCCGGTCACGCCGGGACTCATTCATCGTGGTCGAGAATCGCCGTGTCCGATCGCAGGCCGACGCGCATCGTCTCGAGCGAGAGCACTTCCTCGGGGACGATGTTCCCGAGGTTCACGTCGGGGCCGAAACGGCGGATGAACCACACCTGCTGGTCCTTGCGGGGCGCTTCGAAGAGAACGCTCTCGGGATCGATCGCGTGCACGATCTCGTCGATCAGCCCCATCCGCACCTCGCCGTCGTGGCGGAAGATGCCGACGCTGCCGCTCTCACGCGCCTCCGCGATCACCTTCCAGGCGCCGGCCTCGAGCTCGGTCTGGATCTGCTCGACCCATCTGAACGGAGCCATGATCCGGGTGTTGTCCTTGGAGCCGACCTCGGACAGGACCGTGAATTCCTTTGCCAGGCGCTGGATCAGTTCGAGCTTTCGTTCGTGCTCGATCGTGATCGTCCCATCGGAGACCTCGATGTGCTCGAGCCCCAGCTCGTGCAGCCAGGCCACGAGCGCGTCGAGCCGATCCTGGGCCATCGCCAGCTCGGTGAGCGTGCCGCCGAACATCACCGCGACTCCGTGCTCGCGGTAGCGAGCCAACTTGGCGTCCAGGTTGCCCGTCGCGACCGCTGTGCCCCAGCCGAGCTTGACGATGTCGATGTAATCGCCGGCGACCTCGAACAGGCCGTCGACCTCGGCCACGGAGAGCCCGCGATCGAGCACGTGGGTGATCCCCTGCTGACGAGGTTTGGCGGTCCTCTCTGGAAGGTTGAGCAGATCCGTCATCGAGATATTGGGGCGACTAGGTGGTGGCGGCAGACGTAGTTGTGGCGGCGGACGAAGCCAGATCGGACCCGACGGTGACGATCACCTGGGCCGTGCACGACGACGCCTGCGGACAAGCTACAGCTTCGTTGGCCTGGGCGACCGGCTGAACGGAGCCCTTGCCGAGGTCGAGTGACTTCGCCACCAGCAGCGCGGCGGCGCGATGCCCGGGCAGATAGCCCACGGTTGTCGCCGTCTGGGTCTGGTCGGTCGCCGTCGCCGGGGTGCCGGTCTTGTAGCCGTGGCCGCCGAGTCGCTGGGTGATGTCGTGGGCGAGGTTCGGCGTCGCGGTTCCGTTGAGGACGGTCACCATTACCGCCGACGGCTTCAGGGCGGCGTGGCCGCCATGGCGGTGCCTGCCGGTGCCGGCGTTGCTGGTCTGCGAGGAGCTACTGGCGTGGTTGGAGCTCGTGCCGCCCGAGGTCAGGACCAGCAGCGCGACGACGATCGCCGCGACGGCGATCACGCCGCCGGCCACGAGCGCTGCGCCACGGGCGCGCGATGAGCGCTGCGCGGGCGCTGGACGGCGGCCCGGCTGCACCGGTGGCCGGGCCGTCGGGGGTCGCGCCGGACGCTGAGCCTGCTGAAGGGGCCGACCGGCCGCGGCCGCACCGGCCGCAGCGCCCGCGACGCCTGCGGCTCCGGGGCCCACGCCGCCGCCGTTTGCACCGGCGGCCGCAGTCGAAGGCGGGGGGGCGGCGGGCGGCGGCCCAGGCGGCGCGACAACGCCACCGCTCGACTGATCGGCCGAGGCGGCCGGCGCGGCCGCGCCGGTCATGGCGACGCCGGTCGCGTGGGCGTCCCCGGCCGCGCGGATCGAGATCGGATCTTCGGCGCCGGCCGGGATCAGTCGCGTGGCCGAGCTCAGCGCCGGAGCGCCGACGCCGGCTGGGGCGGCGGGGATCCGAGGGGTCGCCGGCCTAACCGAGCGCGAGGCGACCGCCGCGCCCGCGGCCGCGGCACCCACGGCTGCGCCGGCCGGGGCGACGGTTCGCTGCACGCTCGGCGGAGCGGGCGCGACCGGCGGAGCGGGCGCGACCGGCGGTGTTGTCGTCTGAGGCGCGCGCGAGAGCTGCGCGAGCTGGAACTCGAGCTGGCGGACCTGCTCGTCGGATTCGTCGGCGCGCCGGCGCAAGGTCGATGTCTCGCGCGCCTGCGAGAAGAACAGCAGGATCAGGATCGCGAGGCCGATGATCGCCGCGAATCCGGCATCGGCGCCGACGGTCGAGACGAAGTGGTGCACCGAGATGGCGTAGGGAATTGCGCCCATGAGTCTGCGGCAGTCTAAGGAACGAGACGGGGACCTTCGCTCGCGTCGTGGGTGACGCGAGCGTCGTAGAGATCGGAGACGTGTTTCGCGAGCGCGGCGGCGTCCCCTTCTAGCACGAGCAGGTTGATTTCGGCGAAGGTGTGCTCGACCCAGGCCGGATCGAGATGCTCGTGCTCGGCGCGCAGGATCCGCTGGGCGGGGGTCGGCTGGGGGTGCTCGGAGGGGTTGAACAGCTCCTCGTGAAACTTTTCGCCCGGCCGGGCGCCGACGATCTCGATCGCGATGTCGCGGTCGGGCTCGAGCCCTGAGAGGCGAATCATCTGCTCGGCCAGATCGAGGATCGCGATCGCCTCGCCCATCTCGAGCACGTAGATCTCGCCGCTGCGCTCATCCAGTGAGCCGGCGCGGATGATCAGCTGAACCGCTTCCGGGATCGTCATGAAGTAGCGCTTCATCCGCTCGTCAGTGACCGTCACCGGCCCGCCGGCGGCGATCTGGCGCCGGAAGATCGGGACGACCGAGCCCGACGACGCGAGCACGTTCCCGAAGCGGACGGTCGCAAACCGGGTCCTCGGGTACTTGACCGCCGACGCCTCGACCGCCCACTCAGCGAGCGCCTTCGACGCGCCCATAACCGTGGCCGGCATGACCGCCTTGTCGGTCGAGACGAGCACGAACGTCGCTACGCGGGCCTCGCCCGCGACCTTCGCTGCGACCCGCGTCGCGAGCGCGTTGTTGCGGATCGCCTCGACCGGGTTCTGCTCCATCATCGCGACGTGCTTGTAGGCGGCCGCGTGGAAGACGATCGTCGGGTTGTGGTCACTGAAAATCTCGCGCAGCCGCTCCTCCTCCTTGCAGTCGGCGAGCAGCGAGACCGCCGTGCGGATGTGGCGATCCTCCTCGAGCTCACGGGCGATCTCGAACAGGTTGTCCTCGGCGTGATCGACGAGCACGAGCTTGCGCGGTCCGACGCGCGCGATCTGACGGCACAGCTCGGAACCGATCGAGCCCCCGGCGCCGGTGACCAGCACGGTCTCGTTCGCCAGGTAGGCGCCGACGCGATCGAGCTCCTCGCGGACGGGCTCGCGCCCGAGGATGTCCTCGACGCGGACCTCGCGCAGCTGCCGCGTGACGCGTAGTTGACCCGAGCCGTCGCGCAGCAGCTCGAACACGGTCGGCATCGTGCGAACCGGGATCCCGCGCGCCCGGCAGGCCATGACCACGCGCGCGCGAAGCGTGCCCGGCGCCGACGGAATCGCGATCACGACCTCGTCGGGCTCGACCTCGTCGAGCACCCGCGCCAGATCGGACGAGGTGTTGCCGAGCACCTTGAGCCCGTGCTCGTCGCGGATCCCGAGCTTGCGCGGGTCATCGTCGAGGAAGCCGATCGGACGCAGGTGAAGCTCGGGGTTGCGCATCAGCTCGCGCACGACGAGGCGGCCGCCGTCACCGCCGCCGATTACGAGCACCTCTCCAAAGCCCTTGCCGACCCGCAGGCTGCGGACACGGCCGTCGGTGATCACCTGGACCGCGAAACGCGCGCCGACCAGAAACGCGAGCGACAGCAAGAAGAACCCGGAGATCACGCTCCCGGGCAGCGTGACCGCGGACGCGTTCTCGATCACGATCTTGAAGTGGCCCGGATGGTGGTGATGGCCCGGGACGAACATCCGGTGCGTCGGTGACGCGATCACCGGGTGAAACAGCGCGATCGCGCCGACGATCACGACGGTCGCCACGACGACCGCCTTCAGCACCGCTTCGTAGTCGCGCTGGCCGACGAACCGCCACAGGCGCTGGTACTGGCCGAAGGCTCCCAGCGCGACGAGCGCGACGATTACGGCCCAGGCGATCGTGTCGTCCAGCAGCCGCCCGTAGGAGCCCTTCGGAGGGCCCTCGAAACGAAGCCAGAAGGCCAGGAAATATGCCAACGCGACCAGGACGCCGTCGACCACCAGCTGCGGGACCGCGTGGCGATGGACGGGGAAGGCCGCGGATCGGAGCCGCCGGCGCATGCGCGGGTGATTGTAATCGGGGTTGCTTCAAGGTCCGCTAAGCGCGCGGATTGTCTGTGAAACGCCTTAGAGCGCTATTTCTGGATCAGGACGCCGCTGGGGTGAAACGCAGTCGGCACGTAGAGATCGTTGATCTTCGAGCAGCGTGCGATCAGCGCCGGCGAGCCGTTGAGCCGGTTCGAGCGGTAGGACTTGATCGCCCATCCGTTCGGGAGCGGGATGAAATTCACGATCGGGTACTTGCGGGTCTTGATCTCCCACTCGGGTCGATGGCCGACGACGCCGGTGTTCAGGTGCGTGTACCAGGCCATGATGCTCACGTACTCGACGTTGACCACCGGGTGCCCGCACGCCAGCAGGCTCTTGTAGCCCCCGAGCGCATTTATGGTCGCCGCCAGCTTGTTGATCTCGGTCGTGCGCATCCGCTCGTGGAAGACGTCCTTGTGCTCGGCGCGGACCTGGGCGATACCGCCCGGGACCATCGTCAGAAAGAGGACCGCCACGACCGGGGCGCCGGCCCATGCCGGCAGCCGCTTGTCAATCTTCGAGGCGTCCAGCAGCAGCCAACCGGCGGCGATTCCGGCCAGGACACCGGTCAGCGCCGCGGGTTCGAACAGGTACCGGGGCACGCCTGGGAAGCCGTGCAGCGCGAACGCGATTTCGACGATCACCCAGCCGAGCGCCATCGCCGCGAGCACCAGAACGGTGTAGTTGCGCCGCATGAAGGCGAGCACGACGGCGATCAGCGCCGCGATCTCGACCGGCAGGTAGTTGAGCGCCGTAAAGCGGTCCCAGGTGCAGGTGATCTTGCCGGTCGTGCATTCGCGCGGTGACTCGAGCGCGAGCTGACCCGCGATGTTCGGGCGCCCGTTGGTGATCGTCGGCACGCCGAACCACAAAAACGCGTTCAGCAGCGCGCCGGCCACGATCTGCCAGCGCATCTTCGGCACCTTGATCCACAGCCAGATCCCGTACAGGCCGACGAACGGCCATGCCTCCGGGCGGCCGAGCGAGGCGATCGCCCCGAGCCACCACGCCCACCCGAGGCGGCGGTTGAGGTAGCAGTCGATCGCGGCCAGGCAGAAGGTCACCAGCATCGGGTCCGACTGCACGCTCATCACGTAGTGGAAGTAGTCCTGGATCCCGAGCACGAATGCGCCCGCGAACACCGCGGCGATCCAGGCCGCGTAGCGATGCTGGTCGTCGGCCGCCGTCAGCTTGAACGCGATCCGCCCGCCGAACACCGCGCCGGCGAGCGCGATCGAGACCGACGTCAGCATCCAGATCCAGAGCGCGAAGTGGCCGAAGAGCGCGTACGGGACGTTGAACAGGTAGGTGAACGGCTTCCATGACGGCGCCCCGCCGAGGTTCAGCGACCCGCGCAAGGTCTGATAGCCCCAATCCAACCAACCGTAGGGGTCATAGCCGGGCCGTGTCCCGAGGATCAGGATCATCAGCCCCGACAGGACGACGATCCCCGCGCCGACGAGCCACCAGACGTAGCGGAGCAGGAACGGGCGGTCGTCGCCGGACTTGGACTCCGGCCCCGAACTGCGGTCCCCGTGCGAGGGAAGGGGGTGCGTCTCTAGCGTTGTGTCTGACACGAGGCGCAACGGAAAGTACCAGCCTCGCGGGCGAAGTCCGGCGCGTAAGCGGTCGCGACCGCCAGGCCGCTAACCGTACGCACATGGAGCGCCGCGAGCGCTCAGCGGCCGCGCGCGGCGCCGAGCAGAAGGTCGGTCAACAGCGCCGGATCGCGGCGCACGCGCCTCTCCTCAGCGCTCGCCGGGCGGTCGCGCTTGAGCGCCCGCACCTCGTCGGGCTGCGTCAGGCGCCGCAGGCGGCCGGTGGCGATCAGCCGCTCGTCGACGGCGCCCAGACGCCCCTCGAAGACGGTGAACACGGGCGTGCGCAGCGCCACCGCCTCGCGGTTCATGGTGCCGCCGGCGGACACGACGAGGTCGGCGTACGCGATCAGCGACTGCGCATCGATCGCGCGCTCGGGGACGACGAAACCCCCCGCGTGTATGAGCGTTGCACGCTGCTCGGCCGTCCTGGGCAGCACCACGGTCTGCGAGCCCCGCAACCGCTCGAGCACCTGGCCGAAGAGGTCGTTCTCGAAGCGGTGATACAGCGACACGGCGGGTGGCGTGCGGACCACCGTGATCGGCGCGCTGCGGTCGAGTCCGAGCTCCGACACCACGGCCGGATCGGGCTCGAAGTCAGCCAGGTAGTACTCCTCCTTCAGACCCGGGTAGCGGTGCAGCTTGCCCCGTGCGCCGTAGCGGTAGAGCCGCTCGGGCGGGATCGCGTCAGGTACGACGACGGCCGCCGCGAGCCGGCAGTTGACCGTGTGCTGAACCTTCGCCCACTCGTAATCGAAAGTCGTCGATGAAGGAATTCTCAGGATTGCCGCGGCGACCGTGACGTCGTTGGAGCCATGACCGAGGGCGATATCGAAGCCGCGTGAGCGGGCCCAGCGAACGAGCGCCCGCGAGCGCGCTGCCAGCCCCCGGGCCTTGCCCGCCACTCCCGCGCCTCGGTGACGCCCGATCGCGGTGTGCGCAATCCCGAAACGCTCCAACAGCCCCAGTGTCTGCGCGAAATCACGGGCCGTCACCTCGACGGTGTAGCCGCGGGCCCGCAGCTGCTCGATCACCGGCCGCATCACGAGCACGTGAGGCGAGTTGGTCAGGTCGACCCAGACGCGCACGGGCGAGACCCTAGTCGCTGCGAGCGCGGGCACGCTCAGGCCGGCGGCACACGCGGGCGGTGCGAAGCTCGTGAGGGTCCCGCGACTCCGGACGGTTGCCCGTTTCACCGCTACGCTTGGGCTCTCTTGCTGTTGACCTTCGCCTCACTGACCGAGCCGCTGGTTCGGCTGGCGACGCAGCTGATCTCGGATCTCGGGCTCGCGGGCGTCGCGCTGCTGTCAGTCGCCACCGGCGTGATCGGATTGCCGGGCACCGAGCCGACGATGCTGTTCGCCGGCTTTGACGTCTATCAGGGCAACCTCTCGCTCGCGGGCGTGATCACCGCCGGCGTCGCCGGGGATATGGCGGGCGCCTCGATCGCCTACGCGATCGGGTACTTCGGCTCCCGGGAGCTGGTCACGCGAGGCGGCAAGCTCCACGTCAGCGAGCGTAAGCTGGACAAGGCCCATGGATGGTTTGAGCGATGGGGGGATCCGACGATCTTCTTCTCGCGCATGGCGCCCGTGGTCCGGGTCGCCTTCCCGTACGCAGCGGGCATCGCGAAGATGCCGTTCTGGCGCTTCTTCGTGCTCGCGACGCTCGGCTCGATCGTCTGGATCTCAGGGCTCGCGGTCCTCGGACGCGAGGTCGGCAGCCAGTGGCAGAGCTGGCGCCACCATCTCGAGTACGTCGACTACGCCGGACTTGCGGTGATCGTGGCAGCGATCGTCTACTACATCTACCGGCGCCGCACTCAGCGACAGCGCTCGGGCGAGCCGGCCGCGGATGTCGTGCCAGACTGAGGCGCGGCCGACCGCCGGCGAAACCCCGACCGAGGACCCCACGCAGGCGACCCTCGCGCTCGGGCAGGCGCTGCTGCTCGGCGCACTGCACGGGCCTGCGGAGCTGCTGCCGATCTCCTCTTCGGGCCACGTGACCGTGATCCCGTGGCTGTTGGGATGGGAATATGACCGGCTCGACTCAGAGCTGCGCAAGGCGTTCGAGATCGCGCTGCACGCCGGAACCGCCGCCGCGCTGCTGATCACGCTGCGGCGCGAGGTCGACGAAGCCGTCCACGGGCTCGACCGTCGGATCGCGGAGCTGATCGCGCTGTCGTTCATCCCGCCCGCGATCGTCGGGTACCTGCTCGAACGTCCGATCGAACGGCGACTGGGAACGCCGCCGACGATCGCTGTAGGCCTCGTGTGCGGTTCGCTGGCGATGGCGTTGGCGGACCGCTCGCCCCAGATACGGGTCTCGACCGACGCGGGGGCGGTCGATGCGCTGTGGCTCGGGATCGCCCAGGCGTGCGCACTGATCCCGGGCGTGTCTCGCAACGGCGCGACGCTCGCGGCCGCGCGGTGGCGTGGGTTCACGCGCGAGGACGCAAACCGCCTCTCCCGCCACGTCGCCCTCCCGGTGATCGCGGGCGCGACGGTGCTCAAGGGAGCGCGCCTCGCGCGGCGCGGACTTCCGCCCCGCACGCGGGTGCAGTTCGCCGCCGGCGCGGCGGCGTCGTTCGCGTCGACGCTCGGCTCGACATGGTTGATCCACCAGGTCGAGCGGGACCGCTCGCTGTGGCGCTACGCCGCCTACCGGATCGCTCTCGCCGGCGCGGTCGGGATCCGGCTCCGCCGGGCTCGTGCAGAGATAAGGTCGTAGTTGTGGCCTGCAGCGACGCTCCACGGCACCGGCGTGGTCCGCCGGATGTACGACAATTCGCGTATGACTGACGCCTACGCAGCCGCGGGCGTTGACACGCGCGAAGCCGATCGCGGAGTGGCGGCGCTCGTCGAGGTGCTGCGGGCGATCGATCCGGGGCGCGGCTCGCTCTCGGTGCCGCTGCCGGGCCACTACGCCAGCGTCATCAAGATCGCGCCGGGACTCGGGATCGCGCTCGCGACCGACAGCGTCGGATCCAAGGTGATCGTCGCCGAACAGGCGCAGCGCTTCGACACGATCGGCATCGACTGCGTCGCGATGAACGTCAACGACCTGATCTGCGTCGGCGCCGAGCCACTCGCGTTGCTCGACTACATCGCCGTCGAGCACGCCGAGCCGCACCTGCTCGAGCAGCTCGCGATCGGCCTGCGGACCGGAGCCGAGGCGGCCGGAGTCGAGATCCCCGGCGGCGAGGTGTGTCAGCTTCCCGAGGTGATCCGCGGACACCCGTCGCCACTCGGATTCGATCTCGTCGGCTCGGCATTCGGGACCGTCGCGCTCGACGCGATCGTCGATGGCTCCACGTGCTCTCCCGGCGACGTGCTGATCGGGCTGCCCGCCTCGGGCGTTCACTCCAACGGACTGACGTTGGCGCGGCGGGCGCTGCTCGATGACGGCGGCCTGACGCTCGATGACAGACCATCGCCACTGCAAGGCGCGAGCGTCGCCGACGCGCTGCTCGAGCCAACCGTTATCTACGTGCGCGCGATCCTGGCGCTGCTGCGCAGCGGGCTCGACGTTCGCGGCCTCGCGCACATAACCGGCGGCGGCCTACTCAACCTGCTGCGGATCGGCGACGGCGTCGGCTTCGAGATCACCGCGCCGCTACCGGTGCCACCGGTGTTCGAGCTGATCGCCGAGCTCGGCCGGGTGCCGGGACACGAGATGTGGGAGGTCTTCAACATGGGCTGCGGCTTCTGCGCAGTCGTCGCGGCGGACGATGCCGACGCGGCGGTCGCGCTGCTTGCCGAGCATCACCCGGGCACCGCCGTCGTCGGGCGACTGACCGACCGGGGCGGGGTTGTCGAGGTGCCTGACCTGCGAATCGAAGGAGGAGCGGACGGCCTGGGGTCGGCCTGACGAGTGCTCTTCGCCCACCTGTACCACCGAGGGACCGAGGCGGGTAGGCGTAGCCATGCCCGAACACAAATTGGCGCACAATAGAGCGGGCTAGATGAGCACGCTCCTCGGCACCAGTCTCAGCGGGCGCTACCGGTTGGAGGCGAGGATCGGCTCCGGCGGCATGTCGACTGTTTACCGCGCGTTCGACGAGACGCTCGAGCGGCAGGTGGCGGTCAAGCTGATGAACCGCGAGGTGACGAGCGATTCGGACGAGCTCGAGCGCTTCCGGCGGGAGGCGCGCGCCGTCGCGCAGCTCTCGCACCCGCACATCGTCGGCGTGATCGACGCCGGCGAAGACGACGGGCGCCCGTACATCGTGTTCGAGTACGTCGAGGGCGAGACGCTCAAGGACAGGATCCGGCGTCTCGGGCGCCTCCCGATCACCGAGGCCGTGGCCTACGCGATCGAGATCGCGCGCGCGCTCGGCGCCGCGCACGCCCAGCACATCGTCCATCGCGACGTCAAGCCGCAGAACGTCCTGATCGACCAGGAGGGCTCGGCCAAGGTCACCGACTTCGGGATCGCGCGCACACTCGAGGAGGACGGGCTGACCGCCGCCGGGCGCGTCCTCGGGACGACCGACTACGTCTCGCCCGAGCAGGCACTCGGCCAGCATGTCAACGGGCAGTCGGACCTCTATTCGCTCGGGATCGTTCTGTACGAGATGCTGATCGGCGAGGTCCCGTTCAAGGGCGACAATCAGGTCGCGGTCGCGATGAAGCACGTCCGCGAAGAGGTCCCCGACGTGCAGCTCAAGCGGCCCCAGGCGTCGGCCGCGCTGGCCGCCGTCGTCGAGACCGCGACCGCCAAGCATCGGGAGGACCGCTACGCCAACGACGCCGAGCTGATCGCGGACCTCGAGGACTCGCTCGCGGTCGAGACCGCGCGCGCCGGCAGCGCCACCGGCGAGGTCACGAGCGTGATCAAGACGCTGCCTTCGCAGAAGCGGCGGCGGGTGCCGTTCCGCCTGCGCCATCCGGCGACGGTGATCTCGGCCCTGATCGTGCTCGTCGCCGCCGTCGCCGCCGTGCTCGTGTTCCTGGTCCCGCGGACGCACCACGGGACCGGTGAGCTGCCGCAGCCGCGCCCGCCGCAGACGCACGCCCAGGTGCAGCTGTGCAGTTCATGCGCGCACGACTACAACCCCGACGCGACCAGCGGACCCAAGAACCAGCACCCCGGCCAGGATGGACTCGCGATCGATGGCAACCGCAACACGGCCTGGACGACCGAGACCTACTACTACGGCCTGCAGAGCAAGCCGGGGGTCGGGCTCTACGTGGACGCCAGCCCGGGCGTGGCGGCACGATCGATGATCATCGACACGGCGACGCCGGGCTACTCGGTGGTCATCTACGCCCGCCACAATCCGCCGAACCCCAACACGTTTGACACCGGCCCCAACGGCTGGGTCAAGGTCGGGGGCACCGACAACGTCCATACGACCCAGACGCTCAAGCTCAACACCAAGGGCGTCAGCTACCGCTACTACCTGGTCTGGATCACCAACCTCGGCCCTCACACGAGCGTCGCGCTGAACGAGGTCGCGCTTTACACGTAGCGTCAGAACGCGAGCGTGAACCAGACCGTCTTATCGCTCGGCGCGCCGTACTCGACCCCCCAATCGTCGGAGAACATCTCGACGATCGCCAGGCCCCGCCCGGTCGGGTCAGTCGGACCCGGGCGGCGGACGTGCGGGACGCCGCCGCCGACGTCGGTGACCTCGATTCGGACCGACTCCCGCGCTCGCGCGATCGCGAGGCGAAACCCCGTCCTGGCATGACGGATGCTGTTGGTGGCAAGTTCGGAGACCATCAGCTGCACCGCGTCGAGCACCTCCGCGGGCGTGTCCGCGAGCGCGTCGGTGGCAAAGTGCCGCGCGGCGCTCACCGACGCAACGTCGAACGGGAAATCGCGCTCGCGCCTCATCGCTCTAGCCGCAACCTGCCCGACAGACCCATCGTCACGATCACCGTTCGCAGGAGCGGGGACACGTGTCGCAGCCTCAGTTCTCCGACCACCGCCGCCCACCGGACCCAGACGGCGATCGCAGAGCTGTCAGCGAACCGCAGCTCGCCCACGTCGAGGATCAGCCGGCCCACGCGCCGGTCGATCACGGGCGTCATCGCGGTCTCGAGCTGGTCGACGTTGGAGATGTCCAACTCGCCGCGGATCGTGACGATCGTGGTCTCGGCATCTTCGGCGCCGATCGAAAACGTCATCGCTGGGTTCGTGTCAGTTTCGAGGTGGTCCATAGAGACTCCAACATCGCGCCATCGTTACCCAAAGCGCGTGTTAAGGGACGATAGTCGCGGGGATGATCCCCGATCAAGGGCGCCGACCCGTCGGCGGATTCAGAACCGGTAGGCGCGCGAGCGCTCGTGGCGCTCGAAAGCGAGCTTGACGAGCCTGTCGAGCAGCTCGCCGTACGGGATTCCGCTGGCCGCGAACAGCGAGCCGTAGACGCTGGTCTGGGTGAAGCCCGGCATCGTGTTGAGCTCGTTGAGCAACACGGTGTCGCCGACCACGAAGAAGTCCACGCGGGCAAGCCCGCTGCAGCCGCTGCGGATGAACGCCTCGACGGCCAGCTCGCGGACGCGGTCCCGGACCGTGGGTTCGATCCGCGCCGGAACGACGAGCCTCATGGCCCCCGGGGAGTACTTGGCCTCGTAGTCGTACCAAGCGTCCTCGCCCGCGCCGAGCAGGATCTCGCCCGGCTCCGACGCGATCGGCTCGTCGTTGCCGAGCACCGAGCACTCGACCTCCCGCCCGCCGGCGGCGGCCTCGACGATCGCCACCGAGTCGTGGGCGAGCGCGGTCCGCAACGCTCCGTCGAGCGTCGCCCCGCCGTCGACGCGTGAGATACCGACCGAGGAGCCGAGGCGTGCCGGCTTGACGAACACCGGCAGGCCCAGCCGGGCGAGCCGACCGAGCACTGCGGCTGGGGCGGCCGCGTACCCAGCCGCCGTGACGGCCTCGTACTCGACCTGCGGCATTCCCGCCTGCGCCATCAGTTCCTTGAACACCACCTTGTCCATGCACTGGGCCGACGCCAGCACGCCGGCGCCGACGTAGGGCACGTCGAGGCACTCGAGCAGCCCTTGAACTGTGCCGTCCTCGCCGAATGGTCCGTGCAGGACCGGGAACACGACGTCGTGGGCGGGGAATCCCTGGCCCGGCACCAGCGCCAGCAGCTCGCCGTCCTGGCGCCAGACGCCATCGCGCCCGATGTCGATCGTCGTCACCGCGTAGCCCGACGATCGCAGGCCCTCGGCCACCGAGGCGGCCGATGCAAGCGAGACTTCGTGCTCGGAGGACCTCCCTCCGGCGAGGACCGCGACCCGCGTGCCGGTCATGGGTTGGATTTGGACGTCGTCGCCGACGTGGTCGACGAGCTGGTGGTCGTCGACGAAGTGGTGGTCGTCGACGAAGTGCTCGTCGTGGGAGTGGTCACGACGTTGGTCGGGACGAACTTGCCGACCACGATCGTCACGGCGCTGCCCTGCTTGGCCTTCGCCCCACCGCGCGGCGACTGGCTGATCACGACCCCATTCTGCGACTGGTTGCTCACGTTCTGCGTCTCGCGCGTCACCGTAAAGCCCGCGCCGGTCAACGCGCTCCTCGCCCCCGATGTGGATTCACCCACGACCGGGGGAACCACGACCGACGGTGGCGCCTTGGCGACCACGATCGAAACCGTCGACCCGGCCACGGCGTCGGTGTTGGGTGACGGGCTCTGGCTGATCACGCTGCCCGGCGTGGCGGTGGTCGACGTCTCCGATCGTCGGGCCCGACCTGGAAGCCGGCCGCGGTCAGTTCGGCGCTCGCGGTCGCCTGATCCTGGCCGACCACGTTCGGAACCGCCTTCTCGGGCTTGCCCGACGATATGAACAGCGTCACCTGCGTGCCCGCGGGGACCTGATGCCCAGCCGCGGGGTCGGTCCCGGTCGCCTCGCCCACGCCGTATCGCGTCGACGGCTGCATCACCGCGCGCGGGTCGAGGTGTTTTCGTCTGAGCTCCTTCTTGGCGGCCGCCTCACCGAGCCCGAGCACGGACGGGATCGTCGTGTTCCCCAGTCCCTGCGAGACGCTCAGCGTGACCGTCGATCCCTTGTCGGCCTTGCCCCCCGGCGTCGGATCCTCGCCGATCACGACGCCGACCGGATGCGAGCTGTGCACGTTGATCACCGCGACGTGGAAGCCGGCGTTGAGGAGCACGGTCCGGCCCACGTTGAGCTGGAGGTTGATTACCGTCGGCACGACCACCTGCTTCGGGCGGCTGATGAAGTAGGCGGCCGCGGCCGCGCCGGCGATCAGCAGCAGGATCAGGGCCCCGATCAGCCACGGCAGCCAGCGCCGGCGGCCCTGATCCTCGGGCGGCTCCTCGTCCGCGGCACTGGCGCCGTTCGTGCTCGGCTCGGGATACGGCGCCGCCTCGGGGGCGAGCAGCGCGCCGAGCGCGCCACCACCGCCCGCGCCGGTGGCCGCGAGCGCCGCGACCGCCGCCATCCGCGCCGTGTCCTGCCCGGCGGCGCCGGATTGGATCGACACCTTCGCGTGCTCGAGCGCCGTGATCAGCTCGTCGGCGTTGGCGGGACGATCGCTCGGGTTCTTGTTCAGGACCCAGAGGACGATCTGATCGAGCTCGAGCGGGACGTTGGGGTTGATCTGCGACGGCGGCTGCGGCGTCTCTGAGACGTGCTTGAGCGCGATCGTGACGGCCGCGTCCCCGTCGAACGGGACCCTTCCGGTCAGCAGCTCGTACAGCACGACGCCAATCGAGTACAGATCCGAGCCGGCCCCGACGGACAACCCCTGGGCCTGCTCGGGTGACAGGTACTGAGCCGTCCCCATGATCGAGCCGGTCTCGGTCATGTCCGAGGCGCCGGCGCGGGCGATCCCGAAATCGGTCACCTTCGCCTGGTCGGCGTCGTCGACGATCACGTTGTGCGGCTTCAGATCGCGGTGGATAACGCCGCGTCGGTGCGCGAAGCGGGCGGCCTTGAGCACCTGCAGCGTGATGTCGATCGCGCGGATCGGCTCAATCGGCGCCTCATCGCGGATCAGCTGCTTCAGCGTCCGTCCCGGCAGGTACTCCATCGCGATGTAGTACGTGTCCTCGTAACGGCCGCGGTCATAGACGCCGACGACGTTCGGATGTTGAAGGCCGGCGGCCGCCTGGGCCTCGCGCCGGAAGCGCTCGACGAAGTCGGGGTCGGCCGCGAACCGCTCGTGGAGGAGCTTGAGCGCGACCTTGCGCGACAGCTGCTGGTCCTCGGCGAGGAACACGTCTGCCATCCCGCCCGACCCCAGCTTCGAGAGCACCTTGTAGCGCCCGTCGATCAAGGTGTTGGGGGTCGGTGAGGGCATCTGCGCCTACTGGCCCTCGGCGAGCAGCGTTTGCACGACATCCTTGGCGATCGGCGCGGCGACCGTGCCGCCGAAGCCGCCCTGCGACCGCTCGACCGTGACCGCGATCGCGACCTTCGGATCACTGATCGGCGCGAAGCCGATGAACCACGGCTGCGTCAGGTCCTGGCCGGGGAGGCCTACCGACGCGGTCCCGGTCTTGCCGGCGAACGGGATGTCGTTGCCCAGCTGCGCGGGCGTCCCGGTCCCTTCGTCGACGACCTTCTCCATCATCTGCCCGATCTCCTGGGCCGTCGAGGCCTTCATCACGTGGTTGTAGACCGACGGCTTGATCGTCTGCACGGTGCGGCCGTCCTGGTCGACGATCTTGTTGGTGAAGCGGGGCGCCATCAGCGTGCCCTTGTTGGCCACGGCGGCGGCGACCATCGCCATCTGCAGCGGCGTCACCAGCAGCCCACCCTGTCCGATCGCGATCCGGCCGATGTCCTCGTTCGGGCTCCCGGCTGGGTACGGCTTGCCGGTCGGCCCGAACGGACGGCTCTGCTTGATCTGGCCGGGCGGGTAATCGAGCGGCGGCTTGGCGTAGAAGCCAAAGCGCTTCATGTACTCGGTCATCGTTCCGCGCCCGAGCGACTCGGCCACCTGCGCCCAGACCGTGTTGACCGAATAGGTCAGGGCGGTCGTCAGCGAGATCGGGCCCCAACTCTGGTCGCCGTCGTTGGAGAGTGGGACGCCCGAGATCGTGACCGGGGAGTTGCCGTTGACGACCGAGTCGGGGGTGTACTTGCCGCTGTCGATCGCCGCGGTCGCGGTCACGACCTTGAACGTCGAACCCGGCGGGTACTGGCCCTGGGTTGAACGGTTCAGTTCACACCCCGTTCCGGTGCACGCGTGCGGATCGTTGCTGTTGTAGCCAGGGTTGGCGTACATGACCTTCACGGCGCCCGTCTGCGGATCGAGCGCGACGACCGAGCCGGCGCGGCCGTCGAGCGCCTCCTCGGCGACCCGCTGCGCCGTGGGGTCGAGCGTCGTGTAGACGTCATCGCCGACCGGGTTCGGGCTCAGCTGGCCGAAGATCGAGCTCAGTCCCGTCTGGAGCCCGCGCAGCGCGAGCTCGCGGGATTCCTCGAGCCCGGCTACCTGCCCCTCGAGCGCGTTCAGATACCCGACCGCCTGCCCGAACAGCGTGCCGGTCGGATACGTCCGCTTCCACGTATGCGCGGGGGCGGGGATCGACTTCGCCAGCACGGTCCCATCGTCGGCGATTATTTCTCCCCGCTTGATCCGCAGGTCATCGACCAGCGTCCTGCGATTGAGCGGGTTCGAGGTCAACGACGACGCGTCGAACACCGTCCACCGCGACGTCCATCCGATCAGCAGCGCGAACAGCACCACCACGACGACGAACAGCTTCGCGATCGCGCTGTTCATGCTGCGGGCCTCCGGGCGCGATCGGACACCAGCAACAGCAGCGCCAGCAGGACGAAGTTGGCGATGATCGACGATCCGCCGTAGGAGATGAACGGCAGCGTCACGCCCGTCAGCGGGATCACGCGTGTGACCCCGCCGACGATCACGAACACCTGGAGCGCGAACATCGCGGTCAGCCCGGTCGCCAGCAGCTTCGAGAACGAGTCGCGCGCGAGCATCGCCGTCTTGAACCCACGCCAGACGAAGATCAGATACGCGAGCAGCACCGCCGTCGCCCCGAACAGCCCCAGCTCGTCGGTGATGACCGCGTAGATCATGTCCGTCTGCGGGAACGGGAGCAGTGTCCCCCCGCCGGGGAAGTTCAGGATCGCCTGCCCGAAGCCCTGACCGAACAGCCCTCCGGCAGCCTGCGCGAATAACGAGTTCGCGATCTGGAAGCTCCCGAGTGGGGCGTTGTACAGCTGCGGGTCGAAGGGGTGCAGCCACGTTTCCACGCGCGCGTGGATGTGGGGGATGTGGGTCCCCAGGTACCAGAACCCGATCGCAGCGGCGATCAGTCCCACGACCACGAACGAAACCCGGTTGGTTGCGACGTACAGCATCGCGAGCAGCGCCCCGTAGAACATGATCGACGAGCCGACGTCGGAGAGCACGACCAGCGTTGCCATCGCCAGCCCCCAGATCACGAGCACCGGGCCGAAGTGCTTGAGCGGCGGGATCGTCACGCCGAGCACCCGCCGTGCCCCGACCACCAGCAACTGGCGTGTATCGCGCAGGTAGCTGGCGAGGAAGATGACGAGCCCGATCTTGGCGAACTCCGGCGGCTGGAATACGAACAGCCCCGGAACCCGGACGCCGAGGTAGGCGCCGTTGGCCGCGTAGCCCACCACCGGCAGCCGCGGCAGCGCCAGCAGCACGAGCGACACCGCGACGATCAGATACCGGTAGCGCTCGAGCTTGCGGTAGTCGCGGAACGCGATGATCGTGACCGCAAACAGGATCAGCCCGAGCACGAACCACTGGGCCTGCTGGCGGGCGTCGGTCGCGTCGATCCGGTACACCATCACGATCCCGAAGCTCGCCAGCACGGCGATCAGCGGGAACATGTACGGGTCGGCGTTCGGGAGCGTCATCCTGATGAAGATGTGGCCCGCGAGGCACAGCCCGAGAAAGATCGCGCCGTAGGTCAGCGAGACGTTCGTCAGCTGGCTCTCGCGCTGGATGAAGACGCCCGCGAAGCCGGCCGTGACCAGCAGCGAGGCGGGGATCAGCGCCACGAGCTCTCGGTTGCGGGCCCTCATCGTGCGAGCTGCCCCAGTTCGGCCGCGTGTACCAGGCTGATCGCGTCGCCCTGTGAGCGGAGCTGGCTGTTGGTCAACTCCCCGCGCCGCGGGGCGGGAACGTACTGGAGCGGGACCCCGGAGACATAGAACGTCTCATACAGGCGGATCCCGAAGGGGAGCTGGTAGGGGAGGCCCCGGAAGATCGTCACGATCCCCTGGTTGTTGGTGCCGACGAAGAACAGCTGCCGCGTCGCCAGGTAGCCGCCGGCGCCGATCAGGAAGACCACAATCGCGGCCGCCAGCAACGCCGCGAGCGGCTTCGTGAACCGGCCGGCCCCGCGCCGCGGGCCCGAGTCCTGGTTGCGGCCCTGGGTGCGGGCGAGCCGTGGCACCGGTCGCGCCTCCTGCGAGGCCGGTGGTGAGGCGGCGATCGTGGCGGCCGCAGCGCGGCCGGTCGTGCCCGACGGACCCTCGGAGGGGGGCAGCGGCGCCATCCCGATCACGGTCGGCTCGTCGACGTTGCCGTCGCCTCCGACCTCCTCGAGCGTGAACAGGATCACGGTGATGTTGTCGCGCCCGCCGGCCTCGTTGGCCTCGTCGATCAGGCGGTCGGCCGCGGCGTCCAGATCGGGCTCGCTCGACAGGACCGCGACGATCTGCTCCTCGGTGATCATCGACGTCAGACCGTCGCTGCAGAGCAGGACGACGTCGCCCGCGCGCGCGCCGTAGGTCCAGGTGTCGACCTCGACCTCGGCGTCGATCCCGAGCGCGCGCGTGATGATCGAGCGCTGCGGATGCTCGGCGGCCTGTTCCTCGGTCAGCTTGCCCCGTTTGACCAGTTCGCCGACGAGCGTGTGGTCCTGGGTCAGCAGGCCGAGCTCGCCGTTACGGAACAGGTAGGCGCGGCTGTCGCCGACGTGCGCGATCGCCAGCTGGCCGTCCTCGACGTAGACCGCGGTCAGGGTCGTCCCCATCCCGGCCCGCTCGTGCTCGGCCCGCGAGATGTCGAAGATCCGCCGGTTGGCCACCTGGGCCACCTCGGCGAGCTTCTCCTCCGGCGTGCCGCGCTCGGGCAGGTCGTCGTGGAACGCCTCGACCGCGATCCGGGATGCGACCTCGCCCGCCTGGGCGCCACCCATCCCATCGGCGATCACGAACAGCGGCGCGCGGGCGAACGCGCTGTCTTCGTTACCGCGGCGCTGCCGACCGGTGTCGGTGCGCCAAGTCGTGTGCGCTGCTCGAAGCACGGCCGATCAGGCTCTGTTCGCGGAGGACGTCATTGCAGATAGGAGAATTCGCTGTCGCCGATCCGGATTCGGTCACCATCGTGTAACGGCTGGGGCCCTGTCAGCGGATCGTCGTTCAGATATGTCCCGTTTGTCGACCCCAGATCCTCAATGACCACCACGTGGCCCTCGCGCGAGATGCGCGCGTGACGTGAGGACGCGAACGGGTCGTCGAGACGGATCTCGACGTTACCGCGGCCGAGGGTAGCGCCCTCGATCAGGTCGTAGGCCACGCCGCTCTCGTGCCCGGCGGCGTGCTCGACGAGCAGCCGCGGCTCGAACTCGTCGGGCTCGCCGAGCCCCTTGGCGGCGTCGTACATGCCGGTCGCGTCCGGCGGTGGGGTGTTGGTCTGCACCACCCCACCCCGGCCCCGGCGCAGGTCGCGCGTTGCGCTCCAGGCGACCCAGACCAGGAACAGATACAGCACGATCAAGAAGCCGAACTTCAGGCCTACGGAAACGGGCTCGAGCACAGGTGGCCTTGCTTCCTTACTCGAGTTCGAACGTGAGCCGTGAAGTGCCGAGCTCGATCTCATCGCCGGGCTTGAGTACCTCCGAGCCATCGAGCCTGCGTCCGTTCAGGCGTGAGCCGTTTGTCGATCCGAGGTCGGTCAGCACCCATGAGCCGCCGCGGGGTCGGATCTCGGCGTGCGTCCGAGAGACGTTCGCATCGTCGAGCATCACGTCGCAGCGGCGGCTGCGGCCCACGGTCGCGCCGCCGGGGCCGACCACCAGGCGCCTGCCGTCCGTGATCAGCAGCGCCGACTGATGGCGTGCATGGGCGCGCTCCTCGAGCGGACCCGCGACCCGTCCAGCGCTGCTGTAGACCATCGTCCGCCCGGACTCCTCGGCCACCGGCTCGGGCTCCTCTGGGTCCTGTGGATTGACGACCTTGGTCTGAATCCCGAATTCGCCCAGCCGGAGGCGATCGTCGGTCTCGAACTCGACCACCGGACGCGACATCAGCGCAAGCCGCTCGCTGCGGGCGTGTTCGAGCAGGTAGCCCGCCAGTTCGCTCGCGAGCGCCTCCTCGTAGTCGGCAAAGCGCTCCCGATCGCGTGGAGAGAGATAGACGCGGTACTCGTTGGGCACGTAGGTGCGCGAGAGCGACACGGATTTGTGATCTTCCATTTCGCGCGACAGCTTGCGCGCGATCTCCACCGGCCGAACCTCGGACTTGAAGGCACGGCTGAAGGTGCCTTCAACGAGGCCGGCGATCTTGCTTTCGAGACTTCTGAGGACACTCATGGGGACGCCCTTGGGGCTGATCCATGCTACGGAAATTGTCCCCCAGGGCCAGTCGGATGACGTCCCGGACGCGACGTGAGGCGGATTGCCGAGAGCCACGGCGGGGCAAACGCGATGATCGCTCCGGCCACCGCCCCGGCCACCGCGGTCGACGCGGCCGCCGCCGCGTCGGAGCCATGCGCGACCGTCAGAACGGCCGCGGTCGCAGCCGCCAGCGTCACTGACCAGATCGCGACCCGGACGAGATCGACGGCCGCCCTGCGGCCACGTACCAGCCAGGGCAGGATCAGGGCTGCCAATGCCCAAACAAGCGCCGGCGCCAGCACGCCCGAGCGCAGCACTGGCGACAGCATCTGATTGGCGGTCGCGGTTACCGAGCCGCCCCACTCGGCCGACGGCGGTATGCCGCCGATCGCCGGCAGATAGAGCACCCGGCCGAGAACCGGGGCGGCGAGCGCCAGCCAGATCCAGCCGATCCCGGCTAGCCCGGCCCGCTGCCAGGGCGTACTCGCTCGCGCGGCGAGCGCCGGCCAGGCGCCCGCGAGCCCGATCAGCCCGAGCGCTGGTGCGCCAGCGGCCAGCGGCCACGCGCCGGCCGAGCGCCACATCACCAACACCGGCAGCGCGAGCGCCAGCACAGTTACCACCGCAAGCCCGGCGTGGCCCTCGACCACGGCCAACATGACGGTGATGCCCGACAGCGCCAGCCACCCCCCGCGGGGCGACACGAGCACCGCCGCTCCCGCCGCGAGACCCATCAGCGCGGGCGGAATCGGCGCCGAGCCGAGCACGTGGACCGTGAGCCAGACGGCCACCGCGGTCGCCGCGATCGCGGCCATCGCGCGCGTCGGCCACGGGACCAGCGCCCGGCGCAGTTCGCTCTCCTGCCCATCCATGTGCGCTTCTGACTGTTTACGTCTCGGCTCCTGCGTGCCGCTCGGCTCCGTCCATGGTGATGGCTGCCGGTCGGCCCGCTTGCGATCGCGCCTGCGCACCCGCAACGGGGCCGCCACAACGCCGGGCTCGTCGCCGACCTCGTTGCGTACCGCCACCAGCGTCTCGTGCAGGTCCGAGATCCGGCCGCGTTCGCGCGGGCGTGGGCGCAGAGCGAGATCGATCCCCTGGCCGAGCCCGGGCGGCAGATCGCGGCGCTGGCGCCGCAGCGGCGGCAGATAGGCGCCGAGCCGGCGCGCGCGCAGCGCGGCACTGGTGGCGCCCACCGGATTTACGCCCGTCAGCGCCTCGTAGAGCACCACCGCGAGCGAGAAGAGATCGGCGCTCGCGCCGGCGGGCAGCCCCTCGGCCTGCTCGGGAGACATGTAGGCAGGCGTCCCCACCACATCCCCCGTCATCGTCAACGAGTCGCCCCCGATCACGTGCGCGACCCCGAAATCGGTCAATTTCACGCACTGGTCCGGCGTCACGGGGTGGTCAGGGACGAGTACGTTCGACGGCTTCACGTCACGGTGCACGACCCCTTGCCCGTGGGCATGCTCGAGCGCGTCGCAGAGCGCGATTCCGATCGCGACGACGTTCTGATCGGACAGCTGCCCCGCCGCGAGCAGATGATCCAGCGCGGCGCCCCGTACCAGCTCGGAGACGAGATAGGCCCCGTCATCGTCGACCGCCGCCTCATACAGCGTCACGATCGCCGGATGCGACAGGCGCGCAGCGGCGCGGGCCTCGCGCTCAAAGCGGCCGCTGACGATCCGGTCGCGCGGCATGATCTTCACGGCGACGTCACGTTCGAGGCGCTCGTCCCCGGCCATCCAGACCGTGCCGTAGGCGCCGGCGCCGAGCCGGTGGTGGAGCCGATAGCGGTCCAGGACCAGCGGGGCGGGGGCGGCAACGCGGTTCGTGCGGCGCGTCTCGGTCGCCGCCTGCCGGGCCGTCCGTGCCTGGCTAAGACTCATAAGGGGGTTTTCCACGCGTGGCGGGCGGTCCCTGCGGGTACGGGCTACTGATCATCCGTACCGACCTTCATACTGCGGTTTTCACAAGTTTTTAAGGAGCGATCTCGCGTGTCGTTCTTCGACGAGGTAGAGGAACCTCGTACACCGCCTCGGACCCAACCCCGCAGGCGCAGGTCGTCGGGAGCCGGCCGGCGGCCACCCAGCGATCAGCAGTCGATCCAGGTGCGCCGCGCCGTCCTCGCGGTGATCCTGCTCGTGGTGGTCGTCCTGATCGCGGTCGGCGTCCACAGCTGCCAGGTCAGCGCCCGCAACAGCTCCCTGAAGACCTACTCCAACAACGTCGAGTCGCTGATCAACCAGTCCAACAGCACCGGCACCAAGCTGTTCCAGATCCTCTCCAGCAGCCCCAGCGCGTCGAGCGCGACGAGCGTCCAGAACAGCATCAACGCGACGCGCGCGAGTGCCGACGAGCAGCTGTCGCACGCCCAGAGCCTCGACGTGCCCGACGCGGTCAAGACCGCGAACCGCAACTTCCTGCTCACGATGCAGATGCGCGATGACGCGATCACCCAGATCGCCACCCAGATTCAGCCGGCGCTCGGCAATCAGGCGAGCAAAGACGCCGTGTACGCGATCGCCGCCCAGATGGCCAGGTTGTACGCGTCTGACGTCGTCTACAAGGACTACGCGACCGTCCAGCTCGCGCGGGCGCTGCACTCGGCGGGGATCGCCGTCGGCGGGGCCGATGGGCAGCCGATCGCCGCCGGGCAGTTCGTCCCCAACGTCGACTGGGTGACGCCCGCGCACATCGCGAGCGCGCTCAACGTCACGCTCCCGAGCAGCAGTTCCTCCACCGGCCCGATCGCGCCCGGCCTCCACGGCCACGAGCTCAACTCGGTCGCCGTCGGCGGCACCACGCTCCAGACCGGCTCGTCGAACACGATCCCGGCCAGCCCGGCGCCGACCTTCACGCTCAACTTCACCAACAGCGGCACCAACAACGAGACAGATGTGGTCTGCGAGGTCTCCGTCTCGGGGACCAGCGACAAGGGCACCACGACCGTCGCGGAGACGATCGCCGGCAAACCGGCCACCTGCAAGGTGACGCTCAAGTCACCGCCGGCGAAGGGCAACGCGACCGTGGTCGCGACGATCGAGCGCGTCCGGGGCGAGAAGAACATCACCAACAACACGCTGTCGTTCCCGGTCACGTTCCAGTAGCCGCGGAGCCGGGTCCGACCGGCCTGCCGGCGGGCGCCGGGCCCGACCCCAGCGCTTCTCCGGGGACTCGCGCCGCCGTCAGCGCTCCGGCGCTGGGCCTATCCTTTCACCGGTGCATGACCTGACGAGCACCGCGGGGATCGTCGCGATCGCAGCCGGGGCAGTGGCGATCGTGGCGCTGCTGCTCACCGCCGCGCTGGCGATTCGCCTGCGCCGCGTCCGCGCCGATCAGAAGGCCGTGCTCGGCGACGGCCGTGCCGATCTCGTCGCCCACGCTGCCACTTTGCAGAGCCAGTTCGAGGCGCTTCACGACTACGTTCAGGAGGTCGCGAGCCACCTCGACCAGCGGATGGCGACCGCGGAGCATCGGCTCGACGGCGCGATCGCCTACCGCTCGCTGGTGCGCTACGACGCCTACGGCGAGATGTCGGGCCGCCAGTCGACGTCGATCGCGCTCCTGGACTCGACCCGCTCAGGGGTCGTGCTCTCCTCGATCCACCACCGCGATCAGGCGCGGCTGTACGCCAAGCAGGTGGTCGGCGGCCGCGGCGAGCTCGAGCTCTCCCCCGAGGAGGACGAGGCGGTCCGCCTCGCGCTCGAGGGCGGCGGGCAGCCGGTCCAGGAGTAGCGCCGGAGCCAGGTGGCGGTCGTGCGCGCGGGGTACTTCGGGCCCGAGGGGACCTTCACCCACGAGGCACTGCTCGCGGCGAGCCACGGCGCCGAGCTCGAGCTCGTCCCGCTGCCGACGATCTACGACACCGTGATGGCCGTCCACAACGGCACCGTCGAGCGGGCGCTGGTGCCGATCGAGAATTCGCTGGAGGGCTCGGTCAACGCGACGCTCGACTCGCTCGCGATGGAGACCGAGGACGTCGGGATCCTCGGCGAAGTGGTGCATCCGATCCGCCACTGTCTGATCGCCCGCACCGAGATCGAGCTGACCGAGATCGAGGTCGTCGTCTCCCACCCCCAGGCCAGCGCCCAGTGCGCCCGCTTCATCCGCACCCGGCTTCCCGGCGCGCAGGTGATGGTCGGAGCCTCGACCGCCGAGGCCGTACGCCAGGTTGCCGGCCACGACGGACCTTGGGCGGCGCTCGGCAACCGCCTCGCGGCCGAGCGTTACGGCTGCCGCGTGCTCCGCGCCGGCGTCGAGGATGTGCCCGACAACGAGACCCGGTTCGTCTGGCTCGGTCCGGTCGGGGCGCGGCCGGGCGGGCCGGGCACGGGCGACGGCACCGAGCTCGGCCCCTGGAAGACCGCGATCGTCTTCTGGGGGATCGGCTCCGAGGAGCCGGGCTGGCTGGTCAGGTGCCTGTCGGAGTTCGCCGGCCGCGGGGTCAACCTGACGCGGATCGAGTCGCGCCCGCGCAAGCAGGGGCTCGGGCGCTACATGTTCTTCTGTGACCTCGAAGGGAGGGACACCGAGCCACACGTTTCCGCTGGCTTGGCGGGGCTCGCGTCGCATGTCGAAACGTTGCGAGTGCTTGGGTCTTTTCCCGCGGCTGCGTAGGCTCGGCCCGCGTGCATCGCAACGCTCCGCCCGCGCCGGGAGTGCTGATCGTGGGCGCGTTGCGTCTTGCCGAGCGCAAACGACGCGACCGGCGCGGACGGAGGTCGCGACCACCCGGCCGATCCCGAGCCCGACGCCATGGCCCGAGTTCACGCTTGTGGCGACAGCGGTAGGCGGCCTCGCACAGGGCGCGTCGTCGGCGCCCCGTATGTGGTTTGGCACATGCTGAGCGCTTGTGCGGGGGCGCCGGGCCGCTGACGCCGCCCCGCCGAGCTGCTCGCGGCGTACGCAGGACGGCGCGCAGGACGGGCCGGTGTCGTCGGTACACTGCCGCTGCAAGCTCATGCCCTCCTCGGTACCAGCAGAACCAGTGGGGTCCGCGTCGCCTCCCCAGCACCAGCGGCGCGGGCATGAGGTTGGCCGGGTGCTTGTGTTGAATGCGACATACGAGCCGATCAACGTATGCACGGTACGTCGAGCGGTCGTTCTGCTGCTCAAGTCCAAGGCCGAGGTGATCGAGCACAGCGAGTGGCGGCTGCACTCCGCGAACTCGACCATGGCGCGCCCGGTCGTGATCCGGCTCGTGAGCTACGTGAACATCCCGCGTGACACGCACCGTCGTCGAATCACCCGCCGGGCCGTGTTCGCGCGTGACGACTGGACCTGCCAGTACTGCGGCTCGCGATCGAACCTCACCGTCGACCACGTCGTGCCGCGCTCCAAGGGCGGCGGCTCGAGCTGGGACAACATCGTCGCCTCGTGCGCGCCGTGCAACCGGCGCAAGGGCAACGCGCTCCCGCGCCAGGCCGGGATGCACCTCGTCCGCCAGCCCAAGGCGCCCAACCCGTCCGTCTTCATCCACGTCGCGAGCCCGACGATCCCGATCGCCTGGCGCGCCTACCTCGCCGCGTAGCGCCTGCCGGCGTTTACGCCGCGTAGCGCTGCGCTGAGCGAGCGCGCGCCTTCTCGGCCTCCACCTCGCGGTTCTTGGGTGGCGCCGAGCTGGTCAGCTGCGCCAGCAGCGTCGTGCTCGCAGCGGTCACGGCCTCGATCGCCGCCTCGAACGCTGCCTCGTTCGCCTTTGACGGCTTCGTGAAACCGCTGATCTTGCGGACGTACTGGATCGCCGATGCCTGGATCTCCTCCTCGGTCGCGGGAGGATCAAAGTTGTGGAGGGTGCGGATGTTTCGACACATGCACCCAGCGTAATGGCTCGTGCACCCCGGCAGCCGTCGCGCCACCAACCGACGGCCAGAACGCGAGAAGGGCGCCGCGCTGGCGGCGCCCTTCTGCGTCACTACTTGGCTGCGAAACCGTGGCGAGACTCGATTGCCGGAGGGACTACTCCCGGCGCTCGTCAGCGGCGGTGTCGCGGGGGGACTCCGCTAAGCGGGGTCAGCCTCCGACCTAGCGGCCGGACACCTCCAGGGTCCCGCAAAAACTGTCAGACAAGTTCGGACCACCTCCTTTCTCTGGTACGGGGAGGATATCGAACTGGCGTGACGCTGCTCAAGGCGGCAGCGGCCTTGCGTCCTCGCAGCCGGGCGCTTGGCCTTCGCGCGAAACCGTTGGAGAGGCGCCGACGACGCGACTGCTGCGAGGCCGCAGACCACTGCCGCCTTCGCGGCACGCCGTCCCGATATGGGAGCAAACGCCGGAGCCCGAAGTGTGGCCCGTCTCTTTGAGCCTGACGGTGACCTGTGCGCCAGCGGGAAGTCCGCGGTGGACTAGGCTCGCCGCATGACTGGGTCCATTGAGCAGGCCGAGCCTCCGCAGCTCGGCCGCAGAATTCTGCGCCTGTTCCGCCCGTACCGCGGTCAGCTGACGCTCATCACGATCTCGATCTTGGTGACGTCGGCGCTGAGCGTGATCAGCGCGCTGCTGGTCCGCCAGGTGTTTGACAAGGCGCTGTTCGTTCCGGGAGGTCCCGATCTGCACGCCCTGTATCCGCTGGTGGCGGCGCTGATCGCGATCCCGATCATCAACGGGGTCCTGAACATCGTCCAGGTGTACCTGACCGAGGTCGTCGGCAACCGAGTGTTGCGGGACCTGCGCGACCGGCTGTTCGGGCACCTCGAGAAGCTATCGCTGGCGTTCTACACCGCCACCCGCAGCGGAGAGGTTCAGTCCCGGCTGGACAACGACGTCGGCGGCGTGCAGACGACGATCACCTCGACGGCGTCGTCGGTAGTCAGCAACGTGGTCACGCTGGTGTCATCGGTGGTCGCGATGCTGCTGCTCTCGCCGCTGCTCACCGCCATCTCGCTGGCCGTGACGCCGATGTTCGTTCTATTCAGCCGCCGCGTCGGACGCGCACGGCGAAGCGCTCGGCGCGACGCGCAGGCCTCGCTGGCGTCGATGCAGTCGATCACCCAGGAGACGCTATCGGTGTCCGGGATCCTGCTGGCCAAGGTGTTCGGGCGCCAGGAGCGCGAGGTCGACCGCTACCGGATCGAGAACGCCGATCAGGCCGAGCTGCAGGTTCGCCAGGCGATGGTCGGCCGCTCGTTCTTTGCGATCACCCAGGCGTTCTTCGGCATCAGCCCCGCGCTCGTGTATCTGGTGGCCGGTCTACAGGGCACCCACGGGGACCTGTCCGCCGGGACGCTGGTGGCGTTCACGACCCTGCAGAGCCGGCTGCTGATCCCGATCAACCAGCTGCTCCAGGTCTCGGTTGACGTCCAGTCATCGCTGGCGCTGTTCGGCCGGATATTTGAGCTGATCGACCTCGATCCGCGGATCACCGACCGCGCGGATGCGGTCAGTCTGGCTCCGAGCGAGATCCGTGGGGAGGTCGCGCTCGAGGACGTGTACTTCCGCTACGGCGGCGGCGAGGAGGGCGGCCCGCCGGCACCGGACGAGGCCCTGCGCGATGTGTCGATGCTGGTCGAGCCGGGGCAACTCGCGGCCCTCGTCGGCCCGTCAGGGGCCGGCAAGACGACGATCTCATACCTCGTGCCGCGGCTCTACGACGTCGAGCGCGGGGCCGTCGTGATCGACGGTCACGACGTGCGTGACCTGACCGCCGCGACGGTCGCCGGCGCCGTCGGCGTGGTGACGCAGGAGAGCTACCTGTTCGGCGGCACGGTGCGCGAGAACATCAGCTACGGGCGCCCGGACGCGACCGACGAGCAGATCGTGGCCGCCGCCAAGGCGGCCTTCATCCACGATCGCATCATGGCCCTCGAGGACGGCTACGACACCGTGGTCGGCGAACGCGGCTACCGGTTCTCGGGCGGCGAGCGCCAGCGGCTCGCGATCGCCCGCGTGATCCTCGAGGATCCGCCGATCCTGATCCTCGACGAGGCCACCTCGGCGCTGGACACCGAGAGCGAGCGCGTCGTCCAACAGGCGCTGGAGGAACTGATGCAACGCCGCACCACGATCGCGATCGCGCACCGCCTATCGACGATCCGCAGCGCCGACGTGATCTTCGCGATCGACCACGGAACGATCGTCGAGCACGGAACCCACTCCGAGCTGCTCGCGAAGGGCGGCCTCTACGCGCGCCTCTATCAGGAGCAGTTCGGCGACGGCGTAATCGAAGCCCACTGCAGTGACGGCGTGATCCTCGCCAACGGCGAGCCCTGCCGCCCCTCGAGCCAGCGCACACCGCCACCCGAAACCCCCGACCGCCTCCCCGAGCCCGACCGCCTCCCCGAACTCCCCGCCGAGATCCGCACCGCCCTCACCGTCTGACCACCGAACGAACAAAAAAGGATGAGGCGCCACGACGCGGCCACGCTAGGCCGAAGCGGACCGGGCCGAGGCGCCGCGGCAGTCCCCGGTATAAGCACGGCGACACCGAACCCGAATCGTGCCGAACAGCGTTCGGGCACGAGGGCGGACGGACGTCGCGACCTCGCCAGCGCAGGTCGCGACGCTGGCGCCCGACAAGACGCTCCGCGCTCTCGATCAGCATTCCCTGCGCGGGTGGAGGTTCGCGATCGCCCGAGCCGCCCCGAGCTACGACAACCGCTACTCGGAAGACGACGGCTCAGGCGAAGGCCCGGCGTCGTCAACAACCGGGGCAGCCGTATCCGCCTCGGACTCGGCAACGAGGGCGACCGCCGAAACTTGGTCGTCGTCACGGATGTTCATCACCCGCACCCCTTGGGACGACCGCCCGTACCGGTTGATCCCGCGCACCGAGGTCCGCTGCACCATCCCGTTCTGGGAGATGAACACGAGCTCCTGGTGCTCGCGGACCACCAGCGCGCCGGCGAGCGCGCCCTTGTTCTCGGTCAGCTGGATCGTCTTGACGCCCATCGTGCCGCGCCCCTTGACCGGGTAATCCGGGATCGGGGTCCGCTTGCCGTAGCCGTTCTCGGTCACGACCAGCAGCTCCTGGTCGTCACGCGCCACGTCCATCGCGAGCACGGCATTGCCCTTCTGGGATACGTTCATCCCGCGCACGCCGCTGGTGTCGCGGCCCATCGCGCGGACCTGGCTCTCGCTGAAGCGCGCCGCCTGTCCGGAGCGCGAGACCATGATGATGTCGTCGTTGCCGCTCGTGCGCCGCACGGCGATCAGCTCGTCGTCGTCGCGGATGTTGATCGCGATGATCCCGTCGGCCTTGATCGGCGTGTTGTAGGCGCCGAACTCCGTCTTCTTGACGATCCCGTTGCGGGTCGCGAACACCAGGTACTTGCCTTCGTTGAAGTCCCTGGTCGACAGCACCGACTGGACCCGCTCGCCCTCGCGCAGCGGCAGCAGGTTGACGAGCGCCCGCCCCTTGGCGGTACGCGACGCCTCGGGGAGCTCGTAGACCTTGAGCCGGTACACCTTGCCGCGGTTGGTGAAGAACAGCAGGTAGTCGTGCGTCGAGGACACGAATAGGTGCTCGATGTAGTCGTCGTCCTTCATCTCCATGCCGGTCACGCCGACACCGCCGCGCCGCTGCTGGCGGTAGGTGGAGAGCGGCAGCGACTTGATGTAGCCCGAGTTGGTGATCGAGATCACCATCTGCTGGTCGGCGATCAGGTCCTCGATGTCTATCTCATCAGCGGCGTGCGCGATCTCGGTGCGGCGCTCGTCACCGTACGCATCGGCGATCTCGGTCAGCTCGTCGCGGACCAGCCCGTAGATCCGCGCCTCGTCCCCGAGGATCTCGCGCAGCTCCTTGATCCGCTCGAGCAGGTCAGCGTGCTCCTGCTTGATCTTGTCCGCCTCGAGCGCGGTCAGCCGGCTGAGAGTGAGCTGAAGGATCGCCTGTGCCTGGATCAGTGTCAGCTCGAACCGCTCGATAAGTCCGTTGCGGGCCGTCTCGGGATCGCGCGAGCCGCGGATCAGCGCAATCACGGCGTCGAGGTTGTCAAGCGCGATAAGCAGCCCTTCGACAA
Organism: uncultured Solirubrobacterales bacterium; assembly: GCA_963788005.1. Classification (GTDB taxonomy): domain Bacteria; phylum Actinomycetota; class Thermoleophilia; order Solirubrobacterales; family Solirubrobacteraceae; genus Palsa-465. Next base: position 13,423 of record CAWBFH010000008.1, on the reverse strand, counting down.
CGTGGGCGCGTTCCTCGGCGCGGCGCAACTCGTACATGGTCCGGCGGATGACCACCTCGCGCTGGTGGTCGACGTAGTGGCGGATCAGCTCGCGCAGTGACAGCGTCTTCGGCACGTTGTCGACGAGCGCGACCATGTTCACGCCGAACGTCGTCTGCATCGGCGTGTGCTTGTAGAGCTTGTTGAGCACGACCTTCGGGATCACTCCGCGCTTGAGCTCGATCACGAGCCGCATGCCCTTGTCACTCGAGTGGTCCTCGATGTCGGATATCTCGGAGATCTTCTTGTCGTGGACGAGATCGGCGATCTTCTCGATCAGGTTGCCCTGGCCGCCCTTCTTGACCATGTAGGGCAGCTCGGTGACGATGATCGCCTCCTTGCCCTGCCCGATCGGCTCGATATGGGCCCGCGCCTGCACTCGAACCCGGCCACGCCCGGTCTCGTAGGCGTCGCGGATCCCGGCACTGCCGAGGATGATCCCTCCGGTAGGAAAGTCCGGGCCCTTGATGTGCCGCATCAGCCCCTCGATGCCGATCTCGGGGTTGTCGATGTAAGCGATCACCGCCGCGACCGTCTCGCGAAGGTTGTGCGGCGGGATGTTGGTCGCCATCCCGACGGCGATCCCGGACGCACCGTTGACGAGCAGGTTCGGGTACCGCGACGGCAGCACCAACGGCTCCTGCTTGCGGCCGTCGTAGTTGGGGACGAAGTCGACCGTGTCCTGGTCGAGGTCGCGCAGCATCTCGGTCGAGATCCGTGCCAGGCGCGCCTCGGTGTAACGCATCGCGGCCGCGGGGTCGTCGTCGATCGAGCCGAAGTTGCCCTGCCCGTCGGCGAGCAGGTAGCGCATCGAGAAGTCCTGCGCCAGCCGCACCAAGGTGTCGTAGATCGCCGAGTCACCGTGCGGGTGGTAGTCGCCCATCACCGTGCCGACGATCGCGGAGGACTTTGACCGCGGCCGGGTGGGCTGCAGGCCGTTCTCGTTCATCGCGAACAGCACGCGGCGGTGGACGGGCTTCAGCCCATCGCGCACGTCGGGCAGCGCCCGGCCGACGATGACGGACATCGCGTAGTCGAGATACGCAGAGCGCATCTCCTCCTCGAGGCCACGAGGCTCGATGTTGCCGCCGCCGATGGTGTCGATCGCTGACACGCTCGCCTCCTAGATGTCCAGGTTGGACACGAGCCGGGCGTTCTCCTCGATGAACGCGCGGCGCGGCTCGACCGCGTCACCCATCAGCGTCGAGAAGATCTTGTCGGCCTGGGCGGCGTCCTCGACGGTCACGCGGACGAGCGTCCGTCGTGAGGGGTCCATCGTCGTATCCCGCAACTGCGCGGCGTTCATCTCGCCGAGCCCCTTGAACCGGTTGACGTTGACACCGTGGCGCGCGAGATTCAGAACCTCCTCGCGCAGCGCGCCGAACGTCAGCGCCTCTGCGTGGCGCTCGCCGAGGGAGATCGTGAACGGCGGCGTGCCCGCGGTCGCGACGAGCTGCTCGTGCAGCCGCACGAGCTGCCGGTATTCGTTGTCGGCGAGCAGCTCGAGGCGGAGCTTGTGCGTCCGAGCCAGCCCGACTCTTGCGCTCAACCGCCCGCACGACGATCTCGGCCGCGTCCTCGGAGACCACCTCGGTGGTGAACGGGCGACCGTTGGTCTCGGCTCTCGTGAGCAGCTTCAGCAGCGTCTCGGCGTCCTCGACCTTGTCGTCGAGCAGACCCGACTCGGCCATGAAGTTGACCGCCTCGTGGCCGTAGCTGCTCCGCAGCGCGGCGGCCCAGCCGTCGTACTGCTTGAGCAGCTTGCCGAACCGCTGCCAGCGCGCCTCGGTGAGCGAGAACTCCTTGTTGTAGCGGTCGAAGATCTTGAGCCGGTCGAGCTTGCCGTCGAGCAGGATCTCCTCGAGCTCTGACTCCTTCTCGATGTAGCGCTCGGACCTGCCCGCCTTGACGCGGTACAGCGGCGGCTTGGCAATGTACACGTAGCCCGCCTCGATCAGCGGTTGCATCTCGCGGAACAGCAATGTCAACACGAGCGTCCGAATGTGAGCGCCGTCGACATCGGCGTCGGTCATCACGATCACCTTGTGATACCGCGCGTTGTCGATGTTGAACTCGTCCCGGATGCCGGTGCCGATCGCGGTTATCAGAGCCTGGATCTCCTGGTTCTGGAGCACCTTGTCGATGCGGCTCTTCTCGACGTTGAGGATCTTGCCGCGCAGCGGGAGCACCGCCTGGACCGAGCGGTCACGGCCCTGCTTGGCCGAGCCGCCGGCGGAGTCGCCCTCGACCACGAAGATCTCGCATAAAGACGGATCCTTGACCGAGCAGTCGGCGAGCTTGCCGGGCAGGCGTGAGTTCTCAAGCGCCGACTTGCGCCGCGTCAGATCGCGCGCCTTGCGGGCGGCTGCACGCGCTTGGGCGGCCTGGACTGCCTTCGTCAGGACCGCCTTGGCCTCGCGCGGGTTCTCCTCGAGGAACTCGGCCAGCCGCGCATTGACGACCGAATGCACGAAGCCCTGCATCCCGGGGTTGCCGAGCTTGGTCTTGGTCTGACCCTCGAACTGCGGCTCGGCGAGCTTCGCCGAGATCACCGCCGTCAACCCCTCGCGCACGTCCTCGCCGCTGAGGCTCTCATCCTTCTCTTTGAGAAATCCCTTGTCACGCGCGTACTTGTTCAGCGCGCCGGTCAGCGCGGAGCGGAACCCGCTGAGGTGCGAGCCGCCCTCGATCGTGTTGATGTTGTTCGCGAACGAGAACACCGACTCCTGATAGGAGCTGTTCCACTGCATCGCGACCTCGACCGCGCCGTCGTCGCCCTCGCCGGAGAAGGAGATCACCTTCTTGTGGATCGGTTCCTTGGCCTCATTGAGGAACGCGACGAAGTCGACGATCCCGCCGTCGTAGCGGAACTCGGCCCGGTGGCCCTCGCCGCGTTCGTCGACGAACGTGATCTGCAGGCCCCGCGTCAGGAACGCGGTCTCGCGCATCCGCTCCTCGAGCGTCGAGAAATCGAAGTCGAGCGACTCGAACACGTCGGCGTCGGGCAGGAAGGTGATCGTTGTGCCGGTCTCCTTCGTTGCTTCGCCGCGCTCCAGATCGCCCGTCGGCTTACCGCGCTCGTAGTCCTGAGTCCAGACGTAGCCGTCGCGCCGGATCTCGACGTGCAGCGTCTCCGACAGCGCGTTGACTACCGACACGCCGACCCCGTGCAGCCCACCGGAGACCTTGTAGCCGCCCCCGTCGCCGAACTTCCCTCCCGCGTGCAGAACGGTCAGCACGACCTCGACCGCCGGTCGCTTCTCCTTCTCCATCACCGCGACCGGGATCCCGCGGCCGTCGTCGCGTACGGTGACTGAATTGTCGGGGTGAATCGTGATGTCGACCGCGTCGCAGTGGCCGGCCAGGGCCTCGTCAACTGAGTTGTCGACGACCTCATAGATCAGGTGGTGCAGGCCCCGCAGGCCGGTCGAGCCGATGTACATCCCGGGACGCCGACGAACCGCCTCGAGTCCCTCGAGAACGGTGATGTCCTGGGCGTCGTAACTGGATTGCTGATTAGCGCTCGATGCGCCGTCGTCGTTCGCCAACGATCCTCCGATGACGTTGCAACGCCCCGGTCCCGCGCCGGGGCAGGCGCGCCGGGGCGTCAAAGAATTGGTGTACAGAAGAATAGCACAGCGGACGGTCATAACGGCCCACGCGCGCGTGTGCTTTTGCCTGCAAAACGCGGCAAAATGGGCCGCTCAGCCGACCTACTTCGAATGGCCCAAAGCGACGCATCGCAGGCGCTGCACGGTGCCTCTGCTCAGGCGCGCGTTGAGGCGCGGAATTATCTGTGCGGCCATCAGGTCGAGCTCCTGGGCCCAGACCGACGCCGAACACGAAATCGTGATCGAGCTCCCGCGCTCGCCGGTCGGCCGAGCCTCGGTCGCGATCGCCTCGCCGACGACGCTCGGCCACACCCGCTGCACCTCGGCGAGCAGCGTCTCCGGCGCCAGATCGTCGGCCAACGAGCCGAGTGCGGCATCGATCGACCGCGGTCCGCGGCGGTGGGGACTCATCGGCCCGACCGAACCCTCATGCCGCCATCGCCTCGCCGAGAATCCGGCCCGAGGACACCGCCAGCCGGGTGACGCCCGGTTCCTCGGCGCCCGGCACCTGCTGCAGGTCGGTCGCGGTGATCACCGATTGGCCCCCGGTCACGCGCAAGAGGCCCACCAGCGCCCGCCGGCGAACCTGGTCGAGCTCGCTCATCACATCGTCGAGCAACATCACCGGTGGCGTCATTCGGCGCGCTGCGATCGTCTCACGTTCCGCCAGCAGTAGCGCGAGCAGCGCGAGCCGCTGCTGACCCTGCGACCCGTATACGCGCAGGTCCCGGCCGTCGCGCGCCGTGGCGAGGTCGTCGCGGTGCGGCCCGTGTCCCGTGAAGCCACGCTCGAGATCGGAGTCGATTCGCTCCGTGAGCTCGGCTTGGAGCTGCTCCGGATCCGAGGCGCGTGAGCGGGGGCGGTAGCTGAGCGTCGGGTCGCCGTCGAGCCCGAGCTCGGCGCAACAGGCGGCGAAGCGGTCCGCCATCTCCTCCACCGCGCCGCGACGGTCGGCCATCAACGCGATCCCGTGCTGAGCGAGCTGCGCGTTCCAACTGTCGAGCGATCCGCGGCCGGCGGCGCCGGCGCGGATCCGCGCAATCAGCGCGTTGCGCTGCGCGAGTGTCTGCGCGTACGCGCGGCGGGTCGCCACCCGCGACGGCCACAGGGCCGCGACGAATTGGTCCAGGTGCGCACGACGCAACGCCGGGGCGCCCTTGATCAGCTCCAAGCGGTCGGGCAGAAACACGCTTACCAACGGGCGCTCAGTCACCTCGAGCAGACGGTCGACGTTCGCGCCGTCGACGCGCATCCGTTTCGGCTCGCCGGGAGCGAATCCGACCGACAGCTCGTGCGGCCCATCCTCTCCGAGCGCCTCGATGACGACCCGGGTCGCGCGCTGGCCAAAGCGAACCACCTCGCGCTCGTTGTTCGTCCGGCACGAGCGCCCCGTGCAGCCGAAGTACAGCGCCTCGATCAGGTTCGTCTTGCCCGCGCCATTGGGCCCGGTGATGACAGTCAGGCCGGCGCCGAACTCGGCCTGCGCGGCGTCATAGCAGCGAAAGTCGCGCAGGGTGACGCCGACGACCCGCAACCGCGCACGCTCGACTAGACGTTGAGCCTGATCGGCATGATCAGGTAGCGGAAGCGGCTTTCGTCACCGGACTCGATCAGCCCGGGCCGCAGCGGACTGATCAGCTTGAGCACGACCTCGCCCTCTTCGACCGCCTCCAGTCCGGCGCGCAGAAACTCCGGGTTGAAACCGATCTCGAGCGGTTCGCCCTGAAAGGCCACCGGCATCGACTCCTGCGCCTCGCCGACATCGGGCGTCTGTGCCGACACCGTCAGCTCGCCCTGCGCGAACGCCAGCCGCAGCGGCGCGTTCTTCTGTGCCAGCAGGCTGATCCGCCGCACGACGTCGGTGAACTCACCGCCGGCGAGCCGGAGCTCATGCTCAAAGCTCTCAGGCAGCAGCTGCTGATAGTTCGGGAACTGGCCATCAATCAGCCGCGAGGAGAGGACCACCCGCCCAAGTGTGAACAGAACCTGGTTCTGACGGACGCTGACGCGCAGTGGCTCGTCCTCGGCGTGCGTCACCAGGCGACCCAGCTCCTGGAGCGCCCGCGCCGGCACGTTGACCTCGAACCCGGCCGACAACGACGTATCGAGCGTCGTCTCCTTGACGCTCAACCGGTACGAATCGGTGGCGACCATCCGCAGCTCGCGATCGGACGCCGAGACGAGGATTCCCGTCAGCACCGGGCGTGTCTCATCGCGTGACGCCGAGCCTGCGACCTTGAGCGCAGTGGACACGAACGCCTCGGCGGGGAGCTCCACGGTTGAACCGTCGTCGGGCTCGGGGAACGGCGGGAAGTCCTCGCCGCGGAGCGTGCGGATGTGGAACGTGGCGCTGCCCGAGACCATCTCGACGTCCTGTTCGGCGGAGCGCAGCTCAAGCGTTACGGACTCAGCCGGGAGCGAACGGACGACGTCGAGCACCAGCCGGGCTGGGAGCACGACGGTGCCGACGCGTGTGACCTCCGCCTCGAGCGGAACCCGGAGGCCGACGTCCATATCGGTCGCACGGAGCTCGCAGCCGGACTCCGACGCCAGCAACTGAACGCCAGACAGCGCCTGGATCGCGCTCCGAGTTGAGGCGACTCTGCTGACGGTCTGCAGCTGTGCGAGAAGGCGTTCGCGCTCGAGAGTGATCTTCACTGTTGATACCTCGACAAGGAATTAGAAGTCATAGAGCGAATAAGGGCTGTTGAGAAGTGCGCGATCGCCCGCATTTAGCGGCGAAGTTGTCTGTTCAGATGGACAGCCAAGTCTGTCAACAGTCGCGGTCGGCTTGGGACTCGCGGATCCGCGTGGTCAGCGTGTCGAGCTCGCCGGCGATCTTTTGATCAGCGGCCAACCGTTCGGAGACGCGTTTGCACGCGTGCAGCACCGTGCCGTGGTTGCGCCCGCCGAAGGCCTGCCCGATCGCCTGCAGTGCCTCGCCGGTCAACTCGCGAGCCAGGTGGATCGCAATCTGGCGCGGCCAGTTGACCCGAGCCGTCCGGGTTTGCGAGACGAGCTCGGCAGTCGAGAGCGAGTAGTGCGCCGCGACAATTGCCTGGACGTCCGCGATCGTCGGAAGCGAGCGCCGCTTGGCCGGGTAGATCGCATCCAGAACCTCTGCGGCGAGCGTGAGGTCGAGTGCGCGCCGCGTTAGCGAGTGAAATGCGACGACCCGGATCAGCGCTCCTTCGAGCGAGCGGATGTTGTCGGTCACGCGGTCGGCGATCAGCTCGAGGACGGCGGGATCGGCGATCGAGATCGCGTCCAGCGCCGCCCGCTTGCGGAGGATCGCGACGCGCGTCGCGATGTCCGGCGGCGCGATGTCGGCCACGAGTCCCGCCTCGAAGCGCTCGCGCAGTCGCTCTTCGATCGTGATCAGCGATCGCGGCAGGCGATCGCAGGTCAGCACGAGTTGCCTCCCGGCTTGGTAGAGCGCGTCGAAGGTGTGGAAGAACTCCTCCTCGGTGCGCGTCTTGCTAGCGAGGAACTGGACGTCGTCGATCAACAGGACGTCGGCGCCGCGGTATGCGTGCTTGAAGGACGTCAGTGACTTGGAGTCCAGCGCGGCGATGAAGTGGTTGGTGAACGATTCGGCGGTCGTGTACCGGACGCTGGTGCCGCCACCGAACGCGACCACGTAGTTGCCGATCGCGTGCAGCAGGTGCGTCTTGCCGAGCCCCGGTGCAGCGTGGAGGAACAGCGGGTTGTAGGCCTGACCGGGGAGTTCAGCGACGGCCAGCGCCGCGCCATGGGCGAGCCGGTTACCGCCGCCGATCACGAACTGCTCGAAGCTGTAGCGGGGATTGAAGCCAGCCACCTGGGAGGTGTCAGGCTGGGCCGTGTCGGGCTGCCTGGTGGGCTGCCTGGTGGAGGAGCGCCTCGGTGTTCGCTCGCTACCGGCGAGCGTGACGGACGCCTGGTCACCGAGCGCGTCCTTCGCGCACCGTTCGAGAACTCGCCCGAATCGGTCTGAAACCCACGCGCGAGTCGCGGCCGGGGCTTCGAGCTCGAGCACGTCCCCGTCCCATGATCGCAACGTCAACGGCGCCAGCCAGATCTCGTAAGTCGAATCGCCGACGAGGCTTCGCAAGTCCGATTGGATCGAGCGCCACGCGGGCAACGGCTCGGGTTGCGCGGGCAGCGCCAAGCGACTCCTCCCAGGAGCTCCGTAAGTTGGATTTGGGGGCGAGCGGCGGGAACTCACCCGGGGGCGGCGAATATACCAACGGCCGCCGGGCGCCCGATGGCCTGTTGCCGGGGTGTTGACGCAAAGCGCGAGAAAAAGTGAAAGCGGCGTGGCGAGGATGTTTCGAGGTCGGCCAAGCGGCTCGGTGCCCACCACCCGAGGAGGCACCGTTCGCGGGCTCAAGAGACAGCGGCACGCTATCCTCGCCGGTCCTCCCGGAACGCCAGGCAGGCCTGCGTATACTGGGATCTTCTCCGCCCTGCTCTTCTTGGGCCCCGAGCTATGAAACGCACCTACCAGCCAAAGAAGCGCAAGCGTGCGCGCACACATGGGTTTCGCGCCCGCATGCGTACCCGCGCTGGTCGCCTGACACTGAAGCGCCGGCGCGCAAAGGGCCGCAAGCGCCTGACGGTCTGATGCTCGTCGCACCCGGCGCTGGGCAGCGGCCAAGTCGGGCACGGCTTTCGCGCAGCGCTGAGTTTGACCGCGTCTTTCGCCAGGGCCGCTCACACGCTGGCCGCGATCTCGTCCTGTACGTCTTCCCCCGGAGCGCGGACGACGGGATCCCGCGCCTCGGACTTTCGGTCTCGCGCAAGGTTGGCGGTGCAGTTGAGCGCAACCGCGTGAAGCGCGTGCTCAGGGAGGCGTTCGCGCTGCAGAGCGTCCGCCTGCCGGCGAACACCGACGCGGTGGTCGTGGCTCGTCGCGGGATGCGCGAGCTCGCCGAGCGCGACGGACTCGCGGGCGTCGAGCGGGCGTTGGCAGAGCTCGTCGACAAGGTGCCGGGAGCAGCCCCCGTCGTGAGCCCGGCGCCGGGCTCTAGCCGAGACGGCCGAGGGCGCGTGATGCGAGTCGTCCGTCGCGTGTTCGTCGCCCCGATCCGCGTCTACCAGCGGCTGCTGTCGCCGCTGTTGGGACCGCGCTGCAAGTACTACCCGTCCTGCTCGGAATACGCAGCGCAGGCGGTCGAGCGGTACGGCATACTGCGCGGACTCGTCCTGGCCGGGTGGCGGCTGCTGCGCTGCAATCCGTGGAGTCTCGGTGGCGTTGATCGGGTTGAGGACCAGCGGCTGTTCAAGCCGAGGTCGCCGGTGACGAGCGCCTGATCATGCTTGAGCTCGCAAACATCTTCCAGCCGCTGATCGACGTCTTCGAGTCGGTCCTGAAGTTTTTCCACAACAGCCTCGGCTTGGAGTGGGGCTGGGCGATCGTCCTGCTGACGGTCTGCGTGCGCGCAGTGCTGCTGCCGCTGACGATCAAGCAGTTCGGCTCGATGCAGAAGATGCAGCGCCTGGCGCCCCAGATGAAGGAGATCCAGGCGAAGTACAAGCAGGACAAAGAGCGCCAGCAGCAGGAGATGATGAAGTTCTACAAGGAGAACGGGGTCAACCCGCTCGCCTCCTGTCTCCCGCTTGCCGCGCAGCTGCCGGTCTTCATCTCGCTGTACTACATGCTGCGCACCAGCTTGCGGGTCGACATCTGCCCGCAGATTCAGGAGGCGCACAACCACGGCGTGCTCAGCACCGCCCATACCGTGCCGTGCGGGCCCGGCCACGGCGCGTCGTTCCTCTTCATCCCGGACTTGACCAACAAGGCCAGCGGCGCGGTGCTGGTGGTTCTGATCATCCTCTACGTCGGAACTCAGCTTGCCTCGAGCCTGCTGATGGCGACGCCGACGATGGACCCGACGCAGCGCAAGATCATGCTGGCGCTGCCGCTTGTGTTCGTCCTGTTCGTGATCCGCTTCCCGGCCGGCGTGATGGTCTACTGGATCACGACCAACACCTGGACGATCGGCCAGCAGTACATCATCCGAAGACGAATAGGCCCGGCTACACCCGCGCCCGCAGTAGCCGCTGCGGGCGCCAAGACGAGCGTCGTCGCGACGGACAAGAGTCCGCCCAAGACGCGATACCAACGGCAAGGGGCAGACCAACGGCGCCGGTGCCGGAGGGCTCGGCGGCCTGATCCGGAGCCGCTCGAAGCCGAGTAAGGAGGAGGCGACGGTCGCCACCCAGGCCCCCTCGGGCCCGCCGCCGCGACCGCCGAAGAAGAAGAAGAAGCGGTCAGGCCGCAGGAGGTAACCATGTCGGCCGACCCTGACGATTGCGCTGGCCGCGTCCAGGAGCTGTTGGAACTGATCGCCGAATCCGCGGGAATCGATGCGACGGTCGAGGTCCAGGACAGCCCCGACGGCCTGGTCGCCGAGTACCTGGGCGACGACCTCGGGCTACTGATCGGCCACCACGGGCAGACGATTGACGCCATCCAGCACATCGCCTATCGCTTCGCGATGCAGGCAGATGGGGAGCGCAAGCCGGTGACCGTCGATGCCGCCGGTTACCGTGAGCGGCGCGCGATCGCGCTCCGGGCGACGGCTGACCAGGCTGCCGAGACCGCCATCAACCACCGCCGCGCGGTGCCGCTCGAGGCGATGAGCGCGATGGAGCGCAAGGTCATCCACGAGCACCTCAAGGCTCGTCGTGACATCGAGACTTACAGCGAGGGCCAGGAGCCGGCCCGCCGCCTCGTTGTCGCCCCGTTGGTCGACTGACTAGTCGGATCTCGCTCCAAGGCTCGACCTGTACCGAAGCGTCGGGCTAGGCGCTCGTTTCACGTTTTTCTTGACGGTGAAACACGGAGCGTCTAGAACCCAGCTGGCCGTGACTCAGCTATCTGACTTCGACCGAGGCTTCTTCATCGGCCTGCTGGTGGGCGAGGGCTCGTTCGGAGGTGACGGGCGCCAGCCGCAGGTGGTGCTCCGCATGCACGTCCGCCACGAGGCGATCTTCCGCTGGCTCGAGGCACGCTTCCCACACTGCCGGCTTTATGGGCCGTACCACCACTCGGGGCGCTCCTACTACCAGTGGATGGCCCGGGGACGGGCGCTTGTGGAGGACGTGCTGCCGCTGCTCGAGGCCGACATTCTGGCCGAGCGCGATGCGCACAGCGCCGCGCGCTTCGACGCGATGTGTGAGCGCTACGCGTCGGTGATCGAGCGCGAGCGCCAACGGCTGCGCAGCGCTGTGGCCGCGGTCGACGAGGACGACGAGGCCGCGGGCGATTGATCGGAGAGCTCGTCCGCCGTTACGGGCTCGACGAGGCCGCGGAGGGTCGCCTCGCGACGCTGCTCGAGGCGCTCACCGACGATCCGTTGGCGCCGACATCGGTACGCGACCCGGCGCGAGCGCTCAACGATCACCTTGCCGATTCCCTCGTCGCGCTCGAGCTTCGCGAGGTCCGCACCGCCTCGATGGTCGCCGACCTCGGCTCGGGAGCTGGGCTCCCGGGTGTGCCGCTGGCGATCGCGCTTCCGACCACGGCCGTTCACCTGGTCGAGAGCAACGGTCGTAAGTCCGAGTTCATCGCGAAGACCGTCGAGCTCTGCGGCTTGAGTAACGCGACCGTCGTCAACGCCCGGGCGGAGGCGTGGCCCGACGGACTCGGGCGGTTCGATCTCGTCACCGCTCGCGCGCTGGCCCCGCTCGCGGTCGTGGCCGAGTACGGTGCACCGCTGCTGGCGTTGGACGGCATGTTGCTCGTGTGGCGCGGCCGCCGGGACGTGGACGACGAGGCCTCGGGACGGCGAGCGGCCGGCGAGCTCGGACTTGAGATGGCCGAGCCGATCCCGGTTGATCCCTATCCAGGCGCCGCCCACCGCCATTTGCAGCCGATGGTCAAGCGCGCCGCGACGCCCGACCGCTTCCCGCGCCGTCCCGGGGTCGCCCGCAAGCGCCCGCTCGGATGAGCACCGACGCCACGTCTGACCGCTGACGGCGATAGCTTGGGCACGACCATGTCAACGGTTTATGCGATCGCCAATCAGAAGGGCGGAGTCGGCAAGACGACCACCGCGGTCAACCTGGCGGCATGCGTTGCCGAGGCTGGCTACGAGACGCTGTTGATCGACATCGACCCACAGTCCAACGCCACCCTCGCGCTCGGGATAGACAAGCACACGAAGCCGACCGTCTACGACGCGCTGACCGGCGAGCTGCCGCTCGAGGAGACGATCGTCGCGAGCGGGATCGCGCACCTCGGCGTCATCCCCGCCGGGCCCGACCTGGCCGGCGCGGCGGTTGAGCTGCCGCGGGTCGCGGGCTCGGAGAACCGTCTGCGCGAGGCGCTCGCGCCCGTCCGCGAGGGCTATGCGTTCGTGCTGCTCGACTGCCCTCCGTCGCTCGGGCCCCTGACCGTGAACGCGCTGGTCGCCGCCGACCGGGTGATCGTGCCGGTCCAGTCGGAGTACTTCGCGCTCGAGGGACTCGCGGGCCTGCTCGACACGCTCTCGCTGATCCAGCGTGAGCTCAACCCGCGCCTGACCGTCGCCGGCATGCTCTTGACGATGCACGACGGGCGGACCAGGCTCGCCCAGGACGTCGAACGCGAGATTCGGGAGCACTTTCCGGCGCTCGTCTTCGACACCGTGATCCCGCGCAACGTCCGGGTTGGCGAGGCCCCGAGCTTCGGCAAGCCCGTGATCCACTACGACCCGCACTGCGCGGGCGCCGACGCCTATTTCGAGCTGGCCAAGGAGGTCACCGGCCGTGGCTGAGCGCGAGCGCGCGATGGGCCGGGGACTGGCGGCGATCCTGTCGGTCGCGCCGCGCGAGGAGCCCGAGGAGCTCCGCCAGATCCCGACCGAGCTGATCGGGCCGAGCCCACACCAGCCCCGCACCACGTTCGACGAGGCCGGGCTGCTGGCGCTGGCGGAATCGATCAAGGTCCGCGGCGTCCTGCAGCCGGTGCTCGTTCGCCCGATCCCCGGTGGCACCTACGAGCTGGTCGCCGGCGAGCGACGCTGGCGAGCGGCCCAGCTAGCCGAGCTCGATGTGCTGCCCGCGATCGTCCGCTACCACGATGACGCCGCGTCGCTCGAGGTGGCGCTGATCGAGAACATGGTCCGCGAGGATCTGAATCCGGTCGACGAGGCGCGGGCGTGCGCCGCGTTGACCGAGGAGCTCGGCCTCACCCGTGAGGAGGTCGGTGCCCGCGTCGGCCGCAGCCGCGTCGCGGTATCGAACCTGATCAGGCTGCTCGATCTCCCGGACGAGGCCCTGGCCGCGATCGAGCGACGGGACCTCAGCGAGGGGCACGGGCGCGCGCTGCTGCTCGCGGAGGATCACGGCGACCGCCGCCGGCTGGCCCGCGACGCGGTCGACGGCGGCTGGTCGGTCCGGGTGCTCGAGGAGCGCGCGCGCCGCGCGAACACGGTCGCCGGCAGCCAACCCCGCCCGCGCAAGCGCGGCCACCAGCTGCACCCCGACCAGGAAGCGGCGATCCTCCGCATCGGTGACGGGTTCGGCGCCGCACTCGGCCGCGACGTCGAAGTGACGGCCACCTCCGCCGGCGGCTACCGGGTTCACCTGAGCTTCGAATCGGCCGACGAGGCCCTCGAGCTCGCCCGCCGCTTGCGGCGCTGACGGCCACAGCGCCGACCAGCTTCCCCCGCCCAAAGGCGCCGCTCGTTCTGATCGCGAGCGGCGGCACGCCGTTAGAATCGCCGCAGCCGGGCGATTAGCTCAGTCGGTTAGAGCGCTTCTCTGATAAGGAAGAGGTCCCAGGTTCGAGTCCTGGATCGCCC
>CAWBFH010000007.1:0-247713 GCA_963788005.1 uncultured Solirubrobacterales bacterium | reverse complement strand
TCGATGCGCAGCAGATTGCCGGATGGATCCCGTACGGCGCAGTCCCGCGTGCCCCATGGCTGCTCGGTCGGCTCCGAGACGATCTCCGCGCCCGCGGTGACCAGCCTCTCGAACGTGCCATCGAGGTCATCGGTGTGGAAGTGGACGCCGTTCACGGCGCCCTTCGCGACCAGCCCCGCGATTGCGTCAACGTCGGCGGGGCTTCCGTTCACGTAGTTCGTTAACACGATCGCGACCGCGGGCTGGGAAGGGGAGCCGACGGTGATCCAACGGAACTGTTCCCGGGCGACGTCGTTGCGCAGCTCGAGGCCCAGCGTGTCACGGTAGAAGCCCAGTGCAAGCTCGGGGTCGTGGACGAGGACGAAGCAGGTGGAGAGTGTGAGATTCATAGGCACGAGCCTAAGGAGCCAGCACCATCTGCGCTTCTCGGATCCTGCTCGGCTTGCGGCTCGGGCGGGTGAGGTCCTTGGCCACGCAGCCCGGCACCGCCGCGAGCGCACTGTGGTCACGCGCCCTGTATGCGGTCGGCGTCTCGCCCGTCAGCTCCGTGAAACGGGCGCTGAACGATCCGAGTGACGTACACCCGACCTCGAGGCAGACCTCGGTGACCGACAGATCGCCGCGGCGTAGGAGCAGCTTGGCCCGCTCGATCCGCCGCGTCATCAGGTAGGCGTACGGCGTCTCCCCGTACGCTGCGCGGAACTGGCGCGAGAAGTGTCCCGGTGACATCAACGCCGCGCGGGCGAGCGCCGCGACGTCGAGTGGACGCGCGTACTCGCGGTCCATCAGATCACGGGCACGACGCAGATGCGCCAGGTTGGCGAGCTCCTCCAGCTTCACGAGGCGAGCGTAGCGGCAGCGTCACTGCCGCGCCCGTTGAGGCTCGTCGGAGGCCGACGGCGGTTCGCCGCGGCCCGCGTTCTCTACAGTCCCGCGCGTGGCGTCGACGAACCCCAGACGCATCCTCGTGACCGGGGCCTCGCGAGGGATCGGAGCGGCCACCGCCCGGGCCTTCGCCGAGCTCGGGGACAGGGTCGCCGTGCACTACGGGCGCCGTCGCGACCAGGCGCTCGAGCTCGCGGCCGCGCTGCCCGGCGCGGACCACGTCGTGGTTGGCGCTGATCTCGCCGACGCCGAGGCGGTGCGGCACATGGTCACCGAGGTCGAAGAGGCGTTCGGCGCAATCGACGTGCTGGTCAACAACGCCGGCGTGTTCGAGGCGCATCCGATCGACGAGTTCACATACGAGGAATGGCAACGGGCGTGGGCCCACACGCTCGGCGTCAACCTCGTCGGGGCGGCCAACGTCACCTGGTGCGCGGTCCAGCACATGCCCCGGGGAGGGCGAATCGTCAACGTCGCTTCTCGCGGGGCGTTCCGCGGTGAGCCGGGGCAGCCTGCGTATGCCGCCAGCAAGGCGGGACTGATCGCCTTCGGTCAGTCGCTCGCCAAGGCGATCGGCCCGCGCGGGATCGCCGTCACCTCGGTCGCTCCCGGCTTCGTCGACACCGATATGGCCGGGGAGGAGCTCGAGGGCGAGTCGGGTGTCGCCCGCCGGGCGGAGAGTCCATTCGGGCGGGTCGCGACCGCTGAGGAGGTGGCTGCTGCGGTCGTCTACCTCGCCTCGCCACAGGCGGAGTGGGCCAGTGGCGCCGTGCTCGACCTCAACGGGGCGTCCCATCTGCGCCTGTGAGTCCGAACCACGACGGGCCGTCCGATCTGCGCCCGTGCGTCCGCGCCGGATCCTCGTGACGGGAATGTCGGCGACCGGCAAATCGAGCGCGCTTGCGCAGCTGCGCCGCCGCGGTTTTCAAGTGGTCGATACCGACGAGCCCGGTTGGACGGACTGGTCCAATCGCGACGGCGGCTATCGGTGGCGGGAGGCTCGGATGACGGAGCTTCTGTCGCGCGCCAACGACATGACCCTCTATGTCTCGGGGACGGTTTCCAACCAGGGGCGCTTCTACCCGCAGTTCGATGCCGTCGTACTGCTCAGCGCTCCCGCTGACGTGCTCCTGGAGCGCCTCGAGCGCCGGACGACGAACAGCTACGGCAAGACCGCTGAGGACCGGGAGCTGATTCTCGGGCATCTGGCCGAGGTCGAGCCACTGTTGCGGGCTTCGTGTACGCACGAGCTCGACGCCACCCAGCCGCTCGCCGATGTCGTGCAGCGCCTGGTGGAAATTGGCCAGGGCTCGTAGACAGCCGACCCGCCGGCGCGGCCCAGCGCGTGGTCATCGAGAACGCGGTTGTTTCTGTGTGCGCAGCCGGGCGGCGCGGCTTAAACGCTCATCTGCAGCGCTTTGTACTTGTGAGCGGGTGTTAGAACCGAGCATCTCTAACGCTCTGTCATCACATCCTCTAACGGTTAGAGCACGGCGATGAGTCTCATAAGACGCACCGATGAGTCGGGTAAGACCCATATAAAACCCGCTCATCTGGACGCTAGCTTCAGCCGAAGAGATCTCATGGCCGACCCGCTCGAGCAAGTCATCACCACCTATGCAGCGCACAAGCAGGCGCGCGAAACCGAGGAGTTGGCCTCGGCGATCGCCGTCGGCCGGGCACTGCTCGAGCTCAAGGCTCACGCGGCCCACGGCGCCTACCAGAACTCCGTGCGACAGGCCGGGATCCCATATTCGACCGCCGCCCTGTTCGCCCGCCTTGCGCGTCACGAGCCGGCGATCCGGGCGTTGCGTGTGACGTCGATCCGCGAGGCGCGGGCGGCGTTGACGTCCCGCCCCACCGCGACGGCGCCGGCGGCCGGCGAACAGGAGCACTCCTCGGTGCTCGCGCTCGCCAAAGCGCTCGGCAAATCGATCGCCGAGGCCGCCGAGGTCGAGGCCCTCGTCCACGGCACCGACGCCGAGAGCGTCGTCGAGCGCTACACGTCGGAGGCGGTCGCCGTGTCGGTCGCGACCGCGCTCGCCCGCTGAGCGTCCCACCGCAACCGCCGGCCGAGCCACCTCACCGGCGCCCCGCGCGCCGCTGACGCTGTTCACGCCTCAGGCGGCGGCGGACCTCGCGCGGCGGCCGCAGCTCGATCGGCCGATCGCGCGTGCGGCGCAGGATCAGGAAGGCGACCGTGCCCCACATCGCCGGGACCCAGAGGGCGATCGCGTGGTAGACGACCGTCGCCGCGGTCGCGAGCGTCGCCGAGACGCCGTAGAGCACGAACATGCCAACGAGGCTGCCGTCGAGCACGCCGATGTTGCCGGGGATCGGGATCACGTTCGAGAGGTAGCCGATCTGGTAAGCGAGGACGATCACCGCCACCGGGGGCACGGTGCCGGCCGCGGCGAAGCAGGCGGCCAGGACCGCGATGTCGCACCACAAGAAGGCGATCGCGCCGACGATCCGCCAGTCGCGCGTGAACAGGACCTGTTCGGTAAGGCGGATCGTCGTGGCGACCTCGACCAGCAATGTGCGCAGCTTTCCCGGCGAGCGCGAGGACGCGAGCCGCTCGCTGAACTGCGGCAACATCAGGAAGAAGACGAACACGATCGTCCCCACGAGGCCGGGAGCGAGGCTGAGCCACGGATCCCTGGGTCCCGGGAGAATCCCGAAGAAGAGCGCCAGGCCGGCGACCGCGAGCGTGATCACGTTGATCGCGCTCGTGAGCAGGAACAGAACCGCGGATCGCTCGGCGATCCGGGTCGGCTCTCCGCCGCGCTCGACCAGCAGCCACGCGCCGACGGCAACGCTGCCGGCCCCGCCGAGCGAGACCGCGGCCCCGAATGCGAGCTCGCTGAGGGCCACGCGCGCGCCGAAGCGCACGGGAGCGCGGTCGAAGACCTGCAGGAACGCGAGCACATACCCGAGGCACGAGAGGATCTCGAGCGCGACGCCGGCCACCAGCCACCACGGGTTCATGCTGCCGACCTGGTCGGCCACGCCCTCCAGGCCGGGGACCGCGAGCAGCAGGCCGACGACGATCGCGACCAGAATCGCGAGCGAGATCAGTCCGCGCCAGAGGCTGCGTTCGGGCTCCTCCTTCCGCCGCCAGTCCGCGTCGTCGGGAGGCGCGTCCGGGCCACTTTGCGTCGGTTCATCGCCGGCGGCCATGGTTGACTATTCAAGCAGTGGCACAAGTCGGGCTCGACGCGATCGACGGAACTGGCATCCGGGCTGACAACCCCGGTCCGTTCACGTTGACAGGGACCAACTCGTGGATCGTTTCGCGCGCGCCCGCGTGGGTCATCGACCCTGGGCCGGACCTACCGGACCACATCGCCGCGCTGATCGCGGAGATCGACGCGCGCGGCGGGCTCGGCGGAATCGCGCTCACTCACGATCATGCGGACCACGGCGCGGCGATCCCGGCGCTGCTGGCGCGCTTTCCCGGCGTTCCGGTAGCCGCGGGCCGGGGATCGGTTGCGGTCGTGCTGGATGACGGACAGCGGTTCGGTCCGTTCGAGGCCGTGTTCACGCCGGGTCACGCGCCCGACCACTTCTCGTTCGTCACCGAGGACGTCGCGTTCACCGGCGACGCGGTGCTCGGCCAGGGGAGCGTGTTCATCGCTCCAGACCCGGGTGCGCTCAGCGGCTACCTGGATGGGCTCGCGAGGCTCCGCCGACGGTCGCTGAGGCTCCTGTGCCCGGGCCACGGACCGCTCGTCGAGAACCCGGCGGCGAAGCTGGACGAGTACGTCGCACATCGGCTCGACCGGGAGCGGCGACTGGTCACCGCACTCGACGACGGCGCGCGCTCGGTCGACGAGATGCTCGACGCCGCGTGGGCCGACGTTCCCGATCCGCTGCGTCCGGCCGCGGCGGTGACGCTCGCTGCGCACCTTGACAAGCTCGCCGGGGAGGACAGGCTCCCGCCCGGCGTGCAGCGGCCGGCGCCGGCCGTGCCGAGCCAACCGTGATCGCGGAGCCCTGGACCGACGATAGTCGCGGTCACGCCCCGATCGGGTGGCGGCCGTTTGACCTCGCCAGCCGCCGCGCGGCGAGCTGCATCGCGGCGGCGAGCGGCGTCGTTCGGTCCGCGTCCGCATGCGCGTAGATCTCGCGCAGCGTGTCACCGATCGAGCTGACCCGCCGGCGGGCGCTGGCCGGGTCATAGCCGCCGAGCTCCTCGGCGATATTGATCACGCCGCCCGCGTTGACCACGAAGTCCGGCGCCCACAGGACGCCGCGCTCCTGCAGTAGCTCGGCCACGCGATCGTCGGCGAGCTGGTTGTTCGCCGCACCGGCCACCACGCGGCAGCGCAGCCGCGGAACCGATTCGTGGTCGAGGATGCCGCCGAGCGCGCACGGAACGAGCACGTCGACCTCGCTGACCAGCGCGGCGGCGGGGCTCGTCCATCGGGCTCCGATCTGCTCGGCGATACCGCGCTTGCGCTGGTCGAGATCGGCCGCGAGCAGGGTCGCGCCGGCGCGAATGCAGCGCTTGGCGACACGCGAGCCGACGTGGCCAAGGCCGATCACGCAGATCGTGCGGCCGCGCAGCGAGCGGTCGGCGAACGCCCGCTCGCACGACGCGTGGATCGCGGCCTCGACACCCAGCGCCGTCAGCGGGCTCGGGTCACCGGAGCCGCCGCGGCTACGCGCCAGGCCGCCGACATGCGCCGTCCGCGCCGCGATCACGCTCATGTCGCGGCTCGAGGTGCCGACGTCCTCAGCGGTGATGTAACGGCCTTCGAGTGCGTCCACCGTGTCCCCGAAGTCGAGCAGCGCCGCCCGGCGACGCGCGGACGACAGTGGCCGATCGGTCGGAAGCATGATCACCCCCTTGCCGCCACCGAGATCGAGGTTTGCGACGGCCGCCTTCAGCGTCATCGCGCGCGACAGCCGGAGCGCGTCGCGAACGGCCGCGCGGGAATCCGTGTACGACCACATTCGGGCTCCACCGAGTGACGGTCCTCGGACGGTGGAGTGGATCGCGACGATCGTGTAGAGCCCCGATCGCCGCCCGCGGCGGACGTAAAGCTCCTCGTGGTCGAGGTTCTCGAGGTAGTGCTCGACCGTCGGGCTCAGCCTATTGACGAGATCAGCCCACCGACGACTTGCCGACGGTGCCGGCGATGCCGCTTGGAGACGAGGCGGATCGCCTTGCCCTTGCCGGCTCTGGTGGTGGTGGTGCCGACCGACGCGGCGGCGGTCTGAGTGCCGGCGGCCGACGTGGAGCTCGTGTCGTTGCTCGTGCCCGACGTGCCCGCCGTGGTCGACGCGGTCGACGGAGTGACGGTCCCGGTGGATGTGCCGGTGTTGCTGCCCGTGCCGGTGCCGGTAGCTGCCGGCGTTCCGGTCGCCGTGCCGCTCTCGCTTCCGGTGCCGGTCGTGGCGGTGGAGGGGCTGCCGGTCGGCGTCGCGACCGGGGTTCCCGACATCGTGGTGTTCGTGCCGCCGGCGTTTTGGGTCGATGCGGTCGAGCTCGTCCCGGTGGCGGTTCCGGGTGCGGACGTCGAGCTGCCGGCGGTCGTGCTGTCGCTGCCCGGCACCCCGGTCGGGGCGGCGTTGGTCGGGTAGACCAGGTTGTCGGGATCGAGCGTCTCCGAGATCGGGATCTTGTGCATCGAAGTCGTATTCGTGGCGCTCGAGCTGGTCGCCTGCGTCGGTGCGCTCGAGCGCTTCGCCGCGGCGGTCGCACCGGCCGCGTGCCCGTCGGTGTCGCCGCCCGCAGCGTGCGTCTTGACGGCGTGCTTGGCCGCGTGCCTCGTCGTCGTCGACGCGGACGCGCTCTTGACGGCGGTCCGGTGCGCCGGCCGTCTGGCTGCCGCGGGCGCCACCGCCGCCGTGCGGTGATGAGCGCGGTGCGCGGGCGGCGATGCCAGGCTGCTCTGAAGCTCGACCGCGCCGCCTGCGGTGACCACCGCCGCCGCCAGCAGCGTCACGACGTGGGTGCCGCCCGCGAGGAGGCCGGCCGAGGCCGCCGCTCCGCCGCCGGCCGCTCCGCCCGCCGCCGCCCCGCCGCCGGCGGCGCCGCTCGCGACCGCACTTCCACCCGCCCCGCTGCCCCAGCCGAGGAGGTTTGCGATCACGCCCAACGGACCGAGCGTCGGAGTCAGGGCGGCGAGGCCACGCGTGACCCCGCGCACCTGACTACGGAACTCGCGGCAGTCGTGGCAATCGCGCATGTGCCGCCGGGCGAGACCGCTGGTGCGCACGCCGCGGTCATGAGCATCGATCAGATCCTCGCGGATCTCCGTACACGCCGTGTCGCGGGCTTCGCTGGCCTGGGCGAGGCTGACTCGCGCTCGTACCAGAAGTGACTTGACGGCCGAAACCGAGACGCCCATCGCGCCGGCCACATCGTGGTAGGGCATCCCGCTCAGCTCGCGCATCAATAGGGCGGATCGCTGCTGCTCGGGCAGTCGCTGCACGTCGGCGATCAGGCGGCGCAGCGCATCTCGCTGCTCGGCCTTGATCACAGGGTCCTGGAGGGTTGTGACCATACCGTCGATGACCTCGACGGCGATCGGGTGCGGACGCCGCAGCTCATCGACGCAGCGGTTATGGGCGATCCGGTACAGCCACGCGCGCAGCGCGAGCTCGCGCTCGTTCGCGCGCAGGCCGTAGTACGCGCGCATGAAGATCTCCTGGACCGCGTCCTCGGGATCCTGGGCGGTCCCATTTAGCATCTGGCGCGTGTATGCGTACAGCCGCGGGCGGTAACGGTCATGGATCACCCGGAACGCGTCGTCGTGGCCGGCTCGGAACAGCGTCACGAGCTGCTCGTCGGAGCGGATCCGCAACAGCGACGCGCCGATCATGACCCGGCTGCGTCCGAGGCCTACCGATGCTGGGAGTGCGGTGGCTTCCACTAATCGACCTCCGACCATGCTAACGGTTGCTCAACGCGAAAGTTACGAACTCGCCTGCGCCCGGCCCGGGCGCGACGCGCCGAGATTGCGTGCCCCGGGTTGCGGCCGACGCCGGTACCCTCGGACTCTGAAATGATCGACGCAGCATCGGGAATCGGCATCCCTGTGGCGTTCGGGGCGGGGTTGATCTCGTTCCTGTCGCCGTGCGTTCTGCCGCTCGTACCCGGCTACATCTCGGCAGTCGCCGGCGTGACTCCGGATCAGGTGAAGACCAGCCGGGTGATCCTGCCGAGTTTGATGTTCGTCGGCAGCTTCTCGTTCATCTTCATCGCGCTCGGCTTGCTCGGCCAGCGCGCGCTGCGGACCGCGCTGACCGGGCCGGCAGCGCTGAAGGTCTCCGGTGGGGTGATCATCCTGATGGGGATCGTGTTCGTGTGCGCGCCATTCGTCCCCGCCTTCAGCCGGGAGTGGCACGTCGACCGGCTGATGGCGCGCGCCGGCCGCGGCGGGCCGGCCCTGACCGGCGCGGCCTTCGCGCTCGCCTGGACACCGTGCACGGGCCCGACCCTCGGGGCGATCGTCACCGCGGCTGGGACGTCGAACTCTGCCTCGCGCGGCGCATTGCTCCTGGCCGTGTACTGCGCCGGGCTCGGGGTGCCGTTTCTGGTGACCGGGCTCGCCTTTGGCACCGCGACCTCCGCGTTCGCGGTCATCAAGCGCCATTACCCGATCGTGATCGGGGTCGGCGGCGCCGTGTTGATTTCGATGGGGGTGCTGATCTGGACGGGGGAGTTCACGCAGCTCAATATCACCGTCAGCAACTGGCTCCAGTCACTCGGGCTGCCGAACTTCAACGCGGACACCTGAGCGCCGAGTTGGGGTTCAACCGTCGTAGCCGGGCTCGCCGGGCAGCACGATCCGGGCGGTCTCGCCTTGGCGGATCACGCGCGGCTCCACGGGCGCAACGGTGCTCGAGCGCGCGTGGCGCAGCAGGTGCTCGGCGGAGGAAAACGTAGAGAGCTGCTCCAGGTGCTTGATCGTCGGGAAGACGAGCATGATCTCCCCGGTGCGCGAGGCCGCGAGCGCCTCGTCCGGCGCGTACCAGCGTGCGTCGATCATCTCCTCGCCGTCGATCACCGGTTCGGCGCCGTCGGGAACCGGCGCCAGGAAGAACCATGTGTCGTAGCGAATCTTGACCACCGCCGGCGTGATCCAGCGCGAGAACGGGACCAGCTCCTCCGGCTTGTCCAACTCGATCCCGGCCTCCTCTCGCAGCTCGCGAATCGCCGCAGCCCGGAGCGCGGCGTCACCGTCACCATCCTGCTTGCCGACCGCGCCGCCCGGAAATACCCACGCGCCCCCCATGAAGCGTGCCTTCGGCGTCCGTTGAGCGAGCAGGACCTCGAGCCCCTGATCCCCGCCCCGAAGCAAGATCACCGTCGCTGCGAGCCGCGGCACCGTCGCCGGGCCGCTGTGCAGCTCGGCTCCTGGCTCCGGACGATCGGTCGACACGCCTGCGACCCTACTCCGCCGGCCGCTTCGGACAATCGCTCGACAGCGCGGCGGGCCTGCCGCGGGCGCCTGGCGATAGCCTTCGGCTGCGTGAAGTACATGTGTGAATCCTGCGGGTTTATCTACGACCCGGCGGAGGGCGATCCCGACGGCGGGATCCCTCCCGGAACCGAGTTCGCCGATATCCCCGACACGTGGTTCTGCCCCGTTTGTGGTGCCCGAAAGCGGGATTTCACGCCCTACGAAGAGTGACGGCAGCGGCGGACAGCCGCCCCACGTAAGCCTCGGCGATCGAGGACGCGGTGATCGCCACCAGCCGCCGCAGATCGTGTTCGGAGATCCCGAGCGCGGGCGTCAGGACGATCACGTCGCCCCACGAACCGATCACCGCCCCCCGCCGGCGAGCCGCGACCACGGCCCGTCGCACGAGCTGCCCATCCTCGGCGCCGATGACAAGCTCGATCCCGACCAGCATCCCGCGTTGTCGCACCACGGCGACGCCCGGGAGCACCTCGATCCGGTGGCCGAGCAGCTGCGCGAGCAGCTCGATCTTCGGCCCCAGCCGCGCGATCGTGTGCTCGCGCTCGAGCGTCTCGAGCGTCGCGACCATCGCGGCGCACGCGATCGGGTCGGCGGGGCGCAGTTCGTGCCTGTCCCCCGAGACCGCGCCACGCGTGAGCACCGCTGCGAGCGGAAGCACATCACCGGTCAGGCCGCCCGCGAGGCACAGGAGGTCGGGCACCACACCTTCCCGGTCACTGGCGAACATCGTGCCGGTGCGCCCGAAGCCAGTCGCGGTCTCGTCACAGATCAGCAGTACTCCGTGTTCGTCGCACAGAGCTCGGACCCGCCGCAGATGGTCGGGCGGATGGACGCGCATCCCGGTGGCAGCGCGGACAAGTGGCTCGACGACGACCGCGGCGATCCGCGGCCCGTCCGCTGCCAGGCGAGCGACGGCGTCCTCCTCGGCACCGATCACCTGCGTTCGCTGCCCGCCCCTTCGCCGCGGACACGCGGTCGCGCGCCAGCTCGATCGCGAGCGCGACCGCTCGCCTGTCCGCGATCGGCGTACATGGACGCGGTCCAGCCCGGCGGGCGCGATCGCGATCAGTCGCCGTGCGAGCTCGCGCGCGGGCTGGTCCAAGCCTGCCGGCGCGTCGAGCACGACCGACTGAAGCTGCGCGTGAATCGCCGCATCGATCGTGGGGTGGCAGCGCCCGCGCGCGTCGCACCAGGTCGACGAGAACCCGTCGATGTAAGCGACGGGCTGCACGCCGTCGCGGCCGGTGGCGACCGCAGGCTGACCGTGCCGACGCAGCTCGCGGCCACGCCAGTCCGGATCGTGGTCGGCGTCGGTCAGCTCGCCCGCGGTGGCCATCGCGCGCCACTACGCCGCGCGCCGGACCGGGTCGTCGGCCTCGAAGTCGAACACGCCGGCCCGCTGCGGCTCGGCATCCGGGAGCCGGCGGACGTCGGGGCGATCCGGGCCGCGCCCGGCGACCTCGCCCGTGACGCGCTGCACCGGCGCGGCGACACGAGCGCGAGGGTCCAGTCCGGTCGCCCGCGCGGCGCCTGCCAGCGCTCGGGCCGCGGCGCGCAGCTCCTCTTCGTTGTGCGTCGCCATCACTGAGAGACGTAGCCGCGACTCCGACGGCGCAACGATCGGCGGGCGAATCGCCTCCGCGAACACGCCGGCCGAGAGCGCCGTCTCACAGATTTGGAGCGTCCGCTCAGGGTCACCGATCAGGAGCGCGACGATCTGCGTGCGCGAGCCGCGCGACGTCGAAGCCCTCGTGCGCGAGCTCGTCTCGCAGGACGGTCGCGTTGGTCAGCAGCTTGCGGACCCGATGCGGGCGATCACGGAGGAGGTCGAGCGCCGCCAGAGCGGAGGCTGCGGCAGGCGGCGACAGCGCGATCGAGGAGTGCAGCGTCCGCGCTGCGTTGACCAGGTGCCGGGCCATCGACGCGTCACAAGCGACATAAGCGCCGTGGGAGCCGAACGCGTTACCGAGCGTGCCGACGATCACGTCGACCTGATCCTCGAGGCGCGCCTCGGCGAGCGCGCCGCGGCCGCCCGGTCCAAGGACGCCGGTCGCATGGCTCTCGTCGACCAGCGTGCGCACGCCGAAACGTTGCGCGAGTTCGACGACCGCGGCCAGCGGCGCGACGTCGCCGTCGTCCGAGAACACGCTCTCGGTGACGATCAGCGCGCCACGACCCTCGGCCTGCTCGATCCCCCAGCGCAGGTGCTCGGTGTCGCCGTGGTCATAGACGAACACCTCGGCGTGCGAGAGCTCGCAACCGTCGACGATCGAGGCCCCATTGCGCGCGTCGGAGAAGACGACCTCGCCCTGCCGTGCGAGGGCCGCGATGCAGCCGGCGTTGGCCTGATAGCCGGAGCCGAACACGAGCGCGCCGTCGCGCCGATGAAAGGCGGCGAGGCGTTCCTCGAGCCGGCGGTGGATCGTCATCGTGCCTGCCACCAGCCGCGATGATCCGGCGCCCACGCCCCAGCGCATCGCCGCGTCGGCCGCCGCTTGGCGGACGGCCGGGTTGTCGGCGAACCCGAGGCAGTTGTCCGAGCACAGCAGCAGCACGGGCTTGCCATCGAGGAGCACGTGGGGCCCCTGGGGACCGCTGACGAGGCGAAGACGGCGATTCAGTCCGAGCGACCGCAGTTCAGCCAACCGCGCCTCGATGTCGATCATGTCGCGCAAGCTAGCCGCCAGGTCGGACGTTTCGACGGCCTTTATGATCCGTCCATGCCCGATCGCCTGCACTTCACCGATTCCGACGAGGCCAACGAGCTGATCGCGACCGACCCGATGGCGTTGCTGATCGGCTTCGCGCTCGACCAGCAGGTGCAGGTGCAGAAGGCGTTCTACGGGCCGCTCGCGCTCCGCGAGCGTCTCGGATCGATCGACGCCGACACCCTTGCGAGCGCCGATCTCGAGCCGGTGTTCCGCGAGCGTCCCGCAATCCATCGCTTCCCGGGCGCGATGGCCAAGCGGGTCCACGACCTCGCGGTCTACATCCGTGACGAATACGACGGTGACGCCGCGCGCGTCTGGACGACCGCGGCCGACTCAGACCAGCTGCGCGCCAACCTCGCGGCCCTGCCCGGCTTCGGCGAGATGAAGATCAAGGCGCTCGGTTCGGTTCTCGCCAAGCAATTCGGGGTTCAGGCAGCCGCCGATCTCGTTCCCTGGCACCCAACCCTGGGCGACGTCGACTCGCCCCGTGCGCTGGCCGACTATCAGGCGGAGAAGCGGGTCCACAAGGCCGAGTGGACCAAGGCGAAGTCGGGCGCGTAGCGAGACCGGCGCGGGCGCGCGGTCAGCGCCCCTGCCAGCGCGGCGCGCGCTTGTCGGCGAATGCGCGCACCCCTTCGCGGAAGTCCTCGGACGCGAAGCCGTCGGCGCGCAGCTGCATCAGCTCGCGCTCGACGTCGGCGGTGAGCGCGCCCTGCGCTTGCAGCACGGCAGCGATGACGCGCTTGTTGCCGCGCTGCGACAGCGGCGCGTTGGCCGCGATCTCGGCCGCCAGCGACAGCGTTTCATCGGCCAGCGCGCCGGCCGCGGCGATCCGGTTGACAAGTCCCCAGGCGTGGGCGGTAGGGGCGTCGATCGCGGCGCCGACGAAGAACAGCTCGCGCGTGCGCGGGGCGCCGATCGCGTCGACGAACTTCTTGATCCCGGTGTGCGAGTAGACGAGGCCGAGCTTGGCGGGCGGCATCGCGAGCTTGATCGTGTCGGCCGCGATCCGCAGGTCGCACGAGAGCGCGAGCTCGAGCCCGCCGCCGATCGTGTGGCCGTTGAGCGCCGCGATCGTCGGATATGGGTAGCGCCTCGATTGCGTCGAGCGCCGCGGCGAACGGGTGGGCGACGAGCTGCTCGGCGTCGGCGCCCGGCGCCCGTTCCGGCAGGCCGCCGATGTCGTACCCGGCGGAGAAGATCTGCCCCTCTCCGGTGATGATCACGCACCGTGCGTCGAGCGCGGGCAACAGCTCGGTGAAGCGGTCGAGAATCGCCTGATCGAGCGCCCCGCGCTTGGCGGGATTGGAGATCACGAGGCGCGCGACGCCAGGCGCGGGCTCGTCGAGCAGCAACTCTCCGTGGGCGCTACTCGAGGACAACGAGCGTGTCGCCCTCGGATACCGATTGTCCCTCGCTACAGCGGATCTCCTTGACGACGCCGGGGTCCTCGGCTTCGACGGGCATCTCCATCTTCATCGACTCGAGGATCACGACTGCATCACCCTCCTGCACGCTGTCGCCGACCTCGACTTCGATCTTCCACACCGTGCCCGTGATGTGCGCTTCGACGTCTGGCAACTCGTTCTCCTCGTGTTCGGCCCCGGGGACCCCGCGGAGAATAAAGCGCAATCAGCCGGGCGGCCCGGTGATTTCTTTACACGCTCGCGGGCGGCGCGGATAATTCGCTCAAGGATGCGTGCAATCGGGGTATGTCTGGTCGCGGTAGGGGCGTTGTGGATTGCGGCCGCCGCGCTCGGGTCGGGCGCGGACCGGATCACGATCGGGGTCTCCTCCGACCCCACGGTCGGCGCGATCTACAACATCACGTTGCGCGGCGCCTCCCACAAGCCCGCGCGAGCGTGGCTGTTCATCGAGTACACCCGCTGCGCGAAGTCGTTTGCGGCCGAGCGCAAGCACGCGCCGCCGCACTCGTCCGTCCACTACCTCGTCAACGGGTCGTTCACCAAGATCTCGGGCTCGCAATCGAACTCGGCGGTCCTCGACCACGCCTGTGCCTACCTGGTCGCGAACGGTTCGGGGAAGCTTCTGGCCCGGGCGCGCGTCTCGTTCGCGAGTCCACTCCAAGACCCACCACTGAACAGCCGGTCTCCGGGCGCCTGCGCCCTGCGAGCATGCAGGCATGATCCTCGCCATCGACCAGGGCACTACCGGGACGACGTGCCTGGTGTTCGACGAGCAGGCGGAGCCGATCGGGCGGGCGTATCGGGAGTTTGGCCAGCACTTTCCCCGGCCGGGCTGGGTCGAGCACGACGTCGACGAGATCTGGGAGGTGACCCACGCCGTCGCCGGCGAGGCGCTGGCCGACGCCGGTGTGACGCGCCCCGGAGAGCTGCACGCGGTCGGCATCACCAACCAGCGCGAGACCGTCTGCGTCTGGGATCCCGCCACCGGCGAGCCGCTGCACCGCGCGATCGTGTGGCAGGACCGCCGCACCGCGAGCCGCTGCGACGAGCTGCGCGAGCAGGGCCACGAGCGGCTCGTCCGCGACCGCACCGGCCTCGTCCTGGACCCGTACTTCTCGGCGACCAAGATCGAATGGCTGCTGCGCAGCGTGGACGGACTGCGCGACCGCGCCCGGTCCGGCCGCGCGATGTTTGGAACGGTCGACGCGTGGCTGATCTACAAGCTGACCGGCGAGCGCGCCACCGACGCCTCGAACGCTGCACGGACGATGCTGTTCGACATCGCCGGCGGCAGATGGGACCCGGAGCTGCTCGAGCTGTTCGGGGTTCCCGAGGCCGCGCTCCCCGAGGTCGTCGCCAGTTGCGGGCCGGTCGCGACAACCCGCGCCGACGCGCTCCACGGACACGAGGTTCCGATCGCGGGCGTC
Organism: uncultured Solirubrobacterales bacterium; assembly: GCA_963788005.1. GTDB lineage: Bacteria > Actinomycetota > Thermoleophilia > Solirubrobacterales > Solirubrobacteraceae > Palsa-465. Next base: position 232,825 of record CAWBFH010000007.1, on the reverse strand, counting down.
GCCGGCGATCAGCAGGCGGCGCTGTTCGGCCAGGCGTGCGTCGACCCGGGGCTAGGCAAGAACACCTACGGCACCGGCTCGTTCGTCCTGCAGAACGCGGGCTACGTCGCGCCGCCGGTTGCCGATGGCTTGCTCGGCACGGTCGCCTGGCGGATCGGTGACCGGTTGACTTACGCGCTCGAGGCCTCGATCTTCGTCACCGGCGCGGCGGTGCAGTGGTTGCGCGACGGGCTCGGGGTGATCGAGTCGGCGGCCGACACCGAGCGCCTGGCGGCGTCGCTCGAGGGGAATGACGGCGTCTACTTCGTTCCGGCACTGACCGGACTGGGGTCGCCGCACTGGGATCCGTACGCCCGCGGCACGATCGTCGGGTTGACGCGCGGCAGCACGCGAGCGCACCTGGCGCGCGCAGCGCTCGAGGCGATCGCCTATCAGACGGTCGACGCGGTCGGGGCGATCGAGCGCGCCTGCGGCACGGCGATGAACGAGCTGCGGGCCGACGGTGGGGCCGTAAACAACAGCTGGCTGATGCAGTTTCAGGCAGACGTCCTCGGCGTCCCGGTCAGGGTGCCGGAGGTTGCCGAGACGACCGCGCTCGGCGCCGCCTATCTGGCCGGAGTGGGGATTGGGCTGTGGACGATCGACCAGGTCGCGGGGTCGTGGCGCGAGAAGCGTCACTACGAGCCGCGGATGAGCGGTGACGAGCGCGGGCGGCTGCTGCACGCTTGGGGCCGAGCGCTTGAACGGGCGCGGGCGTGGGACGTGCCGTAGGCTGATTGGTGCAGTCATGGCGATCGAAGGAGCAGACGGAGGACAGGACCTCGATCTGATCACGGCGTCGCTGCGCGCGGACGCGAGCGACATGTCGACGTTCATCGAGGTGCTCGCGGCCAAGCTCGAGGACGCGATCCCGGGGTTGGTCCGGGTGACGCGCATGCGCGGGCGGCTGTTCGGGGCCAAGCAGGTCGGGCGGATCACGGTCGACGCGGGCGGTCAGCGACTCGAGCTTCGCCGCGCCGGAAACGGGGTCGAGACGACCTGCTCGCGCCTCTCGGGCGGGATCGTGCTGAAGACCGAGACCGTCGATACCGACACGTGGCTGACGGCACTCGGGGAGGCGTTGGCGGAGCAGGCAAAGCGCAGTCAGACAACCAGACAGGCGCTCGAGCGCCTGCTCAACGAATAGGAGCAAGATGGGTTTTCTCAAGCGCGACGACGGCGACCAGCAGGCCCGGAGGGACTCCGAGCCGGCCGCTGGAGCCGAGTCTGCCCCACACGCGGCGACCTACGAGGCGGGCTCGCTCGCGGGGATCCCGGACTCGGGCAGGGAGCGGATCGCCCGGATGAAGCAGGAGGTCGCGCGCGGCTTCTTCACCAGCGATCTGTCGGTGAACGAGTTCCTGCTCGTCAAGCAGTCGGGCTTCGAGCCGCTCGGTCTGGTGCTCGGCAGCTCGATCTACCACATCGGCTTTCAGCAGGCGATGTGGAATCAGAACCAGGAGATGGGGGTGCTCACTCAGGCGATGTATCACGCGCGCGAGCTCGCGATGACGCGTATGGAGGAGGAGGCCGACGCCCTCGGGGCCGACGGCGTCGTCGGGGTGCGACTCGACATCGGCCGCTACGACTGGGGCGCCGATCTGGCCGAGTTCATCGCGGTCGGCACCGCCGTTCGCCACGCCGGCGGCGAGCTTCATCGGGCGCCGAACGGCAGGCCTTTCACGTCCGACATGACCGGCCAGGACTTTGCGACGTTGCTGCGCGCCGGATACCGCCCCGCCGGGCTCGTGATGGGCAACTGCGTCTACCACGTCGCCCGCCAGGGGATGCTCCAGTCGCTGCGCCAGATCGGCCGCAACGTCGAGATGCCGAATTTCACGCAGGCGCTGTACGAGGCGCGCGAGCTGGCGATGGAGCGGATGCAGAACGAGGCCGACGAGCTGCAGTCCGAGGGCATCGTCGGAGCGCGGATCATCGAGCGCAGCCACGGCTGGGGGTCGCACGTGATCGAGTTCTTCGCGATCGGCACCGCGGTCGTCTCAACCAGCTCAGAGCACGAGATCGACAAGCCAACGTTGGTGCTGCCGCTGCAGGGGTAGTCGTGGCTGGCCGCCGGTCGCGACCGGTGGGGTCGTCGGGGTGCGAACACCGGCTTTCAAGAGGGGTCAGACGGTAGGGGTGCGCAGGCATGGGTGGCCTGCGGTCGACACCCTTTCCAGCAAAACGGGCCAAGCAACGCCTCGAACACTGTGAGACACGGGACACCCTCTTGACAGGGCGGCAGGCGTAAGTCTACACTTACCGTAAGTGGTGACTTACGACCCACACGGATTCACTGCCCTGGCCGATCCCACGCGGCGTCGTATCTTCGAGCGGATCGCCCGCCGGCCGCAGTGCGTCAACGATCTCGCCGCGGAGTTGCCGGTCAGCCGGCCCGCGGTGTCCCAGCACCTGCGGGTGCTCAAGGAGGCGCGGCTGGTGTGCGACCGGCGTGCCGGCAGCCGCCGCATCTACGAGGTAAATCCCAGTGGAGTCCAGGAGCTCCACGCGTACCTCGACCAGTTCTGGAACCGGTCCCTGACGGCGTTCAAGGCGGCCGCGGAAAACCAATCGGAGGAGAACCGATGACCACTCAATCCAGCACCGCGGTCCACACATCGATCGTCGTCGAGGCCCCGATCGAGCGCGCGTTCTCGACCTTCACCGATGACATCGGCAGCTGGTGGGCGCCCGACCATCACATCCTTCGAGGGCGAGCTCGCCGAGATGGTGTTCGAGCCTCGCGTTGGCGGCCACATCTATGACCGTGGCGTCGACGGCACCGAGTGCCGTTGGGCGCGGGTGCTCGCTTACGAGCCACCGGAGCTCGTTGTATTCAGCTGGGACATCAACACGGAGTGGCAGATCGAGACGGATCCGGCGCGGACCAGCGAGGTCGAGGTCAGATTCATCGCCGACGGACCCGAACGCACGCGCGTCGAGCTCGAGCATCGCGGGATCGAGCGCCACGGTCCGGGCTGGGATGGCATGCGCGGCGCCGTCGCGTCACCCGGCGGTTGGCCGGCGGCGCTCGAAGCGCTCGCGCAACGTCTCGCCGCCTGATGGGTATCCCTTATTGGTGCAAGACGTCGAGCTCAAGCCCCAGCGCTACAAGGACGAGCGCCCGAAGGAGTACTTCGACGAGTTCCACGCGCGCGTACGCGCCCAGGAGCCAGAAGGGAAGGTCTACGAGGTGGTCCGGGTGCTGACTGTCCTGTACGCGCTCACCGTGTTTCGCGCCCGGGGCGTCGGCAGCGAGCGGGTGCCCGGCGGACCGCTGATCGTCGCGCCCAACCACGCGTCGTTCATGGACCACTTCTTCGCCGGCGCCTTCATGCGGCGGCGGATTCAATTCATGGCGAAGTCACAGCTGTTCAGCGGTCTGATCCCGTCATGGATCTTCAGCCACGGCGGCGTGTTCCCGGTCCGCCGGGGCTACCAGGACGAGGAGGCGTTCGAGAGCGCGTTCAAGATCCTCCAGCGTGGCGGGGCGATCGGCATGTACTGCGAAGGCGGACGCTCGCGCAACGGCCAGCTGGCCGACCAGGCCCGGCCCGGGATCGGACGGCTGGCGCTCGAATCGGGCGCGCCGGTGGTGCCGGTCGCGATCCTCGGCTCCTACCAGGTGCGTAACTGGAAGCGCCTGCAGTTTCCGCGCGTGAGCGTCAGCTACGGCGAGCCAGTTCGCTTCGACGTGATCGAGGACCCGACCCGTGATCAGCAGCAGCAGGCGGCCGACCTCATCCTCGACCGGATCCGCGAGCTCCACGGTGAGCTACAGCGCGCCGGGAGCGCGCGGGCGGTCTGGTCGGGACGTCCGCAGCCTGTGGCGTGACGTTTCGCGATGGACTGTTGAGCGGCCGCCGAGTCGCGCTCGCGGGAGAGACCGGTGCGCCGATCGCTCGCGAGCTGCGCCGGCTCGGTGCGGACGTCGAGTCGGTGCCCGACGTGGCCGCGGCTGATGAGGATCGCGCGAGCGAGTGGGTCTCCGGACGGCTGCCGCTCACCGCGCTCGTATTCGACGCGGCGGCGGGGTTCGATGTCGGCGGCGAGCCCGGGCTGGCGGCCGCGCTCGAGCGCGCCTGGATCATGGCCCGAGCGGTCGCCACCGGCGCCCTGATCGGCTCCGATCATGCGGGCGCGCTGCTGTTCCTCGCTCCGCGCTCGGACGCCGGCCCCTACGCGGACGCGGCCCGCGCCGCGCTCGAGAACCTGGCGCGGACGCTGTCGGTGGAGTGGGCCCGGTTCGGAGTCAGCGCGGTCACGATCTGGCCGGGCGCCGAGACGACCGACGGCGAGCTCGCGACGCTGGTGAGCTTCCTGATCTCCCACGCGGGCGCGTACTTCACCGGCTGTCGCTTCGCGCTCGGCACGGTCCCCACGCCAGGCGCCTTCATATCAGCTTCTTAGCGAGTTCTCACGGGTTTGCTACGGACGGTCGCAAGGATGCCGTCCATGACGCATGCGCACGCGATCGCGATCCGAAACGCGCGGCACGCGAGGGTGCGGATGATCCGCCGGCGCGTCGTCGGCGGCGCGATCGCCCTGTTCGTCGCCACGTGGCTGCTGATCGCGGTGATGTTGGTCACCGGCCACGATCCCGCGCTCGCGCATCAGAGCGTCGCTAGCTCGGCGGGCTCGTCCGGTTCGAGTGTCTCTCCCACTTCGACCGTCAGTCCGACGGCGAGCTCGGGCTCGGGTTCCGCCAGCTCGGGTCCGAGCGCCGTCGTCACGGGCCAGTCATGAGCAGCCGCAGGATCGCGGTCCCGGCCCCGCGCAGGCCGGTCGAGCACCGGCATACGTTCGCGTGCTTCGGCGGCACCTGCACGGTAATCGTGGCCGACCGGCGACGGCCGGCGTACGCGGCCGAGTGGTCCGCGGTCGCCAGGCGCTCGCTGCTCGGCTGGCACGGACGCTTCTCGCGCTTTGAGCCCGCCAGCGAGCTGGCGCTGTTCAACGCCGACCCCCGGACCGAGATCCCGGCAAGTCGGCTGCTGCGGCGGCTGATCGAGGTCGCGCTGTCGGCCGCGCGTGAGACGGGCGGCTTGGTCGACGCGACGCTCGGAGCCGAGATCGCCCGCGCCGGGTACTCGTTCCACTTCGACGGCTCCGGGATCGACTTGCGCAAGGCGCTGGGGCTCGCTCCGCCCCGGGCACCCGCCGGCCCCAACGCGGAGGCACGCTGGCGCGAGATCGTGATCGATCCCGTCGATCAGGTCGTACGCCGCCCGGCGGGCACACTCATCGATCCGGGCGGCATCGCCAAGGGCGTGTTCGCCGATCAGCTCGCCGAGGCGCTCGGGAGCTTCGACGAGTTCGCGGTCGACTGCGCCGGTGATGTCCGGCTCGGCGGCCGGGCCGCGGCCGTACGCGAGGTGCACGTTTCGAGCCCGTTCGATGACTCGATCCTGCACACGTTCGCGATCGGCGCCGGCGGCGTCGCGACTAGCGGAATCGGGCGGCGCAGCTGGATCGACAGCCACGGGCGCCCAGCCCATCATCTGCTCGATCCGCGCACCGGCCGCCCGGCATTCACGGGCATCGTCCAGGCGACGGCGCTGGCCCCAACGGCGGCCGACGCCGAGGTTCTGGCCAAGGCCGCGCTGCTCAGCGGTCCCGAGCGCGCGCCCGATTGGCTCGCGCACGGTGGCTTGTTCGTGCGCGACGACGGCAGCTACGAGGTGCTCGAGCCCGCCGGCGAAGTGACGCTGCCGCCCGTGGCCTCGGACTCGGTCCCGGTCCCGGTCGCGGTCCGTTCCGCCAGCCAGCAGCCGATGTCGGTCAGCACGGCGTCACGCTCGGGCTCATTCAGGATCTCGTGGAAAAGGCCGTCGTAGGCCTTGACCGTCTTGTCGGCGGCACCGATCCGCTCGCCCAGCATCTGGCTGCCCGCGGGTGGGCAGAGGCGGTCAGCGGTCCCGTAGAGGATCAGCGTCGGCACGGTGATCGCGCTGACGGCGTCGGGGAATGTGTCGATCGCCGCCGCCAGCTCTGCGGCCGTCCGCGCCGGCAGTTTGCCGTGGTGGACGAGCGGATCAGAGACGTACGCGCTGACTACGGCGGGGTCTCTACTGACCAGCGATGCGTCGATCGCGATCAGCGGCGTGCGCGGCGCGATCGTCGATAGGACGTTGCCGATAACGCGCAACGGCGGGCGGCGCCCCCTCGAGTGCCGCCAGCGGCCCGGACAGGATCAGGCCTGCAAGCTGCTCGCCGTGTAACACCGCATAGCGCACCGCGACCGTCCCGCCCATGCTGTGGCCGAGCATGTACACCGGCGCAGCCGGGTGCTCGGCCGATGCCTGCACCACGAGTTGGTCAAGATCGGCGACCGCATTGTCGAGCCGGTCGATCAGCGCGCGAGGACCCTCGGAGCGCCCGTGGCCGCGGTGGTCGAGCGCGTAGACCGCGTAGCCATCCGCGCACAGGCGATCGGCCACGTGAACGTAGCGATCGCTGTGCTCGCCGGCGCCGTGAACGATCACGACCAGCGCCCCCGGCTCGCCGTCGGGACTCCAGCTCTGCCAGAAGATTCGCCGGCCGCCGGCGCCGGTCAGCAGCCCGGTCGCGTGGATCACGTGTCCTCCGTCGCCCACGGGACGATGACTGCGTCCTCGGTCGGCGAATCGCGAGCGACCACGTACTCGGCGGCCTCGGTCTCCGACGGGTTGACGAGCACGTGCGTCTCGCGCGGCGGGACGTACACCATGTCGCCGGGCTCGAGCTCGAGCTCGTGATCGAGCTTGTCACCCCACTGGACCAGCAGCGCGCCCGACAGCATGTAGACCGCGCTCTCGCACCCCTCGTGGTAGTGAGGCATCGAGCGGGCGCCCGGAGGGACGCGGAACCGGCCCATGTAGATGTTGTGCGCGTTGGCGGTGGTCTGCGAGATCTCGGCGCCGCCGACGACGCCGCGGGGGACCGAGTGATCCTCTCCGGGCTTGATCACCTTCATCTGGGCGCGAGTCTACTCACGGGTGGGCACCTCGATCTGGAGCGGCCGCTGCGGCGCCGCCTCGTGGTCGACCTGGAGCGTCGTGTGCTTGACGTCGAAGCGCTCGGCGACCATCTGCTGCAGCTGGCGACGGCGCTCGTGGCAATCATCGCCGGAGCGCACGACCACGTGTGCGGAGAGCGCCGGGAAGCCCGAGGTCACCTCCCAGACGTGCAGGTCATGGACCTCGACCACGCCTGGCTGGGCGGCTAGCTCGCGTCCGATCTGGTCAGGATCGAGTCCCGCCGGCGCCGCCTCCATGAACACGCGGCCGGATGCCAGCAGCAGCCTGTATGCCGCGTGCAGGAGGATCCCGGCGATGATCAGCGAGGCGATCGGATCGGCACGCGAGAAGCCCGTCGTGAGGATCACGATCGCTGCGACCGCCGTCGCGATGAAGCCGTACAGGTCGGTGACGATGTGGCGGTAGGAGCCCTCGACGTTGAGGCTCCGCTCAGCGCCCGAGCCGCGGGCGAGGATCCTGGCCGCGAGCAGGTTGACCGCGACGCCCGCGATCGCGACGATCAGCACCAGTCCGCCACGCACGTGCGGGGGGGAGATCAGCCGCGAGATCGCGTCGATGACGATCAGCACGGACAGGATCAGCAGCGTCACACCGTTGGCCTGCGCGCTGAGGATCTCGGCCCGGCCGAGGCCATAGGTCATCGTGCCGCTCGCCGGGCGGGAGGCGAGTCGTGCCGCGACGAGCGCGATCGCCAGCGCGACCGCATCGGTCAGCATGTGCGCCGCGTCCGAGAGCAGCGCCAGTGAGTGGGCGAACACTCCAGCCGCGACCTCCGCGACCATGAACGCCACGATCAGGATCAGGGCCGCCTTCAACGCCCCGCGCTCGGTCGACCGGTCGGGCGTGTGCGAACTCGTGTGATCGTGGGCCATCGCGGAGACCAGGTCGCGGCTCAGTTCATCGACGGATCCGTCGGCATCCGTGCCACGAGCACGTAGTCGCCCCCTTTGCGGGTCAGGACGCTCTGCCACAGATCGGCTGGCTGCTCGGCGAATGCGTCCTCGCGCACGGCCGGCTCGAGGATCCAGTCACCCCGCTCGATCTCGGCGTCGAGCTGCCCGGAGGCCCACCCCGCGTGGCCGACGAACGCGCGGCTGCGGCGCAGGCCCGACGGCTCCCGTAGCGAGGCGCCGCTCGCCAGGACGCCGACGTCGTCAAACGCGATCAGCGCCGCGTCGCCGGCCTCCTCGAACTCAGCCAGCACGATCAACGACGAGGGCTGCACCGGACCGCCGATGAACAGCGGATCGTCGAGCTCGAGTAGCTGCTCGAGCTCGGACGTCGCCTCGCCGACCGTCGTCTGCGACGGCCGGTTGAGCACCAGCCCGAGCGCGCCGTCGTCGCCGTGCTCGATCATCAGCACGACCGTGCGAAAGAAGTTCGGATCCAGCAGGGTTGGTCCGGCGATCAGCAGCTGGCCGCGGGTCGATTCCATCTGCTCGCGAGCGTAGCTGACCTCTGTGTCAGAGCTTCGGGGTGCCGGCCGGACGTGGCGCGTCCGAGCCTGGGTCCCGGCCAGGCGCGGCGTCAGAGCCCGAGCGACCGGCCGAGGATCTCCTTCATGATCTCGTCGGTTCCGCCGCCGATCGGACCGAGCCGCGCGTCTCGCGCCGCGCGCTCGAGCTCGGGCGGCGCATCGAGCCCGTGGATCTGGAGGCAGGCGTCGATCGCGTCAAATGCCGCTCGCTGGGTGGCGAGCTTGGCGATCGTGACCTCGCGCACCGCGTCCTCGCCGGCGACGAACCGCCGCAGGGCCGCGTACGTGACGGCCCGGCAGGTCTCGAGCGTCACCGCTATCTCCGCCAGCTGGTGGCGCACCGCCTGGCTCCGCGCGTGCCCGTGCCCGCCGGCGAACGCAACCGTCTGGTCGAAGCAGACCCGCATCGCGCCGACCGCGCCGAGCGCCATCAGCAGCCGTTCCCACTGGAAGTTGGCCATGATCAGGTAGAAGCCGCCGTGCTCGGCGCCGAGCAGGTTCTCGTCGGGCACGAACACGTCGTCGAACGTGATCTCGGCCGTGTCCGACGCGTGCCAGCCGAGCTTGCGCAGCGCGCTCGAGCTGACGCCGTCGCCACGCTCGATCAGCAGGAACGAGATCCCCTCGTGCCTGCCGCGCGCTCGGCTTCCCGCCTCGCCTGATTGCGCGGCGCACGAGTCATCCGGCTGTCCGCCTTCAGGCTTGGTCCTGACCGCGGTGACGAGCAGATCGGCGCGCACCCCGCCGGTGATGAACGTCTTGGATCCGTTGACGACATAGCCGTCCTGCACCTTCGTCGCGTGCGTCCTGATCGAGGCGACGTCCGAACCGGCGCCGGGCTCGGTGATCGCAAGCGCCGCGATCTTCTCGCCCCTCAGACCGGGAACGAGGTAGCGCCGCTTCTGCTCTTCGGTCCCAAAGGTCGCGATCGGCGGCATCGCGATGCCCGTGTGGGCGCCCAGCCCGGCGGCCACGCCACCCGACCCGCAGCGCGCCATCTCCTCGACCAGCACCGCGGCGGCGACAGTGTCATCACGACCGCCGTACTCGCTCGGGAACTTCAGTCCCAGGTAGCCCGCCTGCGCCATCCAGCCGAACACCTCGTTGGGAAACCAGCCTGCCTGCTCCCACTCGTCGGCGTGCGGCCGCAGTCGCGTGACGACGAACTTCCGGATCTCGGCGCGCAGACGCTCGTGCGCGTCACTGAACGGCGGAATCGGACGCCGGGACTCCGCGGCGCCCGCACCGGTCTTGGTGGCGAGCTCGGCCGGCTCCACGGTGACGCTGGCGGGCTCCACTACCCGGCCGGCGCATGGGTCGAGCCCCTGACGACGAGCGTCGGCTCGAGCAGGATCTGCTCGGTCTGCGCCGAGCCCTCACCGAGACTCGTCAGCAGCAGGTCGGCGGCCACCGCGCCGATCTCGCGCTGCGGGATCCGCACCGTCGTCAGCGGCGGCCGTAGGCGGTCGACGAGCGGCATGTCGTTGAAGCCGACGATCGATGTCTGGTCAGGGCACGTGAGCCCGCGCGCCTCGAGCGAGTCATAGCAGCCGATCGCCAGCCGGTCGTTGGCGGCGATGATCGCCGTGATATCCGGCGCCCGGTCGAGTAGCTGCTCGCAGGCGGCCAGCCCCGCAGCCTCGCTGTAGGCGTCGGCGAACGTGATCCGCTTCGCAGGCGCCTCGAGGCCCGCGGCGCTCATCGCCTCCAGAAAGCCGAGATGGCGTCCGTGACCGGTGGATACGTTCTGCGGCCCACCGACGTGTCCGATACGTCTGTGCCCGAGCCCGACCACGTGCTCGACTGCGAGCGCGATCCCCTGGTGGTCGTCGACCGTGACGGCGGGCAGCGATCCGTTCTCGAGGCTGCGGTTGACGAGGATCACCGGCACTCCGCCCGCCGCGATCTCGGCCAGCAGCTCGACGTCGAGTCGCGCGGTCGCCGCGATGAAGCCGTCGACCTGACGTGCGAGCAGCGCCTCGACGTGGCTGCGCTCGCGCTCGGCGTCGTTGTCGGTGTTGACGGTCAGCAGCGTGTAACCGGATTCACCGAGCCGATCCTCGATCCCGCGCATGATCGGGGGAAACAGCGGATTGGTCATATCGGGGATCAACACGCCGACCGTGTAGGACCGGTTTGTCTTCAGCCCCCGTGCGATCGAGTTGGGCCGGTAGCCGAGATCCTGCGCGGCGCGGAGCACGCGCTCGGCTGTCTCGGGGTTGACGAGCGTCCGCGTCCGCGCATTGAGCGCCCGTGACACGGTCCCCGGGTGCACGTTGGCGACGCGCGCGACATCCCGGATCGTCACCTGAGTGCGCATCTCCCCAATTATGCAGTCGTTTGCGACCCGATCCGCCGGCCGCACCCCTGGTCGCGGGCCCAGATCGGCCCGCTTGCTCACAGCCCGTATGAGCGGCCGATCACCTCGAGCATGATCTCATCTGTCCCCGCGCCGATGCGGTTCAGGCGCAGGTCGCGCCAGGAGCGCTCGATGCCGTACTCCTGCATGTACCCGGCGCCGCCGTGGATCTGGATGCACTCGTCGGCGACCTCGACCGCGATCCTGGCCGAGTACAGCTTCGCCATCGTGATCTCGCGGACCGGATACTCGCCGTTCTGAAAGCGCCAAGCGGTCGTGTAGACCATCTGCCGGGCGGTCTCGATCTTGGTCGCCATCTCGGCGAACTTGTGGCGGATCACCTGGAAATGGCCGATCTCGCGGCCGAACGCCTTGCGCTCCTTGGCGTACTGGAGCGTGCGGTCGAACACGTGCTGGGCGCCCGCGACCGCTCCGGCGGCCCCGATCAGCCGCTCGCCCTGGAGCTCCCAGGAGATGTGGTAGAAGCCCTTGCCGAGCTGGCCGAGCATCGCCGACGCGGGCACGCGCACGTCCTGGAAGGCGAGCAGCGCCGTGTCTGAGGCGTGCATGCCGAGCTTCTTGAGGCGCTTCTCGCGGATCACGCCGGGAAGGTCCATCGGCACCAGGAACAGCGTCAGGCCCGCGTGCCTACTGGGCGCTCGGCGTCCGGCCTCGCCTGATTGCCCAGGGCCCGCGTCGTCCGCTGCCCCGCCTCCGGGTCGGTCTTGGTCACGAGCACGATCGCGTGCGCGCGGTGGCCGTTGGTGATGAACGTCTTGGAGCCGTTGATCACGTACTCGCCGGTGGCCTCGTCGCGCACGGCACGGGTCTTGATCCCGGCCACGTCGGAGCCCGCGTCGGGCTCGGTGATCCCGATCGCCAGGATCGCCTTACCGGCGATCGCCGGGGCGGCCCACGTCTGCTTCTGCTCCTCGGTTCCGAAAGCGAGGATCGGTGGCATCGCCATATCGGTCTGCACGGCGACGCCCATCGCCAGCCCGCCGCAGTGGGCGTGCGCCATCTCCTCGGCCAGCACCAGACTCGTGTAGTAGTCACCACCCTGGCCGCCGTACGCCTCGGGCTTGTCGAGCCCGAGGAAGCCGAGCTCACCCATCCGCTCGAATACCCAGTCGGGGAAGGTCGTCTCCTCCCACTCCTCGGCGTGGGGCTGGAGCTCCTTGATCACGAAGCGGCGGATCGACTCACGCAGCTGCTCGTGCTCGTCGGTGAAGATGAAGTGCTTGCGCTCGGAGGCGTAATCGGGCTTGAGGACGTCAGCGGTGGCCATTTTGCGAGGTCTCCTGGGTTAGGTCTGTCGCCCGCAGACGCTACCGCCCCGTCGCACCAGAGTAAACAGTAGAACTTCCCACTTACCGCCCGGGCACGCACCGAGTTGTCTGGCGGGAACATATGGCCCGTTAGACAACTCGCTCGCTCGACGCGGCGTAGGCTTCAGCGCCGATGAGCTTCGAAACGCTCCGCTACACGGTCGCGCCGTCGGGCGTGGCGACGATCGCGCTCGACCAGCCCGACACCCGCAACGCGCTCTCCGACGAACTGCTCGCTGAGCTGACGGCGGCGCTCGAGCAGGCCCGCGACGATCACGCGGTGCGCTGCGTGGTGCTCACTTCGACCCATGACCGGGTCTTCTCCAGCGGCGCCAACCTGAGCGGATTTGCGGCCGACGCGGCGCTGGTCCACAAGCACTTCGCCACGGAGCGCTTCCCGCGCGTGTTCCGGCTCCTGGGCGAGCTCGGCAAGCCGTCGATCTGTGCCGCCAACGGTCACGTGCTGGCCGGCGCGCTCGGCCTCGCGCTCGCGTGTGACCTGGTCATCGCCAAGGACGAGGCCCGCTTCGGGACGCCCGAGATCAACGTCGGCGTGTTCCCGTTCATGATCATGGCGCTGATCTACCGCAACGTCGGGCGCAAGAAGACCGCGGAGCTGATGCTGCTCGGAGAGCAGATCTCGGCCGCCGAGGCCGAGCGGATCGGGATCGTCAACCGGGTCGTACCCGCCGATGAGTTCGACGCGCTGGTGGACGACTGGTCCCGCAAGCTGGCCGCGAAGTCGCCGGCGCTGATGAAGCTCGGTAAGGACGCGATCTTCCGCCAGCAGGACATGGCCTACGCCGACGCGATCGACTATCTCCGCGCGCAGCTGACGATCGCGTTCTCGACCGATGACATCCAGGAGGGCGTCAAGGCGTTCTTCGAAAAGCGCGAACCGCAGTGGAAAGGCCGTTAGGAGTGCGCCTGAACGCGCACTGCTGAGGTATCTTGGCTGGCGCGAATCCGACCGCTGACCGGCGTGCGATTCGGCATCTGAAGCGGCTACAAACGAGAGGGGCAGAGCAATGTCGACGCAGTCCATCGTTGCCGGGACGGACGGCTCGGCGAGCGCCGAACGCGCCGTGGAGGAGGCGGGCAAGCTCGCGCTGGCGCTCGGGGCCACGGTCCACGTCGTCACGGCCTACCGCGACACGTCGGCCGCGTCCTGGATGGCCGCCGCGGGCGGATTCCCGGTCGGCGAGCCGATCTCCGACGAGGATGCCCGGATTCAGGCTGAGGAAGTGGTCACCCGCGCGCGTGACCACCTCGTCTCGTTGGGCGTCGATGCCCACGGACACGTCTGCAGCGGTGACCCCGCGCAGGCGCTGATCACCGTCGCCGATGACCAGGGCGCCGAGATGATCGTCGTCGGCAACCGCGGCATGAGCGGCGCCCGGCGCGTGCTGGGCTCGGTTCCCAACAGCGTCTCGCACAACGCCACCTGCGGGGTGCTGATCGTTCCCACGACGTAGCCCGCGCTTGACGCTCGTCGGCGCGCCTGACAGAGTGAGAAGTAGTACGTCCCACTTCCTGCTTTGGCCACCGACGCACCCGCATCGAGTCTCCTGCGCCCGCTAGCGGCGGACCTGGAGGCTCGCCGGGAGCAGATCAAGCAGGGGGGAGGCGCCGAGAAGGTTGCCGCCCAGCACGCGGCCGACAAGCTCACCGCGCGCGAGCGGCTCGCGCTGCTGATCGACGAGGGGACGTTCGTCGAGCTCGGGATCCACGGCCGACCGCACTTCTCCCAGCGTGCGATGGAGGGCCGCGAGGCCCCGGCGGACGGCGTGATCACCGGCTACGGCAAGGTCGACGGCCGCCTGACCGCGGTCGCGGCCTACGACTTCACGGTCATGGCCGGTTCGATGGGAATGACCGGCGAGCTCAAGGTCACGCGCCTGCGCGAGCTGGCGCTGACCAAGCGGATCCCGTTCGTGTGGCTGCTTGACTCCGCCGGCGCGCGGATCCAGGAGGCGGTCGGTTCACTGTTCGCCGGCAGCGGTCACCTGTTCCGCGAAGAGGTGATCAACTCGGGCGTGATCCCGCAGGTCGCGGCGCTGATGGGGCCGTGCGCCGCCGGCACCGCCTACATCCCCGGTCTGGCCGACTTCGTGCCGATGGTCAAGGGCCGCGGCTCGATGGCGCTCGCCGGTCCGCATCTCGTGCGGGCCGCGATCGGCGAGGACGTCACCCAGGAGGAGCTCGGCGGTTCGCGTGTGCATTGCCGCAGGTCGGGTGTCGGCGATCTCGAGGTGGCCGACGATCCCGCGTGCATCGAGGCGATCAAGCGCTACCTGAGCTTCTTCCCGCAGAACTGCGAGCAACCGCCTCCCATGCTCGAGACCAGCGATCCGGTCGACCGCGGTGACGAGGACCTGCTCGACGTGCTCCCGGAGTCAAACCGCAAGCCGTACGACATGTACGAGGTGATCCGCCGGATCGTCGACGACGGTTACTACTTCGACCTCAAGCCCCAGTTCGCCAAGACGATCATCACCTGCCTGGCGCGCTTTGGAGGCCGGCCGGCGGGAATCGTCGCCAACCAGCCCAAGCAGCTCGGCGGGATCCTCGACAACGACTCCGCCGACAAGGCGGCGCGGTTCATCAATCTGGTCAACGCCTACGGGATCCCGCTCGTCTACCTGATGGACGTGCCCGGCTTCATGGTCGGGACCAAGGTCGAGCAGGCGGGGATCATCCGCCACGGCGCCAAGATGCTCTACGCGACGGCGAACGCGACCGTCCCCAAGGTCACGGTGGTGCTGCGCAAGGCCTACGGCGCCGGCTACTACGTGATGTGCGGGCGCGCCTACGAACCCGATCTGATCGTCGCCTGGCCGAGCGCCGAGATCAGCGTGATGGGCGCCGAGGGCGCGGTCGAGATCATCTTCCGCAAGCAGGTCCAGGAGGCCGACGACCCCGAAGCCAAGCGCCGCGAGCTGATCGAGAACTTCCGCAAGATCATCGACGTCTACGTCGCGGCCGGCAACGACATGATCGACGACGTGATCGACCCGCGCGAAACCCGCAAGACGATCTGCCGTGCGCTCGAGATGGCGGCCGGCAAGCGGATCGAGCGGCCCTACAAGCGATCGGGCGTGGTCCCCGTATGAGTGGAATCGGCAAAGCCGATTCCATTGGGAGTTCAGCTGCCCGGGACTCCCGGGGCACGGTGCTGTCGTGAGCATGTCTGATCCCGCGATCATCACGTGCTCGATCTCGGGCGCGATCGCCAACCGTGACCAGTGCCCGGCGATCCCGTATACGCCGGCCGAGTACGCGTCCGAGGCGCGTCGGATCGTGGACGAGGGCGGCGTGCACATCCATATTCACGCCCGGACGCCCGACGGGACGCCGTCATACGAGGTCGAGGACTTCGCCGCGATCAAGCAGGCGATCATCGACGAGGTCGGCGACGCGGCGATCATCAACTTCTCCACGGGAACCGTCGGGGTTCCGGTGGCCAAGCGAATCGCCTACCTGGAGGCCTGCCGCCCCGAGGTGGCGGCGCTCAACATGGGGTCGATGAACTACGCCAAGTACTCGCGCTCGCGTAAGGAGTTCGTGTTCAATTTCGTGTTCGCCAACCCGTTTGACGAGATCATCGAGCTGCTCGAGGCGATGCGCCGGCTGCAGATCAAGCCCGAGCACGAATGCTTCGACCTCGGGCACGTAGGCTCGCTGGCGCCGCTGGTCGACATGGGGTTGCTCGAGGCGCCGCTGCACGCCGACTTCGTGATGGGCGTGGTCGGCGGTGTGCCCGCGAGCGCCCGCAACCTGGCGGCGATGGCGGACAACATGCCCGCCGGAACCCACCACTGGGGCGTGATCGGGATCGGGCGCGATCAGTGGATGCTGGTCGCCGCGGCGCTGACGCTCGGCGGCTCGATCCGCGTCGGGCTCGAGGACAACTTCTATCTGCCGAATGGGGAGATGGCGCGCTCCAACGGGGACCTGATCGCCAAGGCTCGCCAGCTGACCGAGGACGCGGGCCGGCGCCCCGCGACGGTCCAGGAGGCCCGCGCGCTGCTGGGGATCAAGCCTCAGGTCACGGCGTGAATCACGCCTCAGGTCACGGCGTGAGTCACGCCTTGCCGCTCGAGGGCCTGACCGTCCTCGATCTCAGTCGCCTGCTGCCCGGACCGTTCTGCTCGTTGCTGCTGGCGGACTTCGGCGCCGACGTGATCAAGGTCGAGGACACGGGGATGGGTGACTACATCCGCTGGTCGCCGCCGTATTACGACGGACCCGCCGACTCGGCCAAGAGCGCGCGCTTCTTGGCGCTCAATCGCGGCAAGCGCTCGATCCGGATCAACCTCAAGGCGCAGGCGGGCAAGGATGTGCTGCTCCGCCTGGCGCGCGGTGCGGACGTCCTGCTGGAGTCATTCAGGCCGGGGGTGCTCGACCGTCTCGGCGTCGGCTACGAGCGCCTGCGCGCCGAGAACCCGGGACTCGTCTACTGCGCGATCACGGGTTATGGGTCCGACGGTCCGAACCGTGACCGGTCCGGGCACGACATGAACTACCTCGGCCTCAACGGACTGCTGGGTCTGACCGGCGAGCGCGACGGACCGCCGGTGCAGGCGGCGGGCCAGATCGCCGACATCGGCGGCGGGGCCCTGACCGCGGCGCTCGGGATCCTGATCGCGCTGCGCGAGCGCGAGCGCTCGGGGGAGGGTCAGCTCGTCGACTGCTCGATGTTCGACGGCTCGCTCGCCTGGCTGGCGATGGTGGCTGCCGACATGTTCGCGACCGGTCACGCCGCGCGTCGTGGCGAGCTCCCGCTGGCCGGTCACTACATCTGCTACCGCCCGTATGAGTGCGCCGACGGCTACGTCTCGCTCGGCGCGCTGGAGCCGAAGTTCTGGCAGGCGTGGTGTGAAGGCGTCGGGCGCCTCGATCTGATCCCAAGCCAGCTCGAGCCGCCGGGCAGTGACGCCCACGCGACGGTGAGCGAGATCTTCCGCCAGCGTACGCGCGAGCAATGGCGCGCGTTCGCCTCCGAGCACGACTGCTGCCTGGAGCCGGTGCTCGAGTTCGATGAGGCACTCGACTCCGACCTGGTTCGCGCGCGCGAGATGATCGTGACCCTGCACCAGCCCGGTCGCGAGGAGCCGATCAGGCAGCTCGGGGCGCCGATCAAGCTCGGGCGGACCCCCGCCCAGCCGGGGCGGACGCCAGGGCCGGCGCTTGGCGAGCACACCGAGGAGGTGCTCACGCGGGCCGGGTTCGGTGACGCCGAGATCGCGGCGCTGTTTGAAGGCGGCGCAGTCGCGGGCGCGGGTGAGCAGGCGCGCCAGCCGTTTATGGGTGGCTGAGATGGCAGCCACCGCTGGCAGGCTGAAGATGTCCGAGCTCGCGGAACGCTCGGGCGTCAGCGCCGGCACGATCAAGCACTACCTGCGTGAGGGGCTGCTGAGCTCCGACGACGACGTGCTGCGCACGAGCCGCAACATGGCGTACTACCCCGAGGAGTACGTGCAGCGGATCCGGCTGATCAAGCGCCTGCAGGAGGAGCGGTTCATGCCGCTGCGCGTGATCCGGGAGGTGATGGCCGACGGCGCCGAGCGGGCCCAGCGGATGATCGAGCTCGAGGACCGGATTCTCGAGCGGGCGATCGAGGCCGGTGAATCGCGGCGCGTGTCGCGCAGCTCGGTGCACACGACCTATGACGTCCCCCGCAACGTCCTGCAGCGACTCGAGGAGCTCGAGATCCTGACCCCGAACGCCCGTGGCTACGACGCCGACGACGTCGCGATCATCGCCGCGATCTCGCGCTTCCGCGCCGGCGGGTATGAGGAGGCGATCGGTTTCACGGTCTACGACACGCTCCGTTACCGCAGCGCACTGCAGCCGCTCGTGCGCGAGGAGGTCGAGGTCCTGCTGCGCCGGCTGGTCGACGAGGAGGTAGAGGTCGACCGCGCGGTCGCGCTCATCTCGTCGGGCGCCCAGCCGCTGCGTGAGCTCGTCGGGGCGATGCACTCAAAGCTGCTGGTGGCCGAGCTGCGTCGCCACCGGGGGCTGACCGCTCCCTGAACGGCAAAGCCCCCGGCCGCGACGATCGGCGCGACCGGGGACCTCGTACATGCGCTCAGGCGGCAACCTGGTCAACCGCCCGCTGGTCGGCCACCTCGATCGGGGCGGCCGCGGGCTGCGCCTCGGACTCGCGAGCGCGAGCCGGGAGCAGCGGCGTGAGCACGAGCATCGCGCCGACCACCGCGACCTCCCACCACATCGTGTGGGTCAGTGCCGGCGCGAATCCCTCGTGCTCGAGGACGGTGAAGAAGATCGTCCCCAGCACCGCTACGCCAATTCCGCCGCCGAGCTGCTGCAAGGCGTTCAGCACGCCCGACGCCGAACCGGTCTCCTGATCGGTGACCGCGGAGATGATCGTGTCGAACACCGGCACGACGAACAGCCCCATCCCGAGCCCGACGATGAGCAGCGGCCCGACCAGCGCCCAGGTCGAGACGTGGCCCGCCGAGGCGACGATCACCGCCACCGCGACGTAGCCCAACATCGACACGAGGCCGCCGATCTGGATCAGCGTCCGGCCGCCGATCTTGCCCATCGTCTGCGCGGCGATGGGCGCCGTGAACGCGGTCCCGAGCGCGAACGGCGCGGTCGTCAGGCCGGCGTGGATCGCGCTGAAGCCCTCGCCGAGCTGCACGAACAGCGTCAGCGCGAGCATCGAGCCGATCATGCCGCCGAAGTAGAGCATCAGCACGAGCGCCCCGGCGGAGTAGCCGCGGTGGCTGAAGACGCTCGGCTCGATCAGCGGGTCACGCCCGGCCGCCTTGCGGCGGCGCAGGTGGACCGCCAGCAGCGCGAACAGGACGACGCTCGCGCCCATCGATGCGTACGTCCACGCCGGCCAGCCGAGCTCGCGGCCCTGGATCAGCGGGTAGACGATCGCCAGCGCGCCGACGGCCGCCAGCACGGCGCCGCCGAAGTCGAGCGCCCTCGCCTGGCGCTCATGCGTCACCGGCAGCAGCACCGCCGCACCGATCACGGCCGCGATCCCGAGCGGTAGGTTGATCAGGAACACCAGGCGCCAGCCGGACCCGAACAGGTCCAGCGCGATCAGCCCGCCGCCCAGAATCGGGCCGATCATCGCCGCCGAGCCCATCACCGGGCCGAACAAGCCGAACGCCTTCGGCAGCTCGTCGGCGGGGAAGACCTCGCGGATCACGCCCAGGCCCTGGGGGATCATCATCGCGCCGAACAGGCCCTGCGTGAGACGGGCCGCGATCAGCACGGCGGTCGTGGGGGCAAAGCCGCACAGCGTCGACGCGGCGGTGAAGCCGGCAGCGCCGATCAGGAACATCCGGCGGCGGCCGAAGATGTCACCGAGCCGGCCGCCGATCAGCAGCCCGACCGCAAGCGCGACCGGGTAGCCGCCGACGATCCACTGCAGGTTCGTCGACGAGGCGTGCAGGTCGTGGTGAATCGTTGGTGCCGCGACGTTGACGACGGTCCCGTCGAGCAGGTCCATGCACTCGGCGGCGAGGATCACGAACAGGATCAGCCATCGCTTGGGGTGGGGGAGCTGCATCACATCTCCTGGATTCGGTGGAACAATGGTCGTTGGTTGTGAACGAGATTCGCGAACCGAGTTCTCGAACGTCGTTCCATAATTCTCGAACAGTGTTCCAGAACGATGTCCGATTTGTCAAGTAGGGTGGTCGTGTGAGTTCTGACGAGCTGCCTCCCCCTCCCCGGCTTCCGTCCCGCGCCGCCCAGCCCAAGCGCCGCGAGCCGCGCGAACGGGCGCTCACGCGCGATGCGATCGCCGCCGCGACGCTGAAGATCGTCGACGCCGAGGGCCTCGACGCGGTCACGATGCGCCGGGTTGCCCAGGAGCTGGGTACGGGCGCAGCGTCGCTCTACGCCCACGTCGCGGGCAAGGATGAGCTGCTCGAGCTCGTCGTCGAACGGGTGATCGGCGAGGTGCCGATCCCGGACGAGCCCGATCCGGCGTACTGGCAGGAGGAGCTCAAGGACGGGATGCGGATGATCCGGGCGGCGATCGGCGCCCACAGGGACCTGGCGCGCGCGATCTTCGCGCGGATCCCGTTCGGCGAGAACGCGCTCGGCGGCGCCGAATGGATGATCCGCACGCTGCGCGCGGGTGGTCTGCCCGATCAGGTGATCGCGTACGCCTGCGACCTGCTGCCGCTGTACGTGACCGCGGTCGCCTACGAGGAGAGCCTGTACGCGGGCGAGAATGTCACGCCCGAGGTGATGCTCGAGTTCAACGAGAGCATGCGGCGCTACTACGCGTCCGTCCCGGCGGACCGTTTTCCCAACATCGTGGCGCTGGCGACGGAGCTGACCACGGGGACCGGCGACGAGCGGTTCGAGTTCGGGCTCGAGGTGCTCGTCCGCGGGCTCGCCGCGATGGCGCAGTGAACGGTCGCGCTTAGCGGGTCCTGGTCAACGCCGGGCTCCGAGGATCACCACCACGCCTCGTGGCGCTCCATCACGCCGAAGCCCTCGGCGAGCGTGCCCAGTCCGCCGGGCAGCTCGCCCGCGTAGGTGCCGAACGGCTGCCGGTAGCTGCTTCGGACCAGCACCATGTTCTCGCGCCGCTCGCGCGTGGCCTCGGCGGTGAAGCGCAAGCCGTCGACCGCAGTCAGGTCGCGCGCGAAGTCGACCGGTCGCGCCTCGGCGGGCACGCCGTCGACCCAGACGGTCCGCTCGCTGTCAGAAGGTGGGTCGTTGACGCCGCGGACCAGGTTCCAAGCCACCGCCCGCCGATCGTCTGAGAGCCCGACGCCGGCGCTCCACCACCAGCTGGTGTGGCGTTCGTAGTAGCCCGCCGTGTCGTCGACCACGGCGCGGGCGGTAAGGGCGCGGCGAGCGCCGCCGACCGTGATCGTCCCGTGCGCCTCGATCCCGCCCTGCTTGCGGGTCCACGCGTAGCTCTCGCCGCTCCGGCAGACGGTCTCGATCCCGGCCGTCTCGGACAGCTGCAGCTCGATCTCGATCCCGTGATCGCGCACGCCGACGTAGCCGGGCGCCAGCGAGACGGCGCCCGTGCCCAGGCGGGTGCGCTCGTACAGCCGCCGCTCGCGCCGATCCCAGACGGCCCAGAAGCACTGCCGCGCCCGGCCGACGCGCACGAGCGCTGCACACGCCATCAGCTCGGGCCCGAATACGCCGACGTAGCGCCATGCCTTCAGGGGACGGGAGCCGTGGTGGCTCGGCATCGGCGCCGGTGGCAGCGGGAGGCCGTGCAGCGCGCTCGGACGCTCGGCGCCGAAGGGGCCGCGGAACGGCAGCGAAGGGGGGACGGGCGCGCTCATCGCCGGGGTAGCCTTGATCTTGCCGAGCCGGGACGGAGTAAGTGTCCCGGGCGGCGACGTGGCAAACTGACTGACCAGTCAATCGGGAAGAGGCGAGACCCTTGCGCGCAGCAGCGATCCAACTCAATGCAACTGATGACACCGATCGCAACCTCGAGACCGCGGATCGGCTCGTTCGCGAGGCCGCATCTCAGGGCGCCGAACTGGTCGTCCTGCCCGAGAAATGGACCGTGCTCGGCACGCGCGAGCAGATGGCGGCGGGCGCGCAGACGCTCGACGGCCCGGCGGTGTCGTGGGCTCGCGAGACGGCGGTCGCGCTGGGCATCGACCTGGTCGCGGGATCGTTGTTCGAAGACGTCCCCGACGACGAGCTCGGCGCGAATACCAGCGTCCACGTGGGTCCCGATGGCGAGCTCAAGGCGGTCTACAGGAAAATTCACCTGTTTGACTACGTGACCAGCGAAGGCGCCCGGTACGCCGAGTCCTCGACCGAGCGGCCCGGGGAGGAAGCGGTCGTCTCCGAGTCTGCCGACGGGTCGATGCTCGGTCTGACGATCTGTTACGACCTGCGCTTCCCGGAGCTCTACAGGACGCTCGCGATCAGGGGGGCGCGGGTGATCACGGTCCCGGCGGCGTTCACGCTGCCGACCACGCGTGACCACTGGGAGACGCTCGTGCGCGCACGCGCGATCGAGAACCAGTGCTTCGTGGTCGCGCCCAACCAGATCGGCGAGCACCCCGGTGGGCTGCGCTCGGGCGGCCGCTCGCTGATTGTCGACCCGTGGGGGCTGGTGCTGGCCGGCGCGCCCGATGTGGAGACCGCGATCGTCGCCGAGCTCGACGTCGACCGCATCGACGACGTCCGGCGGCGGATGCCGGTGTTCGAGCACCGCCGCCCGAGCGCGTACGAGTGGGAACGCGTGTGACAACCGCCGCTACGGAAAAGCGGCGCGTGATCCTCGACGCCGCCGTGCGCGTGTTCGCCAGCCAGGGCTTTCACACCTGTCGCGTATCGGACATCGCCGACGAGGCGGGCGTCGCCTACGGCCTCGTCTACCACTACTTCTCGTCCAAGGAGGAGATCCTCGACACGCTGTTCCTCGAGCGTTGGGGCGTGATGCTCGCCGCGATCGACGAGGCCGACGCTTCGCGGCAGTTGCCACGCGAGAAGCTGTACGCGATCGCGGCGTTCATCATCGACTCCTACCGCCACGACCCGGAGCTGATGAAAGTGATCATCGTCGAGGTCACCCGCGCGGCCAACACGTTCGGGCTGACGCACCTCGCGAAGATCAGGGAGGCGTACGGCAAGATCGCGGCGATCGTCTCGCGAGCCCAGGCCGATGGCAGCTTCCGCTCGGAGGTCACTCCGGAGTTCGCCGCGCAGGCCTTCTATGGCTCGATCGAGCAGGTCCTGACGGGCTGGATCTTCGAGAGCGTGGTGGTCAGCGACGAGCAGCTCGAGCGCGCCAAGACGCTGATCGTGGAGATGATCTGCCGCGGGATCGAGCGTTAGCTCGATCCCGCGGGATCGAGCGTTAGCCGGGCGGGCCGGTCGGGTAGCTGGCTGACAGCCGCAAGCGGCGAGCCCGGTCCGAGAACGTGCGACACGACGAGTCTGATTGAATCCCCCCCGATGTCGGAGAGTCCCCTGGTTAAGCGATTGGTGTGGTCAGGCCTGCTGGCCGGAATCGGCGCTCTCGCGAGCCTCGCTTCCGCGCGCGTGGCGGCGATGATCTACGCGCGGGTATTCGGCGAAGAGCCGCCCGAGTGACCGAGCAGCCGGAGAACGCCGCAGCACCGAACGAGTCACGCCCCGTCGACGAGCCGGCGGCGGTAGGGCCCGATGCCCCGGCGGCGGGCGAGCCCGTGCCCGCCGAAGAACCGCCGACCGAGCAGAGCCCGGTCGAGCCCGAAACGGCGGCCTCGACGACGGACGACAGGGCGGCACCCGAGCCCGAAGCGGCCGACGGCGCGCCGGCACCCGAGTCCGAAGCGGCCGCTCCCGCGACCGACGACACGGCGGCACCCGAGCCCGAAGCGACCGCCCCCGCGACCGACGGCGCGACGGCGCCCGAGACGACGCCGGCGGTCCCGGAGCCGGCGCCGCTGGCGTATTCCCCAACCTTCACGACCGAGCCGATCGACCCCGCCCCCGCGTGGGCGCCGCCGGCGGAGCCCGCGAGCGAGAGCCTGTTTCAGTCGCGCCCGGAGCTCGCCGTCGGGGCCGCGTTCGCCGGCGGTCTGGTCCTTGCCCTGATCCTCAAGCGCCTTGCCCACTGAGCCCGACAACCTGGCAACTGCTGTAGCGGAGGTTTCGGAGCGCGTCTCGCTCCTGGTCCGCGAGGAGATCGAGCTCGCCAAGGTCGAGGTCACCCAGAAGGCGATCAGCATCGGGCGTGGTGCCGCGGCCGCGGCAGCGGGCGCCGTGTTCGGCGTGTTCGCGGTGGTGTTCGGGCTGCTGACGCTCGCGTGGGGCCTGAACTCGCTGTTTTCAAGCCTCTGGTACGGCTTCGCGATCGTATTCATCCTTCTGCTGCTGTTGACCGCGGGCGCGTTCCTGTTCGCGTGGCGCAAACTCAAGGTCGGTGCGCCGACGCCGGACCTCGCGATCGAGGAAGCGAAGAAGATTCGCGCCACCGTCGAGGCTGACCTGTAATGGCCACCGGTGCACCCGCAAAGCGCACGCCCGAGGAGATCAGGGCATCGATCGAGCGCAACCGCCTCGAGCTCGGCACCGCGGTCGAGAAGCTTCGGGTCGAGGTGGCCCGGCTGACCGACTGGCGCGACCAGCTGCGCCAGCACGAGCCGCCGGTGCTCGTGGCCGCCGGCGTGGCCGGGTTCGTGCTCGCCGGCGGCATCGCGGCGATCGGCGCGCTGACGTTCGGGCGCCGCCGGCGCAAGCAGCTCGGCGGCTGAGCTCAGTCCAACAGCGAGCCGGGAATCCCGCCCGCGCCGAGCAGCCCCGGCCCGACATGGGTCCCGATCACGGGTCCGATCTCGGAGATCACGCGCGGCTGCACGCCGAAGATCTCGGTCCCGCGGACGGCGAGCTCGGCCGCCTGGTCGGGCGCCTGGATGTGCTGGACCATCCACCCGTCGGCGCCGGCCTCGTGGCACGTGCGCAGCAGGTCGACCATTCGCTCGAACGCACGCCGCGAGGTCCGGACGCGCTCGACCGGGGTGATCTCGGACTCGACGGTCAGAATCGGCTTGATCCTCAGCGCCGAGCCGAGCCACGCCTGCGCCCCGGCGATCCGGCCACCGCGGCGCAGGTACTCGAGCGTGTCGATCGCGAACCACATCTTCAGGCCCGCGCGCGCCTCGCGAGCGCGGTCGTAGACCTCGACGCCGCCGGCTCCGGCCTCGGCCGCGGCGGCCGCCGCCATGATCACCAGTCCTTCGCCGCCGCAGGCCGTCGCCGAGTCGAACACGAACACGCGCGAGGCGCGATCGCCGAGTCGCTCGCGCGCCTGCTCGGCGGTACTCACGGTCCCTGACATGCCGCCCGCGAGGTGGATCGAGACGATCTCGTGGCCGGCGTCCAGCAGCGGCTCGTAGACCTCGAGGAAGTCACCGATCGATGGTTGCGAGGTGGTCGGCAGCTGCGCCTCGGAGCCGAGGCGACGGTAGTAGGCGCCGTAGTCGTCGATGTCGCTCTCGCGCTGGGCCCCCTCGGGCCAGCGGATGTACAGACTCACCTCGTGCACGGAGTGCTCGGCCACGAGCTCCTCGGGCAGGTAGTGACAGGTGTCCGACACGATCGCGACGCCCATGACGGCGCCACCCTATCGGAGTCGGTGCGGGCGCATATCGTTTCGGGCGTGGCGACCCTCTACCGCTGCAACACGCCGACGGACTGGCTGTGCCCGTGTGGACGGGTAGCTCGCGCGCTGCGCCGCGACGGGATCGAGTTCGACGTCGTGGTCGTGCCCCAGCGGCGGTCGCGCAGGCCCGAGGTCGTGGCCCTCAGCGGTCAGAAGCGGGTGCCGCTGCTGGTGCTCGATGGCGAGGTCATCTGTGACTCGCGGCAGGATCGTCGAGCAGCTCGAGCTGCGGCGCACCGCGGGGTCACCGTAGGGTCACGTAGGTCAGGTGTCGATCTTCCGCGGATATCGCCGAAGATCGACGGCGCTACTCGCCCGCGAGCAGACCGAGCACCGATTCTCCGCGCGCGGGGCGCGCGACGCCACGCTCGGTGACCAGCGCCGTTACGAGCGCAGCCGGCGTCACGTCGAAGGCCGGGTTGCGACACGGCGTGCCGGCAATCGTCAGCTCGCGGAGCTCCGCCTCGGGGCCGGTCCGGATCGCGAGCACCTCCGCGTCGTCGCGCTCCTCGATCACGATCTGCGCCCCGGTCGGGCACGCCCGATCGATCGTCGACGTCGGGCCCGCGACGACGAACGGGATCCCGGCGGCGGCCGCCGCCAGCGCGTGCGAGTAGGTCCCGACCTTGTTGGCGACGTCCCCGTTGGCCGCCACTCGGTCGCAGCCGACGATCACGGCGTCCACCTCGCCGGCCGCGATCAGACCCGCCGCCGCGCCGTCGACGAGCAGCTCGTGCGCGATCCCGAGCCGGTGCAGCTCGTACACGGTCAGGCGTGCGCCCTGAAGCAGCGGACGGGACTCCGATGCCAGCACGCGCTCGAGCGAGCCGCGCTCCGCAAGCTCCGCCAGCACAGCCAGCGCCGTGCCGCGCCCGGGCGCGGCGAGCGCGCCGGTGTTGCAGTGCGTCAGGATCCGCCGACACTCGGCGAGCTCGTCGGCGCCGTGAGCGGCGAGCGCATCGCTCGCCGACTCCTCCTGCGCCTCGATCAGCCGCGCCTCGGCGAGCGCGGCCGCGGCCGGAGCATCGCCGGACGCCGCGACGGCGGCGTGGACGCGCTTGACCGCGTAACCGAGGTTGACCGCCGTCGGCCGGGCGCTCACGAGCGTCTTGCAGGCGCGCTCGAGGCCGTCGGGGTCTCGGGCGAGCTCGAGCGCGACGCCGTACGCCGCCGCGACGCCGATCAGTGGCGCGCCGCGGATCGCCAGGCGCTTGATCGCCGCGGCCACATCATCGGCGCTGCGCAACTCGAGCTCGGCCTCGCGCCACGGCAGCAACGTCTGGTCGAGCGCCCAGAGGGCACCGTCGGCAAACCGCAACGCGACCACCGGACCCGCCGGCGTCGCCTGGCCCGGCTCCCGATCCTGTTCGAGCGCCGTTTTACGCCCTAGAGGCGGTTCTCGATCGTCAGCGGCGCCGACTCGACCGGCGCGGCCTCGGGCTCCTGCGCCGCGGCCTCGGCACCCTGAACGCCGAGTGACTCCTGGAGCTCGCCGGACTCATACATCTCGGTGACGATGTCGCAGCCCCCGACGAGCTCGCCGTCGACGAACAGCTGCGGAATCGTCGGCCAGTCCGAGAGTTCGGACAGCTCCTGGCGGATCCGCGGATCCGGAAGGATGTCGACGGCGGCGAATTCGGTACCGAGCGACTGCAGGATCGCCACGGTGCGCGCCGAGAAACCGCACGCCGGCGCCTGCGGCGTCCCCTTCATGAACAGGATCACGCGATTCTCGGAGATCGCCTCCTGAATCGCCTCCCGCATCGGATTGGCAGCTGATTCACTCATTCGTGTCCTCCGTTGTCTGCGCGCGCGTCTGGATTGAGAGCGCATGGATACGGTCGCCCAGCTCGTCGCCGAACACGTCGTGCACGAGCCGGTGCTGGGCGAGCCGCGGCATGCCCTCGAACGCGGACGCAGTGACGACCGCGTTGAAATGATGTCCGTCGCCGGTGACGGTCGCGACGGCGCCGGGAATACCGGCTTCGATCCGGGATTTGAGCTCGTCTGGAGTGGCGGACACTTGCTCTAGCGTACAGAGGTGCCATCGCTATACTGAATGAAGCATGATCACGCTTACCGATAAAGGTGCCGAGAAGGTGCGGGAGTTTCTGACGTCGCAGAGTGCCGTCGCGGAGACGGCCGGACTGCGCGTCGGCGTACGCGGCGGTGGCTGCTCGGGGTTTCAGTACGCGCTCGCGTTTGACGAGCAGCGTGACGGGGATGAGGTGTTCGAGGACAAGGGGATTCGGCTGCTGGTCGATACGCCCAGTCTTCCCTACGTGCGCGGCTCGGTGATCGACTTCGTCGACGGCCTGCAGGGAGCGGGCTTCAAGGTCGAGAACCCGAACGTGATCGCGGCCTGCGGCTGCGGCTCGTCGTTCCGCGTCGCCGACGAAGAAGAGGTTTCGGCGGTCTAGAAGGCGCTTGCTCGCGGGCCGTAGCTAGAGCGGCTCGGCGTGCAGGGAGCGCCATAGGAACAGGCACGCGAGCGTCCGGTGCGGACGCCAGCGTTCGGCGCGCTCCTGCACCTCGGCCGGCGTGGGCATCGCGTCGAGCCCGTAGGCGAGCATCACGGCCCGGCGAATTCCAAGGTCGCCGATCGCCACGACGTCGGGGCGCTGGAGGTGAAACATCAGGAAGATCTGCGCCGACCAGAGGCCGATCCCCTTCACGGCGACCAGCTCGGCGATCACTTCGTCGTCCGGCAGGCGGCTGAGCTTGTCGAGCGCGAGCGAGCCATCGAGCACGTGTTCGGCGAGCGAGCGCAGGTAGCGGACCTTCGCGTGCGAGAGCCCCGCTGACGTCCGCAGCTCGTCCGGGTCATCGGCGAGCACCTCCTCGGGCGTCGGCGGCCGGCCGCCGTAACGCGCGATGAGGCGGCCGTAGATCGCGTCGGCGGCCTTGGTCGACAGCTGCTGGCCGATGATCGCGCGCACGAGCACCCCGTAGTGGTCACGCGGGCGCCCGCGGCGCCGGTCGCCGAGACCGTCGATCCCGTAGGCGTCGATCAGCTTGCCGAGCACCGGATCCGCAGCGCGAAGCTCGGCGGCCGCCTGTTCGACGTACTGCCCGTCTTGGGTTCCGGCCGGCACGCGCCTAGGCGCCGGCCGGCAGCGACGTCGCGACGCCGTCGAGCGCTCCGAGCGCGCGCTCGACCGAGCATGAGATGCAGGTGAAGGTGGGGGTATCGCGGAGCGTGTAGGAGCTCGACTCGCTCGTGCGCAGCCGCTGCACGAGGTCGAGGAAGTCAGCCGGGTTGTCGGTCTCGAACGCCACCACGAACTCCTGGTCGTCGAGTCCGAACGAGTAGCTGGTGTTGAGGTCGACCGACGGGTACTCGCGGCCGATCTTGATGTGCTCCTGCATGATCCGCCAGCGCTCGTCGGCCTCGAGCGCGTACCAGGCGCGCGTCTTGACGAACGGATACACGAACAGGTATTTGCCGTGTGCCGGTCGAACCTCAAGGCGGGATTCGTCGGAGTACTCCGACGGTTTGGTCATGGCCAGCATCGAGTACGGCACCTCGCACCACTTCATCAGGCCGCTTTGCGCGAGAACAACGTGAAATTCGTGGATTCGCTCCAGATTCTGGGCCTGGCTGAGCAGCATCAGATCGGCGTCTCCGCGCGTCCCTACGAGCGAGAAGGCACGGAGCAGGTGCCCATCGGCGAAATCCTCGCAGGCAGCGATGAATTCCCGTTTGTCGGCCGCCCGATGCTCGTCGTCGAGCCGGCGCCAGGCTGGGTCGACCTTCAGGAATGTGTATTTGACGAACTGTCGAACTCGCATCGACACGATGATAAACGCGGCCGAAACACGGTCGCCCGGATGGGGTAGAAGCTAGTATGTCTGTAATGCGGATCGCCCTGGTCTCGCCCTATTCGTGGACGTATCCAGGTGGGGTGACAAGGCATATCGAGGCGCTCGCGGAGTGCTTCATCGAGAAAGGCCATCACGTGCGGGTGCTCGCACCGTATGACCCACCCGATACGTTCGCCGCGATCCTGCACAGGGGAGCGCGCCCGCAGACGCTGACGCCGCCCGATTATCTGGTCTCGCTCGGCCGGACCGTCGGCTTCAAGGCCAACGGCGCGGTCTCGAACCTCTCGATCACGCCGCACGGCGTCGCGACGCTGCACAACGAGTTGCGCACGGGCGGTTACGACGTGGTCCACATCCACGAGCCGGTGGCGCCGCTGACGAGCTGGGTCGCGACCGACTCCGTCCGCTTGCCACTCGTGGGCACGTTCCACTCCTATTCGGAGAGTCGCGTATCGAACGGGCTCGCGAACCTGATCGGGGCGCGCCGGATGCTCAACCACCTGCACGTCCGGATCGCCGTCTCGGAGGCGGCCGCCTGGACCGGGCGGCGCTTCTTCGGCGGCCATTACCGGGTGATCCCCAACGGCGTGCACGTCGATCCGAACGTTCTGCTCAGCGCCGGCACGCGCGAGCCCGATGAAGCGCTCCGGATCGTGTTCGTCGGCCAGGCCGTCGAACGCAAGGGCCTGCCGCTGCTGCTACGCGCGTTCGAGGCGCTGCGCGACCACATCCCCACCGAGCTGACGGTGATCGGCCCGCCGCCCGAGGTGCTGGGGCCGATGATGCTCGATGACCGAGGCGTCCGGGCGCTCGGCAAGGTCGATGACGAGCGCAAGCGTGCTGAGCTCGAGCGCGCCGACGTGCTGTGCGCGCCCTCACTGCGCGGTGAGAGCTTCGGGATGGTGCTGACCGAGGCGTTCGCCGCCGGCACGCCGGTGGTCGCATCCGACATTGCCGGCTATCGCGACGTCGTGCGCGACGGCGTCGACGGCGTGCTGGTGCCGCCCGCTGATCCGCAGGCGCTTGCCGAGGCGCTCCGTGACCTCTACGAGGAGCCGAACCGCCGTGCCGAGATGGCGCGCGCTGCGGCTCGCGACGTTGAGCGCTTCGCCTGGCCGCATGTGGCCGAACAGGTGATCGGCGCCTACGAGGACGCGATCGCGACCCCAGAGCCGGTCGGGTTCACCCAGAAGGCGGCCGTCGCGTTCGGCAGCGAGCCGGCCGACCTCAAGCCCCGCGTGAAGGCCAAGCGACTGCCGAGCCTCGAGCCGCCCGTACTCCGGCCGCGTCACGGGCCGATCGCCACGGCGGCGCGCCGGGCAGCCATGGCGGCCGTCTCGCTCGGAGGGATCGCACTCGCGGTCCTGGCGCTGAACAAGATCGGGCTCGACCACATCGCCACGGCGCTGATCAATTCGAGCCCGTCGTTCGTCCTGCTCGGCCTGGCGCTGATGTGCAGCGCAATGGTGATGCGCGCGTTCTCGTGGGACGCGATCCTCCGCGCCGCGCTACCGAAATCGAGCATCAAGCTGGCCGACGCGATGCAGGGAACCTTCATCGGCGTGCTGATGTCATCTACGCTGCCCGCGCGCCTGGGCGAGCCGTCCCGTGCGCTGGTCGTCGCCAGGCGGACCGGCCGACCGCGCGAGAACCTGCCGGTAGTGCTGGGGACGCTGGTCTCGCAGACGCTGCTCAACATCGTCGCGCTGGCGGTGCTCGGCGCGGTCATGTTCTCGTCCGTGGACATCTTCAGCGGCCATCAGCAGGCGCTCGTGGTCGCGGCGATCGTGCCGCTGGTGCTCCTATTGGTCGTGCTGCTGACGCCGGTTATCCTGCGCCACGCAACGCCAGGCTCGCGGCTCGGGCGCCTGCAGACGGTGGTGACGCAGGCCAGGCGCGCGATGATGCGGGTCCGTGCCGGGCTCGCGGTGTTCCGGCGTCCCCGGCTCGGCGCCACCGCTGCGGTGTGCCAACTCGCGGCCTGGGCGCTTCAGTGGCTGTCGTGCTACGTGCTGCTGGTCGCGCTCGGCCTCAGCGAGCAGGCCGGCCTTGCGGCGGCTGCCGCGGTCCTGTTCGCGGTCAACATCACCGCCGTGCTGCCGGCCACGCCGGCGAACCTGGGCGTCTTCCAGGCGGCCTGCGCGGCGGTCCTTCACACCGGGTGGCATGTCGGAATTCCCGCGGGCGTCGCCTACGGCGTGATCCTCCAGGCGGTCGAGGTCTCGACCGCCGTCCTGATGGGCATGCCGGCGCTCGTCAAGGAGGGCACGTCGTGGCGTGAGGTCCGTCTGCGCGCGATGCACGCGGCGCCGGTCAAGCTGCCGAGTCGCCCGGCGCGCTCGGGCTCCCGCCGCGGGTCGAGCATCAAGGCCGAGAGCTAGCGCGAGCGGCGAGCGGTGCTATGCGCCGGCCATCGCCGGCGCGTCGTCTGACGCGGTCAGCGGCTCGTCGTCGCTCAGCGTAGCCAGCCGCGTCGGGTCCTTGTCGGTGCCCGCGATCAGTTCGTCGTCAGACTGCCTGGGGGTGCGCGGCAGCATCCCCGAGCGCATCCCGAAGTAGACGGCCTGGGGGTGGTGGGCGACGATCGCGAGCGTCGACTGCTCGGGCTCGATCGCGAAGCCGTCCGACAGCCGCAGGCCGATCGAGGCTGCGTCGAGCAGCGGGAACACCTTGGCGAGCTCGGACTGCTCGGGGCACGACGGGTAACCCCACGAGTAGCGCCGGCCCTGCGCCGGCCCGATCGCCAGCTGGGAGCGGACCTTGGCGTGCAGCCACTCCGCCATCCCCTCGGCCGTCTGCACCCCGAGCCCATGGACGAACAGCTGCTCGGCGAACTCCCCATCGGCCTCGAGCGAGGCCATCAGCTCGGTCACCTCGCCGCCGGCGGTGACCGCCTGTAGGGCGACCACGTCGGGCTCGGTGCCCAGCGGCCGGTAGAAGTCGGCCAGGCAGATCCGGTCGTGGCGGGGCTGACGCGGGAACACGAGCCGTGTGAGCTCGCGCTCGCCGGCCGCGCCGGGATCCCAGACGATCAACTCGTTGCCGTCGCTGTTGCAGGGGAAGTACCCGAGCAGCGCGCGCGGGCGCAGGTAGCTCTGCTCGCTCCACATACGCTCAAGGCGCGGTTGGAAGTCCTCGCGCAGCAGCTGGCTCCACTGCTCTCCCTTGACGCCGCGCCCACCCCAATGCAGCTTGAACAGAACGTGCGTGTCGAGATGGGGATAGACCTCGTCGAGTTCGACCTCGAGCTCGCGCACTCCCCAGAACGGCGGCTCCGGGATCGGAGTGTCGGTGCGCGCGGCGCTGCGGACCGACGCATCGGTCACCGGCGGGGCGTCGTCGTCGACGACCGCGGGCTGCTCGCGAAGCGTCTGCGCCGCTGCCCGCGTCTTCGCGACCAGCCCCTGGCGCGCCTCCGGGTCGACGAGCTGATCCATCTTCGCCAACCCCTCGAAGGCGTCCTTGCAGTAGAACACGCCGGGCTCGTAGGTGTCATCGGATTCGGTCCCGTTCGGGTACAGGATCCGCAGGCCGAAGTTGCGATTGATCGCGGCGCCGCCGATCAGGACGGGGAACGGCAGCTTGCGCTCGTGGAGCTCCTGGACGCACGCGGGCATCTGCTTCGAGGTCGAGACGAGCAGCGCCGAGAGGCCGATCGCGGTCGCGTCATGCTCGACCGCGGCGTCGAGGATCGTCGAGATCGGGACCTGCTTGCCGAGGTCGACGACCGTGTAGCCGTTGTTGGTCAGGATCGTGTTGACGAGTGACTTGCCGATGTCGTGCACGTCACCGAACACGGTCCCGATCACGACCGTGCCCTTGGTGTAGCCGTCGATCTTGTCCAGGTAGCGCTCGAGCTGGGCGACCGCGCGCTTCATCACCTCGGCGGACTGGAGAACGAACGGCAGGATCAGCTCGCCGGCGCCGAACTTGTCGCCGACTTCCTTCATCGCCGGCAGCAGCACCTCGTTGAGGGTCGGGACGGCACCGATCTTCTCGACGCTGGCGTCGATCCACTCCTCGACTCCCTCCTTCTTGCGGCGCAAGATGTGGAAATGGAGCGCTTCCTCGGGCTCCATGCCCTCGGTCGGGTCGGCGGCGGCGCCGGCATCTGACTCCTGCGGTCCCTTGGCCTCGAAGTGGGCGATGAAGCGCTCGAGCGCGTCATCGCGGCGGTCGAACACGAGGTCGTCGGCGAGCTCGCGCTCAACCTCGGGAATCTCGGCGTAGGGCGTGATGTGGTTCGGGTTGACCATCGCGAGGTCCAGCCCCGCCTCGACGCAGTGGTGCAAAAAGACGCTGTTGAGCACCGAGCGCGCCGGCAGCCCGACGCCGAAGCTCACGTTGCTGACGCCGAGCGACGTCTTGACGCCCGGCAGCTCCTGCTTGACCAGGCGGATGCCTTCGATCGTCTGCACCGCGCTCGGGCGCCACTCCGGGTCGCCGGTCGTGAGCGTGAACGTCAGGCAGTCGAAGATCAGGGCCTCGCGATCGAGCCCGTGCTCGTCGCAGCACAGCTGCGTGATCCGCTGGGCGACCTCGAGCTTGCGGGCGGCCGTCTTGGCCATCCCGACCTCGTCGATCGTCAGCGCGATGACCGCCGCGCCGTGGGCCTTGGCGAGCGGGACGACGCGATCGAGCTTGGCCGAGCCGGCCTCCAGGTTGACCGAGTTGACGATCGCGCGCCCGGGGATCTGCTCGAGCGCGGCCTCGATCACGTCGGGCTCGGTCGAGTCGATCTGGATCGGCGAAGGTAGGGACAGCGAGATCTTCTTGACGATCTCCCGCATCTGGTCGGCCTCGTCCTGGCGCTCGGTCAGCGCCACGCAGACGTCGAGCACGTGTGCGCCGCCGGCCACCTGGTCCTCGGCGACGACCAGCAGGCCGTCGTAATCATCGGCGAGCAGCAGTTCCTTGGCCTTGCGCGATCCCTGGGCATTGACGCGCTCGCCGACGAGCGTTGGACGCGGATCCTGGACGAGCGGCGTGGCGGCGATCATCGAGCTCGCGTGGGGTGGTCTGGCGGCGGGCCGCGGCGGCGGGATCGAGCCCTTGACGCGCTCGGCGAGCGCCCGGATGTGCTCCGGCGTCGTGCCGCAGCAACCGCCGACGATGCCGATGCCGTAGCGGTCGACGAACTCCCCGAGCACGGTGGCGAGCGGCTCGGGTTGCTCGGGGAAGATCGTCTCGCCCTGCGGTCCCTGGATCGGGATCCCGGCATTGGGGATGCAGTGGACCGGGACCGAGCTGAACTCCCCCAGAAAGCGGATCGCGTCGCGCATGTCCTCGGGACCGGTCGAGCAGTTGAGCCCGAGCGCGTCGACGCCGAGCCCCTCGATCGTCGCCAGCGCGGAGCTGATATCGGTCCCGAGCAGCATCTTGCCGCCCTGTGGCAGAAGCGACACGCTGCACTGGATCGGCACGGCGCGGCCGGCATCCCGGCATGCGCGGCGGACGCCGAACACCGCTGCCTTGAGCTCGAGGATGTCCTGGGTCGTCTCGATGATCACCAGGTCGACGCCGCCGGCCAGCAGCCCGGTCAGCCTGCTCGGCGAACACCTCGACCAGCTCGGCGAACGTGATCTTGCCGAGCGTCGGGTCGTCGCTGGCGGGCAGGAACCCGGTGGGGCCGATCGCGCCGGCGACGAACCGCTGCTCCCCAGCCGCCCGGCGGGCGATCTGCGCCGCCTTGAGGTTGATCTCGTGCGTGTGTTCCTCGAGCCCCCACTCGGCGAGCTTCAGCCGCGAGGCCTGGAAGCTGTCTGTCTCGAGCACGTCCGCCCCGGCCTCGAGCATCGAGGCATGGACGCCCTCGATCACGTCGGGCCGGTTGAGCACGAGCACTTCGTGGCAGCGCCCGGGCAGCCGGTAGTCATCCTCGAGGCTCAGCTCGAACTGCTCGAGCGTGGCACCCATACCGCCGTCGTAGACGATCGTTCGCTCGTGCGCCGCGGCGAGGAAGTCGCGCATCCGCGGCATGGTACTAAACCTTGACAGAGTCGTGGCAAGGTTTGCCCAGCGCGCCGGCGCTGCGCGGCGTGCGAGATCGCGCACGGCGTGGAAATCGCGCGCGGCGTGGAAAATCCCACGCGGCTCCCCGGATCTTCCACGGAAAGCTTGTCAGGCGGGGCAGGCGTGGAGGATCCGGCCGGTGCTGGCGGATTTTCCACGTTCTGCCGGGGAGGGAAGCCGTGGCTCCACGCGAACCCCCCCGAGCCTCCAAAGCGCTTGCACGCTTGCTAGTCATCTGCTAATCTGCAAGCACAAGCACCGACCAAGATCCAGGAGCAAATCAGACTATGGCAACCACTCAGACCAAGAACTCAGGCCCCACGATCGACGCCGCCTTTGAGCGTGCGACCGAGGCCAGCGAGCAGTTCGCCGCCGCGAGCCGCAAGGCCGGCAACCTGTACCTCGACTCCTACGAGAAGGCCGTCGACCGCGCGATCGAGCTCGAGCTCAAGCTCGCCGGCGCGACCCAGCAGGAGTGGCTCAAGAACCTGATCGAGGTCCAGGCGGACTTCGCTCGCGAGCTGACCAACTCGTACACGAGCACCGCGCGCACTTTCCTGAAGTAAGAGGCGCGTCACCTCCTCGCCGCTTGGCTCGACGAGCCGACGGCGGCGAATGAAAGAATCAATGGCACCGGCTGAGTTTATAGTCGGTGCCATTTTTTTTGAGGAGGTCAGGATGACTGCTGTGACGCCGTGTTTGCCGGTCGCTTCGCCGCCGGCTTCTGGGGGGCTGCTCGAAAGCTGGCTCGACGGTTGGGCGGCGGCGGCAGAGGGGGTGACGGACTGTCTCGCCGCCGGCTGGCGCGCGACGCCGGGGCCACTCGACGTCGGCCGCTGGCTGACGGTGGCGGGCTCGCGCCGCCGACCGGGGTGGGCCTCGCCGCACGAGATCGTCTATGAGTCGCCGCTCGCGCGCCTGCGCGACTTCTCGTCGGGCTCGGCGCGGGGCGTGCTCCCAACGCTCGTCCTGCCACCGCAGGCCGGACACGACTCATGCATCGTCGACTACTCGCGCGATCAGAGCCAGATGCGGACGATCGTCGCGGCAGGCCTGCGGCGCGCTTACACGCTTGACTGGGTCCCGGCCACGGCGCAGACCGCGGGGTCGTCGATCGAGGACTACATCGACGTTGTCGACCGCGCCGTCGAGCACTGCGGCGGTCGCGTCAACCTGATCGGTGACTGCCAGGGCGGCTGGCTGGCGACGATCTACGCGGCGCTTGCGCCCGAGCGCGTCAACACGCTCACGATCGCCGGCGCGCCGATCGATTTCCACGCCGGGGAGCCGGTGATCGGCGAGGTGCTGCGGTGGCTGGCGCCGAACGGGGATCTGAGCTTCTACGAGACGCTCGTCAACGCGGGCGGCGGCGTGCTCAAGGGCCGCTACATGCTGTCGGGCTTCATCATGATCCAGCCGGGG
Organism: uncultured Solirubrobacterales bacterium; assembly: GCA_963788005.1. GTDB lineage: Bacteria > Actinomycetota > Thermoleophilia > Solirubrobacterales > Solirubrobacteraceae > Palsa-465. The sequence goes on along the minus strand of CAWBFH010000007.1, from coordinate 196,209 downwards.
GCCGAGATCTCGCGCCAGCTCGAGCTGTTGTGCCACCTCTCGGACGCCAAGCACGTCGCGCGCTACAGCGAGTTCGAGGACTGGTTCAAGCACACCCAGGACATCCCGGGCGCGTTCTATCTATGGATCGTCCGGCGCCTGTTCACCGACAACGCGCTGATCGCCGGCGAGCTCGAGGTGGCCGGGCGCAAGATCGCGCTCGAGCGCCTCGACATGCCGCTCTACCTGCTCGCCGGCGCGACCGATCACATCACGCCGCCCGACCAGGTGTTCGCGCTCGCCGATTACGCCTCGACGCCCGCCGACCAGGTGCGGCGCCGGATCACGACGGGCGGCCACCTCGGGCTGTTCATGAGTCATGAGGCGCTCGCCGAGCACTGGCCGCCGCTGCTCGAGGACGTGGCCGCGAGGTCGAGGACCTCGACGGCCAGGCGCCCGAGTCCGGCGAGGCGGTAGGGTCGCAGCGCGCGAACCTGCCGCCGCCACCGAGGCGGTAGGGTCGCAGCGCCAAGACGCCCGCCGTCCGCCGCGAGCCGGCGGTGAGCGGCAAATCAGCTACCGGGAGGTCCGCGATGATCGTGATGTTTTCCGCCCGCCGTCTGAAGCCTGGAGCCTGGGACCAGTTCCGCCGGGCCTGGGACCCGGGCGATGACCCGCCGCCCGGCATGCAGCGCGCCTACCACGCCCGCAACATCCGTGACGAGGACGAGATCATCTCGTTCGGCATCTTCGACATGTCAGAGGAGGAGTACCGCCGCTGGCGCGAGGAGGCCGATGCAAGCGAGAACGAGCGCCAGGATCGCCTTTCGGCGTTCGTCGAAAACGACCATGTGTCGGGGGTCTACGAGGTGATCGACGAGGTGCAGCCGTAGCCGCCGTGAGGTGTGGCGGCGATGCCGGCCCGCCACGATTGAGGGTGGGCCGGCGCCGCGTTCTGTGACAAACCGCCCCACGTCCCGATGACCTGGGCGCGTTCGTCGGGCTGAGTCCGGCGGATGTGGCAAACCAGACGGCGCCCTGCGGGCTTGGCGCAAAACGCGGGGTGTGCGGCTGACCAAACGCTAGCTGCGGGGGCTACCGAGCGCTACCGGCTGCGGGGGCTACCGAGCGCTACCGGCCGCACCAGCTACCGAGCGCTACCGGCCGCACCAGCTACCGCGCGCTCCAGCCCTGGTCCATGGTCACGGGCACGCCGGTGAAGGCGCGACCGCCCGGGCCGGCCAGAAACGTGACAACCTCGGCAACCTCATCGGGCTCGATCAGCCGCTTGACGGCGTGGGGCGCGAGGATCACCTGCTCGAGCACCTCGTCCTCTGAGACCGAGTGCACGCGCGCCTGATCGGCGATCTGCTTTTCGACCAGCGGCGTGCGCACATAGCCGGGGCAGACTGCGGTGGCCGTGATGCCGACCTCGGCGCCCTCCAGCGCGAGCGTCTTGACGAGGCCGAGAACGCCGTGCTTGGCCGACACGTACGCGGCCTTGAAGGGCGATGCGACCAGCCCGTGGACCGACGCGATCACGATGAAGCGACCGCCGTCCGCCTCCGTGAGCGCCGGCCAGGCGTGCTTGGCGAGCATGAACGGGCTGCTCAACAGGAGCGCCACGATCGTCTCCCAACGCTCGACCGGAAACTCCTGGATCGGCGCAACGTGCTGAACGCCCGCGTTGGGAACCACCAGGTCGAGGCGGCCGAAGCGCTCGAGTGCCGCCGCGACGGCGTCCGCGTTGGCCTCGGGCGAGGTCAGGTCGGCCTTGAAGGCGACCCCGGGGCCGGCGGGATCGGGCTCGAGGTCGACGGCAAGCACGTCGACGCCATCGCGCTCCAGGCGCGTGGCGACCGCGCGGCCGATCCCGCTCGCGGCGCCCGTGACGAGCGCCGCCCGACGGTCGCTCATCCGGTCGGCCCCGCTTCCGCCCCGGGGTCGTGCGGGTGTCCGTCAGCGGCGCCGCCGTCGGCAGTCGCGTCAGCGCGGCGGCGCGGTTGGCGGGGAGAGGCGGCGACGAACGCCTCGTAGACCTCTTTGAGCGCACTGCGCTGGCGCGCCGTCAGCCGCTCGTCGCCGGCGATCGCGTCGAGCACCGCGCTGGACCCCTCGCGTTCGCCGGGCCGCGTCACGCCGGCCTGGTCGTAGAGGGCCTCGGACGAGAGCTTGAGTGCGCTCGCGATCCCTTCCAGGACTTGCTCGGACGGAGCGCGGAGCCCGCGCTCGATCTGCGATAAGTAGGGGTTCGAGATGCCGGCCAGCTGCGCGAACTGGCGCATCGAGAGCTCCGCCAGCTCGCGCTGCTGGCGGATGATCTCCCCGAGGGCGACCGCGGAACGATTGGCCATCACGCCTGAATATAGATGCGGCCCGTGGCTGCTACAGGGCCACGGCCGGCCTCGGTGCTACATATCCATGCCGCCGTTGACCGCCCACACCGCGCCGGTGATGAACGACGACTGGTCGGCGGCGAGGAAGTGGACCACGCGGGCGATCTCGTCGGGCCGACCGAGCCTCGCGACCGGGATATTGCCCTTGATCTGCTCGAGCACCTTCTCGGGGACGGAGTCGAGCATCTCGGTCGCGATGAAGCCCGGCGCGACCGTGTTGACGGTGACGCCGATCGAGTCCTCGCTCGAGCTTGTCGGCACGCTTGAGCTGGAACGTCGCCTCGAGTGCGAGCGTCTTGGTCAGCCCGAACAGCCCCGACTTCGAGGCGGCGTAGTTCGCCTGCCCGATGTTCCCGGTCTCGCCGATGATCGAGGAGATGTTGATGATTCGCCCCGAGCCGCGCTCGATCATGTGCGGGAGCACGGCCTGGGACATGAAGAACGCTCCCGACAGGTTGACGGCGATCACTCGGTACCAGTCCTCGTCGCTCATCTTCAGGACGGTCTTGTCGATCGTGATGCCGGCGTTGTTCACCAGCACGTCGAGCCGGCCATGCTGCTCGATCACCTCGGCCACCGTCCGACGGCAGTCATCCGCGGACCCGATATTGCCCTGGTGGACGCTCGCTTGGACATCGTCGTCCTGCAGCTCGGCGAGGAACTTGTTCGCGTGCTCGGTGTCGCGCCCGTAGCCGGCGGCCACGACCGCGCCCTGGTCCCCGAAGCTCCTCGAGATCGCGCCGCCGATCCCGCGCGTCCCGCCGGTGACGAACACGACGCGTCCGTGCATGCGCGGCCGCTGGGGCCGGGCGAGATCGAACGCGCTATCGGTTGTGGAGGTCTCAGTGGACATGTTCTCTCCTGTCGTTGTTGATCGTGCGATCAGCGCTCCGAGCGCTCGCGGAGCCACTCAGCCATCTCGGGCCAGATCTCCTTGCGCGCCGCCGAGCCGGCGATCAGGCCGATGTGGCCGCCGGGGCGGGCGATGTGCGTGACATCCTCGCTCGCGACCAGCTCGAAGATCGGCATCGTCCCCGGCCGCGGCGCGATGTGATCCGACCCCGCGCTGACGACCAGCACGTTCTGATCGATCCGCCCGAGGTCGACGCGGCGGCCGCGCAGGCGGGCGCGGCCGGCGACCAGCGTCCCGTCGCGGTACATCATCCGGATCCACTGCGACCAGGCGCGGCCCGGGAAGGCGGGATTGTTGGCGACCCATTTCGCCATCGGCTGATACGCGTCGCGCCGGGCGTTGCCGTCCTGGACGCCCTGCCACAGGCGGCGGTACGTCGTCACGTAATTGGTCACCGGCTTGAGCATCTTGTTGGCGAAGTCGATCGCCCCGCCGGGGATCACGCGCCACTCCTGGGCCACCTCGTCGACGTCGAACTCGGGATCCCCGACCCAGACCGCGTAGGTCGACTGCCGCGCATCGACCGGCATCGTCAGCAACGCGAGGTTGCGGACCGCGGCCGGCCCCGCGCCGACCTCTGAGGTTCCGTTGTGGGGCGTCGCCGCCCCGAGCCCGTCACCGCGGGGGATCTCATCAAGGCCGCAGTACATCGCGCACAGGGTGGCGCCGATGCACCAGCCCATCAGCGACAGCTCATCCGCGCCGCTCGCGCGCAGGGTCTCGCGGATTGCCCAGTGAAGCTCGTCACAGACGTACTCATCGAGTCCCATCTCGGCGTCCTCCTCGTCGGGCGAGCCCCAGTCGACCAGGAACACGTCGAACCCCTCGCCGAGCAGATATTCGATGAACGAACCCCCGGGACGGAGGTCGAAGATCTCCGGGCGGTTGATCAGCGCGAACACGAGCAGCAGCGGCACCGGGTACTCCCTGCTGTCGGACCGGTAGCGATACAGAGTCGTGCCGCGATGCGTCCAGACCACGTCCCGCGGCGTGGCCCCGACCACCGCGTCGTCGGTCGTCAGCAGGACGTTGCTGAATTCGAGCGCGTGAAGGGGGAAGCGTGCGATCTGGCCGAGCGCGCTCAACGCTGCGCCTTCGCCTGCTCATCCGCGCGCGGCGCTCGGCCGTTGGACCGGCGCGGCCGATCGCCGGCGTCGAGCTCGTCGCGCAGCTGTTCGACCTCTTGGAGGACGCGTTCGAGCTTGTCCTCGGTTCGGTGCAGCTGGCGCGCCAGACGGGTCACATCTGCCCGGCTCGCGACACGAAAGGCCCGCCACACGAGATCGCCGAAATCTGCGCCTATCCGCGAGAGCGCCGCGACGTTCTCCGCGCTGCGCGCGAGCAGCCAGCCGAAGCTCGGCTTGGAGACGAATTCCTCGAACGCCTGCGCGCTGCTCGACTCGACCTGCTCGTAGAGGGCCCGGATCTGGTCCTCTCCCGACCGCGACCGATCCTTCGCTCCTGGCCGCGACGGGTCCTCGGGTGAGCGCGAGCCACCGTCACCGGCGGCGGCCGGACGGCTGTCGGCCGAGGATCGCCCGTCGGCCGGCCGGCCGGTCCGGGAACGCTTGTCGCCGGCCGACGAAGCTCCGGATTGCCTTCGCTCTGCCATCACGCCTGCTCCTCGTTGGAATGCTCGGTTGCGGCTGCCGGAAACGCACTCCCCGGAGCGCCGCGAGCGAGGCTACGCCCCGTGACCATGCGGCGCAAGCGCGGCGTTTTGGTGAAGGGCATCTCCTGTGCGGGTACCCGTTTTGCGCGTGACCCTCACCCCAATCGGACACGCGACCCCTCACCCCGACTGGACGATGCATCGCTACCAGACCGTCTCGAGCCGCATGGGAGGGGCCCGCCAGACCGTCAGCGCGCGCGTAGCGTGCTCGGCCAACGGGTACAGGGACGGTATGCCCAACGGCGCCAAGACGCTCATGCTTACGTTCCGGGCCGAGCCCGATGCTGTCGCTCGAGCGCGGCAGGCGCTGCGCGAGTTCGCGGCCGAGGCTGGGGCGAGCGCTGATCAGATCGATGCCGTCCGCCTCGCTTCGTCCGAGGCGGTCACCAACGCGGTGCTGCACGCGTACCGTGACGAGCCGGGAAAGGTCTACGTCTCGGCGGCACTGGTGTCGGACGAGCTGTGGATCCTGATCGCCGACGATGGGTGCGGCCTCGAGCCCAGGACCGGCCGTCCTGGCCTCGGCCTTGGGCTGGGGCTGATCTCGCAGGTCTCGGACCACCTGACGATCGTGGCACGCTCGGGCGGCGGCACCGAGGTGCGAATGCGCTTTGACCTCACCGACACCGACCCGTCCGACTATCGCTCCGGTCCCGCGACGCGCTCGCGGCGCTTCGGCAGCCGGACGCGCACGCTACGCCGGCGCGGATCGCCCGCGTAGCGCCGACCGGGCGGCGGCGCTCTCAGGACCGCGGGTCGGCCGCGGCGGCCTTCTTGCCGGCTTCGTCGCGCTTTTCCACGACCACGTACTCGGGTGCCCGCTCGATGACGGTTTCGATGTCGGGCAGCTCGTGGCCGGCGATCATCAGGAAATGTCGCGGGCCCGCGCGCACGCGCTCGTAGTCGGCAAGCGTCAGTTCGACCAGCAGGTTGCAGCCGAGGCGGGCGCACTCGCACCGAAAACCGACGCGCTTGTCCGCGTCACCGGGCCACTGCCCCCGCTCGATGCCCTCGTTGACCTCGCGGAATACTGCCTCGTTGGACGCCAGCCGGCGCTGGAGCTCGTCACCGGGCTCGGTCATCGTCTCGCCGCGGCAGCGGCGGCCTCGTACAGCGCGCCGATCGTCGTCGCCTGTCCAACCGCGTCGGCGCGGCCCAGCAGTGCAGGAGCAGTGCCGCGGACCGCGGCCGCCATGTTGTCGGCCTCGAGCGCGTAGGAGTTGACGCGGGGCAGCTCGATCCGCTCGACGCCCGAGTCCGTGCGCAGCTCGATCACCGGGTTCACGCAATGCCAGGGGTCGCCGAGAAACAGCGAGCCTTGATCGCCAACGACCTCGAGCTCCTCGCGCGTGGCGATCGCGAGGCCGCAGTCAAAGTGCGCCAGGACCTCGTCACGGAAGGACATCGTGCCGGCGAACACGACGTCGACGCCGTCAGCCCCGACGACCTGTTGCGCGGTGACCTCCAGCGGCTCGCCGGCGAGCATCCGCGCGGCGCTGACGCAGTAGGAGCCGACGTCCATCAGCGAGCCGCCGTCGAGGCTCGCGACGAGCCGGATGTCATGCGGATCCGGAGCCACGTAGCTGAACGCGCCGCGGATCAGGTGCAGCCGACCGATGGCGCCCTCGAGGACGAGCTCTTCGACCCGCAGCGTCTGGGGGTGGTGGCGGAACATGAACGCCTCCATCAGCACCAGGCCCTCGCGCTCGGCGAGGGCGAAAGCCGCGTCGACGGCCTCGGGGTCGGTACCGAATGGCTTCTCGCACAGCACGTGCTTGTGCGCCCGCAGCGCCCGCACGGTCCACTCGAGGTGCATCGAGTTGGGCAGCGAGATGTAGACGGCCTCGATCTCGGGATCGGAGAGCAGCTCGTCGTAGCTGCCGTACGCCCGCTCGATCCCGTGCTCGCGAGCGTACGATCCCGCGCGCCGCGGATCCCGGCTGGCGACGGCCTTCACCGACGCCGTATCGGAGCGTGCGCAGCCCTCGAGGAACTTGTCATTGATCAGCGCCGTGGAGAGGATGCCCCACTGCAAGGTCACGACTCTGACTGCCGACGGTCGCTTTAGGCGACGTGATCGGCGGGCTCGTTGGCCGGCTTGGCGGCCTCGGTGCTGATTACCTGTTCGGGCTCGTCGTGGTGCTCGCCATTGATCGCGCCCTTGAAGTCGTGGATGCTGCGCCCGACAGCGCGCCCGACCTCGGGCAGCCGCTTCGGACCCAGCACGACCAACGCGACGACGAGAATCAGGAGCAGATGGGTGGGCTGGAGAATGTCGCCGATCATTTCCAGGAGAGTACACCGTGCGTGACCGAGTCACGGCATTCGGCCCAGGCCGCGTCAATCTGATCGGCGAACACACCGATTACAACGACGGTCTGGCGCTGCCGTTTGCGATCAGCCAGGGGGTCACCGTGCGCGCTCGGCGGGGGAGCCTGGGGCAGGTCGACGCGATCGCGTCGGACCTCAAGGGCCACGATTCGTTCCCGCTCGCGAGCATCGCCCCGATACGGGGCTGGCGAGCCTTCGTCCGTGGCGCCGCGGCCGAGCTGCAGGCCGCCGGCTGCCAGCTGACCGCAACCAAGCTCGAGATCGCGGGGACCGTGCCGCGCGGGTCAGGGCTTTCGTCGTCGGCCGCCCTGGAAGTCGCGATCTGCCTCGCGCTGCTGGGCGTGAGCGGCGCTCCGGCACCCGACAAGGTCGCGCTCGCTCGGATCTGCTCCAAGGTCGAGAACGACTGGGTCGGCGCCCAGACTGGGCTGCTCGATCAGCTTGCATCGCTGTTCGGCGAGCGCGAGCGGGCGCTGCGGATCGACTTCCGCTCGCTCGAGGTGACCCCGGTGGCGCTCGACCTGGGTGAATATCGGCTCGTGACGCTCGACTCCGGCGAGCGCCACGCCAACGCCGGTCCAGACGACGACGATGGAGCGGCGGGCTACAACCAGCGGCGGGCCGAGTGCGCGCGCGCTGCCGAGCTGCTCGGAGTCACGAGCCTCCGCGAGGCGACGCTCGAGACGGCGGCGGCTCTCCCCGAGCCGCTCGCGGCGCGTGCCCGTCACGTGATCACCGAGAACCAGCGCGTCGAGGAGACGGTCGCCGCGCTGCGCGACGGTGACCTCGAGCGGGTCGGCGCGCTGCTCGACGCGTCACACGCGAGTCTTCGGGACGACTTTCAGATCTCGACGCCCGCGGTCGAGGCGACCGTGCAGCGGCTTCGAGACGCGGGCGCGGTCGGCGCCAGGATCATCGGCGGCGGCTTCGGCGGCTACGTGCTCGGGCTGCTTGCGCCCGGAGCCCAGCCGCCGGCGGGCGCGATGGGCGTGCGGCCGGGCCCCGGAGCGCGGCTGCTCGAATAGCGGGGGCGTCCGGAACGGCCGGCATTCATGGATCGGCCGGCGTTCACGGACCGGCTCGCGGCGCGCTCGATCAGCGCGCGCGGGCCGCGTCGCGCAGGGCTGGGTAGAGCGCGCGGAAGTGCACCAGCGCCTCGCGATAGGGCTCGACCCAATCGCTCACCGGCTCGATCGTCACCCCAGGCCGGACGGTCGCGGCGACGGCCGCATCGACGTCCTCCCACATGCCCGCCGCGACGCCGCCGAGCAGTGCCGCGCCGAACGCGGCACCCTCCTGGACGGCCACCTGCTCGAGCGGCAGCTCGAGCGCCGAGGCGACGATCTGGAGCCACAGCCGGCTGCGCGAGCCGCCACCCGAGACGCGACCGAGCGTCGCCTCGATCCCGAGCTCAGAGATCAGGTCCAGGCAGTCGCGTAACCCGAACGCGACCCCCTCGAGCACCGCCCGGACGAGCGCCGCCCGATCGTGGCGAAGTCCCATACCGGCAAACGCAGCGCGCGCATCGGGATCTACGTGCGGTGTCCGCTCGCCGGCGAGGTAGGGGAGGAAGACCAGGCCCTCGACTCCGGCCGGCCAGCGCTCGGCGCCGGCGAGCAGTTCGTCGAATGGCAGGCCGGGGGCGAGCGTGTCCCGCGCCCAGCCGAGCGAGCCGGCGGCCGACAACATCACGCCCATCACGTGCCAGGTCGACGGCCGGGCGTGGCAGAAGGCATGCAAGCGGCCGTGAGGATCGCTGCGGAACCGGTCAGACGCGGCGAACACCACTCCCGATGTGCCAAGCACGATCGACAACGGTCCCGGGCGCGGTATCCCGACCCCGAGCGCGCCCGCGGCCTGGTCGCCCGCGCCGGCGGCTACGGGCACGCCTTCGGCCGTCGTCCCCGCCACCGCGGCACTCTCGAGGACATCCGGCAGCAGCCCGGCGTCGAGCTCGAGCGCGTCCAGCACGGCGCGGCTCCAGTTGCGAGCGGCGACGTCGAGCAACAGCGTCCCGGACGCGTCACTGACGTCGGTCGCGCGCGTGCCGCACAGCCGCAGGCGGACGTAGTCCTTGGGCAGCATCACCTGCCTGACGCGCGCCCACAGCTCGGGCTCGCGTTCGCGCATCCACACCATCTTCGGCGCTGTGAAGCCCGGGATCGCGCGGTTGCCGGTCAGCTGCACGAGCCGCTCGAGCCCAATCGTCCGCTCGATCTGCTCGGCCTGCGCCGCTGTCCGCTGGTCGTTCCAGAGGATCGCCGGCCGGATCACGCGGTCGGCGGAGTCGAGCGCGACGAGCCCGTGCATCTGTCCGGAGAGGCCGATCCCGGCGGGCACGAGCTCGCGACCGAGCAGCCGGGTCAGGAGCGACTGGGTCGCGCCCCACCACTCCTCGGGATCCTGCTCGACCCAGCCGGGGCGGGGAGTCGCAAACGGGTAGCCGACCTCGGCTACCCCGAGCAGCGCCCCGGTCTCATCGATCGCGACCCCCTTGACGGCGGTCGTGCCGACGTCAATCCCGACGGCGACCGCGCGCGAACTCACTCACCGAGCGCTGCGTAGACAAGCTCGTAGGCAGCTACCGCGTCCTTGCGCTGCTGGGCCTCGCGCAGCGCGTCGTCGTCGATCCGCCCCGCGAGCGAGTCGATGAACCGCCATTGCAGGAGCGAGCGCTTGACGGCCGCGACCTGGTCCTCGGTGTAGGGATAGAGGTCGAACCCGAGCCGCTCGCCTCCGTCTCCGTACCCACAGCGCCGCAGTTCGACCGCCAACTCGAGCGTCTCCATGAAGGCGGTCGTGCCCACCATGTTGTCGTCGTCGAAAGTTCCCCAGCCGGAGTTCGCGTGCAGGTGCCCGAGCAGGCCGTCGGACGCGAGCAGCGCCGCGTACTCGGGCAGGTGCTCGCCGTTCATCAGCAGATGCTGCCAGTCCATATTGATCTGGACGTTGCTGTGGCCGAGCTGGTTGAGCTTGTGGACGACGTACAGGCACATGCCGATGTTGCGCATCAGGATCTTCATCGCCGGCTCGGAGTTCTTGTGTTCGAGCAGCAGCTTGACGCCGTGGCGCTCGCACTCCTGCGCGGCCTCCGCCATGCCCTCGATCAACCACCGCCACGAGTCGACGTAAGGGGTCTGGAAGGGGTAGTTGTAGCCCTCGCCACCGGGCCAGATGATCAGGTGCGCCCCCAGCGAGCCGGCGAGCTCGGCCGCCTCGCGGACGATCCGGCGCGCCTGGCTGCGGAGGTCCGGATCGGGGTTGACGAGGCCGCCGTGGGCGAACCGCGGGTCGAGGTGCAGGCCGCCCGCGATGCAATAGATGTCGTGGCCGTCGAGCGCCGCCTGGACATCCTGCAGGTTTTCGTGCGAGAGCTCGTTGGGGTAGTGGAACTCGTAGCCATCCATCAGGTCGCCGAGACCCTGCACCGCCCGCGCGACCTTCTCGGCCACCGGCTCGGCGACGTAGTCATGGCTCGGCTGATAGCCGCCGGGGACAAATCGCGTGACCATCGGCCCGAAGGCCCAGATACCGACGCTGGTCTTTAACATTGGCGAAACGTTAGCGCTAACATCGCTGGCGAGCGAGGGTGCCTGGATTGGGCCGTCGGGAGAGGAGTGGCGAATGGATGCGGACCGGGGCGGCCGGGCGCCGGGGCGGCAGCGCCGGTCGGCGGTGATGTCCGATGTGGGGCGTCTGGCGGGCGTCTCGCACCAGACGGTCTCGCGCGTCATCAACGGCAGCCCGAAGGTGCGTCCGGAGACGCGCCGCCGCGTGATTGCCGCGATGCGCGAGCTCGATTACCGGCCCAACACGGTCGCCCGCGCGCTCGTCACCGGAAGGACATACACGCTCGGCGTGGTGGGGTTCGACACGACGCTCTACGGGCCGGCGTCGGTGCTGTTCGGGATCGAGCGAGCGGCCCATGAAGCCGGCTACCTGATGATCGTCGCCAGCCTCAAGGCGCTGAACCGGTCATCGGTGTCGTTCGCCGTCGAGCGCCTGCGCGTCCAGGGGGTCGACGGGATCCTGGTGATCGCGCCGCATCTCGAGGCGGCCGACGCGCTCGGACACACCCCGCTCGACGTTCCGGTGGTCGCGGTCGAGGCCGGCCCCGTCGACGTCGTCCCGGTGGTCGCCGTCAATCAATATGCGGGCGCGGTCAGCGCGACCCAGCACCTGCTCGACCTCGGTCATCAGTCCGTCTGGCACATCTCGGGGCCGGCGGACTGGCTCGAGACGCGCGAGCGGATCGACGGCTGGCGGACGACGCTCGAGGCGGCCGGAGCCGATGCGCCGCCGCCGCTGCCCGGTGACTGGAGCGCTCGCGCCGGTTATGACCACGGCCGGCGGCTCAGCGCGGACCCGGCCGTGACCGCGATCTTCGCCGCCAACGACCAGATGGCGCTGGGGGTTATGCGCGCACTGCACGAAGCGGGACGGGCGATCCCGGATGAGGTCAGCGTGGTCGGCTTCGACGACATTCCCGAGTCGCCCTATTTCATGCCGCCGCTGACGACCGTGCGCCAGGACTTCATCGAGGTCGGGAGCCGGAGCCTGCGATTGCTCGTGCGCACCATCGAAGTGGGTGACAGCGCACCTTCGCGGTCACTCGTCGAGCCGCAGTTGATCGTTCGCGCGAGCACCGCCGTCGCACCCGTCCCGCGTTGACACGGACTCTGTGTGATCGCTAACATCGCGCCACGCGAACTAACATCGCGCCACGCGAAGTTAGACGAGAGGAGGGAACGGGCCTGGTTGCAAGCCCTTGGGGTTGGTGTACTAGACCGGCGTTTAGACGCCGCGTCCGGTGCGGAGCCATATGTCGGTGGTGATGCTCCTGCTCCAACTGTCGCCCGTGGATGAGACCCAGATCAGTGCAGCGCAGATTTACCCTCGGTTAATTTGATTGGACAGCCGGGCTGAGGTCTGAAACCGTTCGCCGTCGGACCCGGCTATTCAGGAAGAGGAGGAGTCCCCCCATGTCGGATGCAAACGAAGACCTCGTCCACGACGCCGTAGAGCGGCTCGAGTGGGATGAGAACAAGGACGAGCTGAAGTACGCCCACGGCGAGTCCAAGGACAAGAAGTGGCACCAGCTCACCCGGCGTGCGGCCCTCACCGGCGGCGCGGCAGGCATCGTGGGGATGGCGCTCCAGGCGTGTGGCTCGAGCTCCAAGTCGACCTCAACCGCCTCCGCCGCGACGGGCTCGAGCTCGAGCGCCGCGTCGAGCATCTTCGGCTTCAACACCGCGCAGCACTACACGATGGTCAACCACGTGACGACCAACGTGTTCTTCACGCCGACCCAGAACGGCGCGGCTGACGCTTGCAAGCTGCTCGGGTGCTCCTACACGTGGACCGGCTCGGCGACCAGCAACGTCGGCGAGATGGTCAACTCGATCAACAGCGCCGTGTCCTCGAAGGCCAACGGCATCGCGACCACGCTGATCTCGCCGACCGCGTTCAACACCCCCGTCAAGCAGGCGCTTGCCGCCAAGATCCCGGTCGTCGCCTACAACGCCGACGAGCCCCAGACCGGCCGGCTGTCCTACATCGGCCAGGACCTGCTCGTCTCCGGCCAGGAGATGGGCCAGCACATCGTCGAGCTACTCCCCAACGGAGGGGAAATCGCGCTGTTCATCGCGACCCCCGGCGCCGCCAACATCCAGCCGCGGATCGACGGCGCCAAGGACACGCTGAAGGCTCACCCGAACATCAAGTACGACGTCGTCGCGACCGGCGCCGCGGTGCCGGCCGAGCTGACCGTGATCAACTCCTGGGCCCAGTCCCACTCGAGCGCCAAGGGCATGTTCGCGGTCGACGCGGGCAGCACCCAGGGCGTCGCCCAGACGATCCAGAAGCAGGGCCTCAAGTCCAAGGGCTGGGTCGGCGGCGGTTATGACCTGACCCCGATCACCGAGCAGCTGCTCGCCGCGGGGTACATCGAGTTCACGATCGACCAGCAGCCCTACCTGCAGGGCTTCCTGCCGATCCTGCAGCTCTACATGTACAACGCGTCGCAAGGGCTGTCCGGAATCGCCGAGACGGACACCGGCCTGAAGTTCCTCGATAAGACGACCGTCGTCCCCTACAGCTCCACCAAGAGCCGCTACGAGGGCACCAGCACGTCGCCCGGCGTCGCGAAGTCATAAACATCGCTCGTAGAGCGAGGCGAGAAGGGGTAGGTTTCCGTTTAAGCGATGGCGGTCACCTCAGACACCCAGGCTGATACGTCACCGTCGCCGCCGGCCCGGAGCCGGCCGCGCGGCGGTGGCGCGTCGGGGCTGCTCAAGCGCTTTTTGACGCTCCGCGAAGGCAGCATCATCGTGGTCACGCTGATCACGATCATCTACTTCGCCGCCACGACCAGCAACTTCCTGACCGGGAGCAACTTCAAGTCGCTGCTTCCGTACTTCGCCTACCTCGCGATCATGGCGGCGGGGCAGGTGTTCGTGATGACGCTCGGCGAGATCGATCTGTCGATCGGTGCGCTGTGGCTGTTCACGCCGTTCGTGTACTGGAAGCTGACCGAGGCGGGCCTGCCGCTCGTCCCGGCCCTGATCGTGGCGCTGATCGCCGCGATGCTGCTGGGGGCGGTCAATGGTTTCTTCATCGCCTACATAGGCATCGCCTCGTTCGTCGTGACGCTGGCGATGCTGTTCTTCCTCGACGGGCTGACGCTGATCATCTCCCACTCCCAGGAGATCACGACCCCTGGAACCTCGGTCGTCAAGGTGACGGGCTTCGCGCAGATATTCGGGGCGGGCACCTACTCGGAGCTGATCTGGGCGATCGGGATCGTGATCATCTTGCAGCTTGTGCTGTCGTTCAGCCGCTCGGGGGTGTACACGGTTGCGGTGGGTGGAAACCGGCTCGGAGCGGCCGAGGCGGGCATCAACGTCCGGCTCGTGCTGATCCGCAGCTTCGTGCTCTGCGCGCTCACGGCCGGCTTCGCGGGGATTCTCGAGGGGGTACGGACGGCGAGCCTGACCCCGGACCCGTCTGGCTCGAACACCATCCTGCTGGAGGCGATATCGGCGGTGATCATCGGCGGCACGCTGATGACCGGCGGCTCCGGGACGGTGGTCGGCGCCTTCATCGGCGCGCTGTTCCTCGGCATCCTCAACGACGGCCTGGTCATCAAGGGCGTCAGCGCCAACTACGTCGATCTCTACCTGGGGATCGCGATCATCATCGCGATGACAGTCAACGTCTACATCCAGCGCGTGCGGCTGCGCTCCGGTCGTGGCTGAGGCGATCGCCGGCGAGCGGATCGTCGCGCCGACGACGGCCGAGGACGATGTGCTCCGCGTCGAGCACATCGCCAAGCGCTTCGGCCCGACGATCGCGCTGCGCGACATCAACCTGCACCTGCGCAAGGGCGAGGTGCTGGGACTGCTCGGCGACAACGGCGCCGGCAAGTCCACGCTGATCAAAATCCTGTGCGGCTTTCAGAAGCAGGACAGCGGGACGATGTGGTGCAAGGGCGAGGACTTCGTCCCCAAGAGCGTCGACGACGCGCGCAAGTATGGGATCGACACCGTCTTTCAGGACCTGGCGCTGATCGACGAGCTGACCGTGTTTCAGAACCTGTTCCTCCATCGCGAGTCGGTCAGGCGCCCGATCCCCTTCCTCAACAACGTCATCATGAAGCGCGACGCCCGCAAGGCGCTCGACCAGATCGGGATCAACATCCCGCACATCGACGTGCCGGCTGCCCGGCTCTCGGGCGGCCAGCGGCAGGCGATCGCGGTCGCGCGGACGATCTCGGGGGACGCCGACATCATCCTGCTCGACGAGCCGCTCGCGGCGATGGGCGCCAAGGAAGGCGCGATGATCCTCGATCTGATCCAGCGCCTCAAGGACGAGGGCAACGTCGCGATCATCATGATCCTGCACAACTACGTGCACGTGCTGACCGCGTGTGACCGGGTGAATCTGATCCAGGACGGCGTCATCGGCCTCGACAAGCCGACCGCCGAGACGTCGGTCGAAGAGCTGACCGAGATCGTCGTCGAGGAGTACCGCCGCGCCCGTCTGGAGGCCCACCTCGGCGAGAGCGGCAACGGTACCTCGGCTCCGGCTCCGGCTCCGGCTCGGGCGCCCCAGCAGCAGGAAACCGAGACGACGACCGCGGCGCCGGCAGACGCCGCCGGCAGCGAAGGCTCGGACGCCGGCACGGACGGGCCGCAGGCCACCGGCACGCCGCCCGACGCGTGACGTCGCCACCGGGCGACCGGCGGTGAGCGAGCGCGTCTGCAGCGTCGGTGTCGACTTCGGCACCGAATCCGGCCGTGCGCTGCTGATCGACGCCCGCACCGGCGAGCAGCTCGCGGTCGCGGTCGTGCCCTACGCCAACGCCGTGATCGACGCAGAGCTGCCCGGCTCGGGCGAACGGCTGCCGCCCGACTGGGCTCTGCAGGATCCCGATGACTGGATCGCGGTGCTCGAGTCGGCGATCCCGGAGGCCGTCGCGACGGCGGGCGTCGACCCCGCCACGGTGGTCGGGATCGGGGTCGACGTCACCTCATGCACGGTCCTGCCGGTCACCGGTGATGGCGTGCCGCTGTGTCGCGATCACCGTTGGCGCGAGCGCCGGCACGCATGGCCCAAGCTGTGGAAGCACCACTCGGCGCAGCCGGTCGCCGACCGCCTCAGCGAGGTGGCGGTGCAGCGCGGCGAGGACTTCCTCGCGCGCTACGGCGGCAAGATCTCCTCGGAGTGGTACTTCCCGAAGCTGATCGAGCTGTGGCTCGAGGACCGCGAGATCTACGACGCCTCGGCGGCGTTCATCGAGGCGACCGACTGGATCGTCTGGCAGCTGACCGGGCACGAGTGCCGCCAGAGCTGCACCGCGTCCTACAAAGCGATGTGGTCGCCGACCGAGGGCCTGCCCGCGGCCGCCTACTTCGAGGCCGCCTATCCGGGCTTCGACCGCCCGGACGCCAAGCTCGGCACGGCCTTCGTGCCGCTCGGGACGCGCGCCGGGACGCTCACCGACGCCTGGGCGCACCGCCTCGGGTTGCGCGACGACGTCGCGGTGGCGGTCGGGAACGTCGACTCGTTCGTTTCGGTACCGGGTGCCGGCGTCCATTCGCCGGGGACGTTCGTGACTGTGATCGGCACCTCGATCTGTGACATGGTGCTCGGCGGCGACGAGGTCCGCCTGCCCGGGATCACGGGCGTCGCGCGAGATGGGATCCTCCCCGGGCTGTACGGGTACGAAGCCGGCCAGGTAGCGGTCGGGGACATGCTCGCGTGGTTCGTGCGAACGCTGGACCGCGGCGCGGACGCGTTCGCCGCGCTCGAGCGCGAAGCCACCGCGTTCGCCCCGGGCGAGACGGGCCTGGTCGCGCTCGACTGGTTCAACGGCAACCGTTCGATCCTCGCTGATGCCGACCTGACCGGGGCGATCTTTGGGCTCACGCTGCAGTCGACGCCGGCCCAGATCTACCGAGCACTGCTGGAATCGATCGCGTTCGGCAACCGGCGCGTGATCGAGAACTTCACCGATCACGGGATCGCGCTCGACGAGATCGTGGCGTGCGGCGGAATCGCCGAGCGCAGTCCGCTGACGATGCAGTTGATCGCCGACACCAGTGGCCTTGCGGTCCGCGTGCCCGACTCGACTGAGGTGCCGGCGCGCGGGGCGGCGCTGTTCGGCGCGGTCACCGCCGGGGTGTTTGATGACATCGGCGCCGCGGTGGCCGCGACCCGCCCCGTCGACGCCCGTACCTACACGCCCGACCGAGCGTCCGGCAGCACCTATGACCGCGTATATGAGATCTACCGCAGCCTGTACGAGACGCTCGGCACCACTCAGGTGCAGCTCCTGCACGGGCTCAAGGGGATCGCGACCGAGATAAGGAGGGCGACGTGAACGACCTGCCGAGGATCGGCCTGCTCGGGATCATGCAGGAGCTCTACGACGACATGATCCCCGGGATAACCGAGCATCAGGCTCAGTACGCGAGGAGCGTCGCGCAGCGGCTGTCCGACGTGGCGACGATCACGTTCACGCGGCCCGCACGCAACCAGGAGGACATCGAGACGATCGCGACCGAGCTCGAGACGGCAGGCGTCGACGGGGTGATGATCGTGATGCTGACCTACGGCCCGGCGATGCGGACGATCCGTACGCTGACCGGCCTCAGGGTGCCGCTGATGCTCGCCAACATCCAGCCCGAGCGCGCCGTCACGACCGAGTGGAACATGGACACGCTGACCTACAACCAGGGGATCCACGGCGCTCAGGACCAGGCGAACGCGCTCGTCCGCGCCGACGTCCCGTTCTCGGTCATCACCGGCGAGTGGCAATCGGACCGCTTCGCCGAGGCGTTCGCCGACTGGGCCCAGGCCGCCAAGGCGGTCACCGCGCTGCGCCGGTCCAAGCTGGCCCTGCTCGGCTACCCGATGAACGGGATGGGCGACATCCGCTACGACCCCGAGGCGATGGTCAGGCGGTTCGGCGTGACGGTCATCAACGAGGACCTCGGCGTCCTCTACGAGCGCCTGCGCGCGGTGTCCGACGGTGCCGTCGAGACGATCGTCGCCGACCACGAGGACCGCTTCGAGATCGACCCGGCGCTCCCGACCGAGCGCCACCAGTACGCGGCGCGCTTCGAGGCCGCGCTCCGGCTGATGCTCGAGGACGGCGGCTACGCCGGGTTCTCATTCCACTTCGACTCGATCGGTGGCGACGGGCGCTTTGAGCAGCTGCCGCTGCTCGCCGCGTCGGACCTGATGGCCGAAGGCTTTGCCTACGCCGCCGAGGGGGATACGAATACGGCGACCCTGATGGCCGCCGCCCAGGCGCTGATCGGCGACGCGCACTTCAGCGAGATGTACGCGATGGACTGGGAACTGGACTCGGTCCTGATCAGCCACATGGGGGAGGGCAACTGGAAGATCGCGCGCCAGGACCGGCTGGTGCGCCTGATCGACCGCCCGCTTGGGATCGGTGGGCTCGACAATCCACCGACCCCCGTCTTCTCGGCGGTCCCCGGGCCCGCGACCACGGCCGCGCTGATCCCGATCGAGGGCGAGTACTACCGGTTGCTGGTCGGGCGGGGGGAGGTGCTCGACACCCCCGAGCTGCCGCACGTGCAGATGCACTACTTCCACTTCCGTCCGGAGCGCGGAATGGAGGCGTTCATGGACGAGTGGCTCCAGTTCGCCGGGCCGCACCACTTCGTCACCAACCTCGGCGAGCATGCCGGCCGCTGGCGACGGTTCGCCGAGCTGCTCGAGATCGACTACGAGGAGATCTAGTGGTGCCGCAAACTCCCGAGTCGCGAAATTAGGGCGCCGATGCTCGACGAGCTCCGTGAGCAGGTGCTGGCCGCCAACCTGGCGCTCGTGACGCATCGCCTGGTGAAGCTCACGTGGGGGAACGTGAGCGGCGTCGACCGCGCCAGCGGCGTGATGGCGATCAAGGCTAGCGGCGTCGCGTACGGGTCGATGACCGCCGATGACGTCGTGCTGATCGACCTCGCCGACGGGAACGTGGTCGAAGGGGCGCGGCGTCCCTCGACCGACACGCCGACCCACCTGGCGCTGTACCGCGCCTTTGGCGCGATCGGCGGGATCGTCCACACGCACTCGACCTGGGCGACCGCCTGGGCACAGGCGGAGCGCGAGATCCCGGTCCTGGGGACGACCCACGCGGATCTCACGACCGAGCCGATTCCCGTCACTCGGGCACTGACGCCCGAGGAGATAGATGACGATTACGAAGGCGCCACCGGTGCCGTGATCGTGCAGGCGCTGGCCGGCCGGGCCCCGGACGAGCTGCCCTGCGCACTGGTCCGCGGCCATGCGCCGTTCTGCTGGGGCCGCGATCCGGACGCCGCGGTGGCGAACTCGGTCACGCTCGAGGAGGTGGCGCGGCTGGCGCTGCTGAGCGTGATGCTGGAGCCCGATGCGGGGCCGCTCCAGGCCGCGCTGCGCGCCAAGCATTTCGAACGCAAGCACGGACCGGGCGCCTATTACGGCCAGCCTTGAGCGCGGCGGCGTCGCCTGGGCACATCTGAGCAACCCTGGCTCGCCCGCGCAGGTCACAATGCCAACCGTATGAGCGACGACGGGATGAGGGCGGCGGAGGCGAAGATGCGCGCCGCGGGCGCCCATCAGGAGGCGATCCGCGCGTTTGAGAACAGCTACCGGCGGCTGGTCTCCGGGGAGGAGGCGCTGCTGCCGAGCGCCGAGCTCGAGCCCGCCACCGGGGTGCCGGCGCTCGTCGACCTGACCGAGGCCGACGCCGCCGGAGCGCTCGAGCACGTCGCGGTGATCAAGCTCAACGGCGGACTGGCGACGACGATGGGCCTGCAAGAGCCCAAGTCGCTCGTGCAGGCGCGCGAGGGCCGGTCGTTCTTGGAGATCATCGTCGGGCAGACGCTCGCGCTGCGCCGGCGCCTCGGCGTGCGTCTGCCGCTGGTGCTGATGAACAGCGAGGTGACTCGCGCCGCGACCGAGCGGGCGCTCGAGCGCTACCCCGAGATCGAGCACGAGGGCATCGCCCCCGACTTCATGCAGAGCATGATCCCCAAGCTCGACGCCGAGCAGCTGGCACCGGTCAGCTGGCCGGCGAACCCGGCTCTGGAGTGGGCACCACCCGGGCACGGTGACGTCTACGGCGCGCTGCGGCGCTCGGGGATGCTCGACGCGCTGCTCGAGCAGGGGTTCCGCCACGCGTTCATCTCCAACTCCGACAACCTCGGCGCCCGCGTGGATCCGCGGATCGCCGCACACCTCGCCTCCGAGCAGATCCCATTTCTGATGGAGGTGGTGGAGGGGACCGAGGCCGAGCGCAAGGGCGGCCACATCGCACGCCGGCGGGCCGACGGCAAGCTCGTGCTCCGCGAGACGGCCCAGACGCCCCCGGAGGACGAGGAGTCGTTCCGAGATTTTCGCCACTGGCGCTACTACAACACCAACAACCTCTGGATCGACCTGCGGGTGCTCGCCGCCACGCTCGAAGCTGCCGACGGCGTGCTCGCGCTGCCGCTGATCGTCAACCGCAAGACGGTCGACCCGCGCGACTCCGACTCGACGCCGGTGATCCAGCTCGAAAGCGCGATGGGGGCCGCGATCGAAAGCTTCAGCGGCGCCAGCCTGCTACTCGTGCCGCGCACCCGCTTTGTGCCCGTCAAGACGACCGATGACCTGCTCGTGCTCAGGTCCGATGTCTACGAGCTCAACGGCGACCTCGAGGTGGAGCCGGTCCCGTCCCGCGTCAACGGCCTCCCATTCGTCGACCTCGACAAGCGTTTCTACCGGCTGATTGACGACTTCGAGCGGCGCTTCCCGGACGGCCCGCCCTCGTTGCGGGAGGCCGAGCGCCTGGTCGTGCGCGGCGACGTCACGTTCGGCGCCGACGTGATCGTCCGGGGCTCGGTCACGCTCGACGAGCCGCAGCCGCGGCGGATCGAGCCGGGGTCCGTGCTGGAATCTTCGGCGTGACGGAGGATGGTGGACCGGATGCGGCCCCGCGGGGCGGCGAGCGATCATCACGGGCAACGATCACGATCGTGGTCGCCGATGACCACGAGGTCGTCCGCGCGGGGCTGCGGATGCTGCTCGACGCCGAAGAGGGATTCGACGTGGTCGCCGAGGCCGGTGACGTCGATCAGACCGAGCGCCGGGTCGCCGCCTACCGGCCACGGGTGCTGGTGCTCGACGTCAACATGCCGTCCGGGTCGAGCATCCCCTCGATCCCGAAGATCCGCGCGCTCGCGCCCGAGACCAACATCGTCGTGCTGACGATGCAGAGCGACCCCGAGCTCGCGCGCGAGGCGCTCCGCGCGGGCGCCACCAGCTTCGTGCTCAAGGAGGCCGCGCAGGGTGAGCTGATCCGGGCCGTACGGCTGGCGGCCGACGGCCGCACTTACCTGAACCCGGAGCTCGGGGCGCGGCTCGCGGCACAGGCGCCGGCGGACTCGGGTCCGCCCGACGATCTCAGTACGCGGGAAGTGGAGGTGCTGCGCCTGATCGCGCTCGGCCACACCAACGCGGAGATCGCGGCCCAGCTGTACCTGAGCGTGCGGACCGTCGAGTCACACCGGGCCAACATCCAGCGCAAGACGCGACGTGGCTCGCGCGCCGAGTTGGTCGCCTACGCGCGCGAGCACGGGCTGGCTTAGGCGTAGATCAGGCGTGGGGCTCGCCGACGGCGACCGCCGGCACGGCGATCGCACGCACGAGCCGGGAGCCGGCGAACATGTACAGCGAGTGGATTCGCCGGCTGCCCCCCTCCGGTAGCTCGTGCTCGGTCTCGATCATCACGTCGTCGTCGATCGCCTCGAACCAGGCTGAGCTCGCCGGGGGCGTGGGCTCGGCGCCCGACCAATAGCGCAGCAGCTCGTCGCTGCCCTTGAGCACCCGCCCGTCGGCCGTGGACGGCTCCCACTCGACGTCGCGCGGGACGTGCTCGATCATCGCCTCGAGGCCCGACAGCCACCAGAGGTTGTGGAGGTTGCGCACGTATCCGATGTTGCGGGCGGCGGCGGCCAGCGGCTCGGGATCGGGCAGCTCGTTGACGAGCTCGAGCGTCATGTCCAGCGCCGTCAGCGAGAACAGTTTGCGGTGCGGGCCGGGGCGCACGGTCAGCCGCGCGCCCATCAACCGCGCCAGCTTGGCGATCTTGTGCAGGCCGGTGGAGTCGATGAACGCAAGACGGTCGAGGTCGAGGAGCACCCGGCTCTCGTCGCTCTGGTAGGCGACCCGGCGAAAGCCTTCGCCGAGCAGCTCGCTGGTCGAGATGTCGAGTTCGCCCGACAGCGCGAGCACGGTGTATGCCGGCCTGCGCAGGATGTCTATCTGCAGCAGTCCCAGGTTGCTGCTGTCGATCGCGTCGCCGTGCATCTGCTGCGTCAGCCGTGGCGCGGGTGACCGGCGCCACCCGCCGCCCGAATCTCGTCACGCCGCGCGGGCTGTCTCGCCGAAACGGGGACCGGCTCGTGCAGGACCGTACCCCGGACGCGCGATGCGCGGGCGACCGCAGCACTCGTTGCGTTGGCCTGAGCGCCGAAGACGACCTTGACCGGCGGGTAGCGCAGCAGCGCACCCCAGGTCTCGGGTCCCACGATCCCGTCGTCGGTCAGTCCGTGCGCGGTCTGGAACCCCTTCACCGCGGCCTGAGTACTGCCGCCGAAGCCACCGTCGACGCCGATCCTGTAACCGGCCGAGATCAGGTGCTCCTGGGCCCAGACCACGAGATCACCCTTGGCTCCCTTGCTGATGCTCGCCATCGTCCTGTACGGGATATACCCCTTCAACGACCCGGCGGGGCGGGAGAGGGCAGTCCAGCCGCTGTTGGTCGCCTCCTGCCAGTCCCACCAGCTGATGCCGGAAGCACCGTAGGCGCGCGATAGCTGACGGAAACGGAAGATCTGGGGCGCGGGCGGCCGGTTGTCGAGCTGCCCGAGCGGGTAGATCCGGCGCCGGTAGATCATGTTGTAGGCGTATGTGTGCGCGAACACGGTGTCGACGCTAACGCCGATGTCCTTCCAGTACATCTGCGGCATGTTGTATTGAGCGCCGCCCGGTCCGAGGAAGACCGAATAGGGGAACGCCGGATGGAAATCTACATACGGGAAGCCCGCCAGGGCGACCGGAAAACGGGGCCCGATCAGGTCGCGCAGCCGTTTTATGTACGTCTGGGCCGCGATGTATTTGCCCTCGTACTGGGTCTCGGCGTCGATCAGCAGGCAGTCGGCGCCGTCCTTGACCGCCTCGGCGCCCTTGTAGGCCTCGGTCACCGGGTGATCGCCGTACACGTACTGCCAGGCGCACACCCTCAGCCCGCCGCGGTGAAATTCGGACACGAGCTGCGGCGAGAACTGCGATGACCAGAAGTTGATGCCGTCGCTGCTCTTGATCATCAGCGTCCCGATCCCCCATCGGTGCGCTTGAGAGATGATCGTCTTGACGTTGCCGCGGTCGGCGAACTGGAGCTCCCAGATCCACATCGCGCGGCCGGCGAGGGCGTGCGCCGCGCCGCCCCGGGCCTGGGCGCGGTGGGCCCGGTGGGCGCGGTGGGCGCGCTGGGCGCGTTTGGCGGCTCCGACCGACGTCCCGCCGCTACTGTGCGCGGCCGACGACTGCGCGGATAACGCCGCCAGTGCGAGCACCGCGACGAGGATCGCGGCCGTGGCGCGCTTCCGGCGCCTCCCCGCTGCCCGATAACCGCGCTCCCCGCGGCCTCCCACCATACGGAGTCTCACCGTAGCGAAAAACACGGACATTGCGTGCAAGTTGCGCCCCGGGACGCTTTGGCGGCGTGCCGTCGGGCCGCGATCGTGGACGCCAGTCGCGGGCGCTACGGTGCCACGATGGCGCTTACCAACTGGGCTCAGAGCCACACCTACCGGGCCCGCGCGGTGCACACGCCGTCGACGCTCGAGGAGCTGGCGCAGATCGTCGCGGCGACGCCGAGGATCCGGGTTCTCGGAACGCGCCACACGTTCAGCGACATCGGCGATTCCGACGCGCTCGTAAGCCTTGAACGGATCGAGACCGGGGTGTCGGTCGATCACGACCGGTCGACGGTCGCCGTCGGCGGCGCGATCCGCTACGGCGAGCTCGCGGAGGTACTGCGCCGCGACGGGCTGGCGCTGGCAAATCTCGCATCACTGCCGCATATCTCGGTCGCGGGGGCGGTGGCGACCGCCACCCATGGCTCGGGCGACCGCAACGGAAACCTCGCGACGGCGGTCGCGGCGTTGGAGCTCGTCACCTCCGCCGGTGACCTCATCACCGTCCGCCGGGGCGACCCGAGGTTCGAGGGGATCGTGGTCGGGCTCGGGGCGCTCGGCGTCGTGACGCGGGTCGTGCTCGATCTCGAGCCGGCCTTCGAGGTCCGCCAACGCGTGTTCGAACGGCTGCGCTGGGAGGCGTTGTTTGAGCATTTCGATGCGATCACCTCCAGCGGCTACAGCGTCAGCGTGTTCACCGTATGGGCGCAAGCGGTCGACCAAGTGTGGGTCAAGGCGCGGGCCGCCGAGGCGCTGCCCGAAGAGCTGTTCGGCGCGGTCCCAGCGACCGTCGACGTGCACCCGATCGCCGGTGTCGACCCGGTCAACGCCACGCCCCAGCTCGGCGTCGCCGGCCCGTGGTCCGAGCGCCTGCCGCACTTCCGGATGGGCTTTGCGCCCAGCAGCGGTGCCGAGATCCAGTCCGAGTACATCGTCGCGCGCGCGCAGGCCGTCGCCGCGATCGAGGCGATCCGCGGGATCGCGAACACGGTCAGGCCGCTGCTGCTGGTGAGCGAGATCCGCACGATCGCCGCCGACGCGCTGTGGATGAGCCCCGAGTACGAGCGCGACAGCGTCGCGATCCACTTCACGTTCAAGCGCGAGCCGGAGGCGGTCGACGCCGCACTGCTGGAGGTCGAGCGGGCGCTGGCGCCGTTTGATGCCCGGCCGCACTGGGGCAAGCGCTTCCAGATCGGGGCCGACGAGATCCGGCCCCTCTACCCGCGCCTCGACGATTTCGCCGCGCTGGTCGCCCAGCTTGACCCGCGCGGCGCGTTCTCGAACGAGTGGCTCGAGGCCCGGGTGCTCGGCCGATCTACTTGATGAACAGGATCTCCGAGTACTTCGGCAGCGGCCACAGGTCATCGGCGACCAGCTTCTCGAGCTTGTCAGCCGACCCGCGGACGGTCGCCATCGCCGGGATCGTCGTGTCGCGCATGTACTCGGCATGCTCGAGCACGTCGCCGTGCGGCTGGTTCTCGGCGAGGTTGACCGACTCGAGCGCCCGGGTCGCGTCGA
This sequence comes from uncultured Solirubrobacterales bacterium, assembly GCA_963788005.1. Classification (GTDB taxonomy): domain Bacteria; phylum Actinomycetota; class Thermoleophilia; order Solirubrobacterales; family Solirubrobacteraceae; genus Palsa-465. The sequence goes on along the minus strand of CAWBFH010000007.1, from coordinate 171,144 downwards.
CGAACGTGGACAGCTCTTCCTCGACCTCGCTGGCGAGTGATGGCAGCTGCGCGGCCACGAGCAGCGAGATGTACCGTGCCGCCGCCGGGACGAGCAGCGTGCGCGCGATCGCGGCGGCCGTCTCGGCCTCGATGTTGAGCTTGGTCACGTACTGCTCGAGGAACACCTCGTAGCGCGACTCGAGCTCGCGCTCGGAGAGCACGCCGTAGTGGGAGAACAGCTCCTCGGTCTGGTCACTGACCAGGTAGGGCATCGCGTCGGGCGTGGCCGTGAGGTTGAGCAGGCCGCGCCGCTCGGCCTCCGAGTGCCACTCCTCCGAGTAGTTGTCGCCGCCGAACACGATCTGCTTGTTGGCGGCGTAGCTGCGCTGCAGGATCGGCCGCAGCGCCGCCTCGATGTCGGTGCCCTCTCCGAGCGCGTCCTCGAGGTCGTCGGCGAGGTCATCGACCGCCTCGGCGACGATCGTGTTGAGCACCGTGTTGGGCAGCGACAATGACTGGCTGGAGCCCAGCGCCCGGAACTCGAACTTGTTGCCGGTGAACGCGAACGGGCTCGTGCGGTTGCGGTCGCCGCCGTGCAGCGGCAGCGGCGGCAGGACCGGGGTTCCGAGTCCGAGGAACGACTCCGGCGTCGACTCGCCCACTTCCCCTCGCTCGATCGCGCCGAACACGCGCTCGAGCTCGGCCCCGAGGAAGATCGAGATGATCGCCGGCGGCGCCTCGTTGGCGCCCAGGCGGTGATCCTGGCCGGGGGAGGCGATCGACGCGCGCAGCAGGCCCTGGTGCTTATTGACCGCCTGGATCACGGCCGCGCAGAAGAACAGGAACTGGAGGTTCTCGTGCGGCGTGGCGCCCGGCTCGAGCAGGTTCTCGCCCGCGTCGGTGCCCATCGACCAGTTGTTGTGTTTGCCCGAGCCGTTGACTCCCGCGAACGGCTTCTCGTGCAGCAGGCAGACGAGCCCGTAGCGGCGGGCGACGTTCTGCATCAACTGCATCGTCAGCTGCTGGTGGTCGGCGCCGACGTTGGAGTTCTCGAAGATCGGAGCCAGCTCGTATTGGTTGGGCGCGACCTCGTTGTGGCGGGTCTTGACCGGGATCCCGAGCTTCTGCAGCTCGCGCTCGGTGTCGAGCATGCAGGCGAGGATCCGCTCCGGAATCGAGCCGAAGTAGTGGTCGTCGAGCTCATGGCCCTTGGGAGGCTTGGCGCCGAACAGCGTCCGGCCCGTGGTCACCAGATCGGGACGCTCGAAGTAGTACTGCTCGTCGATCAGGAAGTACTCCTGCTCGGCCCCGACGGTCGTGAACACGCGCGTTCCGGCGGTGTTGGCGAACAGTCGCAGCGCGCGGACCGCCGACTTGGAGAGGGCATCCATCGAGCGCAGCAGCGGGATCTTGTGATCCAGCGCCTCGCCGGTCCATGAGGCGAACGCGGTCGGGATACAGAGCAGCGCGCCGTTGGGGTTCTCGAGGATGAACGCGGGGCTGGTCGGATCCCAGGCGGTGTAGCCGCGCGCCTCGAACGTCGCGCGGATCCCGCCGGTCGGAAACGACGAGGCGTCGGGCTCGCCCTGGATCAACTCGCTGCCGGTGAACTCGGCCAGCGCCGTGCCCTCGCCGGTCGGCGCGTAGAAGCTGTCGTGCTTCTCGGCGGTCATCCCGGTGAGCGGCTGAAACCAGTGCGTGTAGTGGGTCGCGCCGCGTTCGAGCGCCCACTCCTTCATCGCCAGCGCGACCGCGTCCGCGAGCGACGTGTCAAGCGCCTGTCCCTGCGCGAGCGTCTGCTGCAGACGGCCGAAGACGTCTCGCGGCAGCCGCTGGCGCTGGACGGCCGAGCTGAAGACGTTGGCGCCGAAGATCTGGTTGTCGGGGACGGTCAGGTCCGGGGCCCCGAGGCGGTCGCCGTTCGGAGCCCACTGGGCGGCAAGGACGTTCTGCGAGCGGATAGGCATGCTTCTACTGGTTCCTTTTTGATCTGCGCCCTCGGCGGCACCGGGCGCGCGCGTATATGTGCGGTCTCGGTCAGAGACTGAACGCCAAATGTAGGTCACGCGGACGCGGCGGTCACTATCCCAATGTCCAAACCGTCGCAAACAGCGGGCGCGGATGCGCGCCGAGCCCGCGTTTCATGGAAAACCGCACGCGCGTTCTCGGACTTTCCACGTTTGTCGCGCTCGGCTCGCGCTTTGTGGAAAGTCAGACTCGCGGCGGCGGATTCTCCACGTTCTGCAGGGGGAACGGGGCGCTCACGCGATTCGACGACCCACGCGCGCGGGACGCGTGCGGGACCGTGCCTGCCTGCGCCACCCCATACTTGAAATACTCGGGCACGATGGCCGATCCGATCCCGCGTGGCCCGATGGTGCGATACGTGCCGGCGGGCGACCGCTACGAGCAGCTGGAGTACCGCCGGTGCGGTCGCAGCGGGCTGCAGCTGCCCCCGATCTCCCTCGGGCTGTGGCAGAACTTCGGTGACGACCGCCCGCTGTACATCAGCCGCGCGATCCTGCGACGGGCGTTCGACCTCGGCATCACGCACTTCGACCTGGCCAACAACTACGGGCCGCCGTATGGCAGCGCGGAGATCAACTTCGGGCGGATGTTCGCCGAGGACTTCGCCGGGCTGCGGGACGAGATCGTGATCTCGACCAAGGCCGGCTACGACATGTGGCCCGGGCCGTACGGTGAGTGGGGCTCGCGCAAGTACCTGCTGTCGAGCCTCGATCAGAGCCTGACCCGGATGCGGCTCGACCACGTCGACATCTTCTACTCGCATCGCTTTGACCCCAACACGCCGTTGCGCGAGACGATGGGTGCGCTCGACGCCGCTGTCCGCCAGGGAAAGGCGCTGTACGTCGGGATCTCGTCCTACAGTCCCCTGCGGACCGCCGAGGCGATCGAGATCCTGCGCGAGCTGGGCACGCCGCTGCTGATCCACCAGCCGTCGTACTCGATGCTCAATCGCTGGATCGAGGGCGGCCTGCTCGATCTGCTCGGCGGAGAGGGGATCGGCTGCATCGCCTTCTCGCCGCTGGCCCAGGGATTATTGACCGACAAGTACCTGAAAGGGATCCCGGAGGACTCGCGCGTCCGGCGCAGCGATTCCTTTGACCAGGGGATCGTCAACGAGCAGAACCTCGAGCGGGTGCGGGGACTGGCCGCGATCGCCGAGCAGCGCGGACAGACGCTCGCCCAGCTGGCGCTCGCCTGGGTGCTGCGCGACCCGCGCGTGACCTCGGCCCTGATCGGAGCCAGCAGCGTCGCGCAGCTCGAGCAGAACGTGGCGGCGCTCGGCCGGCTCGATTTCGAACCCGACGAGCTCGAGCAGATCGACCGCTACGCCGTCGACGGCAGCCTCAACATCTGGGCGACGTCGAGCAGCGGCTGACGCCCGGCGTCAGTCAGCCCTTCTTGACGACGACCTTGCCGGCGCTGTTGACGTAGGACTGCTGCGGCGCGGTCAGGATGTGGACCGCGAACGTCCCCCCGGGCTGCGAGCCGTCGGCGAGCACCGCCTTGGCGTTGCCGGCGAGCCCGGCGGCGACCTGCCACGCGACGACGTGACTTCCGGCCGAGACCGCGGTCACGCCCCAGTCAAAGGTGGCGGTGTGGCCGGGCGCGAGCTGGTGCCCGAGCGCCCACGTGTTCGAGTAGGCCGTCACATACGCGCCGGCGCCGCCGTTCCTGCAGCTGTACAGGCACGGTCCCGGCGGCCGATCGACGATCCAGATAGGTCGTGACGGGTTCGCGAGGTAGGGCTGGTTCAGGACCTGCGCGAACGCCTGCGCGCTGGTTCCTTGACCTTTGGGGGCGTTGTAGGCGCAGCTGACGTTGCAGATCGTCACCGCCAGGTTCGGGATCGCCTTGCTGCCGGTGTTGCGGACCGCGATCACGAGGTGGGTCTTCTGGGCCAGCCGTTGCGAGGCCGGGAACGTCGCGCTCGCGACCGCGACCTTGAAGTTGCCCTTCGGCTCATGCGAGGCCTGGTTCTGACCGCTCGAGCCGCACGCCACCAGGGCCAGCGACGCGACGACGCCGGCGATGATCTGACCGCTGCACCTAATCAGGGCCCGCAACGCGAGCGGAACATACCACGGGATTCGCCCCCAAAGGCCGGTACGCCCCGTGGGGTCGGTTCAGACTGGAATATTGGGTCACGCGTACCGTAGGCTTACCCGCCGGAGCGTCCCGCACGCTCGACACCTCCGGGAAGAAGACATCCGTTGATCATCAAGCCAGTCGCCGATCGCGCGTTCTTGCCGACCAAGAACGTGCTCGAGGAGGTCGGCAACATGATGATCCTCACGGGCAAGACGCTCGTCTCGGCGGTGCGGCCGCCGTATCCATACGGGAGCGAGTTCGTCGGACAGTTCCTGTTCGCGATGAAGCTGTGCTGGTTTCCGCTGCTGATCTCGACGATCGCGTTCGGCTACGAGGCTCCCGGCCTGCAGGCCGCCAACTTCCTCGTCCTGTTCGGAGCGCTCGACCGCCTCGGCGGCTTCTTCGTGCTCGCGTCGATTCGGGAATTTGCGCCATTCGTCGATGCGATCGTGCTCGCCGGCGTGGCGGGCACGGCGATCACCGCCGACCTGGGCGCCCGCAAGATCCGCGAGGAGCTCGACGCGCTCCAGGTGCTCGGCGTCGACCCGATCAAGAACCTGGTCGTGCCGCGCTTCTTGGCGCTGATGCTGCTGACCGGCCTGTTCGACATCTACGCGCTGCTGTTCGGAATCTTCGGCGGGATCCTCGCGACGCTCGTCAACCACGCCCCGCTGGGGCCGTTCTGGGCGACGTTCTTCAACAACGCGTCGACCACCGACCTGTGGGGCTCGGTGCTCAAGACGACCCTGTTCGGCGCGATCATCGCGATCGTCTGCTGCTACAAGGGGATGACTGCGTCCGGTGGTGCCGAGGGGGTAGGGCGCGCGGTCAACCAGGCGGTCGTGATCGCGTTCCTGGGGGTGTTCGCGTTCAACTACGCGTTCACCCAGACGCTGCTCGCGACCCATCCCGAGATCACGACGATCATCAAGTGAGCCGAGCTTCTCTTGGGTGACCTGATCGCAACACCGCGCGGCTGGATCGAGTCGTTCGGGGAAATCGTCAAGTTCACGTCGCGGATCGTGCGCGAGTTGCTCACGCTCCGCGTGTTCCGGTTCTTCGGCGAGGCGCTGCGCCAGGCGGGGATCCTGATCCTCTCCTCGACGCTCGTGATCTGGGGGCTGGTGTTCATCATCGGCCTGCAATGCGGGATCGAGGGGGCGTACTTCACCTATGGCGAGGGGACGCCCGCATACTCGGGCGTGTTCGCCGCCTGGTGTGACCTGCGCGAGCTCGTGCCGCTCGTGTTCGGCTACATGATGGCCGCGAAGGTGGGGACCGGAATCGTCGCCGAGCTGGGCTCGATGCGGATCTCTGACGAGATCGACGCGCTCGAGGTGATGGGCATCAGCGGCGTCACGTTCCTGTGTGCGACGCGGCTGCTGGCGGCGTTGATGGTGCTCCCGTTCGTCTATCTCTGCTCGATCGGGGCCGGCTTCTTCGCCAGCTACCTGGCGGTCGTGCAGCAGATCGGCTACGTCTCTTCGGGAGGGTTCTTCTTAATCTTCTGGCAATTCCAGAATCCGCCTGACCTCTTATACAGCTTGATAAAGGCGATGAGCATGGCGATCGTGATCGTGCTCGTCGGCTGTTACTACGGCTACAACGCGAGCGGCGGCCCGGTCGGCGTCGGCACGGCGACGGCGAAGTCGATGGTTCTCAACATCGTCGCCGTGCACCTGATCGGAATGCTTGGAACGCAGCTATTCTGGGGTGCGAATCCGCGCGCACCAATCGGAGGCTAAATGGCACAGATGAGCTCAGACGGCGGCGAGCGCGAGCCGCTGCAATCGATCGGCTCCGACGAGGGGGACGACAGGCAGCGTCCCGTGCAAGCGCAACCCATGGCGCAGGGTGACAGCGACCAGGGCCCTGGCGACCGCGGCGGCTCGCGCGTGTCCGTCGTCGATGAGGCCCCCCCGCGCCCGAACCCTCCCCCGGGAGTGCCCGAGGACGAGTACAAGTTTCACTCCTACAAGGTGTACCCGTCCGGGCGTCCCGACGCGATCGAGTTCATCGACACCTACAAGTCGTTCGGGCGTTCGCACGTGCTGCGCGGCCTGAACATGGGGCTGCCCGAGGGGATGGTGTCGATGATCATCGGGCCGTCGGGGACGGGCAAGTCGGTATGCATCAAGCACATGGTCGGCCTGCTGTATCCCGACGACGGAGACGTGCTCGTCCACGGCGAGTCGGTCCCGAACATGCCCGACGACGACCTGTTCGACATGCGCAAGAAGTTCGGGCTGCTGTTCCAGGACGGAGCGCTGTTCGGGTCGATGAACCTGTTCGACAACGTCGCCTTCCCGCTGCGCCAGCACACCGAGAAGGGCGAGGACGAGGTCGAGCACATCGTCATGCGGCGCCTCGGCGAGGTCGGCCTCGGGTCGGCGCGGTTCAGGATGCCCAACGAGCTCTCGGGCGGGATGCGTAAGCGTGCCGGGTTCGCGCGCGCGCTCGTGCTCGAGCCCGACATCGTCCTGTTCGACGAGCCCGACTCCGGGCTGGATCCGGTGCGCACGGCGTTGCTCGGCGAGCTGATCCTCGAGATCCACCGCGACATGATGGACGAGGCCAAGGAGAAGCAGATGGCCCATCTGCCGACCTTCTGCGTCGTCACCCACGACATCATGAGCGCGCGTCGCGTGGCCGACTACATCAACGTGCTCTGGAAGGGCAGGATCGTCGAGGCCGGCCCGGCCGAGGACATGCTCAACTCCGACAACCCGTTCATCCGGCAGTTCCTGTCAGGCGAGTCCCAGGGCCCGCTGACGATGGACTAGCGCCGGCACGGGCGGCGCGAGGCGATCGGCGCTGCCGACGCCGGCCACGATTAGCCTGATCCGATGTCCGTAGCGAATTGGTTTGAGCGCCTTGCCGCAGCCGCGGCACGCCGGCCCGTCCTGACGATCGGGATCGTGCTCGCGCTCGCGATCGGCGGCGGGGTGCTGGCGCTCGGGCTGAAGCCGTCGGCGGGGACGGACACGTTCGTCAGTAAGTCGTCGCCCAGCTACAAGGCGACCGCCAACGACCAGCGCCACTTCGGCGACGACGCGGTGATCGTGCTGATCCACGAGCCGCTGACCGACCTGGTCGAGACCAAGGATCTTGCGACCGAGACCCAGCTCGAGGCGTGCTTCGCGGGCCAGTACGTCGTCGCCAACAACACGCTGCGTGCCTTCACGCCGGCCAAGCCGGGTACGCACGCGCCGTACGGCGGCTACGACAGCCCGTGCGGCAAGCTCGCGCGCGCCAAAGCCGTGCAGGCCGTGTACGGGCCGGGGACGTTCCTAAATCGCGCGGTCGCCGCGGTCAACACCCAGATCGCGGCGATGCTGGCCGGCGTCAAGACGTCGGTCCGCAACGCCGAGCGCAGCGCCTACCAGCTCGCGATCGGCCGCGGGCTCGGCCGAGCGCAGGCGCTCAAGGACGCCGACGCGGCCGGCCAGCTCGAAGACCAGCAGCAGCTGCAGTCACTCGAGCAGCTCGCCGTCCAGTCGGGGATCACGTCACTACCGTCGATCGACTCGCCCCAGTTCATCCCCCAGATCGTGTTTGACCAGACGCGGGGCGTCAATCAGCCCAAGTCGCGGTTCGCCTACCTGTTCCCGACCGCCGACGACGCGCTGATCCAGATCCGGCTGCGCTCCTCGCTGTCAGACGCGCAGCAGGCGCAGGCGATCTCGTGGATCCGGCAGGCGATCAAGATGCCGATCTTCCACTCGGCATACGGCGGCACGTACACGGTCACGGGCGTCCCGGTCGTGACCAACGATCTGGCGAGCACGATCTCGAGCTCGATCTCGCTGCTGCTGATCGCGGTCCTGGTGGTGATGGCGGTCACGCTGCTGATCGTGTTCCGCAGCCGACCGCGGCTGCTGCCGCTGGCGATCGCCCTGGCCGCCGCCGGGATCACGTTCGGTCTGCTGGCCGTCCTCGGGGCGGCGCTGACGCTGGCCTCGATCGCGGTGCTGCCGATCCTGATCGGGCTCGCGGTCGACTACGGGATCCAGTTCCAGGCGCGCGCGCAGGAGGCACGCGATCAGGCGGCCGGCGACGGCGCTCCGCGAGCGGGTGCCGAGCGCGCGGTCGGCCGGGCCGCGCCGACGATCGCCACGGCGGCGCTCGCGACCGCGACGGGCTTTCTCGTGCTGCTGCTCTCGCCGGTGCCGATGGTCCAGGGGTTCGGCTTGCTGCTCGTGGCGGGGATCGCGGTTGCGTTCTTCTGTGCGCTGGTCGGCGGATCGGCGGCGCTGGTGCTCAGCGAGCGCGGGCGACGCGCCCGGGAGCGACATGCGGCACCGGGCGCCGGCCGCATTCCAGAGTTCCTGGCGGCTCCGGTCCGGGGCGCGGGCGACCTGCTGCGCGGCGCGGGCGCCGTTGTCGCCGGCGCATTCAGGGGGGCGGTGGGCATCCTGGCGGGAGCTTTTCGCGGCGCGGGCGCGATCTTCTCGGGCGCCCGGCGCCGGACGCTCGCTCCGCTTCGGCCAGCGACTGAGGCGGTCGGGCCAAGCGCCGGCGGCCGCTCGGGGCGCCTGCTGACCGCGCTGACACGACACCCCGGCAGGGTCCTGGCACTCGCGGCGGTGCTCGCGCTCGCGGGCTGGATCGCCGACACCCAGACCGGAGTGCAGTCCGATGTGACCAAGCTCGTGCCGCCGAACATGCCGGCGCTGCGCAACCTGCGAACGCTCGAGAAGGTCACCGGCGTCTCGGGCGAGATCGACGTCACGGTTCGGGGCGCCAACGTCGCCACGCCGGCCACCGTCGGCTGGATGATCGGCTACGAGAACAAGCTGCTGACCCACTACGGCTACGTCGAGGAGCGCGGCTGTGCGAAGGCGACCCTGTGCCCGGCGCTGTCACTCCCTGACCTGTTCTCGACCTCGAGCCAGTCGACCAAGCAGACGGCGCTGACCCAGTCAGAGATCAATCAGCTGCTCGCCGCCGTGCCGACGTACTTCTCTCAGGCGGTGATCACGCCTGATCACCGCGAGGCGACGCTCGCGTTCGGCATCCGCCTGATGCCGCTGTCGCGCCAGGAGCGCGTCATCGACTACATGCGCTCGCAGCTGCACCCGCCGCCGGGTGTGCATGCCGCGCTGGCCGGCCTCCCGGTGCTCGCGGCCGAGGCGAACGGGGCGCTGTCGTCGTCGAGCCGCCGGCTGCTGACGCTGCTCGCCGGGCTGCTCGCCGTCGGGCTCGTGCTGGCGCTCGTGTTCCGCAACCTTCGCCGCGCGCTCGTGCCGATGATCCCGATCGCGTTGGCGACCGGCTGGTCGGCCTTGATCCTGTTCCTGATCGGAATTCCGCTGAACCCGATGTCGGCGACGCTCGGCACGCTCGTGATCGCGATCTCGACCGAGTTCAGCGTCCTGCTCTCCGAGCGCTTTCGCCAGGAGCGCGCCGCGGGGCACGAGCTCCAGGCTGCGCTGCTGCGGACCTACCGCTCGACGGGCGCCGCGGTGCTCGCGTCCGGGATCACGGCGATCGTCGGCTTCGGCGTGCTGATCGTGTCCGACATCACGATGCTGCGCGACTTCGGGTTCGTGACGATCATCGACCTGTCGGTGTCCCTCGGCGGCGTCCTGCTCGTGCTGCCGGCGGTGATCGCGCTGTCCGAGCGCGGCGGCGCCCTGGCAGCGGTGCGCACGCTCCCGCGCGCGGCGGCCGCGGGGCTGTCGCGCCTCAGGCGCCGGCCGCGGGTGGCGTGAGCGATCGCCCACCCCCAGACCGGGATGATCCGGACGCGGCCGAGCTCCTGCGCCGCCTCGATCCGGACCGGGCGAGCGCCAGCCGCCAGGCGCGGCGCGGCGAGCCCTCAGCCGACGGATCCGAGCAGACGGCGGACGCGCCGGAGCCGGACGACGGCGATCAGCGCCCGGCGCCGTTCGGCGTCGAGGAGCTGCCGCGGTCGGTACTTCCCTCCCCGGTGATCGACACCCGTCGCTACCGGTGGATGATCGGGATCTTCGGACTGACGCTGGTGGTCATCGTCTCGATCTACTCCTTCCTTCACAACGGGGTCACCACGACCGGGATCCCGCCCGGCAAGCCGCTGCGCTACTTCTCCGCGGCGCTGGCGAACACGAACCTGACCGGCACGCCGAACCCGGACCCTCCCTGCACGCTCGCCGACCACGATCCGCGCGTGCTCAACGTCTGCCTGATCTCGCGCAGCCATCCGCTGGTGCTGTCCTTCTTTGACCCGAACTCGAGCTCGTGCGTCAACCAGGTCAACGCCCTGCAGGCGCTCTCGCGCCGATACCCGTCCGGGACGGTGGCGTTCGCCGCGGTGGCCGTCAACGGCAGCCGATCGACCACCCGGTCGCTGATCCGCTCGCATCATTGGACGATCCCGGTGGCGATCGACACCGGCGGCGTCGTCGCCAAGCTCTACGACGTGGCCGTGTGCCCGATGGCCGAGCTCGCATACCGTGGTGGGATCGTGAAGGACCGGCTGATCGGCGATCGGTGGGGGACGAGCGCCGCGCTCGCGCCCCGGGTCCGAGCGCTGGCCTCGACGCAACCGCCGGCACAGTGAACGACACCGTCTCGCTCCGGCCCGCCGAGGGGTTCGTCGAGCCCCGGGTGCGCGAGGAGTTCCCCGGCCTGCGACTGCACTGGGTCACGCGCGCGGCGCGGCGCGGGCCGAGCCCGCCGTCGTTGCAGCATCAGCTGCGCGAGCTGTCGAGCCGTTACCGCGGGGCGGGCGTGATCGCCTTGCGAACCAAGCCGATCCCGCACGCCTACCGGGCGTTCTTTAGGCAGATCGGGCTCGACCCCGACGTCGACCGGATCCCCAGCGAGGAGGTCGCGGTGACGCGGCTGATGCAGGGTGGCTTTCGGTCGGTCGGGCTGATCGAGGACGCCTGCCTCGTGGCACTGGTCGAGACCGGGGTCCCGGTCTGGGCGCTGGATGCCGATCGTGTCGATGCCGGTGGGCTCGGCATCCGGACGACCTCGGACGCCGACCGCTCTGAGCGGTTCGTCGCCGAGCCGGGCACGCTGGTGGTCGCGGACTCGAGCAAGATCCACGCGCTGCTGTTCGGCGAGCCGCTGCGGGACCGCGGGATCGGCTCGCGCACGCAACGGGTCGCGTTGTTCGCGCTGGCCGTCGACGGCGTCCCCGCGATCCACGTCGAAGAGGCGCTCTGGATCTGCGCCGAGCTGCTGAGCTGAGTCACCATCTCGCGGGCGCCGCGGCGGTCCTCGAGGAGCCTGGCGACGTGCCGCTCGCGGGCCCACTGAACGCTCGTGCCGAGCGGGGTTAGTTGCTAATCTGGCCCGCGATGGGCGCTAGGCAGCCGTACAGCGCTACGCAAGCTGTGCCCCCAGCATCGACCGGGACGCTGCGCGGCCGTGTGGCCGCGCCCGACGAGCGCGCCGCGCGTCGCACGCTGCGCACTCAGATCGCCCGCCTCGAGCGCGAGCTTTCCGACGCCTTCGTGACCGCGTTCGCGATGGGCGGGCTGGAGCAGCCACCGGCATACGCGTCACAGCCGAAGCTGCTGAGCCTCGGCGAACTCGAGCGCGTCCGGGACGAGCTTGCCGAGCGGCTCCACGATGCTCGCGCGACGATTGCTCGCCGGGCCGACGAGCAGGAGGCCAAGCGCGTGATGCTCGAGCGGATGCTGCTCGATCCCGGTTCATACCGGTACGTCCGCATCTACCGCAGCGAGCTCGGCGAGCCGGGATGCGGCGCCTGGCAGGTCAGGCCGCGGATGGGGCTGATCGGCATGCTGATGGGCTGGTGGCAGGTCAAGCTGTCCTCCGGCTGCCCATTAGCCCGCGGTCACGGGCTTTAGTCCGTGGCCGGCTCGGGACTATCGTTTGATCACCGTGCGCACGTTGCTGAGAAACGGCACCAGCGCGATCCTGGTGGTGCTGATCATGTTCATCGGAAGTCTCGGCCTATGGGTCGGAACCCCGCTGCTGTGGTTGTGGGTCGGCTCCCAGATCCAGGGTGCGACCGAGTCGCTCGGCGCCGCGCTCGCTGCGATGTTCTTCGGCGTCGTGGTCACGATCACGTTCCTCGCCTCGGTGCTCGCGAAGCTGAGCGACGTCTATCGCGGCAACTGCGTGGCTCGCGGCCACAGTGACCCGGGCCACACGGTGCTCGAGGCGGTACTGGTCGTCAGCGCCGGCCTGACACTGACGATCTTCGCGATCTGGTTCTTGTTCATCGCCGGCGCGAGTCCGGTTCCGATCGGAGTCCAGATCTGATCGACCCGGAACGCGCCCCGCCTCCTTGCGGGACACGCCCGGGCTGATCACCGGGGTTGCGTCCGGACTGACGCCCGGCGCAATTAGTGGGGGTGGGGAGACCCCCTAGGCAACTGCGAGCACCATCTCCCGATCGTGCGCAGCATCGGCCGAGATCCCGGCCGGCGTGCTCAGAGACTCGGCGAGCATCCGCCGCTGACGGTCAGTGAGCGTTCCGATCAGCTTCGTCTCGACCAGCTGATTGCGTGCGAGGAACTTGTGACATCTACTGCTGCCCCAGCGCCGCTGACTGATGAGCAACTCGCCGATCGGCCAGCTGCTCGCCTCGGGAGGGCAGGTGAGGAGCACATCCGCTGCGGCGACCTCGCCGACCGCGATGCGGCGCTTCAAGCTCGCGCGCGCGAGTCGAACCTTGTTCGCGCGCTCGAGGGCTGCAAGCCGCTGCGGCTCGGCGGTCGTCCTGGCGATCGGCTGCGTCATGTGGCTTTCTCACTCCCTAACTGCTGTTGAGTGCCGCCCGAGAGCGGACGTTGACGATTACCGGCAGGGCGGAGCCGACGGGCATCAGCAGTCCGGCCGGACCTGCAAACAGCTTTTGCGGGGCTCTATAGCTCCGATTTTTTGGGTGTGGCACCGGGGGTCAAATCACCCCTCCCGGTGGGCACTTCGCGCCCGGCCCACCACAACCGTTCGACACTGGAAAACCTAGAACAACGCGAGGGTCACAGCAACGTCACAAAACGTGCTCATGCGCTTAGAGCGCACTTTTTGTGATCGACGAGCTCTTGTGCAGGAGTGGACAAGTCCGGCCCGAGCCGACGTCTCGATGGGCGTTGCAGCCGCCGGCGCTCGGAGGCCTGCGACGAGGGTCCGAGCCGCCGGGCCGGCGCTCAGACCGTCGGGAGCGGCCCGTGCTCGGCCTCGAAGTCACGCTTGACGCGATCAAAGATCTCGATCGCGGCATCGAGCGTCGCGTGATCGTGGGTCGCCATCACGCTCGTGCGCAACAGCGCCCCCGATGGCGGCACCGCGGGATGGAGCGCCGTGTTCACGAACACCCCGGCGCCGTACAGCGCCTTCCACAAAAACGCCGCCTTCCAGTCGTCGCCGACGACCACCGGCACGACCGGAGTGACGACCTCGGTCCCGTCCGCGAGGCGGGTCGGCGCGACGACCTTGAAGCCCAGCTCGCTGAGCCCCGAGTGCAGGTAGCGGGCGTTGTCGAGCACCCGCGCGAACAGCATCCGTCCCTCTGGCGAACGGCAGATCCTGACCGCGGCGAGCGTCGCGCCGATCGCCGCTGGGACCCCCGCCGCGGTGAACATGAACGGCCGTGACTGGATCCGCAGGAACTCGATCACGTCCGCAGGACCGGCGATCACGCCGCCGCACGAGGCGAGCGACTTCGAGAACGTCGCCATCCGCAGGTCGACGCGATCCTCGACGCCGAACAGCTCCGCGGTGCCCGCGCCGCGCGCGCCGAGGACGCCGAGCGCGTGCGCCTCGTCGACCATCAGCCGCGCCCCGTAGCGACCGCAGAGCTCCGTGATCTCGGGGAGCGGCGCCACGTCGCCCTCCATCGAGAAGACCCCGTCGACGACCACGAGCACGCCGCCGGGATCGTCGGCGGCGCGCTGGAGTGCGTGCTCGAGCCGGTCGAGCCGACCGTGGCGGAACGGCCGCAGCTTCGCCTTGGACAGGATGCATCCATCGAGGATCGAGGCGTGATCGCCCGAGTCGGCGATCACGGTGTCCGACGGGCCGAGGATCGTCCCCAGCGCTCCGAGGTTGGCCTGGTGCCCGGTGGTGAACACGAGTGCGGCCTCGGTCCCGAGCCAGTCGGCCAGCTCCTCCTCGAGCGCGAGGTGCAGATCGATCGTCCCGTTCAAAAATCGCGATCCGGTCAGGCCGGTGCCGTATTTGTTGACCGCGTCGAGCGCCCCTTGGCGCACGCGCTCGTCCCCCGTCAGGCCCAGGTAGTTGTTCGAGCCGAGCATGATCCGGCGCTGCCCCTCCATCGTCACGACGGGCAGCGTGGGTCCCTCTAGCACGCGGAAGTACGGGAGCGCATCGAGCTCGCGGGCGAGGCGAAGCTGCTCGAGGCGCTCGTGCTCGCGGGCCTTGGCGAAGACGTCGATCGAGGTCGGCATGAGCGGCAAGGGCATCCTACGGCTTCTTACCGCTAGGCTGCCGTTCGAGAGCGCCCGGCCGACTGATTCTTTGAACGCGACCGCGCGCGCTGTCACCATCTGCGGTTCATGGAAAACGCGAGCGACATCGAGACCGGCGCCGACGAAGAGGTCGTCGACGGCCTGCCGGTGCTCGCCGACGTCCGCACGCTCGAGCCTGCACCATCGCCCGCGCTGCCAGCCGTCCAGGCGGCCGCCGCGGCCGCGACCGGGTTCGTCGCCGGCGCGGCGACGATCGCGCTCGTCCGGCGCCGCAGCGCACGGCGCCTGGCGCGCGCCAACGCCAACAACCGCCGCGCCGTCAACGGCCTGACGATCGCCGGGACGCGCTCGTTCCTGGTCGACGTCCACCTGATCGCAAAGCCGGGGGATTGAGCTTCGACGGCGCCGTCGAGGTCCGGATCGAGGTCCGGCCGCGGTGGCCTTACCGGCTGTCACGACGGGTCGGGCTGGACGGTCTGAGCCGGATCAGAAACGGCGTGCTGCACCGGCTGCTGCACGCCGGCGATGAGCCCGTCTGGATCCGCGTCGCGCAGCTGCCGGGCGGGAGCGTCCTGTTCGGCGCGCGGGCCCAGGAGCGCGAGGCGGCCGAGTGGGGGATCGGGCGGATGCGCCTAGCCCTCGGCGTCGACCAGAATCTCCGCGCCTTCTATGAGCGGTTTCGCTTTGACCCGCTGATCGGGCCGGCGGTGCGCGCCGATCCCGGGCTGCGGGTCGCCGGCCGCCCGGAGCCGTTCGAGGCGCTCGCCTGGACCGTGTGCGAGCAGCTGATCGAGTACGAGCGTGCGGCGGCGATTCAGCGGCGGATCGTCGCCCGGCTCGGACGGCGCTGCGCCGAGAGCGGGCTGCGCGATTCGCCCCCGGCCGCGGTGCTCGCGGCGCAGGCGCCGGCGCTGCTGGCGTCATTCGACCTCGCGCCCGCGCGGGCGCTGACGCTGATCCGCGCCGCTCGCGAGGTCGCCTCGGGGCGCGTTGACCTGCTTGCCTGCGATCACGAGCGCGGCTGGCGGCGCCTGCGGGCGATCAGCGGGATCGGTAGCTGGACGATCCAGACGCTCGCGCTCACCGGCCAGGGCCGGCTCGACCAGCTGCCCGCGGGTGACCTGGCGTACATGAAGCTCGTCGGGCGGCTGCGCGGCGGCGATCCTCGCGCCCGGGCGACCGAGGAGGAGGTGCAGCGGTTCTTCGAGCCCTACGCGCCGTGGGCGGGGCTCGCCGGGCTGCACGCGCTCAAGAGCGCGGGCAACGCCGGGGCGCTGCGGCTCGCCGCCTAGTGCCGGCTGACACCGCTAGGGCCCCTGGCCGGCCAGCAGCTCGTTGGTCGACGCGGCCTGGATCGTCGCAGGGTTGGAGATCAGGTGGCGGTCGATCATCCACTCGCCGTACTTGGTCCACTGCTTCTGGTCCTGCCAGCCCCACGGGAGGTTCGAGTCCGCCGGGAAGTAGTAGGGCAGCGTCGCCCGCACGCTGGCGAGCTGGAGCTTGCGACTCAGCGACGGGTTCGCGCTCACCAGCGCATTGACCCCGGCGACGGGGTCGCGCCGGACGGATTCATATCCCCGTCCGAGCGCCTGCACGAACCGGCGCAGGATGTTCGTCCGGTTGGCGATCTCGTTCTCGCGCGCCACCACGACCAGCTCGTCGTAGATGGGGACGCCCGCGTTCTCGACGTGGATCACGTTGGCCGGCTTGCCCATCTGGCGCAGCTGGATCGCCTCGTAGTTCCAGTAGGCGCCCAGGGTCGCGTCGACCCGGCCCGAGAGCATCGCCGGGACGAGGTTCGAGCCGACGTTGATCTCGTGGACCGAGCTCACCGGCACGTGGGCCTGCTCGAGGATCGTGTCCAGGTACGCGTGCTGGTAGGCGATCCCCGCATCGCCGACCGTCTTGCCGCGCAGCTGCGACGGCTTGGTGATGTGCTTTGACGCGAGTGACACGATCGACGTCAGCGGCCGCTGCACGATCGCCGCGATCGCGACCAGCGGCTCGCCCTTGTCACGCGCCAGCATCAGCTCCGGCTCGTACGAGATCGCGAGGTCGACCTTGCCCGCCGCGAGCAGCTGCAGCGGCGTCGCCGGATTGGACGGGATCTGCACGTGCACGTCGAGGCCCGCCTTGGTGAAGTCGCCCTCCGACAGCGCGCGGTAGATCCCGACGTGATCGGCGTTCGGGAACCAGTCGAGCATCAGCGACAGCGATTGGGCCGGCGCACCCGCGGCGGTCAGCTTGTTCTGCTTCTCGCCGCACGCGGCGAGCAGCAGCGCCGTGACGAGTGCGGCGGTCAGCAGCCGCAGAGGTCGTTTCATCAAGTTGCGTCTCCAGTCGATGGGTGGTAGGCCCACGGGACGGCGAACCGCTCCGCGAGCGTCAGCAGCCAGAACAGCGCGATCGCGAACACGCACAGGACCACCACGGCGGCGTAGGCGCGGGGCATCAGCAGTTGCGCCTCGGATTGCTGATAGAGGTAGCCGAGCCCCGAGTTCGCGCCCGACAGCTCGGCGAACACCGCGGCGATCACCGCCACTGCGGCGGCGATCTTGGCGCCGGTCAGCACCCCGGGCAGCGCCGAGGGGAACTCGACATGCCAGAACGTGCGCCGGCGCGGCGCGTCGAAGGTGCGCATCAGCTTCAGCAGCTCGTGGTCGACGCCGGCGAGCCCGGCGAGCGTCGTGACGACGATCGGGAAGAACGAGACGAGCGCGATCACGACGAGCTTCGGCGCGATTCCGAAGCCGAGCCACAGCACCAGCAGCGGCGCGATGATCGGGACCGGGATCGCCTGCGATCCGACCAGCAGTGGGTAGATCGCCCGGCGCAGCGTGGGCGAGAAGTGGATCGCAATCGCGAGTGCGAGCGCGACGATCGCCGCGACCGCGATCCCGAGCACCACCTCCTCGGCGGTGACGACGAAGTTGCTCCACAGCAGCGCGCGGTCGTCGTACAGCGACTGCGCGATCGCATGCGGCGCCGGCAGGATCAGCGGGTCGGCGCCGCCGAGATCCACGTACAGCTCCCAGATCGTGAACAGCGCGAGGAGCACGAGGAGCGCTCGCCAGCCTCCCAGCGCTCGTCTCATTGCGCCACTCCGAGCGCCCCGTAGACGCGCTCGCGCAGCCCGATCAGGTCGGGATCGGTCCGCCGCCGGGGGCGCTCGAGGCTGACCTCAATCTCGGCGACCACCCGCCCGGGGCGCGCCGACATGACGACCACGCGATCGCCGAGCACGACCGCCTCCTCGACGTCATGCGTGACCAGCACGACCGTGCGGGGCTCGGTCTCGAGCACGTGCCCGAGCCAGCCCTGCATTTCCGCGCGCGTGATCGCGTCGAGCGACGCGAACGGCTCGTCGAGCGCCAGCACCGCCTTGCCGGCCAGCAGCGAGCGCAAGAAGGACACCCGCTGGCGCATACCTCCGGACAGGGAGGCCGGCTTTGAGTCCTCGAACCCTTGGAGGCCGAAGCGCTCGATCCACGGCGCCGCCGTCGCGCGCGCCTGCTGGCGCGACAGCCCGCGGGCGCGCAGCGCGAGGGCGGCATTGTCGAGCGTCCCCAGCCAGGGCAGCAGCAGATCGCGCTGGGGCATCAGGGCGGCGGGTGCGCTGACGATCGTGCCCGAGTCCGGCCGCTGCAAGCCGCAGATCAGCTCGAGCAGCGTCGTCTTGCCGCAGCCGCTGGGTCCGACGACGGCCACGATCTCGTGGG
Organism: uncultured Solirubrobacterales bacterium; assembly: GCA_963788005.1. Classification (GTDB taxonomy): domain Bacteria; phylum Actinomycetota; class Thermoleophilia; order Solirubrobacterales; family Solirubrobacteraceae; genus Palsa-465. The sequence continues at coordinate 152,931 of CAWBFH010000007.1, read as the reverse complement.
GTGCGGCGTGCAGCGACATCCCGGACAGCGCCTGCACCGGCCCGCGCTTGGTCGCGAACGTCCGGCTCACGAGCTCGACCCGCACGCCAACGCGGTCATCAAGCTCGCGAGGCTCCTCTATCGGAGCCTCGATCATTACTCGTATCGCTCCCTCCGCGGGCATTACCCCACAGGTTCGAAGGGTCAGCGCCAGGCCGCATCAACGTGCGAGGGGCGCTATCTCAGCCGGCGTTCCCGCCAGCCCCCCTGGGTTTTCAGGTGCTGTCCGAGATGCTACCGCGTGTGAAGGGCTGCGCTAACGTCCCGCGCAATGGGGCGCCCAAAGCCGGTTCGCCAGCTGATCGCGGCGCTCGCGCCGGCGCTGCTGGCCGGTGGCCTGCTGTTCGCGGGCGCGACCGAGGCGGCCCCGACGCGGGGCCATCCGATCGCGCCCGAACGAGTCACGTTCAAGCCGCGGATCGGTCACGCGATGGGGCTGGCCCCACGGCTCGGGTTCCCCGAGCTCGTCACCGGCGCCAACGAGCCCGTCGTCTACCACGGCGGCGACGTGATGCGCAATGTCACATTGCACACGATCTTCTGGGCGCCGCCCGGCTACCACTTCGACGGCCCGACGTCGAGCACGACGCTCGGTTACGAGGCGCTGATCAAGCAGTTCCTCGTCGACGTCGCGCACGACTCGAGTGATCCCCACAACGCGTTCTCGACGCTGGTCCAGTACCACGACGGACACGGCCCGGGCAGCACCCACATCGCCTATGACCCGGTGACCGACTCGATCGATCTCAGCAGCCCGTACCCCCCGCGCGAGCGTCAGTGCGCGAGCCCGGCGAGCATCGCGACCTGCATCACCGACCTCCAGCTCGAGCAGCAGGTGGACCGCGTGATCGGCCCTGATCACCGGAGTGCGAGGGGGCTTCACAACATCTGGTTCATCGTGCTCCCGCCCGACGTCGACACGTGCATTGCGCCCGGTCAGTGCGCCACGACCGCGTTCGCGGGCTATCACTCGGAGTTCGACCTCGGTCGCGGACCGACGATCTATGTCCCGATCCCCGACCCGCTGGTCGAGTTCACGCCGCCCCCCGGCTCCGATCCCGAGGGCAACCCGGAGGCCGAGTCGACGATCGACACGATGGCCCACGAGACCGAGGAGGCGATCACCGACCCGTACGGGACTGCTTGGATGGACCCCAACGGCCTCGAGGTCGCCGACAAGTGCGAGTCCGGCGGCGAGCAGGGGACCCCGCTCGGGTTCGCGCCCGACGGGTCGCCTTACAACCAGCTGATCAACGGCCACGAGTACTTCTTCCAGGACATGTGGTCCAACGCGGTCCAGGGGTGCGTGCAGGGGTCGAACGCGACCGGTTCGCCGCTGCCGCTGCACACGGTCTCGCTGCGCCAGTTCAGCCCGTTCGTGAGCGGCAGCCTCGGCGTCCACGAACGGGTGCCCGTGGCCGTCAACCTGATCCGCGCGGGAGAAGTCGTGGCCGCTGCCCGCACGCGAACGCGCGCTGACGGGCACTGGGGGCCGGTGAAGCTGCGCTCGCGCCGCGGAGTCCCGCACGCGGTCGGTGACGACCGCGAGGGCGTCGCGGTCGCCTACGGCGGCGCGCACCCCACGGTCGACGTGATCGCCACCGGCGATGGTGGCAACCCGTTCACCGAGAGCGGATACACCGGCTGGTTCGATCTCGACCACGGCTTTGCGGTCGGCACCCGCAGCGTCGCGCTCGGACCGTGTGGCCAGACCGGCGTGCTGAGTCTGCGGGTCGGCTCGAGGCTGACCGAGCCCCCGGCCCAGTTGTGCAGCACCGAGGCAGGTGCGGCGCTGATCCCGACCGGGAGGCTCGGTCCCGGGAACGCGTCTGACGATGAGCAGCGAGGACAACCGTGGGGAGTCACTGCTCGAGCCCAACGGAGCGCTCGTCAAGCTCACCGTGACGCTGGGCGAACCGCTCAGCGTGCCGGCGGCCGACAACGGCCGGCTGCTGTTCCTGGTGACCGGCTTTCCGCAGTGCACGGCGCTGCTGCGCCAGCAGTCGGTGCGGTGCACGGGGCTCGTCCCCGGCGGCTCACTACCGGCTCGGCCGCCGCCGCGCGCAGGCCAGCCTCGGCGGCACGATCTCGGTAGGCGGTCTGTCGCTGCGCGGCGGCGACGCGTTGGCGCTGGTCAACTCCGCCGGCCGCCGTCTGACCACGCTGCACGTCGCGCACCTGCGGGTTCACATCATCGGCCGCCAGACCAGGATCGCGTCCGGAACATGTCAGCCCGGAGACTTCTACGGACCGCCGCTGAGCAAGGCCCCGGTGTCAGATCAGGTCGGTGACGGGGTGTTCGGCCGCGGCAGGGTCTGCCCGGCGGATGGCAGCGCCACGGGGCTGCCGACCGACGACATCGCGCAGACCGACGATTTCAGCGGCGGCCAGACGGTCGTCACGTTGCCGTTCATCCGCTCGACGGCGCCGATCGAAGACGAGACCCTGTTCGGGCCGTTCGTCGCGTCGGCCCAGACCGGGCTGCCAGGTCCACACGGTGCCATTGCTGCGCGTGGGGTACCGGTCGCGCTGACGATCACCCGCGCCGCCTCCCGACGCCCGGTCTTCCACGCCACCAACGTGGACACGGCACGCGGCGTCAAGGTACCCGCGCTGGCCCCGGGCCAATATCTCGCGCACTGGCTCCTGCACGACGCAAACGGCGATACGCGTGCGCTGACGACGCGCTTCGTCGACGAGCCCTGATCGGGGTCAGGCGACGATCGGCTGGGTCAGAGCCTTGACGAACTCCTCGAGCTGGTCCGTGCGCCAGCACTCGAACGCCGTGCAGTGCTGCTCGTAGGCGGCGATCACCGAGTCACCGTAGTTCCAGTACAGGCGCGGCTCGGGGTTGAGCCAGAAGGTCCGGCCCGCGCGCGCCGTGATCGCGGCGAACACGTCATCGCGGGGCGGGCGGCCGTTGGTGCGCGCATCGCCGAGCACGATCACGGTCGCGCGCGGGTGCAGCTCGTCCTCGATCAGCGCCAGCAGCTCGGTCCACACGCGCCCGTAGTCGGTGTAGCCCGAGATGTCGGCCACGCCGGCGTCGCGCGAGACGGCCTCGCTCGCGGCGCGAAAGTCGCGCTCGCGCTCGAACACCTCGGTCACCTCGGAGATCCTCTCGATGAAGACGAACGACCGCAGCTTGCGAAACGCGTCGTGGAGGGCGTGCAGGACCGACAGGAAGAAGGTGCTCGCGCTGGTGACGCTCGTCGACACGTCGCAGAGTACGAAGATCTCAGGCCGCCGCGGGCGCTGCGGGCGGTACTTGAGCTCGATCGGTACGCCCCCGGTCTGCAGTGACGCCCGCATCGTCCGGCGCACGTCGACGTGGGCGTGGCGCCGGTGACCTTTGAGCTCGTGCCCCTGGGTCGCGAGGCGGCGCTTGAGCTGGGCGACGACGCGGTGCACGGCGGCGAGGTCCTGGATCGGCCCGGTCGGGAGCGCGCGGTCGAGCTCGGTCAGCGGGCGCTTGGGCGGCAGGCTCGCGGTCCGCTCGATCAGGTCGCGCTCCAGCTCGCGGCGCAGCTGCTGCTCGAACCGGCGCAGCTGGTCGCGGCTGACACCGTCACGCCGCGGGTCGCCCTCGGGCAGGTCGGGCTGGGGTTCGGTTCGCAGCCCGAGTGCGCGGCGGATCCGCTGCACGTCGACACCGAGCACGCCCGAGCCCTCGCCCTTGCCGAACGCGGCGATCGCGAGCCGCGCGAGATCGCGCAGCGTCGCCTCGTCGCCGTCACGCAGCGCGGCCGCGATCTGCTGGCGCAGCGCCTCGAGGTCGACGTCGAACACGTCGCCCCGTGAGGGTGCCTCGGTTATCTCGCGACGGGCGGCCTCGGCCTCGGCGGCGCGGAAGAAGAACCGCTCGAACACCAGGTCGAACGTGCGCCGGTCGTCGGGCGACTTCGCCAGCGTCGCCGACAGGGCGCCCTTGAAGTCGTCCTGGCCCGTCCACGGGACCTGCGCGAGCGCGGCGAACGCGTCCAGCAGCTCAGAGGTTCCAAGCGCCATCCCCTCCTCGCGCAGTTCCTCGGCGAATGCCAGCAGCTGCCCGTCGAAGCCGCCGGGCGCCCGGTCCGGGATCCGGGCGTAGACCTTGCTCTGTTCGCGGTGGTCGGCCACGGCGAGGTGGTCGCCGTCAGGCCGCCGGGCGGCCGTCGCTCGTCGGTCGCTCGAGCTTGACGCCGACCCGCGCGGCGACCGTGTCGAGGTCGGTGCGGTGCTTGACGATCACGCTCATCGTCTGCTTGAACGTCTCGTCGTCGATCTCGTCGGCGCCGAGCAGCAGCAGCGCCCGCGCCCAGTCAATCGACTCCGCGATGCTGGGCGGCTTCTTGAGGTCGAGCTCGCGCACCTGCTGGATGATCTCGACCAGCTTGCGCGCGACCGTGGCGTCGAGCTCCGGCGAGTGCAGGCGGACGATCTCGAGCTCGTGCTCGGTCTCGGGGTAGTCGAGCCACAGGTACAGGCAGCGGCGCTTGAGCGCCTCGGTCAGCTCCCGGGTGTTGTTCGAGGTCAGCAGCACGACCGGCTGCGTACGCGCCTCGATCCGGCCGAGCTCCGGGATCGAGATCTGGAAGTCCGACAGCAACTCGAGCAGCATCGCCTCGAATTCCTGATCGGTCTTGTCGATCTCGTCGATCAGCAGCACGACCGGCTCGGGCGATGCGATCGCCGTCATCAGCGGCCGCGGGAGCAGGAACTCCTCGCCGAAGATGTCATCCTGAACGTCGCGCCAGTCGGCTTCGCCCGGGGCGCCGGCGGTACCCGTCTGGATCCGCAGCAGCTGCTTCTTGTAGTTCCACTCGTACAGCGCCTTGGCCTCGTCGAGGCCCTCGTAGCACTGCAGGCGCACGAGCGTCCGTCCCAGATACCGCGCGAGCGCCTTGGCGAGCTCGGTCTTACCGACGCCCGCCGGCCCCTCGACGAGCACCGGCTTGCCGAGCTTGGTCGCGAGGAACGAGACCAGCGCGGTGCTCGAGCCCGGGAGGTAGCCGGCGCCGCGCAGGCCGGCGGCGACGTCGTCCACTGAGTTCGGCTGGGTGATCGTCTCGGGCATCTGAGAAAACGCGGCCGTCGCCCGGCTCCGCGGGCGCGGAGTCCGATGCGGCATGAACCGCGTGACCCAAATATAGGGTTCCTGCAAGCCGTGCTCGTTTTCCTCGCCACCCAGCAGACCCAACTGACCCTGTTCGTCGTGATCCTCGCGGTTGGGGCGGCAGTGGGGGTGTTCGGCCACATCATCAGCTCGCGGCTGATGATCCTGACCGGGATCCTGATCATCGGGCTGTCCACCGCCTACTTCTCGTTCGTGCTCAAACCGGGCGGCTGACCCCCTGGCGGCGCGGCCTCAATCGAGGCGGGGCAACTGCGCCGTCGGCTGCTCGTCGGGGTCCGGCTCGGACCCGGCGGTCGGGTCCGGCGGCGGATCGTCGGGGCGCGCGACGCGCCCGATCGTGGGCGGCTCGAGCGGAGCGTCGGGGCGCACGACGCGCCGGATCGTGGGGGGCTCGGGCGGATCGTCGAACTTGATCTCATCGAGGTCTGAGAAGTTCAAGCCGCCGGCCGACCGCGATTCACGCGCCACTCGCCGGCGGTGAGGCCGGATCTCGCGGGGCGCTGCGCGGGCGGGCGCCGGCTGGCCCGGCGTTCGTGCCCGCTCGCCGCGCGCGGGCCGGTCGGCCCACAGCTGATCGGCGTCGAGCGCGCCCGGATCGGCCTGGCGGTCTCCCGGCAACGGAGGCTCGGGCTCGTGCGCGCGCCGGATCCGTGTGCCGGCGTACGCCAGCAGCGCCGCGACACCGAGCGCGACGAAGATGCCCCACTCGATCCCGGCCGTGGTCGCGTACTGGCCGTGGCCGGTGGTCCCCTCCTTGTCGAACATCCGCCAGACGATCAGCACCGCGGTCCAGATCCCGGCCGCCATGATCACCACGCCATCGCCGCCCGGCACGTGGAATGCCTTGCCCTCCGCGCGCACGAACAGCAGCACGAGAACGGCTATCGCCACCAGGAGCACGGCCGCCTCGACGAACGAGAATGCTCCCCAGCCGGTCAGCGAGACGCTCGCCGACCGCAGTGCGGGCGTCTTGCCGCTCGCGATCACCGTCTCCTGGTACCAGGGTGTAAAGAGCGTCAGGAACAGGCCGAATGCCGCGGCGGCGGCCAACCTCCGTTCCGACGGTAGAACGCGCCACGCCCGGGCGATCCGGCCGGGCAGCGTCGCCGCCTGTCGGAGCCCGTCACTCGGGGTGGGCGGTTGGCTCACGCCCCTCGCTCGTCCGGGGACCGGATCGGGCTCCAATTATGGGCCACCCAGCGATTGTATTTGTCGCCTCGGGCGCGAACGGACGCGAGCGCGCTTGGTCCGAACTCGAACCACCTTGGCGTCAGACGATCGGGATGTCGCGCATCTCGGCGGGTCCGCGACCGCGTGACTGCGTCCGCTCGAGGTACCAGTCGATCAGGGCCCGGAGCGCGAGCAGCACCTCCCGCAGGGCCTCGCCCAGGCGCCGCGCAAGCTCCGGCGGGATCCGATCGCGCAGCGCCCGGACGGCGTCGAGCAGGAGCTCGATCTCCGTGCCCGACAGGGGCCCCGAGCGCACTCCCGGCTCGGGCTGCTCGTCGTCTGTCGGGGGCTCGCGCGGCTGCCACCCCGCCGCCGGTGGCCTGCGCATGGCCGCCGCCGCGGCCTCGGCGATCAGCCGCTCGGCGGCCTCGGAAGCCTGGTCCAGGCGCTGCTCGAGCCGCCGCAGCGCCGCGGCGGTCAACTCGGTCTCGCGCGGGGTCTCGCGGCCGGCGGCCGCCCGGGGGTCGTCGCCGCTAGCCATCGAAGCGGACCTCGAGCGCCCCGTCCTCGAACGTCGCCTCGGTGGGATGAAATGCCGCCAGCGCCGGCGGGAGCATGATCGTGCGCTTGTGGCCGTCCACCCGGACGACGAGCTCGAGGCCGAGCTGCTTGAGCGAGATGTCGCCCTTGCTGGCGAACGGCAACGCGAGCTTGAGCAGTGCGCCGTCGTCGTCGACCTCGAGCTGCTGGGTGATCTGCTCGTGCAGCACGGCGGCGGGATCGAGATCGTGGAACAGCGCGTCTGCCAGCCGGTCGAGCATCCCGGGCCCGACCACCTCCTGCTCGAAATACGGCGCGCACAGGACGGGCAGCGGCGCGAACGCCGAATGCACGAGTTCCAGATGCTCCTCCTGGACCCGGCGCCAGGCCGCGAAGTAGTCCCCGACGCCCGCGGGAAACAGCCGGTTGACGATCACCGCGTCGGTCAGGTACCCGTACAGGTTCAGGTAGGTGAAGGTGCGCATCGCTTCGCCGATCACCATCTTGTCCGGGTTCATCACGAGCCGGATCGTGCAGCGCTCGCGGTCGCGGAGGATCTCGTTCATCGCGATCAGGTTCTGCGACAGGCGCTCGATGTCGCTGAACACCGCCTGGCTGGGGAGTGAGATGTCAAGCAGCGAGCGGGCGATCGGCCGCGCCGCGGCGAGGATCTGGCGCTCGAGCGGAAAGACCTTGTCGATCCACCAGCGGGCGACGTCCGGAAACGACAGCAGCCGCAGCGTCTCGCCCGTGGGCGCGCAGTCGACGATGATCGCGTCCCAGCGCCCGGACTCGTTGTGGGCCTGGAGGCACAGCAGCGAGAACAGCTCATCCATTCCCGGCGGGACGGTCAGTTCCTCGGCCGAGATTCGGTCCACGCCGCGCTCTTGGAGCAGCTCGCCGAGCCACTCCTGGACCCCGGACCAGTGGCGCTCCATCTCCTCTTGGGCCTTGACCTCCTGCCCCCACAGGCGATCGTCGACCTTGACCGGCTGGCCGCCGAGATCCGCCGACAGCGCCTCGGACAGGCTGTGGGCCGGGTCCGTCGAGATCACGAGCGTCTCAAGGCCGGCGGCGGCGCAGCGCCGTGCCGTGCACGCGGCGACCGACGTCTTGCCGACGCCACCCTTTCCGGTGTACAGGACCGTCCGCGGGCGCATCGCGAGCCGAGTCTATTGCTCGCCGGGATCCGCCTTCGGGCGACCCGGCCGGGTCTGGGCCAGCATCAGCGGTGCGGGGCGACCTGCAGCGTCCCGGAGATCCGCGCGAAGTTGCCGGCGAGGTCGGTCGCCGACATGCGGACGGTGTAGGTGCCGGCGCGCTTCAGCGCCGGAACCGTGAAATGGTCGACGCCGTACGGGAGCGTGGCGCTCGTCTCGAAGGCCGTTCTCGCGCCCTGCGCGATCACGATCCCCACCTGGGAGATCTTCGACAGCCGGAAGCGGACCGTGATCGTCTTGCGCACGCGGGCGGTCGTGGTCAGCAGCGTGAGCGTCGGGGGCGTCTTCTCGTAGGCCTTGAAGTGCTTGGCCGTGGTGCAGTAGACCGCCGCGGCGGTCATCGAGCACAACTGCCCGAGGAAGCCCGTCACCAGCTCGTGGTAGCTGAGGTCGTCCTCGACACCGGGCTGATACAGCGACCACGCACCGGTGTCGAAGTGGGGGACCTCGGCCATCGCCTCGGCGTTGCCGGCTCCGAACAGGCTCATCGCCTCTGGGTTGTCACTCTCCAGCGCGTAGTCGTCGAGGCCGATCAGCGTCTGCAGGAACGCATTGATGATCGACACGCTCGGCGCGAACGTGTACTGGAGAAAGCGGATCCCGCGCCCCGTCTTGACCGCGACGCCCGCCGGGGGCGGACGCGTGAACACCGGTAACGCCCGGCGGGCGGTGTTGAGGTAGTACTCGTTGCCGGTCGCCTTGAACGCGCGCGTGAGCGCCTCGAGCCCGGTGGCTTGGGACATCGCGCTCGTCCACGGCGGTGATCCCCCGTCGAAATTGAAGTAGTACTCCCACGTCATGCCGTTCGCGCGCTTGGCCGCCAGCGGGATCATCTGCGCCAGCAGGCTCGTGAGCTGCGCGTAGTGCGAGGGCCCGGCGGTGAACAGGCCGTCGGCCTTGCCGAAGGTGCCGAGGACCTGGAGCTGGATGCCCTGCCCGGGGTAGTACTCCCACACCAGCTGCGAGCCGGGGAACTCGATGCGCTGGCCGCTGACGAGCAGCGGGCCCGTCGTCCACCACCGGAGGTTCTGATTCAAGGTCAAGAACAGTGCCGGCAGGCGCGACGCGGTCAGCGCGCCCGAGGCCGCGATCTGGTGCAGGGTTTCGGTGACCGCCGTGAGCTCCGTGCGGCGCGTACCGGTCAGGTGCTTTTCGGCCTTCACAGCCTTGTCGTAGCTCGCACTGTCCTGCCGGTACACCGCCGTCGTGATCGTGTGCGAGCGCAGCATCCGCGACAGCTCGCTGGCGACCGTGCGCTGGGGCCGCTTTCGCTTGGCGCGCGGCTTGGCCGCAGTGGCGACGCGGGCGGCCGTTGCGGGGACGGGCGTGATCGCCGGCCCGGTGACGAACGGGTCGTTCTCGGCGCGCGCTCTGCCGTCGTGGCCGAGCACCAGCACCGGCGCGGCGGTCGCGGTGGCTGGAAAGGCGGCAACAGCGAGCAGGGCTAACAGGCTCCTGCGCACCGACGCGATGCTACATTCGCCTGCGTGCTGGTGCCACAACTGAGGAGGAAGTTGCATGGCTGAGCGGCGCGGAATCGCACGGTTAGCAGGAATATTCGGGGCGCTCGTGCTCGCGGCGGCGGTGGCCGCCTGCGGGAGCAGCAGCCCGGCGTCGAGTTCTGCCAGCGCGCAGCAACTGCTCAAGCAGACCTTCAGCGGATCGCACACGGTCAAGAGCGGCGTGCTGTCGCTCAGCCTGACGCTGACGCCGTCGGGGTCAAGCACCCTCAGCGGGCCGATCTCGCTCTCGCTGAGTGGGCCATTTCAGACCCGCGGCGCGGGCAAGCCGCCCGAGTCCGATTTCACGGTCGGCCTCGATGCACTCGGCCGGCGCGGCCAGCTCGGGCTGGTCTCGACTGCAAGCAGCGGCTACGTGACGCTCGACGGCACCGGCTATCAGCTGCCCGCGTCGGACTTCCACAAGCTCGCCTCGAGTATCTCGAGCGCCGGCACCGGCGGGAGCGGGCTGGCAAAGCTCGGAATCGAGCCGCTGCATTGGGTGGCCAACCCCGCCATCCTGGGCACCGAGAACGTTGGCGGCGCGTCGACCACGCACATCCGTGCGAGCGTCAACGTCGCGGCGCTGCTGAACGACATCAACACCTTCCTGCACAAGGCGTCCTCGAGCGGCGTCAGCTCGAAGATCCCGGCGTCGCTGTCGGCGGCGACCCGCTCCAAGATCGCGTCGGAGGTCAAGCATCCGACGGTCGACATCTGGACCGGCACCAGCGATCACACGTTACGCCGGCTGTCACTGAACCTCGGGATCCCGGTCAGCGGCCAAGCGTCGGCCGAGCTCGGCGGCATGACCGCGGCGGGCCTCGGGCTGACGCTTCAGTACGCCCACCTCAACGAGCCGCAGACAATCTCCCCGCCGGCCAACGTCAAGCCGTTCAGCCAATTCGAGTCAAAGCTCCAGGGCGTCCTGGCGGAGGTTCAGGGAGCGACAGGCGGAGCCGTCGGCTCGGGCTCGAGCGCCAGCGGCTCGACCGGGTCGAGCGGCTCGAGCGCGACAACCGTCAACAAGTACACCAAGTGCATCGAGAACGCCGGCAGCGATGTCGGCAAGATGCAAAAGTGCGCCGCGCTGCTCAACGCCGGCGGCTAGCGACCTGAGCGCCTAGTCCTCGCGGCCGGGATCTTGGTGGTCGGCCTCGAGCTCGTCGACGTCCTCGTCCTCGTCGTCGTCCTCGTTCTCGGCGGCACCCGCGTGATAGTGGATCTGGAAGCGCTCGAGCAGCTCGTCACGCTGATGCTCCTCGATCGGCGTCTCGTCGGAGATCAGCACCCAATCCGCGCCCTCGAAGTCCTCCATGTTGAAGATCTCGGTGTCGAGCGACGGCGAGTCGTCGATGACGAGCAACACCTCGGTCTGAGGGTTGAAGTACGTCCCGGGACGGTTGATCAGCTCGTCGAGCTCTAGGCGGCGTGGGTCTGCCATCCGGCGCAAAATCTACAGCTCCCGGCCAATCAGGGTGCTCACATGCTGTTGAGGGACTCGATCTCGCGTGAGATCTCGGCCTCGACATCGAGCGGCGGCTTGCCCTGCCGCGCGCGCCGGTGGTTGCGTGCGATCACGAGCTGGCGGATCTCCTCGCGCAGTTCGGCGTCGATTGCGGGTGCCGTCAGCCGCGCGAACTCCTGCTCGATGTCGATCTCGGGCTCGCCGCGCCGGCGCCGGCGCGCATTGCGGGCCTCGAGCAGCTGGCGGATCTCCGCGTCGCGCTCGAACGCGGAGCCGGTCGATCCGTGCGCGGGCTCAGGCGCGGAATCGGTGTCGAGCAGCAGGTGGTCCCGGCCGTACTCGTCCCAGGTCCGGCGGCCCGCGAACAGGGCCAGCAGCGCCCCGACGACCCCAACCCCGCAGACAATCCACAAGACGGTGCCGAATGCGCTCTGCACTGAACCTAAGTGTTGCGCACCCGGCAAACAGCCACGCAGAACCTCGGGGGGCGGTGGGCCGGCTGCGCCGCCGAAACCCGGGTTGTTCGTCCGTTTATGAGGTAACCTTCAGTCATGAGGTTGACTGACTAGTCAATCGGACATTCAAGGAGACCCAAAGTGGTTGATTTCACGCTCACCGACGAGCAGAAGAGCATGCGAGAGCTGGCGCACGAGTTCGCCGAGAAGGAGATCCGGCCGGTCGCCTGGGAATACGACCGCGACAGCACCTGGCCCCAGGAGATCATCGAGAAGGCGTGGGAGCTTGGCCTGATGAACAGCCACCTCCCGGCCGAGTACGGCGGACCCGGGCTCGGCTACTTCGAGGGCGTGCTGATCGAAGAGGAGATCGCCTGGGGTTGCTCGGGGATCGGTACCTCCCTCTCCTGCAACGGCCTCGCGACCGCTCCGATCTCACTCGCGGCCTCCGACGAGCTCAAGAAGGAGTACCTCGGCCGCCTCTCCGAGGCCCCGCTGCTCGCCTCCTTCTGCCTGACCGAGCCCGACGCCGGTTCCGACGTCTCGGGGATGAAGACGACCGCCGTGCGCCGAGGCGACAAGTGGGTCATCAACGGCTCGAAGTGCTTCATCACCAACGGCGAATACGCGAACTACTACACCGTCTACGCAAAGACCGACCGGGAGGCCGGTCACCGCGGGATCTCGTGCTTCATCGTCCCTCGCGATGCCGGCGTCGTCGTCGACAAGCACGAGGACAAGATGGGTCAGCGCGCGTCGAACACCGCGACGATCTCGTTCAACGAGGTCGAGATCCCGCTCAACCACCTCGTCGGCGAGGAGAACAAGGGCTTCAAGATCGCGATGATGACGCTCGACCGCACGCGCCCGGGCGTCGCGGCGATGGCGACCGGCGTCGCCCGCGCGGCGATGGAGTTCGCGATCGACTACTCCAAGGAGCGCGTCCAGTTCGGCGTCCCGATCGCGATGCACCAGGCGATCCAGTTCATCATCGCCGACATGTCCACCAAGGTCCATCTGTCGAGGCTGGCGACCTGGGACTCGGCCGTCCTGCTCGACCAGGGCAAGCGCAACACGCTCGAGTCATCGCACGCGAAGCGGTTCGCCGCCGACACCGCGATGGAGGTGACGACCGACGCCGTCCAGGTCTACGGCGGTTACGGCTTCATCAAGGAGTACCCGGTCGAGAAGCTGATGCGCGACGCCAAGATCCTCCAGCTGTATGAGGGGACGGGCCAGATCCAGCGGCTGGTGATCGCGCGCGAGACACTGCTTCCGCGCCGCATCGAGGAGCCCGCGCCCGCGACCGCGTAGGGCCGCCGCCTCGAGCGCCGCTGGCCGATCGTCTACGCCCAGCGCTTGCGACGGAAGTAGAGCCAGAAACCGACTGTCGAGACGACCAGCAGTCCGAGGCCGAAGACCCAGAACGACCACGTCGAGCTGATCACGTCCGTGACCAGGTATTTGAAGTTCTGGCCGAAGAAGCCGGTTATGAAGGTGAGCGGCAGGAAGATCGTGGCGATGACCGTCAGCTGCTTGTTGATCTCGCCCTGGCGGTTGGCGACCGTCGAGAGGTACATGTCGGTCGCGCCGCTGAGCAGATCGCGATAGGAATCGACCAGCTCGGAGGTCCGGATCAGGCTGTCGTGGAGGTCCCGGTAGTAGAGACGGTCGTCGGTCTCGAGCCCCGGCAGGTCGTTGATCCGCTCCGCTTCGCGCGCGAACAGGTCGCGCATCGGCGTGATCACGCGGCGCATCGCGATCAGGTCGCGCTTGAGCGAGAAGATCCGCTGCAGTTGCTCGGCCGCAGCATCGTCGACGATCTCCTCCTCGAGCTGGTCAATGTTGTCGTCGATGCGGCCCAGCACGTCGGTGAACGTCGATGTGATCGCGTCGAGGATCTCGTAGACGAAGAACTGCTCGCTTCGCGCCTGCTCATCCTTGTAGTGCTTGCGGAGCTCGATCAGGGACGGGAGCGGACGCTTGTGAATCGTGAACACGTAGTCGCCCGAGATGATCATGTTCACCTCGCGCAGCAGCGGGTCGCCCGAGGCGGTCTCCGGATCGACGCCGAACATCACGAGGAACATGTAGCCGTCGTACCACTCGAGCTTCGGCCGCTGCATGTAGTTGTTGGCGTTCTCGACGGTGATCGGGTGCAGCGCGATCAGCTTCCCGATTCGCGCAATCTCGTCGTCGTCCGGATCGACGAGATCGACCCACACGAACTTCGAGTCCTTGAGGTGGACGACGAGCTCATCATGGGTCGGGTTCGCCAGACACGGAATCCGTAGAGGCGCTCGTTGCGCCGGGCCGGCTTCGCCGGAGCTCACGTGCGCAAGCTACCAACGGGGTCCGACGTGACCGGTTACAACGTGGGCTCTCGCCAGGTCGCGCTCGAGGCGCTACATCCAGCGCCGGTGACGGAAGTAGACGAGGAAGCCGATCGTCGCCACCACGAGCAGTCCGACGCCGAACACCCAGAACGACCAGTCGCTGTTGATCCAGTTCGTGACCAGGTATTTGAAGTTCTGGCCGAAGAAGCCGGTTATGAACGTGAGCGGGAGGAAGATCGTGGCGATGATCGTCAGCTGCTTGTTGATCTCGCCCTGGCGGTTGGCGACGGTCGACAGGTACATGTCGGTCGCGCCGCTGAGCAGGTCACGGTAGGAGTCGACCAGGTCGGCGATCCGGATCTGCGAGTCGTACAGGTCGCGGAAGTAGAAGCGGTCGTCGGCCTCCATCCCGCGCAGGTCCTGGATGCGCTCGGCGTCGCGGGCGAACACGTCGCGCTGGGGCGCGACCACCCGGCGCATCGCGACCAGGTCGCGCTTGATCGAGAAGATCCGCCGCAGGATCTCCTCGCTCGGATCTCGGACTATCTCCTCCTCGATCGCGTCAATGTCGTCGTCGATCCGGGTCAGGACGGGGAAGAACGTCGCCGTGACCGCGTCGAGGATCTTGTAGACGAGGAACTGCTCGCTGCGCACCCGATGCGCGTCATAGCGCTCGCGCAGCTCCTCGAGCGCCTTGAACGGCCGGCGGTGGATCGTGACCACGTACCTGCCGGAGACGATCAGGTGCACCTCGCGCAGCAGCGGACCACCCGAGCTGGTGCCCGGATCGACGCCGTAGGCGACCATGAACACGTAGTTCTCGTACTCCTCGAGCTTTGGGCGCTCGCCGAACTTTCGCGCATCCTCGACCGTCAGCGGATGCAGATCGAACAGGTGCGCGAGCTTCTGCAGCTGCCGTTCGGTCGGCGCTTGGAGGTCGAGCCAGAAGAACCGCTGGGCAGCTACATGCTGCGCGATGTCCTCGTGTTCGGGGTCGCTGAGGAATGGCACCGCCAGGCCACTGCCCGGCGCATGCTCCTGGGTCACGGCAGGTAGGCGATCAGCTTCGTGCTCGAGGCGGCCGGCTCGTACACGGCGGCCGACTTGGACTTAGCGGTCGGGGCGGGCTTCGAGGCAGGCTTGTGCGCCATCGCGTAGATCCCGACCACCACGACGCCGATGCAGATCGCGCCGCAGATCGCGCTCACGCGCGTAGAACCCGGCGCGTTCGGCCGCCCGCGCTCTTGGCGCCGTTGGCGTGCTTGACGCCGAACAGCAGGACCCCGAACAGCAGCACGACGCCGGCGGCGCCGATCAACGCCGCGACGACGATCCTGCAGAGGGCGCTCCAGTCGATCAACGGGTGCTGGCGGCAGCGAGACGAGTCATCGTGGCTCGCTCAGGTGTCGCGATCGCGGCGGGAACGCCGGCCGCTTCGGCCTCGTCCACCACGCTCACGTTCGTGCGGTCGAGGTCAGCGGCGGTGATCTTGTTGCGCTGGGCCAGCGTCCAGAGGGTGAAGGCGGCGACCGCCGCGAGCGCGACGATCACGGCCGCGCCGACGTTGGGCGAGAAGATGTTCGGAGATCGCCCAGGTCGGCACCGCCGAGCAGGCCCGCGCCGGGCATCGTGATGACCCAGGCCGCTGACCATCTGGCCGATCACGTTCCAGTGCACGCTCTTGGCGCTCTTGCCGAGGCCGGACCCCGAGGACGCCCCCGGAGACGACCTGCGTGGTCGATAGCGGGTAGCCGTAGTAGGACGAGGCGAGGATCATCGCGGCGCTCGCCGACTCGGCGGCGAACCCCTGGGGCGACTCGACGTTCGTGATTCGGTTGCCCATCGTGTTGATGATCCGCCAGCCGCCGCTGGCGGTGCCGAGCGCGATCGAGAGCGCACAGCCGAGCTTGACCCAGAGCGGGACCGAGAAGTTCGTGGCGCTGATGCTGCCGTTGGCGATCAGCGCGAGCGAGATCACGCCCATCGTCTTCTGGGCGTCGTTGGTCCCGTGCGCGAGCGACACGAGGGACGCGGAGAAGATCTGGCCGTAGCGGTAACCGGTCCGTGCCTCGCTGCTGGCCGAGCCGGCGGATCATCCGGTAGGCGAGGAAGACGCCGAGCGCGGCGGCGCCGCCGGCGATGAACGGCGACAGCAGGGCCGGGACGATCACCGACTGGACGAGGTCGTGCCAGTCGACGTCACCCGATGCTGGTCGCGACGATCGTGGCGCCGATCACGCCGCCGATCAGCGCGTGGCTCGAACTCGACGGGATCGTGAAGTACCAGGTGATCAGGTTCCAGATCATTGCGCCGATCAGGGCCGCCAGCACGAGGTCGAGCGCGCTGCCGCCGACGAGGATCTTCGGGTTGACGATTCCCTTGGCGATCGTCGCGGCGACGCTGATCGAGATGAACGCGCCGGCGAAGTTCAGGCACGCCGAGATGATCACCGCGACCTTCGGCTTCAGGGCCCCGGTGGCGATCGAGGTCGCCATCGCGTTGGCCGTGTCGTGGAACCCGTTCGTGAAGTCGAACGAGAATCCCATGATGACCACCAGAACCAAGATGAAGGTCGAACTCATCTGGCGCGCAGCGTGTCATGCAGACGTTAGGCCCGGTGTTAACGGGATGTGACTGCGCCGTGCCTATTCCGTCGCGCTGAACTCCCAGATCGCGATCGAGAGCATGATCAGACCCAACGCCAGGATCATCCCTGCTTCGAGCAGCCCCGGCACGCGCCATCCCCACCAGGTGACGCCCGAATCGAGGATGCGCTTGGCCGCGGGCGGGATCGTAAGCGCGGCGAACACCAATCGCCGCATCGGGTCGACCGCGTAGGTCAGCGGGTCGAGCCGGTTGAGCACCGCGAGCCAGCGCGGGAGCCCGGCAACCGGGAACAGCGCTCCTGAGATGAAGAACATCGGCATCACGATCATCTGCATGACGCCCATGAACGACTGCATCTGTTTGATCCGCACGGCGATCATCACGCCGAAGGCCGTGATCGCGAACGCCAAGAGCAGCTGTAGCGCGAAGATCCCGATGATCAGCAGCGGCGTATACGGGACGTGGACGAGCCCCGCGAGGCAGATTATGAGCAAGCCCTGAAAGCTCGCCACGGTTGCCCCGCCGAGGCACTTGCCGATCACGATCGAGCTGCGGCGGATGGGCGCGACCATCATTTCTCGCAGGAATCCGAATTCCCTGTCCCAGACGATCGAAGCCGCCGAGAACATTGCGGTGAACATGACGGAGATGCACAAGATCCCCGGGTAGATGAAGGTCTTCAGCGCCACGCCGTGGGTGCCGGCTCGGGCCAGTCCCTGCAGGCCCGCGCCGAGCACGAACAGGAACAGCAGCGGCTGCACGAGTGCAGTGATGATCCGCAGCTTGTCTGCGCGGAAGCGGATCAGCTCGCGCCGCCAGACGATCTTGATCGCGCGTAACTCGGACCGGAAGCTGCGCTTCGGGACGCTGACCCGGACGACATCCGGTCTGGACGGCGGTTGCGGCCCTGCCTCCCTCACCCGACCAACGGTCGTGCTCACCGTCTGCCTCCGCTCATCATCTGCATCATCACACGATTGCGGTGCTTGGACTGGTCCTCTTCGGCGTCGCGGATCGTGGTCCCGGTGTGGGACATGAACACGTCGTCGAGGGTCGGGCGCGAGACGTTGACCGCCCGGATCGGCACCCCGAGCTCCGCGAATAGGCGGGGCACAAACTCCTCGCCCGCCGCTACCCCGAACGTGACCGCGCCCTCAGAGATCCGTGCTTCAATCGCGAATTGCGCTGCCAGTGCGGTGATTGCGGCATCGTCGTCCTCGGTGTGAATCGTGACGCGATCCTCGCCGATCTGCGCCTTGAGTGTCTCGGGCTCGTCGATCGCAACGATCTGACCGTGGTCCATGATCGCGATCCGATCGCACCACTCGGCCTCGTCCATGTAGTGCGTGGTCATGAAGATCGTGATCTCCTCGCGCTCTTTGAGCTCGCGGATGTAGGACCAGATCGAGCGCCGCGTCTGCGGGTCGAGCCCGATCGTCGGCTCATCGAGAAACAGCACCCGGGGTGAGTGCATCAGCCCGCGCGCGATCTCGAGCCGGCGGCGCATGCCACCTGAGAAAGTGCCAACGACCGTGTCCTTGCGGTCCCAGAGGCCCACCATCTCCATCACCTGCTGCATGCGCGCCGCCACGAGGTTGGACTGGACGCCGTAGAGCTCCGCGTGCAGCTTGAGATTCTGCTGCGCCGTCAGATAGCCGTCGAGCGTCGGGTCCTGGAACACGAGGCCGATGTTGCGGCGCACGTCGTCTCGCTCGGTGACGACGTCGTGCCCTGCCACGCGCGCCGTCGCCCGAGGTGGGCTTGGCGAGCGTGCAGAGCATGTTGATCGTCGTCGTCTTGCCGGCGCCGTTGGGCCCGAGGAAGCCGAACACCTCTCCCACCGCAACCTCGAAGTTCACGCCCCGCACCGCCCGCACCTCGTCGAAGTTCTTGACGAGGTCGCGGACGGCGATCGCGGGAATTGGAGAGGCTCCGTTGGCTTCGGTGTGAGGCATCACGCTCCGAATACGTTACGACGTCGGTATTTGAACGACCTCAGTCCTCGGTGTCCTCGGTGTCCTCGGTGTCCTGCGCGAGGATCCGATACAGGGCCTTGCGAGTTTCGGTGAGCGTCTTGATCGCGCGCCGGCGCTGAGACTCATCGCCGACGGTCGCCACCTGCCAGGCGGCCTTGCCGATCCCGATCACCAACGGACCGATGTCGGCGAGCGGACCAAAGCCCTCATCGCCCTCGCCGGAATCCCACGGCGCCGGCTCCTCGGCGCGGCTCTCGAGGTACTCGCGGCCGGCGTCGGTGATCTCGAAGTGGCGCGCGCCCTCTGACTCGCTCGAGCGGACGAGGCCCTCGTCCTCGAGCTGGGCCAGCGTGGGGTAGACGGAGCCCGGACTCGGGCGCCAGCGTCCGCCGCTGCGCTCCTCGATCGTCTGCATCAGCTGGTAGCCGTTGCGCGGCTCCTCGGCCAGCAGCCGCAGGAGCGCGAGCCGCACGTCACCGCGCCGCGCGCGTCCCCGGCCACGGCCGCGAGGACCGCCGCCCCACGGACCGCTGCCACCGCCCCATGGGCCACCGCCCCACAGGCCGCCGCGCATGCGCCGCATCGCGATCAGGTCCTCGAGGTCCTCCTCGCTGGGCCGTCCGTGCCGGCCCTCGCCGTGCTCGCGGGCGAACACCCACGCGCCGGGACCGCTCGCCTGCTCGTGGGAGAACATCCAGTTCTTGCGTCCTCCCCGGCGGTGTGCCTTACGGGCCCGGCCCCATTGCCCGGGCCACTCTTGTGCAAATGAGTTGCCAGTCATACTGGTTACTCCCTCTGTACGATCTATAACGATGCGTCAACGATATATCGCTATCGGTCGCTTGTCAAGATGTGCGCGGTCGCTCGGAACCGAATGCGTCTATATGGCGCAGTCCGTTCCAACCGGTTTCCGGAGCGAGCGCGTCTGGCGATTGGCCGTCCGACGTCGTCTAGCGGTGTGGCCGTCCGACGGGTCCCGCGTCAGCCGCGCCAGGCCGTCCGACAGCGTCTCGCGTCAATCGTGCGAGCCGCGAGCGCGGACCCAGTCGGCCAGCTGTTGGCTCGCGTCCGACACCTGTGATCCGAGGCTGGTGACGTTGTCGCCGAGCTCGCGAAACAGCGCACGGAAGCGCTCGCTGTAGAACTCGAACGCGTCGCTGGCCTCGTCACGGACGGCTCGCTCATCGCCCCGGCGGCGGTACTCGCCGCGGGCGATGCGGTCGTATTCGCCGCTCTGGACCCACCGCATCACCTCCGACACGCGCCGCACGGCGTAGGAGTGGGTGGCGCCGATCTCGAGGAAGAAGCGCTGTACGCGGTCGGGCCGGTCATCCCAGCTCTCGTACTCCATCGCCTGGGCCATGAACGCGTCGAGGTTGAGCTGGTCAGCCGGCATCCCGCCCGCGAGCACCATCAACGTGCGGCAGACGATCCGCGGATCGCGGACCGCGAGGGTCGCCGCCCGGTCGCTGCTGAGCTCCGCCGCGCGGCGCCATTCGAGTAGCACCGCGCGCACCGCACGCAGCGGGACGCCGACGACGATCGGGAGGTTCGCGCCAGCGCGCACGAGGATGTCAAGCGCAGTCATGTACAGCACGTGGTCGGACAGGATGTGACCCAGCTCGTGGGCCAGCACGACCCGCTGCTCGCCGGCCCCGAGCCGCTGCAGCAGATCTGAGTCGAACACGATGATCGGATCCTTGGAGCCGATCGTCCGCGCGCCGCCCATCAACGAGGAGTTCACGTACAGCTCGTAGGAACTCGGCATGTCGAGGATCCTGCTGACGCCCTGGTGGGAGGCCCACAGGCCCCCGAGCTGACGCTCGGAGACCTTGACCGAGTTGCCGAGATAAAACTGGCGCAGCGCCCGCTCGTAGCGATACTCGACCAGCCTGCGAACCGCCGTGTCGAGCATCGGGACCGACTTCAGCGCCGCCGTGGCGGCCCGGTCAGCCGGGTGCTCGTACGCGGCCGACGAGATCTCGGGGTAAGGCTCGAGAACCTGAGGCAGGCTGTCCGCCGTGGCCATTTGACCTGAGGCTACTCCGGTAGGCAAAGCAGGGAGAATCGAGCCGTGCGAACCGCCCGCGCAGCCCAGACGTTCGACGCCACGGTCGCCGAGGCGGAGCGGTGCTGGTATGACACGAGCCGCTGGAACGTGTGGGTCGATGGGCTTGACCGGATCGTCGAGCTGGACGGTGACTGGCCCGGCGCGGGGGCGACCGTCACCTGGCAGTCAGGCCCGGCCGGTCGTGGCCGGGTGGTCGAGCGCGTGATCGCGCAAAGGCCGCTCGAGGGGCAGGCGCTCGAAGTCACCGACAGCTCGATCCGTGGGCGCCAGAGCGTCGGGTTCGTCCCGGCCGCGCCGGGCGTCGAGGTGACGCTGACGCTCGAGTACGAGCTGCTGCGCCGCTCGATCTTGACGCCGGTCGTCGATCTGCTGTTCATCAAGCGGGCGATGGTCGCCTCACTGGCGCAGACCGTCAGCCGTTTCGGGGTCGAGCTCGCGGCCGTGCGGGAGGGCAGTTGACGACGGCGAGCGCCGGCGCCCGGCGGCTTGCGGAGCTGATCGGCGAGGCGGACTCGGTCGTGGCGCTGACCGGCGCCGGTATCTCGGTTCCGTCCGGGATCCCGGACTTCCGCACGCCCGGGCACCGGGCTGTGGGAGAACGTCGACCCGATGAAGGTTGCGCACATCGACGCCTTCCTCAGCGATCCCGTGGAGTTCTGGCGCTTCTACGGACAGCGCTTTCAGACGCTCGAGGACAAGCAGCCCAACGGCGCCCACTCGGCGCTCGCGAAGCTCGAGCAGGCCGGAATGCTCGACGCGGTGATCACGCAGAACATCGATCGACTACACGCCAAGGCGGGGACGCGCGAGCTGATCGAGGTGCACGGGACGATCGACCATTCCTCCTGCCTGTCATGCGGCGCGCGCTATCCGCTTGCCGATGTCCGCGCCCGGCAGCTGGCCGACGCCGACGGCGTGCCACGCTGCGATTGCGGGCTGCCGCTGAAGCCCGACGTGGTGCTGTTCGGCGAGCTGCTTCCCGATCGCGCGCTGCGCCGGGCCGAGCAGCTTGCCGCCGACGCCGATCTGATGCTGTGCGTCGGCTCCTCGCTCGAGGTCTACCCGGTCGCCGAGTTGCCGGCGACGACGCTGCTCGCCGGCGGCCGGGTCGCGATCGTGACGCGCAGTGCGACGCCGTTTGATGCGCGCGCGGCGGTCCGCTGCGACGGCGACGTGGTGGCCGAGCTCGAGGCGGTGCTGGCGCTGCTCGACCTCAGCTAGCTCAGGCGCGCTGCACCGCGCGGGCGCGCAGTGCGGCTTCGAGCCGCTCGAGCGTGAACTGCGACCGATTCCAGGTCGGCGTCGCCGAGCGGGCCGGCGAGCGCCGCCTGAGCCGCGATCGCGATCGGTTCGCGCTGGGCGCGCAGCTCGGCGATCCGGTCATCCAGCAGGTGGGCGTCGGGCTCGGACGGCAGCTCCGCAAGCGCCGCGTCGAGCGCGACGAACACCTGGAGGGCGGCTTCCCGATCTCGGCCGTGGTCGAGATCCACGCGGGCGCGGAGCGCCAGCTCCTCGCACACGAGCGGCCGCTCGCGGGCGCCGAGCACCGCCGCGAGCCGTACTTGAGGGGTCAAGACGCGCGTGCGGCGTTGGCGGCCCTCGGCCTGGACGAGCTCGCGGGCATCGGTCCAGAGCCCGTCGGCTACCTGCTCGCCGGCGCCGAACCCGACCCGTGCGACGATCGCCTGACCACGACTGACGGGGTGGAGGTACGGATCGGCGGTCACGATCCGGAACGCGTGCAGCGCACGGTTGAGAACCTCGATCCCCTGGTCGAGCTCCGCGTCGCCGGCCTGTTCGAGCCACGCGCTGGCCTCCGGGAGCGAGGCCAGCGGCCGCCCGACGTCGACGACCGTCGCGCGCCCGGTGCTGACCGGCGTAGGCTCAGGCTCAGGTAGAGCTTCATGTTGTTTGCGTCGGGCCAACCGCCGGCGCTCGGGCGCGCCGAGCGTGGCGAACACGATCACGTGCTCGGCCGGAGCCTCGGGGTCGTCGCTCGAGCGCAGCAGGTAGCGCCCATCGGACGGCCCGAGCTGCCACGGCAGTTCCACCTGCACGAACCTAAACAGAGACGAGGAGGCGCCCACGGCCGCGCCAAGACCCGAGCCGTTGCTCAGTGGTTTGCGATCTTGATCGCGTACTTGCTCGGCGCGATCGGAACCACCGGCTCGGGGATCTGGCTGATGTGATTGATCAGCTTGACCCACTGGCCAGGTTGGAGCAGGGTCTTGACCTGCGCCGCCAGCTTCTTGTTGGTCCCGAAGTCCGCTGTGAACGTGACCTGAATCCGGTTCTTGTGATCGGGCATTGCCAGAGTCGACGGCTGATCCTTGTAGGACATATCGCTGATGATCTGGTCCGGGGCCATGCTGCCCTGCAGCGTGAGCAGGCGGCGAATCGTGATATCGGTGATCGAGCCGGGACCCTGATGGCCGAGGATCGGGATGCCGTTGATCTTCGAGATGTCGAGGCTCGCGCCGGTGGCGCCCTGTTCGTCGACGCCGGTCGACGCGTTCACGCTGTGGCCGCAATCGAGGCCCGATACGTACGGATCCAGGCCCGAGGCCGACAGGAACTCGATCGTCGCGAGGACTCGGCGGTCGATCAGGCCGGCCTCGATGTCACGCCGGCCGCAGTTGTAGATCTTCACGTGCGGATCGGTCAGCACGCGGTCGGTCAACTGCTGCTTGGACATCAGCAACACCTCGCCGACGGACGGGTTCTTGGCGCCGGGGCCGTAGAACGGGTCGACGCCCGCGGCGCGGTACACGGCGGTCGCCTCGAGCAGCTTCCAGCCGTCGAGGATCGGCTTGGGGTCGATCAGCGGCGCGTGCTTGCCCGCCGGGCGGATCTGGAAGTAGAGGTGCGGTGAGACGCCCTGGGAGCGGCCGCCGATCCGGCCGAGAATCGTGCCGGCGACCACGATCGAGCCGGCCTTGAGCGGCTGCAGGGTGTACTGGTTGCGCCCCAGGTGCAGCGTGTCCGCGAAGTAGTTGCGGAAGCTCGAGATCGTCTGGGACGAGTTCTTGAGCTGCAGGTCGCCGCCGGCGGCGTACGAGCCCGGGCGCGCCGGGTTGGCGAACAGCCGCTCCTTGACCATCGGCGTGGCCAGCGACGTCGTCTGGGTTCCGGTCGTGGCCGTCGTCGACTGCGGCGCGGCGTCGGCCGAGCTCGTCGTGGGCGCGGCCTTGGTCGCCGACGCCTTGCTGGCGGGCGCCTTGGTCGCGGGCGTCGACGCGAGCTTGGTCACCTGCGAGCCGGCGCTAGCAGCGGATGTCGGCGGCTTACCGGCCGGAGCCGCGAGCTCCTTGGCGAGATCTTTCGGGTTGAGCTTGACGGGCTTGGGCACCGGGTACCTGCTCGAGACCGAACCGAGCTGCGAGTACGTGTAGACGTTGCCGGTCGCATCCTGGAGCAGGATGTAGTGGCCGAGCTTCGCGTTGTCGCCGACCTTGAGGATCTTCCCGTCGTTGACCGCGATCACCGGCGAGCCGGTCTTGGCGAAGATCGAGGTCCCGGTGCTCGACGGATCGGTGTTGATCGGGACGGCGGCGTTGGAGCCATGCGTGCGCTCCTTGGCTAGCCGCAGGACAGAATCGTCGGCGTACTTGGCGGGCGCCGCGACCGGGAAGTGGCCCTGGACGAGGCCGGTCAGCGCGCCGATCAGCTGGGATGGGATTCCGCCGATCAGCTTCGCGCGCAGGAGGACTGACTGGACGTACCAGTCGGCGTGGTTGTAGGCGAAGATCGCTTGCGACAGATTCGTCGAGGCGCCGGCGGCGTGCAGGTAACGGGCGGCGGTGAAGATCGCGTCGACCGGGTTGTACGGGTCGGCAACACCGTCGCCGTTGGCGTCGACGGCCCAGCGCTTCCAGGTCGACGGCAAAAACTGCATCCATCCGATCGCGCCGGCCGATGAAACCGACAGGTTGCGGCCGTAGTCGGTCTCGATCTCGTTGATCGCGGCCAGCACCTGCCACGGCACCTGGTACTCGATCCCGGCCGCTTGGTAGATCGGAATCAGGAACGGCGGAATCTCGAAGTTGTCGATGAAGAAGTTCGGAACCCCGACCGGCGCCGGGCCGGGCATCGACAGCGAGAAGGTCGGATTGTTCGCCGCCGGCACGCCCTTGCCCGTCGGCAGGTTGGACTTCGCCTTGCGCTTCGACTTGGACTTGGACTTCGGCTTCGACTTTGACTTCGACTTCGACTTCGACTTCGACTTGTGCGTCTTCGTTCCGGACTTCTTCTCGGTGCTCGAGCTGGGCGCTTGCTGATGGCTTGACTGCTTCTGCTTGCTGCTCTTTGGCTTCGGCGTCGTACTGGTGCTCGTGCTGGTACTCGTCGAGGAGGAGCTCGGCGAGCTCGTGGAGGAGGTTGAAGTGGAGCTTGAGGTAGAGCTCGATGACGAGCTCGAGGTGGTCGAGCTGGAGGTCGACGTCGGCGTCGTGGTCGTCGAGGAGGTCGGGGTGGTGGTCGTGGAGCTCGAATCCGGCGCGCAGGACTCGTTCTCGGACACGACCGTGCCCTGGACGGGGAGGTTCAGGCTCGAGACCGGCGTGCTCGGATCGACGTCGACGTTGAACGTGTACGTCTGCCCGCCGAGCACCGTCACGGTTACCGTGCACGCGTCGGCTGACGCGATCGGGGAGACGGCCGTGAACATCGCCACCAGGGCCGTTCCCAGGACCGCCATCAAGAACAGCAGCTTCCCCCTACTCGGCAATTTGCAGCGTTCTCCTATCCGTGATCAGCTCGAGGGCACCTGCCAACCCAGCGGTTCGGCAACCGCGTGGCTGGGAAGCTACTGGCTGGTCGGTTTGTTTGCAATGCCGAACCGGTCGCTTCGGCGCAGTTGTACACACGTTCATGTCTGAATCACATCGGGCAACCCGCGCGATGCCGCCGAGAGGCGTGATTCCCGGCTGCGCGCGCAGAAAAACGCGATTTTGGATTACTAAGGCTAAAGTCCAGGTTTAGAGTGATCGATACGGGCGCGTCCGTCGCCCGCGGCCGGGTCGCCCACCTCGATGTTGTCGACATACCTGGGCCGTGACATGAGCGATTTGGGGCCATCGTGCTCCGCGTCAGCTCCGGCGTGACGGCCGCGGTAGAGTCCGCCGCGATGAGCGACGAGGACTCCCTCAAGGTCCGGGTCACCAAACAGGGCGAGGAGGCGATCGGAAAGCTCGCCCAGGACCTGCTCGAGAACAAGGTCGTGAGCGGCGCGCTGTCGGCCGCGTTCGAGACGCGCGAGCGCGCGCTCCGGGCGCAGGAGGCGGCGATGGGCGCGCTCAACATTCCCTCGGCAGCCGATCTCGAGCGGCTGACGCGCCGGGTGCGCAGCGTCTCCCAGCGCCTGGAGGGGATCGAGGATGGCCTTGACCGCGTCGAGTCCCGCCTCGAGCGCGCCGGTCGCACCCAGGACCTCGAGGAGCGCCTGGCGCGGATCGAGGCTGCGCTCGAGCGGCTCGAAGCACAGAGCGCCGGCAGCGAACGGCCGCCGGCCTCGGTCGACTGACCGGCGGCGTTGGGCGGCTACCCGCCCTCGTCGATTGGCCGCAGCGCCGCCGCTGCCACGTCGCCAAGGCGCAGCTCTGCCGCCCGAAGTGGCTCCGGCGCGATCCGGCGGCGCGCCGGCAGGAGCGTGTCGGTGACGATCAGCAGCGCTCCGGCGCGCAGGCCGCGGCGGGCGGCGAGCGTGAACAGGGTCGCCGCCTCCATCTCGACCGCGAGCGCGCCGTCGGCGATCCATCGGCGGTCGGTCCCCTCAGGCGTGTCGTAGAAGAGGTCGGTCGAAACGACCGGCCCGCTCGGCGGCGGTCCGCCGGCGGCCTCGGTCAGTCGCGCCACCAGGCCGGCGTCGGCACCGACGTGTCCCTCGGCGCCCAGCGCGCGGCTCGTGCCGTCGTCGGCGATCGCCTCGGTCACGACCAGCAGTTGCCCGAGCTCGAGGTCCGGGTGCAGCCCGCCGCAGGTCCCGGTTCGGAGCAACGTGCGCGCGCCGAGATCGCACAGTTCGCTGATCACGATCGCGGCGCTCGGTCCGCCCATCCCGGTGCTCTGGACCGTCAGCGGCTCGCCGTCGGCGGCGGTCCCCGAGTAGCCCCACAGGCCGCGGTTGTGGTTGAACATCTTCGGCTCGGTGAGCACGGCTTGCGCGATCAGCAGCGCCCGTCCCGGATCACCCGGGAGGAGCACCCGGGGCGCCAGCGGCGCGGTCGGCTGCAGGTGGATCGGGGCGGCCACGGACGGGACGTTATTTGTCTGGCGAGGTGCGCCGCGCCGTGGAGTTTGGTTGCCGGCGAGCGGGGATACACTGGCCCGCGAATGGCCGAGTTCAAGTCCCCGAAGGAGTTCCGGGAGGTAATGGATCGGACGTTCACGCTGATGAGCGACGACGCCACGATGGGGCCCGAGCTCCGTGACGCCGACACGCCGCAGCGGTTCGAGTTCACCGACCTCGACCTCGTGGTCAACATCCGCGCCGGCGGAGAGGGCGAGCCGAACCTGTATTGGGAATGGTCCGACGAGGTCGCCTGGGAGCCCAAGGTGCAGATGACGATGAACTCCGACACGGCCAACCGTTACTTCCAGGGCAAGGAGAACGTCGCGGTCGCGATCGCCCGGCGCCGGATCAAGACCGGCGGCGACGTCAAGGCCGCACTCGCCTTGATCCCGATCACCAAGCCGCTGTTCGAGCGCTACCGCGCGATGGTGGCGGCGGATTACCCCCACCTGGAGCTCTGATCTCCAAAAGCGCAGGATTTCCAACCGGGCGATTGACAGAACGCCCGATGGCGGGTAGACCTAACACACCAAGCAAGGCAACAGGTCGGATCGTGGGCGCACCACCGCGTGCGACCGCGAGGCGCCGCCGGAAACGTGACGAGCGCCGACGACCGACGCAGCGGGCCGTTAGTCCCGCGGGCGGCGGGGCCTCGCCCTCATCGAGACCCCGCCGCCGACTGATAACGGCAGCGGCGCTTGCACATCCGGCCGGGTTGGTGATCGCGCGCCGCCGGGAGCGCTCGGAGTGACAACCGAGGGTTCGCCTGTGAGCGAGGCCCAGCTCGTTTCCCGCGTGCGCGCGGACGGCCTGCTCGAGCCGGGGCGGCCGATCGTCGTCATGTACTCGGGCGGGCGGGACTCGACCTGCCTGCTCGACGTGGCCGTCCGGGTCGCCGGGGCCGACGTGGTCGGTGCCGTGCACACCAACTACGGGCTCCGCGCCGCCGCCGATGCCGACGAGCGTCACTGCGCCGAGCTGTGCGAGCGGCTCGGGGTCCAGCTCGATGTCCGCCGCCCGGTGCGCCCCGAGGGAGCGACGTCGACCGCGGATGGCCGGCGGGCCGGCAACTTCCAGGCCTGGGCCCGCGACCAGCGTTACGGCGCTGCGGCCGAGCTCGCGCTCGCGCGAAACGCCGACGTCGCGGCCGGTCACACCCGCTCGGACCAGGTCGAGACGATCCTCTACCGGCTCGCCTCGTCACCGAGCCGGCGCGCGCTGCTGGGAATGCGCGCGCGCGACGGACGACTGATCCGGCCGCTGCTTGCGTTCACGCGCGCGGAGACGGAGAGCTACTGCCGCGAGCGCGGGCTGCGGTGGCGCGACGACGAGAGCAACGAGTCGTCGGCCTATGCGCGCAACCGGATTCGGCACGAGCTCGTCCCGGCGCTCGAGCGCGCGCACCCGGCCGCGCAGGCCAACGTGCTGGCGCTGGCCGAGATCTTGCAGGCCGAGGGTGAGGTGCTCGATGAGCTGGTGTCTTCGATCCTCGATGGTCACGATCAGATCTCGCTGGCGCAGCTCCGCGGGTTGGCGCCCGCGCTGCGGAGGCTGGTCGTGCAACGGCTCGCCGACGGCGCCGCGGGCGAGCCGGCGGCCGGCGTGGCCCGGCGTGCCGACGAGATCGCCGCACTATCCGAACACGGGACCGCGTCACTGGATCTGCCGCACGGCGTCCGGGCCACGGCGCGTGACGGGACGGTGCGGTTCGGGCGCACCCCCAGGCCAAATAGACTGACTCCGTGAGCGACGACGGAGCGATCGGGGACATCCTTGTCGGTGCTGAACAGCTCCAGCGCCGCGTTCGCGAGCTCGGCGCGGAGATCTCGCGCGACTACGCGGACAAGGATCTGGTCCTGATCGGCGTTCTAAAGGGTGCCGTGTTCTTCGTTTCAGACCTGATGCGCCGCCTCGAGATCCCCGTCGAGGTCGACTTCATGGCGGTCGCGTCCTACGGCTCGGCGACCAAGTCCTCGGGGGTCGTGCGGATCCTCAAGGATCTCGACGCGGCGATCGAAGGACGCGACGTCCTGATCGTCGAGGACATCGTCGACTCCGGCCTGACGCTCCAGTACCTGCTGCGTAACCTCGAGGGCCGCAATCCAGCCTCGCTCGAGGTGTGCGCGCTGCTGATCAAGCCCGAGCGCCGAAAGGTCGAGTTAAAGACCAAGTATGTGGGCTTCGAGATTCCCAACCGGTTCGCGATCGGCTACGGACTCGACCATGCCGAGCGCTACCGCAACCTTCCCTACGTCGCAGCGTTGAAGGAGTGAAAGCCCTGCTTCAGCCGTCCTTAGGCGCACTTAAGGCCCAAACCCAGGTGCTACGCTTGCAAATCCCCGGTAAGACGCGAATCAAAGAAATGCGCCCCGCCGGAACCAGCAACGGGATCAGGTTATGAGCAGGTTCTTTAAGAGCGCCGCGTTTCCAATTTTGATCGTCGTGGTTCTGGCGTTCTTCGCCCAGAAGCTGATCGGCAGCTCCAGCAAGGAGCCGAGCTACACCTTCGGGCAGCTCGTCCAGCAGATCCAGAGCAACCAGGTCAAGAGCCTGTCGCTCGACCAGAAGCAGAACAGCGCCTCGGTCACGCTCGACAACGGCCAGAAGTACTCGGTCGGGTATCCCGACAGCTATGCGAACACGCTGATCAACAGCGCGATCAAGGACGACAGCAACGGCGGTCAGACGATCAACGTCGAGAGCAAGTCCTCCAACGGCTGGCTCTCGCTGCTGACCTACGTGCTCCCGTTCCTGCTGTTCATCGGCTTCTGGATCTTCCTCATGAACCAGGTCCAGGGCGGCGGCTCGAAGGTGATGTCGTTCGGCAAGTCGCGCGCCAAGCGAATGTCGGTAGACAGTCCAAAGATCACGTTCCGCGACGTGGCGGGGGTCGACGAGGCGGTCGAGGAGCTGCACGAGATCAAGGAGTTCCTCGAGAACCCGAAGAAGTTCCAGGCGCTCGGCGCCCGGATCCCCAAGGGCGTGCTCCTGTACGGACCGCCCGGTACCGGCAAGACGCTGCTCGCGCGCGCGGTCGCGGGCGAGGCCGGCGTCCCGTTCTTCTCGATCTCGGGCTCTGACTTCGTCGAGATGTTCGTCGGCGTCGGCGCCTCCCGCGTGCGCGACCTGTTCGAGCAGGCCAAGCAGAACAGCCCCTGCATCATCTTCATGGACGAGATCGACGCCGTCGGCCGCCACCGTGGCGCCGGCCTCGGCGGCGGTCACGACGAGCGCGAGCAGACGCTCAACCAGCTGCTGGTCGAGATGGACGGCTTCGAGATGAAGGACAACATCATCCTGATCGCCGCCACCAACCGGCCTGACATTCTCGACCCGGCGCTCCTGCGCCCGGGCCGCTTCGACCGCCAGATCGTCGTCGACCGGCCCGACCGCCTCGGCCGCAAGAAGATCCTCGAGGTCCACACGCGCGGCAAGCCGCTCGCGCGGGAGATCAACGTCGATGCGCTCGCGGGTCAGACCCCCGGATTCACCGGCGCCGACCTGTCCAACCTCGTCAACGAGGCGGCGCTGCTCGCGGCGCGCAACGGCAAGCGCGAGATCACCCAGATCGAGCTCGAGGAAGGGATCATGCGGGTGATCGCCGGGCCGGAGAAGAAGACCCGCGTGATGAGCGAGAAGGAACGCAAGATCACCGCCTATCACGAGATGGGTCATGCGATCGTTGGGCACTACCTGCCCAACTCCGACCCGATCCACAAGATCTCGGTCATCTCTCGCGGCCAGGCGCTCGGCTACACGATCTCGCTCCCGGGCGAGGACAAGTTCCTCACGACCCGCGCGGAGCTGCAGGACACGTTGTCGATGACGCTCGGTGGCCGCGCGGCCGAGGAGATCTGCTTCAGCGAGATCACCACCGGCGCCTCGAACGACCTCGAGAAGGTCACGGCGACCGCGAAGCAGATGGTGATGCGCTTCGGGATGTCCGAGAAGCTCGGCCCGCGCGTGTTCGGCCACGACCACGGACAGCCGTTCCTCGGGCGCGAGTTCAGTGCCGAGCCCGATTACTCCGACGAGATCGCGAGAGAAATCGATGACGAGGTGCGGCGGATCATCGAGACCGCCCACGTCCAGGCGCGCGACATCCTCACCAACCGGCGAGCGGCGCTCGAGAAGCTGTCCGAGATCCTGATCAAGCGCGAGACGATCGAGAAGGAGCAGTTCGAGGCCCTGCTCGACGGCCAGAGCGAAGCCGACGTGTTCGGCGCCGAGGCCCCGGCGCCCGAGATCCCGGCCGTCACCGGCACGCCCGAGCGTGCCCGTCCCGATGCACCCCGTGCGCTCCCGCGTCCCGGGCTCGCGGGCGGCACCGCCGAGTAGATCGGCGCTCAAGCTTCGCTGCCGGTCTCGCGGATGACCGGCGGCGAACCGATGCCCTCGTGCCGGAGCGGCGCGCCGGCCGCGTGTCGACGGCGGCGCTCCGGGCGCGCCTCGACGGGGGGCGGGTCGGCCCTGCTCGCGCGGCCGCGCAATGCGTGGAAAAACCAACGATCGCGTTCGGTCTTTCCACGTTCGTCCCGCTCACGCTGCAATCTGTGGAAGATCCGAGCGCGAGGGGTTGGATCTTCCACGGAATGCAGCGGTCAGGCGAGGCGAGGCGTGACGGGCGCGGCCCGTGCGCTCAGTCGCCCGCGGTTTGTGGCAAACCGCGACGTCGCCGACCACCGCGGCGCAAACCGCGAGCTGAGCCCGAGTGGCAGACCGCGGCTCGCCCGCCCGGCTGGCCACGAAATGGGGGCTAAACCGGCCCGGTATCAACCCGGATCTGGCTAGGTGTCGCCGGGCGCAACCGGCTGACCGGGCAGCGGCGGATTGAGCCCCTGGGCGTGGCACTCGGCGAGCCCGGGGTTCAGCCCCGGGGCCGGGTGGAGCTTGGGCGGCTTCATGAACGCGGGCTTGTGGAAGTTGAAGTAATCGGTCATCGGGTGCGCGTTGGCGTCGCGGAACGTCATCGCGGGCAGGTTCCACTTGCGCTCGATGAAGGCCGTGACCGAGGTGTGGTCCTGCACGATCTTTGACGTGTAGTTGGCCTTCGCCCACGGTGAGACGACGAACAGCGGCACCCGGAAGCCGTACCGGTTGAAGCCGCCGGGCAGGAGCGGCGTCGTGTTTCCGGGCGGCGGGATCGGCGCGATCGAGTCGGGCGCGATCGCCGGCGGCGGTGGGACGTGGTCGTAGTAGCCGCCGTGCTCGTCGTAGTTGATGAACAGCGCCGTGCTCTTCCAGGTGGGCGCCTTCATCAGCGCGTGGACGACGCTGGCGACGAACTCCTCGCCTACCTGGATGTCCTGCGGGTCCTCCTCCGAGGTGGTCGAGTAGTTCGGGTCGAGCATCGTGAACGGGGGGAGCTTGCCGGCCGCGGCGTCGGTGTAGAACTGGGAGATCGGATGCTGACGAGCCGGGTTGGCCTCGGCCGGGATCAGCAGGTAGCTCGGGAGATCTTCGAAGTACACGCCCCAGTCGATCCCCTGGTCGTCGAGGCGCTCGAAGATCGTCCCGTTGGCCACCGGGGTGGTGATCGACTGCACGGTGTTGGTCGCCACCAGTCCCGACGACGTGCCCGCGAACAGGTACCGGCGGTTGGGGTCGGTCTGGGCGAGCACCGAGCAGAAGTAGCGCTCGCCGATCGGAAAGTGCTTGGCCAGCGAGTAGGTGAACGGAAGGTCGACCTGGTCCCAGAAGGCCATCGCGACCGGGCCGCTCGCCTTGACGAAGCCCGAGTTCCTGCCGTGGGCCCAGGAGATGTGGGACGCGTTCCAGTTCTGACCGGGCGCGCCCGTGAGCTGGCAGGGCGACGGGAGGTGCGCGGCGAAGATCGGCTGCCCGGCCGCGCCGGGGTTCCAGTTGCTGATCCGACCCTTGCGCCGGGTGAGCCCGTCGACGTGGCGGCGGCCGGGCACCTGGTAGGGGACCATCCCCAGCAGATTGTCGAACGAGTGGTTCTCCATCATCAGCACGACGATGTGCTCGATCTTGGGCATGCTCGGATGGCCGGCTGGAAGGTGCGGGAAGGGGAGGCTGTCGGGTTTGCGGATGCCGGCGGCCGACTCGGCGACGGGCTTGGCCCAGGCGGGCAACCTGCTCGAAGCCACCAGCGCGGCGCCTCCGGCGGCGCCACGGAGCAGCGTGCGGCGGGTGACATTGGCTGTGGGGGAGTTCATCTCACGGCGGTATATACCAATTGGTCGGCCTGCCTGGCGCGGTTAGGGGTCGCTGATGACCTCGCGGTAACGTGGTCGCCACAGATGAAGTCCCGCAAGCCGCTGACGCTCAGCCAGGTCCTGCTGTCCGCGACGCGGGTCTGGCTGCCGCTCGGGATCGCAGCCGCCGGCGTCGTACTGATCGTGCTCGGCCATGCGAGCGTGTCCGATCAGACCAATAACCGCACGCTCGAGTCGGGCGCCGGCGTCGCGCTGTTGATCGCGGCGGTGATCGTGTGGATGATCAATTGGATGTTCAGGATGAGCGTGGAGAGCAACCGCGACCGCGAGGAGGAGGAGCGGGCGCGGGAGTTCTTCGACGTCCACGGGTACTGGCCCGACGAGAAGCCATGACCCGGAGCCCGATCGCCGCCGCTGCCGACGGGGAGTTCGTGGTCATGGGAGTGGTGAACGTCACGCCCGACTCGTTCTCGGACGGAGGGCTGTTCCTCGACGCCCGGGCCGCGATCGCCCACGCGCTCGAACTCGAGCGCGCCGGTGCGCAGATCCTCGACGTCGGCGGCGAGTCCACCCGGCCGGGGGCCACGCCGGTCGGCGAGGCCGAGGAGCGCGGGCGCGTCGTGCCGGTGCTCGAGGGGCTGCAGGCGGCCGGGGCGCGCGTGCAGATCTCGATCGACACTTCGAAATCGGCCGTCGCGGCCGCGGCGATCGCCGCCGGTGCGACGTTCGTCAACGACGTGACCGCGCTGCGCAGCGATCCGACGATGGTCGATGTGGTCGCCGACGCCAAGGTCGACTGCTGCCTGATGCACATGCTCGGCGAGCCGCGCACGATGCAGCGCGACCCGCGCTACGGTGACGTCGTCTCCGAGGTCAAGGCGTTTCTCGAGCGACGGCTCGAGTTCGCCGTCTCGCACGGCGTCGCGGAGGAGCGGATCCTGCTCGACCCGGGGATCGGGTTCGGGAAGACGACCGAGCACAACCTCGAGTTGCTACGGCGCCTCGACGAGATCGTGGCGCTCGGGCGCCCGGTCGCGATCGGCACTTCGCGCAAGTCATTTCTGGGCAAGATCACCGCCAAGCCGGTGGAGGATCGGATCGCCGCCACGATCGCGACCAACGTCTACGCGTACATGCGCGGGGCGCGCGTGTTCCGCGTTCATGACGTCGCCCCGGTGCATGACGCGCTCGCCATCATGGCTGCTACGGTCAAGCGCCCATGGGCGAGAACGACGCCGACGAGTTCGACGATCTCGACGACGTAGACGACGACGAGGAGGGCTCCGAGCCCGAAGTCACGATCGAGATCAGCGGCCTCTCGCTGTATACGCATCTGGGGGTCACGGCCGCCGAGCGCGAGATAGGCCAACGCCTGCTGATCGACATCCGGATCGACGTCGGCGAGTGCGACGCCACGATCACCGATCGGATCGAGGACACGATCGACTACGGACAGGTGGTCGAGCTGGCCAACCTGATCGCCCACCAGCGCACCTACAAGACGCTCGAGCGCCTTTCCGCGGCCATCGCCGACGAGCTGCTCGAGCGCTACGACGCGGGCGCGGTGTGGGTCAAGACGGCCAAGCCCGAGCCGCCGCTCGCCTTGCCGGTCGGCGAGGTGTCAGTGGAGGTCTGGCGCGAGGCGACCGGTTGAAGCCCGGGCGGGTGACCCGCGCCCGCGGGACAACTGCGTGACGCGGACCGGTTTCCTCGGACTCGGTTCGAACATCGGTGACCGGCGCGCCCACCTGGAGGCGGCCGTGGCGACGCTCCCCGAGCACGGCGTCACGGTGCTCGCCTCCTCGTCGGTGTACGAGACTGAGCCGGTCGGCCTGGTGCTCGATCAGCGCGAGTTCTACAACGCCTGTGTGCGGGTGCAGACCGGGCTCGAGCCCGAGCCGTTGCTCGACGCCTGCAAGGAGGTCGAGCGGGTGATCGGCCGCGAGGCCGGCGGCGTCCGCCACGGGCCGCGCGTGATCGATGTCGACCTGTTGCTGCTCGGCGAGCTCGAGTACCGCTCGGGGCGGCTCACGCTGCCGCATCCCGAGGTCAGCTCGCGGCGCTTCGTGCTCGTGCCGCTGCTCGAGCTCGATCCCGACCTCGCGCTGCCGTCCGGCGAACCCCTGGCCGACAAGCTCGCCGCCCTCGCCGACGGCCAGGCGGTGAGCCGTGCGGGCTCGCCGCTGCTGTAATACCGCGGATGCTGCTCGTCGTCGACGTCGGCAACACCCAAACGCACTTCGGCGTGTTCGAGGCGGGCAGTGATCAGCTCACTGAGCACTGGCGGTTTGCGACCGTGCGCGAGTCGACCCAGGACGAGCTCGGCGCACAGCTTTCGAGCCTGCTCGGCCTGCACGGACTGGGATTCGCCGATGTCGACGCATCGATCATCTCGTCGACCGTGCCGCAGCTCTCGGAGCAGTGGACGGCGATGTCGCGGCGCTACCTCGGGCACGAGATGCTGGTCGTCGGACCGTCGATCCGGACCGGGATGGCGATCAGAATCGACAACCCGCTCGAGGTCGGCGCGGACCGGCTCGTGAACGCGGTCGCCGCCTACGATCGGATTCGCAACTCGTGCATCGTGGTCGACTTCGGGACCGCGATCACCTACGACGTCGTCTCCGCCGCGGGCGAGTACCTGGGGGGGATCATCACTCCGGGGGCGGAGATCTCGATCGACGCCCTCTACGATCGCGCCGCCAAGCTCCCGAAGGTCGAGCTTGCGCAACCGCGCTCGCTGATCGGCAAGTCGACCGTTGACGCGATTCGCAGCGGGATCGTGTTCGGGTTCGCCGCGCAGGTCGACGGGATCGTGCATCGACTGCGCCAAGAGCTCGGTGCCGATACCAAGGTGCTGGCCACGGGCGGCCTCGCCGCGGCGCTCGTCCCGGCCGTGCAGGAGACGATCGACGAGGTCGATGATTTGCTGACGCTGCTCGGGCTGCGGCTGATCTGGCAGCGCAACACGGACGACCGTAACGCGCGCTGACGGCGCCGCGGCTGCCAGTCAGGCGACGGCGACGACCCCGGGGACGGGAACGTCGGGCGTCCGGGCGACGATCGCCGCCATGATCAAGAACGCCAGCCGACGCCGGTCGGTCGGCTGCTCGGCGGTCGCCCGGTCAAAGTGATCGAGCAGGTTGCGGATCACCGCGAACAGGGGTGCGTCGTCGATTTCGTCCGGCACGTCGCAGGCGAGGCGGGCGAGCGCGAGCATTTCGGGGCCGGCCTCGTTGCTGCGCATCGTCGCGATCGCGCCGAGCATCAGGAACGCGGAGACGCGGTCGAGCAGCACGTGCGAGGCCTGTTCGCGCTCGCCGACCGCCGAGCCGAGCTGTGCGAGCGGCTCGCCGGCGGCGATCCGGAGCGCCTGGCCCGAGGCGATGCTGCGGATCTGGTCATCGTTGAGCCCCATCTGGAGGGCCATCCGCAGCTGGAACACGCTCGACATCGCGGTCGCTCCGTAGGGGGAGTCACTGGCGAACAGGATCTGTCCGGCGGGCACGAGCGAGAACAGAGCCTCGAGGTCGGCCGGCATCCACCAGGCGGTGTCGAACAGCAGATTCGGATAGTCGGCGGCGACGCGCCAGATCCAGGAGAGGTCGCAGATCGCGGCGTGGGCGAGGATCAGGCGCATGTTGGAGAACTCCTGCACCAGTTCGACCGCGTGGGCGCCGAGCGCCGGGATTCCGCGGCCGGCGTGGATCAGCATCGGCAGCCCGCGCTCGTCGGCGAGCGCGGCGAGCGAACGGACGTCAGGATGGTCGAGCGTGAACTGCTCGGCGCGCGGGTGAAGCTTGATCCCACGGGCGCCGGCCGCGAGCGCACGCTGCGCCTCGGCGAGCGCGCCGTCGCCGGGCTTGACGCGACAGAAGGGGACGAGCAGGCCACCCGATTGCCGCGCCGCCTCGAGCACCATGTCATTGGCCGGCGGATAGCCATCGGGCTCGTGCATCGGGAACACAAAAGCCCCGCGCGCGTCGGCCGCGGCGAGCATCGCCAGCAGTTCCTCGGGCTTCTGTTTCATCCCGTCGGGATCGTTGCGCCCGAGATGCGTGTGCGCGTCGAACAGCTCCAAGCCCGGCACCTGCTCGTGCATCAACTCAAACCACGGCCCCACGAGCGCTGACAGATCCATGGCCTTCATTCGTACCATGAATCCATGGCCGGCAGCTTGATCGACGCGTGGAAGCTCGGCGGGATCTCGATCCCGAACCGAGTCGTGCTCGCGCCTCTCGCCGGGATCGGCAACTGGTTCGTGCGCTTGCAGGCCAAACGCTACGGCGCGGGCCTGGTGGTGTCCGAGATGGTCTCGAGCTTCGCCGTCCACTACCGCAACGAGCGCACCTGCCGTGAGCTGCTGCGGATCCACCCCGACGAGCACCCGGTGTCGATGCAGCTGTTCGGCCACGACCCCGAGGTGATGGCCTCGGCGGCGGAGCGCGTGGCGGACGCGGGCGCCGATCTGATCGATCTCAACATGGGGTGTCCCGTTCCCAAGGTCTGCAAGACCGGCGCCGGCGCCGCGCTGTTGACCGACCCGGACCGCGCCGTCGCGCTCGCCAAGGCCGCCGCCCGTGGCAGCGGGTTGCCGGTCACGGTCAAGCTGCGCTCGGGTGCCCGGCCCGGTGATAACAGCGGCATCGAGCTCGCGCGCCGACTGGTCGACGAGGCCGGGGTGGCCGGGCTCAGCATCCACCCCCGCCACGCGTCCCAGCGCCACAAGGGCCAGCCCGACTACGAGCTGGCGCGCGCGATGGTGGAGGAGCTCCCGGTGCCGGTCCTCGTCTCAGGCGGGCTGAGCAGCGCCGCCCGCGCGCGAGAGGCGTTTGAGCGCACGGGCGCGGCGGGGGTGTTGCTCGCCCGGGGTTCGCTCGGCAACCCGTGGCTGTTCGAGGAGCTGGTCGGCACGCGCACCGTGGAGCCGAGCGCCGACGAGGTCCTGGCCGAGCTCGACTGGGTGATCGAACGCGCCTGCGAGCACCTCGGGACCGAACGAGCGACGCGCTACCTGCGCAAGTTCTACCCCTGGTATCTCGAGCGGCTCGGCGCCGACCGGGCGGTCCAGGACCGGCTCCAGCGCGCTCCGACGCTGGCGCAGGCCCGCGAGGAGCTGCAGGCGGCGGTGTCGGTGGCCGGCGTCAGCTGACCCCAGCCGGCCGGCCGTGTTGCGGTTTTTGGCTTGGGAGAGGGGAGAGAGGTGGGTCGCCCGCCGGCAGTCGGTCGTGTGGGCCAGCCGTAGATTGATTTCCGGGCTAGGCGATAGTTCGCGACCCACAGCGAGGAGCCGCACTGACGCGGGGCCCAGGCAACGCCAGAGGTCAGCTGACCTCGGCCGGCCGGCGCCGACCCGCCTGGTGCTCGCCCTGCGGCTGACCCTTGGCGGCGCGCAGCGAGCCAGGGTGCGCCTGCAGGCTCGGGTCACGCCGGGTGCGGCGCAGGCTGGTGACGGTGGTCACGGCCAGGATCGCGGCGATCAGGCACAGCGAGGCGCCGGTCGAGATCTCGGGTACGCCGTCGTGGTGCAAGTGGGCGAAATGGAGCACGAGCTTGACGCCGATCAGCGCGAGGATCGCCGACAGGCCGACCGCGAGGTACACGAGCCGGTTCAGAAGACCTGAGACGAGCGCGAACAGCGGCCGCAGCCCGAGCAGCGCGAACGCGTTGGCGCAGAAGACGACGTAGGCGCTGGTGGTCACGCCGAACACCGCCGGGATCGAGTCGAGCGCGAACAGCAGATCGGTGGTGCCGAGCGCCACCAGCACGAGGAACATCGGCGTCAGCATGCGACGGCCGCGCTGGCGCGTGACAAACCTGCCGCCGTCGTACTCGCGAGTGATCGGCAGTGACTTCCGCGCAGCCGAGACGATCGGATTGTCCTCGATCTTCGGGTCGGCGTCCCGGTGGCGAAAGAGCTGCACAGAGGTGGCGATCAGCGCCAGCCCGAAGACCAGGAACATGATCGAGAACGCGTCGAGCAGAGTTGCGCCCAGGACGATGAAGAGCGCCCGCAGGATCAGGGCGAGCACGATCCCGGTGGTCAGCGCGCGCGACTGGTACGGGGCCGGCACCGCGAACGTCCCGACGATGATGACGAACACGAACAGGTTGTCGATCGAGAGGCTCTTCTCGACCAGGAATCCGGCGAAGTACTGGCCGCCGAGCGCCCAGCCGGACAGCAGCCCGAGCACGAGGCCGAAGGCGAGCGCGGCGCCGATGTAGAACAGCGACCACGCCGCGGCCGTGCGGAAGCTGTCACCGTCCGGTCGTCGGGAGCTGATGATCAGGTCGACGGCGAACAGGGCGGTGACGACCGCGATCGTCAGTGCCCAGGTCGAGGGGCTCAGTTCAATCTCCTTCGGCGGCGGCGGGCGTCCCCGGCTGCCGCCCGCGGGCGCGGGAGTAGATCGCGATCGCGGCGACCGCGACGACGAGGACTGCCGACAGCGCGAGCGTTCCCCGTTCGGTGATCGTGATCACCTCGTTGAGTGACCGCGAGAAGAGGTAGCCGAGGACCGAGAAGGTGATCGCCCAGATCCCGGCAGCAGCGGTGGTGCAGGGCACGAACCAGCGCACGGGCATCTTGGAGGCGCCGGCGATGAACGGGGAGAGGGGGCGCACGAAGCCGATGAAGCGGCCGAGGATCAGCGTCTTGCCACCGTGCGCGGCGTAGAACTGCTCTACCTGGGCGATCCGGTTCGCGCTGATCCCGAGCTTCGGGCCGTGGCTGCGCAGGAAGCCCTGACCCAGGCGGCGCCCGAGCGCGAACGAGATCAGATCCCCCGTCAGCGCACACGCCCAGACGATCGCGATCAGGGGGATCAGTGCGATCTCGCCCTGACCGGCGCTGACCCCCCCGAGCACCACGGCGATTTCCCCGGGGACGATGAACCCCATCCCCGCGCCTGTTTCGAGCAGCGCGAGCACTCCGACCAGCACATAGGTGTAGACGCCCAGCGTCGCGGCCAGGTGGCGGATCTCGCCCTCGGTGTTCGGTGCGTCGACCAGGCCGCTGCCGTAGGCGAGCAGGCCGGCGACGACGGCGACCGCGAGTGCCCGCAGCGCCGCAGGGAGCCGGCGCCAGTGGCGCGCGGTGACCGCCGCGACGACGGCGGCCGCGATCAAACCGCCGACGTTCATCGCGTGTGGCGACGACCGCCCGGGCGACGAGCGCGGTCCCGGCGAGAGGCCGGAGGGTGAGCCCGTTGCGGTCGCCGGGGTGATCGTCGGCGACCGCAACGAACGGCGGGGACTGGACCGCCGTGACCCCCGTGCACGCACGGCCCCGTTCCGCACTCCCGCAGCATGTCGAGCTGCTGGGCAGGCGGCCGGTGGGCTCCAGCGCTGACCGCGGGGTGGTCGTCAACGGTCACGGGCCGGATCACCCGCTCGCCACGCGGAGCGTGCAGTTGGTGGTCTGGGCTCACGCCCATAAGGATGCTTGGCGCCCGGGGCCACGCAAATGGGGTCAACACCCCAATCTGACCAATGGTGTCGCGACCCCATTGCCCGCGCTCGCGCGGCCCGCGATCCTCGCAGGTGACCCAAATCTGGGAGCAGCCGATGACCATCGAGCGGACCTCCGGCGTCAACGCGCGCCGGGCAGCCGACAACGGGAGTGACGAGCGCTGTGGCGGGAAGCCGATCTCAGCCGCCGCGGTCCGAGCGCTCGAACTGGGAATCCGGGGGCAGTTGCTGCGCCCAGCGCAGCCGGCCTACGACCGCGCTCGGCAGGTCTTCAACGCGATGATCGACCGCTCTCCCGCGTTGATCATCCGCTGCGCGAGCGCGAATGACGTGATCAGGGGAGTCGCGTTCGCGCGCGAGCACGAGATGGCACTGGCCATCAAGGGCGGGGGCCACGGGGTGGCCGGCCACGCCGTCTGTGACGGAGGGTTGATGCTCGACCTGTCGCGAATGAAACGCTGTTTCGTCGACCCGGGCGGGCACCTGGCCAGGGCGCAGCCCGGACTGACGTTGGGTGATCTGGACCGCGAGACGGAGCCTTTCAGGCTCGCGACGCCGACCGGGATCATGTCGGGCACAGGCCTGTCCGGACTTGCGCTGGGAGGTGGTCTCGGGTGGCTCAACGGCAGCCACGGCCTCACATGCGACAACCTGATCGCCGCCGAGGTCGTGACGGCCGATGGCGAGCTGCGCACCGTCAGCCACGGGCGCGATCCGGACCTGTTCTGGGCTCTGCGCGGCGGCGGCGGCAACTTCGGCGTGGTGACGGCGTTCACGTTCAAGCTGCACCCGGTCGAGCGGGTGCTCGCCGGAGCCCTGACGTTCAGCGCCGAGAACGCCCGACCGGCGCTCGAGGGCTACCGCGAGCTGACCTCGGGCTGCCCCGATCAACTGACCGCGAACGCGTCCGTCGCGCTCGACGGCGACGGCCGGCTACGGGTGAGCGTCGCCGTCTGCCACACCGGCCCATCGGTCTCGGGACAGCGGCTGCTCGCGCCGCTGCGCGCGATCGGGCCTGAGTCAGACACGGTCGCGCCGATGTCCTACCGCGAGCTGCAATGCCTCGCGGACGGCAGCTTCCCGCCCGGCCAGCAGCACTACTGGCGCTCGGGGAAGGTGATCGCGATCAGCGACGAGTTGATCGACGTGCTGCTCGAATTCGTCCCGTCGATGCCCTCGCGCTCGTCCGGCGTGGGCTTGCAGCAGATGCACGGTGCGGCCGCCCGCGTCAGGCCCGCGGCGACCGCGTACGCGCACCGCGGTGCCAATTACGACTGCCTGATCCTTTCGCAGTGGCCCGACCGGGATGACCGCACCCGAAACGTGACCTGGACGCGGGAGTTGTTCGAGGCGCTGGCGCCGTGCTTTGCGGCCGGCGTCTACGTCAACGGACTCGGGGACGAGGGCGACGCCCGGGTTCGCCAGGCGTACGGGGACAACTACGACCGCCTCGCAGCCGTGAAGGCCTGCTACGACCCCACGAACCTGTTCGCGCACAACCACAACATCAAGCCGGCCGCGGGCGCTCGACCTACGGCTGCACCAGCCCGCGCCTGATCGCGTACCGCGTCAGCTCGACCCGGTCGTGCATCCCGAGCTTGTCGAGGATGTTCGCGCGATGGCGGTCGACCGTCTTCTCGCTGATCACCAGCTCGTCGGCGATCTGCCTGGTGCTGTAGCTCTCGGCGATCAGCTTGACGACCTCCTGCTCGCGCGGCGTGAGCGGGTCCTTGATCTGGTCCTCGTCGCGAGCCTGACGGAGGTGATCGCGGATCAGGTCGGTCATCGCGCCCGGATAGATGAACGCCTCGCCCCGCATCGCCGCGCGGCATGCCTCGACGAGGTCACGGTCGACGACGGTCTTCAACACGTATCCGGACGCGCCCGCCTTGAGCGCCTCGTACAGGTAGCGCTCGTTGTCGTGCATCGAGAGGATCAGCGTCCGCAGCTCCGGCCGGCGACGGTGCAGCTCGGCGACCGCCTGCAACCCGGTCATGCGCGGCATCGAGATGTCGATGATCGCGAGGTCGATGTCGGGATCTGAGCCGAGCTTGACCGCCTCGGCCCCGTCCCCGGCCTCCGCCGCCACCTCGAGATCGGGCTCGGCGTCGAGCACCAGCCGCAGGCCGCGCCGGACAACGGCGTGATCGTCCACCAGGAGGATGCGGGTTTTGAGAGGGGTCACGAGCCCGTTCGTGCTGGTTGCGGGCGGACCGTCAGAAGGACGGTGCAACCACCGTCGTCGTTTGAGCGTAACTGCAAGTCCGCGCCGATCAAGGCGGCGCGCTCGCGCATGCCGCGGATCCCGGCGCCGGCCTGTCCGTCGCCCGGCAACCCGACTCCGTGGTCGGAGACCGCCATCACCAGCCCGTCACCGTGGACCCGGAGCGACAGGTGGGCGTGAGGGCTGCCGGAATGGCGGGCGACGTTCGTCAGCGCTTCCTGCGCCACGCGATAGATGACCAGCTCGGACTCCGGATCGAGCTCGGGGAGCTGCTCGTCGATCGTCTGGGTCACGCTCAAGCCCGACGCCTGGGCGAAGCGTTCGCACAGCACTGCCAGGGCGCTGACGAGCCCGAGGTCGTCGAGCGCCTCGGGGCGGAGCTCGAGCGAGATCCGGCGGACGTCCTCGAGGCTCGAGCGAACGCCTTCCTGGACGACCGAGACCTCGTCGTGGAGCATCGGCTGCACGCGGGACTGGACCCGAGCGAGGCCGAGCAGGACCGCCGTCAGTTCCTGCCCGACCTGGTCATGCAGCTCCTGCGCGATCCGCAGCCGTTCGGCCTCTTGACCCGCGAGCACGCGCCCCGTGGCCTCGCGCCGTTCGGTCTCGAGGCGGTCGAGCATCTCGTTGAACGTGAGCGCAAGTTCGCCCGCCTCCGACGTCGGCACCGCGCC
This sequence comes from uncultured Solirubrobacterales bacterium, assembly GCA_963788005.1. Taxonomy (GTDB): domain Bacteria; phylum Actinomycetota; class Thermoleophilia; order Solirubrobacterales; family Solirubrobacteraceae; genus Palsa-465. Next base: position 109,597 of record CAWBFH010000007.1, on the reverse strand, counting down.
CGGCATCCGCTCGCCCGGGCGCGCGAGGTCGACGCGGCGCGCGAGCGCCGTCAGCGCCTCGAGCGGCCGCACGACTCGCCGCAGCACCATCAGGTTGACGAACGCGACGAGCGCCAGCGCGATCGCGAGGACCACCGCCTCGTCGATGGCGACCGTCGAGAACTTCCGCGGCTCGAGGACCAGCAGCGTGACCACGACCGCGGTTACGAGCAAGACCGCGTTCATCGCGGCGACGCGATAGGCGAGAGGCACGTACTTCCGCCGTACGGGACGGTTGCTCAGATCCATTCAGCGCTGCGCATCGAGCCTTTCGAGCTTTCGAAGCATCGCCCACTGGCGAGCGTCGAGTTCGCTCTGGCTCAGCGACAGCGTACGGCCTATGTCCACGTTCGAGATACCGGCCAGCATCATCCCGAAGATCGCCTGCTCCTCTGAATCCAGTCGCCGTCGCATGCTGTCCGCCAATGATGGCGGCACGGTCGGAAGGTGCGTCTCTCCGTGGGCCGCCTCGCGCACCTGCTCGCACAGCTGCGCGCCGAGCGCGGCCTTGCTCACCAGCGCCCCGGCTTCGGCCACCACGCATGCAGCGGCGAGCAGATAGTCCGAATACGCCGAGTAGATCACGACCGCCGGCGGGTCGGGCAGCCGCCGGAGCTTGCGGCTCAGCCACAGCCCGGAATGGCCACCGAGCTGGTAGTCGACGATCGCTACGTCGAGACGGGTCCGCTGGGCGAACGCGAGCGCGGCCTCGGCGGTGGCGTGGGCGTCGAGCACCTCGAAATCGGGCTCGAGTGCCAACAGCTCGCGCACGCCGAGACGGACCGCCGGGTGGTCGTCGACCACCATGCAGCGGATCGCCGCCGCCCCCAGATCGATTCGGGCGGCCTCCGCGAGGCGACGCGGCGACCTGGATCGCGCCACGCCGTTGATCATCTCGATCCTCCTTGCTGTTGCAGTCACGATGGCGCCACCGGGTGGTTGGCGTGAATTGCGTCGTCGGGGTCGTAGGCGCGCTTGACCTCGGTCAGGCGCGCATGAACGCTGTGCCCGTACAGCTCGTCGGCCGCTCTCGGCCGCTCGGCGAAGTTGGCAAAGGACCTTCCGGCGTCCCAGCCTGAGAGCGCCGCCCGGACGGCGTCGACATGGCCGGCGACGCTCTCGCCGAGCTCGGGCGTCGGCGTCATCCCGACCGCGAACACGACGAACTCGGCGTCGATCGACGAGACCGCGCCACCATCGGCGGGCTGGCGCCCGATCGCTGCGCCGAGATGGCGCACGTCGACGCACAACAGCGGCGAGCGCACGTAAGGTCCGGCGACGTCGAGCAGGTTGTCGATCGCCGTCGCCGGGAGCTCGGTCAGCAGCATTCCGTCGCCGGCCGCGGGGACCGGGTTGGGCGGGTCCATGTGAAGGCCGCCGAGCTGCTGGGGCGTCAGCATCGCGAACGTGTCGATCTCCGGTGCCAGGGCGCGCAACGGCGCCAGCAGCTTCGTACCTGCATCCCCATCACCGATGAAGGCGGCCTCGACGGCGATCATCTGGCGCCCCTGGAGCGGCGGCGGAATCTCGGGGAGCTCGGGGATTCGCAGCAGGCGGGCCACCGATGTGAGCTCGTCCGGCGCCTGAGCACGCCACAGCTGCCAGGCGACCAGGACCTCCTCCGCGCGCTCCATCGGCCACAGCAGCGCGCCGCCGTAGACGGCCGTGACCGGGTACAGCGCGAACTCGAGCGCCGTGACGATCGCGTAGCTGCCGCCGCCGCCGCGGAGGGCCCAGAAGAGGTCTGGCTGGTTGTCCGCGTCGACCGTGAGGACGCCGCCGTCAGCGGTCACCACCTCCATCCTGCGGACGCTGTTGACGGCCAGGCCGAAGCGGCGTGAGAACCAGCTCAGCCCGCCGCCGAGCGTGTAACCGACGACGCCCACGTCGGGCGCGGAGCCGGCCAGCGGCGCGAGCCCGTGGGGCTGTGCGAGTCCGACGACGTCCTGCCACAGCGCGCCCGCCTGCACTCGCGCCGTCCGCCACTGCGCATCGATCTCGACGGTTCTCAAGGCCGACGTCTTGAGCAGCAGCGATCCGTCCAGCGGACCGAGGCAGGACGCCTGATGGCCGGTCGCCTGGGGGGCGACCCGGAGACCCTCAGCGCGGGCCCACCGGACGAGCGCGACTACGTCATCGGTCGTGCGGGGCAGGCCGATCGCCGCCGGCCGCTGGTCCACCGCGAGGTTCCACGCCGCTCGCGCCGGGTGAAACCCCGGCCGGTCGGGCGTCAGCAGCACGCCCGGGTCGGGCGGGCGAGACGGTAGATGTGGCGTACTGCTCGGCGATGGTGCGGCGCGCGATGTCATCAACGCTCCCGGTGATCGAAAGTGCGAGTGCGTCACAAACCATCCCGGCAGCGCCCGTGGGTGACCATGGGGTGGCGACCCCATCCCGCGTTTTGGCCTCGGATAGTGGGTATGAGAAGGGCGAAGGCGCTGCTTCGAGGGGCCCCGGACAGCGGCGCCTGGCCCCGCCGGGTGTCAATACCTCAAAGCGGCGATAGCGGGTGTCTATACTCATGCGCCCCGCGAGCGGTAGAGCGCGGGCCTCCCCGCCTGCCAGGCGGGTTTTTCTCGTTCAGAATGTTCCCGATACCAGGTTAAAACGCGCTATGCCCAAGGACGTCATCCTCACTCAGGAAGGTCTCACCACGCTGAAGGCGGAGCTCGATCATTTGTCGACGACCCGCCGTCGCGAAATCGCCTCCCGCATCAAGGAGGCACGCGAGTTCGGTGACATCACCGAGAACGCGGAGTACGACGACGCCAAGAACGAGCAGGCGATGCTCGAGGCCCGGATCGCGGCTCTCGAGGACAAGCTGCGCTCCGCGACCGTCGTCGATGCCTCGGACCTCGGAACCGATCTGGTCCGGGTCGGCTCGATCGTGCACGTGAAGGACGCGGGTGGCAAGTCGACCAAGTACACGATCGTCGGCTCGGCCGAGGCCAATCCGGCCGACGCGAAGTTGTCAAACGAATCGCCGGTCGGAAAGGCACTGCTCGGCCGCAAGCGGGGTGACGAGGTCGAGATCTCGACTCCGCGCGGCGAGCGCAAGCTCAAGATCACCAAGATCGACGTCGGCGGCAAGTAGCAATGGGGCAAGGCCCCGGCGACGAGTCATCGACGCCGGCCGGCCCAGCCGGCACGTCAGACCTGCTCGCGACGCGGCGGGCGAAGCTCGAGTCGCTCCGAGCGGCGGGCGTGGACCCGTTTCCGCACCAGTTCGACGGAGTCGAGCCGATCGCTGACGTGCGCGCCGCCCACGCGGCATTACAGGCGGGCGAGGAGACCGACGTCGAGCATCGCGTCGCCGGGCGCCTGGCGGCACGCCGCGGCCAGGGGAAGATGGCGTTCCTGGACCTCGTCGACCGCTCGGGCCGGATTCAGCTTCAGGCGCGTGTCGACGAGCTCGGACCCGAGGGGATGGAGCGGCTGCTGGGCTTCGATCTCGGCGATCTGCTCGGGATCGACGGGATCGCCTTCAGCTCTCGCCGCGGCGAGCTGACGCTGCGGATCAAGCGGTTCACATTGTTGGCCAAATCACTTCGGCCGCCGCCGGAGAAGCATCACGGCCTATCGGACGTGGAGACGCGCTTTCGCCATCGTGAGCTCGACCTGCTCTCGAGCGAGGAGGCGCGCGACCTGTTCATCACACGCGCGCGCGTGGTCTCGGCGACCCGCAGGTTCCTCGACGAAGAAGGCTTCATCGAGGTGGAGACGCCGGTGCTTCAGCCTCTCTACGGGGGGGCGATGGCACGGCCGTTCACCACTCATCACAACGCGCTCGACCGCGACCTGTATCTGCGGATCGCGACCGAGCTGTACCTCAAGCGGCTGATCGTCGGCGGCCTCGAGCGCGTCTACGAGCTCGGCAAGGACTTCCGCAACGAGGGAGTCGACACGACGCACAACCCCGAGTTCACGATGCTCGAGTGGTATGAGGCGTACGCCGACTACCGCGACGTGGCCGCGCGCTGCGAACGGCTCTTCCAAGCCGTCGCAGAGGCCGTCGAATACGACGGGCCGATCGACTTTCGCTCGCCCTGGCACCGCGAGACGCTGGCCGGAGCGATTCTCGAGCGGACGGGGATCGACATCCTTGCCGAGCGCGATCGGGATGCGCTGGTGGCCGCAATGCGTTCCCGGGGTCTCGCCGTCCCCGAAGGGGATGGGTGGCCGCAGCTGGTCGACGAGCTCGTCTCAAAGCATGTCGAGCCGACGCTGATCGAGCCGACGTTCCTGCTCGATTACCCGATCGAGATTTCTCCTCTGGCCAAGGATCACCGGGATCAGCCGGGCTTGGTCGAGCGTTTCGAGCTGTTCATCGATGGGATCGAGCTCGCGAACGCGTTCACCGAGCTCAACGACCCAGACGAGCAGCGGCGGCGGTTTGAGGCCCAGCGCCGGCTGGCGGCGGCCGGCGACGACGAGGCCCAGCCCTACGACGAGGACTTCGTCGAGGCGCTCGAGCAGGGGATGCCACCGACAGGCGGGATCGGCATCGGGATCGACCGGATGGTGATGATCATGACCGGTACGCGCTCGATCCGCGAGGTGGTGCTCTTTCCCGCGATGCGCTCATGACGCGGCGCGCCTGGTGGGCGTTCGCGTTCATGTCGATCGTCTGGGGTGGCTCCTACCTGCTGATCAAGATCGCGATCAACGGCGGCATCACGGCGCCCGACGTCGCCTGGCTGCGGGTGGCGGTCGCCGCCGTGCTGTTGGTCGCGGTGGCGTGGCGGCGGTTTGGATCGCTGCGCGGGCGATGGCGTTGGATCGTGGTGTTCGCCGTGGCCGAGATCTCGATCCCGTTCCCGCTGATCGCCGTCGGGGAGGTTCACGTCGCCTCGTCGCTGGCCGCGATCATCATCGCCTCGGTGCCGCTGCTCGTGACCGTGCTGTCACTGCGCTTTGACCCCTCCGAGCGCCCGACCCGGGCACGGGCGGCCGGGCTGATGATCGGCTTCACGGGGGTGATCGCGCTGGTCGGGATTGACGTCGCCGGCAACGGCAAGGAGGTGCTCGGCGCGCTCGCGATCTTCGTCGCTGCAATCGGCTATGCGATCGGACCGATGGTAGTCAAGCTCAGGATGCACGGGCTCGATTCACGGGCGATGATGGGCGCGGCGCTGCTCGTCGCGACGGTCATCCTGGCGCCGTCGGCGGCACTCAATACGCCGAGCCGGACGCCGACCGTGGGCGCCTTTGCGGCGGTCGCGGCGCTCGGACTGCTCTGCACCGCGGTCGCGTTCGTGGTCTACACGATGCTGATCCGCGAGGCCGGTACGAGCCGCGCGACCGTGATCACGTATATCAATCCGCTGGTCGCCGTCGTGCTCGGCGTGACCTTGCTCGGCGAGCGGCCCGGACCGAGCGCGCTCGCGGGGCTGCTGCTGATCCTGGCCGGGTCGTGGCTGTCGACAGGGGGCCGGATTCCGCCACGAGTACGCTCGCTCGTGGGCCGGGCAGCGCCCGGGGGCGAGCGGCGGCAAGCGGGTTCCGATGGCCAGACGGAGCGCCCCAAGGCCGCCTGAACTGCAGCACGTAGCGCTGATTTATGCGATTGGGTCCCGGAAGGCGGCTGTTAGACTGAGGTATGGCCCGATCAAGAAGCCGTTCGCACTCATCTGTTTGGCGTTCTCAGCCGAATAGATCAGTGAGGCGGGATCGTTGGCATCCCCAAAGCTCCATCCAGATAAGAAAACCTGCGATCAAACCAGGACCATTCCGCGACCGACTATCTTCGACTTAACGGCGACAACAGGATTTCTTTAAGCCATGTTCGAACGATTTACAGAGCGGGCCCGCCAGGTGGTTGTCCTGGCTCAGGAAGAGGCGCGGACCCTCAAACACAATTACATCGGCACCGAGCACATCCTGCTTGGCCTGCTCCGCGAAGAGGAGGGCCTTGCGGCTCGGGTGCTCGAGTCGCTGGATATCACCGTCGAGCGCGTCCGGGCGCAGGTCGTCCGGATTGTCGGCTCCGGTGAGGAGGTCACATCGGGCCAGATCCCGTTCACCCCACGCGCCAAGAAGGTGCTCGAGCTGGCGCTGCGCGAGGCGCTGAGCCTGGGCCATAACTACATCGGCACCGAGCACATCCTGCTCGGGCTGGTGCGCGAGAACGAGGGCGTGGCGGCTCGCATCCTGCTCGACTTCGATGCCGACTCGGAGAAGATCCGCAACGAGGTGATCCGGATGCTGTCCGGTCCGGGCAGCCGCCAGCGCGGCGCCGGCACCGGTGCGCAGGGCGCGGCTGGCCCCGGCGAGGGCAAGAAGTCGTCAAAGCTGCTCGATCAGTTCGGCCGCAACCTGACCAAGCTCGCCTCCGAGGGCAAGCTCGACCCGGTCGTCGGCCGTGAGAACGAGATCGAGCGGATCATGCAGATTCTCTCGCGGCGCACGAAGAACAACCCCGTGCTCGTGGGCGAGCCGGGCGTCGGCAAGACCGCCGTCGTCGAAGGGCTCGCGCAGCGGATCACCAACGCCGACGTGCCCGAGCTGCTGAAGGGCAAGCAGATCTACACGCTCGACTTGGCGGCGCTGGTGGCCGGCTCCAAGTACCGCGGTGAGTTCGAGGAGCGCCTCAAGAAGGTGATGAAGGAGATCACCCAGCGCGGCGACATCATCCTGTTCATCGACGAGCTGCACAACCTCGTCGGCGCCGGGGCGGCTGAGGGTGCGATCGACGCGGCGTCGATCCTGAAGCCCGCGCTCGCACGCGGCGAGCTGCAGACGGTGGGCGCGACCACCCTGGAGGAGTACCGCAAGTACCTCGAGCGCGACAGCGCACTCGAGCGGCGCTTCCAGAAGATCACCGTCGACCAGCCGACCACCGAGGAGACTGTCCAGATCCTCAAGGGCCTCCGTGACCGCTACGAGCAGCACCACAAGGTCAACATCACCGATGAGGCACTCGAGGCCGCGGCGGATCTCGCCGACCGGTACATCTCCGACCGCTTCCTGCCCGACAAGGCGATCGACCTGATCGACGAGGCCGCGTCCCGGATGCGGATCAAGTCGATGACGTCGCCGCCCGTCTACCGCGAGCTCGAGGACGAAATCACCGAGACGCGCCGGGCCAAGGAAGAGGCGATCGAGAACCAGGAATTCGAGAAGGCGGCGAGCCTGCGCGACGACGAGCGCCGGCTGGCCCAGAAGAAGCGTGAGCTGGCCGAGCAGTGGGAGGCCGGTGAGTCGACCGAGCGCCCGTCGATCGGCGAGGAGGAGATCGCGGACATCGTCTCGATGTGGACCGGGATCCCCGTCTTCAAGCTGACCGAGGCCGAGACCCAGAAGCTGATGCGGATGGAGGACGAGCTCCACAAGCGGGTGATCGGACAGCACCCCGCGATCGAGGTCGTCTCCAAGGCGATCCGCCGCTCGCGCGCCGGGCTCAAGGACCCCAAGCGCCCGACCGGTTCGTTCATCTTCCTCGGACCGTCCGGCGTGGGCAAGACCGAGCTCGCGCGGACGCTCGCCGAGTTCCTGTTCGGCGACGAGGACACGATGATCCGGATCGACATGTCCGAGTACATGGAGAAGCACGCGGTCTCGCGCTTGGTCGGGTCGCCTCCGGGCTACATCGGCTACGACGAGGGCGGCCAGCTGACCGAGGCCGTGCGCCGCAAGCCCTACAGCGTGCTGCTGCTCGACGAGATCGAGAAGGCCCACCCCGATGTCTTCAACATCCTGTTGCAGATCCTCGAGGACGGGCGGCTGACCGACGCGCAGGGCCGGACGGTCGACTTCCGCCACTGCATCGTGATCATGACCTCGAACATCGGGGCCTCAGAGATCGCACGCAACACGCCGCTCGGGTTCGCCGTCTCCGACGACGAGACCGGAATCACCTACGACGACATGAAGAACCGGATCATGGGCGAGCTGAAGAAGGTCTTCCGGCCCGAGTTCCTGAACCGGATCGACGAGGTGATCGTGTTCCACAAGCTCGCCAAGGACGAGATCAAGGAGATCGTCGAGCTGCTGCTGACGAGGATCCGCGAGTCGATGGCCGAGCGCGAGCTGCAACTCGAGCTGTCGGAGCCGGCCAAGGATCTGCTCGTCGACAAGGGCTGGGACCCGGCGATGGGCGCGCGGCCGCTGCGCCGTGCGATCCAGCGCTACATCGAGGATCCGCTCGCGGACTTCGTCCTGCGCTCGCAGGTCCCATCCGGTTCGACGGTGCTCGTCGAGCCCGGTGACGTCGAAGGCGAGGACGAGCCCGAGGTCAAGTTGACGGTGATCGAGCCGGCGCCGCAGCCCACCCCGGTCGGGGTCGGAGCGGAGGGCGGCTCATCCGACGAGGACGAGCACGACTCCGAGCAGTCGGAGCCGGGTGGACCACCGGCACCGCCGGACGGCGACTAGCGTCAGGCAAAGCTATTTGGCGATCGTGAACCGCAAGCTCGCGGTTCGCGGTCGCCTTCCGCTGGCGCGCGCGGTCGCTTGGAACCAAAGGGTCCTATATGGAGCATTCCGTTCCAACCGGTTTTCGGAGCGACCGCCCTGGCGCCGGCTGTCCCCGATCTGAAACGAAAGTGTGGCGATCCGCGGTACCGTCGGCACCGGCGCGTACGCTGGGACCACTGTGCCCCGGCCATCGTCGATCTACGTGTGCTCCGAGTGCGGCCATGAGACCGCGCGCTGGGCCGGGCGCTGTCCGGGCTGCGGCGAGTGGAACACGCTGACCGAGCATGTACGCCCGCCGGCGGAACGCTCCGCCGGAGCGGGCGGCCCCGGCCGCGGACGGCGTCCGAACGCCGCCGCGGTCAAGCCGGTCACGCTGCGCGAGGTCGCGGCCGACGACCACCGGCGGCTGAGCACCGGGATCGGCGAGCTTGACAGCGTCCTCGGCGGGGGGATCGTGCCCGGGTCGCTGGTGCTGCTCGGCGGCGCGCCGGGGATCGGCAAGTCGACGCTGACGACGATGGTGCTCGCCAACCTCGTCCAGCAGGGGCGCCGAACGCTGTACGTCTCCGCCGAGGAATCGGCGGCGCAGATCCGGCTGCGGGCGCAGCGGCTCGGCACCGGCGAGGCGCTGGCGGTGCCCGTCATCGCCGAGACCGACCTGCACACGGTGCTGGCGACGCTCGAGCAGGAGCGTCCGGAGGTGTGCGTGATCGATTCGGTTCAGACGCTCCATAGCGCCGAGCTGTCGAGCGCCGCCGGCTCAGTGGCCCAGGTGCGCGAGGTGGCGGGCGAGATAATGCAGGTCGCCAAGCGCCAGCGGACCGCGGTGCTGCTGGTCGGTCACGTGACCAAGGAGGGCGCGCTCGCCGGGCCGCGCGTGCTCGAGCATCTGGTCGATTGCGTGCTCCAGTTCGAGGGTGAACGCGAGCGCACCTACCGCACCGTCAGGGCGATCAAGAACCGCTTCGGGTCCACCAACGAGGCGGGCGTGTTCGAGATGCAAGATGAGGGGCTGGTCGAGGTGCTCGACGCCTCGGCGCGATTCCTCGCCGACGCGACACGCTCCCCGGGGAGCGTCGTGCTCTGCTCGATGGAGGGATCGCGGCCGCTGCTGGTCGAGGTCCAGGCCCTGGTGCACGCCTCGGAGCTGGTCCCGCCGCGCCGGGTGGTGGCGGGACTTGACCGCAACCGGGTGGCGCTCGTGCTGGCGGTGCTCGGGCGCCACGGCGGAATCGGGCTCGGCGCCGCCGACGTGTTCGTAAACGTGGTCGGCGGCGTCAGGGTCGACGAGCCGGGGTCCGATCTCGCGGTGGCGCTGGCGGTGGCGAGCGCGGCCAAACGAGTGGCTCTGGCGGGCGCCGACGCGCGGCCGCTGGCCTGCTTCGGGGAGCTGGGGCTGACCGGCGAGCTGCGGACGGTCGCGCACGCCGACCGGCGGCTGGCGGAGGCGCAGCGCTTCGGGCTGGGCCCGGTGATCGAGCCGGGATCGCACCGCTCGCTGCGCGCCGCGCTCGCCAGCGCGCTGGAGCCGGCGTCCCGCGCCGTCGCGGCGGCCTGATCGTGCCCGTCGGGGCGGGCTAGGGCCACGCACGTACGCGCACAGGTTCGTGTAGCGCACACCCGTCCGCCCGACGACGGTGCAACCGTGTGCGGCGGCGCAACCTGTTGGCAACATTACGGCTAAAATCACTACCGATGCCGCCGCGTTCCGGGGAAGAGCTCAAAGAAGAGCTCGAGTCTCGACAAGAGTCCCGGATCATGAGGGCGCTTGAGATGGTGGCGCCTGGGACCTCGTTGCGCGAGGGGATCGACAACATCGTCGATGCCCGCACGGGTGGGCTGATCGTGATCGGCGACATCGAGGAGCTGGCGTTCCTGTTCTCAGGCGGAATCAAACTCGACGTCGACTATTCGCCCGCGTTCCTGTACGAGCTCGCGAAGATGGATGGGGCAATCGTGCTGAGCTCGAACGCGACGAAGATCGCCCACGTCAACGTGCAGCTGACGCCGGACCCGACGATCCTGACGCTCGAGACCGGCACTCGCCACCGAACCGCCGAACGCGTCTCCAAGCAGACGGACGCGATCGTGATCGCCGTCTCCGAGCGCCGTGAAGTCGTCTCGCTGTACGTGGACGGGGTCAAGTACATCCTCGAGGACATCCCGGTCGTGCTCGCGAAGGCCAACCAGGCGCTGGCGACGCTCGACAAGTACCGCAGCCGGCTCGATCAGGTGTCGACCAGGCTGACGGCGCTCGAATTCGAGGGCGGCGTCACGCTCCACGACGTCCTGACCGTGCTCCAGCGCGCCGAGCTCGTGACCCGGATGGCGGTCGAGATCGAGCGCTACATCGTCGAGCTCGGCACCGAGGGCCGGCTGATCGAGATGCAGCTCGATGAGACGATGGTCGGCGTCGCCGCCGACAAGGCGGCGCTCGTGCATGACTTCCTGGTCGACGACACCGACGACGGCTTCGCGATCGTCGTCGACCAACTCGTGAGACTTCCCCATCAGGACTTGCTGGACTTCGGTCGGCTCGCCGAACTGCTCGGCTACGACCGGAAGCTGAATACGCTCGATTACCCCGTTTCTCCGCGCGGGTTCCGAATTCTGGGTCGCATTCCCAGACTGCCGAGACTGGTCGTGCAGAGGATCGTGATGGAGTTCGGAGGCTTCGAGCAATTGCTCGCCGCATCGGATGGCGAGTTGGAGACCGTCGACGGTGTCGGCGAGATCCGGGCGAAGGACATCCGCGAGGGCCTTCGCCGACAGCAGGAGATCAACCTGGTTGATCGCTACCTGCAGACGTAGCGCAATCCGCGACGGGCAACGCCCTGCCCGGCCCCCGACAGAGGAGGACACCATCACAGAGCTAACGGAAGAGCAGCTGGATGACCTTGAGCCCGCTGATCCGCTGCCGCACATCGAATTCGAGATCGGCGACAGCGTCGTGTACCCGCACCACGGCGCCGGCAAGGTCCTCCGCAAGGAGGAGAAAGTGGTGCTGGGCGGCGAGAGCCGGGAGTACCTCACGATCAAGATCCTCCACAACGACATGACGGTCATGGTGCCGACGGAGAACGCGGCGCTGGCCGGCTTGCGGCGGGTGATCGACGAAGAGACGGTCCAGAAAGTGCTCGCGGTTCTCTCCGACGAGTGCTCAGAAATGCCGAAGAACTGGAACCGGCGCTTCAAGCACAACCGGGACAAGATCAAGACAGGCGATATCTATGAACTCGCCGAGGTGGTCCGAAATCTTGCGATCCGGGAGGCCCAGAAGGGCCTGTCGACCGGCGAGAAGCAGATGTTCACCCGCGCCAAGAAGATCCTCGCCTCCGAGCTGATGTACGCGCTCGAGATGGACGAGCAGGAGGTCGAGGCGCATCTGTATGGCCTGCTCGGAAACTCGAATGGTCACGGGCAAGCCAAGGCCAATGGCAACGGCCGCGTCAACGGCAACGGCCACGCCAACGGCCATGGCCGCGCGACTGCCGGCGCCGGGGCCAACGGCAACGGCAAGGTGACCGTCGCCGCCCCGTAGGACGCTGAAGTGGCGGTCGCGCTGATCGTGGCCGCGGGACGTGGCGAGCGCCTTGGGTCAGACCGCCCCAAGGCGCTCGTGACGCTGTGTGGGATGCCGATGCTCGAGTACAGCGTGCGCGCGCTGCGCGCGGTCCCGGCCGTCGAGCGGATCGTCGTCGCGTTGCCCGCCGATGCGCTTGCCCACGCGCCGGAGGGAACGGTGGCGGTGGCGGGCGGCGTACAGCGCTCGCACTCGGTCCGGGCCGCGCTCGAGCACAGCGGTGATGGAGACCCGGTGATCGTCCACGACGCGGCCCGCCCGTTCGCGGGCCCCGAACTGTTCGACCTCGCGCTCGCCGAGCTCGACCGTCACGGGGCCGACGCCGTGGTCGCCGCGGCGCCGGTCTCGGACACGATCAAGGAGGTCGGCGCCGATCGGCAGACAGTGGTGCGGACGCTCGATCGCGGGCTCCTGTGGGCGGTGCAGACGCCGCAGGTCTTCCGGCGCGCGGCGCTCGAACGCGCGCTCAGTGCGCCCGACGAAGTGCTCGCCCGCGCCACCGACGACGCCTGGCTGGTGGAGCAGGCGGGAGGGGTCGTGCGGGTGGTCGGCGCGGACTCGAACAACATGAAGATCACCACCCGCGAGGATCTGCGGATCGCCGAATTGCTGCTCGCGCAGCCCGCCCGATGAGCACGACGACCGGGATCGGCTACGACGCGCACCGGCTCGTCCCGGGACGGCGGCTGGTGATCGGCGGTGTCGAGCTCGAGCACGAGCTCGGGCTCGGGCTCGAGGGCCACTCTGACGCGGACGTGCTGACGCACGCGGTGATCGACGCCGTGCTGGGGGCGTGCGCGCTCGGCGACATCGGCGAACACTTCCCCGATACCGACCCGCGCTACGCCGGGGCCGACTCGATCGAGCTGCTGCGCGCTGCGGTCACGCGGGTCCAGGAGGCCGGCTTCGAGGTGCTGCACGTCGATGCCACCGTGATGCTCGAGCGACCCAAGCTATTGCCGGTGCGCGATCAGATCCGCGCCCGCCTCGCCGAGGCGCTCGATCTCGACGTGCCGCACGTCAGCGTCAAGGCGACGCGGGGCGAGGGGATGGGATTCGTGGGCCGCGAGGAGGGCGTCGCGGCGATCGCGGTCGCCACGGTGGCGACGCGCGGCTGACCACCGCGACCCGACTACCCCCCGACCGAGCGCCTCGACCGGGTCACCCGGCGGCGGTCCCGGGGTCGAGCCACTCGAGCCACAGCGCGCTCGGATGTGCCACGCCGAGGATCGCCTCGGTCATCCGTCCGTCGCGATAGGACCGGCGGCTGACGACCCCGAACACGCCGCCGGCGCGGTTGCGCTCGAGCAGCTGTGGGGGCGCTTGCATCCCGGTCACGGTGCGGCTCGCCGACGGCCCCATCGGCACCAGCGGATCGATCGACACCCAGTCGAGGTCACGCCGACGGCCGACCCGGTCGATCGCGGCCGTGAACCGCTCGAGCTGGGCCGGCGTGAAGAACACGTTGACGTAGGTGTCCACGACGTAGATCAGCGGTCCGGGCTGGATCGCCTCGAGGACCGCCGGGAGAAGCTCGCAGGCGTCCCCGCGCAGTGCGCGCGCCGGGTTGGCGAGCGCGATCCGGGCCGCCTCGTCAAAGCGCGTCACGGCGCCGATCTCCTGGGGCACGCAGGCCGCCAGCCAGCCGCGTACGTCCGGATCGGCCAGGTCGAGCGGTTCGATGTCGATCCCGACTCGATCGGCGACCGCCGGCAGCTCGGCCGGCAGGCGCGGCGTCAACGCCCCGGCGAGCTCGACGTCGAGCGTGACCGGCGAGCTCCGCGCGCCGACGTGTAGGGGCTCGCCGCTCGCCAGGCGGTACGCGTACCGGTAGCGGTCGAAGTGCAGCGCGAGTCCGGCGCCGGTGCCGATGTCCACGAGCGCGAGATCGCGGCGCTCGTCCGCCGCCTGCGTGAGCGGCGGGACGAAGTCCGCGCACCGTCCCACCTCGTTCATCTGGTAGCGGTGACGGGCGCAGAGCTCGAGCAGCGCGTCGGCGTGCTCGAGGCAGAAGGCGCGGTAGCGCGCCCCGAACTCCGGCGCCAGGAGCGGCTGCGGTTCGCCGAGCCGGGGGAACCAGTCGCGCAGCGGCTCGGGCTCGAGGGCGAGGATCAGGGAGGTCGCGGCGGCCGAGAACAGCAACGGCGGTAGGCGCTCGGCGGGGATCGCGCCGGCGAGCTCGAGCAGGTCCTCGTCATCGCGCAGCGCCGCGAACTGCACCGCCGTCAGCCGCCAGGACGGGGGTGAACCCGGTGGCGACCAGGCGGTCGCGACCATACCTGCCTGTTCGGCGATCAACCGTGTGTCGGTCACCGGCGACTCCCGGCCGTGACCAGGCTTTCCCTCACCTCGCCTATGATGACGATCGCAACTGAGGGCAACTGAGGGAGGGGTGCCATGTCTGAAGAGTCGATGGTCGAGCTCGTCCAAGAGGCGCTGCGCGCCGGCGGAGTCGACGACGAGGTGATCGCCGTCGGCCAGTTCTACCCGCGCGGTCACACCGGCGGGCTGTTCGCCGGCGGGTTTCTCGGAGGCGATGCCGGTGACGCGCTCGGGGGCATCGCTGGCGCGGTCGGCACGGGCGTAGGGTCGATCGCGGGCAAGCACGCCGCCGATCGCGCGTCGGGCCTGCCGGGCGTGATGCTCGTCGGGGTGTCGGCGAACACTGTCTACGGGTTCGCGGCGAAGTCACGACGCAAGGTGAATGAGCTCGTGTTCAGGGTCAATCGGGCCGGGCTGACCGCGAAGGTGCACCAGCGCGTGAACGTCCGCGTGCTCGAGCTGATCGATGACGACACTGGCTCGCGAATCGAGCTGGAGGGCAATCGGATCCCCGTCACCCACGCCCAGGACGTGATCAAGGTGCTCACCGAGTAGGGACCCTCGGCCGCGAGCAGGCGCCGGCCGGTCAGGACCTCGCGGATCGCGAGCACGCCGGCCGGTCAGGACCTCGGGGATCGTGAACAGGCGATGAACTAGGTCACAACCGCGGGCCCCCGGGCGCCATGGCTGCCAGAATCAGGCCATGGAGCCCAACTCTCGGCGTTCGGTGCTCGTCGTCGACGATGAACCGACGATCGCGGAGGTCGTCTCCCGCTATCTCGAGCGGGCCGGCTACCGCACGCAGATCGCCGCCGACGGGGTGCAGGCGCTGGCCGCGGTGGCGACCGACCGGCCGGACCTCGTCGTGCTCGACCTGATGCTTCCCGGCATCGACGGACTCGAGGTGATGAAGCGGATGCGCGAGCGCGGCAGTGACCGAATCGCGACGATCCTGCTGACGGCCAAGGGCGAGGAGTCCGACCGGGTCATCGGCCTGCGGCTCGGCGCCGACGATTACGTCGTCAAGCCGTTCTCGCCCGCCGAGCTCGTGGCTCGCGTCGACGCGGTTCTGCGCCGGGTGGATACCACTCCGGGTCGCGCCCAGCCGCTGGAGTGCGGCGACCTGACGATCGATCCGGCGGCGCGCCGGGTCCACGTTCGCGGTGACGAGGTGCAGCTGACCCAGCGGGAGTTCGATGTGCTCCTGTTCCTCGCCCGTCACCCGGGGCAGGTGTTCTCGCGCAACCATCTGATGGACTCGATCTGGCACTACTCCTTCTACACCGACACCTCGACGGTCACGGTCCACATCCGGCGCCTGCGCGCGAAGATCGAGCTCGACCCGGCGCAGCCGAAGCACATCGAGACCGTGTGGGGCGTCGGCTACCGGTTCGTGCCGTGACCGACGTCCCGCACTCGGAGCCGTTGACCGCGAGCGTCGCCGCCGAGCCCGCGAACTCCGGATCGACCTCGGCGATCACGCGGATCGCGGCGGGCGTGCGCTCGAGCGTCGGCTCGCTCTCGCATCAGTTCACGCTCGTGGTCGCGATCGCGGTCGCGCCGGTGCTTCTTGCGCTGGTGATCGTCTCGGCGCTGATGGTGCTGTCCGATCACGGGGCGGTGCTGGTGGCCGCGATCGTGCTCGCCGCCGGTGTCCTCGCGGCGGTGGGCGCCAAGGTGGTGGCGAACGGGATCCTGCATGACGTCGAGATCGTCCGTGACGGGCTGCGCGCGGTCGGTCACGGCGAGCGCGGGGTCGCAATCGAGACGACGGCCAGCGACGAGCTCGCCGAGCTCGCCCAGGCGGCCAACGCGATGATCTCCGACCTGCGGGCCGAGGAGGCGGCGCGCGATCAGTCCGATCGCGCCCGGCGGGATCTGGTCGCGGCGGTCTCCCACGATCTACGGACCCCGATCACCTCGCTGCGGCTGCTCGCCGACGCCGTCGGCGACGACATCGTCGTCGATCCCGAGACGCGCCGAGGCTATCTGACCCGGATGCGCACGCACATCGATGCCGTCAGCGTGCTGATCGACGATCTGTTCGAGCTCTCGCGGCTCGAGGCCGGCGACATCAGCTGGTCGCTCGAGCGTGTACCGCTGCACGAGCTCGTGGAGGAGACCGTCGAGGCGATGCGCGTCCAGGCGGAGGCCAAGGGCGTCGCGGTGGTTGCCCACGTCCCCGACGAGCTGAGCCCGGCTCGCGCCAACCCGGAGAAGCTCCAACGCGTGCTGTTCAACCTGATCCAGAACGCGATCAGGCATACGCCGGCCGACGGCAGCGTCGTCGTCCGGGCCGAGCCCGTCCCGACGGGGATCGAGGTCGAGATCGCCGACAGCGGCGACGGCATCGCGCCCGAGGACCGCGAGCGCGTCTTCACCGCCTTCTATCGCGCCGGGGTCGACGCGTCGCGCACGGGCGACGGCGCCGGTCTCGGCCTCGCCGTGTCGCGCGCGATCGTCGAGGCTCACGGCGGCCGCATCTGGCTGGCCGACGGCGCCGCCGGGACGCGCGTGCGCTTCAGCCTGCTCGCCGCCTGAGCTCGTCCTCGACTCGTTGACGTGGACCGCCCGAGCCGCGGGCGATCTGTTACACCGTGGCGATGAACCTCGCTCACAACATGATCTGCTCGTCTGACCGCTGGGCACGGAGGGTCGAGCGCGAGCTGGTCCCGTGGGGACTGGACGACGTCGAGCTCGGCGATGACGTGCTCGAGATCGGGCCCGGATTCGGCGCGACGACAAAGCTGCTCGTCCGCCAGGCGCCTCGGCTGACCGTGCTCGAGCTCAGCGACCGCTACTGCCGGCAGCTGCGCGGGGACCTCGGCAACACGGTTGAGGTCACCCAGGGTGACGCGACCCAGATGCCGTACGCCGACGATCGCTTCTCGGCGGTCGTCTGCTTCACGATGCTGCACCACCTCGACCCGGCTGCGCTCCAGGACCGGGCGTTTGGCGAGGTGGCTCGCGTCCTGCGCCCGGGCGGCACGTTCGCCGGCACCGACAGCCTCGGCGTCGGGTGGCTGTTCAAGCTGATCCACGTTGGCGACAAGCTGGCGCCGCTGGACCCCGATCGTCTGCCGGGACGTCTCGAGCACGCCGGCCTGCACGATCCGCACGTGGACACCGGCGAGCGGTCGCTGCGCTTCCGGGCCTACAAGCCGGCCGCTGCCTAGCCGGCCTTGGCGCGCCGCCGCTCGGCGAGCTCCCGCAGCCGCTGGTGCTCGACCAGTCGCGTCAGCTGGCTGACCGTCGAGCGCAGGTGCCCGGTCACCGCGGGTGCCGCGATTCGCTCCGCCAGCCAGCCCGCGAGCCCCGCCCCGGCGACCCCGTAGGCGAGCCTGATCTCGACGCGCGTGCGGCCGCCGGCCGCGGGGCGCAGGCGCCAGCGCCCCCGCTGATCGACGCCGGTGACCGACGTCCACGCGAGCTCGCGGGGCGGCTCCCACTCGACCACCTCGATCAGCCCGCCGACCTCGGCCGAGCCGACCCGCATCAGCATCCGGTAGCGCGCCCCGAGCCCGGTCGGCCGCTGGGATTCGACCTCCCAGCGCGTCACGCCTGACATGAACGTCAGCACGCGTTCGGGGTCGGAGACGATCTCCCAGACGGTGTC
The DNA here is from genome assembly GCA_963788005.1 of uncultured Solirubrobacterales bacterium. Classification (GTDB taxonomy): domain Bacteria; phylum Actinomycetota; class Thermoleophilia; order Solirubrobacterales; family Solirubrobacteraceae; genus Palsa-465. The sequence continues at coordinate 91,622 of CAWBFH010000007.1, read as the reverse complement.
GATCGGGGCGCAGACAACCGCGTGCGCGCTTGCCCTCATCCGATCACCGCCCGCGCCCGCGCCGACCCGATCGCCGGCTGGGCCTCCGCGCTCATCCGATCACCGGCAGGCGACGCTCAGCCGCGAGCGCATCGAGCGTCTCCTGCATCAGCGCGATCAGGTGGTCATAGACGTCGTCGACGTCGGGATCGGGTCCGAACTCGCCGCGCACGTCGATCGGCGGCAGTGTCTCGATCGTGATCTTGGCCGGCAGCGGCACGTGGCCGAGCAGATCACCGACGTTGATCACCCACGGCAGCGCAATCGAGATCGGCAGCACCTTGAGACGGAACAGGCGATCGAGCGCGAGCCAACGGGCGAGACGCTCGCCGCGGCTCAAGAACAGGGCCGTCTCCTGACCGCCGATCGATATGACCGGGACGATCGGCACGTTCTGTTCGAGCGCCAGGCGGATGAACCCCTTGCGACGGTTGAAATCGACCCGGTTGCGCTCCCAGACGGGCCGGTGGACCTCGTAGTCGCCGCCCGGGTAGACGAGCAGCGCCGCTCCCGAGTCCAGTGCCTTGCGGGCATTCTCGGGCGAGGCGGCGACGGTCCCGAACTTCCTCAGCGAGCCGAGCCCCGGCATCGACAGGACCAGGTTGTGAGCCAGCTGGTAGAAGGCGCGCTCGACGCCGAAGTAGGTGTTGAACGCGAGCGTGAACACGATCGTGTCCGGCGTCATGTTGCCGCCCGAGTGGTTGCCGACCAGCAGCACCGGCCCGTCGTCGGGGATGTTGCCCAGCCCCCGCACCTCGCCGCGGTACCAGAGGCTCGCCCACAGCCACATCAGCGGCAGCCGCTCGCGGATGAAGTCGGGGTCGCGCTCGTCGAGGTCGGCTCGCGGGATCCGCTGCTGTGCCTGGCGCGCGATCTGGCCAAGCGCCCGCGTCAGCAGCGACCCACGCGACTCGCGCCCGCGCTCGCCGGAGGACTCGTCAGCGTGGCCGTTGCTGCGGGCTTTGTCGGCGACCGCCATCGCCCCGAATTCTGTCAACACCCTTCGCTCAGGCCGCCGCGGAGCCGAGCTGGCCGTCCACGGCAGCGTCACCCGGGCCGGACGCTCCGTCGGCCCTGGCGAAGAACGAGAGCAGCAGCGCGGCGGTCTCCTCGGGACGCTCGACCTGCGGGACGTGGCCGCAGCGGTCGAGCGTGACCTGCTCGGCGCTGGGCAGCCACCGGCGGACGTGGCGGCTGAAGGCAGGCGGGACGAGCCGGTCATGGCTGCCCCAGACGAACAGCGCCGGCGGCTGGAGCGCGGCCAGGCGCGAGTAGAAGCCGGTGCGCCCGAACGGGGCCTCGAGGTAGATGTTGCGCGCCGACGAGAGGAACGCATATCGCGCCCCGGCCGTGTGGTAGATGCGGCGAAACTCGTCAACCATCAGGTCGGCGACCGCGGGATCGATCAGGTCACGCTCACAGAACATGCTCCAGAACTGCGCTGCGACGGCGCCGCGGGAGAAGCCGTGCGGCAGCAGGCCGAACTCGGGGCGCAGAAGCCTGACGAGGGGGTGAAAGCCGCGCTTGATCCAGGCCACCGCCGGACACAGCAGCCCGAGTGCGCCGACGCGCTCGGGCGATGTCAGCGCCATCTCGATCGCGACGCGGCCGCCCATCGAGTTGCCGATCAGGTGGGCGCGCTGCACCCCGAGCGCGTCCATCAGGCCGAGCATGATCTCCGAGAACCAGGCGGCGTTGTACGCGCCTCGGGCGGGCTTGCTCGAGGAGCCGAAGCCGGGCAGATCGGGAGCGTGGACGCGGTAGTGCTGACTGAGGCCGGCCGCCGTCTCGAGCAACGACGCCCGGGTGCCGCCGAGCCCGTGGAGCAGCAGCACGTCACGTCCGTGACCCATCGTCAGGGTCGATACGCGGTGGCGGCCGACGGCGACGTCGTGGATGCCGAGCAGCGGTGGACGGCCCCCGGCGAGTCGGAACATGCCTTCAAAGCCGATCGCGTAATCGAGGTTGCCGCGGACCGCCAGGCGGCGCTGTCCGAACGCGTCGATCCCCGACATCGTGCCCTGGCGGAGCGCCAGCCAGGTCCCGGCGTCAGTTGTGATCGTGACGTCGGGGCGGCGCCGGGTCGCGCCCTGGCGAATGCGGGCGGCGTGGCAGGTGCAGCGGACCTCCCATGTGTGGCCGAGGTCGCACAGCTTGATGTGGTAGGTCACGTCGAACCCAGGCTCGGCACCGAGATAGCGCTCGGGCAGGGTGCGGAAGCCCTGCTTGACGTCGGCGAGGTGGTCGGCGTTGAGCGACCGGGGTGACATGCGGGCAACCTACCTGGCCACGCGGATCGCGGGGCCTGCGGCCGCTAGCGCGTCCACTAGGGTAGCCAGACGTTGCGTGCCGTTTACCTGCATGACACGAGGACCGGGAAGCTGGTCGCCTTGGAGCCGCTCGTTGCCGGTCGGATCCGGATCTACGCCTGCGGGCCGACGGTCTACGGCCGCATCCACGTCGGAAACGCGCGACCGTTCGTCGTCTTCTCGCAGCTCAAGCGATTCCTCGTCAGCGAGGGGTACGCGGTTCAGTTCGTCTCCAACGTCACCGACATCAACGACAAGATCTACGCCGCGGCGCTCCAGGCCGGCGTCGGCAGCGCCGAGTTGGCGCGCGACATGATCGAGGCCTACATCGCCGATACCGACGCGCTCGGTCTCGGACGGCCCGACCAGGAGCCGCTCGCGAGCGAGACGATCGGTCCGATCGTGAGCTTGATCGAGCAGTTGGTCGATGATGGTCATGCCTACGCGGCGGACGGTGACGTCTACTTTTCGGTCCGCGATTACCCCAATTACGGGGAATTATCGCACCGCGACGTCGACCAGATGGACCAGGGGGAGGGCCTCGAGGGCGCCGGGCGCAAGCGCGATCCGCGCGATTTCGCGCTCTGGAAGGGGCTCAAGGAGGGCGAGGACACCTCGTGGGACTCGCCGTGGGGACCGGGGCGGCCGGGCTGGCACATCGAGTGCTCGGCGATGGCCGAGGAAGAGCTCGGGCTCGAGATCGAGATCCACGGGGGCGGCAGTGACCTGCTGTTCCCCCACCACGAGAACGAGGCGGCGCAGACGTTCGCCGCGCGTGGCGAGCCGCTCGCGCAGCTGTGGATGCACAACGGGATGGTGCGGCTCGAGAGCGAGAAGATGTCCAAGTCAATCGGCAACGTGTTCGTGCTCCACAAGGCGCTCGAGCGCTTCGGCCGCGACTCGCTGCTGATGTACTTCTGCGGCGCTCACTATCGCCAGCCGATGGAGTTCGACGACGGGCGGCTGGCCGAGGCCGGCGCCCAGTGCGCGCGGATCCGCGAGGCCGCCCGCCGGCTGGTTGACGGGCCGAGCCCCGAGTGGTCGGCGCCGCTCCGCGAGCAGTTCGCCGACGCGCTGGCCAATGACTTCAACGCCCCACGGGCGCTGGCGGTCGTGTTCGACTGGGTCCGCGAGGCCAACCGCGGCGAGTCGGCGACCGTCGGCAACGAGGATCTGCGCGAGATGCTCGATGTCTTCGGCCTGGCGAACCTGCTCGAGCCGGAGGCCGAGCCGACGCCGGGGGAGATCCTCGAGCTCGCGCAGGAACGCGAGACGGCCCGTGTACGGCGCGATTTCGAGCGCGCCGATGCCCTGCGCGACGAGATTGCGGCGCGCGGCTGGGAGGTCAGGGACGGGCCCGACGGGCCCGAGCTGTTCCCGCTCAGATGAGCTCGCGCGCGTGATCGTCTATGGGCGCAATCCGGTGCGGGAGGCGCTTCGCGGCCCCCGGACGGTGAGTCGCGTCTGGGCGAGCGCCAACGCGCGCCGCGAGCCGTGGCTCGCCGCGGTCTCCTCGATCACCTCGGTGGTCGGCACCGACGAGCTCGAGCGGCGCTCGGGCTCGGCGGAGCATCAGGGAGTGTGCGCCGAAGTGTCGCCGTTCGTTTACGCCGGCGCGGACGAGCTTCTGACGCTGCCCGAGCCGCTGCTCGTCGCGCTCGATCAGGTCCAGGATCCGCACAACCTCGGCGCGATCGCGCGGTCGGCGGAGTGCGCCGGCGTGTCGGGGCTGGTGGTCCCGGAACGGCGCTCGGCCGAGGTCACGCCCGCGGTCTGTAAGGCGTCGGCCGGCGCCGTCGAGCACATCCCGATCGCCAAGGTTCGCAACCTCGCCGACTTCCTGGCGGGCGCAAAGCGTGCGGGCCTATGGTGCTACGGCGCCGACCAGACGGGTGCCGCCGATTACGCGACCGTCGACTTCGGCGGCCCGATCGTGCTCGTGCTCGGCTCCGAGGGGCGGGGCCTGCGCCCGCGTGTCGCCGCGCGCCTGCGACGTCCTGGTATCGATCCCCGTCCGGGGAAAGATCGAGTCCCTGAACGTCAGCGCCGCGGCAGCGGTGCTGATCTTCGCCGCGGCGCGCGATCGGCAAGGAAACTTGCACGGCGCTTGACACGCGCGCGTTGCTATGTCAAGCTCGCGCCGCTGAATAAGGATCAACTCGAGCTTTAGGCTATGGGTTGAGGAGGAGCCGGCGCTTCGGTGCTCGCTCTTCTGGAAGTCAATAATGGTGCGGCGCCAGGGGAGGTAGCGCGCCACGAAATCCCGATCGCCCGTCGTCATGACGGGCGGAACGAGGAAGGTACTCGTGGCCCGACTGTCTGCTTACTCTCAGGCTCAACCTAGGGTTGATGATGGTTTCCTGATTGCCCTTGCAAAGCAGGGGCACGCCGACGCCTACGACCGGATCGTCCGCCGTTACTACGGATTCGTCCGGCTCAAGGCGTCGTCGTACTTTCTCGCCGGCGGCGATGCCGACGATCTCATCCAGGAGGGCCTGGTCGGCCTCTACAAGGCCGTCCGGGACTACAGAACGGATCGCGAATCGAGCTTCCGCAACTTCGCCGAGCTCTGCATCACGCGCCAGATCATCACCGCGGTCAAGACCGCGACGCGCAACAAGCACGCCCCGCTCAACCAATACGTCTCGTTCTCGAGCAGTCCAGCGGGCGCGTTCGGCGACAACGAGCCGACGCTCGACGAGATGCTGCCCGGACCGACGGTCCATGACCCCGTCAACCAGGTCATCTCCTCCGAGGAGCTGCGGGCGCTGGTGGCGTGCATCTCGACCGCGCTGTCGGAATTGGAGTCGCGCGTGCTGGCGCTGTACCTCGACGGCCATTCCTACGAGGAGGTCGCGCGGCGGCTGGACTGCGACTGCAAGACGGTCGACAACGCCCTGCAACGCGTCAAGCGCAAGGTCGGCGCGCATCTCTCGGAGCGGAGCGTGCCCGCCTGAACGGCTCCTCAGCGCCGGCGGCTATCCCGCAATCGGGCCCAGTACCGGCGCCAGCCCGTAGGTCTCAAACGCGCGGAACCTCGAGAACGTCTGATGTTCGGGGCCGTGGAAGTCAGACGAGCCCGTGCTGAGCAGCCCCAGCTTGGCGCAGTAGTCGACCAGCAGCTCGGTCTGCTCGCGCGTGTGCGCGACGTAGAAGGACTCGACGCCGTCGAGACCGGCGGCCCGGAACGTGTCAATCGCGGCGAGGACCGCGGCCGGGTCCTTCACGTCCCAGAACGGGTGCGCCCAGACCGCGACCCCTCCGGCAGCGTGGATCAGCTCGATCGACTCCTCGACGGTCGGCGCCTGCCGGGGCTTGAACGCCGGCTTGCCTTCGATCAGATACGCGACCAGGAATGCCGTCGGGTCGAGCAGCCCCTCTGACTCGAGCCGGTCGTGGTTGGCCTCGACGCTGACGACCGCCTGGGCCAGGTGCGGGCGTCCGATTGACTTGCCCTCGGCCGACCGGCGGGCGAGCGCGCCTTCGTCGAGCTCGTAGCCGAAGTCGCGGAGCGCGTCGGCCATCGCCTGTGCGCGGTGCTCGCGATCGGAGCGCGAACGTTCGAGCGTGCTCACGAGCGTCGGATCCCCAGGGTCGATCAGGTAGCCGAGCACGTGGAGGTCTTGGCTTCCCTCCCAGATCGCGGTGATCTCCGTGGCCGGCACGAGTCCGATCCCCTCGTCGGCGGCCGCCACGCGCGGCCTCCGGGACCCCGGCGGCAGTGTCGTGATCGCTCAGCGCCAGCAGCTGGACCCCGGCGGCGGCCGCCGCGCGCACGACGTCACGCGGCGCGAGGCCGCCGTCAGATTGCAGCGAGTGGCTCTGTAAGTCGAACGTGGGCGCGTCCATGCCGCGACGAGCCTAACTGGCCGCGGCGCCGGCCGCTGTGCCGCTCGCGCCGTCACGTCCGGTGGTAGGTCAGGATCACGGTTCCCGGACTCGAGCGGTTTGACGTCGACGAGCTTGAGGATCGGCGTCCCGGGCGCGTCGGCAAACAGCCGCGTGCCCTTGCCGAGCACGATCGGGAACACCATCAGCCGATACTCGTCGACCAGGTCCGCGCCGATCAGCCCCCGGACCAGCGTCGCGCTCCCGGCCACGAGGATGTCACCGCCGTCCTGCTCACGGAGGGCCGACACCTCGGTCGCCAGGTCACCCGAAAGCACCGTCGAGTTGTTCCAGTCGGCCTTTTCGAGCGTCCGCGAGACGACGTACTTCGGCATCGCGTTCATCTTGTCGGCGAAGCCGACCTCGTCCGTCCTGCCCGGCCAGGCGGACGCAAACCCCTCGTAGGTCACGCGCCCCAGAAGCATCGCGTCGTGGTCTGCGACCTCGTCGAGCTTGTACTTCATCCCCTCGGGGTCGTCGAACTTGAATGTCCAGCCGCCGAACTCGGTGCCCTCCGAGCCGCCCGGATCCTCCATCACCCCGTCCAGGGAAAGAAACTCGGTGACGACGATTCTCCGCATCTAGATCCTCCGCTGTTTGGTTTGCTCCATACCTTGAAGCGTCGAATGGCGCGGCGCGATTTCGACACCGCGCCGGTCCGCGCTCCTGGACGCGGGGGAAGCGGTCAGCTGACGCCGCTGCGCGTCCGCAGCACCGGGGTCGAGATCCCGGCGCGCCTGAACCGCACCCGCCGCATCGCCACCAACCCGGCGAGCCCGACGAGGATCAACGTCAGCGCGCCCAGGCCAAGCCCGGCGCGGGGCCCGATCACGGCCATGATCCAGCCGACGACCGGTCCGCCGATTGGAGTCGAGCCCTGGAATGCGACGAACCACAGTGCCATCACGCGGCCGCGCATCTCGGGCTCGGAGTTGAGCTGCAGGGTCGAGTTGCCGGTCGACATGAACGAGATGCTCCCGGCGCCGGCGAGCGCGAGCGCGACCACGGCGATCGCGAGCGACGGGGCGAGCGTGGCGGCCGCCATCGCAGCCCCGAAGCCGAATGACGCGAGCACCAGCGGACGCAGGCCGGTCCGGCCGCGAGCCGCCACGAACAGGCCCCCGACGACGGCGCCGACGCCCATCGCGGCCGTCATGAACCCGAACCCGGTCGCGCCGACATCGAGCGCGCGGTCGGCCATTACCGGCAGCGTGACCTGGAACTCGTAGGCGAGACATCCGACCAGGCCCATCATCACCAGCGGCACCGCGAGCTGGGGCGTGGAGCGGACGTAGCGCAGCCCCTCGCGCAGCTGCCCCCGCGCTCGCGGCATCGGAGGCGTCGGCGACAGCGCGGTGGCGTCCATCGTGATCAGCGAGCCGACGACGGCGACGAAGCTGGCGGCGTTGACGAGAAAGCAGACGCCCTCTCCGACGGTCGAGATCAGGATCCCGGCGACCGCGGGACCGATCGTCCGCGCCACGTTGACGAGCACCGAGTTCAGGGTGACCGCGTTGCGCAGGTGCTCGGGGCCGACGAGCTCGAGCATGAACGATTGGCGCGCGGGGTTCTCGAACGCGTTGTTGAGCCCCAGCATCACGGCCAGCACGCCGATCTCCCACAGCCTTACGGCGCCGGTGACGGTCAGCAGACCGAGGGCGAGCGCCTGGACGCCCATCAGGCTCTGCAGCGCGACCATCAACCTGCGCTTGGAGACGCGGTCGGCGATCACGCCGCCGTAGGGACCGAGCACGAGCACGGGGATCGTCTGCAAGGCGACGATCACGCCGAGCCAGGTACTCGAGTGCGTCAGGCTGAACACCAGCCAGGCCTGCGCGGTCATCTGCATCCAGGTCCCGATCAGCGAGATCGACTGACCTGCGTAGTAGCGGCGGTAGTTCGGAACCGAGAGCGATGCGAACGTGACGCGTCCCGCGCGCACGACGCGCGTCACGCCCCTCGCTCCCCAAGCTGTTCGGCGAGACCCTCGAGTGCCGGCAGCGCCCGCTCCACCAGGCGCCGATCGTCCTCGTCGAGTCCCTCCAGCGCGCCGTTGAGCGCTGCCGTCCGTTCGCGGCGGATGCGCTCGGCGAGCTTGCGCCCGGCCGGGGTCGAGTTGACCCAGGCGGCGCGCCTGTCACCGGCGTCGCTGACGCGGGCAACCAGGCCGGCGGCGCCGAGATCGGCGATCACGCGTGAGAGCATCGTTGGGTTGAGGCTCTCGGCCTCGGCGAGCTCGCCGACCCGGACCTGGCCCTTGCGGGCCACGGTAAGCAGCACCGAGCTGCCGGTCGGGGTCAGGCCGGCGGCGGCAGCGGCGGCCGTCGGCCGCAGGCGCCGGGAGAGGCGCGCGATCGCGACCCGCAACCGGGAGGCGGTCTCTTCGTCGAGGATGGGCGGTGAGCTGATCATGCAGAATACTTGCTTGCTGGCAAGTAACTCTAGCAGCGCCATCCGAGTGCCCGGCGCTGGGAGCGCCGCGGCGGCGTCACCGCAGAGAGCGCCGGGAGGCGCGGTTCAGACGCGGTCGGTGGCGACGATCAGGACGTTGCAGTGCGCGTGGTGCGAGACCTTGTTGGGCACGTTGCCGATCGCGAACCGACGCGCCCCGTGCATGCCCTTGCTGCCGACCACGATCATCGTCGCGCCGATCTCTTCGGCGACGCGAAGTAGCGCGTCGGCGGGATCCTCCTCGACGGCGTGGGTCATCACCTCGAGACCATCCTGGCGTCCGCGGGCCTCGGCGTCGCTGAGGATCGACTCGACGCGGGCGGTCGCGAGCGGGTGGTGGACCTGGTCGGTCGGCGGGGTGGTTCCGCCTCGCACGTGTGGCTCCTGCAGCCGCTCGAATGCGGACACGACGTGCAGCTTGCCGTCCAGCGCCTTGGAGATGCGCATCGCCTCCGCCAACGCTCGGGCTGCTGTCTCCGAGCCGTCGGTGCCAACTACGATCAAATCATCCACTCGCGCGTCTCCTCCGGTCCATCGGACGGTCGCGTAACCCTACCGTGCGGGCAGGTTGACTGCGAGCGCGTAACGCGTTCCGCCGACCGTGTCAGCCTGGGGGATTCCCGCGACCGGTAGGCGCGCATGCTCCCCGGGCGGCGGCAGATCCCTGCAGTCCACCGCCGCCCAGAGTTCGTGCCGGTCAAGAGTGCCACGAGCCAGAAATCGGGTGGCACCGACTTTCCGACTCGCGACGCTGCTAGTGCGTCACCGGCTTCATGCTGTCTCCCCGGAGCGGTCGGCGAGACGAACGAGAGACGGCACGATGTCACCAAGGTCGGCGGACTGCAAGGCTTGCGCCGCGGTGATGGAGACGATTGCTGAAGTATCCGACGGTGTGAAGCAGCCGAACGGGAGAGTGCAATGCCTGACACCAAGTACACAGCGGCGGGCTCGGGGGAGCTGAGCGCCTACCTCGCGCTCCCGCGGGGGGTCGGGCCGTGGCCCGGAGTTGTCGTCATCATGGATGCGCTCGGCCTCAGCGATGACATCCGCGAGCAGGCAGACAGGCTCGCCGCGGCCGGGTACCTCGCGTTCGTGCCCGACCTCTATTCGGGCCGCGGGATCCGGTGCGTGATCGCCACCGTGCAGGCATCGAGAACCGGCAAGGGGCCGGCCTACGAGGACATCGAATCAGCGCGACGGTGGCTCGCCGAGCGCGATGACTGCACGGGGAAGATCGGCGTGATCGGGTTCTGCATGGGAGGCGGCTTCGCGCTGTTGAGCGCGCCGCGCTATCCGTTCGCGGCGTCCTCGGTGAACTACGGCGAGGTCCCGAAGGACGCGATCCACCGCCTCGCGGGCGCCTGCCCGATCGTCGGCAGTTACGGGCGCCGCGATCGGTCGCTGCCGGGCCGCGCCGAGCGGCTGCAGGCCGCGCTCACCAACCTCGACATCGAGCATGACGTGAAGGAGTACCCGGACGCGGGACACAGCTTCCTCAACCGGATCAACGCCGGGCCGCTGCTCGGCTCGGTCGTGCGCCTGACCGCCTTCAACTACCACCATCCGTCCGCCGAGGACGCCTGGCGGCGGATCCTGACCTTCTTCGATGCGCACCTCGCCGATCGAGCCCCGTCCGAGCCGCCGGCCTGACGCGGGAGGCGGCAGGCCGTCGCGCAGTATGAGCCGCCACGGGCGCGGCGGCAGCGGTCAGGGCGAGACGAGCTGCACCGGCGGCGGCTGCCAGCGCCCGTCGAGCACCCGGCGCGTCGGCCAGTAGATGCGCATGTTGAGCCTGAAGTTCCCGCTCGGCGACGGCAGCCAGTTGACGTGCGGCTGGCTCGGCCGCGTCCGCTGGATCAGAACCACGACGTTGCCGTTGGGCTCGCGGCGCAACGGAGGGTGGGAGTCCCCGATCGCGTAGCGATGCTCGGGGTTCGCGACCAGGAAGCCCGCACCGTCGTACATCGTCAGTGACCAGAAGGCGCGGTTGGGCGGCGTCTGTCCGCGCTTGAAGACGATCCGGTAGTCGTTGGCGCCCGTCAGCAGTTGCCCATCGGAGTCGGTGAGCGCGGTGGGGTACTCCGCCTCCGCGGGCGTGTTGGCGCCGAGCCCGAGCGCAGCGACCACGGCGCGGAACGCGTAGTCGGTCCCGAACGCGCCGATGTTGGGGCCGATCGTCGCCCACCCGTGATCCGCCTCGGCCTCCTTGAGCACCTGGAGCCTGGCGACGGTCTCGAGCGAGGCGGCGGTCGAGTTGACGCTGGCGACGAGTGCGTCGAGCACATCTGAGGCGAGGTTCGCGTGCAGCGGGTCGAGCCCTGCGCCGACGCCGACTCGGGCCAGCCGTCTCAGCAGCGGACGGTCGCGGGCCGGCGGAGGGTTGGCGCGCAGGGCGCGGTCGAGCGCCTCGAGGAACGGGAGCCCGGTCGGCGTCGTGGCGCTCGTCGGGCGTCCGGGTCGGCAACCGGGCCGGAAATGACGCGGCCCGCCGGGAGGGCTCAGGCGGTAACGGCGCATCAGCGCCACCGCGCGCCGCCGGTCCTCCGCGCCCCCGGACACGAGCGTGCGGCCGATCACCCATACACGCCGGTAGCGCGTCCGGATCACGCGCGTCGCCGGCGATGCGGTGCCCGGGCTTTCCGGTCCACTCGATCTCGAACCGGCCCGCCCGGGAGCCCGTCGTCCGCGAGCCGATGTATCCGATCACGTTCGTGTACGGGTCCACGAGCTCGAACACGAAGTAACGGTGGCCCATGTCAGGATGGCTGAGTACGACCGGCCCCCGACCGAGGTCGAGATGCGCGATCGAGTACAGCGTGTCGACATTCGGGGCGACGACCGTCCGATCGCTCGGGTCGGCGAACTTCCGCGCGTTGCTGAACGAGTTCAGCGGCGCGTCACCCAGCCGGTCGGGGCAGCGGACGCTCGTCTCGGTCCTCTGCACGCGGAGGAACTCGAGCAGCGGGAAGCCGTACAGATAGGCGAGCCTGCCGAGCGCCGTCGCCCGGGCGGTCGTGATCGGGGTCGCGGGCGTGGCGGTCGCGGCGGTCGGGGTGGCGCTCGCAACCGCATGCGGGATCGCGAGCGCGGCCACCACCGCGCCGCCGGCCGCGAATCGTCGCCACGCGGGTCTCATCGGAGCCGCGCGGACCTCATCGCCGCCGCAACTCCGAGATCCCGCCGATCGTGCCCAGGTACGCGTCGCCGTCGCGCCCGAGCGCGATCCCGGCGTAGTTGTTGTTGCCCAGCGTGCCGGTGCCCGCCGGCACGCTGAACACGGTCCTGCCGGTCCGCCACGAAATCGCGGTCCAGCTCCACGGCGCGCTCGCACCGGGGTCACGCGTGTAGGTGTAGATCAGCCCCGTCCTGGTCGAGAGCTTGGGGACCACGGACGGCGCGCTCGCGTCGAACGTCTGCCAGACGCGGTGACAGCCGCGCCCGTCGCGGTCAATCTCGACCCGCGCAAAGCCCGGCGCAGTCAGCGCGTTGGCGTATGGACCGGTGAATCCGAGGTAGCCGTAGTTGTTCTCGACGATCAGCGAGCGGCCACTGCCGATCAGCGAGTTCTCGGTGTCGCTCGCGCCCTTGCGAAAGACCGGCACCTGGCAGACGACGCGCCGCCGGCCGCGCGCGAGCCTGGCGGCGGTGCGGTACACGACGACGTCCATCGGATCGGCGTTGTCCGTGATCGCGACGTAGCCGCCCGGCAGGATCGTCGGCGTCGTGCCCGAACCGGCGTCGACCTGGCCCGGCTTGTGGATCCCGGAATTGCGATAGCGAACGCGCCAGACCACACGCGGCCGGCCGTTGCGGCCGAGGGCGAAGCGATACATCGACCGTTCCGAAACGATGTAGACGCCGTCGCGCCCGACGGCGAACGAGTTCTCGATCTCCGAATCGGCATGCGTCACGCGGACCCGACCCGAGTGCGGGTCGAGCACGCCGACCACGCCCCCGAGTTTGGAGACGAACCAGATGTGGCCGCCGAAGTCGGGCAGCGCTGAGGTCAATTCCTGGTTGGGTTTCAGGTAGCGCGTGAGGTCGTAATCGGCGACCTTGACAAAGCGCGTCTGGTGGATCGCGAGCACGAAGATGTGACGCGTCCGGGTGGCGGTCCAGAGGCGGTCGTCTTGGTCAAGGAAGAAGTAACCGCCGCCGCCGAAGTTCTGAAACAGCGCCGTCCCGGGCGGAGTGGGGGCGGTGGGCAACTCATACGTGGCGAGGACCTTGAGCGTCGCCGGGTCGATGATCTGCGCCTGCGGCGGGGCGCCGGCGGTGATGCAGACGGACACGATCTGGCCGGCGCGGTCAAACGTCAAGCTGCCGCACAGCCACGCGGGCTCGCCGCCGTGCACGACGGTCGCGCCGCGCGTCGGGCCGGCGATCGAGTACGTGTTGCTCATCCACGTGTCGTCGTGGATGTTGGAGAAGGGATCTGGCGCCAGGAACGGGTTCTGGGGCGGGCCGGCGGACGCCCGCGCCGGGGCGCTCGCCGCCGCCCCCGTGATGATCGCGATGGCGGTAACGACGGCCGAGATACGTGCGCAGCGTCTGAACATCGCCGACAGGGTGATCGGGGGTGGCTAATGCCCGGAGATGGTCAGCATCGTCGCGCTCGCCCCGGGCACACGCACGACGTAGGTGCCACCGCTGGGCTGGAGCGTCGGGCTACTCGCGCGGCCCGTCAGCGCGCCGGTGGTGGTAGTGGCGCCGAACGTCTGGCCGCCGATCGTCACGCCGCGGCGGGCCTGCATACCGGGCGCGCGGAGCTGTTCGACGGTGGCTGCTCCTTTGACGCCCGGGATCCGTAGGCGCACGGTCTGGGTGTTCTTCAGGTGCTTGTTGATCACGACCACGTGGACCTGCCCGTTGGTTGCCCGCGTGCCCCAGACCTTCACCCCGACCGGCGGTTCGCCCGTCAGCCGCAGGAGCGTGGAGCCGGCGGGCGCCGCCTGGGCGAACATCAACAGGCCGTAGTACTCGGGGTGGACGCGAACGTGCCAGGTGCGCTTGGAGAAGCTGGTGCCGAGCACCTCGTTGATCGTGTTCGGAACCGTCTGGATGTTGACGCCGCGGACGCCGATCTTGGCCAGCTCGAACAGCGTGTCGATCGCCCACAGTGCCGACGAGAACGCGTCACTGACACCGCGCATACCGCCGCACGAGACGGCGTTGATCTCGTCCACGCGCAACGGCAGATGGTGCCCGTAGGCGGTCCGGACGTACGGCTCGAGCTGCTGCGCCAGTCCGTGCGACGCCTGGTCGGAGAGCAGCTCGGAGGTGGTCACCGGGGTCGTCCCGCAGTGCTTGAGCGGGTAGGCGTGGATCGTCGCCAGGCTGACGCGCCGGTCATCGCGCAGGAAGCTGTTGAGCTCGTTGAGCCACGTCAGCGAGCCGCTGCTCGGTCCGGCGACGGGCGCGCGCGGCAGTGAGTCCGAGAAGCTCGAGAACTCGTGGAAGAAGTCCGACTCGTCGTAGGTGTGGGAGCGGCCGGTGATCTCCTCTCCGCTCGCCGTCCGGTACCAGCCGAAGCTGCCGTACAGCTCGGGCTCATTGCCGATCTCGAGCGCGTCGATCGCGGGACGGCCGAGTCGCGCGATCAGCGCCTTCGCCTCGGCATCGGCGAGGCGCTTGCTGTCGGCCTCGAGGTTGATCCCGAGGATCAGCTGCGCGTCCAGGTCCTTGGCGAGCGCGTGGGCGACGCTCATCCAGCGCGGCGTGATCGTGTACCTGATGCCGGGCGGTTTGCGCATGTGGGGCACCGGCCACCACGTCCAGTCGGTGCTGTCACCGCCGACTCGCAGTACGCGGTGCTGGTTGGGGGCAATGTCGCGAAGCAGCGCCAGGAACGGCGGGTCCAGTGACTTCGGGTTCGAGCCGACGTACTGCTCGAGCACGGGATAGCGCATCGTGATGCCGACGAATCCGGGCGGGAGGTGAGGTCCGACCGTCCGATGGCCGAGCGTCAGAACCGGCCCTCCTCCCTTGGCCGCGGGCTCGCGGACCGCCGCCAGCGCCGGAGTCGAGTCCTCGTGTGACCCGCGGGTCACCAGCACGACGACCACGGCGACGATCGCGACGCTCAAGATCGCGACGGCTATCCGGACTGGCTTTGCGAGGCCCCTCACGCGCCCCATTGTGTCGTGTCACGCAGCGGATCGGCGTCAGCTCGAAGCGACGCGGCGTCGACCGCGACGGACGGTACGCCTCCGGGCACCAGGGGTAGTTGACAACGCAATCACATTCACGTATGCTTGCCTTAGCAACATTGCTCTAGCAACCATCTCGATCCCCGGAGGGGGCTGATGAAGTTCGACGGCATTCACCACATCACGGCGATCACGGGCGACGCCCCGCGCAACCTCGACTTCTACACGCGCGTGCTCGGCCTGCGGCTGACCGCGAAGACGGTCAATCAGGACGATCCGACCGTCTACCACCTGTTCTACGGCGATGAGCTCGCCCGACCCGGCGCCGACCTCACGTTCTTCGAGTATCCATTCGCGATCCCCGGCCGCGCCGGCGCCGGGATGGTCCACACGATCGTGTGGCGCGTCGCTTCCGACCAGGCGCTCGACTTCTGGACCCAGCGTCTCGAGGCCGAGGGCACACCGGTGCACCGAGGCGAGAACCGCGTCACGTTCGCGGACTTCGAGGGTCTCGGCCACGAGCTCGTCCTCGACCACAGCGGCGACGAAGCGCTGATCGCCGATCACCCCGAGATCCCGGCCGAGCTCGCCCTCCAGGGGTTCGAAGGTGCGCGCGCCTACAGCGCCGCCCCCCAGGCATCTGCGGCACTGCTCGAGCAGCTGATGGGAGCCGCGCCCCGCGGTGACGGCGACGGCTGGGAGCTGCGCGGCGCCAAGCGCGGCGGCTGGATCGCGCTCGATACCCCGCCCGAGGAGCGCGGACGCCAGAGCGCCGGCGTCGTCCACCACATCGCGTGGTACACGACCGATGCCGAGCAGGGCGAGTGGCTCGAGCGGTTGCACTCCGCCGGGATCCCCAACAGCGGCATCATCGATCGTCACTACTTCCACTCGGTCTACTTCCGCGAGCCGGGGGGCGTGCTGTTCGAGCTTGCGACCGAGGAGCCCGGCTTCACCGTCGACGGCTCGATCGAGGATCTCGGCAAGCGGATCATCCTCCCGCCATGGCTCGAGTCCCGGCGCGAGGACGTCGAGCGGCGGCTGACACCGCTGCCCGACCCCCGCGCCGACTGGGCCGCGCGCAACGAAGGCTCGCGGGCCGACGTGGCGATCGCCGGGGGTGACCGATGAGCTCGACCCGGGCCATCACCCCACGACAGGATCTCGGGTTCGAGCACGTCATCGAGCCCGGGTCGACGGCCGACACGCTCCTGCTGCTGCACTCGACCGGCGGCGACGAGCACCAGCTCGTCGCGCTCGGGCGCCAGCTTGCTCCGGGTGCGACGCTCCTCAGTCCGCGAGGCAAAGTGCTCGAGCGCGGCGTCGTCCGCCGGTTCTTCGCCAGGCGAGGCCCACTCGAGCTCGATATTCCGGACCTGCTGCACCGGACCGATGAGCTCGCGCAGTTCGTCGAGTCGGCCGTCACCGCCTACGAGCTCGATCCCACGCGGGTGACCGCGCTCGGATACTCCAACGGCGCCAACATCGCGGTCAGCACGCTGTTTCGCCGGCCGGAGCTGCTCTCGGGCGCCGCGCTCTGGCGACCGATGTTGCCCTACGAGCCCGAGCGCACCCCGTCGCTCGACGGCACGCGCGTACTGATCGCCGCCGGCGCCCAGGACCCGTTCTCGAGCTCGGGCGCGACCCGGCGGCTGGTCGAGGTGCTGCGCGACGGCGGCGCGGACGTGACCTTCGAGCTGGCTCAGACCGGCCATGAGGTGCTCGACGCCGACATCGTCGCCACCCACGGCTGGCTCGCGGGCATCCTCGGTGTGGACAAGGGGTGAGCGCCACGCGCGAGGACCCAGACCAGTGCCCGTATGTGATCGGCGATGACGGTCTGGCGCGGCTGCGTGACCCGCACGCAGACGCCTGGATCGGCCTTCAGCGGGCCCATCGCGAGCTGACGCGCAACCTCGACGCCTCGCTGGACCGGCGGTACGGGCTGTCGCTGAGTTCGCTCGAGCTGCTCGGGCGCCTGGCCGCGTCCGAGCAGCACAAGCGGCGCCTGTCAAGGCTCGCGCGCGACACCGGGCTCAGCCTCAGCCGCGTGTCGCGGATCACCGACTCGCTCGAGCGCCGAGGGCTGATAGAGCGCCGGCCCTACCCGTCAGATACCCGCGCGACGGACGCGTGTCTGACGCCGGCCGGCCTCGCGCTCGTCCGCGAGGCGCAGGCGACTCACCTTGCCGACGTGCAGGCCGCGTTCTTCGACCGCCTGACCGATGTGGAGCTACGGACGCTCGGCCAGGTGTTCGGGCGGCTGAGTGGCGAGCCGCTCGGCGCAGCGGTGTCCCGGCGCTAGAAATCTGGCGTGGCCGGCAGGCCGGCGTAGTTCTCCGCCAGGCTGCGGGCGGCGGCCGTCGACTGTCCGAGGTAGTCGAGCCGGGAGAGCTGGAGCATGCGATCGAAGGGGCCGTGACCGAGGTCATGCAGCAGCTGGGTCATGTAATTGGAGAAGTCCTGGGCGCGCCAGACCCTGCGCAGGGCCGTCTCGGTGAACACGTCCAGCGCGCCACGCGAGCCGGTGGCGTAGAAGCTCGACAGGGCCTCGGCGAACAGACGCGCGTCGTTGACCGCGAGGTTGAGGCCCTTGGCGCCCGTCGGCGGGACGATGTGCGCCGCATCGCCGAGCAGGAACAGGTTGCCGAACTGCATCGGCTCGCAGACAAACGTCCGCATCGGCGTGATCCCCTTCTCCAGGATCGGGCCCTCGTTGACGCTCCACCCCTCGGTTGCGAGCCTGATCTGGAGCTCCTCCCAGATCCGCGCGTCGGACCATTTCTCGAGCCGCTCGCCGGCGGGGACCTGGATGTACAGGCGGCTGATCTCCTGCGAGCGCATCGTGTACAGCGCGAAGCCCCGCTCGTGCCAGGCGTAGATCAGCTCGTCGGTCGCCGGCGCGGCCTCGGCGAGGATCCCCAGCCACCCGAACGGGTACTCATAGTCGTAGTGCATCGCCAGGCCGTCGGGAAGCGCGGCACGGCAGATCCCGTGAAAGCCGTCACAGCCGGCGATGAAGTCACACTCGAGGCGCTCGTGCGCGCCGTCGAGCGTGAACTGGATCACCGGCCGATCGCTCTCGAGGTCGTCGACGGCGACATCGGGGACTTCGAAGTGAAGCGCGCCGCCGCGCTCGCGCCACGCCGCGATCTCGTCCTTGACCACCTCCTGCTGGCCGTAGATGGTGATGTGGCGGCCGGTGAGCTCGGTGATCGGGATATGTGTCGTGCGGCCCTGCCGGCGCAGGTAGATGCCCCCGTGGCGGAGCCCTTCGCGCCCCAGCCGATCGCCGACGCCGAGCTCGTGCAGCAGCGCGACGGTGTTGTGCTCGAGCAGGCCCGCACGGACCCGCCGCTCGATGTACTCGCGGGACCGGCTCTCGAGCACGACGCATTCGATCCCCTGACGCTCGAGCAGCAGTGCGAGTGTCAGCCCGGCCGGACCGCCGCCGACGATGCCGACCTGGGTTCTCATGCAAAGACTCGCGCGTCGATCGACACCGGAATGGTGCAACGATACTTGCCACCGGCGCGCCGCAGGAGCGGCGGGAAAGCCGAAATTTGCAACCAGAGGAGCGCAAGTGGGGATCGACGGCAGCTGGGAGATCACGGTGCAGACGCCAATGGGGCCGCAGTCGTCCAAGCTCGAGTTCAAGTCAGACGGGAGTGGGCTGACCGGGACACAGTCGGGGTCAGGGCAGCAGGCCGAGATCTACGACGGCAGCGTCGACGGTGAGAACGCCACCTGGAAGATCGACGTCAAGCAGCCGATCGCGATGACGGTGACGTTCACGGCGACCGTCGACGGTCAGAGCATCTCCGGGACGGCGCAGGCGGGCGCGTTCCCGCCGGCGACCTTCTCCGGCCAGGCCGCCTGATCGCGCTCGGGCTGACGGTGAGCTAGATGCGCGGGTGGTCGGCGATGCCGGCCGCCGCGAGCGCGTCATTCGGGTCCGGATAGTGGACCATCTCGACGACCATCCCATCGCGGAACGTCGTCAGGTTGGCCACCAGCTCAGCGGGCTCTTCGCTGCCCACCGTGGGGCGCAGGATCACAACCACCCGATCGCCGGCGTCGACGACTTCGACCAGCTCCGCGACGCCGCGCGGCACCGTCCGGTTGCGCATGAAGGCGAGCACCTGGTCGCGGTTGGCGCATCCGGCGGATGGATCGCCTCCGTGCCACTTGACGTCGGGGTGCAACAGCTCGGCGATCGCATCCACGTCGCCGCGGGCGATCGCCTCATAGCCGCGCCGCGCGATCGAAGCGTTGGTCTCGGACATGACTCGATTGTGTCACCGGGCGGCGCTCGCTGGGAGCGTCTTGCCGCAGCGGGACCTCGTTGAGCAGCGTGACGAGCGCCAGCGCGACGATCGCGACCGGCGCGGCGACGAAGAACACCGTCTGAACGCCGTCGATCACGTCGGCGCGGGCGAGCGGGCCGAGCGTCCGAAGGGTGACGGCGCCCGTCCCGATGCCGGCCTGGGCAGCGAACACCGCGCCGAGCACGGCCGCGCCGATCGCGCCGCCGAGCGCGCGGAAGAAGCTCGTGGTCGCCATCGCGATGCCGAGCTGACGGCGATCGACGCTGTTTTGCACGGCCACGATCAGCACCTGACCCACCATCCCGAATCCGAGCCCGAAGATCGCGATCGCCGCTGCCGTCGCGGCCTGTGAGGGGTACGGCACGAGCGCCGCCAGCAGACCAAGGCCGACCGCCATCAACGCCAGCCCGATGATCGGGTAGCGCTTGTAGCGCCCGGTTCGGGAGATCGCGCGGCCGGTGAGGTTCGTCGACACGGTGATACCGAGCATCATCGGAACGAGCAACAGTCCCGCCTCGGTCGGGGTCGCGCCGGTCGTCGTCTGCAGGAACAGCGGGATGAACACCGTGATCGAGAAGAGCGCCGCGGTCGTCAGAAACAGGGCCGCGCTCGACACCCACACGGTACGCGTACCGAGCAGCTCCAGTGGCACGATCGGATCGGCGGCGCGTCGCTCTCGCGCCACGAGCGCGACGGCGAGCGCGACGGCAGCGACGATCAGCCCGACGATCGTCGCCGAGCCCCACGGGTATCGCGAGCCGCCCCAGATGCAGGCGAGCAGCAGCGCCGTGGTCGCACCCGTCAACAGCGCGGCGCCGCTGAGGTCGAGCGGGAGCTTGGGCCGATCCTCACCCCTCGCGTGGAGCCTGAGCCGCAGGCCGACCAGCGCCGCTGTGCCGAGCGGAAGGTTGACGTAGAAGACCCACCGCCAGCTCGCGTGCTGCACCAGCAGGCCGCCGAGGAGTGGGCCGATCACGGTGGCGATCGCGAACGTGGCAGCGATGTAGCCCTGGTATCGACCTCGCTCGCGCGGGGAGACGAGATCGCCGACCGCCGCCATCGCGAGCGTCATCAGTCCACCCGCGGCCAGGCCCTGTGCCGCGCGCGCCACGATCAGCCAGGTCATGCTCTGGGCAGCGCCACAGACGGCCGACGCGGCGAGGAACGACGCCAGCGCGATCTCCAGGAGCCGGCCCCGGCCGTGACGGTCACCTAGCTTGCCCCACAGTGGAGTGCTCGCCGCAGCGCTGACGACGTAGGCGGTGATCACCCACGGGACGTCGGCCAGCTTTCCAAGGTCGCTGGCGATCGTCGGCAAGGCGGTCGCGAGGATCGTCTGATCGAGGACCGCGGGCAGCATCGCGATGACGATCGCCGCAAACGCGATCGTGATCGCGCGCCGATCGCCGGCCACCTGGTCCGGTCGGGGGTCGCTGTGCTCGCTCATGTTCGTCTCCCTTGCGGCAGGTGAAGAAGTAGACGTCTAAAGATTAGATATCTAATAGTTAGATGTCAAGTTCTTGCTCTATGATCCGCCAAGGAGACATGGAGCGACCTGAGTTGATCCCACCGATCGGGCTCCGTCTGGCGCGCACCGCGCACGTCATCAGTCAAGAGTTCGAGCGCTCGATGGCGCAAGCCGGCGGCTCGGCCTCGACCTGGCAGGTCCTGTTGCTGATCCGCGCGGGCGAGTTGGGCACGCAGTCGCAGATGGCGTCGCGGTTGGGCATCACGGGCGCGACGCTGACCCACCACATGAACGCGCTCGAGGAGCGCGGGCTCGTGCGGCGCTGGCGCGAGCCGACCAATCGGCGCGTTCAGCGCGCCGAGCTCACGCCGGCGGGCGTCGAGCTATTCGATCGCCTGCGGGCGGTAGCGACCGGCTACGACGAGCGGCTCCGCGCGCTGCTGGGCGAAGCGGGGGTGCGGCAGCTCGCGGAGCTGCTCGATCGTCTCGCAGCCGGCGTCGATTGAGAGCTACCCCTGGGTCGCTGAGCCCGCGGCCTGCGAGCTCCACACCCGGCCCGTGCGCTCGTACTCGAGCGCTCGGGCGGCGACCGCCGCGGACTCTTCACCGAGCTCTCGCTCGACGATCCACAGCGCGAGGTCGAGGCCCGAGGTAACGCCCCCGGCGCTGAGCACGTCCCCGTCATCCACGACGCGCGCATCATCGATCACCTCAGCGCCGGAGGCGCGGAGGTCCTCGATCGCGACGTGATGAGTGATCGCGGGCCGGCCCTGCAGCAGCCCACCCGCGGCCAGCAACATCGCGCCGGTGCAGACCGACGCGACCTGGGAGCCCGCCGCGTGCCGAGCGGCGATCGCGCGCGGGAGTTCGCCGCGATCGACCTGGGCTGCCGCCCCCTCGCTGTGGCGGTCCTTCCAGCCGCCACCGGGGACGATCAACAGGTCCGGGGCGTCCGACAGCGACCGGTGCGCGACGATCAGAGCGCCGTGTGAGGCCGTAACCGTGCCGGCGGGACCGGCGGTGACGAGCTGGACATCGAAGCGACCGGAGCGGGCACCCGCACCGGCGAGCACCTCGTAGGGGCCAATCGCGTCGAGCTCGTCGAATCCTTCGTAGAGCAGAATCTCGATTTTCATCGGCCGATCGTGACGCCACCTCGACCCGGGCACAAGTGGCAGAAATGCCATTCTCAGCTAGATTTCTGCCATGCACCGAGTCGTCGCGCTCGCCCTCCCGGATGTCGTCGCGTTCGATCTGTCGATCGCCGCGCAGGTATTCGGCTCGCGCAGCGAGGGACTGTATGAGTTCGTGGCCTGCGCCGCGGAGCCCGGCCCAGTCCCGACGACTACCGGGTTCGCGCTGCTGGTGCAACACGGTCTCGAGGCGATCGACCAGGCCGACACCGTCGTGGTTGCCGGATACGAGGAGCGCAGCGGGGTTTTGCCCGACGCGGTTACGAGTGCGCTGCGCCGCGCCCACGACCGCGGCGCACGGATGGTCTCGATCTGCACGGGTGCGTTCGCGCTCGCGGCGGCCGGACTGCTCGACGGGCGGCGGGCGACGACCCACTGGGAATGGGCGCAGCTGCTGGCGAGTCGCTACCCCGAGGTCGACGTCCAACCCGACGTCCTGTACGTCGACGAGGAGCAGGTCCTGACCTCTGCCGGCGTTGCCGCCGGGATCGACCTTTGCCTGCACATCGTGCGCCGCGACCATGGGACTCGGGCGGCCAACGCGGTCGCGCGGCGGATCGTCGTCGCCCCGCAGCGCGCGGGCGGTCAGGCGCAGTTCCTCGAGCAGCCTGTGCCGAGCGAGCGGGGCGGGAGCCTCGAGCCCACGCGCCTGTGGGCGCTCGAGCATCTCGACGAGCCGCTCACCGTGAGCCGGCTCGCCCGCCACGCCGGCTACAGCGACCGCAGCTTCGCGCGCCGCTTCCGCGCCGAGACCGGGACAACGCCCCTTCAGTGGCTGATCGCGCAGCGAACGCTCCGCGCCCGGGCGATGCTCGAGGCGGGCGAGCTCGGCGTCGAGGCGATCGCGCACGGCTGCGGCTTTGGCAGCGCCGCGTCCCTGCGCGAGCACCTACGCCGCGCGATCCGGACGACGCCGACCGCGTATCGCGCCGCGTGGGCGCAGAGCTCGGGCGCGTAACCGCCGATGGCCCGACGTGCGAGATCGCTGCCCACGAGTGCCTCGGTCGTGATCGTCGGCGGCGGCGTGATCGGGACCAGCTGCGCCTTCCACCTCGCGGAGGCCGGCGTCGAGGACGTCGTGCTGCTCGAACGAAACCAGCTCGGCTCGGGTTCGTCGGGCCGTGCCGCCGGGGGTGTGCGCGCCCAGTTCTCCGACGCGATCAACGTCGCGCTGGCGCAGCGGAGCCTGCGGGCGTTCGCCGACTTCGGACGCCGTCCGGGCTGGGAGATCGACCTGCATCGTGTCGGGTACCTGTTCGTGCTCACGCGCGAGCAGGATCTCGACGCGTTCGAGCGCAGCGCGGCGATCCAGCGTGAGCTCGGTGTGCCGACCCGGATCGTGGGGCGCGAGGCGGTGCGCGAGCTGTGCCCGCTGCTGAACGTCGACGACGTCCTGGCCGGAGCCTTCTCGCCATCCGACGGCCACGCGACGCCGGACTCCGTCGTGCAGGGGTACGCGTCGGGCGCCCGCGCCCTTGGGGCAACGCTCGCGGTCGACACCGAGGTGGTGGAACTCGTGATCGACGGCGGCCGGGTCCGCGCCGTCGTCACGTCCGATGCGACGATCGAGACCGGGACCGTGGTGTGCGCCGCCGGCGCCTGGTCGGCAGCGCTCGGAAAGCTGGCCGGCGTCGATCTCCCGGTGACGCCACTGCGCCGCCAGATCCTGTTCACCGAGGCGCTCCCGGCGCTGCCGGCGAACCTGCCGATGACGATCGACTTCGCCACCAGCTTCTACTTCCATCGCGAGGGTCCCGGCGTCCTGATGGGAATGCCGGCGCCTGGGGAGCGCACCGGGTTCGACGTCGAGCTCTCAGACGATTTCATTCCGGCGCTGCTCGAGGTCGCCCAACGCCGGGCGCCCGAGCTCGCGCAGGTCGGGATCAAGGGCAGCTGGACCGGCTACTACGAGATGTCGCCCGACCACAACGCACTGATCGGAGAGGCGCTGGGACCGTCGCGATTCATCTATGCGACCGGGTTCTCCGGCCACGGGTTTCTCCAGGCGCCCGCGGTCGGCGAGGTGTTGCGCGACCTTGTCATCGGGCGCGAGCCGGTGGTCGACATTGCGCCGCTGTCCGTGGAGCGCTTCGCAAACCCCGATGCGCTGCGGCCCGAGTTCAACGTCGTGTGATGACGGCCGCCGGTCCGGGACGGGCGACCGCGCGCGCCGCCCGAATCAGAAGTCGCGTGGGGAGAGAGCCCCGGAGGCGAGGATCGTCGCCGCGAGCCGCACGCGCTTCTCGTTCTGCGGCAGATCGGTGAGTCCGTAGCGGGTGAACAGCACTCGCAGATGGGCCTTGACCGCGTCGACGCTGAGGAATACCTCGTCGGCGATCGCGCGGTTGGTCGCGGGCAGCGCGCTCTCGGACTCGCGCAGCGGGCGACAGAGGGCGATCGCCACGTTGCGCTGCATCGGCGAGAGCGCCAGTTGCTCGACCGAGACCGCAATCGAGGCGGTGGCGTCCGCTGCGGCGATCGCCGCTTCCCGGAACGTGATCTCGGTGCTTCCGAAACAGAGGCGGTCACGATCGACGAGCTGGCGCCGTCCCGGCACCTGCGCGCCGTTGACAAACGACCCGTGGCGTGACAGTCCGTCGTCGACGAGCGTCCACCGCTGACCCATGCGCTCGAGCAGAGCGTGCGCGCGTGACACCTCACGGTCCCACGCCAACGGTATGTCCGCGCCGAGGTCGCGGCCGATCGTCACGCGCCAGCGGTCCGGTTCGAGCACCAGCAGCCTCTGACGCCCCTCGTCAGTTCGCCAAACCAGGAACGGGTTGGCGGTCCGCTCGGCAGCGATGATCTTCTTGAGTTCCGCGGGCGTCGGTTTGATTGGCTGCCTGCCTATCCGCAACGGTTTCAAGCCTCGTTGGGGCCAACCTAACAGGCTTTCCCCGAAGGACCGTTCGTGAGAGAATCGCCTGCGTGCTGGGGGCAGAGGCTCAGACCGCCATGCAACGCGCCGGTTACCGGCTCGAGGCTCCGATCGGGCGGGGTGCGACTGGCACCGTCTATCGAGCGACGCAGCTCAGTCTCAAGCGGGACGTCGCGCTCAAGGTGCTCGCCGCCGACCTCGCCGCCGACGTGGTCGCGCGCGAGCGGTTTCTGCGTGAGTCGACTCTCGCCGCCAGCCTCGAGCACCCCCACATCGTCCCGATCTACAACGCCGGCGAGGTCGACGGCGTCTGCTACATCGCGATGCGGTACGTCGCCGGCAGTGACCTGCAGGCGATGATCCGCCGGCAGCGCCGGCTGCCCGGTGACGTCGCCGTCTCGATCGTCACCCAGCTCGCGGGCGCGCTCGAGGCCGCGCACGCCGTCCGGCTGATTCACCGTGACGTCAAGCCGAGCAACGTGCTCATCTCAGACGGGCAGGAGGATCCGTCGCGGCCGCACGCCTGGCTGGGCGACTTCGGGCTGAGCAAGCGGCTCGGCGACAGCACGGTCTCGCCGACCGAACGGCCGCTGGGCACCGTCCACTACATGGCGCCCGAGCAGATTCGCGGCGAGCGGCTCGACGCTCGCGCCGACATCTATTCGCTCGGGTGCCTGCTGTATCAATGCCTGACCGGCGAGGTGCCGTACCCGCGCGACTCCGAGGTCGCGGTTCTGTACGCGCATCTGGAGGCACCGCCGCCGCTGGTATCCGAGCGCGCGCTCGAGCTCCCCGCCCAGTTCGACGGCGTGATCGAGTCGGCGCTGGCGAAGTCGCCCGCCGATCGGCCGGGCTCTGCCGCCGAGCTGGCCCAGGCTGCCACGGCCGCGCTCGAGGGTAAATCGGTCGCGCGACGGCGCGCGCCGCAGGGCGCCGGCGCCAAGGCGTCGGCGAGCCCGCAGCCGGTTCGCGGCCGGACGATGGTGGGGCGTCTGGCCGAGTCCGAGCAACTCGTGGGCGCGCTCGAGGAGGCGATCTCCGGCCAGGGTGGCGTTGTGCTGATCGGCGGCGAGGCGGGGATCGGCAAGACCACGCTCGCGCGGGGCCTCTCTGACCACGCCGACCATCGGGCCATCCCGTCGGTCTGGGGGGTCGGGCTCAGCGCCGAGGCCGCGCCGCCGTACTGGCACTGGATTCAGGTTGTCTCGGCGATCGCGAGTTCGCCCGACGCGGATGACCTGTTTCGGTCGATCGGCGGCCGGGCCGGGTGGCTGCGGATGATCGCGCCCGACGTCGAGATCGAAGCCAAGGATGTCGACCTCGAGGGTGTGGCGGAGGGGAGATTTCACGTCTACGACGCCGTGCTGGCGCTGCTGCGCGCGGCCGCTGCCCGGTCGGCGCTGGTGGTCGTGCTCGATGACCTGCACGCGGCCGACGAGGCATCGCTGCTGGCGCTGTCATTCATCTCGCACTCGATCGCCGACAACCGGATCCTGATCGTCGGCACGCATCGCGATGTCGATCTCGACCAGCCGGCGCGCGCGGTCCCGAAGCTCACCGAGCTCGTCCGGCCGGCGCGCTCGATCGCGGTCCAGGGCCTGGCGCCCGGTGACGTGGGCAGGTTGATCGAGTTGCGCCAGAGCGTCGTGCCGGCGCCCGCGGCCGTGACCAGGATCCACCAGGTCACTGCCGGCAACCCGCTGTTCATCACCGAGCTGCTGGGCCTGCTCGGCACCGACGAGCTCAAGGACGATCGCGCGATCGTGTCGAGCGCGCTGCCGCTCCCGGCCGGGGTCCGCGACGCGATCGCCGCCCGCCTGTCGCTGCTGTCGCCGCCGGCGCGCGAGGTCCTCGATCTGGCCTCCGTCGCCGGTGAGCGGTTCCGCGCGACGATCATCGCGGCCGCCGGATCGCGCTCGGGGACCGAGCTGCTCGGCCTGCTCGATGAGGCGGTCCGCCTGCACCTCGTTCGGACACTCGACGACCCACCCGACGGGTACGCCTTTCGTCACGGCCTGATCCAGGCGACGCTCTACGACGCGCTGTCGGGCTCGACCCGCGCCGCCTATCACGATGCGGTCGGAAGGGCGCTCGAACGCGGCTACGACACGTCGAGCGGCGAGGGGCTGGCCGAGGTTGCACACCACTTCCTCGAGGCGGCAGCGATTCACGATTCCGAGCGCGCCGTCCAGTATGCGACGCGCGCGGGGGACCGGGCCGTCGCCAAGTACGCCTACGACCAGGCCGTCATCCTCTACGAGCGGGCGCTTGCCTTCTGCCCGTCGGACGGCGATCGTCGCCTGGCCCTGCTGCAGTCGCTCGGCGAAGCCCAGACCCGGGCCGGAGACACCGACGGCGCGCGGGCCACGCTCAAGGCGGCCGCCGACGTGGCGCTCGCGCGTGGCGATGCGACCGCGCTCGGCCACGCCGTGCTGGCGCTCGGGATCTGGGGGCTGACGGCCGGCTTCGACGGCGAGCTGGTCGGCCTCGCCGAGCTCGCGGTCGAGCGTCTCCAGGACGGAGACGACCTCGGGTTGCTCGCGCGCGCGAAGGGATTCCTCGCTGCCGCCCTGCACTGGAGTGACCAACTCGAGCGCCGAATGCTGCTCGCCGACGAGGCGCTCGCGCTTGCGCGTTCCGAGCACGAGCGGCTCGCCAGCCGGGAATCGGCGCAGACGCTCGCGTACGTGCTGAGCCGGTACCTGCTCGCCCGTTGGGGACCCGACTCGGGAAGCGACGACATGGGGATCTCCGAGGAGCTGATCGCGCGCAGCCAGGAGCTCGGCGACGGCGAGCTCGAGGTCCTGGCGCGCAACTGGCGCATCAGCGTCCTTCTCGAGCTCGGCCGTTTCGCGATCGTCGATCAGGAGATCGCGCGCGTCTCGCAGATGGCCGAGGAGCTGAAGCAGCCACGAGCGATGGTGTTTCAGCCGCTCCAGTACGCGATCCGCTCGGCCGGCGCGGGGAGGTTCGACGAGGCCGAGCGCCAGAACGCGGAGTCGGGACGGATCGGCCAGAACGTTCACGGGTCGGCCGCCGAGGTGGCCGGCGTCGCGCAGCTCGTGATGCTCCGTCTCCAGCAGGGCCGGCTGCCCGAACTTCAGGCTCCGCTACGCGGGATGGTGATGGCGCACCCGGAGATGGTCGGGTTCCGCAGCGCGCTGGCGGCGGCGCTCGTCCAGTCCGGCTCGCGCGAGGAGGCGGGCGAGGAGCTCGAGCGCCTGACCGCGCGCGGCCTGGCGGGCTTCCCGCGTGACAGCTCCCACGTCGTGATGCTCGCGCTGACCGGCTATGTCGCATCCGAGCTCGACGACCGGCAACGCGCCGACGACCTCTACCGGTGGCTCGAGCCCTACGCGGGGCGCTGGGTCGTATCCCCAGGGGCGTTCGCGCTGTGGCCGGTGCAGCGCTCGCTCGGTCGCCTGGCGACCGCGGCGGGGCGCCTCGACCAGGCGCTCGAGCACATCGCCGCCGCCCGCAAGCAGAGCCAGAGCGCCCGAGCGCTGCCCTGCGTCGCGCTGACGGCGCTCGACGAGGCGCGGGCGCTGCGAGCGCGCGGGCGGCAGCCGGACCGCGACCGGATCCTGGGTGCCGCCCGCGAGGCGCGCGAGTTGGCTCAGGAGATCGGGATGGGCCTCGTCGTCGACCAGGCGACGTTGATCGAAGCCGCGCTCGGCGGAGGGGGCGACACGGACGTCGGGAATCTCGAGGTCACCCGGTGATGTCCGGGCACGATCGCGACGAGTTCGACGCGGTCGTGATCGGCTCGGGGTTCGGCGGCGCGGTCGCGGCCGCGCGGCTGGCCGAGCGCGGGGTGCAGGACGTCCTTGTGCTCGAACGTGGGATGCCATATCCGCCCGGCTCGTTCGCGCGGACCCCGTGGGAGATGCGCGGTGGCGTCTGGGACCCCGCGACCGACCGCTACGGCGTGCTCGAGCTGCTCAAGTTCTCCCACGTGACCGCCGTGATCTCGAGCGGGCTCGGGGGTGGCTCGCTCGTGTACGCCAACGTGATGCTCCGTAAGCCGCCGGAGACATTCGGCGCCGATCAGGCCAACGGCTGGCGCGAGTGGCCGATCTCCTACGACCAGCTCGAGGAGGGCTACGCGGCCGTCGAGGCCCGGTTGAGGCCGACCGAGATGCCGTACGCGTCGTACGCGGTCCCCAAGACCGAAGCCTTCAAGACCGCGCTCGACGGGCTCGGGCTCAAGCCGGCGAAGGCGCCGATAGCGGTGACGTTCGCCGCGCGCGACGGTGAGCCGCCGCAGCCCGGGATGCCGCTGCTCGACGGCGCCGGCCAGGTCGATATTGACAACCTCCACCACCGCTCCCGGCGCTCATGCACGCTCTGCGGCGACTGTGACTTCGGCTGCAACGAGGGCGCCAAGAACACACTCGACTACAACTTCCTGACTGAATTCGTCACGCATCCGAGCGGGCGCAAGGAGATCCGCACGTGCTGCGAGGCGCTCGACATCGCCGGCCCGCTTCCCCGCGGCGGCTACGAGATCCGCTACCGCCAGCACCAGGCGGCGCGCGACAAGGTCAAGCTTCGCGCGGCTGCCGAGCAGCAGCCGGGCGACCTCGACCTGATCGACAGCTCCGACGACGAGCTTCGGACTGTGCGCGCGAAGGTCGTGATCCTCGGCGCCGGGACGTTCGGCTCGACGCGCCTGTTGCTGGCCAGCCGTTGCCGGCTGCCGCGTCTGAGCGCACAGCTGGGGCGCGGCTTTTCGAGCAACGGTGACCTGCTCAAGTTCGCGTTCAACTGTCGCCGCGACGGGGAGTGGCGCGACATGGCACCGAGCCGCGGCCCCGTGATCACCGCCTACGCGGAGGCCGCGGCCGACGGTCACCAGACGTGGCTCGAGGACGGCGGCTTCCCGCGCGGGATGGAGATGATGTGGCAGGTCACCGAAGTACGGGAAGACCTCTGGAAGATGCGAAGCGTGCTCTGGCGCATGCTGCGGCGGCGGCTGTTCGGGAACGTCGGGGGCCAGTACATGGAGGCGATCGGCACCGCGCACGCGTCGGGCTCGATGCTGCCGCTGCTCGCGATGGGCCGTGACGTTCCCGGAGGGGTGATGGAGCTCGACGGCGACTCGCTGACGCTCGACTGGGATCCCGACGCCGCCTCTGACAGCTACTTCAGCTTCGTCGAGCGGTGCACGCGCGCGCTGGCCGACAGGCTCGGCGGTCACGCCGGAGACCGGGGCTTGCGCGGGCGCATTCTCCCCGGCCGCGGCACCTGCGCGCATCCGCTCGGTGGCTGCCGGATGGGCAGGACCGAGCACGAGGGCGTGATCGGGACCGATGGCCAGGTGTTCGGGTGCGAGGGGTTGTACGTCGCCGATGGGGCGGTGATGCCCGGTCCGGTCGGACCCAATCCGAGTCTCACGATCGGGGCGATCTCCCACTTGGTCGCCGGTCACGCTGCAGAAAGGGCAAGTTCATGACAGGGGTGCGCTGGACGGAGAGGTTTGCGGGACGGCTCGGGTTCGAGGCGGCGACCGACTACAACGACGCGATGCTCGAGAACGTCGGCCAGGACGCGAAGCTGGAGATGCGCGTCTCGTTCGACGATGTCGAGCACTGGATCCGCGATGCCTCGCACCCTGGGCGGGTGGAAGGGGGGCAGCTGACCTGTGGCGGACTGGCGGGCGGGACGGCCACGATCGAGGGGGGCCAATTCGTGATCCTCGTTCCCGCCGGCGGCGACCTGTCGGATTCTCTGCACCTGCGGATGCGCTACGAGCTGGTCCTGCGCCACGACAGCACCGGCGAGCCGCTGACGCTGCACGGCTTCAAGCTGATCGAGAACAACCCGGGCTTTGACTGCTGGACGGACACCACGACCCTGTTCACCACCGTCTACCGGCAGCCGGGCTCCAACGGGGACGGCGGGCAGCGGCTCGCGATCGGCGTGTTGCACATCGATCCGCTGTCGTTCGCGCGCCAGATGGCGGGGTTCAAGGGCACGAGCGGCTCGTTCTTCGACCGCTTCGCCGCGGCCCTGCGCTACCAGGCCTCGTTCGGACGCCGCCTGCTGCGCGCCTACGCCGGGCCGCCCGTGACCCAGTCGCGGCCGAGCTTTCCGGTCGACCGGCCCGAACCCGATTGGGAGGTCCCGCCCGCCGAGCTGGGCTGGCATCGTGTCAGCGGCACCGACAGGCTCGAGCGCAAGGTGGTCCCGTTCGAGGTCGAGGACCTCGACTTCCCGCTCAACGTTCAGCGGTTGCGGCTGATGGGAGGCGGCGAGCCCGACGGCGAGCCGGTGCTCCTGATTCCCGGCTCGGGCGTGCGCGCGAACATGTTCTATGGCCAGCCTGGCGGCGGCTCGCTGGCACAGTTCCTGCTCGAGCTCGGCTACGACGTGTGGGTCGAGAACTGGCGCGCCTCGATCGACCTCCCTCCCAACAGCTACACGCTTGACGACGCCGCGCGGTTCGACCATCCGACCGCGATCGACGTCGTGCTCGAGCAGACCGGCAGGCCGGACGGGAAGCTGCGAACGGTCGTCCACTGCCAGGGCTCGGTCGGCTTCTTGATGGCCTACGTCGCCGGATACCTCGACGGCAAGGTCTCGCACGTGATCTCGAGCGCGGTGTCGCTGTTCCCCGAGGTCCGGTGGGCGACCTGGCTCAAGCAGCGCGTCGCGCGTCCGATCGTGGATCTGGCGACGCCGTGGATGGACGCGCAGTGGGGGCTGCGGTCCGACACGCCGATCGGTTCCCTGTTCGGCGTCGTGGCCAGGTACACCGAGCGCCCGTGCGGCAATCCGCCGTGCCAAGTGGCCAACTTCATGTACGGATCCGGCTGGGACACGCTCCTGCTCCATAAGGATGCCGCGGGGCGCGACTGGCTCGATCCCGACGTCCACGAGTGGTCGGCGCGCGAGCTGGGCGCGACGCCGATGAGCTTCATCGATCAGATCTGCGAGAGCAGCCGCTACGGCCACATCGTGCCCGCTCAGCCGCGTGATCCCGCCTGGCCCGCCAACTATCTTGCGCGGCCCAAGCAGCTGTCACCGCCCGATCAGCGGCCACGGTTCACGTTCATCGCCGGTGACCAGAACCGGATGTGGCGCTGGCAGGGGCAGGAGAAGGCCGCCAGGTTCATCCGGGAGTTCCACGAGTGCCCGGCCTGTTTTGTCGGCCTGCCGGGCTTCGGTCACCTCGACACGATCTGGGGGCGTGAGGCTCCCGCCAAGGTGTTCCCGGTGATCGCCGACGGGCTCGTCTGGGATGGCGGCGAGCCAGCTCCGCACCAGCAGGCCGCCGGTCGCGGCGAGGACCGTGCGCTGAGTGAAGCCTGGCCCGAGCGCAACGGGCGGCTGACATCCGCCGCGCGCTCGGCGTCGGGCGTCGGCCGTTAGCACCAG
Organism: uncultured Solirubrobacterales bacterium; assembly: GCA_963788005.1. GTDB lineage: Bacteria > Actinomycetota > Thermoleophilia > Solirubrobacterales > Solirubrobacteraceae > Palsa-465. Next base: position 59,539 of record CAWBFH010000007.1, on the reverse strand, counting down.
CACGCTCGCCCCCGGGGGTGTGGAGGACAACACCCAGGGTGGGCTGTGGCGGCGGCTGTGCGCGCTTAGTGTGCCTACCACGCAACGCACGACGCGCGATGACCACCATTACGAGCTACGCGAAAACCCCTGAACCGCTGAACCCGGCTGCGGATCAGCTGTATCACGCGGTCTGCAGCGTCGACGGCCGTTGGCGGAACTTCGGCCTGATCGGCGCCGACGGGTCAGAGGAGGCGCCGCCCGGCTTTGTCGGCGCCGGCTGCGCCGAGGTCGCCGGCACGCTGACACTCGTCGGGGTGGGCATCGACGGCGAGCTCTACCACGCGTCTCGCGACGACGATGGGAAGTGGCAGCCGTTCGTGGGCCTGCGCGACGAGTGGATCGAAGGCGGGCCGAGAGAGTTCTACGCCGCGGCCTGCGGCGGCGGGCGCGGGGCGCTGCATCTGGTCGGGCTCGGCTCCGATGCGCGCCTCTACCACACCGTCCGCCTCCCCGACGGAAGCTGGCAGGGCCACTTCGAGTTGATCGACGGCGAGCTCCTGCGCGGGCCGGAGAAGTTCGGCGCGGTCTCCTGCGCGGTTGCCGGCGAGACGCTCCATGTGGTGGCGCTCGACCAGAGCGGCCAAGCCCATCACACGGCCCGTGACGGCGAGGGCGGCTGGCACGAGTTCCGCAGTCTCGGTCAGCTGTACGACGCGCCGGCGCGCTTCGTCGCGGTCGACTGCGCGGCCGTCTGGGGCGGCAGCCTGCACCTCGTCGGCGTCGGCGGCGACGCCCAGCTGTATCACACGATTCGCTGGCCGGACGGGACCTGGCAGCGCTACTTCGGCGTCCTCGGTGGTCAACAGCATGGCGTCGTGCCCAGGTTCGCGCTCGGCGTCGCGTGCACGGGCGTGGGACACGATCTCGGGTTGATCGCGATCTGCTCCGATCACCGGCTGTTTCACTCGACCAGGCAGCCGGACGGCACCTGGCGCGGGTCGATGTGGTTCGGCGAGCAGCAATTGCGCGATTGCCCGGTTGAATTCTTCGACGTCAGCTGCGCAAGCACTGGCGATGCACTTCATCTCATCGGCGGCACGTGGCAGGGGGGGTTCGCGTGAGCGTCGAGAGGCTCCCCTCCAGGCGATGCCCGCACGGGATGACCTGGGATCCGGTGGGAGCGCTAGACCGGGGGAGATACCTCCCACCGAGGGCTCGGGCGGCGTGTCATGGGGGATCGCGCCGACTAGCCAGGGGGCGCATACGGGCGGGCGTGCGGATTCGGCACCGCGCGTCCGCCCGGGGGCGAGGCCGCGGACACTCGTACCGCGGCACGCGGGGACGGAGCACGCGCGCGGGGGTTTCCCCGCGCGCGTGCCCTCACCGCCACTCGTGAGCGAGCATCGCGTACACGACCACGTCGTGGTAGCGGTCACCGACCCGCTCCGCCTCGCGTAGTGTTCCTTCGGCCTTGAAGCCGAGCCGCTCGGGGATCGCCCGGCTGCGGGCATTGCCGACCGCCACGCGGATTTCGACGCGGTTGAGCCCCAGCACCGAGAACGCGTGATCGACGAGCGTTGATGCCGCGGCGGTCATGACGCCGCGACCCTGCGTGTCGGCCGCAAGCCAGTATCCGAGCTCGGCCGACAGGTCTCGTCGGGAGACGCCGTGGAAGCCGATCACCCCGACGATCCGATCGGAGTCATCGACGATCGCCGTCTGGAAGCCGTCGTTTCGGTCGACCTGCCGGCGGGTGGCTCGGATGAACTCCAGCGTCTGTTGCGCGGTCTGCTCTGTCGCCCACGGCATCCACCTCGCGAGGTGCTCGCGGTTGGCCGCGACGACCGCATGAAGCTCGGTGACGTCGCCCTCCTCGAGCGAGCGCAGCGAGTAGCCGCCGTCGAGCGTAAACCTGACCATCGAGCCAGTCTGCCCGATACCGGGTCAGACACGCCATCAGCACCGCGCGCATTTCGGCGCTCCAGATCCGTTAGTCAGTCAGCACCATGGACTGCGATCACTCGGGGACATACAGCGGGGCGACCCGCTTCAGTCGTCACGCACGTCAGCTACGGCTGGTCGTGGTCTGTGATCGGTGCGGGGCCGAGCGTGACCAGCTCGGGATTGTCCGCTACAGCCCCAAGCCTCAGTTGAGCGCGCCGGCGGCGGTGGCTTCATCGCCGACCGGCGGCCAACCGACGGGCTCGGGCGGCGGCGGCGCGCCTGGTGCTGTGGCTGCAGCTCTGGAATGATCCCCGTCGGATGGACGCGGTCGCCCGCTATCGGGATGCCTCGGAACGCAACGACATCGATTCGCTGCTCGAGACGCTGACCGACGACGCGGAGCTCGTCTCGCCGATCTCGGGGCGGATGGTGTTCCGGGGGCACGGCGATCTCCGGCTGCTACTGGGCGCCGTCTACAGCAGCCTCGACAAACTGAAGTGGGTCAAGGAGGTCGGCGATGACCGGACGCGCCTGGTGCTCGGCGAATGCTTCGTCGGGCCGGTCAAGCTCGGCGATGCGATGGTGTTCGATCTCGCCGACGATGGCCGCATCACGCGTGTCAGGCCGCACCTCCGTCCGTGGCTCGGCCTGACGCTGTTCGCGCTCGTCCTGCTTCCCAAGGTCGGCAGACATCCGGGCGTCGTCTGGCGTGCGCTGCGCTGACCAACTCGCCGGCCTTGACGGCCGGATCAAGGCTGGTAGGATTAATACCTAACAGACGTCGACCGGGGATTACGTCGATGTCGCTTACGGGAGCGGCGGGGGAATCGGCCGGGCACCGGCCCCGCTCGCGGCGCCGCCGTGGCCGAAGCGATTCCCGGGGGTCAGCTGATGACCCTGGAGGGCTCCGGGCACGCTCCGCACCTCCGCGATCCCGTCAAGCTGAACCTGGTGCTGCGGGAGTTCGCGTGCGGGTCACCGCCGGTCCGCCGGTGGCGTCGGGCGCGGTCGAGGTGTAGGCGGGCGTTCGTTTGTTTACGTGCCGTTGCAGCGCCACTTTGAGCAGAACCGGCACGTCGCGTACCGCTTGGAGCGCTATCGCGCCGGGCGGCGCTTGGAGTTTGCTGACGCTACCCCGGAAGCGATTGCCGGCGTGATCGCGCAAGAGATCGACCGCACGCCCGACTATCTCCCGGTCAGGAGCGACGGCGCCACCCGCGCCGCCCACCTGATCGCCGAACTCCTCTGAGCGCGCCGCCCTCAGGCTCTCCCTCTGGGAGCCGGGGGTCACGCGACGGCAAGCTCGGCCAGGTAGACATCGGTCTCGGCGGGCTCGAGGCCGCCGTGCTGCCCGCGGAACTTGCGTTCGTTTCCCGCCGCCGACCGCAGCCACGCCTGTCCTCGCGCCGACGGGAGAATCGCCACATCCCCGAGCCGCGCGAGCAGCCTGGGGGCGGGGGCGGTGAACAGCTCTCGTGCCCAGCGCACGTCGGCGCGGCCGGCGAGGCGGGCTGTGAGCTCCCGCTTGACGAGCTCACGGCTGGCCGGAGCGACGTGCAGAAAGACATCCCGCGGTGAGCCGGCCGGGCGGGCGTGGGCGAGATGCTTCGACAGTTCCGGCCACAGGTCGTCGAGGTAGGCGACGCTCGTCGGGTCGACGTCGACTTGGCCATGGTCGGCCGTGACCAGAACGGTCATCCTCCGCGAGGCTGACACCGCCGTCGTATAGAGGGCGTCGAGTGCCCGGACGCACGCAGCCTCGAACTCCGCCGAGCTGGGACCAAAGCGGTGGCCCGTGGCGTCGATCTCGTCCCAGTAGAGCATCGCGTAGCGATAGCGGGACCCCGCGAGGGCTTTGGTGGCGCGCTCGAGGCCGGCACCGAGATCGGGGAACGCGGCCACGATCGCGCCGCGCGTCGCGATCTGAGAAAAGCGGGAGCCCGCGATCGCGGCGGGCAACAGGACGATCGACTCCGCGTCGAGCTGCTCGTAGAGGGTCGGGCCGGGCACGAGCTCGGTGGCCGACAGTCGTCCGGCCAGCTCACCCTCGCGCCTGGACTCGGCGGCCGTGTATCGCAGCGGGCAGATGATCCGCCGCAGTGACGGCTCGAGGATGTTCCACTCATACAGTCCGTGCCGCTCCACCGGCTGGTCGAAGAACAGCGTCGTCATCTCGGCGGTCGTGGTGGTTGGAAACTGCGCGCGCAGCGGCTCGATCCGCAGGTGCTCGATCAGCGGGTGATCGCGGTGGCGCTCGAGGAAGTGGCGGCCGAATGCGTCGAGCACGATCAGCAGCACCCGCTCGCCCTCTTGGAGGCGCGTGCGGATCAGCCGCGGGATCTCCGCGAAGGATGGGGCGTCGTTCGTCTGCACGGGGAGATAATTGCCGGCGATGCCGCCGGTCAGCCAGGGAAACCATACGGACGAGACGGCCGCCCGCCGCTCGTCGGCGTGGGCTCCGTTCCGCTCGCACGATTTCGCCCGGATGGCGTCAGCTCAGTTCGTGAGCAACGTCGGCGGCTGGATGCAGACGGTCGGAGCGCAGGAGCTGATGCTCACGCTGACCACGTCGGCCACGCTGGTGGCACTGATCCAGACCGCGGCCGGACTACCGATCGTGCTGCTCGCCGTGCCCGCGGGCGCGCTGGGTGACGTGGTCGATCGCCGGCGGCTCCTGATCGGCTCGCAGCTGTTCATGCTCGCCGCGGCGACCGTCCTGGCGGGCCTCGCGTTCGCGGGCCTCGTGACCCCGGTCGTCCTGCTGGCGCTCATCTTCGCCGTCGGCGCGGGCCAGACGTTGACGTCTCCGACGTGGCAGACGCTCCAGCCCGAGCTCGTTGCGCCGGAGGACCGGACCCAGGCGATCGCGCTCGGTTCGGTCAACCAGAACCTCAGTCGCGCGATCGGCCCGGCGATCGGCGGCGCGCTGTACGCGGCGACGAGCGCGGGTTGGCTGTTCTTGGTCAACGCGCTGAGCTTCATCCCGGTGGTCGGCGCCGTCGCCCGCTGGCGTGGCCATGCACGGCCCGTCAGCGCTGCCGGCCCCGAGCACGTCGGCGCGGCGGTGCGCGCGGGCGCGCGCTACGTCGTGGCGAGCCCGGCGCTCCGGGTCATCCTGTTGCGCGCGGGGCTGTTCATGCTGTTTGCCAACTCGATCTGGGCGCTGCTGCCGCTGGTCGCCCGGTCACACCTGAAGCTGGCCTCGGGCGGTTACGGCCTGCTGCTCGGCGCCGTCGGGATCGGCGCGGTTGCGGGCGCGGCCGCACTACCTCGACTGCGGGGACGCGTCCCGCTGGCGATCGTCCTGACCGCCGCGACGCTGGTGCTGGCCGCGGTCACCCTGGCGCTCGCATACGTGCGCGTGGCGGCGCTCGCGGCCGTGGCGCTCCTGATCGCCGGCATCGCGTGGATTCTCGTGCTGTCGACGTTCAACTCGCTGTACCAGGGGACGCTGCCCGGCTGGGCCAAAGCGCGCGGCATGTCGTACTACCTGGTCGTCTTCCAGGGCGGCGGCGCGCTCGGGGCAGCGGCGTTCGGCGTCCTCGCCCAGAACCTTGGGCTTAGCTCCGCGCTCGTCGTGGCGGCCGCCGGGCTGGCGCTCGTGGCGGGCGTGGGGCTGCTGATGCCGTTCAAGGCGATCAAGCCCGCCGAGCTGCTGCCGGCGGGTGACTGGCCCGACCCTCACCTGGTGACGGAAACGCCGCCCGGGGGTCCGGTACTCGTCACGATCGAGTACCGGCCGAAGCCGGGCATGGAAAGCGCGGTGATCGAGCGCCTGCGCGCCGGCCGCTACGCGCGGCGCCGCACCGGCGCCGTGAGCTGGCGCGTGTGGGTCGACGCGGCCGATCCCCGGCACGTGCTCGAGCAGTTCATGGTCGGCTCCTGGGAGGAGCACCTGCGCCAGCACGAACGTGTCAGCCGCAGGGACGAGCAACGCCTCGTGGAGATCGATGCGATGACCGACGGGGACGGGCAGCCCACGGTTACGCATTGGCTGGCCCCCGACACGACCGGCGAGCGCCGGTGAGCGCGTGCGCCGATATTCGCGGGCGTCAACCGGATCGCGGGCTTATCACTCGGTGCTGCTGACGACGCCATCCCACGACCAGTGCGGGATCCGCAGGCCGGGGGGCACGTCATCGGCGGACTCGTGATAGCGCGACATCGTCGTTGTAGTCGCCCACGCGAAATAGTCGTGCAACGTGGTCCGCAACGTCTCGTCGTCCGCCAGGCCGACGTCCTCTAGCGCCTCGTCGAAGCACGCGATCGCCCGTCGGTCCATCTCGTCGTGGTGGCCGTTGCCGCTGTGCATCCGTACCACCCGGGTCTCGTCTCCGTAGCTGTCGGAGTACGTCGTCGGCCCGCCGAGGGCCTCGCCCCAGTAGGCGGCGAGCCGCTCGCTGTGCTGGGGATGAAACCCGTGGCTGAAGGCGTGGCTGACGAGCTCGTCGGCCATCACCCGGGCATGCCATGCGTGCGCCAGGCGCAACATCCCGTCGCCGCCCCCGGCCGCCTCGTAAACGGTGCTCATTTCGCCACCTAGCGTACGCGCGCCCCAGGTACCTAGAGGTGAACCGCGAGGCGTGCCTGCGGGCGCATCGCCTGTCGGAGTGACGCGGCGAGGTTGCGATTGATCACGTCGAGGAATACGTGCGAGACGTCCGTATCGCCCCCAAAGAGGCGGGCGAACGATTCCTCGGTCAGCAGCAGCAGCAGCGACCGCTCGCGCGTGATCGCCGTCATCGGCGATGGGAGACCGTCTATCAGTCCCTCGTAACCGAATGCCTGACCCGGCCCGGCAAGCTCGACACGCACGCGTTGGTCACCACGGATCAGCACCTTTTCGACGGCCCCGTTGATCGTCAGGTAACACACGGATGAGGGGCCACCCTCGGCGGCGAGCACGTGTCCGCGCGGGCAGTAGGCGTAGCGTCCGGCGGTCAAAAATCCCCACATGGCGAGCGCGTCGACGTCGCGGAACGTCGCCATCCGGCGGATATATCCGCTGTCCGGCGGGCCGCAGAATTCGAGCTCCTCGAGCGTTCGTGCCGGCGCAGCGTCGCCGTCGCCGCCGGCCTCCCCGCCGAGCGAGGCAGCGAGGGACGAGAGCGTCTGGCGTAGCCGCTGGGTGGCCACCGTCGCGACTCGGCGTTTGAGCGCGAAGGCGGACGGGTGGCGGCGCGCGACGAGCGCCGCGAGATCGGGCCGGCTGAGCGCCAGGACCGTCGTCCTCTCCGTGGCGCGGACCGTCGACGAGCGCTCGCCTCCATCGACCAGTGGGATCTCCCCGAGCGCTTCTCGAGGCCCCAGGTCGGCGACCTCCACTGCCCGGTCACCAGGCAGGCGCTTGGTGACCGACACGTTGCCGTCGACGATCAGCACCATGCTCTTGGCATGCTGGCCCTCGCGCCACAGGACCTCGCCCTCGGCGAGCGTGCGCGGGCGCATGATGTGCGCGAGTTCGGCGAGCTCGGCTTCCGGCAGCCCCTCGAGCAGCGGGACCGTGCCGAGGAACGCGCCCCAGTCGGGATCAGACATCCAGGTCGAGCATCTCGTAGTCGAGGCCGTCGGGGGTGCGCCGCGCCGCGATCACCGAGTACTCCGGGACCTCGAGCCAGGTGGAGATGTCGACCGTGAGCGGCTCCGAGGCGATCAGCAGCGAGCGGTCTCCGTCGTCACCGACCATCCGCGATTCGCCGTCACTCCCTTCGTAGCGGCCCCCGACCGTGTACCACAGGCTGACGTACGGCAGGTCCGTCTCGAGCATCGTGTCGTCGGCCGGATACCAGCCGTAGTCAAACGAGAAGCGCGTGGCGACCAGCGCCTCGCCGGTCGTGAGGAACAGATTTACGGGTGACGAGGTGTCAATCCCACGGCGCGCGCGCACATCGCGCAGAACCCGGAGCGCCGATGCGGTCGCGTCGGTGAGCTCGTCGAGCTCGGGCGCGCCGTACGGGTCATCGAGCATCGAGAGCACGAGCGCGTAGATCCACTCCGAATCGGTGGTGCCCTGGATCCTTTCCGCGAGTTCCGGGGCAACGTGGGCGACGAGGTCATAACGCATCCGCGGAAACTCGCGCAGATGCCCGTTGTGGGCGAGTGCGACCTTTGCGCCGGGAAACCGGAACGGATGCAGGTTCGCCGGGCCCACGCCCTCGGGGTTGCCGTAGGTGACGCCTCGGACATGTGCCAGCAGGCACGTTGGCTCGAGCTTCTGGGCGAGTGCGTTGAGGTTGGGATCGAAGTCGGGCAGCGATGTTGTCCGGTAGACGAACGGCTCCTCTTCCCGGATCGAGCGGGGCTGCCAAGCCACCATTCCGAACCCGGCCAGGTTGAGGAACGTGTTCATCATTCGCGGGCTGTACGATTGACGGACGAGCGAGCTGTCAGTCTCGAATAGCGCGTGAGCGAGCGAGATCGGCTCACCGAGGTACGCGAGAACGCGGCACACCGAGCGATCGTACCGGGGCGATCCGCTGGTGCTGACCTGAACAGGAGGGGCAGATGAAAGAGTGGCGGTGCAGCAACGTCGTCCCTGAGTGCAGCTGGAGCTACGCCGCGGAATCCGAGCAGGAGATCCTGGCCAACGCCGCCGTGCATGCGCGCGATGCGCATGGGATGGAGGAGGTTCCGCCGGAGATCGTCGACCGGATCCGCGCGACGATCGTCGAGGTCTCCTAGCCAAGACTCTCGCGCGCGCGCCGGCCGATGCTCGGGGTCGCTCCCGAGGCGCGTGCCGAGAGCGGATACGGGGTCGCATCGAGGGCCCCGGAGCTGAGGAAGCCCTCGAGCGCCGCCGCGTAGGGCGCCAGGTCGAGTTCCTGCTCGCTTACCCACGCGTCGCTGTAGTAGGTCCCGCGGTAGCGCTCTCCGCCGTCGCAGATCAGGGTCACGATGCTCCCTTGGATGGCGCGTGAGCGCATCTCGGCCGCGAGCAGGAAAGCGCCCCAGACATTCGTCCCCGTGGATCCGCCGACGCTGCGCCCGGTCACGTCGCGGACCAGGCGCATCGTCGCGATCGAGGCGGCGTCGGGCACCTGGATCATCCGATCGATCACATCGGGCATGAACGACGGCTCGACCCGCTGACGGCCGATGCCCTCGATCCGTGACGGCAGGCCCGTGAACGCCTCCGGATCACCGGTCCAGGTCGCGAAGAAGATCGAGTGCTCGGGGTCGACGACGCACAGCCGCGTGGTGCTGCGCCGGAACCGGACGTGCCGGCCGATCGTCGCGCTCGTGCCGCCAGTTCCAGCGCCGACGACGATCCAGGCGGGGACCGGGTGGCGCTCCATTGCCATCTGCTCGAAGATCGACTCGGCGATGTTGTTGTTGCCCAGCCAGTCGACGGCCCGCTCCGCGTACGTGAACTGGTCCAGGTAGTGACCATCGCGCTCGGTGGCCACTCGCCGCGCCTCGTCATAGACGGTCTGGGGATCGTCGACCAGATGACACGACCCTCCCTCCGCCTCGATCAGAGCGATCTTCTCCGGGCTCGTCGACGCCGGCATCACCGCGATGAACGGCAGGCCCAGAAAACGAGCGAAGTACGCCTCGGAGACGGCCGTCGACCCGCTCGAGGCCTCGACTACCGTGGTCCCGTCCGAGATCCAGCCGTTGCAAAGGCCGTAGAGAAACAGCGACCGTGCCAGCCGATGCTTGAGCGAGCCGGTGGGATGCACCGACTCGTCTTTGAGGTAGAGGTCGATCCCCCACGCGGCGGGCAGCGGGAACGCGTGCAGATGCGTGTCCGCCGAGCGCGTGGCGTCGGCCTCGATCCGGCGGATCGCGTCGTTTGCCCAGCTCCGTCCGGAAGGTCGCTCGTAGTCGTGCGAGGAGGCCATCCCGATCGAGCATGATGCCCAATCGACCTGCACTGCGCCACGGTCTCACCCGCGCGCAGCGTCAGCCGGCGCCGTGGTGCCGAAAAGCGGCAAGCGCGCGGTCTCGTAGCTCGCGTTGCCGCGCCGGCCCCCGCCGACGCTCGCCGAACACCCACTGGTGTAGCTCACCCGGTTGTCGGGTGCCGCGACGGCCGTGTGCGAGAGCGAGATTGTCGAACACGAGCAGCTCCCCGGGCGACAGCGGGACTTCGATCTCAACCGCGGCGACGTTCAACGAGTGGCGCACGAGGAAGTCGTGCTCCGCGTCGAGGCTGGCGAACTCCGTGCCGCACAGAAACCCGTCGTCAGCCTTGACGCTCGGAAGGACCGGCACACCGTCGACGGCGTCGACGACGCGCGCGAGGCTGCCTTCGAGGTAGCCGTGATCGTCATTCCACGCGCCGTGCGTCCGGCCATAGGCGGCCAGCCGGGCCACCAGCTCGGCCTGCGATGGCCAACCGCGCTGGCGCAGCAGTCCGGCCAGCGGCACAAGCCGCGTCACGGCGGACACTCGGCCGAATCGGCCTCGGATGTACAGCGCGGTGTAGCGCCCCACATCTTGCGCGACCTTCGGGTCGAGCGGAAGCCCGAAATCGAAATGGAGGGTCTGGAAATCACGGCTGTCCTCCCCATCCGGGGGCGGGAGGATGAATTCCCCGATCAGGCTCAGTTTGGCCGGGCCTTCCAGAGCGCTGCGCGTCTGCACGATCCCGCTTGCGGCCTCGAGCGCCTGCTCGGGCTCCGCCAGCCACCCGCCGCGAAGCCAGGCAAAGCCGTGTTGTCGCAGTTGCTCGGGGTGGTCCTCCACGCCAGCTACGACGTCTCGTCGGCGTCGGCCACGAACGCGGCGATCGCCGCGGAGAACTCGCGCCGGCTCTCCTCCCAGGCGTAGAACATGTGGCCGCCGCCGAAGTGGCGCACCGTCAACCGGTCGGCCATCGCCGGGTCGAGCCGCATCAGGTTTCGCAGCCGGTCAGTCGAGTAGTACGGCGTCACGAGGTCGTAGCGGCCGTGGGTGATGAACGCTTTTGTGTGCGGGTTGAGCGACATCCCGTAACGGAAGTCGTCGGTGGCGCCGACGGGGGGCGTGAAGAAGTGTTGTGGCGCGTCATTGCGCCACGACTCGTTCACCTCGTAGCTGAGCAACACGTACTCCCGGTCGGTCTGCACGCCGATCTCCGACCGGAGTTGGCGGTTGATCGCGGTCGTGTAGGCGGGGCTGATGCCGGCGAGCGTCGGGTCAGGACCGGCGAACGCCTCGCGGTCCGGGAATGGATCGGTGCCGGTGATGGTCGTGTCGTACAGCCCGAGCACCCTACGTTCGTCGCGGAGCAGCTCGCGCGTGAACGTCTCCAAGGCGACGCGACCCTCCGCCCGCGCGACGAGGTCGGCCGAGAGGCCGATCAGGTCGGCGACCCGCACGATGATCCGCTCGCGTTCGTCGGCCGGCATCGCTGAACCACGCGCGAGCAGCGTGAGGTACTCGCCGGTCGCGAATCTCTCGGCGTCTGCGAGCACCTCCGCAAGCGGCGTCCCGTCGGCGAACGCGCGCGAGCGCCCGTGGTGCACGGCGGTGATCGCCATCGTCGGCAGACGGTCCACCCACCCGAGCGCGTTGTAGTCGTCGGGCGAGAGCGCGCCGAACTCGAGCGCCGGCGAGATCAGGATCGCCCCGTTGAGCCCGATACCGGCCGTCTCCTGCAGCATGCGCACGAGGCGGCCGACGCGGTAGCCGCCGTAGCTCTCGCCGGCGATGAACACCGCCGAGCCCCAGCGCCCTCGGGCGGACAGCCAGCGGCCCATGAACTCGCACAGCGACTCGAGGTCGCGCTTGTAGCCAAAGTATTCCTTCGCATCGCCGCCGTCACCGTCGCCCTGCCGTTTGCGATCCTCGCCGTCCTTGCCCGCGTCCTCGATCACGCGGCTGAAGCCGGTGCCGACCGGGTCGACGAACACGAGGTCCGTGAAGGCGAGCCACGACTCCTCGTTGGGGACGAGCGCAGGCGGCAGGCGCGGGAGCGTTCCATCGGCCGGGAACGCAACTCGCTGCGGCCCGACGGCGCCCATGTGCAGGTAAGCCGACGATGCACCCGGTCCGCCGTTGAAGACGAAGGTGACCGGTCGGTCGCGATCGTGATCGCCGACGTAGGAGACGGAGAAGATCTCAGCTGCCGGCTTGTCCTTTTTGCGCAGCACCGTCCAGTCGGCGCTCGCGGTGTACTGGATCGAGAGGCTCTCCGAGGTCCAGGTGCCGGTCGTCTCGGCACCGGCGGGCGGCTCGTGGTCGGGCTTGGTAGTCGGCTCGCGATCCTTGGTGTCCTCGCCGTCCATTGCGGGGACGCTACCTGGAACGCCGCGCGATCGGCGGCCCGGCCCACGGCCCCACGGCAAACCTCGTGCCGCGAGCTCTCGGCCTCAGCTGCCCGCCTTGCGCGGCGCCGGCTCCGACCACAGTCCGAAGCGGTCACGCCAGTAGCTGGTCAGGAAGATGTTGTTCGGGTCCCGTCGGGCGCGCAGCGCGAGGAAGTCATTCCAGCGGGGATACCTGGCCGCGAAGAAGTCGACCCAGCCGCGGTCATCGGGACCGGACGCAGGCTGGAACTTGCCCCAGTGCAGCCGAAACGGAACGCCGTGGTCGCGCAGCAGCTGCCACAGCTGCGGGTAGAAGGTCAGCGACGGGTCGCCCGGATTGCCCGCGAACCAGTACGGATCGATCCGGAACACGCCGTCCTTGAACTCGTCGTCGCCCGACGAATGCGAGGCGGCCATCCACAAGGGTGTGGCCTTCGCCGCATACAGCTCCCAGGCGTACAGGCCGGTTCGCCGATAGGACTCATGCGCGTCATCGGGCTCGGTGAAGTAAGTGTTGAGCAGCTGCATCACCTGCTGAGTGCGCGGCAAGGGGACCCAGACCTCGGTGAACTCGGTCGGCAGGATCTCGTCATCGGCCCCGTTGTCCATCGGCAGACCCTGCCACGCGTAGTCCTGAAATCGCTGTGGCTGGCCCTTCTCGGAGCCTGACTTGTCGGCGTCGAGTGGGATGAAGATCGACAGCAGCTTCGGGAACACCACCGGGATCTCGTCGTTGATCAGACCGGCGAACGGCTTGAGCAGTTCGATCGCGGCGTCGACGCCGAACTGTGCTCCGTGGCTCAGGAAGTCAGCGAGCAGCTCACCCACGCGTCCCAGATCCTTGAGCTCCGGCAGCAGCTCGAGCAACGCGTCGACGCGCTCGAAGGTCCGCTCGATCTGCGGCCGCGCGTGTGACAGGTCGTCGAGATTGCCGAAGATCGTGTACAGGAGCGAGATGAACGTTTCGGCAGTGTTGGGATGCGCCGTGAACTCCTGGTATCGGACCGGCTTGAAGTCTGGCTCTGGCGAGATCCGCTGCGCCTGCCAGACGAGCACCCGTTCGGCGCCACGCTGAGGCCACCACTCGAGGCGCCCGTATTCGGCGTTGCGAAGGAAGTCCTCGAGCGAGGGCCGCTGGCCATCGCCCGAACCGAATAGATCGACGGCGCACCCGTCGATGCTCGTGACCGCCTCCTGTCCCGAGATGTTGAATGTCTCCTCGCAGCGAAGCGTGATCGTCGAGACGACCCCGAGCAGGCCCATATTGGGCGACATCGCGTAGAGCTGATCGGGGTCGGCGTCGTCGAGTGACACCTCGTGCACCTCGCCTTGACCGTCGATCACACGAAAGCCCCACAGGTTGTCGTTGACCGAGTACTGGGTCGAGCCGCCCGATGACCCGGTGGCCGTGAACCCGCTGACGGTCTGATGCGTGATGCCGCCGAGGTTGGAGAAGCTCCAGCCCTTGGACTGCCACAGTTGATGCAACAGGCTCGTCTCGAGCGAGGCGGTATGTGTCGGATCACTCGGATCCGCGCCCAGATGGATTCCGGCTTCGGCCTCGATCAGCTTCCGTGCCTCGTCCTTGACGCGCCAGCCGCGGTAGCGATCGAGCATCACATCGATGTTGTCCCCGCTTGGCGGTGTCTGCCAGCTGACGCGGTTGGCGAGCTCGCCCAGCGGGTCGGTGTAGACGGCATGTGAGATCGAATGCGCCGCGCCGCGCACCCGGATCTGGCGGCCCTGCCCGTTTGCCATCTTCACCAGCGCGACCAGTTGGCCCTCGCTCGTGGGGTGATAGAAGCCGTCGTCGGCGACGGTGAGTGTGACCGTCTCGGGCGCGACATCGGTGGCGATGCGTTCGCCGTCCGCCCGCGGATCTGAAGCCAAGACGTTCCCCCTTCCCGCCGGTCTCCCGCCCCTGCCGGACCCATGGTAGTGCGACCGCTTACCGGACTTCAAGGGCGGCGGAAGGATGACGGCCGGCGATCGGGGCCCGCCCCGCCAACGTGGTAGGTTGGCTCGGTCGTGTCCTCGGCCACCGATTACAACCAGCGCGTGATCGAGGAGTTTCGCGCCAACGGTGGCGAGGTGCCGAGCTTTGGTGGCAGCTCCCCGCTGCTATTGCTTCACCACCGCGGCGCCAAGACGGGCGTCGAGCGCGTCAACCCGGTCGCCTACCTCGAGGACGGGGGGCGGTACGTGATCTTCGCCTCCAAGGCTGGAGCGCCGACCAACCCCGACTGGTACCACAACCTCAAAGCCAACCCGCAGGCCTCGATCGAGGTCGGCAAGGACGCGATCGCGGTGACGGCGAGCGAGGCGACCGGGCAAGAGCGCGAGCGACTGTTCGCCGCCCAGGTGCAGAAGTCACCGCCGTTCGGCGAATACCAGGCGAACACCAAGCGCCTGATCCCGGTCCTGACGCTCAGTCCTGACTGAGCACGCGCCGCACGTTCTGGGCGCCGTGCGGCGATACCCCGCTGTCACGGCCAGGCGAGTGACCCGTCCGAGACCAGCTCGAGGATCGCCGCGGCGAGCGACTCGGGCGGGGCGATGCTGTTCAGAACGTGCCGCTCGGCGATCTCCACATCGGCGAACTCTCGGTACATGTGCGCAGCTGCGTCGAGGTCACCGAAGCCGTGCTGTTAAGCTGCGGCCCGCATGTCTCCCGCCAGCGTCTTCTCGACAAGGCTCAACGAGCAGATCGCCAACGAGTTCGCAGCCCATCAACAGTACGTCGCGTGCGCGGTGTACTACGAAGCCGAGACGCTGCCGCAGCTGGCCGGATTCTTCTATCGCCAGGCGCTCGAGGAGCGCAGCCACGCGATGATGATGATCCAGTACCTGCTCGACACCGGCGCCGAGGTGACCACGCCCGGAATCGCCGCGCCGCGGACCACGTTCGGGGACGCCGTGGAACCCGTGGCGCTCGCGCTCGCGCAGGAGCGCGAGGTCTCTGGGCAGATCAATGCGCTCGCCGCGACCGCGCGAGAAGAGCATGACTTCGCCGCCGAGCAGTTCGTGCAGTGGTTCATCGCCGAGCAGATCGAGGAGGTCTCGACGATGAGCGACCTTCTCGCGGTCGCCGAGCGCTCTCGCGAGCGCGTGGCGGAGATCGAGGACTTCCTCGCGCGTGAGCATCCGGGCGAGGCCGGTCCGGACCCGGGCGCGCCGCGACAGGCCGGCGGCCAGTAGTCGCTGCCGAACCCCGCGCGGGCTCGGATGGGGGCGGCCGCCCCGCTTTACAACCGGGCTCAGCGCCTGATCGCGGACCGCCGCCGGCGAGCCGATGTCGCAAACCGGCGGCTCCCGGGCAGCGGCCAGTGCAGGGTGACGCCGCCCCCGACCGGCAGCGCGTTCCACGATCGGGCGAAGTCATCCAGCCGCGCCATGATGCGCTCGAGTAGACCGTCGGGCAGGGCGCTCGGCATCTGCGCCGACAACCACTGCGGCAGCCCTTTCCGGTGTCCGGCACGCAGCTCCCACAGCGGCAGAGACACCGATGCGAGCGCCTCCGAGCGTGACATGTCCCGGCGATCGTCGTGATGGCGAGGCCGTCTCGCCTCCTGCCGCGCCAGCCGCGGACGGAGGCCGGCATCGGCGACGACGAAGATGTTGTTCTCGCCCCGCGCAAGCCGGCCGAACACCCCGCCGGTCAGCTGAGCTTCGGCCTCGACGATGAAGTGGACGGCGTCGTGTGGCAGGTAGTCGTGGTAGCCGGGTCCCTGCCGCGGCTCGAGCTCCGGACCGTGCTCCCGCACGACCGTCATCCAGTAGCGGCGCCCTTGGGCTTTCGTGAACGTCACGTCCATCGCGACATCAATCGTAGGTGCCGACCGGCGAGAACGGTCTACCCGTGCCCGAATAGCCGCGCGGTCCCCGCGGGTTCGGTCGATAATCGCGAGATCGAACAGAACGCGACACCCCTGGAGGAGGTGACTCCCGGCCCGCAGCGGACGGCGATTGCATCGCTTGCCGCCGCGTTCGCGTTGGTCGTGCTCAAGCTCGGTACCGGGCTGGCAACGGGCAGCCTCGCGTTGGTGTCAGCGGGGTTCGAATCCTCCGGCGATGTGATCGCCGCGCTGCTCACGCTGGTGGCGATCCGGATTGCCGGTAGACCCGCCGACCGCGAGCACAACTACGGGCATCGGCGGGCCGAGAACATCGCCGCGCTCGGCGAGGCCGGCATCGTGTTCGTAGGCGGATGCATCATCGCGTTTGAGGCGATCAGGCGGCTCATCCAGGGCGGCGGCAACCTGCACGCGGCCTGGTACCTGTTCGCGGTGATCGGGGTAGCGCTGTGCATCGACATCACGCGGATCGTCATCTCCCTGCGCGCCGCCAAGCGCTACGACAGCGCCGCCTTTCGCTCCAACGCGTTCAACTTCGCCGGTGACACTGCCGGCTCGGTCGCCGTTCTGGTGGGTCTGCTGCTCGTCGCCGCGGGCGTGCAGGCCGGTGACGCGATCGCCGCGCTGTTTGTGGCGGGGGTGATCTTCGTCGCCGTCGCACGCTTGACGTTCGAGAACGTTCGCGCGCTGATGGATTACGCCCCGCCGGGGTCGCGGCTGGCGATCGCCGAAGCGATCACCTCGGCCGAGCCGAACGCGCAACTGCGACGACTGCGTGTCCGTGACGTGGCGGGACGCATCTACGCCGACGTGACCGTAGGCGTACCGCCCGCGAGCGCGGCGAGCGCGAGCCACCGGATCGCCGACCAGGTGGAGGCCGCGGTTCAAAGGGCGGCGCCCGACAGCGACGTCGTGGTGCACACCGAACCCGCGATGTCCGGTGCCGACCTGCGCGAGCGGATCCTCGCGACCGCGCTCGCCAATCCCGCCGTCCGTGACGTGCACGACGTCAGCATCTACGTCGACTCCGCTGACCATCATGTGGTGGCCTTGCACCTCAAGCTCGACGGCGACACGTCGCTGCAGGAAGCCCACGATGCGGCTGAGCGCGTGGAGAAGGAGATCACCGAGCTCGATGACCGGGTGACCGCCGTCCAGTCGCATCTCGAGCCGCTCGAGACGCCGGTTACCCAGACGACGCAGAGCACCGACGACGGGCTCGCACGCACGGTGACGCGCCTGCTCGGGCGGGCGCCGCTCGACTTGCAAGTGCGTGACACGGAATCGGGGCTCGTCGCGTTCCTCACGATCGCGGCCGATGCCGGCACTGATCTGGCGGCGGCGCATGACCTCGCCAGCCGACTGGAGCACGATCTGCGACTCGAGCGCCCGGACCTGATCGACGTCGTCGTGCACACCGAACCCAGCTGAGCACTGGCTCGCTGCGGCCCGCTCCACTCCAGCGAGGGTCAGCGAACAGCCCCGAGCAGCGGCAGTGGCTATGTGTCAGCACCCGGGTCGCCGTCGATGTGTGCGCGGCTCACCTCGCCTCCCACGAGACGGTTGAGGTCGCCGCCAACGCCCCACAGTGCGCCGAGCTCAGGACGATCCTCCAGCGCCGGGCGGCTGACGGTCACACCGTCATCTTCGGAGGGGACCTCAACCGCCGCGGCTCCTGTGCCCCCCACGGCTTCTGGATGCGAACCGACAGCTCCGCCCGTCAGGACCCCGGCCTTCAGCAGGTCTACGGCACGCGCGCGCTGCACTCACCCTCGGCGCGCGTGGTGCCGGCCACGCACACCGACCACGGCGTGCTTATCGTGCGCGCGCTCCTGGCCAAGCAGCGTTGATCGGCGCGCTCGGCCGCGGGTAGCGCTCAGGCGGCCGACGATCAGAGCTCGTACGAGATCCCGGAGAGTCCCCGCGCGGCCAGGCGCTTCTTCAGCGACGCTAGCGTTCGGCTGCGCGGCGCCAGAGACTCGGCCACCTTCATGGCGGAGTAGACGGCCGACTCCTGTGAGTCAAAGCCGGTCGTGTACTGGCCGCTGAAGTAGAGGCCGTCCCGTCCCTGCCGCGGGCGCAACGCGCGGGCTGCGCTGATCGTCGATCGAGTGATGTGTGGGTGTTTGAACCGCCGTTCCAGCAGGATGTGCTTCGGTTCGGCGCTTCGGCGTTCGGACCAGGACTTGAACACGTCGATCGTCTGACCCGATGGGAGCTTCGGTCGCAGGGCGCCGTACCAGACGCTGCCCTCGCATTGGCGGCCGTCCACGCCGGCGTTATACGTCGACCAGTTGGTGCGATCACTTTGAACGTAGGTCGGGTCGGTGTGGATCAGGATCCGTGAGTCGAAGTACTCATACCTGTCGAGTAACCCGGCGAGATGCGCGCCGTTGGGCAACGCGTGCACGAGCCGGCGTCCGTCGCGCGGCGGCGCGTTCAACACGACGGCGTGGTACGGGCCGTGGCAACCGCCCCGTGTCTGCACCAGCCACCCGCGGGGCTCATGCTCGAGCGCGCGCGCCGGGGTGCTGAGGTGTACCCGCACGCTTGGGCTGCGATTCAGCATGCGTTGCAGGTTGCCCTGCAGGCCGATCGTCGAGTTGAAGGTCATGGCTCCCTGCGCGACGTTGGCCGGGAACTCCAACGCGAACGTCTGCAGGATCGAGCGTGCCGATGCCGTCAGCGCGTCGGCGCGCGAACACCCGATCAACGCCGTGGTCCACGGGTACACGATCTCATCCTTGAACGGCTGACTGACGGGCAGGCCGCGGACCCACGCGTCGACCGTGGTCTCCCACGAGAGGTCGGAGAGAACCGCATGGCGCGCAAGTGGCAGATACGTGAGGAACTCGATCGCCCGGTGCGGCGTCGAGAGCGGGTGCGAGGACGAGAACGTTGGCGGGCCGCCGGCCGTCGGAAAGATGCACAGGCTCGCCGCCGCCGCGAGCGTGTCATCGGTATCGGGGCGGGCGGGATCGTAGAGGCCCAGCTGCTCCAGCAGCGTGACGTAGAGGGGGTGGGTGTCGGGGTGAAAGAACTGCGCTCCGAGATCGACGGCGAGGCGATGACCTCGGTAGTCGATCTCGTGCGTGTCGCAGTGACCGCCGATCTTCGACCTCGCCTCGAACAGGTCGACATCGTGGCTGTCGGCGAGAAAGTAAGCGGCGGCCACGCCGCCCGCACCGGCGCCGATGATCGCCACCCGCCGTCGATTCGGTCTGCGCCCGCCGCTGGCCGCGCGGCCGGCCGGGAGGCCAGCCGCTGCGGCGGGCTCGTGACCCAAGAAGGTCGAGCCCGCGCCGAGCGCAGCCATGGCGAGCGCGCGCTTGACGACGTCTCGGCGTGTCATCGACCAAGGAGAGCCCGGCGGTCCGCTCATCAGCGGACACCATATGCCCCACGCGGCGCTTCTTCCCGCTCGCGCCGATGTCTACCCTCCGTGTCTGACAGCGCCTCCCGCGATGCAAATGCTGCCCGCCGAGGCGAGATCGGGCCCACGGCGTCTACCGTAGTGTCAGCATGTAGTGCAGCTACCACAGACCGCGACTAGAGGAGCACAGAGATGGCGCAAACCGAGAAGGCGATCCTGGCGGGCGGATGCTTCTGGGGTGTCCAGGATCTGATCCGCAAGCTCGATGGTGTGGTCGGCACGCGCGTCGGCTATACGGGCGGTGACACGCCCAACGCGACGTACCGCAACCACGGCTCGCACGCGGAGGCGATCGAGATCTTGTTTGACCCGGACCGCATCTCCTACCGGGACCTGCTCGAGTTCTTCTTTCAGATTCACGACCCGACGACGAAGAACCGGCAGGGCAACGACGTCGGCGCGAGCTATCGCTCGGCGATCTTCTACGCCGATGACGAGCAGCGCCGCGTCGCCGAGGACACGATCGCCGATGTCGACGCATCCGGCCTGTGGCCCGGGAAGGTGGTCACCGAGGTGGAGCCGGCGGGACCGTTCTGGGAAGCGGAACCCGAGCACCAGGACTACCTCGAGCACTACCCCAACGGCTACACCTGCCACTTCGTCCGTCCAGGCTGGAAACTGCCGCGACGCGCGGAGGCGGCGCACTGACAAGCGATTCGCCGCAGACAGCCTCGCGGCCGAGGCCGGGAGCGACGCTTCCGGCTACGGGGGTTCGTGGCGCCGGGTGCGTATCCTTAATCTCGATGTCGTCGACCGCGCATCGTCGCTGCTGGTGGCGGCCGCTTTCCAAGCGGCCCCGCTGATCTCTGTCCACGGGCCGCTCCTGAGCGGTCCGCTGCGAAGCTGACGAGACGTGCGCTCGGGAGGGCCCGCTTCCCCGAAAGGCTTTCCCATGATTGAGCTTGAAACGACAGTTGACCCGTACGGGCTCGGCTTTCCGCCACGAGTGCTGACCGGAGATCGGCCGACCGGCCGGCTGCATCTCGGCCACCTGCTCGGCACGCTCGAGAACCGCGTCCGGCTCCAGCAGGAGGGGCTGGAGCTGTTTGTCCTGATCGCCGACTATCAAACGATCACCGATCGGGACAGTCCGGCGTCGCTCCCCGAGGACGTCGAGCAGCTCGTCGCCGACTACCTGGCCGTCGGGATCGATCCGGCCCGCGCGACGATCTTCGCGCATTCGCTGGTTCCCGAGCTCAACCAGCTGATGCTTCCGTTCCTCAGCCTCGTCACCCTGCCCGAGTTGCTGCGCAACCCGACGGTCAAAGACGAAGCCGACGCGGCCGGAATGAGTGCACTGAACGGGCTGATGCTCACCTACCCGGTCCACCAGGCTGCCGACATCCTGTTCTGCAAGGCGACGACGGTGCCCGTCGGTGCCGACCAACTCCCGCATCTCGAACAGACGCGGACCATCGCGCGACGGTTCAACCGTCGATACGCCCCGGAGCGGCCCGTCTTTCCCGAGCCCAAGGCGCTGCTGAGCGACGCGCCGGTGCTGCTCGGCACCGACGGGCGCAAGATGAGCAAGAGCCGGCACAACTCGATCGCGCTCGCCGCCGGCGCGGATGAGACTGCACGACTGCTGCGCGCCGCAAAGACCGATTCCAATCCGCACATCACGTACGACCCAGAGCACCGGCCCGAGGTTTCAAACCTCGTGCTGCTGACCGCTTTATGTGAGCGGGTGGAGCCGAGCGTGGTCGCCGACCAGATCGGAACGGGCGGGGCCGCGGAGCTCAAGCGCCGGACGATCGACGCGGTCAACGAGCGGCTGCGGCCGATCCGCGAACGCCGAGCCGAGCTCGAACACGACCGGGATTACCTGCGATCCGTCATCCGTGCAGGGAGTGACACCGCCCGAGCGATCGCTCAGCGCACGCTCGAGGAGGTTGCCGAGGCCATGCATACGAGCTACTAGGACGTGGCGCCCTTCACGGACGAGAGAGTTCTCATCGTCCGGTTAGCGATCGCTAAGCGCCTCAGCCGAGACTCGCCGTGTTATGGCCGACGAGCTCAGCACCGCGCCCCTCCGGTGGCGCCATCTCACCGCTGGCGGGACGGACGGTAACGAGCGGCTGACCACGGTGACGGGGTTGTTGCTGATCGTGTTGCTCGCCGTACTGGGCGTGACGATCGTCTTCATCGGGCGCCTGTTGTGGCTGCACATGTTCCTGGGACTGCTTCTGATCGGACCGGTCGTGCTCAAGCTCATGAGCACCGGATATCGATTCCTTCGCTACTACACGTCGGATCCCGACTACCGACGCAAGGGGCCCCCGGCCACGGCGCTGCGGTTCCTGGGGCCGGTGGTCGTGTTCTCAACGCTCGCGGTGTTCGGCACCGGTGTGGCGTTGCTGGCGTTGGGCCCGAGCTCTCGTCAACCGCTCGGCGAACTGCACAAGCTCAGCTTCTTCGCTTGGATCGCGGTGGTCGCCCTGCACGTGCTCGGGCACCTGCGCGAGATCGTCGCCTACCTCGGGCGCGCGGCGGACACCAGGCGCCAGCTCCGTCTCGAGCCAATCGACCGGGTCGGCCCCGGCCTACCTGGGGCCGCCGGTCGCGTAGGGTCGCTCGTGTTGGCGGTCGCAGGCGGCGGCATCCTGGCCGTCGCTCTGATCCCCCTGTTTGCCGGCTGGACGCACTAGCAGCCGCAACACGTCGTGCTTGACCCCGCTGGCGCTGCCGGCTACCTCGGGCTCTGAACAGCCACGTGTGCGAGCCGTGCCGGCGACGGATCGGCGGCCGCACGCGCGGCGACGCGCGCCAGGTCGGGTTCGGCGCCGGCGGCGCACCCCACGACGATCGTGTTTCCCGGACGCCGGCCGAGGGTCCAGACCGTCGGGTACGCGTCGGCGATCGCGGATGTGACGGCCTGCACGTCGCGCGCCGCGCGATTGTCGACCACGTTGATCAGCGTCAGCGGCGCGACTCGCGCGGCGTCGACGAGCGCCGCCACCGTGATCAGCCGCTCCGGGACGCGCGCGCCGACGAAGGCGTCGATCACGATCGCGTCCCAGCTGTCATCGCGCTGCGTCGCGAGGTGGGCGCCGCCCTCCGTGTGCCGAACCCTCAGTCCCGGCTGACGGCGCAGGCCGAGGTGCTCGCGAGCCAGCGCGAGGACGTCGGCATCGACCTCGCAGACCTCCTGGCGCCCTCCTGGGTCCTCGGCGGCGAGCGCGCGCGCCAACGCACACCCGCCGCCCCCGATGTGGAGCACCCGCCGCGCACCGGCGGCGCGCAGCACGATCCGCAGCCAACGCATGTAGTCGAACTCGAGATGGCTGGCGTCTGCGAGGTCGATGTACGAAGCATCCATGTCGGCCTGGCGCAGGAACCGCCCCGACGGGCGCCTCGGATCCACCTCGACGAGCAGCTCTCCGCGCCGGGCGAGCGTTCTGGTGCGCTTCTGCCGGTGCGACACGACGACAGCCTGACACACGGCCGGACCCGGGCAGGGGCAGAGTTTCAGGAGCGGCTGACGGCGCTTGGCCGGAGGATCACCGTTACTGCGATCCGGGGTGAACGAGAAGCGTGAGCTCCGCAGGGTCAGCGGTCGTTCCAGCCGGCGCCGGTCGCTTCGTACTCCTGGACCCGGCCTTCCATCAGTGCCTTCAGCAGCGCGGTTGGCAGCTCGCGCTCATAAGGGAGTTTGATGAACCCCGCTCCGGCGTCATAGCCGGCGGCCTTCACGGTGGCCTTCTGGGTAGCGAAGAATGGGGGAGGGAACCGCACCGAACAGTGGCGCTTGAAGTTCTGAAGCATCCACAGCGTCGTGTTTTCGCCGCGGACGTACACCGGAAGGTTCCACTTCAGTTCCTCCCGCGCCGCTGGGTCTACGTCGCGGCTCAGCTCCCTCAGCGCCTCGAGGTGAGGCCGCTGCACGTCGGTCAGCTGCGCGAAGAAGTCCTCGACGCTTGATCGCTTCGGCATTGGCATAGCGTCAGCGTAGCTCCGCGGATCGCGCTGCAGGCGCTCGTGGCCCGTCCGGCGATGAGTCCGCGGCAGTCGCCGGGCGACGACGGAGTTTCACCTCTTCAGTTCGTCAGGGTCCCCGTCGGGGGAATCGACCCAGATGGCCTTCGAAGTCGATGACCTCGACGCGGCCCGGGCCGACCTGAGCGCCCGCGGTGTCGTCTTCGAACGCTTCGAAATGCCGGGCTTCGATGTTCGCGGCGAGACGATCGCTGCTCCCGATAACTACCCGAGCAAAGGCACCGGCGAGCTCGGCACGTTCTTCTATGACAGCGAGGGCAATCTCATCGGCCTCGCCCAGCCGACGCGCTAGCCTCGGCTCGTGGCAACGACCCAGGTGGTGCGCAGCGATCGGTTTCCCGATCTGAATGACGAGGTGCTGTTTCCGCGGCTCTCGGACGGCAAGCTCCATTGGCTGGCAAAGCGCGGACAACGGCGCCACTTCGAGACCGGCGATGTCCTCTACGAGCACGCCGAGCGAGACGCGCCGTTCTACGTGATCGAGCGCGGTCTCGTGGAGTTCATAGATCGAAAACCGGGCAAGGACATCTACATCGCGAGCGCGGACAGTCGGACGTACATCGGCGATATCGCGGCGTTTACCGGAGAGCCGACGATCAGCGCATGCGTGGCGGTCGAGCCGACCGACGTGATCGCCTTTGACCGTGCTGGGCTGCGCGCGATGGTCGCCCGCTGGCCGGAGTTCGGCGAGCAGGTGTTTGCGACGCTGCTGGCACGGCGGGCGTGGCACGAGGCCGAGGGACACGGGGTCATGAGGCTGATTGCGCCGCGCGGTTCGCGGCGCGCGTTCGAGGTGCGTGACCTTCTCGAGCGTAATCTGCTGCCGGTCCGTTGGTATGACGTTGACACCGACGAGGAGAGCGCTGCGCTGCTCGCCTGGCTCGACATTCCGCGATCGGAGACCCCGGTCCTGGTGCACGCCACCGAGGTGATGCGCAACCCATCGGCGGCGCAGGTTGCGCGGTCGCTTCGATTGCGCGCCGAGGTCGATGCGGAGCGCTTCGATCTGGTCGTGTTGGGCGCGGGGCCGGCCGGGCTGGCGACGGCCGTATACGGTGGCTCGGAGGGCCTACGGACGTTCGTGGCCGAGGCTTGGGCGCCAGGTGGCCAAGCTGGCACCAGCACGCGCATCGAGAACTATCTCGGTTTCCGGACCGGGGTCAGCGGGACCGAGCTGACGCGCGCGGCGACCCTGCAGGCCCGGCGGTTTGACGCCGTCCTATCGAGCTTTCATCGAGCGGTTGAACTGGCCGACGGACCCGACGGCCTGGTGAGGGTGGATCTCGACGACGGGCAGCATGTGCTCGCTCGCTCGGTAGTCGTGGCGACAGGCGCTCGATGGCGAGAGCTGCAGGCCGAGGGCATCGATCGCTTCCGCGGCGCCGGCGTCTACCACGCGGCGATGGGAATCGATGCCGAGCGGTGCCGAGGGGAGGACGTGATCATCGTCGGGGGTGGCAACTCGGCCGGCCAAGCTGCGGCATACCTCGCGCAGAGAGCCCGCAGCGTCCGTGTCGTGGTCCGCGGCACCACGCTGAAGTCGACGATGTCGCAATACCTCGTTGATCGGCTCAAGCGCTCGCCCCGGATCGAGGTCATGACCGAGTCCGAGGTTGCCGCCGTCAACGGCTCGGCGACGATGGAGTCGGCAACGATTGTTGACCGGCGCGACGGCGGCACGAGCGAAATAACGGCGACGGCCATGTTTGTGATGATCGGCGCGGACCCCTGCACCGAAGCGGTCACCGGCATGGTTCCAGTGGACTCCGACGGATACATCCTCTGCGGAGCGGACGCCGCCAACCACGACGGGCATCTCCGCTGGCCACAATCAGACCGAGAGCCCCACATGCTCGAGACGACTCGCCCGGGCGTATTCGTGGCCGGTGACGTACGCACCGGCGCGGCCAACCGCGTGGCCGGCGCGGTCGGCGACGGGACGATGGTCGTGCGGTTCGTGCACGACGTCCTCGACGTCTGAGGCCTCAGTCCGCGGCACGCCCGGCCGGCGCGGTGACCCGTTGCCCTGTGCTGCTCGCAAGCAGTAGGGTGAACGCCCTAACGGACGCTGGAGGGGGTTCTGGCGATGCGGATGTGGCTGGCACCCGCATGTGTGCGCATGACAATGAGGGCGCGACTACGCGCTGTGGCCGTGCTCGGTACATTCGCCGTGCTGCTCGGCGCTGCCCCGGCCTACGGTTCCGCGACATGGCTCCCGCCGGCTGAGCTGTCGGCGGCCGCCTGCGTTTGCGGCGTGCCCGCCGCCGCCAGTGACGCGGCCGGGGACGTGACCGTGGCCTTTCGGGACGACACGCTCGGGCTCGCGGTCACTCGCCATCCGGCGGGCGGGACCTGGTCAAGCCCAGTCGGCGTCGGGCCGATGGCCGATCCGGTGATGGCCGGGAACGCCGCCGGTGACACGGTCATCGCCTACGTGACAGCGGCTTCGACGTGGACGCGGTCGTCGATACCGCCGGCGAGTCTTGGTCTACGGTGACCACCTCGACCGTCTCGACTGCCTCCACCGGCGGACCCGCAGACCTCGCCGACCGTCGCCATCGACAGCAACGGGGACGCGGTCGTCGCCTGGGAGACCCCGGCCGGCGACGTGTCCTCCACTCTCACGCGGCCTACCGGTCCCGCGGGCGGCGCCTGGCATCAACCGCACCCCGATCGGCGACGACCAGTGGTCAAAGACATCACGCCCTCGGTCGCGTTCGCGCCCAGCGGCGAGGCGACGATCGTCTGTGATACCGAAAACGGCAGCGATCAGGCGGTCGCGTCGGCGACGACGACCACCGGCACGTCGTGGACCTCACCGACTCCAGGTCGCCACCGACACGACGTTCCTGGCCGTGCAGGTCGCGTTCGACTCGAGCGGCGAGGCGACGGCGGCCTACAGCGGCTTCGACGGCACGGACTCGGACTACGACCTCCGCGCCTCAGAGCTTCCGCCCGGCGGCACCAGCTGGCACTTGGATGGAGGAAACCTCCCTAAGGGCGGTACCTCGGACGGGCCGGATCCGGTCGCCTTCGACCTCGCGGTCGATGCGGCGGGCAAGGCCGCGCTCATTTGGGGTGTTGGCGTCAACGAGCCCGGCGCGGTCGCGGCCGCGGTGCGGCCGGCGGGCGGAGCTTGGAGCGTTACTAACCCGCTCGCAACCGCTCCCTCGGGCGACTTCATGGGGAGCCCCCAGGTCGTCATCGGCACTGACAACACGGTGACCGCGGACTGGGCCGTTAACGACGGGAACGGGGCGGGCGCGGTCTGGACCGCTCGCGAGTCGCCGGCCGGAGTCTGGAACACGCCCGTGACGATCTCACAGTCGTTCAAGAGCGACGCCGGCGGCGCCACCGTCATCGACCCCGCGGGCGACGTCGACGTCCTCGCCAATCTCTTCAACGGCTCCGGCTTCCCCGTCTGGTCGATCGTCGAGGACGCCGGCGGCCCGGCACTCGACGGCCTCAAGGTCCCACCGCGCGGGACCGTCGGCGCCACCGTCAACTTTGCGGTCGCGCCGGTCGACGCCTGGTCGGCGATCTCCACCACTCACTGGACCTTCGGCGACGGCACTGCCGCGATCGACGAGTTGGTCTCACACGTCTACACCAAACCCGGCACCTATACGGTCGGGACCTCGAGCAGCGACGTCCTCGGCAACACGACGAGCCAGAGCTCGAAGATCGTGATCGCGGCTGCCCCCGGGGGCGCAACCGGGCCTACGCCGCCGACCGAAGCCGCTCACTCTTCGGGTCACTCAGGCACACCGCCGCTGGCGGGAGGCGAAGCTCATCACAGGCGCGCCACCGCCTCCCCGTCGGCACTCGCTTCGGCTTGACCGTGAACCAGGCCGCTCGGGTCACATTGACGTTCGGCCAGGCGGTCCGCGGGCGGCGCCTCCATGGTCGCTGCCGGGCGCTAAATGCCCGTGACCGGCACAGCCCGGGCTGTTTGCGCGCCGTCGTGCGCGGCAAGCTTTCGGTGCGCATTGCCGCGGCCGGTCGGCGCACGGTCAAGTTCAAGGGCCGGCTCGGCGCTCGCCGCCTGCGACCCGGCCGCTACACGGTCACCGTGCGCGCGGCTGCCTCAGGCCGCTCGGCCACCCGCCGGCTGCATTTCACGATCACGGGTTCACCCGCGAAACTCGGCTGAGCAGCCCAAGACACGGCGCGCTTCCCGCTTGCTCTCAGTCCGCCGAGCGGATATAACCCACGTCCACGGGGCCACCCGATTGCGACCTGCGAGCCAGGTCGAAAAGGAGGCCAGGAATGATTTCCGCCCACGCACGCCGGGCCGGCTCACTCTTCTACGCCGTCTTGCTGGTGCTGTTCGCCGTGTTATTGCTCGGCGCGAGCTCCGCAGTGGCGGCGCCCCCGCTGTCCTCGACGGCCATTTCGCGCGCGCACGTGCCCGCTGGCACCGCGACCGCGCGGATCACTGGCGCGCCGATCCTCGGCACGAGCGGCCAGGACGTCACACCGGCCGCGGCCGCCGCGACGCCCGTCCCTTCGAAGAACGGGCAGATATCGAGGCTCAAGGCGGCGCTGGCCTTCATGACCAGCAACTATCCGAGCCTCGCCGACTTCACCCCCGGTCCTCAGGACATCTTCGATTACGGCATCGGCCACCTGTGGCGCCAGGGGATCGACGGCGCTGGGACGACGATCGCGCTGCTCGAGGGCTGGAAAGATCCGAACATCAACAAGGTCGTCGCGTCCTACGACGCCGCGCTGGATCTCCCCAACCCCAAGATCTCGACGATCTTCCCGGCCGGTCCGCTGCCCCCAACTTGTCCGAAAGGCATGCAGGTGCTGGGCAGTTATGGCTCGTGCGCCGCGTGGCAGGGCGAGCTCGAGCTCGACGTCGTGACCGCCCACATCATCGCCCCGTACGCGAAGATCCTGCTGGCGGTGACCCCAGCCGATACGGTCATCTCCGCCGACGCCGCACAGAACGTCGCGCCGCCGGAGATGATGGAGTCCGTCGAGGACATCGCCGCTAACCATCTCGCGAACGTGATCTCGGTGAGCGACGGGACCGGCGAGACGACCTATCCGGCTGGCACGGCGGAGATCACCGCGCAGGATCCGGGCGAGCTCGCCGCGGCGAGCGCCGGGATCCCGTTCCTGGGAGCGACCGGCGACTGCGGCGTGGTTCAGAACCTTGCCGAGGCGAACGCTCAATGCGAGGACGCCGGCACCACGCCGAGCACGGCCACTTGGGACGATTCGCCGTGGGTGACCGCGGTCGGCGGCAGCGTGCCGAATGTGAGCGCTCAGAACGGGGCCAAGCTCGGTCCGGATCCGCTGTGGCACTTCGCCCCGCCGAACGCCGAGTTCTCCGAGGGGGCCGGTTTCTCGGCGGTGTTTGGACGTCCGGCTTACCAGAACGGTGTCGCCTCGATCACCGGCAGCGATATGCGGTCGGTTCCCGATTTGACGATGGATGCGCAGGATGGGACCTCTGAGTCGGCCCCGATGCTCGCGGGCGTGCTGGCGCTCGCCACGCAGAAGAACGGCGCTGATGTCGGTCCGATCAACCCCGCGCTCTACGGCACGCTTGGCCCGGCCGGCGCACGCGACGGGATCGCCGATGTCGTCTCTGGCAACGACTCGGCTGAGACGCCCGACGGCCAGGTCCTGGTCCCGGGGTTCACCGCCGGTCCGGGCTTTGACGTCGCGAGCGGATGGGGGACGCTGTATGCGCCCGCGTTCGTCCCCAGCCTCGCCGCCGCCACCCGAGCATCACACCAGGAGGCTGGCGCTCGCAGGTCCGCGCAGCAGCAGCTGTCGAGCCTGGAGACGAGGAGCATCTCCCTCGCCCCGCAGCAAGTGGCGAAGGACTCGACCAGCTTCATGTCTGCGAGCGGGTTCCTGCCCGGCTACCCGGTGACGCTCTCGATCGACGGCACCGAGGTTGCGACGCTCACCACGAGCACGCTCGGCGACGTGACGTACATCATCGACCCCCAGATGCTCGGCCTCGCCGCCGGCAGGCACACGGTGACGCTGCAGAGCCTGCTCATCAACGAGACCGCGCACTTTACGTCGCGATAGCCAGACGCCATGTCAGCGTCGCGGCGGTCGGTCGCCACCGGCCGCCGCGCGCGACGCTGGCGTCAGCTGTGGTGCGGTGTGTCTCGGCGGCTGTCCCCACGGGCGTGGCTCGATCGTCTAAGTCCGTGTGAGGACCATCGGGGTCCTCGCCCGAACCAAGGAGGATCGATGCCTCATCCAGTGATCCACGCCGAGATCCGCTCTCAGGATCCCGACGCTACCCGTGAGTTCTTCTCTGAGCTGTTCGGCTGGCAGGCGGCTTCCGAGGGTGGACTCCCCGGCTACACCTTCATCGACACTGGTGCGGAGGGAGGGCCCGCCGTGGCGATCAGTCCGCGCCAGGGGGCCGAGGACGAGGTTCTGTTCTTTGTCGCGGTCGATGATGTCGGCGCCACCCTGAGCCGCGCCGAGGAGCTTGGCGGCACGATCGTTCAGCCGGCGCAGCAGGTGCCCGGCGTGAGCTTCGCGGTCCTGGCCGATGCTCACGGGCACCGCATCGGCGTTGCCGCGACCTGACGCCGAGTGCACTGCCGGTCAGCGGTCTCGAGGACGTGACCAACCTGCGTCGGGCGAGAACCGTCTCGCCCGACGCGCGGCAGCCCCGCCGGCCTGGCCCCAATCACTCAACAGCGGCTGCCGGCGGTGGCGACGCTGCACGGATCTGGCGGCAGCGGGTGGGTTCCGATCGCCTTTATCCCGGGCGGAAGCGGCTGCGGGTTGAGCGCCGACGCCGTCGGCGCGCACACGCCGCCGACACACGCGACCGCGATGCTCAGCACTGCCAGCCTGCGCCTGATGCCACCGTTGACATGCTGCGTAGAGATCATCGTCACTCCTCCGTTGAATCGGTTTGGTTGAGGGCGGCGATGGCGCGAGGGCCGAATTTCGCAAATCGCTCGCTGCGCCTGTCGCCGCGCTGTTCGTCTTCGTCACGCAAGCTACGCGGCCGGCCGAGCGGCGACGTCCACCGGGAGGATGGTCTCCCGGGCAAGCGTCTCCTTCGTCAGGATGAGGTGCTCACGACGGGAGGCTGTCCTCCGTCAGCCCGCGCCGCCTGAGCCGCTCGCCAGCGCCGACAGCAGCGCCGAGCCGTCGGGCGAGCCGAGGCCCGTGCACGCGTCCCACCCGAGGCCGGCGTCGTAGGCGCCGTTGTTGCCGTTGGTGATGTCGTGAAAGCCCGCGGCGGTGTAGAGCCGGGGCTGGGCGAATCCGAGTGGTGACCCGAGCGACTGGTTGAGCAAGGCGACCAAGCCGGCCCACAACGGCGCGACCGCGCTCGTGCCGCCGATCACCTGGTCGGCGCCGTCGACGCGGATCGTGTAGCCCGTCTCGGGGTCAGCGTTGCCGGCGACATCCGGGACGCCGCGGCCCGGGCCGCCGGTGTCGACGTTGTCGGGCACCCCCGCCTGGGCCTGATAGCTCGGCAGCGCGAACTCGACGCTGACGCCGCCGCCGGTGGCGCCCTCGGCGTCGTTCCAGACCGTCTCGTCCGTGATCGTGCTGCCCGAGGCCTGCAGCGAGGTCCCGCCGCACGCGAGGGCATGCGGCGCCGAGGCGGGGAAGTCGACATGCTGCTGGCCGTCGTCGACACCGTCGGTCGAGCCGCCGTCCCCGGCTGCGGACGTGACCGTGATGCCGAGTCCGGCGGCGGCGGTCAGCGTCTGCTCCATCTGCGAGCGAGCCTGCGAGGTCCACGACTCCTCCGGTCCGCCCCAGCTGATCGAGATGATCGACGGGCTGTGTGTCGTGTCGTGGACGGCCGTCGAGACGGCGTCGAGAAAGCCCTGGTCGGTGTTCGGGGCGAAGTAGACGACGATCGACGCGCTCGGCGCGACCGAGCCGACGACCTCGATGTCGAGCATCACCTCGCCATCGGCATTGGTGTCGACGCCAGGAGAGTTCGTCCCGCCGTCAACGCTCACCGAGCTGACGCTCGGGGGTGTCAGGCCGAGGCCGTCGAAGTACGTGGTCAGGTCCGTCGTGTCATAGCCGCCGCCGAGCTCGATGATCCCGACGCGCTCGCCTTCGCCGGTCGCGCCCGGCGGAAAGTTGTACGCCTCACCGACCTGCACCGGCGTGTAGGAGGTCCCCGGCTCAGCCGCGAAACGGATCTGCGGCTGCGCCTGCGGTCGGTCGTCGATCCCGAACACGCCGGTGACGAGACCGTCCAACTCGGTGGGCACCGTCAATGGCCCCTGGCGGCCGCGGTACTGAACGCCCGAGGGATGCTCGAACAGCCCCCGAACGTTCGCCTCGAACGCTCCGGTGACCACGTCGACGCTGCCACGCACAATCACGGCGCGCCGGGCGGAGTCGACCGAGACCGAGGCCAGACCGCTGTCACGAGCGAACTCGACGACCGCGTTGAGATCGGCGCTGTCGGCCCCGTGCGCGTCGGTCCACTCGTCGCGCGAGAGGACTCGGCGCTCAGCCGACGATCGCGTCGCCTGTTCGTCGACCCAGTCCGATGCCCCGCGGCCGCGCACGTACACCGTCACGTCGATCTGCTGCTCGCCGTCCACATCGCCAACGCGCCGATGGGTTGGATCGAGACTTCGCTCGCTGCCCGGGACGATCACGCGACCTGCTGACTGCATGCGTTAAGTATTCCCAGGTCTGCGGCCCGCGACGCGAGTCCCTCGACCGATCGCCCGAACTACCGGTCCACGAAACGCATTAGCATCGGGCGCCGTGCGGCAGATGGGTGGTTTCAGAGCTTTCGTGGGTGCCGCCGTCGGTGTCTGGGGATTGGTCGCAGCGCTCGCGATCGTGGGCGCTGCGATGCCGGCGACGGCGGCGCCCGCACCGCGCGGCACCGTCGCATCGGTCCGCACCGTGTCGGCGGCGGTGCGGCCCGGCTTCGGCAACCCCAACGGGCACGTCCACGTGCCGCCGGCCGGGCGCGCGGTCAATACCGGGCATCCCAACCACGTGGTCGGGAACGGCCGGCCGGCGAGTTGCACGTCGGCTGCCGTCGTGCGGGACGTCGCCGCGGGCGGGATCATCACGTTCAACTGCGGGTCAAGGCCTGTCACCATCGTGATGACCAGGACGGCCAGAGTGGTCAAGACCCGGCGGCTGGTCGTATTGGACGGTGGCGGCCGGGTCACCCTGAGCGGAGGCGGCAGACGCCGGATCCTTTACTCGGACACGTGCGCAGGCACGTGGTCAACCGATGACTGCGTCAATCAGCCCTATCCGCGGATCGTGGTCCAGAACATCACCTTCAAGGACGGCTACGAGGGCACGCACCAGGCGACCTGCGCGGCCAACGTCCCGAGGTGCTGGTACGGAGGGGTCGACGGCGGGGGCGCCATCTATGTCGAGGGCGGCCAGTTCAGGGCGGTCAACTCGCGGTTTCTCGACAATCGCTGCTACGCCTACGGACCTGACCTCGGCGGGGCCGCGATCCGCGCCTTGGCCCAGTACCAGAACCGTCCCGTATACATCGCCGATGACACGTTTCGGGGTGGCCGCTGCTCCAACGGCGGCGCGCTGAGCAGCATCAGCGTCCAGTGGGACGTCCTCAACAGCCAGTTCGTGAACAACAGGGCGATCGGCTGGGGCGCCAACCCGGCCTCAGGCGGCACGCCGGGCGGCGGTAGCGGTGGCGCCATCTACCTCGACGGCCAGAACGACAACGTGCTGATCTCCGGCACCGTGATGGACGACAACGACGCGCGAGAGGGCGGCGGTGCCGTGTTCGACGTCGTGGATACCGGCTGGGGCGAGCTGACCTTCAACCACTCGCACCTGCACCACGACACCAGCGGACAGTTCCAGACCTTCCCCGGCGTCTATTACGACATCGACGGGCACGACCGAGCTCCGGTGATGATCAACTCCACCGACCGCTGACCCAGCGACGTCTTAGAGGCCACCGCCGGGCGTGGGCGGCCACGTTCTGGCTGTACCGCGTGTTTTGAGCAGCGCGTCCGCGCTACACGCCGGCGGAGGCCGTGAGCTTTGGGGGGTCGTGACGCGCTGCGAGTATCTCGAGCAGCTGCCCAACGTTCTGCTCGCGCACGATCGGGTCGTGGACCGGTAGGTGAGCGTTGATCGTGTACTGGTTGCGGCGCCCGTTTCGCTGGCGCGTGATGTACCCGGCTGTGGCCAGCTCGACGACGATGCGATGCGCGGCGCGCTCCGTGATCCCGACACGTTCACCGATCTCGCGTAGGCGAACGCCCGGATCGTCGGCGATGCAGACCAACACCTGGGCGTGGTTAGTCAGGAACGTCCAGTTGACTGCCGCATGATCCGCCATCGTTTCTAGATTAGCATTTCTAGATCTGCATTTCATGCTACGCTAGTCGTACATCATCGAAGAGAGGGCCGAAGATCCCCTCGCACCGCACTGAGGAGGTCCTCACAATGCGCTCTGACACACACGGCACGACGGCCACTTCGGCCGGCCCCGGAGTGATCCCAGACACGATCACCGGCCCCTTGAGCGACCAGCCACCGGTCCCGGCCCCGAACACTGCCCGCGCGCGGGAAGCCGCGGCTTCGGCGAACGGAACCGAGACCCGATCCGAGCGCTTGCGCCGCAAGGCGCTGCGCGGGCGCCTGCATGGCTACGCGATCGCGGCCGTCGTGCTGGTCGGGGTGCTGATCGCGCTCGCGGCGTCGAACACCGCGCAGGTCAAGGTCAACTGGCTGATCGGCAGCTCCCACGTCTCACTGGTCTGGCTCGTCCTCGTGACAGCGATCGTCGCCTGGCTGCTCGGCCTGATCGCCAGCGCCAGGTTCAACTGGCGCACCCGTGCCCCGCGGCGCCAAAGCGCAGCGCGGTCATGACCCACTCGTCGCAGGTCACCCATGCACTGAGCGCGATGAAGAACGAGCGGGCCACACGCGGTCGGTCAGAGCCAGCGTCGATGAAGTTCCTCATCTTTGAGGACAACGGCGGTGACTATCGCTGGACGCTCGTCGCTGCCAGCGGTGAGCGCCTCGCTCAGTCCAAGCGCTTTGCGTCCCACAAGAAGGCCACACGAGCCGCGCGCATCGCCCGTGCTGGCACGCCGTCAGCGCCGATCGAAGACGGCGCCACCGCCCCCCGGATCGCGGACCACCGACTGAAACCCAGGAGACACAGCATGGATAACGCGCATATAGACCAACGCAAACCTCGTCTGAAAAAAGCGGCAGGCTCGCTGACCGGCGACAAACGTCGTGACGACGAGGGTCGGCGTGGCCAGGCCAAAGGCCCCGCGAAGAAAACTGTTCAAAAGGTTGTTGACACCCTTCCAGGGCGAGGCACGGAGTAGGACTCAACCATGACGCTTCACGCCGCCAAAGGCGTACGAGCGCGGTGTCTGTTTGTCGCTCAAGCTTGACCCGCTGACCGCCGGCTCCATCGAGGCCGAAGGGCGTGACCTGCGCTTGTCGTCATTTCGGCGGCGAGTGGGGCTGAGCATTGTCGGCGCTCTCGTTGTCACGGGCGTACTGGCATTCGCGCTCGCCGGCCGGGGTGGGCAGTTCATCGCCGCGCTCCACACGGCTCCGATCTCGCTGCTGGTGCTCGCGGCATCGCTGCAGATCGTCGCGCTGCTCGCTCGCAGCGAGGCATGGAACGTCTGCGTCCGTGCTGCCGGCGGGACGGTTAGCCGTCGGGTGCTGTTCCGAGCCGCCGCCGTCGGCTATGTCGCGAGCGTGATCAACGGTTCGTTCGGGATGGCCGCGCGGATCGTTTCGCTACGCCGTGCCGCCCCGCAGACCACTCCTCGGGTGCCGGCGCTGATCGCGGCTGAGGTGCCGATCATCACCGTTGAAGTCGCGCTGGTGGCGATCTTCTCCTTCACGCTGGTGGCACCGCTCGGCGTGCCCTGGTGGGTACCCGTGACCGTTGTCGGGCTCACAGCCGGTGTCGTCGCGGCTCTGCGTCGGGTCTCGCAACGCCGTCGCACCGGGCTCTGGGCCGGGCTGGCGATCTTGCGCATCCCGGGTCGGAGCCGTCTGATCACATTCGCGGTGTTAGCCGTATGTGCGCAGGTCGCGCGCAACTGGCTGATGCTGCACGCGATCGGCGTGAACATCTCGATATTTGACTCGATGGCACTCCTGATCGTGATGTTCACGGTGGGGCAGCTTCCGATCGGACCGAGCACCGGGCCCGCTGCAGCGGTCCTTATCCTTGGCGCCAACGGCGTTGCCGCGGTTGCCGCCGCGGGCGTACTCCTGACCGTCACCGGCATCGCTGGTTCCCTCTGCTACGCCGCGTGGGCCATCACGGACCGGCTCGTAGCAGGCCGGCTCGACGTCAGCCCCGACGTTGTCGCACCACCCATCTCGGTCACATCAACCTAACCCCTGAACACTCCGGGGTGGAGTCGAGGGTGATAGTGGACGGTTATTCAAGGACGAGCGGACGGTCTAGACCTTGGCGAGCGAAGCGGCCATCAGTCGACGACCGTGATGCCGCATCGGCGCATGTACTCCTCGACCGACCCCGCGCCGACGGCCACACCAAGATCGCGAAGCAACACAACCAGATCCCGCTGCCAACGCGAGACCTCCAGCGCGTTCGGCCGAACGGCAGCAACATCCGGCCCTCGAGTCAAGCGATCGCGCGGCCAGGGTACGACGCCACGAGCATCGTCTATGACCGCGTAAACCTCTCGATCGACGGGCTGTCCCCGGTAGAGGACCTCGACCACGCTCGCGGTGGCGCGGCGAGCGAGTGTGTTCGAGGTCCAGTCTGGCTCGGATGGTGCTCCTGAGCCTGACCGGTCTTGCATCCCCCATGCCAGTCCGACATCCAGGTCGCAGCGCAGAACCGCCCGCGCTTCGTGCTCCGAGTGCTGCAGCCAATGCTCGTCAGCGCCACGAACCTCCCCAAAGCGGCTCAGATAGGTGGGCGCATCGCCGCTGAGGACGCGCCAGTCAGCGGCCGCTGGTATCCGCAACGATGCTGCGGATCTCATCGAGGGTCATCTCTTTGCCTCCATAGGGGCGCCAAACACCGACCTTGCCAATCGTAGTTCCAAACTCGTCTGGATCGGCCTTCCTGGCGCCAGCGATCGGCCGCTCGGGTGGATCCGGTGGTCCGGAACATGGCCTCTGAGTGACGATCGTGGTGAGTGGAGGCTTCACATGGATAACGTGTTGGCCTCCGTGACGTGCGCTCTGGTGCGGGCCGACGGTCCCTCGAGGTCTTTACGCCGTCGTGTCGACGCGGTTTATCCGATGTGGTCGACAGAGCCGGCGTCGTCGAGCTGGCGCTGCGTTTGGTGGGCGACGAGGCGGAGAATGCGGATGTGCGGGTCGGTCACGGTCGCGCCTTCGGCTTGGGAAGTGCGATCGAGCGGGCGGTTGGGTAGGGCAGCTCGTCGGGGAGGTCCTCCGGTCCGACGAGACGGAAGCCGAGCGTGCGCTCCAGGCTGGTGATCGGCTCGGGCGAGTCACGGCATTCCGGGCAAGCAGTGATATACGCCGCGGCGGCGGGGGTGAAGCGCAGCCGGCAGCGTGGGCAGCAGAGGCGGGTCATGGGGTCACGGCGGGTTCTTTCCGGGCAGGCAGTGCCCACATGCTGGGCAGACGCGGTTCATCATGGGGTCGTCGGAGCGTTCGTCATCGAGCGCGAAGTGCACCCGGTGGCGCCCGAGTCCCGACACCTGCAGAATGTGCCCGCACTCCGGACAGGCATATGTCCGCCTCGGATTAGGTTCGCTCGTGGGCGTAAACCGGTGCGGTGGCGCGATCAGTGTGGCGCTGGTCATTTGGCCACCGCCTCGCTGCTGAAGCTGCCGCCTTCATCTAACCACCGCTCGGCGTCCGCGGCGTCACGTGTGGCACTCCGCCGGGCAGTGAGCTCGACCGGCGGTGCGCTCGCGGCGCGGTGCTGTAACGGTGCCGAGGCGGCTCCGTTGCGGACGTGCTGTGCGGCATATTGTGCGTCGGCGTAGGAAGCAAAGTCTCCCGATCGGGCAAGGGTTGCGCCGTCAGCGGTGACGATCGTCCAGTGGTAGTCCCCGCCGTTGTCCTCGAAGATCAGGAACTCGATCGACTCCGGCAGGCGCACTCCACGTGCACGACGCGGACGTCGACCAGAGGCACGCGATTTTCTTGTTGCAGTGACCATGGCTAACCGACTCTCTTGCCCTTCTGACCCGATAAGCCGCCCGGAAAGCGAGAAGAGCAGGAGGCTCACTGAGCGTCCTACATGACGTTAGCACATTCTAGATTTTAATCTCTAGAAATCTTATGCTAGTGTTGTGAAATCTACAGATAGGAGATTCCAATGGGAATTCCTGAGATCACTCAGGTGCTAAAGCGGGAGACCGAAGCCTGGAATGCGCATGACGCTGATGGCGTCGCGGCTTGCTACGCCGAGGACGCGAAGCTCTACGACGTCGGGCTGCCTGAGCCGCTACAGGGGCGCGCGGCAATCCGCGACTCGGTGGCGGGCTATCTCGCGGCCTTCTCGGATTTTCACGCCGTGAACCTGGGTGAGCCGATCGTCTCGGGCAACCGGACAGCCCAGGAGTGGAAGGTAACGGGCACGAACGATGGCGAGCTGATGGGCACCCCGCCGACCGGCAAGAGTGCGACCACATACGGTTGCGCGACCGCCGAATTCGGCGAGGACGGGTTGATCCACCGCGGCGGCAACTACTGGAACGCCGCCGCGCTAATGCAGCAGCTGGGCGTGATGCCCGAAACGGCAGGCGCACCGGCCTAGCCAAACGTCAGATCGGGGTGCTCGCGCCCGGCGTGCCGGAACGAGCATCCCGACGGTATCGCCTACCTTGACGTGCTGCGCTGTCCCGGGCTTGCTGGCCGCGGATGCGCGGCGTCGCTCTGCGGCGCAGAGCGACGCCGCGCATCGCTCTGCGGCGCAGACTTTCGGTCACGTCGCGGGGAGGGTTTGGCACGAGTTGAAGTTGGTCGGTCGGAAGCGGCGTTCCGGTCTGGCGGTTGCGCGGACTCTGGTGCTCGGGTGTCGATCAGCAGTCCGAGCACCTCACCGATCGTCCGCTCTCGACCGACAGCTTCTGGCAGGGGGAGGTGCTGCTGGATACGGTAGCGGTTGCGACGACCCTCCTTGTCCTTGACGACGTAGCCGGCCTCGCCAGGTCGGTGACAATCCCGAACGCGGTGCGCTCGGTGATGCCAAGCGCAGCGGCAATATCGCGCAGGCGCACCCCGGGGTCATCCGCGATGCAGACCAGAGCGCGGGCGTGGTTGGTAAGGAAGCTCCACTCCGCCATAACCCGAGTATAGGTGGAATTTTCTTGAATCTGCTTGCTAGTTTCGCGAGTAGGACTCCTCTGGATACGGCGGTTTGGTCACGGGCGCTTCTCACCTCTCCGCAGCCTCAAACACCACCTCGCAGGCCGCGTCCACGAAGCAGAACCGGCTCTGACGCTTTGGACACGTCTATCGGGCTTGCATCGTGGCGCGAATGCAACCGCGGCATCCTGTGCCGCGCCCAGATTCACCGGTGGTCGCCCGCTCCGGCGACATGATGCTCGGGGGCCAAGCTGATCTCGCTGTCCCGGATCCCGGACGGCGGCTCGTCGCGGACCGCTTGACGTGCGTCGCCGCGCATGCTCGAATCGTCCACGAGATCCGACCAAGTAAGGAGACAAGATGTCGATAATGATGGGGCTGCGGATCGCTGCAGACCCGGCACGAATCGAGGCAGCTCTCAACAGCGACCCTGAACGGCTGAAGGGAATCGCCCAACGATCTCGCGACGCCGGGTGCATCCACCACCGGTTCTTCGCCAACGAGGCCGGTGGCGAAGTCCTCGTGGTGGACGAGTGGCCCGACGCGGCGTCGTTCCTGCGATTCTTCGAGAGCAGCCCTGACATCGGCGAGATGATGGGCGAGGCTGGCGTCACCGAGCGGCCGACGCCGGTGTTCTGGCGAGAGCTGGACACGCCGGACAAGTTTTAGACAGAGGGACAAGGGAGCGCTCCGCGCGCCCTGATCTGTCGTCGCCCGAAAGGGCCGGCTCACGGGCCCTTCTCGCTAGCCGGGCCGTGCCGGGCTGGTCTGCTCAACCCTTGCTGTCGAAGCCTCAGCGTTTCTTAGTGGCGGTGTCCTGCTCTCGACGGTCCTGCGCACGGGACCGTCGTAGCGCCTCGGCGGCGCGCTCGCGAACCCTGTTTGCCCGACGGACGATCTGGCTGTACAGCTTCCGTTCGCCATTACCGTCTCGCACTCTCCCATCATGGCGCGTTTGTGAGGATGTTGCGGTCCGGAGAGCGGTGGGTCTCGGCACGACCTCGCTTACGACGATTACAGCGCCTCGCGCTGACGCTTGCGGTCGCAATCGATGCAACGTAGAGTCGCCTCACTCTTGCGATCGCGGCCGGTGTTCCGCGCGCCTGTCGCCTAGTCGGAACCGACGGCCAAGCCCGACGGGATCGTGGCCGCGGCAGCACCGCAGCCGCCTGGCACAAGCGCCTCAGTCCCGGTCAGGTATGCCGCCTAACGCATCAGCAGATGTTGGTCGAGGGCATCGACTGGCAGTCAGAGCCCGCCGAGTTCAGGTCGCCGCCGAGCACCGAGTTGGAGGTGCCCGTCACGCTGTCGAACTGATCACCCACGACGGCGCCGGCGAAGCCCGCCGATCCGTCGGACACACCCGCGTAACCCCCATCTCCACCGAGGATCGCGTTGGCTCCAATGCCGTTTCCGCTCGGTGGCGTGCCGTCGGCGAAGCAGCTGACGGCGCTTCCGCCGCCGATCGTGTTCGAGCATCCACCGCCGACGCATCGCGGTGCGAATGCAACCGCGGCACCCTGTGCCGCGGCCAGATTCACCGGGTGGTCGCCGTCTCCGGCGACATGATGCTCGGGGGCCAAGCTGATCTCGCTGTTCCGGATCCCGAACGGCGGCTCGTCGCAGGCCGCTTGACGTGCGTCGTCGCGCGTGATCGAATCGTCCATGAGATCCGACCAAGTAAGGAGACAAGATGTCGATAATGATGGGGCTGCGGATCGCTGCCGACCCGGTACGAATCGAGGAAGCTCTCAACAGCGACCCTGAACGGCTGAAGGGAATCGCCCAACGATCTCGCGACGCCGGGTGCATCCACCACCGGTTCTTCGCCAACGAGGCCGGTGGCGAGGTCCTCGTGATGGACGAGTGGCCCGACGCGGCGTCGCTCCTGCGATTCTTCGAAAGCAGCCCTGACATCGGCGAGATGATGGGCGAGGCTGGCGTCACCGAGCGGCCGACGCCCGTGTTCTGGCGAGAGCTGGACACGCCGGACAAGTCTTAGACAGAGGGTCTAGGGGGCGCGCCGCGCGCCCTGTTATGTCTGTCGTCTGAATGGGCCGGCTCACGGGCTCTTCTCGCTAGCCGGGCCGTGCCGGGCTGGTCTACTCAACCCTTGCGGTCGAAACCTCGGCGTTTCTTAGTGGCGGTGTCCTGCTCTCGATGGTCCTGCGCGCGGGACCGTCGTAGCGCCTCGGCGGCGCGCTCGCGAACCCTGTTTGCCCGACGGACGATCTGGCTGTACAGCTTCCGTTCGCCATTACCGTCTCCCACTCTCCCATCATGGCGCGTTTGTGAGGATGTTGCGGTCCGGGGAGCGGGGGGCCTCTCCACGACCTCGCTTTACGCCGACTGCGGGCCTCGCGCTGACGCGTGCGATCGCAGTCAATGCATATGCAGAGTCGGCTCACGCTCGGGAACGCGGCCGGTGGGCCGCGCGCCTGGTCGCGTGGCCGGACCCGACGGCCAAGCCCGACGGGATCGTGGCGGCGGCAGCACCGCAGCCGCCTGGCACACGCGCCTCAGTCCCGGTCAGGTATGCCGCCCACCGCATCAGCAGGTATTGGTCGAGGGGATCGACTGGCAGTCAGAGCCCGCCGAGTTGAGATCGCCGCCGAGCACCGAGTTGGAGGTGCCCGTCACGCTGTCGAACTGACCACCGACGACGGCGCCGGCGAAGCCGGCCGATCCGTCGGACACACCCGCGTAACCCCCATCTCCACCGAGGATCGGGTTGGCTCCAATGCTGTTTCCGCCCGGTGGCGTGCCGTTGGCGAAGCAGCTGACGGCGGTTCCGCCGCCGATCGTGTTCGAGCATCCACCGCCGACGAATCCGAGCACGTCATCCACGGTGTTGATCTCGCCGCCCGCGATCGATCCCCACTCTCCCGTGCTCGTGATCGAGTTACCGGTCCCGCCGGTCACGGCTGATGTCGAGCCGTTGGCGGTGTTGTGCTCTCCGCCGGTCAGGCTCTCACCGCCCTTGGCCACATTGTCAAGCCCGAACGCGGCCGTGTAGTCGCCGCTCGCCTGGTCATAAGACCCGCCGACAATCTGCCCGTACCCGGACCAGCTGTTATTTGATCCGACGATCAGATCGTTTGACCCCGATTGCGCCCGCTGCGTTCTCGGCGTAGCCGACGATCAGATTGCCCTCGCCGTTGATCGCTCCCGCAGTCGAGCCGGAGCCCGACACCACAACACGGACAAGAAGAAGTGCTCGCGGCGTCCCCGGGCAGCCGGCGTGGCGCGTCTTGACGGATAAAACCGACACGACCGAGCGCTTCACCGAGGAGGGCGTTCGGGCAGCGAACTGCCTGCCATGTAGATCGCGCACAATCCTCTGCATGGACCTCGACGACGTGCTCGCTTATTTACGCGGTTGCGAGTGGATCGACCTTACTCACGCGTTTGAGCCGGGGATTCCGCACTACGCTCCGTTCCCCGATGAGGAGCGCCGTGTGGTGTTCGGCTTCAAGCCGGGCGACGGGACCCTGGGGTCGGGCTTCTTGGTTCACGAGTACCGCCACGTCGGTCAGTGGGGGACGCACGTCGATCCGCCCGCGCACTTCATCGAGGGAGGCCGCGCGTTGGACGCGTTGCCCGTCGAGGAGATGGTGTTGCCGCTCGTCGTGCTCGACGTTCGTGAACAAGTCGGCTCCGACG
The DNA here is from genome assembly GCA_963788005.1 of uncultured Solirubrobacterales bacterium. Taxonomy (GTDB): domain Bacteria; phylum Actinomycetota; class Thermoleophilia; order Solirubrobacterales; family Solirubrobacteraceae; genus Palsa-465. The sequence continues at coordinate 17,141 of CAWBFH010000007.1, read as the reverse complement.
CTGGGTTCGCTGCGACCAACGCCACGATTCGCGCGCACGAGGCGGAGTACGGGCGGATTCCTGATCGGGCGTTCGTGGCTTTGTTGACGGGTTGGGGGACCCGCTGGCCCGACACGGCGGCGATGGACAACCGAGACGCTCAGGGCAACTCCCGTGCGCCTGGGTGGGACGTCTCGGCGCTCCGTGTGCTGTTTGAGCAACGAGGTTGCGTCGCGATCGGTCACGACGTCACCAGCACCGATCCGGCGGCGCTGGTCGATCGCGGCCACGTCGAAGCCGAGACCTACGTGCTCGCGCGTGATCGATGGCAGATTGAGCTCATGGCGAATCTTGACCGCGTCCCGGTGCGCGGCTCGCTGACTTGTCGCGACCTGGCCAAAGCCGATGGCCGGCTCGGGCTTCCCCGCCCGATGCTTCGCGATAGCGCCCAGCGGCCCCGAGCTGAGACCCCCAGCAGCGCCGTAGTCTCTGGCCGATGGGGCACCACACCGGCCGAGGCTCGCTGCGCCGAGAATCAAATTCACCGGCTCGGCCTCGACCCGCGCGAGCGCTACTTCGCGGCACCTCGACCGTGCCGATCGGCGGCGCCCGTGAACGAGGAAAGGACCCGAATCATTCCGCGTTCTTGAGATGCACTCAGCCGGCAACGACGCGCAGATCGTTCATACCTACGCGCACAACGTCACCGTGATGGAGCTGTCGGCCGCGCCGGAGCTCGGGCTCACCGTTGACGGTCACCCGGCCGCTGGAGATCAGCGCTTTGGCATCGGCTCCGCCTGCGGCAGCGCCGGCAAGCTTGAGTAGCTGGCCAAGGCGGATCACGTCACCGGCAATTTCGATCGATTGCTGCACACCGAGAGCGTTGCAGGTCCGATCCGGCGCGGAGACCCAGAAGACTCGTCCATCGTGATGACCACTTGCGCCGTTGCCGTTCCTGCTGCCGGTCCCGGCCGGCCCATATTTCCGGGGGTTCGGCTGATCCGCGACCCGAGCAGCGGGCGGCGCGCTAAGCGCGCCGCCACGCCACTGCGGTTAGCCGTGGACGATGTGCCAGATCGAGCCGAACGTCTTCAGCTCGTCGCCTGTGGCGAGCTTCTTGTTGCCCGACTTGAGGTCGGGGGTGAAGTAGTAGAGCGGCTGTCCGCCCAAGGTCAGCTGGCGCATACCGTGGTTGCGGAACGTCCCCAGCTTGCCCTTGATTCCCGACTGCGCCCTCAGGCCCTTGGTTGAGGTGACCGTCACCGGCGGCCAGAACGCCCAGCAGTTGGTCTTCGCGTTGCTGGTTTTCTTGCAGATGAGGTGGTGCGTGGTCTCACCTTGGAACGTGTACACGGCGTATCCGGCCGGGCCGACCGCGACCGCTTCGTGCACATTGACAGCGCGCACCCGAAACGCCTTGGTCGGCGTGTTCGTGACGTGGACGCCCTTCCCGACCCGTAGCGTGAACGACCTCGCCACCGCAACGGCGGCGAATGCAACGATCGCAACGGCGGCGAGGACAGCGACGACCGCTGCCGTAGACCGCCGCGAGCGACGAGCCAAGTGAAGGCTCATAGGATCTGACATCAGACTCCCTTCGGCGTTGGCACTTGTGCCGGTAGACGCCGAGAGCGCGCCAAACTTCCCGGGGCTCCCGAGCGCAGGCTTCCGCGCGTTGCGTGACCACGCTGGTATCCGCGTGACCCCTAATGCGCAGGGCCGACTGCTGCTCGACCACGACCGCCACCAGACGACGCCGCGGAGCGGCGCCCGGGCGTGCTTGGACGCAAGGTCCCGACCGTCCTGCAACATCTCCTCTACCTGATCTTGAAGTAGATCGATGTCCCGCTTGGGCCCGTGTAGGGGGTGTGGTGTAGCGCGGGGGGAGTGGGTTCGAGAGCGTTTGGATCCCGAGCTGGTAGCGGCCCGGGCACCAGCCAACTCGGCTGTCGTCACGCAGGGCGAGCGCCATGCGCGTGAACAGCCCTGAGCGTGGGTGCGGTCGCCACCGTCGTGGTCCCCCCGGAGGGCGGGGATGGGTCGAGCCGGAGCTCGCACCAGACACGGGTAGAGCCGAGATCCTGCCAGGCTCCCCACGTCTCGCAGAGCTGGTCGACGACGAACAACCCGAGGCCGCCTGGGGTTTCGGGGTCGGGCGGGAGCATGCCGGGTCTCAGGCGTGAGCCTGGGTCGGTGACGGCGATTCGAACTCGATCCTCGAGCGTCGTCACCTCCACGGTCAGCGCTCGGCGTGGGCCGACGTTTGCGTGGACCACGCTGTTGGTGACGAGCTCACTGACGACCAGCGCAGCATCTGACGCTGTGCTGGCAGGAATGCGGCCCTCGAGCTGTGAACGCACCCATCTGCGGGCCCGGGTGGGCGCATCGTCACCACCAGGAATCCGTAGGGAGATCGATCCTTGTGAACCCCCGGGCTGGGACGCCGACGCGGTCATGCGGCGCCCCGCGTCCGAGGCCGTCGCGGCGGCGACTTAGTGGTTCGAGGGCCACGCGCTTCGCCCCAAGCGCGTGGCCGACGATCCCTCCTTCGTGTGATCACGCGATCTGCTCGTGGAGGGGCCCCAGTCCCCACGATGCGATCGTCCGGCGCGGCTGCCCCTTGCCGGCTGGCTGCTGGTACAGCGCGACCTCGGAGTTCAGAATGCGAGCTACGCCAGCGAGCAGCAGGCGCATGTTGCGGGAGTCGGCGTCTCGGCTCGCGGGCTGCTTCGCACAGGATTGGGTTCAAGCCGGTTGGGAGCGCCGTCTCAGGGCGCAAGCCCATCACCGACCCACAACGGCTACAGAACGACCGGTCCAGATTGGCGCGCGACGAGTACCGCACTTCACTCCTAACGGGAGCTACGTTGCCTCTTGCAACGCCCCCTTCAGCCGCCGAAGGGCCGCTGCAGACGCGCCATGACCTGCTTATCCTGGACCCCGACCCTGCTCGCCAAACCAGCGGGCGCGGTCAGCGTCCAGATCGCGACTGTACCGCATCGGGCCCGCCCCGCAACCAAGACATCTCGCGAGCTCGACCAGCACCCACAACGCCTGGGTGAGCGCCCCGACCCCCCGGGGGCCACGGGCTCCGAAGCACCGCGGCGGGGAGGGCGTACGCCAGTGCTCCGCCGGGGCGACCCCGGCGGGAAGCCACGTTGCCGTAACCGTGTGGGAGGCGCCGCGAGCCGACCCCCTTTCGACCCGCCGCGATACTCAGCCCGACAGGGCGGATGCTCGTGCTTCGCGCGGAACGCGGCACACGCTCAAGTTGAGCGTTCCCGCAACCGGTTACGCTGCGGCGATGACCGCGCCGTCTCGTGACGCGAGCGTTGATGCGGTCGAGCTTGGGGCTCTGCTCGTGCTCCTTCACTGTCGCGTGGGCGACGCCGCAGAAGCCGCGCGACCTGGCTGCGGCAGGCTCTCGGTGCTTGGATCGACGGGACCGAAGGAGGCGATTGGCGTGAGCCAGGCGAGCTTTACGCAGTTGAGGATCGTCGGATCTTGGTGGACGTAACGGTGCCGGAAGCTGCCGTCCATGGGCTTCTGGTTAGGGAACCCGGGCCCGCAGGAACTTCCCGATCCGTTCGGTGGCGTCGGCTGCCTCGGGGGTGCCGAGCATGAGCTGGTAGACGTGGGGCAGGCCCTCGCCGATCTCGAGTGTGACGTCGACCCCAGCTTCCGTTGCCGCTGCGGCCAAGCGTTCGGAATCGCTGAGTAGCAGGTCGGCGGTGCCTACCTGCACAAGCAGCGGCGGGAGCCCGGAGAGGGAGCCGAACAGCGGCGACGCCAGAGGCGTCTTAGGGTCAGCCCCGGCCAGGTACTCAGATGCGAACTGGCGGAGCATGGCGGGGGTGGAGATCGGATCCTGATCGGCGCGCTCGGTCATCGAGGGCCCCGAGCTGGTCAGATCCACCGTCGGGGACATCAGTACCGAGGCCGCGGGCAATGCCTCCCCGGCGTCACGTGTGGCCACGAGCACGGCGACGGTGAGCCCTCCGCCGGCCGAGTCGCCAGCCACCGCTAGTGATCTTGCGCTCAGCTCCTGGTCGTTGCGGAGCCAGTGCCACGCGGACAGGACGTCGTCGATGGCGGCCGGGAAGGGATGCTCGGGGGCCAGGCGATATTCAGGGAACAGCACCCGCATTCCGCTCGCCCGTCCCAACCGGGCGGCAAGCTCACCGTCGCTGCGAAGCGACCCGAGCTCGTACCCTCCGCCGTGCAGGAAGAGGAGCACTCGCCCGGCGTCCGTTCCCGGGGCGGTGAGCCAGTGGGCCGCGACTCCGCCAGCGCTCACCTCCGTCACCATCACGTCGTCAGGCACCGGATGAAGGCGTCCCCCGGGGGCGAAGGTGGCGCGAAGCTCTTCCAGCGCCGGCAAGACCTGGCTGGCACTGCGCTCTTGCCGATCCCGGAGGGCGTCGATCAAGTCCTGCATTGCCTGACTTGGCATGTCGGCATCTCCTTTGGCATGGGCTGACTGTCTGATACGGCGTGGATCCCGCTCGGCGGCCGGGACAGGATGCCGGCGCCTCGGCCGATTGGCTACTGACCAATCACCTTTGAACGCGCCCCGGAACCTCGGCCGGCCGATCGTAGCTGCGCTCGGCCGGGGTAGGCCCGAGCCTCAGGCGCATGCTCATGGCGCGTGCCTACTGGTCCGTGCGCTGGGAAGCGACGGCAATGGCGCGCGGGGCGCGCGTTCCGTGGACGTCAAGGCAGCGATCGCACCTGGCTACTGAGGACCCGAGTCAGCTCGGTTCGTGACCGCACACCGAGTTTGCGATAGATCTGGCGCAGGTGGGTTTCGATGGGCTACGGAACAGGGCGGTCGCGGCCTCTTCGTAGGTGGCACCGTCGATGATCTGACGGCGGCGTAGTCATGGGGTTCGACGGCGACGAGGTCGCCCAATGAGCACATCTATCGGACCAGACGTCGGCAGATCGGACTGCTCGACCCACCGCGCTTCCAGTATCAGGGTCAGAACAAGCCGATCGCCTTCTGGAGCTCGCCGCGGGCGGGCGCCCGGGTCGTCCCCGACTAGATCGTCACATCTGACGTGTGTGAGGCGGGGGCGTGGGCGCTGTCACCCGGGTATTGAGCCTGGATCGTCCACATTCCGGAGGTGAGTAGAGACCCGGTAGGGGCGTTCAGCTGGTCGCTGAAGGTGCCGTTCTGGGTGGTGGTCGCCGTGTGGGCGGTGGCTGACCCGGACGGTGGCTCGTAGCTGACCTTGATTTGAGTCTGGCCGACTGCTGCGCCTTCGGATGTCAGCCGGCCGGTGCAGGAGATGAATCTCTTGTTGGGGTCAGGGGAGCATTGCATCGAGAGCGTGCTCGGCGGCCGCGCGACGGTGAACTGGCAGATCGCGGCGGCCGGCGCGTGGTTGGCGTCGCCGTTGTAGTGCGCTTCCGCCTCCCACGCGCCAGGCTGATTGGGGGCGAACACGTCGGTGAACGAACCGTCGGCGCCGGCAATCACGTCATCCGTGCTCACGTCTCCTGAGGGAGCGATGTGAAGCACCGCGAGGAGCGCATCCGCGGGAGCGCCCGAGACCGCGCCGGCGAACGCGCTCGGAGCGCCGATCGCGGCGGCCGATGGGCAAGTGACCTTCACACGCGTTGGCACCTTCTGCACCGTCCCGCCACAGGGCTGTGCAGCGGCGGGTTGATGCGTTCTGTCCCCATCCCAGCTCGCGGTCACGATCCACCGCCCTGCCTCGCCGAGCTGATAATGGTCGCTGAAGCGCCCAGCGCCGTCAGTCAAAACGATCCGTTGGACCGCAGGCAGGAACACGCCCGGTGCCGCCGCCGGCACGTACTCGACGGTGACCTTCTCGTGCGCCCGGGATGGCATCAGGCGGCCGCTGATTGACGCCTCTCCGTCAACCACGGGCGGGACGCCGCAGACGTCCGTGAGCGACGTGGACTCGCGAAGCCGCGCTGCTTCGGTCGTTCTGCGGCCATTGTTGAGCTTGCCGAAGATCTTGATCGCAACGCCGGGATGCTCGGCCAAAAGCGTGCGCCCGCGCTGGTTCAGCCGCAAGCTCAGCGTCCGTTGGAGGCCCGGGTCGATGCGGAAGCGGCGCGGGAAGCTGGCCAGGCACCCTTTGCATACGGCGGAGGCGATCTTCAGTGACACAGTCCCTACGCAGAGCTTCACATGACAGCCGATCAGGACGGACGCCTTGCCGCTGCCCTTGGTGGCGAACTTCGCAAAGACGGTGATCCCCGGCCGGATCGAAGCGCGCTGCAGAAGCGGCGAACATGCCGACGGCGGCACATGGTCCTGGTTGATGTACTTCACCACCGCGCGGGCATTCGAGTTGGTCAGCACATAGAGATTGGAGTGGCAGTCGAACGCCACGCTCAGCGGGGGGTTACCCGCGATCGTCGTCGCCTGCGGGTAGAACGGAAGCGGTAGATTCCCTTCGCTGCTAGGTGGCTGACCGCCGTACGCAGCCGGATTGTTGAGGCTCGGATCGAGACGCTCGACGGCGAGGTGGGTCTCGGTTGTCGCGTATACACCCCCGCCGTTGGGGTCGACCGCGACCCCCCCGGGGTTGTATCCATCATTTACCCAGCCGTGATAGCAGTCGACATCGGACTCGCTCAGCCAGCCGTAATCGATGACCGCTCCCGACGCGCTGAACCGGACTGCCTCTCCGCTCACGAGTGGGTCGAAGTACGGGTGGTGATCGACGCCGTACGGGTAGGGCTCGTCGATCACCGAATGACAGTCCGGCTCGGGGTTCGAAAGCGGCTGATCGGACTCGCCGACGACGATCGGGCGCCCCGATCCATCAACCGCGATCTCGGTGGCGACCGTCTTGTCCGGCGGGTCGTAGCCAGCGAACCCAAAATACTGCCCAGGGAAGTTCGCGACGAACCCGCCGATGCTCTTGCCGTTGGCGTTGTACTCGCCGACGGCGTTCAGAAGGTTGGTCAACACGAACAGCCTTCCAGTACGATCGGCCGCGATCGACCTCGCGAACGGAACCTTCCAGCTGGACACCAGTTTGAGATTTGCCGTGAACTTCGCCACGGTGCCCGTTGCCTCGTAGACAAAAAACACGTCGCCGGACAGATCGGTCGTCACCCCCGTCGGCGCCGTCGGTTGCTTAAACCTGATTAGACGCTTCAGCGTCCCGTCAGAGGTGTACTCCTCGATCGCATTGCCGTATTTGTCCGCCACATAGATCAGGTTCCCGTCCGGGCTGGCCGCAATCGCCCCCTCCTGGTCGTTCGGATTTCCGGCCAGTGCAGGCAGATCCCAGTAGAACGCCGCGCTCGGCGTCAGGGAGGTCCCATCGGCCCGCCCGGCCACCACCAACACCCCAACTACCACTAGCCCCGCACAGCGCAACAAGTGTCGCGACCGTACCCGCGCGCGCATCATGGCCCCAGCCACAACCGGGGCGCTAGCCCGAACGACACGCCAATCCATGCTGGTCCCAAACGCCCTCCCGCAACGCACCAACCCGAACGCTTGTAGCACAACGGGCCGCGGGCGACAAGGACACAGGGCCGATCCGGACGATCCGTGAACCCCGCCGGCTCGCCCGAGCGGAAGTCCGGAGGCATGGAGCACTCAGTGGCGCCTGGGCGCTGACCCGCACGAGCACGGCGCCGTCCCGAGAAACGAGCGGGACCAGCCGCGCCATGCCTAGTCATCGTCGACCTCAGCGAAAAGGCCGGTCACTCATCCGCCGATCAGGTCAGGGCGCTTGGGCCATGTGACGGGACGCTAGCGAGGTGTCTGATTTCGAGTGGCAAGCACCGGGCAGCGGCTCACGCGGCGACGGTGGAGATCGCGCTGACCGCGGCGAGGACGATCGCGATGCCGAGCCACTGGTGGGCGCGGAGGCGCTCGCCGAGGAGGAGGACGCCGGATAGGGCGCCGAAGAGCGCGAACTGCGCGGCAAGGACGCTGGCGACGGCGACGGGCCCGCGGTGAGCGGCGAGATAGAAACACAAGTAGGCGCCAGCGTCGCCGAGTCCCCAGGCAGCGATGCGCCACGGCTCGCGGCGCAACGCTGGTCTGAGTGCTGGACCTCGGCGGGTGCCGAGTGCAAGGGCGAGCGCGAACAACAGCGCCAAGGCCCGGACGAGGAAAAATCCCCACCAGACGCCAAGCTCGCGGGACACTGGGGCGCCGAGCGAGAGGACGACGCCCCAGATCAGCGCCGCGACGCAGACGAACGCCACGCCGCGCGCTTGCGCCCGCTGGTGGTCTTTGCCGCTGATGCCGACGAGGACGACACCGATGACAGCGAAGGCGAGGGAGAACGCCAGGGCGGCGTCCAGTCGCTCACCGAAGATGACCGCGATGACGGCGGCGGCGGCTCCCTCGCACGAGAGGATGGGGGTGACAACGGAGACCGGACAGGTCTGGAATGCGGTGAAAGCGGTGAGGTATGCCGGCACGGTCACCGCCGCAGCCGCGACGGCGAGCCCGATGCCACGTGTGGTCAGATGCGGCGCACCGCTTGCCGCCACGATCGGCAAGGTCGCGACCGTGCCAATCGCGAGCGACCACACCAACACCGGGAGCTCGCCCACGCGTCGTACGGCGACGGCCAGCGGCACGTCCGGGAGTCCCCAAAGAAGCGCCGCGAGGAGGCCTAGGACGATCGTCACGGTCAGGAGGGTGGTCGCAGACGCAGCCTACGTGCGGGTCGCCGGGGCGCGACTGATCGAGGACAAGTCGAGGGCGGCAACGCGTGACTCCACAGCCTCGCATCGTATGACCTGGCCGCTCTGGCAGGCCGCTGGTCAGCGTCACCAATCGGCGCCAAGCCGCTGCGCCAGTCCCCGTCGTGACTCCCAGCGCGGCCGCTTCGCGGTCAGATGGGCCACGAAGTCGCCATCGCCGTCAGGACCGCTCCCGCTCGGTCGCCGACACGGGTCTCGTCGTAGGCTGCCGCTCGTGTTATCCGCCGGTGCGGGTGCTGCTCGGCCAGGAGCGCAACAGCGTGGTTGGCGTGTTGCGTGTTCTCGGATCGGGTGGTCGGTTAGCGCTTGGGTGTGTGCGGGTCGTCGTGGCGAAAGCGCCGCATCGCGGAGGGCCCGGGGTGGGTTGGGTTGCGCTGCGTCGTGCCCACGTGTAGCGTCACGGCTCGTGGGGCATCGATTGGGGATCGGGGTCTTGGTGGCAATGGTGATCGCGCTCGGCGCGGGCGCGTCGGCGCGGGCGGCCACGGTCGCGGTGACCAACGGCAACGACAGTGGTCCGGGGTCGCTGCGCGCGGCGGTCGCGGCGGCTGACCCGGGAGAGATGATCACGGTCCCGGCGTTGACGGTGTTTTTGACCAGCGGACAGATTGTGGTCAGCAAGAGTCTTACGATCGTCGGCGCGGGTGCGCGGGGGACGACGATCAGCGGGACCGGCCAGAGCCGCGTGTTTGATGTCACCGGCGGTACGGTGTCGATCTCGGGCGTGACGGTTACGGGTGGCGATGGCGTTGACACGCCTGGCGGGACGGCGAGTGCCGGGGGCGGCATCCTGCTCGACGGCGGGACGCTGACGCTGGCTGATTCGACCGTGACCGGCAATCAGACGATGGGCACCGGCGAGGGATCGGGTATCCAGGCGGACGGCTCGCTGACTGTGTTGCGCAGCACGATCTCCTTTAACAGCGGGCCGGGCAGCAACCGCGCTGGGGGGATCGGATTTGCAGGCAGTGGCGCGTTGCAGGTGCTCGACAGCACTTTGGCCCACAACACGCTCGAGTCGGGCGGGCTGGGCGCGGCGATCTATGTCAACTCGGCCGGGACCGTCGCGTTGACCAACGACACGCTTGATCTGGACAGCGCGGGCGCGACCGGCAGCGTCCTTGATCTCAACGGCGGGGGCTTCTCGGCGATGATCGCGAACACGATTGTGGCCGGCGGTTCGTCGGGGAGCTGCTCGCGGATGCCGGCGACCAGCCCCTCACAGGGCGGCAACATCGACGATCAGAACTTGTGCGAGTTCACGGCCTCAACCGACCATTCCAGCACTGACCCGCAACTGGGTGCGCTGCAGAACAACGGTGGTCTGACCGACACGCAGCTGCCGGCGGTCGCCAGCCCGCCGATCGACGCCGGCGTGGACGCTGCCTGTCCGGCCACCGACCAGCGCGGCGTGCCGCGCCCCCAGGGACCGCACTGCGATAGCGGCGCGGTCGAGCGCACGAGACCCGCCGCTGGCTCACCCACGGTGTCGAACATCACCACGACGGGCGCGAGCGTGACCGCTACTGCGAACCCCGTGTTTCTGGGCGGAAGCTACATCTATAACTACGGCACCACCACCGCCTACGGTCACAGCACCTCCGCGGAGCTGCGAGCGGGCGTCGGGGCGCAACCGGCGCCGGCGACTCTCGCCGGCCTCACACCGCGAACGGTGTATCACCTGCAGCTAGTGGTGAGCACGCCCGACGGCAGCGCTGCCTCATCGGACATCACGTTTACCACGCAGTCCACCCAGTCGGCGCCGCCGCCCACCAAGCCCGCGATCTCCAGCCTGCGGATCTCCCCCAAGGGCTTCTCGCTCGCGGGCCGCAGAGTAAACGGCCGCTGCGTGAAGCCAACCAGACACAACCACGCCAACAAGCACTGCACGCGCCCGAGCACGCTGCGGATCAGCTATGCGCTGAACGTCGCCGCCACCGTCACCCTCACGCTAAAACGCCAAGTCCCTGGGCGCAAAGTCAACGGCCGCTGCGTCAAACCGACGACCAAGAACCGCAGGCACAGGAAGTGCACGCGATTCGTGAACGCGCCTGGAAAACTCACGCTCGCAGGGCACGCCGGTGCCAACCAGTCCACCTTCAACGGCAAGATCGGCGGCCACCAGCTTGCCCCCGGGACCTATCAGCTGATAACCACTCCCGCGGGCGGTAGCTCGCGCGCGGTCACGTTCAAAATCGCGCCCTGACCGCCGACGGGACCACACGCGTGGCCAGGATTGCCGTCGGCGACAGCACTTGTCCACCGAGGCGACCGGGAGGCGACCAGGCGCTAGCCTGATGGCTGCCGTGTGACTCTGGTGGTTCGTGGAAGCGTTTGGTGTGCCTCGTCGTCATGCGATCTCCCGGTAGGGCACCCGTCACCGGGCAAGGGATCCCAGGTCTCTTCCGCAACCGGCGCTTGACCCGCCGTCAGCAGAGTCGTTGACGGCTCTGAGGATTACTCTCGACCGCATTGTGGGGTAGACCTCAACCATGATCAATCGACTCGACTTCATCGGCGTCCCCTCGCAGGACGCCGACCGCGCTCGCAGCTTCTACCGCGACACGCTTGGTCTTCGTCCTGACGAGCACGGTCACTACGAGCAGTGGGCCGGTGATACGTGCTTCGGAATCTGGGAGCCCGAGAAGATGGGGATGCCGTTCGTCGCCCAGCACGGCAATCCATGGGCGTTAGGGTGCGACGATGTCGCTGCCACGCGCGCTGAGCTTGAGGCGAAGGGCGTCGAGTTCGCCGGCGACACCCTCGACACCGGCGTCTGCCACATGGCCTTCTTCTCGGACCCGGACGGCAACGACCTCATGCTCCACCATAGGTACGCACCCTACGCCTGATCGCCACGACGCTACTAGCTGAACGCCTGTCGGTGCCGGGCGCGTTTCGGTTTGAGGCTCGCGCACCCTTGGTCGCCGACTTCGGTCCGGTCCGAACGCGGTCGCCGGCTCCACCGCGACCGGCTGTTGGCGGATCCGGTCGCGCGCTGAGTGGGTCGCCCCGAGCCGCGATCGTCAAAGCGATCGTAGTGGGCGTCTCACGTTCTGTGTGGGCGAGGCTGATGGTTAGTCGGGCAGTTGGTCTCCGAATTGGATCTTGAGCGCGGGCATGGCTTTCGTCCGCGCTCGTGTCCAGGTCCATTGTGATATCGCGTTTGGATCGCGAGGTAGACGAGTTTGCCGGCGGCGCCCCCTGACGGGAAGCTGCCCTTGGTTTGATCGCTTCGCGTAGCCGGCGGTTTCGAGCCTCGATCGCGTTGGTGGATTAGAGCACGCGACGGCCGTGACTTCGTGAACAGCGGAAGTAATTGTGCCCGCAGCGCTTCCGGGGAAGCGCTGGGCTACTTATTTTCGATCCAGACCGCTGTGCGCCCCGGTACGGGCCGCCGGTCTTGAACAGGGCGGATCGGTACGGGGCATCCCAACGTCAGGAAACGTCCGCTTAGCTTCGCGCCGGCCCCTTGCCGGTAACCAGCAGGCGGATGACGCTGATGAGGCCGACCGCGACCAGCGCGAGCGACACGATCCCGAGCCTTCGCTCGGCCCGGGGCGTGAGCTTCCTCGGTGGGGGGAAGCCGGCCCGGGCGATCGTTGCCGACGTCCACCCGCTCCACCAACCGGCACACCCCAGCCGCAGGCTCTTCCAGGTCTGAGAATCGAGCCGGCGCCGCCCGACGGCGAGGATCACAGCCCACACGGCGGCGCAGCCGATGCTGTACCGCGTGTACGTGTTCGTGTTGAGCTGCGCCTTGACGCGTGAGATCCCGTCTTGGGCCATTTGATCCTCCGATCCTCGCATGGGATGAGCGCCTCAGAGTGGATTGTCCACCGGTGGCCGCTGACGACGGCCTCGAACCTCCTCCTCCTCGGCTAGGGCAACCCCGAAGTCCCCGTGGTGAGCGATGCTGCCGCATCGCCGCCGCACGAGGGGGCAGTGGCTTACTTCCGTCGGCCTCGCCCGGCTCACGGAGACGTCAGCCCGTCCGCGACCGACGCCGGTCGGAATCCCGCGCGTTCGCGAAGCCGCTGCCGACCCGGATACCTCACTGTCGCGTTCACGTGGTTTGACGAGGAACTGTGGGCGATCGCTCGCGGCCGAGCCGTTCCCGGGCGGTCTCGTTATCAGCCGGCCTAGGGTGCGAGTGCTCGTGCGCGACGTGTGAGCTCGATTGTTACTACGCGAAGTTCGCCGGCGTCGGCCAGCTGGCTTGGGAAAGCTACGCGGGTGGGTGCGTGACCCCGGGGGGTTTCGAGGGCGAGGTCGATGCCACGACGGTCCAGCCCCGAGCAGCGTGCGGTGATCGCGTCCGGGTAGCCGCCAAGGTTCTGTGCGATCACGAGCAGCGCGTCTGGGTGATCGTTGTTGAGGTGGGCGATCGCCGGCGCGGCATCGTTCGCTACCGGGTCAGGCGCGGCGGCGGCGTATTCGGGTCCTGTGGCGGAATCCATCCGGCCGTAGCCGCCAACCCAGCGCACGCGCTCGATGCGTAGAACCCAGAGTGAGAAGTCCGAGAAATCAATGTACGTGGCCGCTGCGGGCACGGCTGCCAGGTGCGCGACACGGGCCGCCGCGAGCGCCGCTGTGTCGACCGGCCGCTCGGCGCGCCCGGCGAGCGTTACCCGCGCGGCCGCGAGCGGGTCCGACGGACGGTCTTCCTGGGTGATCACGAGACTCGCACGCGGCTCGCCCAGCAGGTTGCGACCGTGCTCGGCGAGATGCGACAGACAAAGCACCGGGGCGCCGTCCTCCAACGCCCCATAGGTGACCAGCGATGCCCACGGGTCGCCCCCAGACGTGAGCGTCGCTAGCGCGGCGACGTTAGTCGCCGCGAGCAGCGTCCGCGCCTCTTCAGCCGTGCTCAGCCGCGGCGCCAAAGCTACCTTTGCCAACGGCGCCGGGATCGACGGCGCGCCGTCAACGACGCCGTGGTCAGGAGCCGTAGTCGGGGCCTCGCTCATGTGCACAAGGCAAGCAGATCGACTCGCGACGTGCCAAACCGACCGCACGACGATCGCACCCTCCTCACAGCTCGCCGGGCCTCAGCGGCCGCTCTGCTGGATCCCCGAGATCGATCACGAACCCCGCTCACCGAAGGCCGAGCAGACGGGGGCACCAACTACTGCATCGACCCCCGACACGGCAGCGATCTTCGCGGCCGCCCGAAAACAGCCAGCTGCGCACAGAGGCCGGCGACGAACCCGAGGCACACGTTCACGCCGCCTGCACCGCTCATGCCAGCCGAGACTGCTGCGAGCGAGCGAAGCGGTCATTCACGCGCAGGACGAGGACCGCGAGATGGGGCACGGGTCAGTCCAAGTCGAGCATCTCCTCGTCGGGCTGTTCTCAGATCAGGGCGGGATCACTGCTCGGGTCAGTTGACTTCGGGCTGACGATCGCGCCAGTCCGTGACCTGGTTCGGTGTCGGCTCAACGTCGTCCATGGGATTGCAGCTTTGGTTCTCGCCGGGGGCGAAGCACGCCCTCAGCTCCGCCCATCGGTTCGAATAGGCGAGCCGGGCACCGAGCACATGCTGATCGTGATCGTGGGTCACGGCGAGGGCGGGGGCTTGCGAGATCCCGAGGGCGCTACGAGCCGATCCGCACAGGATTCGGTTTGACTGTTGCGTCGCAACCGCTTGGTCCGCCTAGCCCGCTCGGCGGCGGTAGAGACTTCCCGCGAGCGTGACCGAGACCGCGATTAGTCCGAGGCTCCAGATGATCGCGTGCCAGGCGCTGCTCGGCGCTGGGTTTCCGTTGAGCAGCGCCCGGACGGAGTCCGCGACGGCTGTGGCGGGCTGGTTTGCGGCGAATCCCTGCAGCCATGACGGCATTGTGTGCACGGGCACGAACGCGCTGCTGGGGTAGGGCAGGAAACTGACGAGGAACGTGATCCCCTGCGCGGCCTCTGGGGAGCGCACGATGATTCCGATCGCCGCGGCAAACCATGACAGCGCGAGTACGTACAGGGCCAGGATGCCGATCGCTCCCGCCCAGTTGGCGGGGGCGCCGTGCGGCCTGAAGCCGATCGCCAGCGCGACCGCGAATACGACCGCGGACGAGAGCAGATTCCGCAGCACGCTGGCCACGACGTGGCCGTTGATCAGCGTTTCGCCCCGCACGTCGAGCGAGCGGAAGCGGTCGATGATCCCGGTGGTTAGGTCGTGCGAGACGCTGACCGCGGTGGTGGCGGCGCCGAATCCGACGCATATCAGCAGCACACCCGGGACGACGTAGTCGACGTAGCGGCTGCCGGTGTGGATCGCTCCGCCGAACAGGTACACGAACATCAACATCAGCAGGACCGGCAGCACGAACGCGGTCATCAGCGAGTCGACATTGCGCAGCGAGAGACGCAGCGAGCGGTTCACCATCGTTTGCGCTTCGGTCCAGATCCGGCTGGGCGCTCGCGACGGGCGCTCTCGGATCGACACGGCGTACGGACGATCAGACATCGGCGGTCTCCTTTTCAGTGGTGTCGAGGTGGTGGTCGGTGAGGGCCATGAACACGTCGTCGAGGCTCGCCTGGACGAGCGAGAAGCGCGACGACCCGGGAACCCTGGGGGTCGAGCTCGTCGAGCAGAGCTCGGACCTCGGGCGCCGTGCCATCGGTAGTTACGCCGATCGTCAGTAGGTCACTGTTGGCGTGGGTGGCGCGGTCGCCGAGTAGCTCGCTGAGCTCGTCGAATGCGGCCGCGTCGCTCAGCTCCAGGTCCAATCGCTGGCCGGCGATCTGCTGCTTGAGCTCGGCGGCGCTTCCCTCGGCGACGATCGCGCCGCCATCGAGCACCGCGATCCGGTCCGCGAGCGTGTCTGCCTCCTCGAGGTATTGGGTGGTCAAAAACACCGTGATTCCGGTCGCCGCCAGCTCGGTGATGAGCTGCCAAGTGGCCCGGCGACCGCGCGGATCCAGGCCGGTGGTCGGCTCATCCAGGAACAGCACCTCCGGGTGTCCGATCAGGCTTGCGGCCAGATCGAGCCGCCGGCGCATTCCGCCCGAATAAGTAGCCGCCCGCCGGTCGGCGGCTCCTACCAGGTCGAAGCGCTCGAGCAGCTCGGCGACGCGGGCCTTTGCCTGCCGTCCGGGCAACCGCCGGAGCGCGGCGATCATCTGCAGGTTCTCGCGTCCGGTCTGCAGCTCATCGACAGCGGCGTACTGCCCAGTCAGGCTGATCCGGTGGCGGACTTCCTTGCGCTGAGTGACCACGTCGTGGCCCGCGACGAGCGCTCGTCCGTCGTCAGGGGCCGCCAGGGTGGCGAGGATCCGCACGGTCGTGGTCTTGCCGGCGCCGTTGGGCCCCAAGAGCGCGAACACGCTCCCGCGGGAGACCCGCAGGTCGATCCCGTCGAGCACCACGTGATCGCCATATGACTTGTAAAGACGTGCTGCCTCGATTGCGATTTCGTCGAACATGTATCTCCTAGAGCGATCGCCGACGGATAAACTGCGTATGCAATACGCGTATTGGCGTAAGGTATACGCAGTTTCGGCAGCTGTCAAGGAGACCCACTGAAGATGAGCGTCGAAAGCAACGAGCAGGACAATCCCCGCGGGGCCGAGAGCGCGCCGGGGCCGCGCCCGATTCCGCCCAGCATCGAGCTGGCCTGGGGCCTACGCGACCCGGGCGCCCGCGGCCCCAAGCGCGGGCTGACGCTAGAGCGGATCGTCGATGCAGGAATCGCGATTGCCGGCGAGGAGGGGCTCGACCGCGCTGTCGATGGGGCGGGTGGCGCGCGAGCTCGGAGTGGGGACCATGTCGCTGTACCGCTATCTGGCGGCGAAGCGCGAGCTGCTGACGCTGATGGTCGACTCCGCGCTGGGCGTGCCGCCAGCGGCGCGGGAGGGCGAAGACTGGCGCGCCGGGCTGGCGCGATGGGCTGTGGGTGTGCGCGATGCCTACCGTCGCCACCCCTGGGCGCTGAAGATCCCGATTGACGCGCCGCCGCTAGGTCCCAACAACATCGCTTGGCTCGAGGATGCGCTGCGGGCGCTCGCCGACACGCCATTGTCCGAGCAGCAGAAGCTCTCGTCGGTGCTGTTGGTCAGCGGCTTCGTCCGCAACGACGCGACGTTGACGGCAGATTTCGCGGCGGCGGCCGAAGGCGAGCTGGTGATGCCCGGCTACGGCACGCTATTGGCGCAACTGACCGACGAAGCCGACTTCCCGGCCCTGCACCGCGCGATCGCGTCGGGGGCGCTCGACGACGAAGACGACATCGACCACGAGTTCAACTTCGGCTTGGAACGCGTGCTCGACGGGATCCAGGTCCTCATCGAGCGCGAGCGTAGCCCCGAGCGGAGCGCGAGCCGCGGACGCAGCCCGAGCCCGAAGCGGCGCGGGACGAGGCCGTGAGCGAGCAAGCCTTAGAGCCCGCCTCTCGCAAGCCCCGTATCCAAACCAAAAAGCCCTGCAAATGAGTGACTGGTGATGAAGAGGT
>CAWBFH010000006.1:0-132098 GCA_963788005.1 uncultured Solirubrobacterales bacterium | reverse complement strand
TCGCGGATCTGATCGCGCGAGGAGAGGTTTCCGCCGCTGAGGTGGCAGCCGCCGCGCTGGCGGCACACGCGATCACGCATCCGCAACTCGGTGCGGTGATCGAGGTCTACGACGAAGCGCTCGACCCGCCGCGTCCCGGGTCGCCGCCACCGCCCTTCTCCGGCGTGCCGTTCCTGATCAAGGACGTCGGGCCTGATTTCGCCGGGCGCCGCTTGGAGCACGGCAGCCGGTTGTGTGAGGGTTTTGTCGGCGATCGGGATACTGCGTACGCGCAGCTGATCACGCAAGCGGGCTTTAACCTGATCGGCCGGACCAACACGCCCGAGTTCTCGATGGCGCTGAGCGCCCAGAACAAGCTCTACGGCGCGACCGAGAATCCGTGGGCGCCAGGCTTTTCGACCGCCGGCTCGTCAGGCGGGGCCGCGGCGGCGGTGGCAGCGGGGGTTGTGCCGGTCGCGCACGCGTCCGATATCGGCGGCTCGATTCGCGGACCCGCGGCGTGGTGCGGCACGGTCGGGCTGCATCCGTCGCGTGGCCGCGTTTCGTCGGGCCCGTTGGAGGGTGAGACCGGTTTTGGCATGCAGCAGAGCTTCGTGCTGACGCGGACGGTTCGTGACACGGCGGCGATGCTCGACCGGCTTGGCGTTCCGCAACCCGGCGACCCGTTCGTGATCCGCCGCGCGGAGCGTCCGTATCTGGAATACGTTGGCGCCCCCGGTCCCCCGTTGCGGATCGGGTGGTCGGCCGATCCGCTGATCGACGCTCCGGTTGACCCCGAGGTGGCTGCCGCTGTCGAGCGTACGGCGCTGGTGTTAGAGAGCCTCGGTCATGACGTCGGGCAGGCGGCTCCCGAGATCGACCTGGCCGCGATCGACCGCGCCTGCTTGGAGGTCTGGTATTACGGATTCGATCGCTGGCTCGACGACTTCGCCGCCGCTACGGGCAGGCAGGTCGGCCCCGATACGGTCGAGCGCGGCACGCTTCGCTTCTACGAGTTCGCGCGGACACGATCTCCCCAGCGAGTGCTCGACGCGCTCGAGGAGCTGAACACGATCCGCCGGACGGTCGGGCCCTTCTTCGATGACCACGACGTCTGGATGTCGCCGACCTGTGCGCAGGTCGCCCAGCCGCAGGGAGAGTTCAGCATGGACATCGACCTCCCACCGGAGGAGTTCTTGTACCGAGAACAGCGACCCTGCCAGTACCTGGTGCTCTACAACGCGACCGGTCAGCCGGCCATCTCGCTGCCGCTCGCCGAGCACAGCAACGGGCTGCCGATCGGGGTGCAGATTGGCGCCCGACCCGGCGAGGAGCATCTCCTGATCGCGCTGGCTGCCGCCCTGGAGCAGGCCCTACCGTGGAAGGACCGCACGCCTGCTCTGCACGTATCGCGGCTGCGCCAAGGAACCGAGACGGTCGTCGGCGACAGTTGACCACAGCCGCTGGAGGCTCCCGCGTGCCCTCGCCTGAGCCCCGGAAGCTCATGAATGCCTCCGCCTCTGAACGCGCAACTATAAGGTTGCGCTACCGTGGTTTCATGCTGACCCTGATCTTCGTGCACGGCGCCTGCGTCCGCGACGCAGCTTGGTGGTGGAACTCGATGACCAAGCCGCTCGCTGACCGAGGTATCGCTAGCGTCACGGTGGCGCTGCCCAGCTGTGGGGAGACGGGCGAGGAGCTTGGTGACCTCTACGCTGACGTCGACGCTTGCCGGCGGGCGATCGCCGGAGTCGAAGGCCCAGTCGTCCTGTGCGGCCACTCCTACGGCGGGGTGATCATCACTGAGGCCGGCGTTGATGACCGCGTCACCCAGCTGCTCTACGTGACCTCAGTGATGCCCGACGCAGGACAGTCTCAGGCCGACCTCATCGCTTCCGAGCCAGCGCCGTGGCTGCAGCCGAGTGACGATGGGACCGTGGGCGTCGATCCCGACATGATCCGGGAGTTCTTCCTGCAGGATTGCGACGAGACCACGACCGAGCAGGCGCTGCGCCGCCTCACCCGCCAGTCCCTGACGCCCTTCACGCAGCCGCCGCGCGAGATTGCCTGGCGGCAGAAGTCCGCCACTTACTTCGTCTGCGCCGATGATCTCGCCACTCCGGCCGAGGTGCAGCGTCAACGCGTTCGGGCGAACACGCGACTCGTTGATTTCAGCGCCGGGCATCACCCCTTTCTCGCGCGTCCCGACGCGTTTGCGGAAAGCATCGCCGCCGCGGTCGACCACCGTTGATCGCAAACCCGACTGGACCGGCCCTTTGTCGCCGGCCCGTTCGGCGGTGTTGTGCGCGGTGAGCTGTGGTGTCTGCGAGATTGTTCGGGATGGTGGGCGATCTCGATCAGCGTGCCGTAACGGCCGCTGGCGCGGTCGCGGCTGCACACGGGCTGGCGCATGACCAGGGTGTCGTGATCTCCTCGGGGAGCAACGTGCTGGTGCATCTGCGCCCGGCGCCGGTCGTTGCCCGGGTGATGGCCGGGACGGTGGTGCTCCATGATGATCCGGCGAGGTGGCTTGCGCGCGAGATCTCGGTGCTTCAGTTCTTGGCACCGTCGGGCTTGGCGGTCGCCCCGAGCCCGTTGATCGCCCCGGGGCCATACCGGTGCGACGGCTTATGGATGACCTTTACGGAGTGGATCGCCGATGTCGATGGCGCAACCGGTCTCGATGACGCTCACCGACTCGGTGAAGCGTTGCGGGATCTGCATGATGAACTGCGACCGTTCGAGGGTGAGCTCGGCGGCCTAGGTGAAGTTCTTCAAGACATCGAGCGTCTGCATGGCAAGCTGCGGCCGCTTGACACCCGAGAGACCCACCTGATCGGCGCGTTTCGGGCGCGGCTGGACGCGCTGCGAGAAGC
This sequence comes from uncultured Solirubrobacterales bacterium, assembly GCA_963788005.1. Taxonomy (GTDB): domain Bacteria; phylum Actinomycetota; class Thermoleophilia; order Solirubrobacterales; family Solirubrobacteraceae; genus Palsa-465. The sequence continues at coordinate 129,243 of CAWBFH010000006.1, read as the reverse complement.
CGTCTTTGAGTCGACGCTTCCCACCCAGGCGCTGCATGGGGACGTGTCGCTGGGCAACCTGCTCCGCGCTTCGCGACGGCGCGTCTGGAACGATTTTGAGGACACTTTTCGGGGACCGGTTCACTGGGATCTGGCCAGCTTCGTCGGCAGCCTCCGGATCGGTGGCGCGAGCTCGGGCTTCGTCGGCGAGATGCTCGACGCCTACGGCTGGCGCGATCCGCGGGAGTTGGCGCCGTTCATCGCTGTTCAGGACGTCTACGACGAGATCTGGCAGATGTATGACCGCCAGCGACGTCGCCACCAGAAAGCGAGTCAGGCCAAGGCCCTCAGCGATCTCTAGACCGACCGGCGTGAAGCTCCACGCGACCCGGTCGTTGTCAAAGCGCAACTCTCGGCCCGGGCATCGCGTTTGGCCGACGTTGTTCGGGAGCGGGCAGGAGCGTCGGCCGTTTCGCGCTGATCGTGCGCGTCATCTTCGGGCCCGCGGGACCGTGGGGCGTATGTTGGAGGAGGATGGCGGACTGCAGGGACGCCGACTTCACGTACTCGCTGACTGACCGGATTATTCGGCTCAGCCTCGGTGAGCTGCCCGATTTCAGCGGCGCGATGTTCGACGGGGACTTCTCGCTCGAGCTCGAGCAGGCGCAACGGCGCAAGCACGATTACGTGGCCGACCAGGTCGGGATCGGGCCGGGGCGGCGACTGCTCGACCTGGGTTGCGGGTGGGGTCCGTTGCTCGCGTATGCCCAGGCGCGCGGTGGCGTGGCGGTGGGGGTGACGCTCTCCTCGGCGCAACTGAGGGCCTGTCGCCGGCACGGGCTCGAGGTCTACCTCGAGGACGCGCGTGAGATCGACAGGGCGCGCTTTGGCCCGTTCGACGCCGTGGCGAGCCTCGGAGCGTTCGAGCATTTCTGCTCCCCGGACGACTACCAGGCGGGGCGTCAGGAGGAGATCTACCGGCACCTGTTCGCCCGCGTCTCGAGCGTGCTGCCGCCCGGAGGCCGCTTCTATTTGCAGACGATGGTCTTCGGCCGCAACATGATCCCGGCGTCGCGGATCGACCTGCAGGCGCTGCGAGCGGTCCCGCCGCGGGAGTCGGACGAGTGGTACATCGCGCTGCTGGGGCGTCAGTTCCCGGGCTCCTGGCTGCCGTTCGGGCAACAGCAGGTCGTCGGGTGCGCTGAGCCCCACTTCCGGCTGGTCTCGAGCATCAGCGGCCGCCTCGACTACATCGAAACGATCAACCGGTGGAACAGGCGGATTGGGGCGCCCGGCTTTCGGAAGACGCTGCTCAAGCTCCGGCTACTGCCGCGCTGGCTGAGCAGCGCCGACTTCCGCCTGGCGTTCAGCTCCGGGGTGAGCGCCAATCAGGTCTGCTTCGAGCGCGAGCTGCTCGACCACTATCGCCTCGTGTTTGAAAACAGACAGTGAGACGTGCTCGCGGGCGCTGGCCTGCGTCAACGGGAACCACAACTCCTACGCCGTGGCCCCCAATGCTTCCGCTGCAGCTCGCGCGCGGACGATCAGCGCCGTCCAAGCCGCAGGGGCGGATCGTAGACCGACGCCAGCCGCGCGAGCGTAAGCGCACCGAGCATGAGCCCGAAGTCGCGCAGGGCGATGTCATAGAAGCCGGAGTACGTGAGGAGATTGAGGACGATCCCGGCGAGCCACCCGGCAACGACGTGCGCGTCGTAGCGCGGCTTCAGTGCGACGATGGCCCCAGCGAGTATCTCAATGGCGCCGTCGACGTACATGAACTGTTGGGCTGAGCCGGGCGCGATGTGGTTGATCCACGGCGCAAGGTACTTCGGCCAATACACCATGACGTTGGAGAACTTGTCGACTCCGAAGGCGATCGGAGCGATCGTGAACGCCAGTCGCAGCAGCGCAAACGCCTGGTAGCGCGGGTCGCGCCAGTCGGCTGTGAGTGTCACTTCCCCGCGCTGCAAGACGGCGGTGCCGACGCTCGCGGGTGCTTGCTGGCGGCGCGTGGTAATGGCCATTGGCAAACCTTCGTTTCAGTGATGCGATGCACGGCGCGCGAGCGGGCGCGTAGTTACCTAGCGTCGGCGGGGCGACGTTCCTTACAGCCCATGTCGCGGCGGCCTGGCGTGACCAAGCCATGACCGGACAGGGTTCGCTCAGGCTCGGTCGGCGGGCTTGTTGTGGCTGGCGAGGATCTGGGCGAGGTCGCGTGCGGCGTCGGAGCGCTCGGTGGCTCGCTCGACTTGGTCGCGGTCCTGGGCGGCGGCTTCGAGGTAGGCGAGCTCCTGCTGCTCGTTGCGGTCGGCCGCCCACGACTGAAGCTCGGTCAGGAACTCCGCGCTCGAAGCGACCGCATCGGGTTCCGTCGCGTCGAAGTCGCGGCACGCAAGCTCGTCACACCGCAGCCGCTGTCCGTCGAACCAACGCTCGTACAGCGCCACTCGCACCGTCCCATCATCGCCCTGCTTGGTGTCGACAAAACAACCGAGCGTGCCCTCGTTGCCGTGCGTCGCTGCGCGCTGAAGCTGGGCGGCGTAGGCCTCCATCTCGGACAGCTCGAACATCGGCCGAAACGTGCGATGAGCCAACACCACGGCGTCGCTGCGCGGCTTGTGGAGCAGGCGCTCAAGCACTCCATGCGGACCCGAGGATCGCACCAACGCGACATCCGCCCGCGCCGGTCCGCCCAGGTCGCGGACGACGCTGTAGTGATATCGAGGCCCGTGGCTCGCCATACTGCGCGATTCTGCCAATCGCAGTACACGGCGATCAAGGCGCATCGTGTGAAGGACGTCGGACTGCGTCCGCCACCGTGGTCGCCGGTTGCCGGATTGGTCGGTGTCGCGCTCTGCCGGGCCTTCGCAGAGAGGAGTTCCGGCTCAGCCGGCGGCGCGGACTATCTCTCAGACGGCCTGAAAGTCGTAATGAGACGCGATCCGGCCGATCACGTCCGGCGTCAGCGGCGCTGTGCGTGCCGCCTCGCCGAGCTCCCTCATATAGCTCTCCCAACCCGCCGGCGTGTTGAAGTTCAAGAACCGCACCGGAGCGTCGCTCGCATTGCGGAAGGTATGCGCCACGCCCGGCGGCACGCACACAAACGTGCCGGGCCCAAGCTGATGCGTCTCGTCCCCAAGTCGCATCGTCAGCATCCCGTCCAATACGTAGAACATGTCGTGCAGACGTTCATGGCTGTGAAGTGGCGGCCCAGGGAAGCCTGGGTCAATAGTCGTCTCCGAGAGAAACATCGTCCCGGCAGTATCGTCTCCGCTGGCCTTGATGATGATCGCGGAGGTTCCGCCAGCGCCGTGTCGCTCGCCTTCGCCCGGTCGATGTATCACCGTCTCGCCCATCGCTCGAAACACGATACGCAACCTGCCCAAGACGCGACCGAGCCGGCTGCTGGCGAGTTGGCGCTTGGATCGACCGGCATCACGCCGGCCATCACCGAGGAAGCTGATCAATGCCGCGAACCGCGCTCGCATGACTGAGCCGTTTGGGCAAGTGCAGGGCATAGAAGCCCTGCTTGCGGTCCGTCTCACCGGCTGGGGTGTAGGTGACCCACAGCCTCAGCGTTACGCCGTACCTGTGGTGCCGCACGAGCAACCTCCCGCGCGCGTTCGGGCGAACGCGGAAGTGAAGCGTCTCGGCGCGACGGGCGCGCTTGTGTGCGCGGGCGAACACGAATCGGCGAGCGGCGGGCTGCAACAGGATCGCGGCGTGGGCGAGGTTGTCGTTCCAGGCGGTCTCCAGGACGTCAAGCTGGCCGGGAGCGGCTAACGCCTCGGGGCCGGGGAGGTCTCGGGGTCGCTCAGCTCGTCGGTCGGCGCGTCGTCATCCGCCGCGATGTCGCCGTCGACCGACGTGTCCGCGGACGGCCGCGGCACGGTCTTGCTCGGGAGACGTCCGGCGCGACGGGCTTGGTCGGTGAGCAGGTACTCGATCTGGGCGTTGATGCTGCGGAGCTCGTCGTCCGCCCAACGGCGGAGCGCCTCGAACAGGCGAGGGTCCAGTCGGAGCAGGAACCGTTTGCTCTCAGGCATCGAAGCTCGCCCTTACGTGTAGAGGGTGCCCGTGTTCAGCACGGGCGTCGGTGAATGGTCGCCGGAGAGGACGATCATGAGGTTTGACACCATCGTGGCTTTGCGCTCGGAGTCGAGCTCGACGAGGTCTGAGTCGGCCAGCTGCGCGAGCGCCATCTGCACGAGGCTCACCGCGCCCTGGACCATCGTCTTACGGGCGGCGACGATCGCTTCGGCCTGCTGGCGTCGGAGCATGACCTCGGCGATCTCGGGTGCGTACGCGAGGTGGGTCAGCCGGGTCTCCAGGATCTCGATGCCGGCCAGGCGCAGGCGGGCCTGGAGCTCGGCCTGAAGGGCGTTGCGAACCTCGTCGGCGTTACCGCGCAGAGAGATCGTGTCGGCCCTGTAGTCGTCGTAGGGGTATTCGTTAGCGAGATGACGGAGCGAGGTCTCGCTCTGCACGGTCACGAACTGCTCGTAGTCGGCTACGTCGAACACCGCCTTCGCCGTGTCCGTGATCCCCCACACAACGACGGCTGCGATCTCAATCGGGTTGCCGCTAGCGTCGTTGACCTTGATCCGTTCGCTCTGGAAGTTGCGAACTCGCAGCGAGACCTTTTGCTTCTTGGTGAACGGGTTGCACCACCACCAGCCGGCCTCGGTCACCGATCCGGTGTAGCGACCGAACAAGATCAACACCCGCGCCTGGTTCGGCTGGACGACGAAGAATCCGCCGAACGAGAAGGCGGCAGCGACGATCAACACGATGGCGAGAACCATCAGCCCCCCGCCGCGGCCGGCGACGAGTGGCAGCGCGATCCCCAGCGCCAATGCCGCGAGTGCACCGGCCATCGTCGGCAGCCCAGGTATGACCCACGCGGGTCGCTGCTCGTGCGCCTGGTCTGACGCCGTCAGGCCGGGTTCCAACGCCTCGCCGACTGCATCTCGACCTGATATCACATGCATATTGTATAAGAATCAGCTCCCTTCCACGGACCGGCGTTCCGCCGCGGCACGTGGCCCGGCGCGGTTATGAGCTGACGTCGCGTCGGCGAACGACCATGGTGCCAGCGATGACAAACACCAGGGCGTAGCCGAGCAGCAGCAGCCCGGCGGGGATCTGACCGATCCTGGTCGCATCGCTGGCGGTGCGGGCCAGCGACCTGCCGACGCCGCTGAGTCCGTACTTCTTGATCCCGTCTCCGAACCCGCCGGGGATGATCCCCAAGAGGTTCTCGATCACGAACACCCATGCCAGCACGACCACGATCGCGCCCACCTGGTTGCGCAGCAGCGCGCCCACCCCGGCGCCCAGTGCGGCGTAGAGCATGGTGGCGATCGCGCCGCCGATGACCGCCCCGATCCAGTCTGAGGTGCTCATCCCGGTGGCGATCCCGCGTCCCGACAGGATCACCGACACGAGCGCCGCACACACGCCGTAGCACACCGCCCCCAGCGCGAGGCCGGCGATCAGCTGAGCGGCGAGCTTCGCCGTCATCAGCCGGGTGCGCACCGGTTCAACGAGCAGCGTCGGGGTGATCGTGCCGTGGCGAAATTCCGTGGTCACCCCGATCACCCCGATGACCAGGGCGAACAGCGGCGCCAGCCCCGCGATCGCCAGCAGGTCACGACCCGGCGTCGCCGTGTCCTTGAACTTTCCGAGCGCGGCGCCGAGCACCGCGATGATCACGATCAACGTGACGGCGCTGCCGATCAGCGCGTAGAACGTGCGCGTGGTGCGCAGCTTGAGCAGTTCCGAGTTGAGCAGGCGCGTCATGACGGCCCTCCCTCGGAGCCGGTCAGCTCGAAGAACACATCCTCCAGTGATTCGCCGTGGGCGGCCAGCTCGGAGATGACGATCCCGTTCGCCGCGATCACTTGGCCGATCTGCTCCCCGGTGCGGTCGGCTACGACGATCGCGCCGTCGCCGGCTCTCTCCACCTGCGCCCCGTCTGCGCGCAGCAGCTTGGCCAGCCGCGCAACGTCCGGTCCGGTGACACGCATCCCGCCGTCGCGCTGGGCCATCAGCTCGGCCAGCGGCGCCTGCAATACCGACCGGCCGTGGTTGATGACTACAACCTCATCGGCGATCTGTGAGATCTCGGCCAGCACGTGGCTGGAGACGAGGATCGCGCGGCCCTCGCCGGCCTGCGCGCGCAGGAAGTTGCGCAGCCAGCGGATGCCCTGGGGATCCAGCCCGTTCGCGGGCTCGTCGAGCACGAGGACATGCGGGTCACCCAATAGCGCAGCGGCGAGACCGAGGCGCTGGCGCATGCCCATCGAGTAGCCGCCGGCCCTCCGGTCGGCCACATCCTTCAGGCCTACGAGCTCGAGCAGCTCATCGACGCGGGCCGGCGCCACCCCGGCAGCCCGGGCGAGCACACGCAGGTGGTTGCGCCCCGAACGCCCAGGATGCAGATCGTCGCCGTCGAGCAGGGCACCCACTGTTTGCGCAGGATGCTCAAGCTCGGAGTAGCGCCGGCCGTCGATCGTCGCGGTGCCAGCGGTCGGGCGCACGAGCCCGAGCAGCGCGCGCATCGTCGTCGTCTTGCCCGCCCCGTTGGGTCCGAGGAAGCCGACGATACTTCCCGCGCCCACCGAGAAGGACAGGCGTTCCACGGCCATCGTCTCGCCGAAACGCTTGGTAAGGGCGGTCACCTCGATCGCCCCGCGTCATGGCTGTGTCCGCCCCGGCTGGGGTCGCCGGCACAACCTGAGGCGCCACCCGGCCCAGGCCCGGGGTGGCGGGTTGGTCGGCGCCCTGGACGGGATGCCCTTCCAACTGGCGCGCCTCATGATCTGGCTTTGGCTCAACGGCGATCGCGATCGGCGCCCGGCACGGCGTCAGGAGGCAGGTCGGGGCGGTACTCGCGACGCCCGGTATCCGGGTCAAACCACACCCGCGTGCGGTGCCCAGTGTCGGGATCGACGAACACCTCTCCCGTCGGCTGGGCGTGGCTACCTTCGCCGGCCGCCTTATGACCGACTCGGTAGCGATCCCAGCCGAACAGGGCGACGACGACCCCGACGACGACCACGACGGCAACGACAACCCACACCACCATTAGAAGCCTCAGCGCCCGCCGGCCAGGTCCGACGGCACCGTGTCCCACTCAACCGTTTGGGCGGTGCCATAGGCCACGATCTCGCTCATGGTCCTGCCCATCTCGGTCGAGTCAAACCGCATCATGGAGACGGCGTTTGCCCCCATCGCGGCGGCGTTCTCGACCATGCGGTCGACCGCTTGGCGCCGCGCATCCTCGTTGAGCTTCACATAGGAGCGGATCTCGCCTCCGACGAGGCTCTTCAAGCCGGCGGCAATGTTGCCGCCGAGGCTTCGCGATCTGACCGTCAGTCCAAACACCTGACCGAGGTTCTTCGTGACGCGCGCGCCCGAGACGTTCTCGGTGGTGGTGACGATCATGGATCGCGGCTGAGCGATGCTCTCGGATGAGGTCATCGGTCCTCCTTCGTCTGTCAATGTTATCTTCATGATTCCGTGATGATATCAAATCGATGTTGCGGACCGCAACTCTCGTGAGTGTCAGATCTCAAACCGCCAAAACCAGGCCGCTCGGGCGCTGGCGGCCCTCGCCGCGCGCTAGTTGTCTCGGCGCGGGCGACACCAGGTCCTCGCCGACCGGCCGCTCGCGATTTCACTCGCCGCGTGTGTAACGATGGCCTCCCGGTCAGGGACGCGAACAGGGAGGAATGGTTGACGTCGATCGCTTTTCATGGCCTCGATGCTTGTCGCGTGATCGAGGTCATCGACACGGCGTCTGGCGGCGGCGCTCAGCTCCGCGCGAGTCGCTAGTTGCGAGGCCGCATCTTCGGAGCACAAGCCTGAGCGGTTGTCGTGGGCACGCTCCTGCTTCTCGCGCTCGCGGCTGCGGTCTATCCCCAGCTGCTCGCCGTGGTCATGGTCATTCTCACGCGTCCCGATCCGCGGCCGCTGTTGTGGATCTGCTACCTCGCGAGCCTGGTGACGAGTGTCGGGAGCAGCATCGCGATCTTCGCGATTTTCCGGTCGCGCGCGACGATCGCCGGGGCGAGCTCACACGGGCTCGGCGCGACCGGCTATCTCGTGCTGGGCGTGGTGGCGCTGATCCTTGCGCTCCTGCTCGGTACCCGTCAGGGGCGAGCGTTGTTAAGCCGTGTCACCGTCGCGCCGGGGAACCATCGACCGGTGGGCTCGGCGGTCGTGGCCAACGTGCGTGGACAGGCGGACCGGGCGCTGAGAGAGGGCTCGCTGGTTGTCGCCGGGCTGGCGGGCGTGCTGCTGGCGGTGCCAGGCCCGTTTGACATCCTCGCCGTCGGACACGTCGCCCGCGGTGGCTACGGCGTGATCGTTGCGCTAGCAGCCATGGTCGGTTTCGCGCTGATCAAGTTCCTGCTCATCGAGGTGCCGATTGCCGCCTACATGATCGACTCCGAGCGCACGGCCGCGCACGTCGGTCGCTTCTCGCGCTGGATGGCGGACAACAAGCTCATTGGTGCCGCTGCCCTCGTGGGCCTGGTCGGGGTCCTGCTGATCGGTCGAGGGCTCTCCAACCTCGGGTGACGCCAGCGCCGGCACGACCTCCACGCGCTCGCGTTGGAGACCGCGTTTCACCGGACCGTGGGGATCTCGGCGAAGCGCCCCTCGGCCGCAATCCGACCCCACAGTCTTTGTTGGCGAGGTCGAGCAGCCGTATCTTGAGCGGCAGACCGTCGGCTTGCTTAGTCGACTGTGTTGTGCGTTTGATGGATCTGTGGGTTCGGCTCCTCGGGGGTGGTTGTGGGCGCTGGGGAGTGTTTAGGGCGTGGTGTATCTGGTGGGGATGTTGGGGGCGTGGGTTGGTGGTGTCGGTGGTGGGCGTCTGGGGGGTGGTTGTCTGGCTGGTTTCGTGTTTGCGTAGTTGTTTGGCTGCGGTGATCGCGTCGTGGCGGTTGTGGACGTCGAGTTTTCGTAGGACGCTTTTGATGTGGCTGTAGATGGTGGTTGTTGAGAGGACGAGTTGGTCGGCGATCTGGTGGGTGCTGGCTCCTTTTTCGAGTAGTTCGATGATTTCCCATTCGCGGGTGGTGAGGCGGCTGTGCAGGGGTCGCCAGCCGCCGTCGGGTATTTCTCTGATGAGTTCGAGCAGTGGTCCGAGCAGCTGGCTGGGGATGATCGGTTCGCCGTCGGCGACTTGTTCGACGATCCGGGCGAGCTGTTCGGGGTCGGTTTCTTTGGCGATGTGGCCGACGGCGCCGGCGCGCAGCGTTTGCAGGGCTGCGCGCGGGTCGCCGGCTGAGATGGTCAGCACTCGGGTCGTGGGCGAGACGGCGAGCACCTGGGTGATCAGGTCCGTCGCGCCGGCGGGTGGGATGTCGAGCTCGGTCACGAGCACGGTGGGGCGGTAGTAGCGCGCGAGCTGCACGGTCTCGCGGCTGTCCGCGGCGCTGAGCACGATCGCGATCCTGTCGCAGTCGTTGAGCGCCGCGCGCATCATCGCCCGGGCGAGCCCGTCGTAATCGGCGACCAGCACCCGCAATGGGCGATCATCGAGCCCGGCGGTGACCGGACCCGCGATTGCCTCCTGCGGCCAGGTGCCGTTCGGGGCGCTCATGATCCACCCCCGTTCGCGCCGCGTTCGGCCCTGGTGTCGCCGGGCTGGTGGTCAGTCGGCTGAGGTCGGCTGCCGCGGTGCGGGCCATCTCGGCGATCTCCGGGTTACCCCGGCGGCTTGCGCGCCGATACGCGCGCAGCGCGCCGACGTGATCGCCGGTCTCCTCCAGCAACGCCGCGAGGTTAAACGCGCCGTGCGCATCGCCGCGCTCATCGGCGCGGCGATAGCACTCCTCCGCGGCCTTGGAGTCGCCCTGTTCCTCGAGCATCGCGCCGAGATTGGTCGGCGCGGCGGCGTGTCCGAGACGGTCGGCGCGGTCAAACGCCAACTTCGCCTCGTCTGCCCTGCCCTGCTCCCAGAGCAGCACCGCGAGGTTAAACGACCCGTTCGGGTCGCCGACCTGATCGGCACGCTGATACCACCGCTCCGCGGCCGCGACGTCGCCGTGCTCTTCAGACAGAACACCGAGATTCACCGCCGCACCCGCATGACCGAGCTCGTCCGCGCGCCGATACGCGGTGGCGGCCCCCACCTGATCGCCGTGCTCGCTCAACCATGACGCGTGCGCGAACGCACGATCAGGATCACCCATCCACTCAGGCTCAGCCTCCTCATCTACCAGGTGCATCCACCCCCTGAGCCAGGGTGTGAACGCGCGTAGACCCGACCGGCTCAGCCGCCGGCACACCGCCGGCACGTCACCGGCCATCGTCACGGGCCGGCATGACCACCGGCTCGTCGTCACGGGCCGGCACGGTCACCGGCTCCTCATCGCGGGCCGGCATAACCACCGGCTCCTCATCACGGGCCGGCACAGGCGCCGGCTCCTCGTCGCGGGCCGGGATGATCGCCGGCTCGTCCGCCGCGTCGCCTGGACCGGTGACGGTGTCCGGGTCCTTTGGCTCGGGAGAGCCCGGGCCGCGCAGGCCACGGACCAGCCACGACCCCGCCACGCCGATCAGTACCCCGAGCGCGAGGATCAGCAGGACCAATCCCACAGGCGGCGAGCTCGATGAACTGCCGCTCGCCGACGACCGTGTTTGGTTGCTTGACGGCTGACTGCTCGACCGGCGCCTTGTGGGTGCCGGCCTGCGTGGCCTGGAGTGTGCTTGGGGTGACCGGCCGGCTTGGCCGCGCCCTTCGGCTTAGACGTACCGTGCGGCTTGGCCGTGCCCGTTCGGGCTTGGCCGTGCCGGGCTGCTTGTGTCCTGTTCGTGCTGGATGCTGCGCGTGACCTGCGTGGGGTTAGCGTGACGCGCGTGCTCGCGTGCTGACGCGCCAGGCGGGCGAGCGTGACCGGGCCGGCGATCCCGCTCACGGTCAGTCCGTGCGCGGCCTGAAACCGAGCTACCGCTGCCTCGGTCAGCGGCCCATAGCGACCGTCGACCGGCCCGGGCGAGAACCCCGCCCGGCGCAGACGACGCTGAAGCGCTTGAACCCTGGTCGAACCGTTCCCGGCATAGCCGGAGCCCGGGTACAGCACCCGACCATGGATCCCGAGCACGCCAAGCGTGATCGGACCCGCGATCCCGTCGACCACCAGCCCACGCGCCGCCTGAAAACGCATCACCGCCGCCCGCGTCAGCCGACCGTAACGCCCGTCAAACGGGCCCGGTATGAACCCGGCGCGCGCCAGGCGATGCTGCAAAGCGCGGACCTGCTCTTGAGCCCGCCGGACTCGCATACCCCGAACCGAACGCCAACACCATCAGTCCATGCGGCTGCGCGGACGCCGAAGCGCCCCTGGCCGCGCTGGTCGGCGCGCGAGCCTGCTGCGCCAGTGCCGAGGTCGGCACTACGGCGAGCCCCACCAGCCCGGCCATGATCAAAACCGTCAATAGGTACTGCTTGGCTGACGAAGCCACGAACGCGAGCGAACAAGATCCTCGCTCGCTCCCTGCCGGGCCGATCGGCGCCGGCAGGCGCGTGCTGCCTCGTCAACGCCCACAAAGAGCGTGACATGAGTCGTTCTCCTAAGTTGCGATTAGCTAGATGCGAACCGCGTCCCGACACACACGTGCCCGGACGCGCTGGAGTACGACTCCGGCCTTAGCCAGGCCGCTCTAGCAACAACGAGAACGCAGACGGCGCGCGCGAAGCCCAGAAGATCCGCAGCACGCGAAGCACACGCGGAACAAACAAGGCCGCCAACGACAACAACGCCGCCACACCAAAAAAGAAGAACCCCGAGCCACCACCAGCAGCCGACCCACCACCAGCACCAGGCACCGCCGTCCCAGAACCCGGAACCGAAGAACCCGGCGCCACAAACCCCGACCGCACACCACCCGACCGCGAACCCCCGAGCGCCCGCCAAACCATCACTCAACCCCGACACCAACTGACCCGGGGTGCTCATAACCCAGCTCCCCGAGACGCGTGCTCCGCCGCGAACCCAAAGATCACCGAGCTAACCGCCCGGCCCGACAGCCCACGCCCACGCCACAACGACGGCACACCAGCACCCACCCGACCGCCACCCGCAGCTCGCGCCGCCGGGCGCCGCCCGAAATCGAGGCCCCCGCCGAAGACACCACCGCCACCGCGGGCGCCGCCGCGCCCGCCATCGCCGGCACGACACCCGAGGACGCCGTGCCCGACCCCACCGAGGCCCCCGCGACACGCGACACCGGAACCGACTCGTCACCGGCGCCAGCCCACTCACGACCGGAGCCAGCCCACTCACGACCGGAGCCAGCCCACTCACGACCGGAGCCAACGCACTCGTCACCGGAGCCAACGCGCTCGTCGACCGGAGCCAACGCGCTCGTCACCGGAGCCAACGCGCTCGTCACCGGAGCCAGCGCGCTCGTGACCGGAGCCAGCGCGCTCGTCACCGGAGCCAGCGCGCTCGTGATCGGCGCGAGTGCGCTCGTGACCGGAGCCAGTGCGCTCGTGATCGGCGCGAGTGCGCTCGTCACCGGAGCCAGCGCGCTCGTCACCGGAGCCAACGCGCTCGTCACCGGAGCCAACGCACTCGTGACCGGCGCGAGTCACCGGAGCCAGCGCGCTCGTCACCGGCGCGAGTGCGCTCGTGACCGGAGCCAACGCGCTCGTCACCGGCGCCAGCGCGCTCGTGACCGGCGCCAGTGCGCTCGTGACCGGCGCCAGTGCGCTCGTGACCGGAGCCAGCGCGCTCGTGACCGGAGCCAGCGCGCTCGTGACCGGCGCCAGCGCGCTCGTGACCGGAGCCAGCGCGCTCGTCACCGGAGCCAACGCGCTCGTCACCGGAGCCAGCGCGCTCGTCACCGGAGCCAGCGCGCTCGTCACCGGAGCCAACGCGCTCGTCACCGGAGCCAACGCGCTCGTCACCGGAGCCAGAGCACTCGTGACCGGCGCCACTGCGCTCGTGACCGGAGCCAGTGCACTTGTGACCGGCGCCACTGCGCTCGTGATCGGCGTGAGTGCACTTGTGACCGGCGCCACTGCACTCGTCACGGGAGCGAGCGCGCTCGTCAAGGGAGTCAGTGCGCTCGTGGCCGGCGCCACGGTGCTCGTGACCGGAGCCAGCGTCTTGGTAGCCACTGTCGCTGCGCTTGCGACCGTCGGTCGCAAGTGGAGCGATGGGGCTGGTGATCGCCTTCGTCGCCGCTGTGGCGGCCTGCGTCACAGGAGCCGTGGCGCTCGTCACGGTGTTCGCTGCGGATGTGGCGGCCTGCGTCACGGGGGCTGTGGCGCTCGTCACGGTGTTCGCTGCGGAGGTGGCGGCCTGCGTCACGGGGGCCGTAGCGCTCGTCACCGTGTTCGCCGCGGACGTGGCGGCCTGCGTCACGGGGGCCGTAGCGCTCGTCACCGTGTTCGCCGCGGACGTGGCAGCCTGCGTCACGGGGGCCGTAGCGCTCGTCACCGTGTTCGCCGCGGACGTGGCAGCCTGCGTCACGGGGGCCGTAGCGCTCGTCACCGTGTTCGCCGCGGACGTGGCAGCCTGCGTCACGGGGGCCGTGGCGCTCGTCACCGTGTTCGCTGCAGACGTCGCAGCCTGCGTCACGGGGGCAGCGGCCCTCGTCACCGTGTTCGCTGCAGACGTCGCAGCCTGCGTCACGGGGGCAGTGGCCTTCGTCACGGTGCTCGCTGCAGACGCGCAGCCTGCGTCGCGGGAGCTGTGCCTCCGTCGTGTTCGCTGTCGGCGCCGCTTCTGCATCGCGGGGGCGGCAGCCTTCGGCGACCGTGTCACGTCGGCGATGTCGCTGCCTGCGTCGCGGAGGCAGCCGTCTTCGTCACCGTGTTCGCTGCCGACGTCACTGCTTGCGTCACCGGGGCGGCGGCCTTCGACACGGTGCTCGCCGCCGATGTCACCGCCTGTGTGACAGGCGCCGTGACATTCGCGGCCGCAGCCGGCGCGGCAGCCGAGGGCTGGCTCGCCGGGGCTGACGTCGGTGCAGGCGTGCTCGACGACGGCGTCGCTGAGCTCGGTGCGCTGGCGGCCGGACTCGCCGACGGAGCTGGCGTCGATGCAGGAGCGGGGGCCGACGCCGGAGCGGCGCGTCGACGCTAGGAGCGGCCGTCGATGCGGGAGCGGCCGTCGATGCAGGAGCGGGCGTCGATGCCGGCGCAGCTGCTCGGCGCGGACGAGGACGAACCTGATGAACCACCTGGTTGTGCGGCATTCGTGACCGCGTGTGACGGGCGCAGTAGCCGAGGAAACGGCCCCGGTCACGGAACTCACCGTTCCACCAACACCCGAGACAAGCGACGACGGACCGGAGGCGGAGGCGCTTGCCGCAGCGATCAGGCACGCGACTAACGCGATCATGATCGCGGTAACTCCCAAAACAGACCGGCGGCCTAACCAGTGCATCGAACAGACCGTACCCCGCGCGTACAAAACCAATCAGCTTTGCGTACGTATTTGGTCCAAAGGTGCTAGGGAACTTTCTCCCCAGTCCCCCGGGGGAAGACCAGTAAAGGCTGAGCGCGCTCGAGGGCGAGTTGATCGCGCCGGCTCCGAACAGCGTTCCCGCGAGCTGTCAAAGCTGGCTGAGCCGCGCCGCAACGAGAAAGCCCACCCACTCCGTTCCCTCACTAACCGAGCACACAACGGTGCCCGCACGCCGGTGCCCGAGGCCGACACAAGCCGGTGCCCGCACATGTACACGCGTACGCCAGCGACCTCGGGTCGATCACCGAGACGCCGTTGCCGTGGTCCCGGTTGACGTCCTGCAGATTGGCCGCTTCGACGGCCGACGGCACCGCGTCAAGAATTGAGCCGGACACCGACACCCACCCAGGACATCGTCCACACGGGAGGCGACCCGAGCGACCTGGCGACTACAGCCGGCGCTGCATGGGTCGCAGACGACGAACCTGGGACCGTTGGCCGAATCCACCCCGCGTCTCTTGAGTGCGTGCTGCGCCATGGATCCTCCGAGCCGGTGCCGGCGGAGGGCTACCAGACCCGCCCTCGCGTGCACTACACCAGCAGATCGCAATCACACCAGCGGATCGCAATTTACCCTGTCGCGACATGTCGCGCTATCAGGTTCTCAGATGTTTTGCAAGGGCTCAGATCGAAAATTAGATCGCAAATTGCGTTGATTTTCTCCGACATGGCCTTGTTCGACTGGATTCGATCGATTACGTTGCGCCGCGATGTACAGGGGCGTCATGAGATTGAGCTCGATGTTGGGGAACGCTGTAATGCTCCGAGGTCAGAGCGGTCTGAATTCGACCGCGCTACCGCGGGCCAGCTTGTTCGCGTCGCGCTCAGGGGTGCAAAGCCCCGTCTCACGGACCCCAGCGCCAGACGGATGGGGGGCGATCCCAGGCGCTGGTAGCGCCCTGCCCGCCGAGAAGCGGAGCCATCGGGGCAATGGCTCCGTTCTCGGCGGCAGGGACGCACAGGGTCACCGCGTCGTCCGGCGCGGCGGAACCTGCCAGGGCGGAAACCGTCATGGAACGCTTCGATTCTGGGCGCCTGCTGTCAGTGTGGTCGCGCTCTTCCTCAATGCGTCGGCGCTCCTGCCAGCGCCGGCCCTCGCAGCGAGCGGGAGCGAGCGGGTCGCCGCCCATGTCCGACTGAGCGCCGGCCAGCTCGAGGGAGCGACGCTTGCGCTCGGGAGCGGCTACAACAGTCCGCAGGGCTCACCGGCTGTCCGGGTGCTCCAGCGTCGCCTGGTGCTGGCGGGCGACTCGCCCGGACCTATCGACGGCCTGTACGGCCCACTGACGAGGAGCGCGGTCATGCGGTTTCAGGCGTCGCGCGGTTTGGCCGTCGACGGAATCGTCGGCCCCGCAGACGTGGACGCTGACGCGATCGATCGTATTGTCGCCGGGCCTTCGGGGCCACAACCCGGCTGATCTCGTGCGGACGCTGCAACGTCGACTGGCCGCAGCGGGCTTCGCGCCTGGGCCCATTGACGGGCAGTTCGGCGTGGTCACCGAGCAGGCCGTTCGGCGGTTCCAGATCGCGCACCGCCTGCCGGCCGATGGGATCGTTGGGGGCCGCACGCGAGCACTGCTGCGAGCGTCGGCGCTCGTCCGTCGGGTGTCGCGACACCCAACGCCGCTGACGCCACGAGCGACACATAGGGCTCCGGCGTCCCACCAATACCCGGCCGTGCATCCCAGGCCGAGCGCTCACGGCACGCCGGTGGCCCATGGCACGCCGGCCACCAACAGCTCGCCAGCGGGCGCATCACGCACCGGCCGTCCGCGCCACGCCGGCGTCGCATCCGGCCCTTCCGCCTCAATGGCTGTTCGGGGTTCTCGCCCTCATCGGGGTGGCGCTCGTGGTCGCCGTGCTCAGCCGGCGGCGGTCAGCGAGGAGTAACCCAGCGGAGGCAGTCCGGGAGAGCAAACGATCCGTGTCCGCGCGACCATCTGCCGTGCCGGCCATGGACAGCAACCCGCCGCTGCCGCAGGCGCTCGTCATCCCAGCGGTGGAGTACGTCGGACCATCATTGCCAGCGGCAGCGCAGAGCGGCCTCGGTCCGCCCGCGGGACGTCCCAGCGCCGACAACGGCGTCGGCAACAACGGCCACCACGCCGCGAACGGCAACGGCGACAGGCGCGATTTCGACGCTCCCGCGGCCATCGCCCGGGTGGCAGACGAGAGGCACGACCCCGCAGATGATGTCAGGCTCGGCCAGCGGCTCGAGGAACACGGAAAGGTGAGCGAGACGCAGGCTGCTTACGGCCGCGCTGGCGCGGCGGGGGAGGCGCGCGCCGCCTTCCAACTCGCCGTGCTGCTCGAACGGTACGGCTCCAGAGAGAAGGCAGAGGCCGCCTACCGGCGCGCCGATCAGCGCGGCCACGGTGCCGCGGCTGCGAATCTCGGCGTGCTGCTCGAGGACCGGGGCGCTATCGCCGAGGCCGAGGCGGCATATCGACGCGCCGACCAGCGCGACGTCGCCGAGGCCGCGTTCAATCTCGGCGCGCTGTTAGAGGAACGCGGCGCGCTCGCTGAGGCGGCCCAGGCCTACCGGCGCGCCGATCAGCGCGGCCACGGTGCCGCGGCTGCGAATCTCGGCGTGATGCTCGAGGACCGGGGCGCTCTCGCCGAGGCCGAGGCGGCATATCGACGCGCCGACCAGCGCGACGTCGCCGAGGCCGCGTTCAATCTCGGCGCGCTGTTAGAGGAACGCGGCGCGCTCGCTGAGGCGGCCCAGGCCTACCGGCGGGCGGCTGAGCGGGCCGACGGCGAAATCGCCGAGATGGCGCAGGCAGCGCTTACCGAGCTTGCCGCTCGCCAACCAGTCGGTTCCGCGTGAGCAGCGACACGGGCGGGGAACCCCGCCCGCGCCAAGAATTCGGTCAGGCCGCTGCCGCTCGGGAAACGGAGCCTGGCGATGAACGCGAATTACTCGTCTTGTTCGGGCGTGGGGTTGGCCTGGCGCTGCCGAAGGACGTAGCGCTGTAACGCCGCGCGGCGTGCCTTTCGTCGCTGGCGCCAGCCTCCGGTGGCGAGGACGAGCAGCAGCTCGTCACGGCCTCGGTCCTGTTCGGCGCGTTCCGCGATGCTCTGCATCTGGCTCTCGAGGACAGCGGCGCGCGTCCGAGCGTCGATGAAGTCGGCCAGCAGTGGCTCCAGTACGGGTCGCAGAAGCTCCTGCAACTCTCCGACTGCGTTCTCCGGCCAGGCGTCCGTCAGGCTCGCGTAGCTTGCCTGCGCGCGCTCGACCTCGGTAGCGCGTGTCAGGTGGCTGACGTCCCTACGCCGCTGCTCGAGGGCCGTGACCAGGTCTCGCTTCGACACGGTCGCAGGCGCGCCCGAAGGGCCGCGCGAGAGCTGCCCGCGCTTGACCATCCTTTCGACTGTCCTACGCGAGACGCCCAGCGCCTTCGCCGCCACCCCGAAGTGAACGTCGTCGTCCGCCTCGGGCCTTGGGTCCGCGAGCTCCAACTCCGCCGGCTCGCCCCCGGGATCCTCGCGCGAGGCCGTGGCCTCAGGCGCAGGGAACCTCAGGAGTTGATCAAGGTCAGGCGCATCTTGCTCAGATCCGGCCGGCTGATCGGACCGCGATCGCGCGGGCAACGGACCGTATGGCAGATCCTCGACCGAGTGCTTGCTGGAGGCATGTCGTGGCGCGGGAGGTGACATCGCTCGACCTTTCAGGTGTGCTCGACTGAAGTCGCGGCTGACTGCGGTTGAGGGGCGCATGGCCCTGTCGCAACGTGCTCGATTCGACGGCGACACCGTCGCGACAGCTGTCGCGACAGGTGCCGCGACCCTGACGCAAAGGCGCCGCCAAGGAGTCCAGCGACCCTGATTCCCGGCCGCCGCGACCCGTCGTGCCGGGCACCGCGCCGGTAGCTCATCCTCGACCCTGCGGATCGGTTGCGCCGGCGACCCCGGCGGTCTCCTGTAGCCAGGTCCGGGCGGCGCGGCGCTGCAGGAATCGTAGGTTGTCGGCCGCTCGCGGATGGCCGCGTGAGGCTGAGCGCCGCCAGGCCGCTTCGGCGCTTTCGAGTTGGCCCGTCTCGTACAGGAGCACGCCTAGGTTGAAGGCCGCATCGGGGTCACCTCGTCGCTCGGCCCGTTCGTAGGCCTCGCGGGCGCCGGCGAGGTCGCCGCGTTGGTGGAGGAGCACGCCGAGGTTGAACGCTCCCGCGGCCTCGCCGGGCTGATCGGCACGCCGGTAGGCGCGCTCCGCCGACTCTGTCCCCGCGGCTTGCGCGGCCTCGTCAGGAGTGGCTCGCTGCTGCATCAGGAATCGCAGGTTCGCGGCGGCTTGCGGATGGCCCCTCGCGCTGCACCGCCGCCAGGCGGCTTCGGCGCCGTCGAGGTCGCCGGCCTGGTACAGCAGGACGCCGAGGTTGAAGCCCGCGTCACCGTCGCCTCGGCGCTCGGCGCGTTCGTAAGCCTCGCGGGCGGCAGCGAGATGGCGGCGCTGGTGGAAGAGCACGCCGAGGTTGAACGCGTCGGTGGCCTCCTTGCCGGCGGGGGCGGGACGATACGCCCGCTCCAGCGCCGCGATCTCGGCCTCGGTCCCTCCTGTGGATCCGACAGGCAGCTCAATCTCGTCGCGCGACGGCGTGACCCGCTCCCCGAAGGGCGAGGGCTCCCCGAACTGCGTTCGTCCACCCCGGTCGGCCGTGGCCGCGGAGCTCGCCACCTCGGTCGTAGCTCGGCGACTGGCTGCGATCTCGACGCCGAGCGCGGCGGCTGCGCGCCGCCGACGCGCGCCGTACGTCGCACTCGTACCCGCTATCAGGAGCACCGCGAGGACGCCACCGAGCAGGATGATCGGAAGCGGGTTCGACGTGCCGGCCGGGCGCGTGCCGCCCGGTCGCGGCGCGGCCCGCGATGCCCGACCCGGCCGCGGACGAGTCGCAGTCCGGCCCGTGCAGCACAGTCGCCGGGTCCCGAGCGGGTACGCGTGCACAAGCTGCTGAGGAGCAGTCGCCGTCGAGTTCGCGGCAGCGGGAGGCGCGAGCTCGATCGCGCCAGCAGGCAGGGTCAGCAGCGTAGCGGCCACGAGCACCCCTAGCTTGCGTCGGAACAACACCGTCGGGCCGTTCATCTGATCGTGACGGGAGTGCCAACGGGCATCAGCTCGCCGAGCCTCGTGATCGCCGCATTGGTCATTCGGATACATCCGTGAGACACCCGTCCAGGTATGAGACTGGGCTGGTCGGTGCCATGGATCCCGATGAAACCGCCGGCCGGCCACTCTGTCAGGGTCGGAGAGCGCGCATTGGTGCCGAACGCGAGCGGTCCGTAGAACGGGTCGGCGAAGCCCTTCAGCCGATCCCGGATGTAGAACGTGCCCACCGGCGTGGGTGTTCCCGAAGCTCCAATCGCGACCGGGGCGTGGAAGATCGGTCTCCCCGCGCGGAACAGCGTGGCCGTGAGCCGCGCCCGATCGACCACCAGGTGCGTCTCGATGAACGACCATGCGCCGAGCGAGGTCCGCAGTAGCCAACCCTCGGTGCCGTTCGGCAGAACGGCCAGCGGGACGTGCACCCACACGAGCCCGTGACGGACGACCTCGCCATCGGCGACCACGAGGTTCGTGGTGTGCTCGGGCGTGCGAGCGGGAACCAAGCCGACGCGTGCGCTGTGGATGCTGGGCGCCCGGCGAGCGACGCTCGTCCGAAGCACCGGCGCCCACCGGGTGACGCTGCTCGCATTTCTGAGCGGGACCAGCCGACCGGTGCTGAAAGCCGAGGGCAGTGCGGTCAGCGATGCTCCGGGATAGGAGGACTCGCGGTCAGGCCTCCTCGACACCGAGGGATTCGAAGAGATCAAAGCAGTGGCAGCGACGCTGAGGAAGAACCCGCCTGCCACCACCATCCACTGTCTCATCGCTCGTCGCTCCCACCTTTTCGTCACCGGAATTGCGCGGTTTGCCCGACCGCCACAGGCGTCCTGGTGGAGGACTCAACGCCGGACCCTACCCCGTGAACGGAGGAGCGGTCTGCGAAGTCGTGACTGGCTTGCGCAGAGTGACGAAGTGGGTCGAGTTGACGATCTCGACGACCCGATCGTCTGGCAGCGGATCGTCAAACGGCTTCGCCGCCGGGAGGAATCCGGCCAGTCGCCTGATCCATGCCGCGTGGCGCGCCTCAACCGAGTGGATCGCGATCGCGCCGGCGAGGATGCTCCGGGATCGGATGAGGGGCGCCTGCTCCTTGTAGGCGGCGACAGCCAGGTCCTCGAATGCCACCGCGGTGCTGCGAAACGCGCTCGGGTTGCCGGTCACACCCCGGAAGTTGAACCGCGGCTCCTTGATCGCCGCGGTCCCGAGCAGCGACTTGAAGATCTTCACGTGATCGCGCTCGTGCATGCCGACGACGTGAGCCTGATGAGCCAGCGCGCCGTGCAGGGCTCCGATCTGGTCTGCCTCGGTGTAAAACGCCGCCTGGAGGTACTCGAGCGCGAGCGCGAAGTTCAGGATCGCCGTGTCGTGTGGGGACGGGGCGTTCGCCAAAGCAACTGCGGGCCGTGTGCCTATCGCGATCATCGCCGCTGCCCCGGCGCCCGCCGCCAGCCTAAGGAAGCCTGCTCTGGTCTCCGCCTGGCATTGCTCGAACGTTTCGCGAACCGCCCCGTCGACGTCGAAGTCGCGCAGTCCGAGGCTGTCGGGATGAAAATCTTCCATGGTCACGCGATATAACGCCGGAAGACGCGTTGGGCCTGCTCGACGGTGATCGGAGCGTCGACCGGCACCGGCGCGGGGTCCTCGTTCCCGAGCGCCCGCGCCCACCCGGCATGGCGCGCTTCAACAGACACGATCCGAGCCACCGCGGCCAACGTCTTCGGCGTGAGGTTGACTGCCTGTCCGTTGTAGACGGCGAGCCCGGTCTGCTCGAGCGAGATGGCGGTGGCGATGAATTTCGCGGGATCGCTGGTCGCGTCGCCAAAGCGAAACTTGGGGCTCTTGGGCGCGCTCGAGCCGAGCGCGTCGATGATGTACTTGACGTGCGCCTGCTCCTGGCCGCCCACGACCTCGGCGAACTGGCGCGGTTCGCCCGACAGGTGTCCGTTGCGCAGCGCCTCGGCGTAAAACGCGGCTTGCAGTCGCTCGACCGACAGCCCGAACGACAGGATCTCCCGATCCTGCGTGGGCGAACCTGACGAGGCCGCAAGCTCAGCGCCAATGGCGCCTCCACCGAGCGCCCCCAAAACCGCCGCGAACAGGCCCGCTCGGGAGAAGCGCAAGGGCGATGAAGTCCGCTGGCCTTCCTGTGCCGCTTGCTCAGGTTCCATGCCCGAGGCCTTCCTCATCCTGAGACAGCAAGGCGCAAAGTCTAACCATTCCCACCGATTGGTGGACTATGATGGGCAGGCTCGACTGAGGATTTTTTTCACCTGCCGGTTGTGCTTGGCGTCCTTAGCGAGGCCTGCTCGCGCGCTGGAGTATTCGTGCTGGCAGTGGCATGTGGCGAGTGCGCCACACGGGTTCCTGCTCGAATGGCCAGGCGTAGATCGGGTTGCCGTCTCGGACGAGCTCCAGTACTCGTGGTTCGCTGAGCTCGTCGGCGGACCATTCGTAGAGGGATTGAAACCGCGGCACGATCACCGCGTAGTCGAGCATTCGGCCGAGACGTCTGCTCGTCAGCGATGTAGCGCTGCACATCGTCTGCGAGCGGGTAGCGATCTGGTAGCACGCGGCGGAGAGACAGGAACGCGCCGGCCATCCCGAGCCGGGGATCGCCGAGCAAGTGACCGAGGAAAGCGAACCGTCCGAGCGCTAGACGCGGCGCCGCGGCGAGCGCGTGCGCGTACAGCACGCGCACCAGCACGACGTTCATGAAGAAGCGCTCGGGTGCGCGCTCCGCGTCGGCGAGGTCCCGGTGCTCCAGGTAGGCGGCCACAATGCTCGCGTTGTGAGCTCGGTACCAGTTGCGCCCTGTCGGTCGAGCGCTGAACTGCAGCCAGAACCGCACGGCCTGCGAGGACGGTTCGCCGGCCAGCCCGCCGAGAAGCGCGATCGTTTCACTTCCGTCGCGGAGCAATCGCTCGTTGACCGCCCGCCACCACACGCTGCCCGCGGCGATCTCGGTGTTCCCCCGCCGCAACACATCCCGACCGCCCCCTCACCCTCCGCGGCGATCCTTCGATTCGATTGAGCACTCCGCGGCGTGCCTGCCAGCGCATGAACGACAACGCTGCACGCCGGAACGGCAAGTGCCGCGGTGCGTGGCCCGTCGGCCCGTGAAACACCCGCGCCATCAGCGCAATCCGCGCCGCCGGGTCGTCACGGACCAACAGGACCTGCGCCTCGGCCGACGTGAGCGCGTCTGCGTGCCTCGCTCATCCCCAGCAGTGATACCGAGTCGCCTAAGACAAACACGACCTCGGACGCGTTGTCTTGTCACGTTGTCTCAAGTGATCGATCCGCGGTCCGCTCACGGAGCGTTTGTGTCCGTGGGCCGCGCCTCGTTGACGGGGGCATTCCATCCTGTCTCACCTCGTCCTCGGGGGGCGCTCACCGGCCGCGAGCAGATTGGCTCCCCCCCGGTAGGCTGGGGTTGCACACCAGCGAGAGGAGAGCGAGATGCCCGCGGACGAGGGCGCTGAGCTGCGAGACGCGCTCAAGGCGTTGCAGGACGCGCGTCAGGCGGGCGACGCTCGCCGCGCCGAGACTGCTCTCGAACGTGCTCTGCTCACGACTTCATCCGCCGGCATCCGCGCGAACGAGGAAACCCTCGCAGCTGCCGTGAGGCTGCTTACAGGGGCTGACGACAGCGGCACGACTCGCCTCGAGGTTCGCGATCAGGGAATGACCCATCGCCGATGGTTCGAGGTCAACGCGAACGGGGAAGTGAAATGGGACGATCGGTGATCGATCAGCACCCGGACGCTGGGTGCTCGGCTTGTATCTACAGCCCCTCCCGCGTCCTGGGCGAAGCACCCATCAGCCGCGGTATTCGTTCACTCGTTCGACGTTGATGCAGAAGCTCACCCGGGGCTGGCCGGCGAAGTCGGCGGGGTCCTCGCCGTATCGTTCGGCCTGGCGCATCGCCTCGTCGACCGCAGCGTCGCTCTCGTCTAGAAGCGTCGCGGTGCCGCGGATCGAGACGTAATGCAGGTAATCGACTTCGTCGTGGACGACGAGCGATACGCGCGGGTCACGCTTTAGGTTGCCCACCCAGCGACGATCTCGGTGTCCGTTGATGCGCAGATGATCGGCACCGAGCAGATAGTGGATGACGATCTGGCGCGGGGCGCCGTCGCTCGCGATCGTCGCGAGCACCGCACACCGGGGAGCACTCAGAAATGAGCGCACAGGCTTGATCAACTCCCCGCCGTCGGCCACGCCGCCGGAGGCTATCTCGCGGCAGCAGCCGGCGACTGCAGCGCCGCGCCGCGGTCGCGGCATCCACGTAGCCGGGGACGCGGTTCCGAAAAGCGCTGTGCTCGCCAAAGCTCACGAACTTGTTGAGCTCGCGCGGCGCGAGGGCTATCGCAGCGACGACCTCATCGAGCTGATCGCAGACCTCGCCTAAGCCCTCCAGCCGCCACGTGGCCTGGCTGCCGCTTCGATCGGTCGCGGACCTCGAGCACCTCTACGATCGAACTGTGTCCAGTGACGATGCAGAGCGGGACGCGCTCGCGCGGCGGCTTGCCGGATCAGCCCGCCACGATTCTGCACCGTCGTCGACGCGATATCAGCAGCGACGTTGCGCGGATCTGGCTGCTGACCAACGACGCCACCCGGTGGCATGAGTATCAGGTCAGCTTCGGCGCGATCACGGAACCTGGAGCGAGTCGCTTTCGGCCGGCGGTTTTCAGACAGGTACTCCAGACCATGTTCGTGAACGGGTACGCCACCTGAAGTACGGTCTGCGACCGGACGCGGGCTGAGTGCTCGTACTGGCGACAAGGGCCGAGCCGACCAAGCGCCTCCTCCTTCACGATGTGAGGTCTAACGGCGAGAGGGGGGTCCTCCGTCAGTCGGAGGTCGACCACGCCCCGGCGGCAGCTGCGCCGCCAGCCGCCACCCACCGGCGCTTGTGGGGCCTGCCTCCAGTGTGCCGCCGGCGGAGCGCAGGCGATCGCGCAGCCCGGCGATTCCATAGGTCCCACCGGCATCCTCGAGTCCCGACGGCGCGCTGCTTGGGCGCCCGTTCTCGACCGTGATCGACAAGCCGCCGTCGCGGCCGTGCACCGACACGTCGATCGCGGCGCCCGGGGCATGTTTGAGCGCGTTCGTGATGCCCTCCTGGCCGACGCTGTAGGCGACATCGGCGAGTTCGGTCGGCACGCTGTCATAGCTTCCGCTGAACCGGTAGCGGACCGACAGTCCGGCGTGCGCGGCTCGGCGGACGAGCTCGTCAAGCGATCCCAGGCCGCCGCCGTTCGAACGCGGATGCTCGCTCCCGAGCAGGTCCACGAGCTGATGGATCTCGAGCTGTGCCTGATGCGCGCCACCTTCGATGTGCCTGAGCGCCTCGGCGGCAGTGTCCGGACTCGACGCCAGCGCCCGGCGTCCGGCACCGGCCTGCACGACGATCATGCTGACGTTGTGCGCGACGACGTCATGCAGATCACGAGCGATCCTGGCGCGCTCAAAGCGGACGGCCTCTCGCGCGAACGCCTCGCGCTCGTGCTCGAGCTCGCGTGCCCGCTCGGCCAGCTCATGCGCCAGCCGGTTGCGGGACTGCATCACTCGCCCGGCCAGCCACGCGGGAACGGTGAACACGAGAATCGACGCGGGGTCCGACAGGTCCCCGGCGCTGAAGGCGAGCACCATCGCAATCAGGCCGATGTAAGAGGCCACTCCCTCGAGCTGGGCGCCGGCCGTATACGCGACGATCACACCAACGAGCAGCAGTCCATCCGGCAAGAAGTTCCACCACCGAGCCCCGATCAGCACGCCCGGCACAAAGAACGCGGCGCCCACCGCGAGGGAGGTGGCGAGCGGGTGACGACCCCGGATAATCACCGCGCCACATCCCAGCGCCGACACCGCCACGAGCGCAACGGTAAGCGGAGGGCTTGCCGGTGCGCGCGCGGCGAGCTGCACGGCACAGAACGCGCCGATCAAACCCGCCGCCGCGACGTCCAGCCATGCCCGGCGCGCCACCAGCCTGCTCAGGGCGTCATGCATGCGCGGTTACCAGCGGTAACCGCACATCGGTCTGCGACACGCCGGCGCGGAGCTGGGAGCTCATCGTGCCGGCATGCAGTGACACCCATTCGCGCGCGGTGGCGAGCGTCGTGTGCAGATCGGCGCCGGAGCGCACCCGGCCCCGGACCGCGACCTCCAGCGCGTCCGCCTCGTAGCGCAGCGTGACCTGCACCCGGGCGGCCGGCATGCCCTCGAGCGGCTCGAGCAGCCGCTCGACGATCCGGAACGCGGAGAGCTCGATGCCGGCCGGGAGCCTGTGCCTATCGCCGTCCACTGTCAGGCGCACGTTGGACGAGAGAGTCCGCGCAAGCAGGGCGTCGACGTCGGCGAGCGATGGCTGCGGACGGAGCGGTTTCTCATCGCTCAGCCCCCCGACGATCTCACGCATCTCAACCAGAGTCTGACGACCCTCGTTCTCGATCGCGCTCAGTGACGCACCCGCTGCCTCGGGCGTCTGTGCGATCGCCACGCGGGCGGCGGCCGACTCCGCCGCGAGCCTCCCGATCCGCGCTCCCAGCATGCCTTCGAGATCCTCAGCTACCTGCGCCCGGTCCGCTGCCACCGCTAGACGCGCAGTGCGGTCACGCTGCTGGTGCAGCTCTTCGGTCCGCGCCCGCAGGCCCGCGACGATCCCCTCACGCGAGCGCACGAGGCGCCCGACTCCCCACAGCGCGAGGATTAGCACGCTGCCGCCCGGTGAGAAGCCCGACTTGAGCTGGGGATCGCTGTAACCCTGGGCCACCGTCGAGACAACCGCGAGCGCGGCTCCGAACAGCGCCGGCCTCAGCTCACACCGCGCGGCGACGGAGAACACGACCAACGCCAGCGCCGGAAGGGTCGCGCCACAGCGGACAAACGAGCCGACCACGATCGCGTTGAAGACGGCCCCGCCCGCCAGCGTCTCGATCGCGCCGAGCGGATGGGCCCGGCGCCAGGCGACCGGGAGCGTCATCGGTAGCACCGCGGCGCACGCAAAGACCCCCCCGCGCGGATCGCCGCTCCCGCCATTGCCACTGACAATGACGAACGCCCACGCACTCAACAGCAACGCCAACAGCGTGTCCAGCCGCGTAAATGCACGCAGCCCGAATGGCGGTCCCGCAAACCAATCTCTGACCCGGTCTCGCATTGGTAGCCCTCTCTGGATAGACATTCTCTAGCCCGTTGATGCGGATCGCAAGCCGACGGGCCTCACTGGCCACCAAGCTATGCCGCAGCAAGGTGGCTGACGTCCACCTCAGGTATGAACCTCGCCGCCGATGCCTAGCTCTATCTGACGAGGCACGAGGTCCGGCTGCTCGGCCTAATGGAGTGTGATCTCAGCGCTGCGACTGAGGACTGTCTCGCCGTTGGGGTATGTCCAGCGCAGCCGCACCGTGCCGGACCCCGCGAACGTCTGGTGCACCTCGAAGTAGCCGTTGGGGTTGGTGATCGTCACGTGTTTGACGGTGCTGAACGACCCGCCCGAGCTCGGGCGAAACTGGATCTGGACGACCTGCGGGCGGTGCGTCTGACGCCGCGCAAGCGGCGCCGGGCGGACCTGGCCCCAGACGACGAGCGGGTGACCCTTGGCGGTGCTGGAGACGGGTAGGTAGAGCGGCATCCGGAACGCCGCGAACGTGGGTTTCGGCACGCCGGTGGCGGTCTCCAGACCGGTGGCGAACGGCTCCTTGGTCGGCGGGTCGGTGAGCAAGTACTGGTCATAAGACTGCATCCGTGGGTCCTCCCAGCTCAGGTACTGCGCCCAGTTGAGGTAGTAGGCGGCCAAGGCCGGGGTGACGGTGTACTGGTCGTTGGGCGGGTTGGTGATGTAGCCGAACTCGGTCGACCAGATCGGAAAGCGCCGTGCGGAACGGTAGGTCCGCTGCAGGCGGTCGAGCGTGGCCTCGAGCGTGGGCAGCGCCGCCAGCTCGGTGTACTCGGGTTCGTTGGGGATCCGAACGTCCGGGGGCAGCGAGCTGAACGAGTACGGGTGCACGGCGAACCCGGAGGCCTCGAACAGCCCCGGGTTGAGCGCCGCGAAGCGGGCCGACCCGGCGGCGGTCTCCGGGCAGCCGCGCTCGGTCGCCTGGGTTCCGCGTAGCGGCCGGCCGCTGGCGTCGACGCAGTAGAGCGCGCGCAGGAACCGCAGCGGGGCCATCGCGCCGAACAGGCCTGGCTGTCCCGCGGTCGTGGCGCCCTGCGGGGCGAGCTCGCCGATCAGGATCCGGTCATGGCCATGGCCGGTCGCGTGCAGCGCGGCCCACTCCGCGTCGACCAGGCTGCGGTAGACCATCGGTGCGACCTCGACCGCGGACCCGGCGTGGGTTGTCTCGGGCGCGAGGTTGATCCCGATGTTCGGCTCGTTCCACGTCGACCAGAAATCGACCCGCGGCAGCGGCGTCGACGCTCCCGGCGGCGTGAACTGACCGTCGTAGCGCGTCCCGACCGCCTTCACCCAGTCCTCATAGTCCGCGACATTCGGCTTCCACTCGGGCTGAGTCGTCCGTGCCGGGTCGCCCGGCCCCTCGGCCCAATACGGTGGCGGACCGGTGAGCGAGAGGCTGACCGAGATGTCCCGGCTGGTCAGCCCCCGGATGATCGTGTCGTAAGGCGCCCAGCCCGACGCCGGGTACGCATCGGGGTCGGTCGCGTCGAAGTCGGGGCGCTGAAACGAGGACGCGTCCGGAGCGATCGCCGACCAGCTGATGTAGATGTGAACGCTCTGGATGCCGAGCCGTTGGAGGGTGTTCATGGTGGCGACCGGCTGATTGATCAGCTCGCCGGTCCCCGTGAACATCGACTGCGGCCCGGCGCGGTCGGGGTGCAGTGCCGGCAGCTGGGCGACCTTCGACGACGAGCCACCGCCGCAGGCGCCCAGCAGCACCGCCGCGACGGCAGCGAGCGCCGCGCAAGCGCAGCGGGTCATGAGCGCGCGGACGCGCGATCGTGTCAGGGACGCGACGAGCAAGACGAGGACAGTAACGAGGCGGCGGGACGCGAGTCGCGGCTAAGCGGCGTCGGCGTCCGGGTCGGTCCGGGCTTAGTGCAGCGCGCCCGCGGGGACGGTGTCGAGCAGTCCGACGGCGCGGGGTGCCCGGTCGCGATCCAGGATCACCGCCCCGCCGGGCCAGTATGGGTGCGGCGGGGTCGCGTTGTGGACGAGCAGTGGTTCATAGACCCACGAGCCGGTGTTGGCGAGGCGGAGGCGGCCCTGCGGTCCCCGCCAGCGCGTCTGGAGATCGTCCGGGAGCGGACCCAGCCGATGCACGTGACCGAAGAGGACCCAGTCCGCGTCAACGCCGAGACGCCCGACCACGTGCGATAGCGCGGGGAGGCTCGCAAAGCGCATCTGCGCTCCCAGGACACTTGCCGTGAGGCGTGCCATCCGGGGGCGCAGGAGGCGGCGGGGGCCCAGCGGCATCGTCGAGGCGCGGATCAGCTCCGCCACGTCCTCGGCGAGCGCAGCGAGGGGGCGTGGCAGCGCTTTGATAACGAGCGCCTCGAGGCGGGTGAGCGACGGTCCTCCGGCCCGCTCGTAATCGATCGGGCGGGCGCCGGGTCGCGGGACGCGCCCGAGGAGACCGCGCGTCACGCCGAACGCCGCCTCAGGCAGCAGATGGCGATCGAGGTAATGGCCGTGCGTCGCCCACACTCCGGGGGCGAGCCACACGCCCGGGTAGTGCACCTGGAGGCGGCTCGGCGTAAGCCAGGAGGCGATGCGGGCCAGCTCCGGCGTCGCGTCAAGGGGAACGCGGCTGTCAGGAGCGAGGCTGGCTCCGAGCCGACGGATCCAGCCGGCGACCAAGGCGCGATCGTGGTTGCCCGGGACGAAGATCACCTCCCGGTCAGCGCCCATCGTCTTGCCGATCACGCGCAGGATCGGCTCGGCGACGCTCATCGCGTGCTGGGCCGGCTTTTCGAGCAGCTCCACGATGTCGCCAAGCAAGACGAGCCGCTCGATGCCCTCAAGCGCCACAAGCAGCCGGTCCAGCGGCTCCGGTTGCGCGAGCACGTCGTGCCGCAGACGCGATCCCAGATGCATGTCTGAGAGCACGAGTGTCGACACGCAGCGCACGATAGACAGCGGCCGCCGCTGAGCGGCACGACGCTCGCGCCTCGCCCCCGATTTACTTGGCGCGACCCTACCGAGTCACCCAGGCTTCGGGGTCGTCCGCGAGCAGGTTGATGGGCTCGGGCAGGTTCGAGCTGGCAACGTCGGCAAGGGTCACCTGCTCGACGACGCTGCGGAGGTTTTTGCGAACCGCGATCCATACCCGAGGCAGCTTGCTGGCCACGCCGGGGTACTCGGCGTCCTCCGGCCTGCCACCGCGAACGGTTGCCAACGGTCCCTCGACGGAGCGGATGATGTCGGCGATCGTGATCTGCGCTGGATCTCTCGCCAGCCGGTAGCCGGCCTCGATGCCGCGCTGGCTGCGAACCAGGCCGGCGACCCGGAGCTCGGAGAGGATGTGCTCGAGGTAATTGAGCGGCATCCCCTGGGAGGTTGCGATCCGTTCCGCGGGAACCGGCTTGCCATCCGGTGCCGCCGCCAGCTCGATCGCGGCCCGCACCGCGTAGTCCGCCTTGGCCGAGATCCTCATGGTGGCCCCCTTCATTAGAACCCGTGGCCGGGCCTGGAGTATGTCGATGATCTGCGAGACCGCCTGCTGCACGTCAGTGATCGCGGTGTCGACCCGTAGCTCGGGATGCTCGGGCGCCTCGTAAGGGGCGTCGACACCGGTGAACCCCGTTATTTCACCCGCGCGGGCGCGCGCGTAGAGGCCCTTGGGATCGCGCCGCTCGCACTCCTCGACGGGGGTGTCGACGAACACCTCGACGAACGGGAGGTCGGCTTGCTCATGGGCCGCACGCAGGTGTTCGCGGTCGGCGGCCAGCGGCGAGATAAGTGACACGAGCGCGATCGTCCCGCCGTCTGCCATCAGCCGCGCGACCTGGCCGACGCGGCGGATGTGCTCCGAGCGGTCGCCGCGCGAGAATCCAAGGTCCTCGGACAGCCCATGGCGGATGTTGTCACCGTCGAGCAGATACGCCGACTGGCCGCTGCCGACCAGATGGCGTTCGAGCTCGACGGCGATTGTCGACTTGCCTGATGCGGGCAGCCCGGTCAGCAGGACGGTGGCGCCCCGTTGATCGATCGCGAGCCACCGATCCTTGCGCTCCAGCGCCGACGGATGCCAGGTGATGTCGCGCCGCGCCTCGCGACCGGGCTCGACCATCCGGGCAGTCCGGATCACGCCCGCCGCGACGGTGTCGTTGCTGTCCTCGTCGATCAGGATGAACGCGCCGGTCACGCGGTTGAGTCGGTACGGGTCGGCGACCACGGGCTGGCTCGTGCGGAGCCTGACCTGGCCGATGTCGTTGATCGCCAGGGCAGTCGGTGACAGCTGACGCTCGAGCGTCTCGGGGTCGGTCCGCTCGCTGATCTCGGCGACCGTGGCCCGGACGGTTTGGGTAGCGAGCTTGAGCGCGTAGCGCCTGCCGGGATACAACGGCTGCTCGCTCATCCAGCAGAGCGTGCTGTCGAGTTCACGCGCGACGACCGGCTGCTCATTGGGGCCCACCAGCACGTCGCCGCGGCCAACATCAAGCCGGTCGGCCAGACCGAATGTGACCGACATCGGCGGCACGACGGCATGCCCGTTGCCATTGAGGGTGTCGAGGTCGGCGATCGTGGTCGTGGTGCCGGCGGGGAGTACGACCACCTCGTCTCCCGCCGCGAGGGTTCCGGACTCGATCCTCCCGGTGTAGAGCCGTGAGTCGCCGTCGGGCACTCGGCCCACCCACTGGATCGGAAGCCGCAGGCGCGAGAGATCGCGGTCTGCCTGAATGTCGACGTCCTCCAGATACTCGAGCAGAGTCGGGCCGCCGAAGAACGGCGTGTGGCTGCTTCTGGTCTTGACGTTGTCACCGTGCAACGCGCTGATCGGAATCACGGTCAGATCCGTGCCGCCGAGACGCCTGACGAGGTCATGCACCTGGTCGACGATCTCGGCAAACCGTTCCCACGCCCAGTCGACGAGATCCATCTTGTTCACGCACACCACCATGTGCTCGATCCCGAGCACCGCCGCGATATGGGCGTGCCTACGGGTCTGGGTGACGACGCCGGTACGGGCGTCGATCAGTACCAGAGCGACATCGGCGGTCGACGCCCCGGTGAACATGTTGCGGGTGTAGCGCTCGTGACCGGGGGTGTCGGCGAGGATGAACGATCGCCTCGTGGTCGAGAAGAACCGGTAGGCGACGTCGATCGTGATGCCCTGCTCGCGCTCGGCGCGCAGCCCATCCGTCACCGCGGCGAGATCCAGCCCTCCCGAGCGCGAGACATCGTCGAGGTGGTCGGCGAGAAGCGAGCCAGTGTCCAGCAACAGACGGCCGATCAGGGTGCTCTTGCCGTCGTCCACCGACCCCGCGGTCGCCAACCGCAACAGGTCACGCTCGCGCGTCGCCTCGACCGCGGCCATCAGAAGTACCCCTCGCGCTTTCGGTCCTCCATCGCCGCGTCCGAGGTTCGGTCGTCCGCCCGGGTCTCGCCGCGCTCGGAGACGGTCGCCGTCTCTGTCTCGGCGATCACGGTCGCGACGTCGGCTGCCTGGGAGCGCACCGCGCCGGTGACGGTCATGTCGCCGACGGTGCGGTAGCGGACCGTCGCCTCGTCGACGCGCTCATCGGGCCGGGGCGCGATCCACTCTGACTCGGCGAGAAGCATGCCGTCGCGCTCGAGCAACCGGCGGCGGTGGGCGAAGTAGATCGACGGCAGCTCGAGCTGTTCGGCCTCGATGTAGCGCCACACGTCGAGCTCGGTCCAATTGCTCAGCGGGAACACTCGGATGTGCTCACCGCGTCGAATCCGGGCGTTGTAAAGGTCCCATGGCTCGGGGCGCTGCGCTCGCGGTTCCCACTGGCCGAACTCGTCACGGAACGAGAGCACGCGCTCCTTCGCGCGCGCGCGTTCCTCGTCACGCCGCGCGCCGCCGATGGCTGCATCGAACTGGCCTTCCTCGAGGGCGTCGAGCAGCGTGACGGTCTGGAGCCGATTGCGCGAGCCGGCCGGCGCCTCCGTGACGCGCCCGCGGTCGATCGAAGCTTGAACCGCGGCCACGATCAATCGGTGGCCCGCGTCGGCCAGGCGCCGGTCACGGAACTCGATCACCTCCGGAAAGTTGTGACCGGTGTCCACGTGCAAGATCGGGAACGGCAGCGGTATGGGACGGAAGGCCTTCTCTGCCAGTTGGAGCAGCGCAATCGAGTCCTTGCCGCCGCTGAACAGCAGCACCGGGCGCACGAGCTCCGCCACGACTTCGCGGATCACGAACACCGCCTCGGCCTCGAGCGCTCGAAGTTGGGACATGCGGGACGCCGTGGCGCTCATGCGATCTGGTGGGTCTGCAAGGAGAGCGGATCCGCTAACTTAACTAAATCAATCGACAAAAGGATATAGCACCGATGACCGATCCGTCTGCTTCCTGTCGTGAGCCGTAGGGACGAGCGATGCGGATCTCAGCCAAGGCGGATTATGCGGTGCGCGCGGCGGTCGAGCTAGCCGCCGCCCCAGATGGCCAGCCGGTCAAGGCGGAGCGGATTGCGACCAGGCAGGAGATGCCGCTCAACTTCCTCGAGAACATCCTGGGCGAGCTGCGCCATGCCGGCATCGTGCGCAGCCGCCGCGGAATTGACGGCGGCTTCTGGCTGGCGAGGGATCCAGCCGCGGTGACGGTGGCCGATGTGATCCGGGCGATTGACGGACCGCTGGCGACGGTGCGCGGTGGACCGCCGGAGGCCGAGGCCTACGAGGGCGCCACGCAGGCGCTGCCGCGAGTATGGATCGCGGTACGAAAGAACGTGCGCAGCGTCGTCGAGCAGGTGACGCTCGCCGACGTCGCGCGCGGAGAGCTTCCCGCCGCTATCGACCAGCTTGCCGACGACCCGGAGGCATGGATTACCCGGTCGACCAGCTGACGCTGCGGGCAGCGCCGATCGCTGCCCGCGGCTTGACCCAGAAAAGACTCGATGCGAGGTAGGGCGATGAACGATCAACAGGCAGGGGGGCGGACGTGGGACAAGAGGTCAACGCGGCGCGACGGCGAGATCCGGCGTCGCTGGGTGATCTCGCAGCGGCGCCCGGTGCGCAACATGGCCATCGCGCTGCAGCAGCGCCAGGCGTCGCTCAGTGCGATGGTGCTGGAAGAGCTGCGGGGTCGTGGGCAGGCTCGCACGATCGCCGCTGCAGATCTCGGTGAACGGTTGCGCCGATCCGGGCAGCCCAGGCAAAGAGAACTTCGACGAGCGCCGAGACGACAACGTCAATCGGCTTTGTGAGAAGGGCAGAGGTGTGATTGAGCCAGCTCGTGCCTACATCGTGTGTTCCACTCAGCGCAGCGGCAGCACGTATCTGTGCCAGCTGCTCACCAGCACCGGGGTTGCCGGGGTCCCGCAGGAGTACTTCGAGGCCCGGGCCGAGACCGGCTTGCCGCCGCACCCCGGCTACTTCCTCGCCGGCTTGCCGCGCACCGGCACCGGGATCCGCGACGACCGGCGCCCCACGGATGCGCCCGACTACTCCGACCTGAGCTCGCTCGACGGCTGGGAGGCGCATCTCGAACGGACCTTCCGGCTCGGGACCACCGACAACGGCGTGTTCGGCGCCAAGCTGATGTTCAACCAGCTACCCGACCTCGAGCAGCACGCGGCGGCGCTGCCGGAGTACGCGGGCGCGACCGGATCCGACCTGCTCGAGCGCCTGCTGGGACATCCGAGCTACGTGTGGGTCCGCCGCCGTGACAAGGTCCGCCAGGCGGTCAGCCTGTGGCGCGCGCTGCAGACCCGCACCTGGCGCCTCGAGCACCCGGCAGCACGGAGCGAGGCGCCGGAGCTGTCGTACAACTTCGAAGGGATCGAGCATCTCCGCCGCCGCCTGAGCGGCGACGACGAGGCCTGGGGCAGGTTCTTCCTGGGCTCGCTGATCGAGCCGCTCGAGCTGTTCTACGAGCGCGATATCGAGCCCGATCCCGCGGGTGCCGTCGCGCGTGTGCTCGGCTGCATAGGGCTCGGGCTACCGTCGGCGTGGAAGGCGGAGGCTAGGATGATCAGCCAATCAGACGGGCTGAACGATGAGTGGCATTCCGCCTACCATCGGGATGCGACCGCCCGCCTGAGCAGTTGATGCCGGCCAACGTCCTCTACATCCACTCGCACGACACCGGCCGCTACGTGCAGCCCTACGGCCACGCGATCCCGACGCCGAACATCCAGTGGCTGGCCGACCAGGGGATCATGTTTCGCAACGCCTTCTGTGCCGCGCCATCGTGCTCGGGCAGTCGCGCGGCGCTGTTGACGGGCGAGTACTGCCACACGAACGGGATGATGGGGCTGGCGCACCGCGGCTTTGCCCTCAATGACTACGACCGCCAGCTTGTCCGCCTACTGCGTGCCCAGGGCTACCACTCCGAGCTGATCGGCGAACAGCATGTCTCGGCCGACCCGCACGTGCTCGGCTACGACGTCGTCCACGAGATTCCGGACACCCGCGTTCACTCGGTCGGGCCGGCGGCGATCGACGCGCTTCGCGGGGGGATCCCGGAGCCCTTCTTCATGTCGGTCGGGTTCTTCGAGACACATCGCAGCTTCTTCGCGCCCAGCTCGGTGCGCGATCGCGTCTACTCGCTCCCGCCTCCGTTCCTGCCCGACACCCCCGAGATTCGCGAGGACGTCGCCGCCTACAAGGCGAGCGCCCGCTCGCTCGATCACGGCGTCGGCACCGTCCTGAACGCGCTCCAGGAGACCGGCCTCGACGAGCGCACGCTGGTGATCTTCACGACCGATCATGGGCTCGCGTTCCCGACCGCCAAGGCGAGCCTGCTCGACCGCGGGATCGGCGTCAGCTTGATCATCCGCGGACCGGGCTTCACCGGTGGGCGCGCCCTCGACGCGCTCGTTTCGCACCTCGACATCCTTCCGACCCTCTGCGAGACGGCCGGCGTGCCCGCGCCCCCGTGGGCGGTCGGCCACTCGCTGCTGGCCCTGGTCGCAGGCCGGGAGGAGCCCGGACTGCGCGCGGCGATCTTCTCCGAGCTGACTTACCACGCCGCCTACGAACCGCAGCGGGCGATTCGTACCGAGCGCTACAAGTACGTCCGCCGGTTCGACGATTACCCGTATCCCGTGCTGCCCAACTGTGACGACAGCCCGAGCAAGAACGCCTATCTCGAGCGTGGCTGGGCCACTCGCCCGGTCGCCCGGGAGTCACTCCACGACCTGTTCTTCAATCCCGGCGAGGGGCGCAACCTGATCGCTGACGCCGACTATCAGGATGTGGCAGCCGATCTGCGTGACCGACTTCATGAGTGGATGGTGAGCACTGACGATCCGCTGCTGCGCGGTCCGATCGCGCCGCCGGCTGGCGCGCGGATCAATGCCCAGTCGCAGCGGTCGGCCGAGGAGCCGACCCGGGTTGTCGAAGCGGCGGACGCACCAACGGTCCGGTAACGCGGCTCGGCAAGGAAGTAGGGTGCGGGTGATGGTCGATGAGCCGGTGTGGATCTGCGCGACCTGCGGGGTTGAACACGCGCGCGCCGACGGGGTGTGCACGATCTGCGCCGACGAACGCCAGTGGGTGCCGGCCGATGGGCAGCGGTGGACGACGCTGACCGAGCTCGCGCACAGCGGCCGGCAGGTCCGCGTGACCGAGGTCGAGCCCGGCCTGCTCGGAGTGACCGTCGAGCCCAAGGTGGGTATTGGCCAGCAGGCGCATCTGATCACGACTTCCGCGGGAAGCCTGTTATGGGATGTGCCCGCGTTCATCGACGATGACGCGCTCGCCGTGGTGCGCGAGGGCGGCGAGGTGCTGGCGATCGCCGCCAGCCACCCGCACATGTTCGGCATGCAGGTGGAGTGGAGCCGCGCGCTCGGCGGGGTGCCGATCCTGGTCTGTGAGCCCTTGATGGAGTGGGTGCAGCGTCCGGATCCGGCGATCACTCTCTGGCGCGGGCGTCGTGAGGTCGCGCCGGGTGTCGTGCTGCACGAACTCGGTGGGCACTTCGCCGGCAGCTCGGTCGCACACTGGCAGGCCGGGGCGGGTGGCCGGGGTGTACTGCTTGTCTCGGACACGATCCACGCCAATCCCGATCGGTCGACGGTGACCTTCCTGCGCAGCTATCCGAACCGCATCCCGTTGTCGCCGGCCGTCGTGGAGCGGCTCACGCAGTCCGTGGAGGCCCTCGGCTTCGACCGGCTCTATGACAACTTCGGGCGCACCATCGACCACGACGCCGCCGCCGCAGTCCGCCGCTCCGCCGACCGCTACATCGGCTGGGTGCGGGGCGATTTTGATCACCTGACGTGACGCGCCCGGGCGTGCCGGTCACGATCGAGCTGTTCACCGACCCGGCGTGCCCGTTCGCGTTCTCGGCCGAGCCGGTCCGCCAGCGGCTGTGCTGGCACTACGGCGACGGACTGCGATGGAACAGTACGGATGATCGTATTGACGCGCGAGCCCCGCGAGGCAGAGCAGCTCGCCGAGGGCGCCCCGGGGCTGCAGCGGAAGTACGGGATGCCGATCGACCCAGCCCCATATCCGCGCCCGGCATCATCGGAGCCCGCGTGCCGGCTCGTGGTCGCCGCACGCCGGCACGCCCCGGAGCGCGCGCAGCCGCTGCTGCGAGCGCTGCGGGTGCGGGTCATGCAGGGAGGCTTGCTCGACGATCCCGCGTTGCTCGCCGCGGCGGCAACCGACGCCGGCCTGAACCCGGAGGCGCTGGCCGCCTGGGCCGAGACCGACGCGGTTCGCGCGGACCTGGAGGCCGACGCGTCGGCGGCCCGCCGGCCCTCGGCCGCTGCCCGCGCCCTGGGCCACAAGCTCGGAGGACCCGCGGCGGAGCGGCGCTACACCGCGCCGTCCTACCTCATCGACGGTTTCGCGATCCCCGGCTTTCAGCCTGTCGAGGTCTATGAGGCGGCGATCGCCAACCAGGCCCCGTCCCTCACCCGCCGGCCCTCGCCGGTGTCGATCACGGAGCTGATGCAGTGGGCACCGGAGCCGCTGGCCACCGCGGAGGCAGCGCTGATCATGCAGCGCGACATCGATACCGTCCGGGCCGAACTGGCCCGGGTGGCGCGGTTTGTCCCGGCCGGTGCCGACGGGTACTGGACCCAAGCGCGTTGACAACGAGGAGAGCCCCGCGAGGCGCACCGTGAATGAGCGATGCGTGTAAATGACAGACGTTCACGTACGAGTCAGGACACTGACGTGGTGTGTGAGATCAGTGTCAGAACCCTGACTCGCGTTGTCTAGCGAGTCAGGTACGCGAGTCAGCCCTTGAGCGTGCGTGCGCGGAGATGAAGGAACAGGGGCACGCGCCGCCACCGGAGGTCGTGCGGGCCTGAGACGCCGGCGTCGGGGACGGAGGGCTCGCGCACTGCTTCGATGACAAGCCCGTTGGCTTCCAACGCGCTGGCGTAACACTCGAGCGGGCGGTGGCAGGAGTGAAACGTCATCGTCAGACCGTCACGCTGCACGACGTCCGAGTAGCGGTGTGGGTCGAGGTAGGAGTCCTCGATCACGAACGGACTTGACGGCTCTCTGGATGAGAAGCCGCCGGCCGAGTTCAGCGGATGCACGACGGCTAGGCACAGCCGTCCACCTCGCGCCAGCACGCGGGCAATCTCGCGTACGGCGCCGTCGAGGTCATCGAAGTCGTGCATGGACATGAACGCCACGACGAGATCGGCGCGCGCGTCGGCGAGCGGCAGCGCGATCGCATCGGCCAAGTGAACCGGAATCGACGGGTCGGCCTCTCGAGCGGCGGCGACCATCGTCGGGGAGCCGTCGACCCCTACGACCGTGTGGCCGGCTGACTTCAGCGCGCGGGAAAGGCGACCCTCCCCGCAGCCGAGATCGAGCGTCAGCTGCCCGGGCGCTGGGAGGAGCTCGAGGAACTGGTCACGATGAAACGTGTCGTAGGTGTCGTGGCCCGGCTTGCGCGCCCACGCCACCCACTCGCCGGCATGGCGCTCCCAGGCAGCTCGGAGGTTGAGATCGTCGCCGGCGGCCACGCCCCGAGTGTGTCAAGCGGCGCCTCCGGGGCCCGTCAGGCCACTCTCAAGGTGGTCAAAGCGGGTGGTCGGCGTCGGCGCGGACCGCAAGACCGGCGGCAAGCACACCGCCAAGATCGCGAAGATGGGCGAGAAGGCCGGTGACGCGATTGACAAGTTCGGCGCCGAGGACGAGCGGCAGGGCGGCGGGCAGCCGGGGTCAGAGGCGTAACCCCGGCCGCGGGCCAAGCTGCCAACGGGTCCGGCGCCGACCGGCAGCCCTACCGGTCCGAACCGCCGGTGGTCCGGCAGTCGTGCCGGTCAGCTCGCGGCCAGCCTGCGACGCGCCTTCTGCACCGACGGCAGCGCCCCCTTTGCCTTTGTGAGCGGGCGGGCACGCAGATCAACGCTCGCCGGCTTGGCGGCGATATCGATCTCCTCGCCCGTCGCCGGGTTGCGTCCCTTGCGCTTCTTCTGGGCGGGCTTGACCCGAACCGTGAGCTGCACGAGCCCACCGACCCGGACCTTCTGCGCGTTCGAGAGTTCCTCGAGCACGACCTCATCGAGTGCGGCCAAAGCACGCTTGGTGTCGGCTTTGGTCATGTCCGCGCGTTCAGCGACGGCGGCGATCAACTGCGTCTGGGTAAGGCTCAAGTTTCCTCCCGGTCGTGGATGCTATGACCACGGCATTCAAGCGCGCCGAGCAGACGGCGTCCAGCAGCGCCGCGCGCGGCGACCCGAGGCGCTGCACTGATTGGCTGCACCGCGACCGCTCGAACCGGTAGCGCCGAGCATTGATTTGCTCGGCCCCGAGCCCTAGACCGGTACCGCCCAGGAGTGCTCGTCCTTGAACGTCACTCCGACCTCCGACCCAAGCTCAGGCGCGCGGGTGCCGCCGCCGGTGCTCGCGACCAGGCTGCCAACGACCTTGGACTCCAGACGAACCGTTCGCTGCGAACCGAGGAAGGCGACGTCGGTCACCGTCGCGGCGATCACCGCCGGCGCCGTCGAGGCGGTACTCAGTTCGAGCTCCTCGGGCCGAACGACGACCGTCACCTCCGCGCCGGGTGTCAATCCGGCGGCGCCCGAGACCGAGCGCTCGCCCACTCCCTCGATCTCCGTCCGATAGCGCCCGTCACCGTGCGCGCTTACGATCCGGCCCCGGAGGCGATTGGAGGCGCCGACGAAGTCGGCGACGAACGCGGTCTGAGGACGGCGGTAGACCTCCTCCGGCCGGCCGACCTGCTCGAGGATGCCGGCGTTCATGACCGCGACGCGATCGGACATCGAGAACGCTTCGCCTTGGTCGTGCGTCACGTAGCAGAACGTGATCCCAACGGCTCGGTGCAGATCCTTGAGCTGGGTCTGCAACTCAGCCCGCAGCTTCAGGTCCAGTGCACCGAGCGGCTCGTCGAGCAGCAGCACGTCGGGCCGGTTGACGACTGCCCGGGCGAGCGCAACCCGCTGCTGCTGACCGCCCGAGAGTTGTGACGGGCGGGCGCGCTCGCGGCCCTCGAGCCGAACCAGCTTGATCGCCTCCCCCACCCGGGTGGCGATCTCGGCGCGGGGCCGCCGGGCCTCGCGCAACCCGAATGCGATGTTCTCCCACACGTCCAGATGTGGGAACAGGGCGTAGCTCTGGAACACCGTGTTGACCGAACGGTGGTATGGACGTACGCCGGTGACATCCCGGCCGCCAACCAGGATCTTGCCCGCAGTCGGATCCTCGAAGCCCGCGACCATGCGCAACGTGGTCGTCTTCCCGCAGCCCGAGGGCCCGATGATCGAGAAGAACTCGCCCCGCTGGACCTCCAGGTCGAGCTCACTCACGGCTACGAGGTCGCCGAACGTCTTGCGCAAGGCGACGAGGGTGATCGCTGCGGCGTCCGAGCTCATCCCTCGTACAGGCTGACGATCCGGCTTTTGCGGCTCGACCGGCCGAGCCGCCCAGCGGTACTGAACACGCCCACGGCAAGCGTCATCAGCGCGACCGTGAGGAACATCACGAACACTCCGACCGCATTGATCTCGGGCGTGATCCGGAACCTGATCATCCCGAGCAACACGATCGGGAGCGGCGACTGTGACGTGCCCTGAAGGAAGTAGGAGGTGACCACGTCGTCGAGCGAGAACGTGAACGCCAGGAGGCCCGCGGCGATGATCGCCGGCATCAGCGTGATCAGCGTGACCCTCCGGAATGTCCTCCACGGGGTCGCGCCCAGATCGGCGGCCGCCTCCTCCAGCGCCGGATCCAACCCGACCAGCCGCGCCTGAATGATCAGTGTCGCGTAGGCCGAGTTGAGCACCGCGTGGCCGATCACGATCGTCGGCAGTCCGAGCGTGAAGTGGATCTTCAAGAACAAGAAGAACAGCGCGCTCGCGAACACCACCTCGGGGACCACGATCCGCGCGTAGACGAGCCCGTCGTAAAGCGCACGCGCTCGTCCGTGGGCTCGCCGCCACCACAGCGCGCCCGTCAG
Source organism: uncultured Solirubrobacterales bacterium (assembly GCA_963788005.1). Classification (GTDB taxonomy): domain Bacteria; phylum Actinomycetota; class Thermoleophilia; order Solirubrobacterales; family Solirubrobacteraceae; genus Palsa-465. The sequence goes on along the minus strand of CAWBFH010000006.1, from coordinate 88,117 downwards.
CGCGACCGCCAGTGACAGCAAGGCCGACAGGACCGCGATGATCAGCGTCGTCTCGAATCCGTCACGCACGTTGGGGTCATGCAGCGCCTCGCTGTACCAGTGGCCGGTGGCTCCGGTCCACGAGGTGAGCAGCGAATTGGTGTCAAACGAGCCGATGAAAACCACGACCAGCGGCAACCACAGAAACGCGATCACGAGCGTGCTCAGCACAGCGCTGACCGGATGACGGCGAATGTTCACGCCGGTTCTCCCGACAGCTGGTAGCGCCTGAGCACGAACAACACGACCACCAGGAGCGCCATTAAGGTCACCGACAAGGCGGACCCGAACGGGTAATTGCCGGTCTCCTGAAACTGGTTGGCGATGATGTTGCCGACCATCAGGGTCTTGCCGCCGCCGAGGATCTCCGGAATCACGTACTCGCCCATCGCCGGAACGCCGACGATGATGCTTCCGGCGATCAGACCGGGCCGGGCCAGCGGCAACACGATCCGACGGAACTGGCGCCACGGGGTCGCGCCGAGGTCCGCCCCCGCGTTGTAGATCGCCGGGTCGATCCGCTCGAGCGACACGTAGATCGGCAGGATCATCAGCGGCAGGTACGAGTAGACGATCCCGATCCCGATCGACGCGGGGGTGTAGAGCAGGTTGATGTGCGAGTGCGGCCCCACGATCCCGAGCGTGTGGGCGAGACTGTCGAGCGGCCCATCGTTCTGGAGCACATCGACCCACGAGTAGATACGCACGATGAAGCTGGTCCAGAACGGGATGATCACCGCGGCGAGCAGCAGGCGCTGCGTCCGCGGGCCCTGGCGCGAGATGAAGTAGGCCAGCGTCAGCCCGAGCACCGCGCAGACGAGCGTCGTGCCGACCGACAGGACGACGCTTCGGAGCAGCGTATTGAGGTACAACGACGAGCCGAAGGCCGTGTAGTTGGCCGTCGTCCAGCCGAAGTCGATGTTGAAGTTGATTAGGTTCTCTGACCCGAACGAGTAGACGAGGATCAGGCCCAGCGGGATCGCGAAGCAGGCGAGGGTGACGATGCCCGTGGGGATCGCTAGGAGATGACGCGCTGCCGCGCGTCCAATACCCCCCGCCCTCTGACGGCGAGGAACGGTGGAGACGGCGGCGGAGACTAGGCCGCCTTCACTTCCTGCCAGGTGTTAGCCCAGAGAGTGGCGCCCGCCGCGCCGAGATAGCGATCGAACTCGACCTTTGCAAGCACGGCCTTGTCCGGTACCAGGATGGGGTTCTTGGAGATCGTGGGCTTGATGAACGGCGTGGCGCCAGGGACCAGGTAGGCAGTCCCGGTTGCGTTGACGAACTGGGCATACTGCTTCGGCTCGAGCAGGAAGTTCATGAACTCCTGTACGAGGTTGAGGTGACTCGTGGACTTCGCCGCGGCGAAGCCCTCGAGGTAGGCCTTCATACCTTCGCTCGGCGCCACCCATTCGATCTTCGGCTGCTGCTGCTTGTTGACGGCCACGTCATAGTCCCAATCCATGGCGATCGCCGTGGAACCGTTGATGAGCCCCTGACCGACATTCGTGTTGAGGAACGCTTTGAGGTGGGGCTTGATTTGAATCAGCGCGTTCTTACACGCGTTCAGCTGCGCGGGGCTGGTGGAGTTACTCGAGTAACCGAGGTACTTGAGTGTTGAGCCCATGCAGTCGCGCTCGAGGTCGATGAACACCACCTGCCCCGAGAACTTCGGCGCCAAGCGCCACACGTCGTGCCAGCTGGTGATCGTCTCGCCCACGATATCCGGGCGGTAGCCGATTCCGACCTTGCCGTAGTCCGTCGGGATGCCGTACGGATACGCCGTGCGGAAGCTCTTCGTGACACCGGCGATGTTGGGAATCTTCGAGAAGTCAAGCGGCTGCAGGACATCCGCCGCGTGAGCCTGCCCAGTGTCACTCGTGTCGGCCAGCAGCAGGTCATACTGCCCGCTCTTGAAGGCGAGCACCACCTCGGCGCTGCTGCTGGTGGCGTTGGTGACCTGTTTGACCTTGGCGCCCGGATGGAGCTTCTCGAACGTCGGGATCTCGTGGGGGCCGATCCAGTCCGGGTAGTTGTTCAGGACGATCGTTCCGGTCAGCGAGCCGCCGGATCCAGAGGTCCCCCCAGAGCCGCTCGAACTCCCGCCGCACGCCGCCAACAGAGACCCCGCCGCTGGAAGCCCGACGCCGTACTGGGCCGCGCGCCGGATCAGGGCTCGGCGGGAGATCACCGCGCTGAGCAGCTCCGGATCAGCTGCGCTCATTGCGGCAACATACCAGACAAATTCATCCAACCCGCCGGGTTCAGTCGCGTCGCGCGACCCGCGTTTCGAAGCGCCGCGTCACCACCGGGCGGTCGTCCTCGTAGGCGCGAAGCTCGGTGTCGACCAGGTACTCGGCCGCCGTGCTGCGCATCGTCGCGTCGGCCTCGACGCGGATCTCCCAGCCGGTCCGGCCGAGCTCGGCTCGCCGCCGGCAGCGGACCTCGGCTGACAGTGGATCTCCGTCAGTGATGCGGTAGACGTTCTCGCCCCAGTCACCCGCTTCGAGACCGAGCTTCACCAGACGACGGCGACCGGCCAGGAAGTCGGGCTGGCTCAGCAGTTCGATCTCCGAGCTGCTCACGTCACGGCGGACGATCTGGCTGTACGGGCTCTGCGAGATCCACTCCATGTCAACCGCGGCGAGCTGCTCGGGCGGGCCGAGGTCCGCGGGTGAATGGGCGCCGAGCATCGGAAGCTCGAGTTCGGAGCTTTCGGCATCGATCGACAGGGTGACCTCCTCGGGCGACGGCCACACCCACGGCCAATACGTGGGCGAGATCGCGAGCCGCACGCGGTGTCCGGGGGCGAATCGATGGCCTGCGCAATCGAGCCTCAGGTCCACCGTGACCGGCTCGCCCGGCACCAGTTCGGACACCCGGTCGTGCCCTGCCCGATGCGCCAGGTTGAGGACTCCACGCGTCACGAGTAGGGATTCGCCCTCGGGCGAGACGTCGCACAGTCGCGCGATCACCACCGCCCGGGGACGGTCTGTGCGCACGCGCAGGCGCAGCCGTGGGAAGCCCAGGATCTCGAGCGGCTCGCGCAACTCGGCCGAGTCGAAGCAGAGCGAGAACGCGTCATCGGGCCGCTGGTCGGGCGGCTGGCTTGGACCGCCGTACGGACACCAGTTGCCCGCGGACAGTCCGTTGGCCTGCACGGAGGCCACGCGCAGCTCGCCCAGCTCGCCCGGTGCCGATCCGGCGGGCGGCTCGCGCGACCCACGCGCAACCTCGGTGTCCTGCCGGCGATATACGTCACTCAGACACCGAGGTCGGAGCGAGCGGTCGCCGAGGGCGAGCGTGTCGGGCCGTGCATCCACGGGCGGCCACTGCGCGAGCGATATCCACCGTCCCGAGCGAGCGTCGTGCTTGGGTGACGGGCGGTCGAAGTCCTGCATGAAGACGCGCAGCGCTGGCTCGGATTCATAGCGGTTGCGATCGTCTCGCAGGTAGCGTCCGAAGAAGCGCTCGCACTCGGACAGGAAGGCGATCATCGGGCCCGGTGCGGTCGCGTGTGGGTAGCCGTGCGCCCACGGACCGATCAGGCCGAAGACGGGAGACTCGACGCCCTCGAGCAACTCGAGCACCGCGTTGCGATAAGGATCGGACCAGCCTCCCACCGCCAGCACCGGGCAGTCGATCGCCGCGAAGTCAAAGGTGACCGATCCGTGACGCCAGTAGTCGTCCTCGAGCTGGTGCGCCAGCCACCGTTCGATCATCGGCGGAGCCACCTCGAGACGCTGCTCCCACATCTCACGCCACCGGGCGCCGACGATCTCCGGGTCGGGAGGCCGAGCATCGAAGACGAGCATCGTGGTCGCCCACGAGAGCATGTCGTGGGCGTTCACGGACCCGCCGATGTAGTGGCAATCGTCCGTGTAGCGGCGGACCGTCGAGTTGACGGTGACGACCGCGCGCAGCTCCGGCGGACGCCGGGCCGCCGTCTGGAGTCCGGCGAACCCGCCCCAGGAATAGCCGATCATCCCGACCGCGCCGTTGCACCACGGCTGCGCCGCGATCCATTCGATCGCCGCGACGTTGTCGTCCTGTTCCTGCGCCAAGTATTCGTCGCAGAGCACGCCGTCGGAGTCGCCCGAGCCGCGGATGTCGAGCCTCACGCCGGCGAACCCGCGCTCGGCCCAGTACTGAAACCGCGGCTGATCGATCTCCAGGGTGCCGTCGGTGCGCCGATACGGAATCGCCTCGAGGATCGCCGGGCACGGCCGCTGCGCGTCGGTCGGAAGCCACACGCGCGCGGCGAGCGACCCACCGTCGGCGAGGGGGATCCAGACGGGATCGAGTACGTCCGTCATCGCGGCGGAGTCCAAACGGGATCGAGCACGTCCGTCATCGCGGCGGAGTCCAAACGGGATCGAGCACCGGCGCCATTACGGGTATCTTGCCTGCGGTGTCCAGGCCGCCGCGGTCGTACAGGTAGCGATGGTCGCGATCGTCGAAAATCTGCCGCGATCGACGACGGTTCGCGACGACTGGATCACGCTGCCCGATGGGTGCCGCCTGTTTGCGCGGACCGTACTGCCAGTCGACGCCGCCGACGATCCCGTTCCGGCCGTACTCGAGTACCTGCCGTACCGGCTGAGCGACGGCACCGCGCACCGCGACGGGACCCAGCATCCCTACTTCGCCGGCCACGGCTACGCCTCGGTCCGGGTGGACATCCGGGGCACCGGCAACTCCGACGGCGTGCTGATGGACGAATACCTGCCACAGGAGCAAGGCGACGCGTGCGAGGTGATCGCCTGGCTGGCTGACCAGCCGTGGTGCTCGGGGGCGGTCGGCATGTACGGGAAATCCTGGGGCGGCTTCAACGGGCTCCAGGTCGCGGCGCACCGGCCGCCAGCGCTGCGGGCCGTGATCAGCGCCTACTTCACCGACGACCGCTACGCGGACGACGTCCACTACATGGGGGGATGCGTCCTCGGGCACGAATCGCTGAGCTGGGCCAGCTACATGCTCGGACTCAACGCCTTGCCGCCGGATCCGGAGATCGTCGGCGAGCGCTGGCGCGAGATGTGGATGGAGCGGCTCGAGCGCACCCCCTTCTTCCTCGAGGAGTGGCTGCGACACCAGCGCCGTGACGAGTTCTGGCGGCAGGGCTCGATCTGCGAGGACTATGGGGCCCTACAGGCGCCGACCCTGCTCGTCGGAGGCTGGGCCGATGGGTACACGAACGCAGTCGGCCGGACCTTGACCGGACTGCTGAGCGCGGGCGTGCCGGTCCGCGCGTTGATCGGACCCTGGAGCCACGGGTGGCCGCAGGTGTCAGAACCGGGTCCGCGGATCGGTTTTCTGCAGGAGTGCGTCCGCTGGTGGGATCATTGGTTGCGCGGCGTCGACAACGGCGCGATGAGCACGCCGCTGCTGCGAGTCTGGATGCAGGAGTACGACGTGCCCGCCGCCCGTCACGCGCGCCGCAGCGGACGCTGGATCGCGCAGCGCGACTGGCCGCCCACGCAGGTGACGACGCGCGCGCTGTTTCCCCGAACCGGCGCAGCGCTCGAGGTAGAGCCGGGGCCGGACGCTCGTGAGCTCCACGTCGCCAGCGAGCTCTCGGGAGCCGACGCCGGAGCATGGTGTCCGTACGGCGAGGTGACCGACTTCCCGCCCGACCAGCGCGGCGAGGACGGCCTCGCGCTGAGCTTCACGTCCGCTCCGCTGACCGAGCGCCTCGAGGTGCTCGGGGTCCCGGAGGTCGCGCTCGCGCTGACGGTCGACGGGCCGCTCGCGCTGGTGGCCGTACGGCTGTGTGACATCGCCCCGGATGGGAGTTCGTTGCTGATTGCGCGCGGACTGCTGAACCTGAGCCACCGCCGGTCGCACCTCGAGCTCGAGCCGATGGTGGCGGGCGAACCGACAGTCGTGCTCGTGCCGCTGGATCTGACCGGTCACGCGTTCGCGCCGGGCCACCGGATCCGGCTGGCGATCTCGTCGAGCTACTGGCCGTTCGCGTGGCCCGGACCCGAGAACGTCGCACTCGAGGTGCTGCTCGGAAGCGAAACCCGGCTCGAGCTCCCCGTGCGCGAACCCGCTGCGAGCGAGGACCCGCTCCCCGAGTTCGACCCGCCCGAGCAGACGGCGCCGCCGCCGGGCCCGGTTGGCCACACGCCATGGCGCACGCTGGAGCGCGATCTCGCCAGCGGAAGGCTGACGGTCGAGGTGGGCAGTGATGAGCGCTCGCAGCTCGATCGCCTCGAGTTCGGCGAGCGCGTGATCCGGCGGTTCACGATCCATGCCGGCGAGCCACTGTCGGCACGCGCCGACTGCGAGGGCCACCACTTCCTCTCGCGCGATGACTGGCGAATCGCGATCCGGCTGCGCACCTCCATGTCGGCCACGGCTGATTCGTTCCTGGTCACCAAGGATCTCGATGCGTTCGAGGGCGACGTCTGCGTCCACAGTGCACGCAGCGCGGTCGAGGTCCCGCGCGACGAGGTGTAGCGCCAGAGCCGGGCTCGGCTCGGCAAGTCGCGACTGCAGCTCAACCGCCGCACCCGGCGAGACGGTCCAACCGCGCACCCGGGACTACGGCCCAACCGTGGTCACCCACGCGCCGGTGCCCGCCCACGCGTGGAAGGACTCGACCTCGATCCGGGCGCTGACGCGCGGCCGAGTGCGGTTGCCGAACGCATCGCCCGTGTAGTGACGGGCGAGACGGTCGATGTCCTCGAGGTCGGGATCGGGCTCGATCGAGACCGCGCGCCCCTCGAGCGTCACGTGGCGGTGCCATCCGTCGCCGCCGAGAATCGTGATCGAGGCGCACGGATCGCGACGCAGCAGCGCCAGCCGCCTGCGTGACGAATCCATGTTGACCAGCACCCGCCCGGCCTCCCACAGGTACCAGGTGGCCGCCGTGTGGGGGCTTCCGTCTTCGCGGAGCGTCGCGATCACGGCCGGATTGGGCTGCCGCAGGAACTCGTCAAGGTCCGCGGGCACGGGGGCTTTGGGCATGGGCTCGCTTATATCAGCCGACCCCGGCCTACCGTATCTTCCCCACCGGCACTCGATCGCCGAACAAAATTTCTCCGCACCGAAGGTTTCAAAGTAGGTTTCCCGGGAAGTTGTCGCCCCAACGATGGCGTTGATCCGTATAGATCGCCCCCGGTCATCTTCGTACGCTCCGTCCTACGTGCGCGAGTCGTGGCCTGCGTCACCTGAAATGGTGCCCGAGGCTCGGCGCGCGATCACCGAGTTCGCGGCCGCCGCCGGCGCCAGCGACGAGCAGCTCGAGGCGATCCGCCTGACCACCTCGGAGGCGCTCACGAACGTGGTGCTGCACGCCTATCCGGCCCAGATGGGTCACGTCCATCTCACGGTCAGGCTGGCGGGTGGGGAGCTGTGGGTGCTGATCGCCGACAGTGGATGCGGGGTCCACGCCGGCGCCGACAGCAACCGCCTGGGACTCGGGCTCGCGCTAATCTCGCAGCTGACCGACGGTTTCTCGATCGTCGAGCGGTCGTCGGGAGGAACCGAGATGCGCCTGCGCTACCTGCTCGACCCCGACCGAGTCCCGAGCACCCGCTAGCTGCGAGGGTCGGTAGCCTCGGCGATCCGGCCGGCCTGCGCTTGCTTTTCGACCACCAGGTGGCTGTCGTGGCGCTCGACGACGCTCTCGGCCTCCGCAATGTGGTGATCGGGGGCGACGAAGAACCGCCGGGGGTTGGCACGGATGCGCTCGTATTCCCGGGCGGTCAAGTCGATCATCCGGCTGCACCCGAGCTCTCCGCACTCACACCGAAAGGCGATCGGGGCATCCTCGTCACCGGGCCAATGGCCGGCTCTGAGCGCCTCGTTGACGTCGCGGAAGATCGCCTCGTTGCGCGCGGTCCGCACTTGCAGGTCATCGTCGGGCGCCATCCCCTGAATCGTGCCAGGTCACGATCCACCGGCGCCAGATCGCCGCGCGCGGCCCGCGCTAGCGTGCTAGCCAGATGGACGGGCATGAGACCCCCGATCCGTACGGGCTCGAGCGATTCGTGAGCGCCCAGGACCGCGGCGGGACGTACACGGCCGCGGTCGCGGAGCTGCGCGCCGGCCGCAAGCGCAGTCACTGGATGTGGTTCGTGTTTCCCCAGATCGCCGGGCTCGGACAGAGCCCGATCTCGCGCAGGTACGCGATCGCGTCGCTCGCCGAGGCCGGCGCGTACCTCGCCCATCCCGTGCTCGGACCACGGCTGAGCGAGTGCGTGGAGATCCTTATGGATCTCCGAGGCCTGACCGCGGAGGAGATCTTCGGGGGCATCGATGCGATCAAGCTGCGCTCGTCGATGACGCTGTTCGCCCACGCCGACCCGGCCAACCCTCTGTTCGGGCAGGTGATCGACGCGTATTTCGACGGCGAGCCCGATCGGCTCACCGATCAGCGGCTGCAAGCCACGGGCTGAGCGGTTGCACCGCCACGGGTGGATCGTCTGACGCCGGTGGTCTGAGACGGCCCGCAGCTAGAGTTGCCTGATCCTGATCCTCCACCTCAGAAACGCGTGAGGACGGTGCAGCGATGAGCGGCGAGCAGGGACCGATCACCCCGATCGCGCGGGCCGGCGATCCAATTGACGAGGGTGTGCGAGTGGGCCACGTCCACCTGCGAACGGCGGACATCGACCGCGTGCGCACCTTCTACGTCGACATCCTTGGCTTCGATGTTGTGGCCGAGGGGCGGGACGTGCCGGGGTGGGGCACGACCGGCGACATCCTGTTCATCTCAGCCGGCGGCTACCACCACCATCTCGGCTTCAACACGTGGAAGTCAGCCGACGGCGACCCGCAGCCCGATGGCGTCACGGGTCTGCACCACGTCGCGCTCGCCTACCCCACCAGGCGGGCGCTCGCCGACGGCTACCGGCGGCTAAAGGCGGCCGACTGGCCGATTCGCCAGGCGACCGACCACGGCACGCACGAGGCGATCTACGTGTCAGACCCGGACGGGAACGACGTCGAGCTGATGTGGGACCGGCCCGCCCAGGCGTGGCCCCGCGACAGCGAGGGTCATCTGACGGGGCTGGGAACCGACCTCGACCTCGACGGGCTGCTGACCGAGCTCGACTGACGCGCCGGGCTAGATCGCGTCGATCGTCGGAAAGGCGGCGTCGCCGTGCAAGCACGCCCGCAGATAGAGCGCCACGCCGACGTCGCCGGTCCAGAGGGTGTAGCGCCCCCGTCCAAGCGCGTCGCGCTGCCGGCTGACCTGCTCGACCGCGTGCATGGCAAAGGCCCGGGCGCGCTCGAGCCAGACCGCATCGCCGGTCAACTGGTGCGCGCGCAGGAAGGCGAACCCGTTTCCCGCGGTGCCGTGGCACAGCCCCGGGCCTTTGCGCAGCGGTCCGGCGCGCCACGTCAGCTCGGCGCCGCCGAGCGCCAACTCGAGCGGCATCAGGTCCCCGAGGGTGGTGACCAGCCCGGGCGCGCCGTGGCACCACTGCACCCGCGCCTGGTCCTCGAGCTCGCTGAACGGCCGGTCCAGCGGCGGCCAGTTGACCAGTCCGTCTTGTGCAACCGCCGTCCGCGTCACCAGCTTGGTCACTCGGGCGGCCAGCAGCTCGTCGTCGACGAACCCGCGCAGCGCCTGGACGCCGCCCGCCGTCCCGTGCGCAGGGCCGAGGTACACCTGGACCGTGCCGTAGAGGTCGTTGGTCCACGTGTCGGTCGAGGAGTCCCAGTGCGCGTAGAGCAGCTCGGCGCTCTCGTGCCACTCGTCGTCCAGACCGCATGCTCGAGCCGCGAGCATCGTGCCCGGCGAGCCCCACATCAGCTCCCAGGTCGGATGTTCGCGGTTGGCGTGGACGAGCTCGCTAAGACGCTCGCGATCGGCGGCCGGCGCGCCGGTCACGGCGGCGACCAGGAGCAGGCCCGTCTCTCCCATCAGGAAGCTCGGCGGATGCGCCTCGGCGGCGAAATCGGGGCGCGCCCGGTAGCGCTCGAGCGCAGCGCCGACAGCGGCGGCGCTGTCCAGCGACGCGCCCAGCCGCGCCAGCGCCCAGATCATCCCGGCGCTCCCGAGATACAGCGAGGCGAAGTGCTCGTCCTCGCGGACATCGTCGAGCGGGTGGCCTGGCCACAACCCGTCCACCTGCGCCCGCTCGGCATCCGCCACGATCTCCGCAAGCGCCCGCCGCGCGATCTCCGCCTCCCACGCGGAATCGGTGAGCGCCTCGTGCTCGTCGGCCCGCCACAGGTTCACGCGCGATCAGGACTCCCGTCACCGGCGTGCAGCCCTCCGTCGCCGAGCGGCACCCCATACTCATCGACGCCGAGCTGAGCGAGGGCGAGCAAGGCCGAGATGTCGGTCAACGCCCGAAGCTCGATCCCGTCGATCGGGCCCAGCTGCTCGAGCGCGGCCGCGAGCGGTGCGAAGTTGCCTCCGTGGGTCGGGAGCAGCACCAATCGCCGAAAGCCGTGCTGCTCGGTCGCTCCGAACGCGATCACGAGCAGATCGCGCCCCGCCTGCTGCGCGGCGTGTACCTCCGGCCAGGTCATCCGATCAAGCTCCAGCGCGGCCACAGCGACCTCCAGTGACGCAACGGTTCTGTCCCAGCGTAACCGTTCACCGCCGACGCGCCGGGTGTGACATCGTCACCCAAGGGTGCGCTGACACCCGCAGCGGCACGACCTAGCATCGCTGCATGGATCGGGGTCATGTGAGGAATGTCACCCAACCGCCGCGCGTCCACGGGTGAGGATTGGGGCCATGGGACAGTGGACCGCACAGACTGAAATCACGGCGGTGCCGGCCGAAGTCCTGGAACTGCTGACCGAGCCCGATGCGATCTCACGTTGGGCACCGATCGACTTCGAGGTGGTCGACTGGGAGGGCGATCGCCTATTGGCCGGCGAACATGTGCGCGTTCATGGCCACCTCGCTGGACGCTCGCTCGAGTTCGAGGTCGATATCACCGAGGCCGACGACGGCAACCTGGTCCTGACGGCGAGCGGCCCGATCCAGCTCGACGTCGAGTATCACGCGCGGCCATCGGCCGGCGGCAGCGAGCTGTGCGCGTCGGTCAACGTCACCGGACGGGGATTCGTCGGGCGTCTGCTCGCGCAGGCGACCGATGCACTCCTGGCGGGGGGCGCGCTGCGAACTGCGGTCGATCGCCTCGCCCGCGAGCTCGAGCTCGAGCCCGCGCTCGCCGCCTGACGGAGCGGGGGTTGCGGTGCCCATATCTGGCTGGGGGGACGGGTATCTGCGGCCTGACCGGAGCCCGGTGCGGTCGGCGTGGTCGAACTACACCCCTGTGAGGAGGGTAATCCGCCTAGGGCTCCAGACGATGGCGGAAAACCTGCGCCCGGCCCCGTAGTCCGCCCACGGCTGTCGGCCGTAGGTCGATAACCCACCGCTCAGCCCAGATAGACGCCCACGGGGACCCATCGGTGGCGGCGGCCAACCATGCGGCTCGACGCCGGGGCCACGGGCGGCTCGCCCGCCGAGCCGGTAGGTAGGTTTCGTGCGCAATGCCGGGCGGCAAGGAGACCGGGACTTGGCGCCTGCTCGTGGCGATCGCGCTCGCGCTGCTGCTGATCCGTTCGCGCGACGTGACGCCGCTGCCGCGCCCGAACATGACCGAGCCGTTCTCCGGTCTCGCCCCTAGACCGTGACACGAGCGGCAGGCGCGATTGCTCTTTGACACCCGAGAGCGCCGCGCAATAGGCTCCGCTGCCTCAACCACCGGCTTCCGCCCCAAGACCAGGCGGGGATTGGAGTAACCGTGTTTGTTCGGCGCTTGCAGCTGCGGAGTCGGATCGCGACCCTCGCCCTTTGCGCTGCCGCGCTTGCCGCGGTGATCGCCCTGACAAGTGGCGGCACGTCGCGCGCGGCCGGTGGGACCGGCAGCGTGCAGACCTTCAACGGGACGCTGGCAGATGGCGCGACCTGGGAGATCCAGCTGCCGGCGGTTCAGTTCAACGGCACGCTCGTCCTCTACAGCCATGGGTACGTGGTCCCGGGCGCGGCCAATCCGGCCCAGGACGTCGGCGATCCGATTACCGGAGCTTGGTTGCTCGACCACGGCTACGCGCTCGCCGGCTCCTCGTACGCGACGACCGGCTGGGCGATCCAGCAGGCGATCCCCGACCAGATCGACACCCTGAACGTGTTCGACAAGATGTTCGGAAGGCCGCAGCGCACGATCGCGTGGGGCCACTCGCTCGGGGGGATCATCACCGCTGGGCTGCTTCAGGACGATCCTGGCCGCTTCACGGCCGCGCTGCCGATGTGCGGGGTCCTCGCTGGCGGCGTCGCCACCTGGAACGAGGCGCTCGACTCGGAGTTCGCGATCCAGCAGTTGCTTGACCCGTCACTGCAGGTGGTCAACATCACGAACCCAACCGGGAATCTGGTCGCCGCCGAGGGTGCGGTGACGACCGCCCAGCAGACCGCGCAGGGGCGCGCGCGGCTCGCGCTGGCGAGCGCGCTCGCCGACCTCCCGGGATGGTTCACGCCGACGAGTCCCGAGCCGGCCGCGAACGACTTCACCGACCAGGAGGCAAACCAGTTCCAGTGGCTCACCCAGGTCGACGGTCCGTTCGTGTTCGACTTCAGAGCCGAGCTCGAAGGCCGCGCCGGCGGCAACCCGTCCTGGAACACGGGCGTGAACTACTTCCGCCAGCTTCGCGAGTCGGTTGATTACCCCGAGGTCAAGGCGCTCTATTCCGCCGCCGGCCTGTCTCTGCACGCGGATCTGAAGACGCTCAACTCCGCGCCGCGGATCAGCGCGGACCCGGCGGCGGTCAGGTACCTGGAGCACAACATCGTGTTCAACGGTCAGCTCGACGGACGGCCGGTGCTGACGATGCACACGACCGGCGACGGACTTGTCGTCAACCAGGATGAGCAGGCGTACCGGTCAGCCGTTGACAGGGCTGGTGACCGGCATCTGCTACGCCAGATCTTCGTCGCGCGCGCGGGACACTGTGCCTTCACGCCGGCCGAGACGGTGACGGCATTCCAGACGCTGATCAACCGCATCAACACCGGTCACTGGCGCTTTGACACCAACAGCCTCAACGCCGACGCCGCGGCGCTCGGGGCCGGGTTCAACGTGTTCAGCTCCGGCGGTGCGGTCGTCCCGACGCCTCCGGCCTTTACCGACTTCAGGCCGGCACGGTTCCTGCGTCCGTTCGATCTGGCCGGCCGCGGCCATGGCCACCACGGGCGCGGCGGGCGCGGCCGCGAGGACCGCGGACGCGCGCAGGGCCTGCACGGCACCCACGGCCGCGGCGGGGCGGGCGGCCGCCACAGACGCTAGTCGGACACCCGTAACACGAGCTTGCCGGTATTGGCGCCGTCGAACAGCATGTTGACGGCGGCCGGCAGCTGCTCGAAGCCCTCGATCACGGTCTCGATCGGTTTCAGCTTGCCCTCGCGGATCCAGCCGCCCATCTCGGTCGCCGCCTCCACGATCCGATCGAGGTGATCGAGGACGATGAAGCCCTGCAGGTGCACGCGCTGGGTGAGGAGAACTCCGAAGCTGCGCGGCCCCGGCGGCGGATCGGCGTCGTTGTAGCCGGAGATCAGGCCGCAGAGAACCACGCGCGACCGGAGGTTCAATCGCGCGAAGATCGCTTCCATGATCGAGCCGCCGACGTTCTCGAAGTCGACGTCGATCCCCTCCGGGGTGGCTCCCACGAGCGCGTCGCGCCAGTCCGACGCGCGGTAGTCGACCGCCGCGTCAAACCCAAGCTCGTCGGTCAGCAGCGCGCACTTGCGCTCACCGCCCGCGATCCCGACCGCGCGGGCGCCCCTGATCTTGGCGATCTGTCCCGCGACCGAGCCGACGGCACCGGCGGCGGCCGACACGACGAAGGTCTCGCCGGGTTGCGGCCGGCCGATCTCGTGGACGCCGATCCAGGCCGTCAATCCGGTCGCGCCGAGCACGCCGAGGAAGGCGCTCGGCGAGACGCCCGGGACGTCCGGCACGGGGAGCAGCGGGGCGGCGTCGGATACGACGGCCCACTCCTGCCAACCGAGCAGGCCCTGTACGAGCTGGCCCTCGCGGTAGCGGTCATGCTTTGAGGCGACCACCTGCCCGAGCCCGGCGGCGCGCATGACCTCGCCGATTGCGACCGGCGGCAGGTAGGTCGGCGTCTCGCGGATCCAGGCGCGGTTGGTCGGATCCAGCGAGATCCATTGGGTGCGGACGAGCGCCTGACCATCCTCGATCTCGGGGACTCGTTCCTCGACGAGCTCGAAGGTCTCGTCGGTGATCCGGCCCGCGGGCCGGCTGCGCAGCAGGAAGCGGCGGTTTGACTCGGCCATGGCTGCCGCTACTCCGGCGGCGAGGCGCCGAGCGCGTCCGCGATCTCGCCGATCGCCGCCTGCTCGCTCGGGCTGACCTCCACTCCGTGCTCTCGGTGGGCGTGCGCGACCTTCTCGGTGAGCGTCAGGACGAAGCGCTTGTACTCGGCGAGCTCCTCGGCCGTCGCCTTACGCCCGAGCAACTCCACCGCGTCGCGCAGGTGCCCGAGGCCCGCTTGCTTGAGCTCGTCTGGGCTGTGATAGCGCGTGTGGTCGGACTCGGGCTTGGCCGCGACGATCGCGTCGAGCAGCTCGCTCTGGCCGTGCTCCTTGCGCGCCTCGGTGTACGCCTTGGCGATCGCGATCGTCTCGCGGAACGTGCCGCCATGCTGGGCGGTGATGACGATCATCCCCGCGCTGGGCGGCCCCTCGAGCACGAGGTCCCACTCCTGCTCGGTGAAATCAGCCTTTCCGGTCATCCGCTGCTCCTCCGGTCGATGTCATGAACGCGGTGCATCTCCAGGCGAGACCGTGTCGGTCCTGCTCCACACTGAAGCCGGCCGGGGCGGTCAACGGCGTGAGCCTACCGCGAGCCGGCCGGCGCGAGTGGTGCCTGCGGGGATGCGTTTGGCTAGAGTCGCGCGGATCCGAGCCCTGGTAGCGACAGCCGTCGTGGCACTAGCGCTGGCCGGGTGCGGGTCAAGCGGGCCGACGACCACGGCAAAGCCGGCGGCGACGGCGCGGACGACCACGAGTCCGGATCGCGCGGTACGACCGCATCCGCACGCGATCGAGCCGGTTGCGGGGCAGGCGGCCACCAAGCCGGACGACCCGCCGGCGACGGTGACGCAGACCTCACCCGGAACTCCGAGCCCCAATCAGCCCGCGACGATCACCCGGTCGCCCGCGAAAGGCGCGCCGACCGACGCCCAAGTGCGCGCCGCGGTCGCGCGCTTCCAGCTCGCGGTCAGGCGCTATCACCTCAACCAGCTCAACTTCACCAACGAGCTTCTGAACCCGGACGAGCTGCCGCCCGGCCAGTGGAACGTCAGCATTGCGTCCTTCTATGACCTCTACGGCAACGGCGTCGCCTGCGGCGGAATCCTGCACGTTTCGACGCTGGGCGTCGCGAACAAGACGCTGCCGTGCGGCACGAAGGTGATCTTCATGTACGGCAACCGGGCGATCGAGGTGCCGGTGATCGACCGTGGCCCGTACATTGCCGGGCGCGTGTGGGACCTGACCGGGGCCACGGCGGAGGCGCTGCACTTCCCCGGACTCGGGCCGATCAAGTGGCGGCTGGCGGGCTGAGCACCGCGATCGACGGGGGGTGTCCCCGAGCCCGCGCGCGACGTAGCTCAGCCCGCGCGGGGGCGTGGCTCAGCCCGCGCTTGGGCGTGGCTCAGCCCGTGTGGTGGACCTCCTGCAGCCCGTAGACCGGCGTCTCGAGCCCGACCGCGCGCGCCTTGAGCTGGAGCGCGAGGTAGAGCGAGTAGTGGCGCGACTGGTGCAGGTTGCCGCCGTGAAACCAGAGCGCCGGCACCTGCGTCGGCTTCCACATGTTGCGCTGCTCGCCCTCCCACGGGCCGGGATCCTTGGTGGTACCCGAACCGAGTCCCCACACCTTGCCGACCCGGTCGGCGACCTCCTGGGAGATTAGGTCCGCGGCCCAGCCGTTCATTGAGCCGTAGCCGGTGGCGTACACGACCAGATCGGCTTCGAGCTCGGTCCCGTCCTCGAGTACGACCGCGTGCTCGGTTAGGTGGTCGACCTGTCCATGCGCAAGCTTGACCCGTCCATCGGTGACGAGCTCGGCAGCGCCGACGTCGATGTAATACCCCGACCCGCGACGGAGATACTTCATGAAAAGTCCCGAGTTGTCGTCACCCCAATCGTGCTCGAAGCCGGCAGCCTCGAGCCGCGCGTAGAAGTCCTGGTCGTGCTCGCGGATCTGCTCGTAGACCGGGACCTGGAGCTCGGCCATGATCCGGTAGGGGATCGAGGCGAACGTCATGTCGGCGCGCTCGGTGGTGACTCCGGACGCGACCGCCTCCTCGGAGTAGAGCGGGCGCAGCGCGATCTCCATCAGCGAATCCGAGCGCACGATGTGCGTCGACGAGCGCTGCACCATCGTCACGTCGGCGCCGACCTCGTACAGCGCGGCGCAGATGTCGAAGGCCGAGTTGTTGGAACCGATCACGACAACGCGCTTGTCCGCATAGGCGTCGGGGCCGGGGTGCTCGGAGGAGTGCTGCTGCTCGCCCGCAAAGGTCTCCTGGCCGGGAAAGACCGGCCGGTTGGGCTTGCCTGACACGCCGGTCGCGAGCACCAGCTGCCTCGGACGCACGTGGACCGTCTGGCCGTCGCGCTCGAGCGTCACGTCCCACTCGCCGGCCGCCTCGTCATAGCGCGCAGCGGTCGCCGTGGTTGCGCCCCAGTAGTTGATCTCCATCACGCGCGTGTACATCTCGAGCCAGTCGGCGATCTTGTCCTTGGGCGAGAACACGGGCCAGTTGTCGGGGAACTTCACATATGGCAGGTGGTCGTACCAGACCGGGTCATGCAGACACAGTGACTTGTAGCGCCCGCGCCACTGATCGCCCGGGCGCGGGTGACGGTCGGCGACGATCGCCGGCACGTCGAGCTGGCGCAGTCGTGCGGCGAGCGCGATCCCGCACTGTCCACCACCGATGATCAGCACCTCCGGCTGCCTGCTGACGCCGAGCTCGTCTGCCTCGCGCCGGCGTTCCTGCAACCACGTCCTACGGTCCGGATGGATTCCGTGCAGCGCGCCCTGGGGTCGCGACGGTCCGTGGTGCTCCTCGTATCCCTTCAACTCATAGAGCGCGGTCAGCAGCGTCCACGCCCTGCCCTCGATCAGGCGCAGATGCCCTTGCCCGCGGCCGGCCTCGGTTTCGAACTCCAGCCATGCATCGATCACGCCGTCGGCCTCGGCGGGCGCCTCGACGGCGCGGAAGTTCCCCGGCGCGGTACTGTCGAGCGCCTGGTCCAGCATGTCCTGCACGCCGTCGGGACCCTCGACCGTCTTCAGATTCCAGGTCACCGCAACGAGGTCACGCCAGTAGCTCGTGGCGGCGAACAGGCTCGCGGCGGCGGCCGCGTCCTTGGCCGCCAGCGCCGCATTGAACTGGTCAAGCCAATCCGAGACGGCCAGCTCGGCGGGGCTCGGCTGCGCGGTGGCGATCGTGTCGGTCATCTTCTCTCCCTGGATCGTGTGCCCGAACCACGAAGTCTGAACCTCGACAGGGTCCGAAGCAGGCCCGGGCGGATAGGAAGACCTACATCCATCCGCACCGGGCCAGGTGAACTGCGCCCCAACTCAAGCTTCGAAACCGACCCCAAACACGCGTAAACGAGAGTTGCGGCAAATAGTTTCGCGTTCGCTAAAAAACTTGCAGCACCATCTCGTGCTGGCGGACAACGAGGTCAGCCCCCAGGCGCTCGAGCGCGCGCGAGGCGGCCGCGTCGGTGGGCACGTTCGACAGCCGCAGTGACCTGGCACCGCCGGTTGCGCCGAGCAGCGCTGCCTGCGCCGCCGCCTCGTCGCGAGCGGCGACCTGCATCACGGTGACCTGCTCTGCCAGCTCGTCAAAGACGACGGCGGCCGTGACCCGGTCGTCGCGCTCGATGATGAGCCCACGCAATGTCGAGCGCCGCGACTGCATCCTCGCCAGGCTCGCGTCGGCGCGCTGCCACGGCTCGCGGGCCTCGCGGCGGGCGACGATCAAGGCGTGGGCCTCGTCCGGTGTGACCGGTCGCGCGGACGGCCCGGCGGCACCAGGCGCGGGCAGTGACCAGACGATCAGCTCTCGGGCGATCTCGAAGCCGAGCTTGTAATAGAGCTCGAGCGCCGCCCGGTTGCGGTCGATGACCTCGAGCCAGACGACCTCGCAGCCTCCAGCGCTCGCAGCCCCCAGCGCCGCCCTCAGCACCTGCTCGCCGAGACCCCGCCGACGATGCGACGGAATCGTCCCCATGCCGCCCACCCAGCCCGCCGCATCCCGGCGCGCGATCAGGGCCAGCGCCACCGGGCGCTCGTCGACCGCCACCCGCGAGCAGCCGAGATCGATGTCATTGGTCTCGAGGTGCTGGCGAAACCCGGCCTCGTCGATGTTGAGGTCAACGAGGTAGTCCGAGTAGCACTCGCTGAACAGGGCAGCAAGCGCCGGGATCTCGAGCCGATCGGCGGACAGGACCTCCATCTCCGGCCAGCGTACGCACCCGCCCCGGCCGCGGCAGCCGACTCGTGCAGTCGTATCCGTGACAGGATCCCCGCGTGGCAGATCGACCGACTCCCCAGACCTTCGCGGCGGCCGTGACGCCGCTGCGCGACCGCGGCGAGCACCTCGACGAGGAGGCATTCGGCCCGCTGCTCGATTTCTACGCGGCGAGCGGGATCGACGGCGTGCTGATGCTCGGCACCACCGGCGAGGGGATCATGCTCGAGCCCGGCGAGCGTCACCGCGCCGCGGAACTCGCGATCGAGTCGGCGGGGACGCTGCGCGTGATCATCCATTGCGGAGCGCAGACCACCGCCGCCACATGCGCGCTGGCGGCCCATGCGGCGCAGGCCGGCGCGGACGGCATCGCCGTGATCGCGCCGCCGTATTTCCCGCTCGCGGCAGAGGAGCTCGTCGGCCACTTCGCCGCCGCCGCCGCCGCCTGCGACCCGCTCCCGTTCTACATCTATGAGTTCGCGGACCGCAGCGGCTACGCGGTCCCGCCGGCGGTCGTGATGGAGATCCGTGAGCGCGCGCCGAACCTCGTCGGCATGAAGGTGTCCGACAAGCCGTTCGCCACCGTCGAGCCGTACCTGAAGCTCGGGCTCGACGTGTTCGTCGGCGCCGAGAGCGTGCTCGTCGAAGGTCTGGCGGACGGCGCCGTCGGCGCCGTTTCCGGGGTCGCCGGGGCGTTTCCGGAGTTCGTCGCGGCGCTCGTCCGCGAGCCGGCCGCCGAGCGCGAGGCGCTCGTCGGATCGCTCAGGGAACTGCTCTCCCGTCACACCTTCCAAGCGTCGGTGAAGGCGGCGCTCGCGCTGCGCGGCGTGCCTCTGCGGGAAGACGTCCGGGCGCCGCTGTGCCCGCTGCACCGCCAGGCGCGGCAGGAACTGGGGTCAGAGCTCGAGCGGCTGCTGGGCGCCAGAGCGCTCACGCGCCCGGTGCGGGCATAGCCTCGGGCTCAGACGCAGCATCGGCGTCGGCGGGGCGACTCCGCGCCAGCTCATTCAGCGCGCTGCGGACGCTGCCGGGGGCCTCGAACCACGGAAAGTGTCCCGCGCCGGGCACGACCTTCAGAAACGCGCGTGGCGACAGCTCGGCGCTCGCGCGCGCCGCCTGCCCCCATGGCATCGGGCTCGCGGCCCCGGCGACGATCCCGTAGCGCACCTCGGCGCCGGCGAGCGCCGCCGCGATGCCGTCGAAGCCCTCGGCGATGTCCTCCATGATCCCGGCGTACGCCTCGAGCGAGATCGAGATCGGCGGCATCGGCTGCACCTTTTCGGGGTCGCCGAAGTAGGACGGCCACATAAGTCGCAGGCCCTCGACTGCATCCTCAAGGGTCCCCTGGCCGGCCATTGCGCGCTCATCGAGCTCCTGTGCGCGATCGCGGGCCTCCTTGGCCGTACGCGCCTGCATCTCGGCCGCGAACGCCGCCATGCCGCCGTCGCCGACGACCCCGAGCGGCTCGACCGCGAGCGCGCCGAGCAGGCGCTGTGGACGGGCGGCCACTAGTCGCAGCGCAAGATGGCCGCCCCACGAGTGGCCGACGACAAAGGCCTGGGGCCAGCCGAGACAGTCGAGCACGGCGACGGTGTCGTCGATCGCCTGGGCGATCGTGAACGGACCCTCGACGGTGGACGGCTCAAGGCCGCGCTGCTGATAGGCGGCGACGTGAAACTCGGGCTCGAGCTCCGCGCCGAGCCCGTCGAGATAGGCATAGTCCAGCCCGGGCCCGCCGTGGAGCAGCAACACGTTCGGCCCTGAGCCCGCCGTCCAGCCGCGCAACTCCCCACCGGGCACCGCAACCCCGAACGTATCCCGAGCGCCCATCGCCGGTTACCCTACGAAATCGCCAGGCGGCGAGTGTCAGGTGCCGACGCCACCGACGTGCGTCGCTCGATCAGCCGGGAGGCGTTACGCCGCACAGGTCCGCGAGCACCTGGCCGGCGGCGTGTACGGGCAGCGCCCACGTCTGCAGGCCGACGATTCCGTCGTCGGCGATCCCGCCCTCGTGCTGCGCGCCCTTGACCGCGGTGGCGGTGTGTGGCCCGTAGTCGCCATCGAGCGCGAGCACCGGGTTCGAGCTCGGGGCGAAGCTGCCCCGCCCCTCGTTGAGGGCCTTCTGAAGATCCTTGACGGTGCCCCCGGTTGACCCCTGCTCGAGGGTCGGCGGCTCGGGCCGCCCGCCGCCGAGCGCACCCCATGTGGCGGGGCCGACGATCCCGTCCACGGTCAGATGCGCGTCCGTCTGAAACTGCTCAACCGCTGCCTTGGTGACAGGTCCGAACACGCCGTCGATCTGGCTGTCAGACAGCGTCCGGCGGACGAGCAGGTACTGCAGCCACTTGACGACGGACCCAGTCGCGCCCTCCGCGATGGTCGCAGGTATAGCCATGGTCCCCTCCGATCCTGGATGAATCAGCACCGCCGTACAAACCCCAAACGGCGCCCCGATGCGGCCAGGGTAACGGACGCGTGCGGGCAGCGCCAGTGCCCGAGGCGGAGTTGTGTAGGACTCGGTGGGTACTCGATACTGTGCGCGTGGGCCAGCAGGTAACCGCCCGGACGTTCACCCGCGAGGACCGGCAACGGTACAGACGGAAGGTGCGCGCGAGCCTCGACGTGTTCGCGCGGATGCTGTCGGAATCGCGCTTCAGTCCCGAGCAGCGATCGTTCGGACTCGAGATCGAGCTCAATCTGACCGACGACGGCGGCGATCCGGCGATGATCAACGCCGCCGCGCTGCAGGCGATCGCCGACCCCGCCTTTCAGACCGAGCTCGGTCAGTTCAACGTCGAGATCAACATCCCGCCGCGGCTACTCGAGGGTGACGTCTTCTCGCAGCTCGAGCGCGACGCGCGGGCGAGCCTCAACGACGCCGAGCAGCGCGCGCGCACGGTCGGCGCGCACATGATGATCATCGGGATCCTGCCGACGGTCGCGACCGAACATCTCCGGGCCGACGTGTTCAGCGCGAACCCGCGCTACGCGCTGCTCAACGAGCAGATCTTCGCGGCCCGCGGCGAGGATCTCGAGATCTCGATCGCGGGCGTCGAGCGTCTGCTGACGCTCGCCGACACGATCGCGCCCGAGGCGGCGTGCACCAGCGTCCAACTCCATCAGCAGGTCGATCCCGACGGATTCGCGCGCTACTGGAACGCGGCCCAGGCGATCGCTGGGGTCCAGGTGGCCGTGGCCGCCAACTCGCCGTTCTTCTGCGGCAAGGAGCTGTGGCGCGAGACGCGGATCGCCCTGTTCGAGCAGGCCACCGATACGCGGCCGGAGGAGCTCAAGGCCCAGGGCGTGCGGCCGCGGGTGTGGTTCGGCGAACGGTGGATCACCTCGATCTTTGACCTGTTCGAGGAGAACGTCCAGTACTTCCCCGCGCTGCTGCCGATGTGCGAGGAGGAGGATCCGCTGGCGACGCTCGAGCGCGGCGACGTCCCGCAGCTCGACGAGCTGCGGCTCCACAACGGCACGATCTATCGCTGGAACCGCCCGATCTACGACACCGTCGGGGACGAGCCCCATCTGCGCGTCGAGAACCGGGTCCTGCCCGCCGGCCCGACGGTCGTCGACATCCTCGCCAACGCTGCCTTCTACTACGGGCTGCTCCGTGTGCTCGCCGACGAGGAGCGCCCGGTCTGGTCCCAGATGTCGTTCTCGGCCGCCGAGGAGAACTTCCACGTCGGCGCGCGCGAGGGGATCGACGCGCGCGTGTACTGGCCGGGCCTCGGCGAGGTGCCGGTCGCCGAGCTCGTCGTGCGGCGGCTGCTGCCGCTCGCGCACGAGGGCCTCGAGCGCTGGGGCGTCGGCGCCGCCGACGCGGCCCGCCTGCTGGAGATCATCGAGCGCCGCTGCGTCAAGCTGAGAAACGGCGCCGCGTGGCAGGCCGAGGTCTTTCACGATCTTTACGCCCGGCCCGGTCTGGACCGGCGCGGCGCATTGCGCGAGATGACCCGGCGCTACCGCGAGCACATGCACAGCAACGCGCCCGTCCACGAGTGGCCGACCCGTTGAGCGGGTTCTTGGCGCGAACAAGCGCTACTTCGCGAGCCTAGACTGAGCCCATGGCGCTGCCGCCAGGTCCACAGACGCCGGGACTGGTGAACCTCTTTCGCCTGGCCACCGACCCGCTCGGCGTCCTGCGCGCGTGGCAGCGCCGCTACGGGAACGTGTTCACGGTCCGCTTCACCGCCTTCGGCCAAGGCGTCTACGTCGGCGAACCGGAGGCGATCCGCGAGCTGTTCACCGGTGACCAGTCCGATCTGCTCGCGGGCGAGGCAAACTCGATCATGGAGCCAGTCCTCGGACCGCGGTCGGTGCTGGTGCTCGACGGCCCCGAGCACCTGCGTCAACGCAAGCTGCTGCTGCCCCCGATCCAGGGCACGCGCGTCACGGGCTTCAGAGCCGTGATCCGCGAGATCGCCGAGCGAGAGGTCGCGAGCTGGCGGCCGGGCGAGCGCTTCAAGCTTCGCGTGCGGATGCGGGGGCTCACCTTCGAGGTGATCTGCCGGGTCGTGTTCGGCGTCGCGGACCCGGCGCGCGTGCAGCGCCTGCGCACGGCCTTTGGCGCCGTGCTCGACTCGAGCACGCTGTACATGGTCAGCGACGTGCTCCGCGCGGACCTCGGGCGGCTGAGCCCCGGCGGGCGGCTGGCGGCCCGCTTGCGCGCCGCCGACGCGCTGCTGTTCGAGGAGATCGCCCGGCGGCGGGCCGAGCCCGACCTCGAGCGGCGCGGCGACGTGCTCTCGCTGCTGCTGCGAGCGCGCGATGACGAGGGGCGGCCGATGACCGACGGCGAGCTGCGCGACGAGCTGTTCACGATGCTCGCTGCCGGACACGAGACGACCGCGACGGGGCTGGCGTTCGCGTTCGAGCTGCTGCTGCGCAACCCGCACACGCTGCGGCGCCTGCGTGACGAGCTCGCGGCCGGCGCGAGCGACGATTACCTTGACGCAGTCGTCAAGGAGGCGCTGCGCCTGCGGCCGGTGATCGATGCCGCCGAGCGGACGCTACGCAAGCCGCGTCTGGTAGCCGGCTGGGAGCTCCCGGCCGGGATAAAGCTCTATCCGGCGATCGCGCTGGTGCACATGCGCGAGGACATCTATCCGCGCCCAGCCGAGTTCCGGCCCGAGCGCTTCCTCGACGAGGGCGCCGATTCGTACACGTGGTTGCCGTTCGGGGGCGGGATCCGCCGTTGCCTCGGCGCGGCGCTGGCCCAGGCCGAGATGGCCGAGGTGCTCCGGGTCGCGGTGCCCGCGGTCGAGCTGGCCCTCACGCGTGATCGGCCCGATCCGGTCATCCTGCGCGGTGTCACGCTCGCGCCGAGGTACGGGGTCGAGGTCGAGGTGATCTCGACCACCGGCCGTGTTGCGAACGGGTCCGTCCGGGCGAGCCCGGCCGAGGCTCAGACCACTCAGAAGGTCACGAGCGCCGCGCTGTAGCCGGGTACCTCGACGCGGTACCCAGCACCGGTGCGGCTCGCGTGGGACTCGACCTCGTGGCCGTGCCAGCGCCCGTCGCTGCCGATCCACTGGCCCGCGAAGCGGATCCCGGAGGTCGCGCCGGGGCGCGGCGCGGTCAGCCGGCGGACGGTCGCGGGTCGACCGCCATGTGCCTTGAGCGCGACGCTCGCGGCGTTGCCTCCGTCGTTGAGCAGCAGCACGCTGACGGTTGCGCCCTTGCGGACCGTCCACGCCTTGAGGTGCAGCTGCGGCGGGCCGGTGACCGTCGAATTCAGCAGCGTCGCCGGACCGTGCGTCATCTGCGCGAACAGTGCCAGCCCGTAAAGCTCCGGCCGGGGCAGCAGCCCCGCCTTGCTGAAATGAAACGGTGAGTTGACACTCCCCGGACGGATATGCATGTTGACGGCGGTAACTCCGCCCTGCATGAAGGTGAATAGTGCGTCCGGCGCCCACAACGCGGTCGCGAACGCGTTCGCGACGCCGGGGTTGCCACCGCAGCTCACCGAGTTGAACTCGGTCACGCGCATCTGCATCCCGTGCGCGTGGGCGAACGCGACCCCTTTGCCGATGATGCTCTGCAGGCGGATCATGTCCGAGCCGTACAGCAGACGCGGGATCGTCGGCCACAGCGGATTCGTCGGCTTCCAGCAGATCGAAGAGCCGTACATGTGGATCGCGAGGTAGCGCGGTCCGAGCTTCCCCAGCCCGCTCACCGCCGACATCCAGTCGGGAAGCGGGTAAGTGATGTCCGGGGCGCCGATCGTGACCCCGGGGTCAGCGGCGAGCAGCGCGCGCGCGTAGGCGGTGTAGTCGCGCCGGTAGTCGCCGGCCGAGTACGCATGCCACCAGTCCTTCGGGATCGCCCGGTTACTGCTCGCCACCCGCACCTGCGCCAGCGGCGGCTGGAAGTGGTACTGGTTGGGCTCGTTGCCGACGTCGACCGCGGCGACGCGGTAGCGCCCGAGCGCTTGGACCGCGGCCTTGAGGAACCGCGTTTCCATAGTCGTCGAGTGGACGGCGAGGTTCAGGTCCAGGATCACGCGCAGGTTCTGCTGGCGCACGAGCTGGGCGAGCCCGTCGAGCCACGACTGGTCAAACGTGTAGACGCCGTGCGACCAGTTGCTCGCGCTCGCCACCGGCGCTCGGGCGTGGGCGCGGGCGGCCGCAGGCAAGCTGCTCGCCTTCGCCGGCGGTGCCTTCGTCGGCTTGGGCTCCCACAGTGCGTGGTCGGCCGACTTGCCGCCGAGCTTGAGCAGCATCGGGCCGCCGTCACGCGGTCTGATCATTGACAGCACCCGATCGAACACCGCTCCCTGGTGCTCGAACGTCGGAAGCTCGTTGTACTCCATCGACAGCCCGTAGAACGCCGGCGGGATTGGCCGGCCACCGGCGCTGAAGGAGACCGTGGCGCCGAGCGTGCCGCCGCCGGCCGTGGCCGCGACCGGCCTCCGGGCGCCGGCCGGCGCGTCGGCGAGCGAGGGCGCGGCGAGCGCCAGGACCGCGACCCCCGCGGCGATCGCCGCTCGCGTCAGCGGGCCGATCACGGGCCGGCGTACACGCAGAACAACATCGCGCCTTGATTTTCGCTCGCGCCCCAACACCTTCCCGACCACAGTCGCAGGTCACAAGAAAATCGCCGGCTGGCACCGGCGATATCGGCGGCGATCCTACCGATGGGTGGCGAGCATCGCCAAATCGCAACCGTCGAGATCACGAGCGGGTAACAGAGCACGGACCGCGCGGGCGCAGCGCCCGGCGCCGTTACCCACTGCTTGCGTTATCGAAACCAAATATTTTCGATTTGCCCGATCTTGACAAGAGTATGTAAGCAAGACTAACGTTCCGCGCCATAGGACCGGGCTGATAGCACCGCATCTAGAAGCTCTCAATAAGTTTTCGAAAGCTTCGACAAGAGCGGGTTTGGTTGCCAAGGAGGAACAATGCCTGGTCGTCGCTCCCTGTCGTCGTTCGCCGCGCTGCTCGTGGCCGGATTCGCGCTGACCGCGCTCTCACCCGCACAGGCATCACCCGCTCCGGCCACGGTTCGTTCGCTTCCCGCGCGCGCCTGGACGCCGCACACCTCGGCCTCCGCGACGGCCTCCCCGGCACGCGCCGGCGATTCGTCGAGCTGTCCGGTGGCGACCTCGGATCAGGCATCCGCATCGACGCCCGGAGCTCCGACGCGGGTGCACGCGATCGGCGGCGATGAGTCGGTGACGGTGACCTGGTGCCCGCCGGCCACCGGCCAGGGCAACGTGACGTCGTACACGGTCACCTCGCCGGACGGCACCCAGACCACCGCGCAAGTACCCAACGACTACGTGATCATCGACGGGCTGACCAACGGCCAGTCCTACTCGTTCACGGTCACGGCAGACACGACCGGCGCGAGCGGCGCCGTCTCGGCGCACTCCAACACCGTCACGCCGGCGCCAATCGCGCCGCCGCGCCACGTCCTGCTCGGCAAGCCGCAGAGCGTCAGCTACGACCAGTACTCGCTGATGATCGGCGGCAAGCGGACGGTGATCTACTCCGGTGAATTCGATCCGTGGCGGACGCCGTCGCCATCGCTGTGGCTCGATCGGCTCGAGAAGATGAAGGCCGACGGGTTCAACGCCGTGACGCCGTACTTCGACTGGGACTACAGCTCCCCCGCGCCCGGCGTCTACAACTTCGCGGGCGTTCGTGACATCAACACGTTCCTCAACGACGCTCAGAAGGCCGGGCTGTACGTGATCGCTCGCCCGGGCCCGTACATCAACGCCGAGACCGACGCCGGCGGCTTCCCGGGTTGGCTGGTGACCCAGCAGGGCGTGGCGCGGACCGACGCCCCCGACTACGTCGCGGCCGCCGAACAGTGGCTGTCGGAGGTGGACCCGATCATCGCCGCGCACCAGATCACGCGCGGCGGTGACGTGATTCTGTATCAGGTCGAGAACGAGCTCTTCTACAAAGAGCCGGCGACGGTGAGCTACATGGCGGATCTGATCGCCAAGGTCAAGGCCGACGGGATCGACGTCCCGCTGAGCGGCAACCACAGCGGGACCTTCAACGGCACGCCGGGCGCCGTCGAGATCGACGGCTACGACTCCTATCCGCAGGGCTTCAACTGCGCCGATCCGAACTCGTTCAGCACCCCGGGCGGCTTCTCGCCGTTCGCGGGCGAGCCGCTGATGCTGCCCGAGTTCCAGGGTGGTTCATACGACTCGTGGGGCGGCGCGGGTTACGACAACTGCTACGAGATGACCAACTCGGATTTCGAGAACGTGTTCTACAAGAGCAACTTCGCCGACGGGGTGACGATCCAGAGCAACTACATGACCGTCGGCGGCACCAACTGGGGGTGGCTGCCGGCGCCGTTCATGTACAGCTCATATGACTACGGCTCAGCAATTCGCGAGTCGGGCGAGATCGGGACTCCGTCGGATCCCAACGACATCGCGGGCTCCAAATACGGCGAGAACAAGCTGCTCGGGGACTTCCTGCAATCGGTCCCGTCGCTCGCCAAGACTGAAGGCGTGGCCGCCCCGGCCTCGAGCAACTCGGCGGTCACGACCGAGGCGCGCGGCAACCCTGACGACAACACCCAGTTTGTCTACCTGCGCCAGAGCGACGCAACCTCGACCTCGGACGTCAGCACGCATCTGGCGCTCAACACCGAACCGAGCTTCGGCTACACGTACGACGACACCGATCCGGCGCTGAACTACAGCGGCACCTGGTCACACGTTGCAAACCAGAGCTACACCGGCGGTGACTACAAGAACACCGAGAGCTTCAGCGACACGACCGGCGATTCGATGTCGGTCACGTTCACCGGCACCGCCGTGCAGTACATCGCGCCGACGGCGAACAATCACGGCGACGCCGACATCTACCTCGACGGCACCAAGGTCGCGACCGTGGACGGCTACTCGTCGGGCACGGACTTCCAGCAGGTGCTGTATTCAGCCAGCGGGCTCGCGGACACCACGCACACGCTCAAGATCGTCGTCACCGGCCAAAAGGACGCCGCCTCCGGCGGGACGTTCGTGTCGGTCGACGCGATCAACGTCCCGAGCGCCGCGCAGGCATCGGACTTCTACCCAACGGTCCCCCAGAAGCCCGGAACGTCGATCACGCTCCAGGGTCGCGACGCCCGGATGTTGCTGACCAACTTCGCGTTCGACGGACAGCAGTTGCAGTACTCGACCTCCGAACTGATGACCCACGCCGACCTCGGCAACAGCGCGCTCGCACTGCTGTACGGGCCGGCCGGCACCGACGGCGAGACCGTACTGCGTTACTCGAGCCAGCCGACGGTCAAGGTCGTGCAGGGCAACGTCCAGTCGAGCTGGGATCCGACCCGGGGCGACCTGCGCCTCGATTACACGCACGGCGGGCTCGCCGAGGTCCAGGTCAGCGGCGGCGGGCGACCTGCGCTCGAGCTGTTGATTGCCGAGAAGGACATCGCCGAGGACTTCTGGCCCGAGTCGACGAGCGCCGGCCCGGCGCTGGTGCAGGGCGCCTATCTGGTGCGAACCGCCCGGGCGCAGGGCCGCACGCTGGAGCTGACAGGAGACACGAGCAGCTCCGGACCGATCACCGTCTGGGCGCCCGCGGGCATCCGGTCGCTGACGTGGAACGGTCAGGCCATGCGCACGACGCGGCAGCCCGACGGCTCGCTCGCGGGGACGCTCCGCGGCCCGACGGCGGTCAACCTGCCGAGGCTCTCGGGCTGGCGATTCCGCTTCGAAACGCCCGAGGCGCAGCCCTTCTACGACGACAGCTCGTGGGCACTCGCCGACCACCCGACGACCACCAACCCGACGCCGCCGGTCACTACCCCGGTGCTGTACGCCGACGACTACGGCTTCCACCACGGGTTCATCTGGTACCGCGGCCATTTCACCGCGACCGGCAGCGAGACCGGGATCACGTTGACCGCGAACGGCGGCCAGCACGGGGCCTTCAGCGTTTGGCTGAACGGCGCGTTCATCGGCTCGAACTCGTCGGGTAATCAGCAGACGCAGACGTTGAGCTTCCCGCCCTCGGCGCTGCGCCCGGGCGCCGACAACGTCGTCGCGGTGCTCGTCCAGAGCTCGAGCCATGACGAGGACGGCGTCTACGGTTCGCCGCCGAGCGATGCTCAGAAGAGCCCGCGCGGTCTGATGGGCGCCAAGCTCGACGGCGGCTCCGAGACCGTGACCTGGCGCCTGGACGGAAATCAGGGCGGCGAGCAGCTTCAGGATCCAGTCCGCGGGCCGCTCAACGCGACCGGCCTGTACGGCACCAACCACGGCTGGGACCTGCCCGGCTATCCCGACGGTGGTTGGCAATCGGTGTCGCTACCCGACGACTGGAACAGCCGCGGAGTCCCCGAGGGGATCGGCTGGTATCGCACGAGCTTCTCGCTGCACGTGCCCGCCGACAGCTACAGCCCGATCGCGGTCAACGTCGCCAGCCTGCCGAACGCGAGCAACGCCGACTCGCGCGCCTTCATCTTCATCAACGGGTGGCTGATCGGGCAATACGACAACCAGCTCGGCCCGCAGCACGAGTTCTACGTGCCGGCCGGCATCCTCAACGAGCCGGGATCCAACACGATCGCGATCGCCGAGTGGGCGCTGCAACCCAGCGGCGGCGGCCTCGGCGCGGTCTCGCTCGTGTCACTCGGCAACCAGGCCGGCGGCCTCCGCGTCGCCCCGGTCGACAGCCCGGGCTACTCGGCGCGCGTATACGGACCGCCGACGGCCGGCCAGCCGACGCTGGCGCTGACGTCATCAAGCCAGCTCGCCCAGGCCGGCAAGACGTTCACCGTCACGGCCACGCTCGCCAACCAGGGCAACGAGCCGCTCGATGGCGCCGCCGTCAGCCTCAACGGGCCGGCGGGGTGGACGGTTTCGCCGGCGAGCGCCTCGCTCGGCAAGGTCACCTCGGGACGGTCGGCGAAGGCCACCTTCACCGTCACGCCGGGCTCATCGGACCTCCAGCCGGGACCGATCCCGCTGGTTGCGAAAGCGTCCTACAACAGCGCGAATGCCAGCGGACAGACGTTGCAGGCGGGCGTCACCGTCGAGGTGCCCTACACGTCGCTCGCGCAGAGCTACGACAACATCGGCATCACCGACGACAGCAACCCGAATCCGATCCCAGGCTTCGACGGGTTCGACGGCCATGGGACCACGTTCTCGGCTCAGGGCCTCGCCAGCGCCGGCCTCTCACCGGGCGCCACGGTGACAGCCGACGGGCTGACGTTCACGTGGCCCGACGTCCCGTCGGCGCAGGCAGACAACACGATGGCCGAGGGACAGATCGTCGACGCGTCCGGTTCGGGATCGAAGCTGGGTTTCCTGACGTCGGCGAACAACTCGGCGCTGTCGGGGAGCGGCACCGTCTATTACACGGACGGCAGCACCTCGACGTTCAACCTCAACGTCGGCAACTTCTGGTACGAGCAGGACACGAACGGCAATCCGGCCAACAACCAGGTGGCCGCCGTGAACTACGCGAATTACCCGACCGGGTCGTCAGGACACACCGTCTACATGTTTGAGGAGTCGGTGCCGATCGACCCGACCAAGACCGTCGAGGCCGTGGCGCTGCCGCCGCTTGGGAGTGTCACCGGCTACAACCCGGCGATGCACATCTTCGCTGTGTCGATCGGCGGTTGAGCCGGCCTGAATGCGCCCGGCCGCGCGATAGGCTGGATCGGTGAACCTGGACTCGGGGCAGCTCGTGGACGCCGAGGTTCCCCCCGAGCTGCGCCAGGAGCGGATCACGGGGTTGGTCGCAGAGCGCGGCTTCATGCGGGTGGTCGACCTGGCGACGCGGTTTGCGGTCTCGACGGTGACTATCCGCTCAGACCTGCAGGCGCTCGAGGCGCGCGGCAGGCTGCGTCGGATCCGCGGCGGCGCGGTGCCGGCGAGCGTCGTCCCCGGCGAGCAGCCATTCGAGGCGTCGGCGCTGGACCTCGCGACCGAGAAGCAGCACATCGGCGCCGCCGCAGCGCGCCAGGTCTCGAGCGGCGAAACCGTGCTGCTCGACGTCGGCACGACGACAACGGCCGTCGCGCGAGCGCTGCTGGCACGGATGGATCTCCACGACGTGACCGTGTTCACCACCGCGCTCAACGTCGCGCTCGAACTCGAACACGCCCATCCGCGGATCACGGTCGTGGTGACCGGCGGGACGCTGCGTCCCCTGCAGCACTCGCTCGTCAACCCGCTCGCGACGGTCCTGCTCGGGAAGGTCAACGCCTCGATCGGATTCATCGGCTGCAACGGCGTCGACGTCCGCGGCGGGATCACGAACATCAACCTCCCGGAGGCCGAGATCAAGCGCGCGATGGTGCTCGCCGCGCGGCGGCGGGTGATCGTCGCCGATGGCTCCAAGCTCGGCGAAATAGAGCTCGCAAAGGTCTGTGACATCGACGAGGTCAGCATGGTGATCACCGACCAGAGCGCCGATCCGGCGGTCGTCGCCGAGATCGAGGCGACCGGCTGCGCGGTCGAGATCGCGCATTAGCGCCGTCGTCGGCGGCCTTGCGGCCGCGCTGATCGCCGGCACGGCGCCGTCTTAGATTGCCGACAGCAGGGCACAATGCCGTTGATCGCATGGCACAGCCCTCTGACGAGCCGCCAACGCTACGAACCGCGCGCCGGCCAGGTGGTCCTGCCGCCGGTCTCGCTCGAGCTCGCTCCGTCAGAGCAGGTCCGTGTCCTGTACGCCCTCTCCGACCCGGCGCTCTCCGAGCTGGGGCTCGAGGAGTTTCTCGACGAGCTGCTGATCCGCGTGCGCGACGCGCCTGTCGGTCGACACGGTCGCGATCCTGCTGCTCGACAAGGACGCGCAGCAGCTGGTCGCGCGCGCCGCGAACGGGATCGAGGAAGAGGTCGAGCAGGGCGTGCGGATCCCGATCGGACGAGGGTTCGCGGGACGGATCGCGGCCGAGCGCGTGGCGATCTTCATCGCCGACGTCGACCACGCCGACATCATGAATCCGATCCTGCGCGAGAAGCGGATCCGCTCGCTGCTCGGCGTGCCGCTGATCGTCGAGGGTGACCTGATCGGCGTGCTCCATGTCGGATCGCTGCATCCGCGGACGTTCGGCCAGCGCGATCTCGCCGTGCTCCAGGTCGCGGCCGCCCGTGCCGCCCCGGGGATCGAGCGAGCGCGCCTGAACTCGGCGCTCGAACACGAGCACAGCGTGGCCACGCTGCTGCAGCGCAGCCTGCTCCCCAAGCGGCTGCCGGAGGTCGTCGGCATGGCCGCCGCGGCCCGTTACATGCCGGCCAGCGACGAGGTCGGCGGGGACTGGTACGACGTGTTCGAGCTGCCACATGGACGGCTCGGCATCGCGATCGGCGACGTCGTCGGCCACGGGCTGCGCGCGGCCACGCTGATGGGTCAGCTCCGCACCGCGCTGCACGCCTACGCGATCGAGGACATCGGCCCGGCAGCGACGCTCGAGCGCGTCGACCGGTTCATCCAGGCGATTCCCGATGACGCGATGGCGACCGCGGCGTACGCGGTGCTCGACCCGGTCGACGGCCAGGTCCGGATCGCCAGCGCGGGCCATCTGCCGCCGCTCGTGGTCGGCCCGGACGGTGGCCGGATCGTCGACGTCAAGCCGGCGACACCGCTGGGGGCGTTTCCGTACGGCGCCTATCACGAGCACGAGCTCGAGCTGAACGCGGGCGAGACGCTTGTGCTCTACACCGACGGTCTGATCGAGCGGCCGGAGATCCCGCTCGAGCACAGCATTGACGAGTTCGTCGCCCTGGTCGGAGCCGCCGACTCGGCGGAGGACGCCTGTCGTCGCGCGGTCGAGCGGCTGGCACCGATCGCGAGGCTGCGCGATGACGCCGCGATCGTCGCCGTCCAGAACCTCGCCGTGCCAAGCGAACTGCGGATGCGGCCGCGTGCCGACCCGCGCGTGCTGGCCGAGGTCCGGCGCGCCCTGCGCCGCTGGCTGCGCGACCACGGCGCCGATGAGCGGTCGACGAGCGAGATCGTGCTCGCGGTCTCCGAGGCGTGCACGAACGCGATCGAGCACGCGTACTCGCCCGCGCCGGCCCACTTCGAGCTGCGCGCTCGCGAGCGCGAGGGGGTGCTCGAGTTCGTCGTCACCGACACGGGGCGCTGGCGCCCACCGCAGGGCGAGCATCGCGGGCGGGGCCTGACGATCATCGACGCGGCGATGGATGCGGTCGAGGTCAACACCAACGAGCACGGAACCGAGGTCGTAATGCGTAGGAGCACTGAGGCGGTGAGGATCTCCGACGTCCACTTCTCCGACCACGGACATGCGGTCGTGGCGCGAGTCACCGGCGAGATCGATCTTTCCAACGCCGATGACATCGGGACGTCGATCGCGCTCGAGATGCCCAACCATGCCCGGACGCTGGTCTTGGACCTGAGCGAGATCGAGTATCTCGACAGCGCCGGAATCCGCCTGATCTATCGCCTGACGGAGAAGCTGCGAACCCGTGGCCAGGCGCTACGGCTGGTGATCCCGGCGAGCTCGTCGGCCAACGACACCCTGCGCCTCGCGGGGGTGGCGGGCACGATCGAGATCCTCGAGACGGCCGATCAGGCGCTGCGGGAAGCGTAGGCGCCGATCAGCCGGCGATCAGCTCTCCGCCGCGGTCGGGAACCACCACCAGCATGCTGCGCCGGGCGCGCTCGCCCTCGGGCCGGACCGGCCTGAGCGTCAGGCGCGCGGCGGCGCGCAGCACCTCGCGCAGCTCCATCTCGGCGAACGGCGCCCCGGCGCAGCGGCGCACGCCGCCCCCGAACGGGATCCACGACATCGGGTCGTGCGGCGACCCGTCGAGCCATCGGTCGGGCTCGAACGCTGACGCCTCGGCCCACAGGTCGTCGCGGCGCATCGCGAGCCACAGGCACGCCGCCACCTGGGTGCCGGCCGGCAGCCACCGCCCCGCGATCGGCGCCGGCTCGAGCAGCAGACGCGGAGCGATCGTGAGCGGCGGCCGCGCACGTAGTACCTCCTTGACGACGGCGTCCAGATACGCGGGGTCGTCTTCCCGGATCCGCGCCATCACGGCCGGGTGACGCACGAGCCGTTCAAAGGCCCAGGCGAGCGTCGAGGCCGAGCTGTCATGTCCGCCCACGAGCAGCGCCACGAGCTGATCGCGCAGCTGACGATCTGAGGGTGGGTTTCCGTCGTGGTCGCGCTGCTCGAGGAGCATCGCGAGCACCGAGTCCTGCCGGGCGCGCGGCGCGGCGCGGCGCTGTGCCAGCAGCTCGACCAGCAGCGCATTGAAGCGCTCCACCGCGATCCGGAACCGGCCCCAGGGGCTCCATGGGCCGAGGTTGCGCTGAATCAGCGCCATCGACAGCATCCGCGGCAGCGAACGCACGCCGGCGAGCGTGCCCTCGATCGCGTCGCGCAGGCGCCTGGCCTCGGAATCGTCGGCGCCGAACACGATCCGCAGGATGATCTCGAGCGTCAGCTCGCGCATCCGCTCGAGCGCGACCACGCGACCGCTCCAGCCCGCGAACTCGCGCCGCGCGAGCTCGGCGATCATCGGGGCAAAGGCACGCATTCGCTCGCCGTGAAACGGCGCCGCCATCAGCCGCCGCTCGCGCAGGTGGGGCTCGCCGTCCAACAGCAGGATCGAATGCGGGCCGGCGAACGGACGTAGGAACTCCCAGCTCTGGCCCGCCGGAGCGATCGCGGGATCGAGCCGGAACACGTCCCGCACGGCGTCGGGGTCCGAGAACAGCACCATCGGCTCCTCGGTCCAGAAGGTCCGGATCGTCACCGGATCGCCGTAGCGGTGGTGCAGGCGCGTCATGAACGCTCCCGGGCGTGCCATCCAGGCGATCGTCTGCCAGGCGGCGGGGGCTCGCGGACCGGCCGGCAGGTCAGAGCGTGTTGAAACAGCCATAAATCGTGAACAGCGGGTTGACCACGGTCCCGCCGTGGGGGACTCGCATCAGCTGGGAGCCGACGAACGAGGGCGGCGAATCGGCTTTGTAGCACCCGTTCGACTGGACGCTGACGTCGTAGCTGACCGTCTGCTCGAGCGGTGTCGGCCCTGATTGCGGGATCAGGACGTCGACGTTGCAGACCCAGTCGTCGCCCGGACCACCACTCGAGCCGCCGCGGCGGGCGCAGGCGGTGAGCTGATTGAGCTTCGCGTCCCGCGCGACCTGGCGACCGAGCTGGCGCTGTTGGAGCAACGTCAGGTCGTTGAACGTGGACGCGAACGAGCTGCGCAGGCGTGCCGGCGTCACCGCGGTCGGCCCCAGGTTGGTAGCCGCCGTCAGCACCGCTATCAGCGCCAGGCCGGCGAGCGTGACCCGCGCTGACGTCTTCCACCCCGACCGCCGTGCGGCGGACACGCCGGCGAAATCACGACGGGCAAAAGCAGACCACGCCCCCACCAGGCAGGCAACGAGCCAGGCGACGCTGACCAGACAGCCGGCGATCAGGCCGGCCACGAACGCGGGCTGTGCCAACAGCCCGTGCCAGGCGCCGAACGCGGATGCGATCAGCAGCGTGTGCACCCAGGCGCCGTTTCCGATCAGCGCCAGCAGCTGCATCACCAGCGCCACCAGCACCGGCCCGAGGACGCCGAGGATCCCGTTGCGGGTGACGGTCGAGAACAGCACCGCGAGCGCGACGAAAGCGAGCAGTGGCAGCAGGCTGACGCCCCAGCTGACGAGCACCAGCAGGAGGCTGCGACCGGACGGGATCAGGCGGCCGCCGAGTCCGACGAGCGACTGATCGCCGATGAACACAAGGCCCGCCACGAGGCTCGAGATCGCCAGCGCACCGGCGATCAGGACCGCGATCGCGGACGCGGCCAACACCTTGCCCGCGAACAGGTCACCCCTGGTGCGCGATCGGGTCAGGACCGTTTTCCAGGTGCCGTAGCGATCCTCGGAGGAGAGGATGTCGCCGGCCACCACGCCGGCGATCACCGGGAAACCCCACTGGCCGGCGAACCCCAGGATCACGAGCGACACCGCGAACCCCGAGCTGTGCACCCAAACGCCGAACAGGGTGTCTGAGGGCGTGCTGCTCTGGAGCTTGAGCACGGCCGCGAACGCGAACGGTCCGAGTACGCAGATCAGCGCCAGGACCTTGGTCGCGAGCTGCGCGATCAGCTTGCGCCACTCGACCACGAACGCGCTGCGGACGCGCGCCGCGGTCGACGGCGGCAGATACGCGTGCCCCGCGACGTGGGCGCTAACGGCCATCGCGGATCGGACCTCCGGTCAGTGACGCCTGCGCCGCGTCTGCCCGTGAGCGCACCACGGGGGATTCGCCCGTGAGCGCGAAGAACATCGCCTCAAGCGGCCCGACGGCGACCTCGAGGCCGCGGATCGCGACGCCGCAGACGCCCAAGGCAACTACGTAGGGATCGAGCTGTTCGGGGTGCGCCTGCACCCGCAGGCCGCCTTCGGGGCCCGGCGTCGCCTTCACGCCGTCGTGCTCGCTGGCGATCTCGAGCGCGCTTACGTCGTCGCTGGTTGTCAGCCGGTACTCGACCGCCGGCGCGTGCTCGCGCAGCTGCGCGGCCGTCCCGTCCCAGACCGCCCGTCCCTTGCGCAGCACCGTGAAGCTGTCACAGACGCCCTGCACGTCGAGGATCTGATGGCTCGACAGAACCACCGCGGTACCGTCGGCGGCGAGCTCGCCGACGAGCTCCCAGACGTCGCGCACGCCGGCCGGGTCCAGGCCGCTCGAGGGCTCGTCAAGGAGCAACAGCCGCGGCGTGCGCAACAGCGAGGCCGCGATCCCGAGCCGCTGGCGCATCCCGGTCGAGTAGCCGCTCACGCGATCCTCGGCGCGGTCATGCAAGGACACGCGCTCCAGCGCCTGCTCGATCCGTCCGCGGGCGCCGGCGCCGTCGAGCCGCGCGAGCAGCTCGAGGTTGGCGCGCCCTGACAGATAGGGGTAGAACGCCGGCGCCTCGACGAACCCGGCCGTCCCCTCGAGCGCGGCCGGCCGATCGGCGTCCAGCGGCCGGCCCAGCAATTCGATCTGGCCGCGGTCTGCGGCGATCAGCCCGAACAGCATCCGCAACAGCGTCGTCTTGCCGGCGCCGTTGGGTCCGAGCACCCCGCGCACCTCGCCGGCGGCGACGCGCAGATCCACGCCGTCGACCGCGCGGGTGCCGTCGAAATCCTTGACCAGCCCCGTAGCCCGGAGGGCGTCCGGGCCGTGCGGCCGCGCGCCGGCGACGGTCATTGGCGGATCACCAACCGGCTCGATGCCTGCAGGCCGGACCTGACCGCGCGCGCCTGCAAGGAGCCAGGCTCCGTCAGGCGGACGGTGAACGTCACGAGTCCGCGCCGGTTCGTGACCGCTCGATGTCCCGCGACCGTGACCTCCGCGCCCGGCACCGCAACCGGCGCACGGGCGCCGTGCGCCGGCACCGTCACCTCGAACCGCAACCGGGTCCGGCGCCCGGCCTCGACGGCGCGCGGTGAGACCGTCAAGGCGAGGTCCGACCCACAGGACGGGGCCAGCGCCTTGGCGCCCATCGTCGAGGGGGGCCCGGGCCGCGGGTGCAGCGGCAGCAGCAGCGGAGGTCGCGGCCGCTGGCGGAAATCGAAGTCGCGCGCGAGGTTGCCGAGGATCGGCAGGGATTCGCGCACATCGGGCCGCGGGTCGGGGCGGCCGTCGGTGCGCGGGTTCAGACGCTGGCCGCCCAGGAAGTCATCCTCGATGAACTTGTTGAATGCGTCGAACGAAAGCGTCTGATGGTCGACGCACCCGCGCTTGGCGTACGGGCTGATCACGATCGCCGGTACGCGGAGGCCGTATCCGTTGCGGTCGACGCGCGGTGGCCTGACGTGGTCGTAGAAGCCTCCCCAGTCGTCCCACGCCAGGACGATCGCGGTGCTGTCCCAGTCGGGTCCGGACATGATCGTGTTGATCAGTCGCGTGACATATGCCTGCCCGGTGGCGATGTTGGCGGGCGGGTGCTCTGAGTCGCCCTGGTTGGGGACGACCCACGAGACGGCGGGTAGCCGCCCGGCGCGGGCCGCCGCGTAGAAGCGGGAGATGTCCTGGATGTCGCCGGTCTGGTGGTCCTGGTGGACGGTGTCGAACTCGGGCAGCGGGTTCCAGATCACCGGGGTCGGCGCGCCGAGGCCCTTTCCGCCGACGGTCTGCGGCGCGAGCGAGCACGTCATGGCGTCGTTGGGACAGTCGGCTTCGCGCCCGGGCTCGATGTAGTAACCCCAGCTGACGTGGTGGCGGTGCAGCAGATATGTCATGTCGGTCCAGTCGAAGTGCAGCGCCGGCCACAGCGAGCGGGAGCCGAACACCTCGCGGTTGAGCAGCGGACCGTATGGCTTCTGATTGATGTTGCCCCGGCAGCTCGACGGACGCCCGAGCTGCGAGCAGTAGGCAGACCACCCCGAGACCATGTACAGGTGGGCGGCGAAGCTCCACGAGCGGACGGGCTCGAACATGTGGTCGTCGAGCACGAAGTTCTGCGCGTAGGTCCAGTAGTTCGGGATCTCGCGAGCGTCGTGGTAACCCATCACGTCGGGAGTCGCGGACGGGCTGCAGTTCGGGTTGTCGACCCCGATCACGCAGCCCCGTGCGGCGATCTCGGCCTGTCTGACGAACCCGTTCATCTTCCCCCCGTCGATGTCGGCGCGCGCGTTCTTGGCGCCGTGCGGGCCGCCGCCGTTGACGAGCGCCGGATCGTGGTACGGGCGCACACACTGGCCCGTGCGCACGTCGCGCGAGCAGACGGTCGGCACGCCCTGACGGCTGGGGATCCCGTCGGCGCCGGGGAACGTGCCGAAGTAGCTGTCAAACGAGCGGTTCTCCTGCATGATCACGACGAAGTGCCGGATCTTGTGCATCCCGGCTGCGAGCCGCGCCTGCGTTTCGCGGTGCGCCTCTTGCCGGCTGTTGGTCGTCGACTCGGCGTTCGCGCGCTTGCCGCTCGAGAGCAGCGAGCCGAGCACGACCGCGAGCACGGCGCCGACCGCAAGCAGACCCGCGCACGCTTGTAGCACTCGGCGGCGGCTCACCGCCCGCTCCGCGCGCCCACCGGCTGGCTCAACCTCTGCCTGTGCCTGATGCCGGCCGGGTAGCCGACACGCTCAAAGGTCAAACTGTCACCCAACGACAGAGTGGCATATGACCGGTTGACGCGGCGCCGCTGCAGATATCGCCGTCGCGCTCGTGCGCGTCACGCGGTGGTGGACTGGGGTGCGCGTCACGCAGTAGTGTTGCGCGATGGCGCTGATCAAGCAGGACATGAAGGTGCAAGCCCTCAAGAATTCGCCCCTGTTTGAGGGCCTGTCGCGTAAGCAGCTCACGAACGTCGCCCGGCTGACCGACGATCTCGAGGTTCCCGCCGGGACCGTTCTCTGCCGGCAGGGCACGCGCGGCCAGGAGTTCTTCGTGATCGTCGACGGCGAAGCGACCGTCACGCGCGGCAAGAAGGCCGTGGCGACGATCGGCGCCGGCGATTTCTTCGGAGAGATCGCCCTGCTCGAGCACGTCACGCGCACGGCGACCGTCACGGCCGCGACACCGCTGCGGTTCTTCGTGGTCAGCGATCGCGCCTTCAAGGCCGTGCTCGACACCGACCCGACGATCGAGCGCAAGGTGCTGCGCGCGCTCGCGCGGCGCCTGGTCTCGAACTCGGGCGACCCCGAAGTCCGGTAGCCACCCGACCCCGAAGTCCCGTGGGCACCCGCCCCCTTGCTCGGCGCGACCCGCGGCCGTAGTCTGACCGGCAGTGGGGGCCACGACGTCTGACCGCGGTGGGTACGAGCGCTTGCGCGCCGCGCACCTGCACGACGTCCGCGCGGCGCTGGAGAGCCACGTCGAGCGCGTCGACTGGCCGCGCGAGCGGCTCGAGCGATACCGCACCGACCGGCTGCGCGCGCTGCTGGCATACGCCCGGGAGCGATCGCCGTTTCACGCCGCGCGGATGTCGGATCTCGACCCGGACACGGCGACCGTCGCGGACCTCGCGCGCGTGCCACCGATGACCAAGGAACAGGCGCAGGCGCAATGGGACGCGATCATCACCGTCCCGCAGCTGGACCGCGCGGGCGCGGAGCGGATCCTCGCCGAGCAGCCCTGGTTCTCCTACACGCCGACCGGCGAGCAGGTGTTCAGCTCGGGCGGGTCCAGCGGCGTGCGCGGAGTTTACGTTTGGGACTGGCAGCTGTTCGTGTCGCTCGCCTGCCTCGCGTGGCGGATGCAGGCCCGCGCGCGCAGCGGCGCCGAGCGCGAGGACACACGGCTGGTCGTGCTCGAGGCTGCCGAGCCCCCGCATGCGAGCACACCGCTGTTCGACGTGCCGACCACCGCGAACGGCGCGACGGTGGTGGTCGGGGCGGGTGACCCGTTCGATGAGGTGGTGGCGGCGGTCGCACGCGCCGAGCCGACCGAGATCGTCGGCTACGCATCGGTCGTCGGACGCCTCGCGCGGACGACGCTCGCCGGCGAGCTTGACGTTCGCCCGGCGCGCGTCAGCACCAACTCCGAGCCGCTGAGCGCCGAGGACCGCGACGCGATCGCCGCCGCCTGGGGCGCCCAGATCCACAACCTTTGGGGCTCGACCGAAATCGGCGTCCAGGCGGTCGGCTGCGGCCACGGTGAGGGGCTCCATGTGTGCGAGGACGAGGTCATCCTCGAACGCGTGGACGAGTCGGGCCACCCGGTAGCGCCCGACGAACCCGCCGCCCGCACGCTCGCGACCGGGTTGGCCAACTACACCTTCCCGTTCATCCGCTATGACCTTGGCGACGAGGTGACGCTGCTCGAGGGTCTCTGCCCCTGCGGAAGCCGGCTGGTCCGGGTCGCGGATATCGCGGGCCGAAGCGACGATGACTTCGTCTACGACGGGCACACGATTCCGGCGAGCGCGTTTCGCTACGTGCTCGGGACCGATCCACGGGTCTCCGAGTATCAGGTGCTCCAGACGCACGGCGGCGCTGACGTGCTGGTCGTCGGGACGCCCGACCT
Organism: uncultured Solirubrobacterales bacterium; assembly: GCA_963788005.1. Classification (GTDB taxonomy): domain Bacteria; phylum Actinomycetota; class Thermoleophilia; order Solirubrobacterales; family Solirubrobacteraceae; genus Palsa-465. The sequence continues at coordinate 47,155 of CAWBFH010000006.1, read as the reverse complement.
TGGCGCCGTGACCGCCGGGCTCGAGGCTGCCGTAGCGCAAACACGGCTTCCCGAACCCCGAGATCCGCGTCCGGGCCGTAACGCGGATCGAGCGCCACGCCGCGACCGGCAAGCTGCGGCGCTTTGTCCCGCTGCGCGGCGCGTAGCGCGTCGACTGCGCGACACACGGCGACCCGGCTCCGACGCGCGAACCGTGGGAGCTTAGAATCGCGCCACAAGCGAGCCTAGGAGAGGCGCATGAGCGACACAGTCAGCACGAGCGACACGGTCAAGTTCCTGCTCGGCGAGCGGGACATCCCGACGCACTGGGTCAACCTGATGGCCGACCTCCCCGGCGAGGCACCGCCGCCCCTGTACCAGGGACCCTACAGCCGGCGGAGCCGGCGACGCTTTCCCCGATCTTCCCGATGAGCCTGATCCTGCAGGAGGTCTCCGCCGAACCCGAGATCGAGATTCCCGAGCCGGTCCGCGACGCTTACAAGCTGTGGCGCCCGACGCCGCTTTACCGCGCGCGGCGCCTGGAGCGCGAGCTCGATACCCCGGCGCATATCTACTACAAGTACGAGGGTGTCTCGCCGGCGGGCTCACACAAGCCCAACACCTCGGTCGCGCAGGCCTACGAGAATGCCGCCGCCGGCATCCGCAAACTGACCACCGAGACCGGCGCCGGCCAGTGGGGCTCGGCGCTCGCGTTCGCATGCCGGCTGTTCGGGCTGGAGTGCGAGGTATGGATGGTGGGCTCGAGCTATGACCAGAAGCCCTACCGGCGCTCGATGATGCAGACCTGGGGAGCGACCGTGCACCGGTCTCCCTCGGAAGACACGGAAGCCGGCCGCGCCCAGCGCGAGCACACCACCGGGTCGCTGGGAATCGCGATCTCCGAGGCGGTCGAGGTGGCGGCGCAGGCGGAGGATACGAACTACTCGCTCGGCTCGGTCCTTAACCACGTACTGCTGCATCAGACCGTGATCGGGCAGGAGGCGCTGGCCCAGATGGAGATGGCGGGCGAGTACCCCGACACGGTCGTCGCGTGCGTCGGCGGCGGCTCGAACTTCGGCGGGCTGACGGTCCCGTTTCTGCGCCGCACGATCCGCGACGGCGTCAAGACCCGCTTCATCGCCGCCGAGCCCGCGGCCTGCCCGACGCTGACGCGCGGGGTGTACGCCTACGACTTCGGGGACACCGCCGGGCTGACGCCGTTGATGCCGATGTACACGCTCGGTCACGACTTCGTGCCGCCGCCGGTGCATGCCGGCGGACTGCGCTACCACGGGGACTCACCGTTGGTCTGCGGCTTGGTCAAGGCCGGACTCGTGGAGCCGCGTGCCTATCGTCAGAACGAGACCTTCGAGGCCGCGGTCCGGTTCGCGCGCACCGAGGGGATCATCCCGGCCCCCGAGCCGGCGCACGCAATCCGGGCGGTGGTGCAGGAGGCGACGGCGGCGCGCGAAGCCGGGGAGCCGCGCGTGATCCTGTTCGGCCTCTGCGGCCACGGTCACTTCGACCTCAGCGCCTATGACGCGTTCCTGGCCGGCCAGCTCGAGGATCCCGAGTTCTCCGAGGAGGACCTGAGCGCGGCGCTTGCCAGCCTGCCCGAAGCGCCCGCGCTCGCCTGACGCCGGCTATGCGGCCGGACGGATGTTCTGATTGACGCTGAACACGTTGTCGGGGTCGTACTGCTCCTTGACGCGCGCGAGGCGACCGTAGTTGTCACGGTAGGTGGCGCGGACGCGCTCCTGGCCCTCTTCCATCATGAAGTTGACGTACGCGCCTCCCGCGGAATACGGATGCGTCGCGTCCCAGTAACCGACGACCCAGTCACGGATCGTGCCCGCGTTGGCGGGCTCGGCGTCGACCCCGAGGATGACCTCGGCGTACTGCGCATCCCGGAAACTGAACGCGGTGTCGTCAGTGCCGACGTCGTGAGCGGCACCGTCGATCGGGTACAGATGCATCGTCGACTGCATCGTCGGGGCCTTCTGTCCCCACTCGAGGTGCTTCTCGGCGAGCTCGTCGGAGAGCTCGTTGAAGAAGTCAGCCCGCCAGTAGTACTGAAGCCCCTTGGGGTAGAGCGCGTCGAACAGACTCTGGAGCGCGGGATGCGGCACCGGACCGACGCCGTGCAGTAGGACATCGCCGACGTCATGGACCGGAGCCAGCAGCCGGGATGCCTCTTCCGGCGACCCGACGACGCACCACATGACGGCGCACACCTTGCGCATGTGGAGCTCGGCCGGGAACAGATCGACCGGTGGCACGGTCATCTCGGCGAAGAAGCCGCCGACCTCGCGCGGTTGCGCGGGCAGGAACTCGCGGTAGAAGCGCATCACTTCCGGGGTCTGCTCCACCGGCCAGAAGGTCGGACCCGCCATCACGGTCGCGCCCAGCGGATGAGTCTGGAACTCGAACGTGGTCACCACGCCGAAGTTCCCGCCGCCACCACGGAGCGCCCAGAACAGATCGGGATGCTCGCTCGCGCTGGCGTGGACCTGCGAGCCATCGGCCAGCACCACGTCGGCTCCGATCATGTTGTCGATCGTGAGCCCGAAGCGCCGCGTCAGATGGCCGATACCGCCGCCCAGTGTGAGCCCGCCGACGCCGGTCGTCGAGATGATCCCCGAGGGCGTCACGCGGCCATGCTCGGCCGTCGCGCGGTCGACCTGGCCCCAGGTCGCGCCGCCCCCGACACGGACCGTGTTGGAACCAGGGTCGACCGCGACGTCGGCCATCCCGCCGAGATCGATCACGATCCCGTCGTCGACGGAGCCCAGGCCCCCGCCGTTGTGCCCTCCCCCGCGGACTGCCACCGGCAGGCTGTGGGTGCGCCCGAAGGCGATGCAACGAGCGACGTCCTCGGGGTGCGAGCACCGCACGACGATCGCCGGCCGTTTGTCGATCATTCCGTTGTGAACCGCTCGGGCCTCTTCGTAGCCCGAGTCGTGCGCTCCGGTGATCCGATCGTTGAGATCGGACAGCTCGCGGCGCGCGGCATCCACCAGCGATGAGGTTGCAGTCATCAGCTTCTCCCGGTCTAGTGATCTGCGGGCCTCCTGGCCCCAGAGCGACAACGTACGCCTCAGCGGGAGTGGTGTCATGACCCGGACTGATCGAACTGAAGGCGACTATTGCTACCGATCGCGCGCGTGGCATGATCAGTTCTGACTATTCGCTCTGGGGGGCGCGAATGACGCCGAACCTGCCTGGACCTCTACGCCAGACCCCGTCGTTCCCGTTCGCCGGACGTTCTCGCGAACTCGAGATGCTGCGGACGCTGGTCCCGCGCGCGGACGGCGACGGCCTGCGATTCGCGCTGATCGGGGGCGAGGCGGGATCGGGGAAGACGCGCCTCGTGCGCGAGTTCGTGAGCGAGGCGGCGGCGCAAGGGGCGTTGGTGCTCTATGGCGCCTGCGACTCGGTCGTGCGGCGTCCGTATCGGCCGTTCGTGGAGGCGCTCGAGCAGCTCGCGCGGTCCGCCGATCCGGCGCAGCTACGCGCCGCGCTCGGGAGCGAGGGCGGTGAGCTGTCGCGGCTGCTGCCCGATCTCGGGCAGCTGGTCGGGGAGCTGCCGCCGCCGCTCGCGGCCGATCCCGACACCGAGCGCCACCGCCTCCATACCGCAGTCGGCGAGCTGCTCGCGGCCGTCGGCCGGTGGGCCCCGCTGGTGATGGTGCTTGAAGACGGTCACTGGGCCGACACCCCGACGCTGCTCTTGCTGCGCCATCTCGCCCGCGGCGCCTCGGCAGCGCGTGCGCTGGTAGTGGCCACCTTCCGTGATACCGAGGCAGAGGTGCCGGAGGCGCTCTCGTCGGCGCTCGTCGACCTGCGCCGCTCCGAGGGGGTGGTCCGGATGAGGCTCGGCGGCCTCAGCTCGCCGGAGGTATCGGAGTTCGTGCAGCGTGCCGGCGGCCCGAGCCTCGGACCTGATATCCCCGAGGTGGCGCGCGTGCTGCAGGGGCTGACCGGCGGCAACGCATTCTTGATGACCGAGCTTTGGCGCTCGCTGCTGGAGGCCGACCCGGTCTCGATCGACAGCGGCGCGACCCTCGCCGGCGCGGTCGCAAATCTCGGCAGCCCGGAAGGCGTGCGCGAGGTCGTCAGCCAGCGGCTGGCGCGGCTCAGCCCCGCGACCACGCGGTTGCTCGAGCTGGCGGCGGTCGCCGGGCCGGACTTCGACCTCTCGATCTTCGGCCACGGCGGGCCACCGGACCCCGGCGTCCCCGCCGCGCTCGAGGAGGCGATCGCGCACGGGATGATCGAGGAGGCGCCCTCCCAGGTACTCGCCTATCGGTTCACCCACGAGCTGGTGCGCCGGGCGCTGTATGACCGGATGGCGGCCCTTCACCGCGCGGAGCTCCACCTCCGGGTCGCCGAGACGCTCGAGCGCACGCGCCAGCCGGGCGATACGCGGGACCTCGCCGAGCTCGCGCACCATTTCGGCGCCGCGGCCCCGGTCGACGGGCCGCGACGCGCCGTCGAGTATTCGCTGCTGGCCGGGCGCGCGGCGCTCGAGTCGCTGGACTTCGACGAGGCGGAGTCGCGCTTCTCGTATGCGCTCGAGCTGGGGATCGACGATCCCCGCCAGCGCGCCGCGACGCAGCTCGAGCTCGGCACGGCGCGCTTCCGCGCCGGCCGGTCTGACACCGCGATCGTGGCCTTCGGCGCCGCGGCGCAGATCGCACGCGAGCTCGGAGACCCGGAGCTGCTCGGGACGGCGGCGGTCGGCTTCGAGGAGGCCTGCTGGCGCCCGGGGATCACCGATGCGGGCGCGGTCGAGCTGCTCGAGGAGGCCGTGTTCGCCAACGAGCCCGAAGACTCCGCCCTGCTCGTGATGGTGCTGTCGGGCCTCAGCCGCGCGCGTGGGCGAAGCGGTGACTACGTGGAGGCCGCGGTCGCCGAGGAGCGCGCGCTCGCGATGGCGCGGCGGCTGCACGACATGCCCGGTGTCGCGACCGTCCTGATGCGCTCCTACTGGGCACGCCCCGATCGCGACGGGGAGGAGGTACTCGAGATGATGGCCGAGGCACGCGAGATCGCCGAGGACCTCGGCCAGATCGAACTCCAGGCCGACGCGATGGTCTGGCGGGTGGCTGTGCTGATGGACGTGGGCGATCTGCGCGCGGCGCAGCGGGAGGTCGCCGCGGTACACGCGCTCGCCCGGCGGCTGCGCCAGCCGTTCGCGCTGCACGTGGCCGAGCACTACTCGGCGACGATCCTGCTCTGCATCGGAAAGGTCACCGAGGCCGAGACCGCGGCGATCGCGTCACACGAGTGGAGCCGCCTGCTATCGGGGCGGGTCGCGTCGGGCGTGCACGGGATCCAGATGTTCTCGATCCGACGCGAGCAGGGCCGGCTCGCCGAGCTGGCGGCGGCGACCAGGATGTTCGCGCGGAGCGCCGACTCGGCCGGGGCTTGGCGCCCGGGCTTCGCGGCGCTGCTGGCTGAGCTGGGGATGGAATCGGAGGCGCGCCTCGAGCTCGAGCGCGTCCGCGAGCGGGGCTTTGAGGAGCTGCGCACGGGGATCTGGCTTGCGTCCCTGACCTACCTCACCGACGCGTGCTCGGTGGTCGGTGACGCGGCGATGGCGGCGCTGGTGTACCCAGAGCTGGCGCCGCTGGCCGGTGCGAACGTCGTGATCGGCCACGGCGTCGCGTGCTACGGAGCCGCTGACCGGTACCTCGGTCTGCTCGCCGCGACGCTGGGTGACCACGAGCGGGCGATCGAGCACTTCGAGCAGGCGGTGGCGATCAACACGGAGATGGGGGTGACCACCTGGCTCGCGCACACGCTGTACGCGTACGGGCGGACGCTGCGCATGCGTGGCCGACCGAGCGACGCGGGGCCGGCATCGGCGTTGCTATCCGAGGCGGCGACGCTCGCTGAACGGATCGGCCTACCGGCACTGCTGGCGCGCGCCCGGGCGCTCGGCGCCGCCGCCGGTCCCGATGTTCTGCCCGATCACCTCTCCTCGCGCGAGGTCGAGATCCTGCGGCTGGTGGCGGCCGGCCGCAGCAACCGCGAGATCGGCGAGGAGCTGTTCATCAGCGGGCACACGGTCGCCAACCACGTGCGCAGCATTCTGCGCAAGACGGGCGCCGCGAACCGGACCGAGGCCGCCGCGTACGCGTTTCGAAATGCGCTGATCGAGGCCCCCGACACGCGATAGCATCGCGGAATGCCGATGTACGTCATCGAGCGCACGTTCGCGGAGCAGCTCGACATGACCGCTGAAGAGGTCAAGCTGCTCGACGAGATCAACTTCGACGAGGGCGTCAAGTGGCTGTTCTCGTTCTTGAGCGCCGACCGGCATCAGACCTACTGCCTGTACGAGGCGCCCAACCCCGACGCGATCCTGGCCGCCGCCAAGCGAGCAGGGATCCCGGCGGACGCCGTCACCGAGGTCGACCGCGTGACGGCCGACTCGTTCCCGCTCGCTCACTGACCGAGCTCGTAGGCTGGTCCGCCGGTGAGCCCCTCGCTGAGGCGCTCGAGCGCCCTGCCGCTGCGCGACTATTCGGGGTCGTATTTGAACGAGATGCCGAGCCGGATGCGGTAGTGCAGCACGCCGCCCTCCTGGATCGTCAGATCCTGGCGTACAACCTCCGCGACCCGAAGCTCGCGCACGCTCTTGGCGGCCGTTTCGACGGCCGTGCGGGCCGCGGCCTCCCAGGACTCACTGCTGACACCAACCACCTCCGTCACCCGGTAGACGCTGTCTGCCATGGCGACCTCCTTTGTTTGACGCCTTGAAACACCATTCTGCTACCCGGCTCCCCCGCCGTGTAAATAGTTGATCCTGGACAGGCGTCCGGATCCGGGCCTGGAAGTGAAGGATCGCAGCGAGTTCGCCTGGGGTCGCCGTGTCCTTCCCTGACGTGCACGGCCCGCGTTCAGGGAGTGATGTGCCCTCAGCCGGACAGCCACCCGGTCCGGTAGCCGACGTCGCGGTCGTCGGCAAGGTCCGCGTACGCCTCGTCGGGTTTGTGCGTCTCGCGCCCCACGCTCGCGTGGTGGCGCCGGGCGAGCTCAGAGACCGGGTACACAACCTCGTCGCTGAGCCGCGTGCCGAGCGCGGGCATGGTGCACGGGGCCTCGCCGGCGCCGATCAGCACGTGTTCGGTCCAGGCAGGGCAGTGGACAAAGTCCCACGCCCTAACGCTCCGAACTGACGCTCGTGCCAGCGCGCGTCGCGCGCGTTGAGCACGAACCATCCTTCACCCACCGGAATCTTGCCGCTGGGGGTGCCCTGAATCTCGGCTGCGCGCACCATTCGATCATTATCCGGATATGGCATCGGTGCGCGAACTTCCGTACGGCGACGGCGGTGACTCGCGCGCGGCGGGTCTCGCGCTCGCCGAGCGCTTCCGCCGCCACGCGGGTTCGCTCGCCGCGAATGGACGCTCACCGCTCTATGCGCGGCTCATGGACGACGCGGCCGACGACCTCGAGCGCGGCGGCGTGGTGGCCCGGTTGTTCGACGGTATCCCTGCCCCACCGGGCTCGGTCCCGCAGCTACGCCTGCTGGCGGCGCTGCACGAGCTCGTGCTGAGCGGCGCGGACCCGAGGCTGGCGGGCTTTTACCCGAGCGCCGGGGGGAGCCAACCCCCTGAGCTCGCCTGGCCCGTGGCGGCCGATGCGCTGGCCGAGAACTTCGACTGGATCCGGCCGCGCCTCACGCGAACGGTGCAGACCAATGACCCGGGTCGGTCGGTCGTCCTGTTCGCGGTGCTGTTATCTCTGGCCGACACGTACGGCCTTCCGATCCGGTTGCTCGAGATCGGCGCCAGTGCGGGACTGAACCTGCTCGTCGACAGGTACTGCTACGTGGTCGGCGGCGACACTCTCGGTGACCCGTCGTCGGAGGTTAGGTTCGACGAGCCGTGGTCTCCCCCGCCCCCGATCGCCGTCGGCGACGCCGCGCGGCGCCTGCGGATCGTCTCGCGCGCCGGTTGTGACCGGGCGCCGCTCGATCCGCGCGATCCCGAGCATCGGCTGCGGCTCGAGTCCTACATCTGGCCCGACGAGCTCGAGCGGCTGCGCCGCCTGCGGGCCGCGCTGGATCAGGCCGCGGGCGACCCGCCTCCGGTCACCGCTGCCGCCGCGGTCGACTGGCTCGCAGCCGCGCTGGCGCGGCGCCGCGCCGGCGAGCTGACCGTGGTCTGGCACTCGCTCGTTCGCCAGTACGTGCAGCCGCAGGAGTGGGCGCTGCTCGAGGACGCCGTCACGGCGGCGCGGGCGAGCGATCGCGGCGCGCCGATCGTGTGGGCGGCGATGGAGCCGGGGCTCGGCGCGAGCCCCCGGATCGCGGTGACCCTGGGCGAGCGATCCGGCGAATCACCCCGAAGGGTGGCGTCAACCGGCGATCACGGCCACCCGATGATCTGGGAGCCCGGCTAAAGGGGGTCCGGCTGCACCCCTTGGGCGCCGCCGGGTGACGCCGTGCGTTATTGGCTTGGCAGAGGGTGGACGGATGCGACCCACCTCCCTCACCCTTTCCCAAGCGAAACCGCCTCGCGCTGAAAAACGTGACGACCGAAGCGTCAGAGGGCGGCGAGTGCCTCGTTGAGTGTCCGGCTCGGGCGCATCGCGGCGGTCACGAGCTCGACGTCGGGCCGGTAGTAGCCGCCGACGTCGACCGGCGAGCCCTGGACCTCGGCGAGCTCGGCGACGATCGTTTGCTCGCCGTCGGCGAGGCGCTGCGCAAGCGGCGCGAAGCGAGCGGCCAACTCGGAATCCTCGCTCTGGCCGGCGAGCTCCTGGGCCCAGTAGAGCGCCAGGTAGTAGTGGCTGCCCCGATTGTCGAGCTTGCCCGCGCGGCGCGAGGGCGAGCGTCCGTTTTCGAGCAACGTCGCCGTGGCGCGATCGAGTGCCCCGGCGAGCACCTTCGCGCGCGGATTGCCGTCCTTGTCGGCGAGCATCTCCAGCGACACCGCGAGCGCGAGGAATTCTCCGAGCGAGTCCCAGCGGAGGTGGTTCTCGCGGTTGAACTGCTGCACGTGCTTGGGGGCCGAACCGCCCGCGCCCGTCTCGAACAGCCCGCCGCCGTTCATCAGCGGCACGATCGAGAGCATCTTGGCGCTGGTCCCCAACTCGAGGATCGGGAACAGGTCGGTGAGGTAGTCGCGCAGCACGTTGCCGGTGACCGAGATCGTGTCCTGACCTGCCCGCGCCCGCGCGAGCGTGTAGCGGGTAGCGGCGGCGACATCGAGGATCTCGATCTCGAGCCCGCTCGTATCGAGCGCCTCGAGTGCCGGTCTCACCTTCGCCAGCAGCTGCTGATCGTGGGGGCGCGTCTCGTCGAGCCAGAACACGGCCGGCGAGCCGGTCGCCCGCGCGCGCGCGACCGCGAGCCGGATCCAGTCCTCGATCGCCGCGTCCTTGGTCTGGCACATGCGCCAGATGTCGCCCGCCTGCACCTCGTGCTCGAGCAGCGTCTCGCCGGCGTCGTCGACAACCCTGACCCGGCCGTCGGCCGCGATCTCGAATGTCTTGTCGTGGGAGCCGTACTCCTCCGCCTTCTGGGCCATCAGACCGACGTTCGACGTGCTCCCCATCGAAGCCGGATCAAATGCGCCGTGCTGGCGACAGTCCTCGAGCGTCTCGGCGTAGAGCGGCGCGTAGGAGTGGTCGGGGATCACGAACTTCGTGTCCTGCAGCTCGCCGGCGCCGTTGTACATCTGGCCCGAAGAACGGATCGCGGCCGGCATCGAGGCGTCGATGATCACGTCACTGGGAACGTGCAAGTTGGTGATCCCGCGATCGGAGTCGACCATCGCGAGGCCTGGGCCGGCTGCATACGCGGCGTCGATCGCCGCTTGCACCGCCGCGCGGTCGTCGTCGTCGAGCGCCTCGATCGCGCTCAACAGGGCGCCGACGCCGTCGTTGGGATTGACGCCCGCCGCCTTCAGCTCGGCGGCGTGGTCGGCGAACAGCCTCGGAAAGAACGCGCGTACCGCGTGGCCGAAGATGATCGGGTCCGAGACCTTCATCATCGTCGCCTTCAAGTGGACCGAGAACAGGACCCCGCGCCGCTTGGCATCGGCGATCTGCTCGGCCAGGAACCGCTCCAGCGCCGCCCAGCGCATCACCGCCGCGTCGAGCACCTCGCCGTCCAGCACCGGGAGGTGGTCCTTGAGGACGGTGACCTTTCCGTCGGGCGCGACGTGCTCGATCCGCACTGAGCCGTCTCGTCCCGCGGTGACCGAGCGCTCGGTCGAGCGGAAGTCGCCCTCGCTCATCGTCGCGACGTGCGAGCCTGACTGCGATGACCAGGCGCCCATCGAATGGGGATGGCGCCGCGCGTATGACTTGACCGAGGCGGGGGCACGGCGGTCGGAGTTGCCCTCGCGCAAGACCGGGTTGACCGCACTTCCCTTGACCCGGTCATAGCGCGCCCGGATCTCGCGCTGCTCGTCGTCCGCCGGATCGTCGGGGTAATCGGGAACCGCGTAGCCGTCGGCCTGGAGCTCGCGGATCGCGGCCTTGAGCTGCGGGACCGAGGCGCTGATGTTGGGCAGCTTGATGATGTTGGCCGCGGGTGTCGCGGCGAGCTCGCCGAGCTCGGTCAGCGCATCGGAGACCTGCTGACCGTCGTTGAGGCGGTCGGAGAACTGGGCCAGGATCCGGCCGGCGAGGGAGATGTCACGCAGCTCGATCTCGACGCCGGCAAGCGCCGCGAACGCCTGCACGATCGGCAGCAGCGACTGGGTCGCGAGGGCGGGCGCCTCGTCGGTATGCGTGTAGACGATCTTCATGCGGCCGGGCTGCCCACCAAGGCGCTCGACCATACCCGATGTGGTGGCTTGGAACGATTGGCACGAATAACGTGCACGGCGTTCCAAACCCCCAGTCATGGAGAGGACGTCGTATGCCCGACCGCCCACCGCTTCCGCCCTTCACACGGGATACCGCGGCCCAAAAGGTGCAGGCCGCCGAGGACGCGTGGAACACGTGCGACCCCGAGCTCGTAGCGCTTGCCTACACCGAGGACTCGGTGTGGCGCAACCGGGACCAGTTCGTCTCCGGCCGGGCAGAGATCGTCGCGTTTTTGACCCAGAAATGGGAGCGCGAGCTCGAGTACGCGCTCCGCAAGAGCCTGTGGACGTTCGAGGGTGACCGGATCGCGGTCCGCTTCCAGTACGAGAGCCACGACCGTGACGGGCAGTGGTGGCGCAGTTACGGCAACGAGCTGTGGGAGTTCGATGAGCATGGCCTGATGCGCCGCCGCGAGGCGAGCATCAACGATCTCGCGATTGACGCGTCACAGCGGCGTATCTTCGGACCGCGCTCCGAGCAGGATCGGGGCGCGGAAATCCCGCTGCAATAGGGCCGGGCAGCGTACGATCTAAGCCATGGACCGGCGTATTGTCTACGTGTCGCGCTTGACCCGACTGCCGCTGCTGGGCGCCGACGGCGCCGAGCTCGGACGGGTCGCCGACGGCGTCGTGGACCTGGGATCCAAGCCGCCGCGCGTGAACGGGATCGTCGTCGCGGTCCAACGCCGCCGGGTGTTCGTCGGGATCGGGCGGATCGGCGAGATCGGCAACGAGGGGGCCCGGCTGCGCCGGGGCTCGGTCAACCTGCGCCAGTTCGAGCTTCGCGACGGCGAGATGCTGCTCGCCGGCCAGCTGATCGGCAGGCGCGTCAGAGGCGACCGGGTGGTCGACATCGGGCTTACGCCGGCGCCCGACCAGGTCGGCTGGGAGGTCGCGACGGTCGCGCTCGCGGGCGGTCGGCTCCCCCGCCTGCGGCGCACTCCGGAGGTGATCGACTGGAGCGAGGCCGGCGAGCTGTTCGCCTCGGACCGCTCGCTCGACCGCGAAGCGGCTGAGCTCGGCGGCCTCCATCCGGCCGAGATGGCGCAGGCGATCAACCGGCTGCCCCTGAGCCGCCGGCGGGTGCTGGCCAGAGAGCTGGAGGACGACCGGTTCGCGGATCTCCTCGAGGAGCTGTCCGAAGACGAGCAGGTCGAGCTCGTCGAGGGACTCGACCCGGAGCGGCTGGCTCGGGTGCTCGACGAGATGGAGGCCGACGACGCCGCTGACCTGCTCGGCGAATTCTCGGCCACTCGTCAGGCGGAGCTCCTGCACGCGATGGATCCCGACGAGGCCGAGCCCGTGCGGCGGCTGCTGACCTACGCGCCGGACACCGCCGGGGGATTGATGACCCCCGAACCGGTGATCCTGGCGCCGACCGCGACCGTCGCCGACGCGCTCGCCCGGGTGCGTGATCCGTTGCTGCCGGTCCCGCTGGCGGCGGCGGTGTTCATCTGCCGGCCGCCGCTGGAGACGCCCACCGGCCGTTATCTCGGCAACGTCGGGATCCAGCGGCTGCTGCGCGAGATGCCGAGCAAGCCACTCGGCCGGTGCCTCGACGATGATGTCGAGCCGGTCCAAGTCGACATGACCGACCGCGAGGTCGCCGGCCAGTTAGCCGCCTACGACGTTGTGTCGCTGGCGGTGGTCGACGACGCGGGCCGGCTGGTGGGCGCGGTCACGGTCGACGACGTGCTGGACCGCGTGCTCCCCTCGAACTGGCGGATTACCCTGTCGGCCAGCTGATATGGCGCGTCACGACGATCTCGGCACCCCCCGCGGCACCCCCGGCGGTCCGGTCTACGACCCGGACGCATTCGGGCGCTTCGCCGAGCGACTCGCCCGCCTGTTGGGCACCGGGCGCTTCATCGTGGCGCAGACGATCTTCGTGTTGCTGTGGATCACGCTCAACGTCGTGGCCGTGTTCGGGCGCTGGGACGCGTACCCGTTCATCCTGCTCAACCTCGCGTTCTCGACTCAGGCGGCGTACGCGGCGCCGCTGATCCTGCTCGCGCAGAACCGCCAGGCAGATCGCGACAAGGAGGAGGTCGAGCGCGATCGCGATGTGAACTCGCGGTCGCTGGCCGAGGCGGAGTTCCTCGCGCGAGAGATCGCCGCCGTGCGCCTGATGGTCGAGCGCAAGGCAGATCGCGAAGACATCGTCGAGCCGCTCGAGCGGCTCGCCACGATGGTGGAGCGACTGGAGCCGAGTGAGCGCACTGTCGCCGGCCCCGAACGGGATTAGTCTCGCCTTCGCCGCCGCCCGATGACGAGGCGCTGATCGCGCGCTGCCGCGCCGGTGACCAGGATGCGTGGCGGACGCTCGTCGAACGCCACGCATCGCTCGTCAACGCGATCCTGCGCGGCGCGTTCAGGCTCGAGTCCCACGACGCCGAGGACGCATTTCAGGAGGTGTTCACGCGCCTCTACGTCCGCCTCGACACGATCCGAGAGCAGCGCGCGGTCCGCGCCTGGATCGCGCAGGTGACTCGCAACGTGGCGCTCGACTGGCTGCGCCGGGGCGGCCACGAGTTCGCCACCGGCGAGGCGATCGAGGAGCAGGCGTTCGACGAGCCGTTGCGCGCCGTCGACGAGGCGCTCGCGGTCAGGGAGGCGCTGAGCCGCCTTCCCGACCAACAGCGGGAGATCCTCGATCGCTTCTTCGCCCGCGACCAGAGCTACCAGACGATCGGCGATGAGCTGGGGATCCCGCCCGGCACGATCGCGAGCCGCATCTCTCGGGCGTTGGCGGCACTTCGCGCGGATCTCGGTAAGGAAATTCCTAACGGATAGGGAAGATCGGGGCGATCTGGAGCGTCTTCTGTCTGAAATGCAAGACCCACTGCAAGAGGAAGCGGCCCTGGTGGCCGCACTGAGGCTCACCGCCGGTCCGCCGCGGGCGTGGATCGAGGCCGCCGCGACGCTCCCCACGACGGTGGGCGAGCTGGGGATGGTCGAGCTCGCCGTAAACGATCAAGCCTTCCGCGAGCGGCTCGCGAACGACGCCCATGGCGCCCTGGCGAACGCGGGACTGGAGCCGTCCGATGAGCTGGTGTCGGCGTCGCTCGCGCCTGGCCTGAGGCGACTCGCACCGTTGCCCGTCCAGCCCGCATCCGCGGGCCAGGTGTCACGCTGGGTCAACGGCGGCGCGGGCGGCCACAGCCGAGCGATCGGCGGCGACGACGATCGCGTGGCCGCGCTCGCGGCGGTGATCGCCGGCCAGCAGCGCCAGGTTGACGTCGACGAGCGTCGCGGCCGAGCGCGTCGCTGCGACCGCCAGCTCGGCTGCGGCCGCGGCATCGGCCCGCAGTCCCGGTTCGCAGTGACCGGCAACCTCGGCCGCCAGGCTCGCCCCGTCGGCTCCGGCCGCGGCGATCGCGAGCAACGTGTCGGCGGCCGCCGTCAGCGCGGCGAGCAACGCGCCCTCGCGTCCTGTGGCGCCCGGGCGCGGCGGGCGCGCGAGCGCATCGCGGGCGGCTCCGTACGCACGCTCATTCAGCGAGTCCCGCCTCGCGAGCACGAGCACGCACCGTCGCCGCCTGGATCGCCGCGCCGCGCGCGTCGGCCCAGCAATGAAGCGACGCGCGCGCGATTGACTCGCACAGTCCGGAGCTCAACTCGACCACCCCGGCAGCGACGACGCCCGCCCCCTCGACCGGGGATGCGAGCGCGAGCCGCTGGGCGAGCCGCGAGAGCGCGACGGCAGTTTCGGCGTCGCCGGTCACGGACGGATGCTACGGAAGCGACGGCGTCCAGGAACCCGCCGTCGCTTCACGACTGACGCGTTTCGCCTTACGGGCGGTGCATGCGGTGGCCTTCGACGTCCGGCGTGCCGTCGTCGTCCTCGTCCGTCCTGTTGATGTACCTGCCCTCGCTGTCGGGCATCTCGTTGATGTACCTGCTCTCTCCGTCGGGCTTGACCTGGCCCTCGACGTCCGGCGTGTCATCGTCGTCGGCCTCGTTGAGGAAGTGCCGCCCCTCGCCGTCGGGCAGCTCGTTGAGGAAGTGTCGGCTCTCGCCCTCGGCCTGGACATGGCCCTCGACGTCGGCTGTCGTCCTGCTTGTCCTGTTCGTCCTGGGGGACGTACTCGCTCATGCTGAGCTCCTTGCAGTTGTGGCGTTCGCCTCTCGGCGCGTACGCCATGGAGACGGAGCCCTTACCGGAGATCTTCCAATCAGTGACCAGGCGCACAGATAGGATCGGCGGCGATGGCCGAGGGCATCGTCGAAGAGGAGCTTCCGGCCTGGTCACTTGACCGTGCGGCAGCGGCGAAGAACCCGCAGCGGTCGGTCTGGCCGCTGGGCGATGCACGGAAGTGGGCGTGGGACGGCGCCACCGGCGCCGGCGTTCGCGTGTGCGTGCTGGACAGCGGCGTCGACGCCAGCCACCCGCAGGTCGGTCCGATCCAGGGTGCGGTCGCGGTGGCCCCCGGCGACGACGACGAACTGGCGGTGGTGCCCGACGCCGACGGCGACGCCTACGGCCATGGCACCGCCTGTGCGGCGATCATCCGCAAGCTCGCGCCCGATTGCGAGCTTCACTCCGTGCGCGTGCTCGGCGGCGAGCTGACCGGGACCGGGCCCGTGCTCCTGCGCGGCCTGCGGTGGGCGATCGAGCAGCACTTCGACGTGGTCAACCTCAGCCTGTCGACGACGAAGAGCCGGTTCGCGCCCGAGCTGCGCGAGCTCACCGACCGGGCCTACTTCGGCGGCACCATCCTCGTCGCCTCGGCCCACAACATGCCGGTCGCGTCGTTCCCATGGCGGTTCTCGTCAGTCCTGTCGGTCGGCAGTCACGCCGGCAATGACCCACTCGAGTACTACGTACACCCCGACCCGCCGGTGGAGTTCGTCGCGCCCGGCGTCAACCTCGAACTGGCGTGGCTCGGGGGGTCGACGATCAGGGCCACCGGCAACTCGTTTGCCGCCCCGCACATGGCGGGCATCGCCGCGCTGGTGATGTCCAAGCACGGGCGGCTGCGCCCGTTTGAGCTCAAGACCGCGCTGCGCGCGGCCGGCAGCAACGTCTCGAGCGCGGCGTGAGCGCGGGGCCAAACGTCGCAATGCTCGCCGACGAGAACGGCCGCCGAGCGCTGCTGCAAGGGATCGTCGAGTTGGCCCGGGCCGTGTTCGCGGCGAAGGCGTGTTCGATCATGAGCCACGACCCCGCGGCCCGCGAGCTCGTGTTCGAAGCTGTGGCGGGCGAGGGAGCCGGCACACTCGTCGGCCGGCGGATCCCGGCCACCACCGGGCTCGCCGGGTGGTCACTGGCATCCGAAGAGCCGATCGCGATCTCCGACGTCGGCAGCGACCCGCGGTTCGCCCGCGAGGTCGCCGAGCAGACCGGCTTCGTCCCGACCCGGATGTCGGTTCACCCGCTGCTGTATGGCGAGCGCTCGCTGGGCGTGCTGAGCGTTCTCGACCAGGGCGCGGGCCAGCCCGTCGGCCTCGCCGACATGAATGTCCTGGCCCGGATCGCCACCCACGCGGGAGCGGTGCTCGCGATCGTCCTGGCCGCGCGCGAGGCCGAGTCGGTGGCCGTTGACGGCGGCGAACTCGCCGGCATCGAGCGCGTACTGGCGAGCGCGCCGGCGGCACGGCGCGAGGCCGCGCTGGCGCTGCTCACCGCCCTGGAGCGCCTGCTCTCGGAGTGAGCGCTCCTGGCCTCTCGAAGTGAGCGCCCGCCTCCGACAGCGGCGACCTGACAAAAACGGGCCCGCCCGGATCGCCGAGCGGGCCCGGGGACCGACCAGACTGCGGCCTATTTACTCAGTCGTCGCGGGTTCGGGACCCTGGATGAAGAGGAACGCCCGCCCGGCCGCCGCGCCGGCGAGGAACTGTGCGAGCCAGTATTCCCAGATGTGGCCGACGCCGACGGCTCCATGCACGATCTGCCCCAGCGCCACCGCCGGGTTGAAGGCCGCGCCGGAGATCGGACCGACGGCGAACGCCCCGGCGAGCACGGTGAAGCCGATCGCGAGCCCGTAGAAGGAGTTGCCCTCGTTGGCCTTCGCGGTGGCGACGTTGAGCACCACGTAGACGAGCGCGAACGTGAACAGGAACTCGGCGATCAGCACCTTCCCGGCGCCTGACAGCGCCCCGGCCGACTGGTGCCCCGCAACCACGCTCGCCAACAGACCGCCGACCACGCCGGCGACGAGCTGCACGACTATGTACGGCAGCCAGTCGGGGCGATTCATGCCGCCCCGCACGAGCACCCCGGTCGAGATCGCGGGGTTGTAATGGCCGCCCGACACCCACGCCCCCGCGAACACCATCACCATCAGAACTGAGCCGATCGCCAGCGGCGCGACGACGCTCGACGGGTTGAGCTTGGCCGTCGCCGTCCCGACCGTGAAGACAAGGAAAAACGTTCCGATGAACTCGACGGTCAGCTTGCGATTCAGTTCCACGACGCCTCCGGGTGTTGTCGTAACGCGTTGGCGCCTGTTTTCGACCCACAGCGCGAGTACCCTCCCGGCGCCCGCCCGTCGCCGTCACTCGTGCATGCTCGCCGCGGGGCGCTCGGCGTCGGCGCTGGGCGGTGAACCAAACGTGAGCCGGCGCGCTGGATGGGTGACCGCGAGCCGGCCCTGCGCGGTCTCCATCAGTGACGATGACGGCGGCGAAGCGGTCAGCGCCTCGAGCAGCGTCTCGCCGTCGATCTGCAGGCAACGACACTCGGTCTGCGCGGTGACGGTCGCCGTCCGTGGGATCCGCTCGAGTACGCCAATCTCTCCGAAGTAGGCCGGCGCGATCATCGTCCCGAGGGCCTGCTCGGTGCCGTTGTGCTGCGCGGTCACGGTGACCTCTCCGTCGGCGAGCGCGTACATCGCCTCGGCCGCATCGCCCTGGGTCACGATCGCGGTACCGGGCGCGAACGTCAACTCGGTCGCGGCTGCCGCCAGCCGCTCCAGGATCGGACGGCTCGCCTTCTCGAAGATGCCGAGCTGCTCGAGCAGCGCGACCGTTGGCTCGAGCTCCAGCGCCCGCATGGCGGTCCCGCGGTCGATCGCCCGCAGCGCCGGATACCCCGCGACCGCCAACGCGGCCGGAGCGGCGGCCATCACGAACAGCCCGCCATTGAGCCCAAGCGCGGCGACGGCAATCGGGGTCAGCACCGTGCCGAGCGTGATCGCGCCGAGCACGAACGCGAAGAACACGCCGAACACGCGCGCCAGCTGGTCCGGCGCGACGGCACGCTGAAGCGCGGTGATCGCGAGCACGTCGACGACCAGCGTCGCGGCGCCGCGGAAGACCTGGACGACGAACGCCAGCGTGGGCTCGTGGATGATCGCCAGCAGCGCGGTCGGAAGGCAATAGCCCAGAGCGCCGAGCAGGATGATCACGCCCAGGCGGCGTGACCCGGCCAGACGGTCCACTGCTCCCGCCGCCAGCACGCCTCCGAGCCCGAGGCCCGCGAGCAGGTACCCAAAGCCCTGCGGACCCGTGCCCAGGCGATGCTCGGAGACGCCGACGAACAGCACCGTGTCGGTCCCGTACACGAAGCTGACGAGCACGCTGTAGGCGACCAGCGTCCGCGCGGCCGACAGGCCGACGATCGTCCGCACCCCGACCAGCATCTGGTGCAGCGGCCCGGCCGTTCCGCCCTCGGTCACGTCGACCGGGCGACTGCGGGCCCGGATCCGCGTGAGGATCAAAGCGGAGACGACGAAGCTCGCCGCGTTGATCGCGAACACGAACGAGGCCGAGCCGACCGCGAGCAGCCCGGCGCCGATCCCGGGACCGGCGATCACGACCAGCTGCTCGATCGTGCTGTTGAGCGCGTTGGCGGCGACGAGGTCGTCCTCGTCGACGATCGACGGGATCGTCGCCGCCGTCGCCGGCTGATAGGCGACCCCCGAA
The DNA here is from genome assembly GCA_963788005.1 of uncultured Solirubrobacterales bacterium. Classification (GTDB taxonomy): domain Bacteria; phylum Actinomycetota; class Thermoleophilia; order Solirubrobacterales; family Solirubrobacteraceae; genus Palsa-465. The sequence continues at coordinate 28,478 of CAWBFH010000006.1, read as the reverse complement.
ACGGCCGTCAACCCGGCGAGCACGAGCGCCAGGGCGGGCGCTCCGTGGGTGGCGGCGACGACCGCTAGCAGGCCCTGCCAAAGGGCGCACAGAAGGTCGGATCCCATCATCAGGCGGATGCGCTCGGTACGTTCGGCGAGCACGCCGCCATACACGCTGAACACCAGCTGCGGCACGAAGCGCGCGAATCCGGCGGCGCCGACCCACCCCAGCGAGTGAGTGCGGTCGAACACGAACGCCAGCAGCGCGACGTTGTAGGCCCAGCTGCCCGTGGTCGAGATCAGCAGCGCGCTGAAGAGCGCCCGCACATCATGCTTGGCAAGTACCGAGCGGTACCCCGTCAACCAGCCACCTTCCATGGTCGCGGGCAGTCTATGGCGCGAGCGCTCGGAAGTGCCAGCCGCGAGGTTAGAATCCCGCGCGCGAGGTACTTGTGCATACGTGCTCGGCGTGCGGAACGGAGAACCGAGCCGGGAGACGATTCTGCGCTCAGTGCGGGGCAGCGCTCTCGGTCAACTGCAGTAACTGCGGCGGCGTCAACCAGCCGACCGACCGGTTCTGCGGCGACTGCGGCGCTGCGCTCGATGCCGTGGCCGTGTCCACGGCGCCCGACGGCGGCCGAATCCAGACCGCTGCGTCGGGCGCCGAGCGGCGATTGGTATCGGTGCTGTTCGCGGACCTGGTCGGCTTCACGGCGCTGAGCGAGCATCGCGATCCCGAGGAGGTCCGCGAGCTGCTGTCGCGCTACTTCGACCGCTGCCGATCGCTGATCGAGCGCTACGGCGGCACGGTCGAGAAGTTCATCGGCGACGCGGTGATGGCCGTCTGGGGCACGCCGGTCGCGCGCGAGGACGACGCCGAACGCGCGGTCAGAGCCGCGCTGGCGTTGACGAGCGCGGTGGCGCTGCTGGGCGAGGAGGTCGGAATGCCCGAGCTGCGCGTCCGCGCGGGGGTGCTGACCGGCAACGCGGCGGTGGATGTCGGCGCTGAGGGCGAGGGGATGGTGCTCGGTGACACGGTCAACACCGCGTCGCGACTGCAGTCGATCGCGGCGCCCGGCACGGTGCTCGTCGATGACGTGACGCGGCGCGCGAGCGAGGCCGCGATCGCCTACGAGGACGCCGGCGAGCACACGGTCAAAGGGCGCGAGCAGCCGCTGCACGCGTGGACGGCGCTGCGGGTCGTCGCCGGCGCGGGCGGCGCCCGCCGCGGCGCCGGGCTCGAGGCGCCGTTCGTCGGACGCGAACGACGAGCTGCAGCGGATCATCGACGCCGCCGAGGCGAGCGCGCGAGCGACGGCCGGGCCCGCCTGGTCGCGGTGGTCGGCGAGGCCGGCTCCGGGCAAGTCGAGGCTGCTGTGGGAGTTCTTCAAGTACCTCGACGGGATCGAGCGAGAGCGTGCACTGGCACCAGGGCCGCTGCCTCTCCTACGGCGAGGGTGTCGCCTACTGGGCGCTCGCCGAGATGGTCCGCGCGCGGGCCGGGATCGCCGAGGAGGAGGCCCCCGGACCGCGCGCGACGCAAGCTCGCGACGCCGTGGCGACGTTCGTCACCGACGAGCGCGAGCGCCGTCTCGTCGAGCCGCGGCTGGCGCACCTGCTGCGGCTCGAGGAGCGCACCGGATGCCGACCGCGCCGACCTGTTCAGCGGCTGGCGGCTGTTCTTCGAGCGGATGTCCGAGAGCGCCCGGTGGTGCTCGCGTTCGAGGATCTCCAATGGGCGGACTCGGGACTGCTCGAGTTCATTGACTACCTGCTCGAGTGGTCCGCCGAACACCCGATCTTCGTGCTCGCACTGGGACGCTCGGAGCTCCGGCAGCGATCGCCCGCATGGGAGCCGGTGAACCTCGGCCCGCTCGCTCCTGAGTCGATCGAAACGATCCTCGACGGGCTCGCACCCGGTCTTCCGGACGAGCTCAGAGACGAGATCGGACGGCGGGCCGAGGGGATCCCGCTGTATGTGGTGGAGACGATCCGGATGCTGCGCGACCGAGGCCTACTGGTCCAAGAGGGTGTGCGCTACGTGGTGACCGGCGATGTAACTGCGCTCGAGGTGCCCGAGACGCTTCAGGCGCTCGTCGCCTCGCGGCTCGACAACCTCGACGCCGGCCGAGCGTTCGCTGCTCCAGGATGCGTCGGTGCTCGGCCAGGCGTTCACGGCGGCGGCCGCGGCGGTGCTGAACGGCCGTCCCGAGGCCGAAGTGGCCGCGGTCCTAGACCGTCTGGTCGGCAAGCAGGTCCTGTCCCGGGACGACGATCACCGGTCACCGGAGCGCGGTCAATACGTCTTCCTGCAGGCCCTGGTGCGGACGGTCGCCTACGGAACGCTGTCACGGAAGGCACGGAAGGTCCGACACCTCGCGGCGGCCGGTCATCTCAGAGACACGTGGCCCGGCGAGGCACGCGACATCGCCGAGGTGCTGGCCTCGCACTACCTGGAGGCGATCCGGGCCGACCCGGAGGCCGAGGATGTGGCCGAGCTGCGCGCATCGGCCTGCGCGACGCTCACGGCCGCTGGGCGCGCGGCCGCTTCGCTCGCCCTCGGGCCCGAGGCGCAGCGCTACTTCGAGCACGCCGCCGAGCTTGCCGACACGGATCTGCAACGAGCCGAACTGCTAGAGGAGGCCGGCCGCGCGTTGCGCGCCAGCGGTGATCCGCAGGCCGCCGAGGAGCGGTTGAAACGAGCGATCGATTTCCACGAGCGCAGCGGGACATCGCTGGGCGGGTCGGCGACGATCATGCTCGCGACCATGCGTCGCCACGAGGGGCGTCTCGACGAAGCGCGGGCGTTGCTCGATCGGTTCCGCCCCAGTGACGCGGCGGGCGTCGATCCGGTGACCCGCGCCGAGGCGCTCGCGGAATTGGCTTCCACGCAGGCGAGTTCGGGCGAGATGGACGATGCCAGCTCACTGACGGAGGAAGCGCTGGCGACACTCGAGGAGGAGCAGGCTTGGGGCCCGCTGGCCTCCGCGCTGATCACCCGCGCCGTCTATCTGGTCCTGTCGCACCGCACCGAGGAGGGCTCCGGGGTCCTGCGTCACGCGCTGGTGCTCGCCGATCAGCATGACCTGCCACAGGTTGCCCTCCGGGCCAGGTTCAACGTCGCCGCGATTGCGATCGAGCAGGGTCGGCTCGGTGCGGCGGTCGACGAGGTCGCCGCGGGGCTCGCGCTGGCGCGCGAGCGCGGAGACAGAAACTGGGAGCGGCAGTTGCTCAGTCAGCAGATCGCGCCCCTGGTCGTCCTCGGACGCTGGAACCAGGCAGTCCCGCTGGCGGCATCGTTGCTTGGCGGAGACCTCGACTCCGACGCAATGGCAGGAGCCGCCTACCTCGGTCAGCTCGCTGTCGCGCGCGGCGACGCGGAGATGCTGGCGATTTGCAAGTCGATGGCACACGAGCGGCTTGACTCCGAGCACATCGACCAGCGTGCGTGCGCGTGCATCATCGAGGCGCGCGTGGCGCTCGAGCACGGTGACGGCGCGTCCGTACAACGACTGGTGACGGAAACGCTCACCGCGCCGACCATGGCCGCAGAGTTTGTGGACGAGCTCTACGACCTCAGCGTGCAGGCGGCGATCGCCGACGGCGACGAGCAGGTCCTGGCGCGGCGCGAGGCCGACCTCGACGCGCTCAAACCGGCGCGGACGACCAAGTTGCTGCGGGCGAGCGCAGCCAGACTGCGCGCGGAGCTCGCGTATCTGAACGGAGACGAGCCGGCCGCCCGGCGAGCGGAGACCGATGCCGAGACGCTGCTTCGCGAGAGCGGCGCGAGACCGAGGCTGGCCCGGGCGTTGCTCGAGCGCGCGCGCAGGCATGAGGAGCCCGAGGCGGTGGCCGAGGCGCGCTCGATCTACCGCGAGCTGGACGCGAGCAAGTGGCTCGATCGAATCGATCATGAGTTTCAGGCGGTGGCGTGAGCGCGACAGCCGAATCGCGCTGCGGGTCGTGCGGGGAGCTCACCCCGGCCGGGAGGTTCTGCATTCACTGTGGCGCGTCGGCCCAGCAGACGTGTCCGGCGTGCGGAGCAGAGATCGTGCCGGGAGCGAGGTTCTGCATGGAGTGCGGCGTGTCGCTGACCGAGGGCGCGCGGCCGCTGATCTCTGGAGCGCCGGCAATCTCCGAGCGGCGGCTGGTGTCGGTGTTGTTCGCGGACCTGGTCGGGTTCACGTCGCTGAGCCGAGCATCGCGACCCCGAGGAGGTCCGCGAGCTGCTGTCGCGCTACTTCGAGCGTTGCCGATCGCTGATCGAGCGCTACGGCGGGACGGTCGAGAAGTTCATCGGCGACGCGGTGATGGCCGTCTGGGGCACGCCCGTCGCGCGCGAGGATGACGCCGAACGCGCGGTCAGGGCGGCGCTCGCGCTGACGGGCGCGGTGGCGCAGCTGGGCGAGGAGGTCGGGATGCCCGAGCTGCGTGTCCGCGCGGGGGTGCTGACCGGCAACGCGGCCGTCGACGTCGGCGCCGAGGGCGAGGGGATGGTGCTCGGTGACACGGTCAACACCGCCTCGCGGTTGCAGTCAGTCGCCGCGCCCGGCACCGTGCTCGTGGATGACGTGACGCGTCGCGCGAGCGAGGCGGCGATCGCCTACGAGGACGCCGGCGAGCACCGCGTCAAAGGGCGCGAGCAGCCGCGTCCACGCGTGGACCGCGCTGCGGGTCGTCGCCGGCGCGGGCGGAGCCCGCCGCGGGGTCGGGCTCGAGGCGCCGTTCGTCGGACGCGAACGCGAACTGGCACAGGTGACCGACTGCTTCGAGGAGAGCGCGGAGCATCGCCGCGCGCGTCTGGTGACGGTCGTCGGCGAAGCGGGCTCCGGGAAATCGAGACTCCTGTGGGAGTTCTTCAAATACCTCGACGGCGTGGAGCGGGTCGTGCGCTGGCACCAGGGCCGCTGCCTCTCCTACGGCGACGGGGTGGCCTACTGGGCGCTCGCTGAGATGGTCCGCGCGCGGGCCGGGATCGCCGAGGAGGAGGGCCCCGATACCGCGCGGGCAAAGCTCGACGAAGCCGTCGGCCTGTACGTGGCCGACGAGCGCGAACGCCAGCTCGTGCGTGCCCAGGCTCGCACACGTGCTCGGTCTCGAGCAGCGAACGGCGCCGGACCGCGCTGACCTGTTCAGCGGCTGGCGGCTGTTCTTCGAACGAATGTCTGACCAGAGCTCCGGTCGTACTCGTGTTCGAGGACCTCCAATGGGCAGACTCAGGCTTGCTCGAGTTCATCGACTACCTGCTCGAGTGGTCCGCCGATCACCCGCTTTTCCTGCTCGCGCTGGGGCGCCCGAGGCTGCTCGGCATCGAGGCCCGCCTGGGCGCAGGGGGCGATCTCGCTGCAACCGCTCCAGGACGGGGCGATGCGGCAGCTGCTCGAGGGACTCGTGCCAGGACTGCCTAAGGAGCTCGCTGCGCAGGTGCTGGCGCGCGCCGAGGGGGTGCCCCTGTACGCGGTCGAGACCGTGCGGATGCTGCTCGACCGCGGGCTCTTGACGCAGGAGGGCAGCCGCTACCGAGTGGCTGGAGACATCGGCGAACTCGACGTCCCCGAGACGCTGCACGCGCTCGCCGCCGCTCGGCTGGACGGTCTGATGCCGAGCGAGCGGGCGATCTTGCAGGATGCGTCCGTGTTCGGACAATCGTTTACGCCCTCGGGCCTCGCGGCGCTGTCGGAACGTCCGCAGCAGGACGTGACGGAGATCCTCGACGGCTTGGTGGCCAAGCAGGTGCTCGGCTTCAACGATGACCGGCTCTCATCGGAGCGCGGTCAGTACCACTTCCTCCAGGGTCTTCTCCGGACGACGGCCTACGGCATGCTGTCGCGCAGGGATCGCAAGAGCCGCCACCTAGCCGCCGCGCGCCATCTACAGGAGGCGTGGGGCGACGAGGCGCCCGAACTCGCGGAGGTGCTCGCGGCGCACTTCCTCGATGCTGCCGCCGCCGATCCGGATGCGGCCGACGCGCCGAGGATTCGCGCCGCCGCCTGCGAGACGCTTGCCGACGCTGGTCAGCGCGCCCTTTCGCTCGCACTCGGGCGGCGAGGCACAGCGCTCGTTCGATCACGCGGCCGAGCTCGCGGAAGACGAGCACAGGCGGGCCGAGCTGCTGGACCGCGCCGGCGCGCGCGGCGCAGCTCAATGCCGATCAGGAGAGCGCCAAGCAACGCCTCGAACGTGCGGTCGATCTGTTCGAGAGCGCTCGGCGATCGGGCCGCGGCAGCCCGCTCGCTCGCAGCGCTCGCCCAGTCCCTGTTCTGGGAGAACCAGCTTGGCGAGGCGATCGAGCTGCTGCGGCGCGCGGTCGTCGCGCTTCCACAGAGGACTGCCGAGCAGGCAGGCGCGCTCGCCGAGCTTTCCCGCTTCCTCGCGTTCAGGAACGAGTTCAGCGAGGCAGTCCAGACCGCCGATGAGGCGCTCTCAATCGCCGAACCGCTCCAGGACTGGTCCACGGTCGTGCGCGCGTTCAACACGATGGCTCAGGTGCGGGTGCGAAACGGACGGATCGAGGAGTCGATGGCGTTTCGCGAGCGCGCCCTGAAGCTCGCGCTGGCCCACGATTTGACCGAGCACGCGCTGCGCACCTACAACAACCTCGCTGACGGACCGCTGCAGCTCGATCGCTTCCAGGAGGCGCGAGACCTCGCCGAGCCCGGACTGGCGTTGGCACAGGCGCGCGGAGACCGCAGCTGGGAACAGGTCCTTCGCCTGATGATCGCGGCCGCGAGCCTCGGCTTGGGTCGCTGGGATGACACGCTCGAGGCCGAGCGGGCGAACACGAGCGAGCTCCTGCAGCTCGCGTATCTGCCCCAGATCGCGCGGATTCATGCCGCCCGCGGGGACAAGGCGTCGCTGCACCACGCCTACGAGCTCGCGGTCAACGCCGGCACTTCGACCAACGCCGAGTTTGACTACGGCTCGACGGTCGCCCGGGCGATCGTCCTGAACGCCACCGGCAAGCATCGCGAGGCGCTTGACGCCGCGCTGCCGATTGCCACCGCAGGAAGCGAGATCGCGAACGAGGACCGCCGCGAGGCGTATGTCGAAGCCGGTATGGCGGCGCTTGCTCTCGACGACGAGGAGACGGTCGAGCGCTTGATCTCAACGGTTCAGGAGCTTGCACCAGCGATGCGCTCGCCCCTGCTGCGCGCGAGCGCAGCGCGGTTTGAGGGGCGTCTCGCGCAGCGGCACGGAGATCTCGATAAGGCCGACGAGCGCCTGGCGGCAGCAGCGCGGGAGCTCCGCGCGATCGACGCCCCGTTCGCACTCGGTCAACTGCTGCTCGACCATGCCGAGGTTCTGTACGCCGCCGGACGCAACGACGATTCCGCGCGGCTGACGGCCGAGGCGGTCACGATCTTCGAGCGGCTGCGCGCGACCCCGTGGCTCGCCCGGGCACAGGCGCTCGGCACCCAGGCGGTGGCATGAGGAGCCCGCCCTGAGCTCGATCGCGCTGACCCCGTGCGTTGCGTGCGGCGCCGAGCTGAACGCCGGCGACCGGTTCTGCTCACATTGCGGTGCTGTGCAGACCCGGGCGTGCTCCACCTGTGGGCTCGAGAATCCGTCGGGCAACCGCTTCTGCCCGTCGTGCGGGACCGCCCTCGGCGCGGCCCGCGAGCCGGTGGCGCCGGAAGCGAGCTCGGGCTCCGAGCGGCGTCTGGTTTCGGTGTTGTTCGCGGATCTGGTCGGGTTCACGGCGCTATCCGAGCACCGTGATCCGGAGGAGGTCCGCGAGCTGCTGTCGAGCTACTTCGAGCGCTGCCGATCGCTGATCGAGCGCTACGGCGGGACGGTCGAGAAGTTCATCGGCGACGCGGTGATGGCGGTCTGGGGCTCGCCGGTCGCGCGCGAGGACGACGCCGAACGCGCGGTCCGCGCGGCGCTGGCGTTGACGAGCGCGGTGGCGCTGCTGGGGGAAGAGGTCGCAATGCCCGAGCTGCGCGTCCGCGCGGGGGTGCTGACCGGCAACGCCGCGGTGGACCTCGGCGCCGAGGGCGAGGGGATGGTCCTCGGTGACACGGTCAACACCGCCTCGCGCCTGCAGTCGATCGCCGCGCCCGGGACCGTGCTCGTCGACGATGTGACGCACCGCGCCTCCGAGGCGGCGATCGAGTACGAGGACGCCGGCACGCACGAGGTCAAGGGCCGCGAGCAGCCAGTGCACGCATGGACGGCGCTGCGGGTGGTCGCCGGAGTGGGCGGCGCGCGGCGCAGCGTCGGTCTCGAGGCGCCGTTCGTCGGACGCGAACGCGAGCTGCGGACGATCATCGAGGCCTCGGAGTCAAGCGCGGCCGAGCGGGGTGCTCGGCTCGTGGCGGTGGTTGGTGAAGCGGGCTCCGGGAAGTCGAGGCTGTTGTGGGAGTTCTTCAAACACGTCGACGGCCTGGAGAAGGTCGTGCGGTGGCATCAGGGACGCTGCCTGTCCTACGGCGAGGGCGTGTCGTACTGGGCGCTCGCGGAGATGGTCCGCAGCCGCCTCCGGATCACCGAGGAGGAGGATCCCGACCACGCTCGCCTCAAGCTCCGCGCGGCAGTCGAGGAGTTCGTCGCCGACGAACGTGAACGGCGGCTCGTCGAGCCGCGGCTCGCGCACCTGCTCCGGCTCGAAGAGCGGCCGGACGCCGATCGTGCCGACCTGTTCTCGGGGTGGCGGTTGTTCTTCGAGCGGATCTCCGACTCGGAGCCGGTCGTGCTCGCTTTCGAGGACCTTCAGTGGGCCGATTCGGGACTGCTGGACTTCATCGACTACCTGCTCGAGTGGTCGGCAGATCACCCGATCTTCGTCCTCGCTCTGGGCCGCTCGGAGCTCCGCGAGCGGCGCGCGACATGGGAGCCGCTGACGCTCGAACCGCTCGGGCTCGAATCGATCTCCACGATCCTCGATGAGCTGGCTCCGGGGCTGCCCCGGGAGCTCGTCGACGAGATCGGCAGCCGGTCCGAGGGGATCCCGCTGTACGCGGTGGAGACGATCAGGATGCTCCAGGACCGTGGCATGCTCGTCCAGGACGGACCGCGCTACAAGGTGATCGGGGACGTCTCCGACCTCGACGTGCCGGAGACACTCCAGGCTCTGGTCGCATCCAGGCTCGACGGGCTGTCCGGGGGCGAACGCTCGTTGCTACAGGACGCATCGGTGCTCGGCCAGTCCTTCTCCCCGGCGGCCGCGGCGGAGGTGAGCGGCCGGCCCGAGGCGGATGTCGTCAAGGTGCTGGACGCGCTCGTCGCCAAGCAGGTGCTGGGACGCGATGACGACCCCCGGTCGCCCGAGCGCGGGCAGTATGTATTCCTGCAGGCGTTGCTGCGCACGGTCGCCTACGGCACGTTGTCGAGGCGCGGTCGCAAGGAGCGGCATGTGGCGGCCGCGCGTCACCTCGAGCGCACCTGGCCCGGCGAGGCGCGCGATATCGCGGAGGTCCTGGCGTCCCACTACCTGGAGGCGATCCGCGCCGACCCCGAGGCCGAGGATGAGGCGGTTCTGCGCGCGTCGGCTCGCGAGACGCTGATCCGGGCCGGCCGCTCCGCGGCTTCGCTGGCGCTCGGATCCGAGGCCGACCGGTATTTCGAAGAGGCCGCCGAACTCGTCGAGGACGACGTCGAACGGGCGCAATTGCTCGAGCAGGCGGGCCGGGCACTGTTCCACAGCGGCGATCCGGCGTTGGCGGAGCAGCGGCTTCGCGCGGCGATCGGGCTCTACGAGCGCAACGGCAACCCGACCGGTGGTACGGCCGCCTTGACGCTGGGCGATGTGCTCTCTCTCGGAGGACGCCTGGAGGAGGCGAGGGTCCTGCTCGATCGCTTTCGCCCGGTCGGCGATAGCACCGACGCGCTCGTCCGTGCTCGCGCACTGACTCAGCTGGCTCGCGTGCTGTACCTGATGGGGGATCTTGACGAGCCGCCTGCGCTGTTCGACGAGTCGCTCACGACCCTCGAAATGGCGGAGTCGTGGACGTTCCTCGCAGAGGCATTTCTGCATCGCTGCGCGTACCTGGCGTACGTCAAGCGATTGCAGGAGGGAACCGGCGTCCTGCACCAGGCGCTCGAACTTGCCCGCGCCCACGACCTGCAGGCCGTCGAGCTGCGTGCCCACTACCTGCTGGCGGCATTCGCGCTGGAACGCGATCATCTGGCCGCCGCCGTCGACGAGGTGAACCTAGGTCTCGTCATCGCCCGTGAGCGCGGCGACCGGGCCAATGAGCGTGACCTGCTCAGCCAGGAAGTGGCCCCTCTGGTCGCGCTCGGCCGATGGGACGAGGCGGCCACCGTCGCGGAGGGGCTGCTGAACGAGGTTGACATCAGCTCGATCGCTGCGGCCGCATTTGCCAGTCAGATCGCGAGCGGCCGCGGCTCGGTCGAACTCATGACTCGCTGTAGACAAATGGCTGAGGGCTCACTCGAGAGCGAGTACGTGGACGCGCGCGTTTCGGCTGCGCTCGTGCTCGCCCGATCCGAGCTCGACCGCGGCGAGACCCGCGAAGCGCTCGATCGCGCCGCGAGCGTGCTGCGCGAACGGTCCACCGGGCAGGAGTTCCGCGTCGAGGCCTACTCCGTCTGCGTCCAGGCCGCGATCGCGCTCGCGGACGCCGACGCGATGTCCGAGCTGTCGGCGTTCTTCGATGGGCTGCCTCCCGCGATCGCGACGCCGCTCCAGCGCGCCGGACGGCTGCGCCTGCTGGCCGAGCAGGCTCACCAGGCCGGGGACGAGGCCGCATCCATCGCCGCCGAGGACGACGCCTGCGCCCACTTGCGCGCGGCGGGCGCGAGACCGCTGCTCGCCGGCGCTCTCGTCGAGAAGGCGCGCCGTCGGGACGATCCGGAGGCGCTCGAGCAGGCGCGCGCGATCTGCGCAGAGCTCGGTGCGACCCGATGGCTCGAGCGGCTGACTGACGAGTTCGAGGTGACCGCGTGAACGCCGCTCGTTCACACTCGCCCCGCACGTCGTTCGGCTGAGATCGGTACGTTGTGCCCGTGCTCGGCCTCCCGGACAGCATCACCGCTTGTCTATTTGACCTCGACGGCGTGCTGACCCAGACCGCAAAGGTTCATGCCGCAGCGTGGAAGCAGACGTTCGACGAGTACCTGCGCCAGCGCGACGGTGCCGGCTTCAAGGAATTCGATCCCGTCGAGGACTACGACGAGTACGTCGACGGCAAGCCGCGCTACGACGGAGTGCAGTCGTTCCTGGAGTCACGCGGCATCGAGCTGCCATGGGGCAGTCCCGATGACCCGCCGACGGCCGAGACGGTGTGCGGGATCGGCAACCGCAAGAACGACCTCGTGCAGAAGCTGATCGCCGAGCAGGGCGTCGAGGTGTACGAGGGGTCGGTCCGGTTCGTGCGCGCGGCACGCGATGCCGGCCTGCGCCGCGCGGTCGTCTCGTCGAGCGCCAACTGCCGCGAAGTGCTGATCGCGGCCGGGATCGAGGACCTGTTCGAAGCGCGGATCGATGGAAACGTCGCCACCGAGCAGCACCTCAAGGGCAAGCCGGCACCCGACACGTTCCTCGCCGGCGCGCGTGCGCTGAACGTCGAGGCTGCGCATGCCGCCGTGTTCGAGGACGCCCTCGCGGGAGTCCAGGCCGGGCGCGACGGCCACTTCGGTTACGTCATCGGAGTCGATCGCACGGGACAGGCACAGGCGCTGCGCGAGCATGGCGCGACCGTCGTCGTCGACGACCTCGCCGAGCTGTTGCACGGATCGTGATCGATCATCCAGCCTTCCCAGTCGAGCCGTGGACGATCCGCGAGACCGAGCTGCACCTCGACGCGCTCGCCTCCTCGGAGTCGGTGTTCGCGCTTTCAAACGGCCACCTCGGCATGCGCGGCAACCTCGACGAGGGCGAGCCGTACGGTCTTCCGGGCACATATCTGGGTGGCTTCTACGAGACACGCCCGCTTCCGTACGCCGAAGCCGGATTCGGCTACCCGGAGGACGGCCAAACGGTGGTCAACGTCACCAACGGCAAGATCATCCGGTTGCTGGTCGAGGACGAGCCGTTCGACCTGCGCTACGGAACGCTGATCAGCCACGAGCGCGTCCTCGATCTCCGAGCGGGCCACCTGCACCGAGAGGTCGAGTGGGTCTCGCCTACCGGGCGGCGGATCAAGGTTTCCTCGACCCGGCTGGTGTCCTTCACCCATCGCGCGATCGCGGCGCTGGAGTACACCGTCGAGCCCGTCGAGGAGAACTTCCCGGTCGTCGTCCAATCGCAGCTTGTCGCCAACGAGGTTCTGCCGCACATGAGTGACGATCCCCGCGCCGCCGCCGCACTCGCGGCGCCGCTTGAGTCCGAGTGGTTCTCGAACGACGACTACCGGGCGATCCTCGTACACCGGACCCGGCAGTCCGGGCTGCGCGTCGCCGCGGTGATGGACCATCTCCTCGAGGGCCCGGGCAAGATGGACATTCACGGCGAGGTGTTCGAAGATCTCGCTCGCTTCGGCGTGACCGCCGACCTCGAGCCCGGCAAGCCGTTGCGGATCCTCAAGCTGCTCGCGTACGGCTGGTCGGCGGAGCGGTCCGTGCCCGCGCTTCGTGACCAGGTCGCGGCGGCCGCACAGGGCGCCAAGCACGCCGGCTGGGAGGGCCTGTTGGCGGAACAGCGGGCCTACCTGGACGACTTCTGGGCGCGGTCCGACGTCGAGCTCGAAGGCGACGCCGAGCTCCAGCAGGCGCTCCGCTTCGCGCTCTTTCACACGCTCCAGGCAGGCGCCCGCGGCGAGCAGCGCGCGATTGCGGCAAAGGGCCTGACCGGTCCGGGTTACGACGGTCACACGTTCTGGGACACGGAGAGCTTCGTGCTCCCCGTCCTCACGTACACGGCGCCGCGCGCCGCGGCTGACGCGCTGCGGTGGCGCCAGCAGACGCTCGACCTCGCGCGCGAGCGCGCGCATACGCTCGGGCTCAGGGGCGCCTCCTTCCCGTGGCGCACGATCCGCGGGCAGGAATGCTCGAGCTACTGGCCCGCCGGCACGGCAGCGTTTCACATCAACGCTGACATCGCCGACGCCGTACTGCGCTATCTGGGGGCGACCCACGACGAGGAGTTCGAGCGCGAGACCGCACTCGAGCTGCTGGTCGAGACGGCGCGGTTGTGGCGCTCACTCGGTCACCATGACTCGGTCGGAAGGTTTCGGATCGACGGCGTCACGGGGCCCGATGAGTACAGCGCCGTGGTCGACAACAACGTGTACACGAACCTGCTGGCGCAGCGCAACATGCGCGGCGCCGCCGACGTCGCCGAGCGCCACCCGCGGCTGGCGGCGCGGTTTAAGGTCGACGACGAGGAGGTGGCCAGCTGGCGCGATGCCGCCAGTGCGATGGTGGTCGAGTACGACGAGTCGCTCGACGTGCACCCCCAGTCCGAACGCTTCACCTACCACAAGCGGTGGAACTTCGAGGCGACCAAGCCCGAGCAGTATCCGCTGCTGCTGAACTTCCCGTACTTCGACCTGTACCGCAAACAGGTCGTCAAGCAGGCTGATCTGGTGCTGGCGCTGTACGTCTGCGGTGACTCGTTCACGGCCGAGGAGAAGGCGCGCGACTTCGATTACTACGAGCCGCTGACGGTCCGCGACTCATCGCTGTCAGCGTGCACCCAGGCCGTGATCGCCGCCGAGGTCGGCTACCTCGACCTCGCCTACGACTACTTCGGCGAGGCGGCGCTGATGGACCTCGGCGATCTCGAGCACAACACCGGTGACGGGATCCACATCGCGTCGGTGGCCGGAACGTGGATCGTCGCCGTGGCAGGTTTCGGCGGCCTGCGTGACTACGGCGGCAAGTTGGCCTTCAGCCCGAGACTCCCCGGGCCCCTGACGCGGCTGCGGTTCCGGCTCATGTACTGCGGGCGCAGCCTGCTCGTTGACGTCAACCACCAGAACGCGGTCTACTCGCTGCTCGACGGCGTGCCGCTCGATATCACCCACCACGGCCAGGACGTGAGGCTCACCAAGCGCAAGCGGACGACGCTCCCGATCCCGGCGATCGAACCGGGGGAGGCACCGCTGCAGCCGCCCGGGCGTGAGCCGCTCAAGCGTGGCCGGCCGCGGTAGCGCCCCTCGCGCTCAGAACTTGTCGGGCGTGTCCAGCTCGCGCCAGAACGTCGGCGCCGGCCGGTTCTGGACCCCGGCGTCGGCCATCAACTCGCCGATGTCGCTCTCATCCTCGAAGAAGGCGTAGAACGACGCGGCATCGGGCCACTCGTCGAGGACGAGGATCTCGCCGCCGTCTGCGTTGGCATAGAAGCGGTGGTGAATCGCACCCTTCTCCTTGGCTCGCTGAGCGATCCTGAGCATCCGCTCGGGGTTGGAGTCGACGGTCTGCTCGAAGCGACCAGGATCGACGTCTACACGAAGCCCCATCAGCACCGACATGGTCACGCTCCCCCCGCTCTCGGGTGGTCGGTTGGTCGGGTCCGATTGGATCACGGCCGACCGCCCAGATCAAGTGAGCAGGTGCACGATCGCGGCGATTCCGACCACCACGATCACGGCCCGCAGGACCGGCGGGGGTAGCCGGCGACCGACGTTTGCGCCGAACGCGCCGCCCAGCAGCGAACCGCCGGCGATCAACCCCGCGGGCGCCCACGCGACGTGCGCGGCGAACACGAACACGATCCCCGAGACCAGGTTGACGAGGCCGGTCAGCACGACCTTGACCGCGTTCAATCGCTGCAGATCATCGTCGAGTGACAGCGACAGGATCGCCAGCACGAGGATCCCCTGGGCTGCGCCGAAGTAGCCGCCGTAGATCCCGGCCGCGCCGACGCTGAGCGTCGCGGCCGGGCCGAGTTGCGTCCGGGCCCGGGGCCGGTGGTGACTTAACCACGAGGAGATCCGCGGTTGGATCACGATCAGCACGAGCGCGATCGCGATGAAGACCGGAACGATCGCCTCAAAGGCCGACGCCGGCAGGCTCAGGAGCAGCACGGCTCCGATCACGCCGCCGCTCACCGACGCGCACGCCAGCCACAGGACCCGCCGCCGCTGGCCGGACAGCTCGCGCCGGTACCCGACCGCGCCGGCCGCCGAGCCAGGCACCAGCCCGACGGTGTTCGACACGTTCGCCACAACCGGGGCGTACCCGAACGCGAGCAGCACCGGAAACGTGATCAGCGTCCCGCTCCCCACAACCGTGTTGATCGTTCCGGCGGCCATCCCCGCAGCGAAGATCGCGAGCGCTTCCAGAAAACCCATCAGCCCCAGATCTTGACCGATGCGGGAAATCGCCGGTCAGCTGGCGCCGAAGGTGCGGTCGCAAGTATCGTCGGCGGCATGGCGTTCGGGCCAGACGCGGAGCTCAAGCAACCGACGGTCGCCGATCTGTCGGTCGTCCTGACGGGGCGGCTCGCGATCGTAGAGCCGCTGGCCGCCGCGCACGAGGCCGGACTGGTCGAGGCGGCGACCGACGCGGCGATGTTCGAGTGGATGCCCGTCGACATGACCTCGGTCGACGCGCTGCGCCGCTGGCTCGAGACGACGCTCGAATCCGCCCGCGCGGGGCGCGAGATCCCGTTCGCGCTCCTCGACGCTCGCTCCGGCGCCGTGGTCGGCTCGACGCGGTTTCTCGAGTTGCGCTTTGAGCACCTGCGCGCAGAGATCGGCTGGACGTGGCTCGCGCGTCCGTCGTGGTCGACCGGGATCAACGTCGAGAGCAAGTTGATGCTGCTTGATCGCGCGTTTGAATACGCCGGCCTGCGCCGCGTCGAGTTCAAGACCGACGCGCGCAACGAGCGCTCGCGCGGTGCTCTGCTCGCGCTCGGCACGCAGTTCGAGGGCATCCTCCGAAAGCACATGGTCGTCCGCGACGGGGGTCCGCGAGACTCGGCCTACTACTCGGTGATCGACGACGAGTGGCCGAGCCTGCGCGCCCAGTTGCAGCGCCGCGTGGACGAGCACGCCACCCGACCCGCTCGGCAGCCACCCGGGCAATAGCCGGGCCTCACATCCGAGCGCGCGCGAGGCAGAGCTTGGTCCGCATCGGCATCGTCAGCGTCCCGCCGTGCTCATCGATCGCGTGCTCGACACCGGTCAGCAGTGCGTTGCGCTCCTGCGGCGCCAGCAGCCTGATCTCCGACAGCGTCGCGAGCATCCGCGCGTACTCATTGCCCGAGTAGTCAATGCTCCGCTCATAGCTTCGAACCTCCGCGTCGTCGAATCCCACCGCCGCCGCGATGTCGCCCTCCCAGTCCTCGCGCTCTGACGTCGACGTGTTTGCGGGATGCATCAACCCGACCGGTGGCAGATCGGGGACGGCGCGCTCGTAGACCTCGCACAGCGCGTCGCGGATCGGCGAGGAGCCCCACGCGGCCCGGTTCCAGAATGCGGCCAGCACGCCCGAGGGGCGCAACGCCGCGCGCGCGTACTGATAACGGCGCTCGGGGTCGATCCAGTGCCAGGCCTGTGCGCTGTACAGAAGTCCGAACGTCCGGCCGCCTGGATCCCAGTCCTCGAAGTCCGACTCGACGATCTCGACCGATGGGTAAGAGGCGCAGTTGCGCCGCGCGACCGCGGCCATCTCGGCGCTCGGCTCGATCGCGAGCACCTTCGGGCCGCGGGCGGCGAACAGGACCGTCGCCTTGCCGGTGCCCGCCCCGACCTCGAGGACCGCGTCGCCATCGCGCACACGCGCAAGCTCGAGCACGTCATCGACCAGTTGCTCGGGGTACGTCGGTCGGCTGGCGTCATACAGCTCGGCCACCTCGCCGAACACCAGCCGTCTCCGAGTGGTTGCCATCAGTTCGAGTCTCGCAGCTGTCTCGCCCTCGCGGCGCGACCCGCCACTGGGGTCGACTAGCCTCACAGGCGCTATGGCGCGTGTAACGCGAACAGCGGCACAGGTCGCGTGCGCGCTCACGGTAGCGGTCATGCTGATCCCTGGATCCCCGGCCCGGGCGGGCGTGATGCGTATCGGGCGCCGACCGGTCGTGCCTGTCGGAGCGGTGGCGAAGGGGGCGGTTGCGCCGCGCCTGCGTCTGCACGTGACGGTGACGCTGAAACCGCGCAACCCCGCCGCGCTGAACGCCTACGCTGAGGCCGTCTCGACCCCCGGCTCCCGGTCCTACCGCCACTATCTGACCCCGTCTCAGTTCGGGCGCCGCTTCGGCGCAACTGCGGCCGACGTCGGGGCAGTGCGCCGCGGCCTGCGCGCGCAGGGCCTGGACCCGGGCTCGGTGACCCCGGGGTCGCTCTCGATCCCGGTGTTCGCGACCGCCGCCCGGCTCGAGCGCGCCCTGAGGATCTCGCTTCGCCGGCTGGCGCTGCCGGGCAGGCGCACGGCGGTCGCGGCCAACGCGGCGCCCGCGGTGCAGGCGAGCGCCGCCGGCGCCGTCCAGGCCGTAGTCGGTCTCGACACGGTGTCGGCGCCACACCCGCTGCTGGCGCGACCCGCGTCATCGGTCGCGTCATCGGCGGGGTCGGTCGGGTCGGCCATCGGGTCATCGGCGCGAACGGCCGTCGCGTCATCGGCTGGATCGACCATCGCCGCCCGAGCGCACGTCGCCGCGGCCGGCCCCCACCCATGCGCCGCGGCCCAGAGCACGGCCGCCGCGCAGCACGCCCACACGGCGGACCAGATCGCCTCGGCGTACGGATTCGACGGCCTCTATGACGCGGGCGACCTGGGGAGCGGCGTGACCGTCGCGGTGTACGAGCTCGAGCCGGTGAGCGCGAGTGACATCGGCCACTACCAGCTGTGTTACGGGACCCACGCCTCGATCAAGTTCATCTCCGTCGACGGCGGCGTCGGCCGGGGGCCGGGTACCGGCGAGTCCGCGCTCGACATCGAGAACCTGATCGGCCTCGCGCCCGAAGCCAAGGTGCTCGTCTATGACGGACGTAACTCGAGCTCCGGCGCCCCTGGATCGGGCCCGTACGACACCTTCCGGACGATAATCGACCAGGATCGAGCTCAGGTCATCAGCGTCTCGTGGGGCGAGTGCGAGGCTGCGCTTGGCGCCGCCGACGCCGCCGCGGAGCACACACTGTTCGAGCAGGCCGCGGTGCAGGGCCAGACGATCATCGCCGCCGCCGGAGACAGCGGCTCCGAGGATTGCGCGTTCGGCTCCGACCTGCGCCAGACCCAGCTCGCGGTCGACGATCCTTCGAGCCAGCCGTTCGTCACCGGCGTCGGGGGAACAACTCTGACCGCTCCCGGGCCTCCACCGACGGAGAGCGTCTGGAACAGCGCCGGCGCACTGCCGGGCGGCCTGGCACAGCCGGGAGCAAGCGGCGGCGGGATCTCCGACCTGTGGCAGATGCCTCCGGGCCAGCGTGACGCGTCACCGGCGCTGAACGTACTCGCGGCGGGCCGCACCGGCGCCCAGTGCGGACACCCGGACGGCTACTGCCGCGAGGTTCCGGATGTTTCGGCTGACGCAGATCCGACGACCGGCTACCTCATCTACTACAACGGCTCGGGCACCGAGCTCGACGCGCCGCTGGGTTGGCAGGGGATCGGTGGCACGAGCGCGGCGGCGCCGGTGTGGGCGGCGCTGATGGCGCTGGCCGACGCGTCGAGCGCCTGCAGGAACGGCCCGATCGGATACGCGGTCCCGGCGCTCTACCGCGCCGCGAGCACCTCGTACGCGGCCGATTTCAATGACGTCGTGACCGGCAACAACGACTACACCGAGACCAACGGCGGCCGATTTGCGGCGCGCCCGGGCTATGACGAGGCATCCGGACTCGGCACGCCGAACGCGACCCCGCTGGCGGCCAGCCTGTGCGGCGGTGCAGTGCACCTGACCGCGGTGCGCGCGCAGCACTCGGCTACCGGGGCCAGCGTCTCGATCCAGCTCCGCGCACAGGACGGCGACGGAGGGCCAGTGCGCTTTCGCGCCACCGGCCTGCCGCCCGGCCTGTCGGTCGACGCGGTGACCGGGCGAATCAGTGGGCGCCCGCGCCGTAGCGGCACCTACCACGTGATGGCGATCGCGCAGGAGCGCCAGGGCGCGACCGTGGGCGCGAAGTTCACCTGGTCGGTGGGCGCCGCCACCCGGATTCTCGACACGTCACTGATCGGCGTGGGTCACCGCCGCCCCGCGCTGACGTTCACCGTCGCAACGGGCCAGGGCGCCCCACCGATGAGCACGCTGTCGGTCGACGTGCCGAAAGAGCTCCGGGTCGTCTCGGCCCCGGGGGTACGCCTCACCGCGCGCGGCATGATCAGGTTCAGCGCCCAGGCGAGCCACCAGACGGTGACGATCGAGCTGGCGCGTGCATTTCACCGAGTGACGGTGACAATCGGCTACCCGGCCCTACAGATCAGCGGCGCCAGGCATCCGGACGAGCGTGGCAGCGCCGCGCCCGAGCTGGGCGTGACGGTCGTCGACGAGCAGCATGGATCGAGTCACCTCCACGTGCGGTTGTGAGTCGAGTCACCTCCACGCCGCGGTTGCGAGTCGAGTCACCTCCACGTGCGGGTGTGAGCGATGAGTCTTATGACCGGTTCCTGCAGCGCCGAGGTGGAGTTCCCGATCGAGCGGTGCTGGGCGCTGGTCTCCGACCTCGAGCGCGCCCCGCGGTGGCAGCGGACGCTCGACCGGGTCGATGTGATCGAGCGTGACGAGCGCGGTCGGCCGCTGATCTGCGACACGTTGACCGACGCGAAACTGGCCAAGGTGCAATGCCGCGTGCGGCTGAGCTACGAGGAGCCGGTCGCCGTCCGCTGGACGCTGACCGAGTCCGATGACCTCGACGCGATGGACGGCGCCTGGGAGCTCGAGCCGTTGGCGGCCGCGAGGACCGGGGTCACCTACTCGCTCGCCGTCGATCCGGGCGGGATGGGTTTCGTCGCGCGGCGCCTGGAGTCGGTCCTGCGCCCGCTGATGATCGGCCACCAGACCGACGAGCTGGCGCAGGCGCTGGCGTCGGGCTTCTGAAGGGCCCGTCCACGATCGGCGTTGGGCTCGTCCACGGTCGGCGTCGGGCTCGTCCACGGTCGGCGTTGGCTCGTCCACGGTCGGCGTCGGGCTCGTCCACGGTCGACGTAGCCAGGGCTCACTCCGAGTAGCGGCGCGAGACGTCGCGCAGGACCGAGACCATCGAGCGGGCCGCTGGCGCGACGCCCGGACCGGACATCGTCGCGACCGTGACCTTGCGCGCGGGGCTGCGCGGCGCGAGTTCGCGAACCACGATCCCGGGGTGGACGGTCGTCAGCGCCAGGCGCGGGATCAGCGCGACGCCGACCCCGGCCGCGACCAGACCCTGAACGACGTCATAGTCGTCGCTCTCGAACGCCACATACGGCTCGAAGCCGGCCGCCAGACACGAGCGAACGACGTGGCGCGCGCACGGGCTCGCGGCCGACGTCTGCACCCAGTGCAGGTCACGCAGGTCGGCGAGCGAGATCGCCGCCTTCGAGAGCAGCGGATGCTCGGCGGGAAGCGCGACGTGCATCGGATCCTCGAGCAGCGTCGTCGAGCGCAGGCCCGCTCCCGGCCGCTCGCGCACGCCCGGGAACTCGAACAGCAGTGCGAGGTCGAACTCCCCCGCACGCAGGCGCGGGGCGATCTGCTCGGGCTCTCCCTCGGCGAGCGTCAGCGCGACGTTGGGATGCGCCTCGCGAAAGCGGGCCACCGCGAGCGGAACGAGCGTCGCGCCGGCCGACGGGAACGACGCGACGCGCAGCCGACCGGCCCGGACGCCGAGCACCGCGTCGAGCTCGGCCTCGGCGGCCTGCACCTGGGCGAAGATCGCCTCGGCGTGCGCGATCAACGTCGCTCCGGCGGCCGTCGGACGGACGCCGCGCCGGTCCCGAACGACGAGTGTCGCTCCGGTCTCGTGCTCGAGGCGGGCGATCGACTGCGAGACCGCGGACTGCGTATAGGAGAGCGCCTGCGCGGCGCCCGAGAACGAGCCTCTGGATACGACCTCGACGAGCACCTGCAGTCGTCCCAGGTTCAGCATTAGCAAATCTTATCCTGAGCATGAACATCCTCATTGGCTCTGATAGAAGGCGGATGCGATGCTCGCGGCGAAGGCTGGCTTTGGGTCCAGTCTTGATTAGTCTCGTGACACCGCGCGCGATCATCTCCTACGACGACACTCCGGGCGACCACGACGCGCTGGCGCTGGGACGGCTGCTCGGCGACGCCGGCGCCGAGCTCACGCTCGCGTACGTGCGCCACGCGTCGCATGCCGATCATGACCGCGAGCTGCTCGCCGCCCACGAGGCGGAGATCCTGCTCGAGTGCGGTGCACGCCGCCTCGACGATCCCCACGTCGAGCGCCGCGTGGTCCTCAGCGCCTGCACAGCCGAAGGACTCGGCTGGCTCGCGCGCCACGAGCGGGCCGACCTGATCGTGTTCGGCTCGGACTACCGCACGCCCGCGGGTCGGGTCGCCATCGGGCGCTCGACCCAGCCGCTACTCGAGCGCGGGCCGGTCGCGGTGGCGGTCGCGCCCGCCGGCTTTGCGGCGACGCGCCGGGTTGACGTCGAGACGATCGGTGTCCTCTCGGGCTCGGCCGACGAGGCCGCGATCGAAACCGCGTTTACGCTCGCCGAGCGCCTCGGCGCGACGGTGGTCGATCGCGACCACGGCGTTGGACTGCTGATCGTGGGCTCGCGCCCCGAGGCGCCCGAGGGCCAGGTCACGCTCAGCTCGCGCTCGCAACACGCGATCGACGAGGCGCGCTGCCCGGTGATCGTCGTCGCGCGCGGCATCCCGCTGCGGTTCGACACGCTGGTCTATACCGCTTAGCGGCTCGTTCGCTCACGTCCGGCGCTTGGCCCACCACGGGTGGCGGGTGCCCAGGCGCCAGCCGTCGTCGGCGCCCGCCCGCCCGCACGCCCGCAATTCGTGGAAAACCTGAAAGCCGCCGCGCGATTTTCCACAACACGCCCCACATACGCCCCGTTTGGTGGAAAAGTCGGCTGCCGAGATCAGATTTTCCACAGATTGCGGGCGGGGGGTCAAGCGAGCGTTGCCTGAGCGCGGCGGGCGGGGGGTCAAGCGAGCGTTGCCTGAGCGCGGCGGGCGGGGGGTCAAGGGAACGCTGCCTGAGCGCGGCCGAGGATCAGATGGCTGTCACCGAACTCGTGCCACAGGTATCCGCCCTCGAGCGCCGCATCGTAGGAGCGGCGCAGCAGTTCCTCGCCCGCGATCGCGGCGAGCATCTGGAGATGTGACGCCTGCGGCTCGTGCCAGCCGGTCACCAGCGCGTCGACGGCCCTCACGCCGCGGTCAGGGCCGATCACCAGACCCGTCCATCCGGCATCGGCGACCACGTGACCGTCCGGCCGCGCGACGGTCTCGAGGGCCCGGACGACCGTGGTCCCGATCGCGATCACCCGGCCGCCGGCGCGCCGGGTCATGTTCACCAGCCTGGCCGTCGCCGCCGGGACGCGGTACTGCTCGGGGAACGGCGGCTCGTGCCGTTCGGGGGAGGACACGCCCGTGTGGAGAGTGATTGGCGCGACGGTTATCCCGTGCGCCGCCAGGTCGGTGATGATGCGCGCGGTCAGCGGCCGGCCGGCGCTTGGCATCTCGGCGCTGCCGGGCGTGATCGCGTACACGTTCTGATAGTCCTCCAGCGGCCACGGGTGCTCGACGTAGCCGTAGCGGATCGGCTGTCCGTGGGACGCGAGGTACTCCTCGACGGTCGTCGGCCCTTCAAACCGCGCCAGCAACAGCCGCGAGCCCGAGGCGTACGGCGCGACCAGCTCGAGCTCCGCGCCGCCAAGGGCAGGCCGCTCGCCTGTGTCACCGTCACCGAGCGCAAGCTGCTCGCCCGTGCCTCCGTCACCGAGCGCGAGCCGCTCTCCCGCTCGCCCACGCTCGGGACGGGCACCGTCGGGGGTTCGCAGCTCGACCACACGCCAGCTCTGGTCAAGCTCCGGGGCGCGGGTGGCGAAGTGGACCCGGACTGGCCGGCCGTCGGCGCGGCGCGCGGGCACTGCCGCCGGGAGCGTCCCGGAGACATTGATCACCACCAGGTCCCCGGCGCTCAGCGAAGCCGGCAGCCGATCGAACGCGGTGTGCGTGATCGCCCCGGTGTCGCGGTCGGCGACCATCAGCTTGACCGCATCGCGAGGGACGCCCCGGGTCTCGGGGGGCCCGCTCGCCTCGAGCCCCTGCGGGAGACTGAATGCCAGCGCGCTCATCGCGGAGCCATGCGCGCTTGCACCAGCTCCGCGGCGCGGTAGCGCCCGCTCGGGAGATCACCCTCGATCAGCTCGAGCAGGCCCGGCACGCTCTCCTCGGGCGGCGGCCGATCGGAGATGTCCTCGTCGGGAAACGCCTCCTGGTGCATCTGCGTGCGCATGTCACCGGGATCGACCGCGTACACGTGCAGCTGCGGCTGCTCGGCGCCGAGGATCGCTGTCAGTTGCTCGAGCGCGGCCTTCGACGAGCCGTACCCGCCCCACCCCGCGTAGGCCTCGAGCGCGGCATCCGAAGTGACGTTGATGATCCGTCCACCGGCGGGCATCAGCGGCAGCGCGACCTGGGTCAGCGCGAGCGGGGCGCGGAGGTTGACCGCGTAGACCCGTTCGAGCTCGTCGGCGGGGTAATCGGCGAGCTCGGGCTGTGGGCTCGGGCCGAGCGTGCTGGCGTTGTTGACGAGCACGTCCACCCGCTTGCCGGCCGCCGTCACGAGCGCGCAGCGATGCCACTCGTCGGTCACGTCACCCGTGATCGCCTCCACGGCCGGCTGGTGGCCGGCTAGGCGTGCGTGGAGCTCGAGCTCGTCGGCTGCCACCTTGAGCGCCTGCGCTCCGCGCCCGTCGATCACGAGCCTGTACCCGCGTTGTGCGAGCGCCCGCGCGAGTGCGAGCCCTAGGCCGCGCGACGCTCCGGTGATGATTGCTGTTTGCATGACCGCCACGCTAGGAGCCCGGCGGTCCCGCTTTCCAGTGGTAATTGGTCCTAGGACCCAGGGCCGCCTCGCCTTTGCGGCGCGTCGCGGTCGTCCGGTCCTCCCCGCCGCCGGCCGTGCTGCGGCGCGCCGACCAGACCGCTGCGCACCGCCAGCAGCGCCGCCTGCGTGCGATCGGTGACGTCCAGCTTGGCGAGCACGTGGCCGACGTGAGTCTTGACGGTCTTCTCGGCGATCCCAAGCTCGAACGCGATCCGCTTGTTCGAGCGCCCGGCCGCGATCAGCTCCAGGACCTCGCGCTCGCGCCGCGTCAACCGCTCGCCGTCGATGGCCGCCGGCGGCCGCGGCTGAGCGAGCGTGCGCAGCAGCCGGCCTGCGACCGTCGGCGCGATCATCGCCTCCCCCGATTGGGCGGTGCGGATCGCGCGCGCAAGCTCGGCGGGCTCGACGTCCTTGAGCAGGTATCCGTCCGCGCCCGCCTCGAGCGCGGGCATCAATCGCTCGTCGTCAAGGAAGCTCGTCAGCACGATCACGCGGGCCTGCGGGACATGCTCGCGCAACGCGCGCATCGCGCCGATCCCGTCGAGACGCGGCATCACGAGATCCATCAGGATCACATCGGGCGCCAGCCGTTGCGCGAGCTCGATCGCCTCGGCGCCGTCCCCCGCCTCGCCCGCGACCTCGATTCCGTCCTGGAGCTCAAGGAACGTTCGCAAGCCCTCGCGCACGACCGCGTGATCGTCGACGATCAGCACCCGGATCGGCTCGCCGCTCACCGGAGCGGGACCTCCAGCGTGACGCGCGTCCCCTCGCCCACGACCGAGCGCAGCACGAGCGTCCCGCCCAGCTCGTGGGCTCGCTCCTCCATCGACGTCAGCCCGAGATGGCGTGAGCGCAGCTCCGGGTCGTCGGGATCAAAGCCGGTGCCGTCGTCGACAACTTCGACCTTGAGCGCCGGTCCACGACCGTCGAGGTGGATCACGACGTGGCGCGCGGCGGCGTGGCGGACTGCGTTGTGGAGTGCCTCGTGGGCGATCCGGAGCACCTCGAGCTGACGGGCCTCGTCACCGCTCGCCGTCGCGCGGTCGCCGCCGTCGACCTCGAGCGTTACGTCGATTCCGTGAACGCGCGCGAGCATCGCGACCTCCTTGCGCAGCGCCCCCTCGAGCCCATCCTGGTCCAGGTCGGCAGGACGGAGGCCGAGGATCAGTGACCGCAGCTCCGCGAGCGCCTCGCGCGCCAGCTCGCGCACGCGTTCGAGCTGCGCCCGGGCGGCATCGGCATCACGGTCGAGCAGCGTCGCGGCCGCATCGGCGCTGAGGTTGAGGCTGAACAGCTTCTGACTGACGACGTCGTGGAGCTCGAGCGCGAGCCGGTTGCGCTCGGACAGGATCGACAGCTCGCGACTGCGCTCATAGAGGCGCGCGTTGGTGATCGCGATCGCTGCGTGCGCGGCGAGCAGCTCGATCAGCTCCTGGTCGAGCTCGTCGAACGCGTCGGCGCCCTCCTTCTCGGTCAGGTAGAAGGCGCCGATCACCTCGTCGCGGGCGCGAATCGGAACCCCGAGGAACGACCGCATGTCCGGGTGCTGGCGGGGCCACCAGCCGCGGAACCGAGGATCCCCATGGATGTCCCGGGTCCGGTAGGCGCCGCTGGTCTCGAGCATCGCGCCGAGCATCCCGTGGGTGCGGGGCAGTGGCCCCATCGCAGCGATCAGCCCGTCACTCATCCCGGCGACGAGAAAGCGCCTGAATCCCCCCGTTCCGTCGGGTATGCCGAGCGCCGCGTAGCGGGCGCCGACGAGTTCGCGCGCCGAGTCGACCAGGCGCTGGAGGACCTCGTCGACTGACAGCTGTGACGCGACCGCGAGCACCGCATCGCTCACCGCCTTCAGCGCAGGGCTCGGTGACTCCGACATTCGCAGGACGATAGCTTTGGTGATCAATGCCGCGATTCTTCTTCTGGACTCAGGCCGCGATCGTCTTCTTCGTGGTCATCGGGATGGTGATCGCGATCACGAGGCTCGCCTGAGAGACGGGCTCGATGGCCGCGGTGATCGGCTCGCTCGTCGTTGGTACCGATGGCTCGCAGACGGCCGCGGTCGCGGTAGGCCGGGCGGTCGCGCTCGCGCGGGCGTTTGACGCGCGCCTGAGCATCGTCAGCGCATACGAGCCGGTGCCCTCCGAGCGCCTGCGGGGCGGAATGCCCGAGCCGCCGCAGGACATCAAGTGGGCGCTGCACCCGCGCGAGGACGTACTCGCACTACTCGCGGCCGCCGAGCGCGAAGCTCGCCAGGCGGGCGTGCAGCCGGTCGAGACGTTCGCGCGCGTGGGTGACGCCGCCGATGCGATCCTCGATGTCGCCGAGGAGCAGCGCTCGGACCTGGTGGTCGTCGCCAACAAGGGGATGACCGGCGCCACTCGCTTTCTACTCGGCTCGGTCCCGAACAAGGTCTCCCATCACGCCCCTTGCTCGGTGCTGATCGTCCGCACGAGCTCGTGACCGGCCAGCGCCCGGCTGGCCCCGGCTCCAGGCAGCGGTTGGCTAAGCCCGGTTAGGTTGGCGGCGGCGAGCTTGAAGGTGGCGCCGGGGGGCCGGGAGTGGTCGCGGCACCGGCGTCGACGAGCCCGTATCCGTATTGAGCGTCGGGCCTGGTGGCGCCCACCTGGACGGCGGTCTGCTCGAGCCGGGTCAGGATCGCGGTCGGCGTCGGGTGCCGGCCGATCACGCCGCTGGCGATCACCAGTGCGGCGGTCGCCGCCACCGCGGGCGCCGCCATCGAGGTGCCGACGTAGAAATTGGGGTAGCCGAACTGCCCCCAGTGGGGCGGGTTGAGCAGCGTCATCTGGAAGATCGGCGGCAGACTGCGGCCAGGGTGGCAGTCGGGGTCGCCGGGAATCGTCGCGTCGTCTCCCCCGCCCGGCGCGACGAGATCGAGGCCGGAGCCGCCGTTCGAGTACTCGGCCAGGCAGCGGTCCTTGGTCGTGGCGCCGACCGAGATCACGTTTCTCGCCCGCGCCGGGTACGCGATCTGGTTGCTCTCGTCGTTGCCGGCGGCACCGACGACGGTGACCCCGTGGGCGTGGGCGTAGTTGATCGCGCTTACGATCTGTGGAATCTCGGACGCCGACGTCACCTGGTTGGGCAGGAACTCGAGGCTCAGGTTGATCACTTGGGCTCCCTGCTTGACCGCGTAGCGGATCCCGCGCGCGATCGTCGACTCCTCCCCGAGACCGCTCGCATCGAGGATCCGGACAGGCATGATCGAGGCCCCGTAGGCCAGCCCGGTCAGCCCGCGGCCGTTGTTCGTGGACTCGGCGATGACCCCCGCGACGAACGTCCCGTGGCCGTTTCGATCCAGTGGGAACTTGTTTTTGGCGACGAAGTCGTACGGATGGACGAAGCGCGTTCCGGTGAAGTCCGGCGACTTGCGGAACTTGCGCCAGTTGCGATACGCGATTCCCGTGTCGAGGACCGCGATGGTCACACCGCGGCCGCCAGGTCGGTGGTCGGTGAGCATGTTGCCCCACGCGTCGGGCGCGTCGATCCCGGTCACGGGCAGCATGTTCCACTGCATCTGCTCCCAGCCTCGCCGCCGATGACTACGGCCCGGGTCGTCCGGGTAGAAGGGCCCGGCCGCATGCGCGATGTAGTTCGGCTCCGCGTAGCTGACGCCCGGCTCACGGCGCAGACGAGCGAGCCGCTGACTTCACACTCTCCTGACGCGGAAGGCTGAGCAGCTCAGAGTGCGGCGCCGGTGGCGGGCCGGTGGTGCGGATCCCGTGACTCAGTTCGAAGTCGCTCGTCACGGCCGCGACCGGTCCCGGTCGGTAGCCGACGAGCACCTCGTGGGGTACGTACCCGAGCGTGGCGTCTTGGGCAGTGATCGTGCCGGCGTGGGCGGCGCGAGGGCCGATCGCCAGCATGAGCGCCGCGAGCGCGAACGCGGCCAGGGTCACGGGAATCGGTCGATGGAAGAGAACGCGATCGCGCATAGGTGTGGTTTCGGCGCCCGGGGGCCGTGACGTCAATGTCTCGATGGTTAAGACATCATCGAGGGGCCCAAAGTTGCCCATTCGCCCACAGCAAACTAGCGACATCGCGGATGGGCTACGGCAATGAGCTCACATTTCTTCCCTCGCGACGAGTACTTCATGCGCCTGGCTGTGCGGGAGGCGACGCGCGCGCCCGAACACGACGACATTCCCGTCGGCGCGGTCGTCGTCCGCGACGGCGAGGTGATCGGCACCGGACACAACGAGCGTGAGGTTCGAGCTGACCCGACCGCGCACGCCGAGATGATCGCGCTGCGCGAGGCGGCCCGGTCACTCGGTAGCTGGCGCGTGCTCGACTCGGTGCTCTACGTGACGCTCGAGCCGTGCGCGATGTGCGCCGGCGCGATCGTGCTCTCGCGCATCGCGCGGGTCGTGTTCGGGACCGCCGACCCGAAGGCCGGGGCCGGCGGTAGCGTCCTGGATGTCCTGGGCGAGCCGCGGCTCAACCACCGCCCGCAGGTGCAATCGGGGCTGCTCGCCGAGGAATGCGCCGATCTTCTGCGCGCGTTCTTCGCGTCGCGTCGCTAACTTGTCTCACCGCCCCACCGGAGAGGTGGCAGAGCGGTTGAATGCGCCGGTCTCGAAAACCGGTATGGGCGGTTTCGTCCATCGAGGGTTCGAAT
>CAWBFH010000005.1:0-161228 GCA_963788005.1 uncultured Solirubrobacterales bacterium | reverse complement strand
GCGAGCTGTTGCTGTTCGTCGTTCCCGCCCCGGGAGCCGTGATCGATGCGTCCGCGCGGGCACGGATCGCGGCTTCGCTTCGGCGCGAGCTTTCGCCGCGGCATGTCCCTGACGAGATCGTCTCGGTGCCCGCGATCCCGCGGACGTTGACCGGCAAGAAGCTCGAGGTGCCGGTCAAGCGGATCCTGCAGGGAGAGCCACCGGACACCGTCGCGAGCCGACATTCGCTGGCTGACCCGGAGGCGCTCGATCCGTTCATCGCGCTCGCGAAGCAGACCAATGGGTCGAGTCGACCTCGGGCACCCGTGACCGGGCTCTAGCTCCGGTCAGTCGTCGGCGAAGCCGTCGGGTCCACCGTCAAAGCGCGCTCTGGCACGCCACTCCTCGGCGAGAATCGCCCACCGTTCGTGGTCGCGCCAGCGGCCCCCGATCTTGAGATACCGAGGTGAGAACCCTTCGCGCCGGAAACCGGCGCCGCGCGCGAGGGCCAGCGATGAGACGTTCGTGGGCTGGATGTTGGCCTCGACGCGATGCAGGCGCATGGTGGCGAACGCGTGCCGGAGCACGAGCTCGAGGCCGCCTCGCATGTAGCCCTGTCCGGCATACGGCTTGCCGACCGCGTAGCCGAGGTAGGCGCTCTGAAAGCCGCGTCGCACGATCTGCGACAGGTTGAAGAAGCCGAGGATCGCGTCGTCGGATACGCGGCACAACAGCAGCGCCTCGAAGTCGGCTCGGCGGGCGTCGGCGAGATATGCCGAGAAGCGCTCCTCGTCGGTCGGTGCCGTCGCCCACGGGCTGTGGAACGCCCGGCTGGCCCGCATCAGATCGATGAACTCCGTCTGGTCTGAACGGGCCGGCTGGCGTAGATACACGCGCGACGTGGGCGTCATCGGGCCAGAGTCTGCTCGAGGCGGTAGGCGAGTGCCTCGCAGGCGAGATCCTCGGACACGTTGAGCTCGAATCGCAGCCGCGTGTCCTCCACGAGCTCGATCGCCTCCCTCAATCGACCGGGATCTGAGCCCCCGTCAGACTCGGCGTCGGCGCGCAGCTCGGCGGGGCGGTCACAGTTGCGGATCAGATCATCGGCCCCCCAGGCCAGCGACGCGAGGTCCGAAAACCACAGTGCCGTCAGCTGGAGGCCGAGATCGAGCGCCCCGGTCTGCACCCGCCGACGCGCGCGGCGTGCGCGGTCGGTCCATTCGGTCTCGACGCGCTTGCGATCCCGGCGGGCGGTCAACTCGAGCTCCGCGGCGGCCATCGCTTCGAGCTCGGCGGCGGCAGCATCACCGCGGGCACGGGCGGCAGCCAGCAACTGGATCCACGGCTTGTTGGTCTCAACCTCACCCGCGATCGCCGACCGCGCGAGCCTCTCGGCCGCCGCGCGCAACGCCTGCCCCTCCTCCCTGGCGAGCTCCTGCGCACGACCGGCATCCTGCAACGCCAGCCGCACGCTGGCAAGCGCGGTCGCCGAGCCGACGCCGAGCTCCTCGATCCCGGCGGCGATCTGCTCGTCGCTGAGCGGCTCAAAACGCACCAGCTGGCAACGCGAGCGAATCGTCGGCAGCACCTCGCCCAGCCGGTCGGTCAACAGGATCAGGTGCACGAACGATGCCGGCTCCTCGAGCGTCTTGAGCATCCGGTTCGCGGCCTCGTCACCGAGCTCGTCGACGCGCTCGATCACGAACACGCGCCGGTTGGACTCAAATGGTGTCTTGCTGGCGGCCGCGATCACCGGTCCCGCGATGTCGCCGACGAGGATCTCGTGCGCGCCGCTCGGGACCACCCAGGTCAGATCGGGATGCGCACCGCTGCGAACGCGTTGGCGGGCGTCGTCGGGATCAGCCGCGCCTGCCGACAGCAGCTCCGCGGCCAGGGCCCTGGCCGCCGCGCGCTTGCCCGCGCCGCCGGGGCCGTGGAACAGGTAGGCGTGTGACAGCTGGCCGTCGGCCAGCGCCGGGCCGAGCACGGCGCGGGCGTGGGGATGGCGGTCGAGCTCAGTGAGCATGGGTTGCGATCGTAGCCCGCGGTAACGTCGAAGCCCGAGTTCATGACCCGCGGCAAGCTGATCACGATCGAAGGGATCGACGGAGCCGGCAAGACCACGCTCGCGCGCGGGCTTGCGGATGCGCTTCGCGCGCGCGGGATCGAAGTCGAGTTGCTGCGCGAACCGGGCGGGGTCCGCGCGGCCGAGCTGATCCGCGGGCTGGTCACGGATCCAGACCTCGCCGTCGGCGCCCGCACGGAGGCGTTGCTGTACGCGGCCGCCCGCGCGCAGCTGGTCGACGAGGAGCTGCAGCCGTTGCTGGCCCGCGGCGTGTGCGTGCTGCTGGACCGCTTCGTCGATTCCTCGCTCGCCTACCAGGGCGCCGGTCGTGGCCTCGGGCTCGCCGCGGTGCGCGAGATCAACGACTTTGCGACCGGAGGGCTGACCCCTGATCTGACGCTGCTGCTCGCGGTCGACCCCGCGCTCGGCCGTCGGCGCTCAGACGGGCGAGCGGCGGCGCCGGACCGGCTCGAGCGCGAGCCGGACGAGTTCTTCTGGCGGATCGCCGATGCCTATCGGGAGCTGGCTTCCGCGGACCCGCAGCGGATCAGGACGATCGACGCGGCGCAGCCGCCGGAGGCCGTGCTCGAGGCCGCGGTGGCCGCGGTCGCCGACCTACTCTGAATACCCGTCGGGACGGGCCTGGATGAACGCCCAGGCATCGCCGATCATCCGCTCGAGCTCCGGTTTGCGCGCGTTCCAGCCGAGCTCGGCGCGAATGCGGTCACTGCTGGCCACCAGCATCGGCGGGTCGCCCGCGCGGCGAGGCGCCTCTCGCGTCGGGATCTCGGCGCCGGTGACCCCGCGCGCCGCGGCGATCACCTCGCGGACGGAGAAGCCGTTGCCGTTGCCGAGGTTGAAGATCCGGTGCTCCCCGGCCTGCGCGCCCTCGAGCGCGAGCAGATGCGCGGCCGCCAGGTCCTCGATGTGTATGTAGTCGCGGATCGCGGTGCCGTCGGGGGTGTCGTAGTCGGTCCCGTACACGTCGACGTGCTCGGCCCGGCCGCCGGCGGCGCGCAGGACGTTCGGGATCAGGTGCGTCTCCGGACGATGGTCCTCCCCCACGTCGCCGCTGGCCCCGGCGACATTGAAGTACCTGAGGCTGACCGCGCCCAGCCCATGCGCCTGGCAGAAGGTCCCGATCATGGCGTCGACGGCCAGCTTGGAGGCGCCATAGGGATTCGTCGGTCGCGGAGGGGCGTCCTCCGGGATCGGGACCCGGTCCGGCTGGCCGTAGACCGCCGCCGTCGAAGAGAACACCAGCCGGCCCGCGCCCGCGGCGACGATGGCGTCCAGCAGGTTGAGCGTTCCCCCGACGTTCGTCCGGTAGTACAGCCCGGGGTCGCGGACCGACTCTCCGACCAGCGACAGCGCCGCGAAGTGCAGCACACCGTCAAAGCCCTCGCGCAGCGCTTGCGCCGTGGTCTCCCGATCACGCAGGTCGGCGACCACGAGCCGCACCCCGGGCGGGACCGCTTCCCGATGGCCGCGCTCGAGGTTGTCGAGCACCACGAGCTCGTGGCCGGCCTCGATCAACTGACGAGCGACGATCGAGCCGATGTAGCCGGCACCGCCGGTTACGAGCAGCTTCATTTGGAGCGAGCGGTCTGCATCGAAGGCCGCCGCAGATATAACACGAGCGGCCGCTCCGGTGCCTGCGCGGAGGCGGAGCGGTCGGGCCTCCGCGAGCCAGGAACGGAGGTCGGCCTCGCTAAAATTAGAGGTCTCCGAAACCGCTCTTTGCGGCCCTTCTGCGGCACTCTTTCCGTCCGACCCTTAGGCCATCATTCGTTGTTCACCCCTCGGCCGGTAAGGAGTCGAGATGGGGCACCCGAACGAGCGGAAGATGAGAGGAGCAGGGAGGAATGTCGCAAGCACAACAAACCCATATCGGCCCGAGCGAGGAGGGCCGGAGCCTCTCGATCCGCCGCTACTTCACGACGTCCGAACGGCATCCGTTTGACGCCGTCGCGTGGGAGCTCCGGGACGCGAAGATCGGACACGGAGACAAGGTCTCGTTCGAGCAGCGCGACGTCGAGTTCCCGAAGTCTTGGTCACAGAACGCCACCAACATCGTCGCTCAGAAGTACTTCCGCGGCCAACTCGGATCCGCGTCGAGGGAGCGCTCGGTCAAGCAGATGATCGGCCGCGTCGCCGGCACGATCTCGAACTGGGGACGCGAGCGCGGCTACTTCGCGACCGCCGATGACGCCGACACCTTCGAAGCCGAGCTGACCCACATCCTGCTGCATCAGATGGCGGCGTTCAATTCGCCGGTCTGGTTCAACGTGGGGTTCGAGGACAGCCCGCAATGCTCGGCCTGCTTCATCCTGAGCGTCGACGACGAGATGGAATCGATCCTCGCCTGGAACACCAAGGAGGGCAAGATCTTCCGCGGCGGCTCCGGGTCGGGCATCAACCTGTCGAAGATCCGAGGCTCGATGGAACCGCTCTCCAAGGGCGGGACCGCGTCCGGCCCGGTCAGCTTCATGCGCGGCGCCGACGCGTGGGCGGGAACGATCAAGTCCGGCGGCAAGACCCGCCGCGCCGCGAAGATGGTCGTGCTCGACGTCGACCATCCCGACATCCTCGACTTCATCTGGTGCAAGGCCAAGGAAGAGGACAAGGCGGCCGCGCTGCGCGACGCCGGCTTCGACATGTCGATCGACGGCGAGGGCTTCTTCTCGATCCAGTACCAGAACGCCAACAACTCGGTCCGCGTCAGTGAGGAGTTCATGCGCGCGGTCGAGAACGACGAGGAGTGGCACCTGATCGCGCGCGTGACCGGCGAGCCGATCGGTGACCCGATCCCGGCTCGCGAGCTGATGCGTCAGATCTCCGAGGCGGCATGGCGTTGCGCCGATCCCGGCGTTCAGTACGACACCACGATCAACGAGTGGCACACGTCCCCGGTCTCGGGTCGGATCAATGCGTCCAATCCCTGCAGCGAGTACATGCACGTCGACGATTCGGCCTGCAATCTCGCGTCGCTGAACCTGATGAAGTTCCGCCGTGCCGATGGGACGTTCGACGTCGAGTCGTTCGAGCACGCCGTCGACATCATGTTCCTGGCGCAGGAGATCGTCGTCGGGCCGTCGAGCTATCCGACCGAGGAGATCGGTGACAACGCGCGCGCGTTCCGGCAGCTCGGACTCGGTTACGCGAATCTCGGCGCGTATCTGATGGCCGACGGCGTGGCGTATGACTCGGATGCGGGTCGCGGCACCGCCGCGGCGATCACGGCACTGATGACCGGCCGCGGGTACCTCGGGTCGGCGCGCGTAGCCGCGGCGATCGGCCCCTACGACCGCTACGCCGAGAACCGTGACGCTCACAACGCCGTGATGCGCATGCATCGCGACGCGGCGTACGCGATCGCGGACGACTCGTGCCAGGACGCGCAGCT
This sequence comes from uncultured Solirubrobacterales bacterium, assembly GCA_963788005.1. Classification (GTDB taxonomy): domain Bacteria; phylum Actinomycetota; class Thermoleophilia; order Solirubrobacterales; family Solirubrobacteraceae; genus Palsa-465. The sequence goes on along the minus strand of CAWBFH010000005.1, from coordinate 155,778 downwards.
GCTCGAGGCCGCCCGCATGACGTGGGACGAGGCGGTCGTCGCCGGCGATGATCACGGCTACCGCAACGCGCAGGCCACGGTGCTCGCGCCGACCGGGACGATCTCGTTCCTGATGGACTGCGACACGACCGGCGTCGAGCCCGACTTCTCGCTGGTCAAGTTCAAGGAGCTCGTCGGCGGCGGCCAGATGACGATCGTCAACCGGACGGTCCCGCTCGCGCTCCAGACGCTGGGCTACAACGACGAGCAGGTCGAGCAGATAGTCGCGTACGTCAACGAGCACGGCACGATCATCGGCGCACCGCAGCTGGCTGACGAGCACCTCGAGGTGTTCGACGTCGCGGTCGGTGAGCGAGCGATCTCGCACATGGGCCACATCAAGATGATGGGCGCAGTGCAGCCGTTCATCAGCGGCGCGATCAGCAAGACCGTGAACCTGCCCGAGACCGCGACCGTCGACGACATCGCGGATGCTTACACGCAGGCTTGGCGGCTGGGCGTCAAGGCGTTGGCGATCTACCGTGACGGCTCGAAGACCGCGCAGGCGCTGAGAACCGATGCCCAGAAGGACGCGCCGGCACCGGTCGACCCGCAGGCCGAGATCGACAAGGCGGTCGCTGAAGCGCTCGCCAAGGCGCCGCCGAAGCGCCGCCGGATGCCACGCGAGCGCCAATCGCTGACCCACAAGTTCTCGATCGGCGGCCACGAGGGCTACATCACCGCCGGCATGTACGAGGACGGGTCGGTCGGCGAGATCTTCCTCACCGACATCGGCAAGGAGGGCTCGACGCTGCGCGGGATGATGAACTCGTTCGCGACCGCGATCTCGATCTCGCTCCAGTACGGGGTTCCGCTCGAGACGCTGGTGCGCAAGTTCAGCTACATGCGTTTCGAGCCGGAGGGCATGACCTCCAACCCGGAGATCCCGTTCTCGAAGTCGATGCCGGACTACATCATGCGCTGGCTGGCCTCACGGTTCCTCGACACCGACCTCCAGGAGGAGCTCGGGATCCTGACCAAGGAGGTCCGCGCGCGCCAGGCGGCCCAGGACGCCGCCAGCTCGCACACGGGTGACACGTCGACCCCGGCGGCGGCCGCTCCCGCACCGGGGTGGCGCAGTCTCCGCGCCCGGCGACGTCGGCGCTGACCGACGATCCGCCGGTCCTCCCGGCCGTTCGGCGCGGACTCGATCTCGGTCCGGCGTGCCAGCAGTGCGGCGGCATGATGCAGCGGACCGGCAGCTGTTACACGTGCTCGAGCTGCGGGTTCAACACCGGCTGCGGCTGATCCACAGCAGTCCGTTTCGGATAAACCTGCGCCGACGCGCGCCGCGATCGGATGCCGTCGTGCGCGTTGGTGTGCCGCGAGCGCGGACGCCGCGAGCCCGGACGCCGCGAGCCCGGACGCCGTGAGGCCCGACGCGGCGAGGCCACGGGGTCCAGGTCAAGCGGTCCAGGTCGGGCGCCGCGAGCGCCGGCCAAACCGATCAGGAATCGAGAAGCGCACGGCTCAACCCGGATCTACAGTGGCCGCACAGGGTCGGTGTGACCCATGACTTCAGGAGTGATGATGACCGGCTCTAACACGCAGGGAATCCAGACCGTGCTGCATCCCGTGTCCGATCTCGACGCGGCCAAGGCGGTGTACACGGCGCTGCTCGGGATGCCGCCGACGAGCGACGCGCCCTACTACGTCGGTTACGAGGCCGCGGGCCAGCAGATTGGCCTCGTTCCGAATGGAGGACCGCAGGGCATGTCCTCACCGGTGGCCTACTGGCACGTGGCCGACATCGAGGCCAAGCTGGCCGAGGTGACCGCGGCGGGGGCCACCGTCAAGGAAGCAGCGCACGACGTCGGCGGGGGGCGTCTGGTCGCCACCGTCACTGACCCCGACGGCAACGTCCTCGGACTGCTCCAGGACCCGGTCAGCTGACGATCCGGCCGACCCGACCGACCCCGGGGCTCAGGCCGACCCGACCGATCCCGAGGCTCAGGCCGACCCGACGCGATCCCGGGGGCTCAGACCGACCCGACTGATCCCCCGGCCGGGAGGCGCCCGTCGCGCAACCAACCCCGAAGCTCGCTGCGGCGGATCTTGCCGCTCACGGTCTTGGGGAGCTCGTCGACAAAGTGGACCTCGCGGGGGTACTTGTACGGCGCCGTGCTCTGCTTGACGAAGTCCTGAATCTGCTTGGCGAGCTCGGGTGAACCCTGCTCGCCGGGCGCCAGGACGCAGATCCCGACGACGATTTGGGTGCGTTCCGGGTCGTCGCGGCCGACGACCGCGGCCTCCATCACAGCCGGATGCTCGATCAGGGCGCTCTCGACCTCGAACGGTCCGATCCGGTAGGCACTCGACGTGATCACGTCGTCGTTGCGCCCCTCGAACCAGAAGTAGCCGTCGTCGTCGAGCGCCGCCTTGTCGCCCGTGAAGTAGAACGGTTCGCGGAACGAAGCCCGGGTCGCGTCCGGGTCCTCGTAATAGCCGGGGAACAGCCCGACCGGGCGGTTGGGCTCGAAGCGCACGACGACGTTGCCGACGGCCCCCGTCTCGATCGCCCGGCCATCGTCGTCGACGACGGTGACGTCCCAGCCCGGCACGGGCCGGCCCATCGATCCCGGGCGGACGGGCATCGAGCGGTAGTTGGCAACGAGGCAGGTCGTCTCGGTCTGGCCGTAGCCGTCGTACACCGTCAGGCCTCCCGTTCCTTCGTACCAGGCGCGGATCACCTCCGGGTTCAGCGGCTCGCCGGCGCTGGTGCAGTGGCGCAGCTGCGACAGGTCATGCTTGCCGAAGTCGCCCTGCACGAGCAGGCGGTAGAGCGTTGGCGGGGCACAGAAGGAGGTCACGCCGTGGCGGGCGAGGATCTCGAAGATCGTGTCGGCGTCGGGGCGCCCGAGCGCGACCTGAACGATGCATGCACGTTCGTGCATCTGTCCGAACAGGGCCCCCCAAGCCGCTTTCGCCCAGCCGGTGTCGGTCACCGTCCAATGGAGATCGCCCGGTCGCAGGTCGTGCCAGAAGCGCGCCGTGCCGACATGGCCGAGCGCGTAGGAGTGGGCGTGCTGGACCATCTTCGGGTAGTCGACGGTCCCGCTCGTGAAATACAGCAGCAGCGGATCGTCGCGATGCGTGACGTCGACGGGCACCTCGCCATCGCCCGCCGCGTCACAGACTGAGTCGAACTCCTCCCACTCGGCGGGACCCCTACCGACGCACAGCCGGACGGCGAACGCCGCCCCGGTCCGGTCAACCTTCGCGGCGCCCGCCGCGTCGGTGATGGCCACGGTCGCGCGTCCGCGATCGACCCGGTAGGCGATGTCGTTCGGCGTCAGCAGGTTGGGTCCGGGCATCGGGATCGCTCCGATCCGCATGCACCCGAGCAGCGCCGCGTACCACTGCGGCACTCGCGGAAGCATGACGAACACGTGGTCGCCCTTGCCGACGCCACGCTCGAGCAGCGCCCGGGCGGCCTTGCGCGAACCCTCGGAGAGTGACCGAGCGGTGTCGCGAGCGATGACCTCGCCGGCGCCATCCAGTGACAGCAGCGCCGGCGCATCGGGATCCTCCTCGGCCCACGTGTCGACGATCGCCTCGACGGCGTTGAAGCGCTCCGGAACCGTGACGACGTACGACGCCCGCTCGCGTTCGTAATCGAGCAGACGGGGCTCGCAGTCGCGATCCGGCCGGGTCCGGGTTTGTGCGCTCATCGTCGGATGACCTCCCTGATCTGAGTTTTCACGCCGTCCACCTGGGTGCCCGGCCGAAGTCTCCCACGCGCGAGGCGCCGGCCGTGACGCAATGAACGCGCCGCGGCGCTGTCTGGGTCAGCGTTCTCCGCCGAATATTCGGGCGACGACTCGTACGCCGCGTCGTCCGGCGATCTGTCGGCGGCCACGGCCGCCGCGGTCGCGGTGCGCAGCACCCGCCCCGAAGAGAGGGCGGCCACGGGCCGGCCGCAGGCACGTGCACCGGCGACGGCCGGCCTCGCGACATCGGATCACGATCGGGCTCCGGGGCTGGCGCTGACCGAGGGCGGCGCCGCCGCTTGCGTACGATCTGGCGATGGCCAGAACGACGATCGATGATCTGCTGGCGGCGGCCCGTGAGCGTCTGACGCGCCTTGACCCCGGGGGAGCCGACGCCGCGGTCCGCGAGGGCGCCACCCTGATCGACATCCGCAGCGACGCCCAGATAGCCCGCGACGGGATGATCCCGGACGCGCTGCTCATCCAGCGCAACGTCCTCGAGTGGCGATTGGATCCGAGCAGTGACCACCGGCACCCGCAGGCGCCCGGCCTCGAGGACCACGTGATCCTGTTCTGCAACGAGGGCTACGCGTCGAGCCTCGCGGCGGAGACCCTGCTGGAGCTCGGGTTCCACCACGCAACCGATCTCGACGGAGGCTTTCAGGCCTGGCGCGATGCCGGTTTGCCGGTCAAGCCATCTGAGTAGCCTCAACTGAATGCAGCCGGTCCGCCGAGCAGGGATTGCACGCTGATGGATCGCAAGTGGTGGACGTTGATCGCTGTCTGCATCGGCACCTTCATGCTGTTGCTCGACGTGACGATCGTCAACGTCGCGCTGCCTTCGATGCAGCGGGCACTGCACGCGAGCTTCAGCGACTTGCAATGGGTGGTCGACGCCTACGCGCTGACGCTCGCGGCGCTGCTGCTGACCACCGGGTCGTTGGCCGATCTGTTCGGACGCCGGCGGGTGTTCATGGTCGGGCTCGTGATCTTCACGCTCAGCTCGCTCGCGTCGGGCCTGGCCACGAGCCCGCTGTGGCTCAACCTGGCGCGCGGCACCCAGGGGATCGGCGGCGCGGCGATGTACTCCACCTCGCTGGCGCTGCTCGGAAGCGCCTTCCAGGGACGCGAGCGAGGAACCGCGTTCGGCGTTTGGGGGGCGATCACCGGTCTCGCGGTGGCCGTCGGCCCTGTCGTGGGCGGCGCGCTGACGACCGGACTCTCATGGCGGTGGATCTTCCTCGTCAACGTCCCGATCGGCGCCGTCGCGCTCGTGCTGACGGCGCTCCGCGTCGACGAATCGCGCCAGAGCGGCGCTCGCCGGCCTGACCTGATCGGCGTGGTCACGTTCAGCGGCGCGCTCGGCGCGCTCGTGTTCGCGCTGATCAAGGGAAACAGCAAGGGGTGGGGCTCGACGGAGATCGTCGTCTGCCTGATCGGCTCGGCGGTGCTATTCGCGCTGTTCGTCATCGCGGAGCTGGTTCAACGTGACCGGGCGATGTTCGACCTCTCGCTCGTGCGCAAGCCAACCTTCACCGGTGGCCTGATCGCCGCCTTCGCGATCTCGGCCGGCCTGTTCGCGCTCCTGCTGTACCTGACGCTCTACATCCAGGATGTCCTGCAGCTCTCGGCATTTCAGACCGGCCTGCGCTTTCTGGTGCTGTCGGGGGCGGTCCTGATCACCTCGGGCGTGTCCGGCCGTCTGACGGCGATCGTCCCAATCCGCTTTCTGATCGCCCCCGGCCTGGCGCTGATCGGCGTTGGGCTGCTGCTGATGCGGAACGTCAGCGACACCTCGGGGTGGACGGCGCTGATCCCCGGGTTCATCTTCGCCGGTGCCGGGACCGGCTTCGTCAACCCGCCGCTCGCGTCGACCGCGATCGGCGTCGTCACGCCTGACCGGGCCGGGATGGCCTCCGGGATCAACTCGACCGCGCGCCAGGTCGGAATCGCGATGGGCATCGCCGGACTCGGTGCGGTCTTCTCGCATACGGTCCGCACACAGATCGTCTCGATCCTCGACCGCTCGACGGCGATCGGGTCACACGCCGCACACGCGCTCGCCAGTGGCGTCGCGCAGGGCGGCGGGACGAGAGCCGGGCTCGCAGCGCTACCGGCTCGCGCGCGCCCCGAGGCGATCCACGCGATCCGAGACGGGTTCGTCGCCGGACTCGATGACGTGTTCCTGATCGGCGCGATCCTCGTGTTCGTCGCCGCGGCGCTCACCCTGGTGCTGATCCGAAGCCGCGATTTCGAGGTCGGCGCAGCGCGAACTGCCGCACCTCATCAGCAGCCGGGGCAGGCGGACGGTGGACCGCCCCGGCAGCCCGCAGCACAGCCGACGCCGCTGCCTTAGTGGGCTCCACCCGAACGTTTTGCCGGGAAGGGCGAGTTCCGGGGGCCGTCAGGCACGGACGCAGGATCCGACGTGCAGCAGCGCTGCACGAGGACGGCACCGCCGGCGAAGCCGGTGGTGGGACACAGCCTGGCGGTCATCCGGGGCCGCCATAACCGGTGAAATGTTTAGGTGGGGTCCACTAGACCGCCGCCTCAAAGGTGATGACCGGCTAGTCGTCAGGGGCGACGATCGACGGCGCGCCGGCGCCGAAGCCGGCCGCCTCGGCGGGCCGCATCAGGTCACTGCCGACCGGAAGCTCGTCGTCCAATGCGCGTCCGCGCTGGCGGGCTGCGAGCAGAGCCGTGAGGATCAGGACCACGCCGAACAGCTGCAGGGCACTCGGAGACTCGCCGAAGATCACGGCGGCGAGCGCGACCGTCAGCGCCGGCTGCACGGTGAGCAGCATCGACATCATCGCCGCGGGGAGCCGCGGAAGCGACGTGGCGATCAGCAGCCAGCCGACGACTTGCGAGCTGAGCGCGAGCGTGATCAGCCATCCGGCCGAGGGCCAGCTCGGAAGCAGCCGCACATCGCCGATCACGAGGCCCGCGACGATGCAGAGGACGGTCGATACCGCGGTGGCGTCAAACAGTGGGCCGGCAGGACGCCGCAGATCGGCGCCTCCGTGGCGCAGCATCAGCAGGAAGCCGACGTAGGCCACGCCGGCCGCGAGCCCGAACAGCGTCCCGCGAGCCGGATCGCGCCCATAGGCGCCGTGCTCGAGCGCGCCCGAGATCAGCAGCACGCCGATCAGCGAGACCGGCAGGGCGGCCAGCACGCTCCTGCCGGGACGCTCGGACAGGAGCGCCCAGGCGACGAGCGGCACGAGGATCACCTGAATGTTGGCGAGGACCGTCGCGAGCCCCGCCCCGACGTCCGCGATCGAGTGATTCCAGAGCAGGAGATCGACCGCGAAGAACACCCCTGCGCCGACCCCAACGCGACGCTCGCGCCAGCTCCGCCTCCCGAACCGCCGGTCCTCGAGCACGGCGAGCAGCCCGAGGATCGGTAGCGCGTAGAGGCATCGGAACACCGCGGCAGTCGACGGCGAGGCGGCGCTGAGGCGCACGAGGATGCTCGAGAACGCGATCGTCACCGCGCCCAGCAGCGCGCACTGCTTTTCCCGACCCCGGACCCACCACATCAGGCCGGCGTCGTCGCGAACCGGACGAGTCTCCATTGCCTTCTTTCTAGCGTGAACCCCTCACGATCTCGGGGGCCACAGCGGCGCGAGTGGCGCGGCCACATGGGACGCTGAGGCGTGGGCCGGTGACGTGAGACATCCCGACGCCGTCAGATGGGACGATGGCTGAGGATGCCGGCCGAAGCCCAGCTCGCGCGGATTTACGACCGGTGCCGCGCCGTACTGGCCCAGAACTGGCGCGAAGGGACTCGGACCACCGACGGCGTCGAGTTCGCCTACACCTGCCCGAGCCCCCACCACTACCCGTGGCAGTGGTACTGGGATTCGTGTTTCACCGCGATCTCGTGGCGCCGCTTCGATCCCGAGCGCTCACGGCGCGAGCTCGAGTCCCTGCTGGCGGCCCAGCGCGAGGACGGGTTCATCGGCCACACGATCTTCTGGAACCGGCCGCTGTCGGGAAGCCGGCGCTACACGTACAACGTCACGTCGCTCGATGCTCCGATGACAGCCAGCATCCAGCCGCCGGCGCTCGCGTGGGCGTGGCGGACCGCGGTCGGCGATCCGCTCACGGAACCCCGGATCGGACTCCAGCACGAGTGGCTCGCGGCCAACCGTGACCTCGACGGTGACGGGCTGATCTGGATCGTGCAGCCCGACGAATCGGGACTCGACGCCTCCAACCAGTTCGACCCGATCTGGGGTCACCGCGCGCACAGCCGGCCCGGTTTCGTGCTGCTGGTACACCGCAACAGGCGGTTGGGCTACCACCTGAGGCGCGTCGCGGCGGCCGGCGGACCCGTGGTCGTCGAGGTCCTCACCAACGTGCTCTACAACCTCTCGCGGCTCGCGCTCGGGCTGCCGTCACTGACGCCGGCGTTGATCGATCGCACTTACGACCAGCGCCGCGGCGTGTTCCTCCCCTACTGCCGCCCGGCGCCGACTCGGACGCCACCGGTCACGGTGGCCGCGCTCGCGCCGCTGGCGCTGCCGGACCTTCCCGACGCCATCGGTCACCGGCTCGTCGAGGAGCAGCTGCTGGACTCGAGCCGCTTCTGGCTGCCGGTCGCGCCCCCGTCTGTCTCGGCGGCGGAACCCGGCTTCTCGCGACGCGATACGGGCCCGTTCGGTGTCCGGCGCTACTGGCGTGGCCCGGCCTGGATCAACGCCGCATGGCTGGTGTGGCTCGGCCTGATCCGGCTCGGCTATGAGGAGCCGGCGGCGGCGCTCGCCCAGCATCTCGCGGTCGCCGTCGACGCGGCCGGGCTGCGCGAGTACTACGACCCGTTCACGGGCGCGGGCATGGGCGCGGTCGATTTCGGCTGGTCGACGCTGGTGCTCGAGCTGCTCGATCCCGATCCGCGGGCGAGGCTCAGCTATCTGGGCGCGCAGGCGCTAACGTGACGATCATGGATACCGATCGCGAGATGCAACTGACGGACGAGGAGTGGCGCCAGCGCCTGACGCCAGAGCAGTACGAGGTGCTGCGGGGCAGCGCGACCGAGCGCCCGTTCACCGGCGCCTACGTCGACGTCAAGGACGACGGTACCTATCACTGCGCCGGGTGTGGCGCGGAGCTGTTCAGCTCGGACACGAAGTTCGAGTCGGGCACCGGCTGGCCGAGCTTCTACGAGCCCGCCGTGGCCGAGAACATCGAGGTGCGCGAGGACCGCACTCTCGGGATGCGCCGCACCGAGGTGGTGTGCAAGCGCTGCGGTGGCCATCTCGGGCACGTGTTCGACGACGGGCCGAACCCGACCGGACTGCGCTACTGCATCAACTCCTGCGCGCTGGACCTCGAAGCCGACAAGAGCTGAGCCCGAATTGCGCTTAGCAGGAGGCGCTCGGCCGAGCGCGTCACTGCTCCTGCTCGAAGTGGCGCCGCTCGCGCAACTTGAGGTATCCGTAGGCGACGGCGATCAGCACCAGCAAGGCGCCGGCGGCGTAGATGCCAAAGCGCGTGATCACGTCGGCAGCCGCCGTGCCGCCAAAGTAACCAACCAGGCCGTAGGTGATCCCCCAGGTGATGCCGCCGGCGGCGTTCCAGACGAAGAACGTGCGAAATCGCATTCCGTTGATGCCGGCCAACCAGGCCGCGGCGAAACGCACGAACGCGATCCAGCGGGCGATGAACACCGCCTTCGGACCGTGGCGCTCGAAGAACCGGTCGCCCGCAGCGACCGCCTGGACCCGCCGCCGGTGCAGCAGCCCAGGCGCGACGAGCACATCGCGTCCGAAGTGGCGCCCGAGCAGGAAGCCGATGTTGTCGCCCAGGATCGCCGAGCAGATCCCGATCACGATCACGAGCCAGATCTCGAGCTTGCCCTGGCTCGCCAGCACCGCGGCGAGCACCAGCGCCGTCTCGCCCGGAGACGGAACCCCCATCGACTCCAGACCGATGATCGCGGGCAGCACGTAGCCGAGGTGGCCCGAGACGCTGATGATCGCGCCGAAGCCGACCATCAACGCCGAGGCGCTCGCGATCGTGCCAAGACCGAGCATCACCGCCGCCGCAGCCGGCCGCGGCCTGCACTCATGCGTCCGTCCAGGGCTTCCGGAGCACGGCGAGGACCGACAGTCCTGCCGGAAGCGTGCCCCCGTGCCGCAGCCAGTCGGCCTCGAAGCGCAACGGCTGCTCGAGCAGGTCGTTGAGCCATCGGGGCCCGAGAGCGAGGTCGTTGGTATAGCCGTTGTGGGTGCCGAACTGCCGCTGGCCGAGGCGGATCACCGCCGCCGGGGCGAGCAGCACGCTGTTGAACGAGCTGACCCGGACGACCGCCCAGCCGGCGCCGATCGCGGCGCTGCGCAGCGAGCCTCGGGAGTACCGGCGATAGTGGTGGTTGGCGTCGTCGTGGCGTGACCAGAGAGCCTGATAGGCCGGGACCGTGACGAGCATGAACCCGCCCGGCCTGCACACTCGGTGCAGCTCGGCCAGCGCGAGGCGATCGTCGGCGACGTGCTCGATCACGTCGAGGCACGTGATCAGGTCAAACGTCGCGCTCGGCCATGGGAGCTGCTCGAGGCGCCCCACGCGGACGTCGGCGATCCCACGCGCGCGCGCCAGCTCCGCCGCATCGTCATCGAGCTCGATCCCGGCCGCCTCACCGTAATCGACCAGCTCCTCGAGCGTGCGGCCCGAGCCACAGCCCGCGTCCAGTACGCGCGCCCCGGCGTGGCAGCGGGAGCCGGTCGAGCTCGGCCCGGATGACCCGTCGGCGCCCTCGGTACCACCAATGGTGGTCATCGACCTCGAGCGTCGCCTTCATCAGTCGTGGGTCCATCGCGACCGATGCTGTCAGCTGATGGTCGGTGACAGCGTCCTGGACACGACCGGCGCCGCCGGCAGTCGCAGGGTGAACTGGGCGCCCGGGCCGTCACTGTCCTCGAGCACCAGCTCGCCCCCCATCCGCTCGGCGAGCTCACGTCCGATCGCGAGCCCGAGCCCAAACCCGGCCTGTCCACGCGTGTCGCGACCGCGGTGAAAGCGGCGGAAGATCTGGTCGCGCTCTTCGTCCGGGACGCCCGGCCCCTGGTCGGAGACCCTGATCCGCACGTCGGTGCCGCCCGAGACGGTGATTCGCAGCTCCGACTCGGGCGGACTGACCCGGACGGCGTTGTCGAGCAGGATCCGCAGGATGCGCGCGATGCTGCCGGGGTCGCCGACGGCCCACACCGCCCCACCGAGCTCGTCGAGCTTGATCACGATCGCTCGGTCCGACGTCCCGAGCTCGAACTCGGCCATCACGGCGCGGCTCAGCTCGCCGAGCTCGACCGGCTCGGAGCGCAGCTCGACCTTCGCGTCGAGACGGGATAGGTCGAGGAGGTCGGCGGCGAGCCGGCCGAGGCGCCGTGACTGCGCGCGGGCGCGGTCGAGCAGCGCGCGGGCATCCTCGAGGTCGGGCTCGTCATAGCGGAGGTCGTCATCGAGCAGCTCGAGCATCCCGTCGAGCGACGTCAACGGTGTGCGCAGCTCGTGCGATGCGGTGGCGACGAACGCTCGGCGCGCCTCCTCCTGCTCCTGCAGTCGGCGCTGCATCACCACCAGCGTCCGACCGAGGTCCCCGACCTCGTCGCGCGCACGGTCGACGGGCACCTGGGCGGCGGGTCCTTCCTGGGCAACCTCGAGCGCCGCCTCGCGCAGTCGTCGCAGCCGCCGGACGAGCCGCGCCGAGAGCGGGAACCCGAGGATCAGCGTCAGCACCAGACCCGCCAGGGCCGCGGTTATGAACGCCCTGCGCACCGCGCTCACGGCGCTGGGGATCTCATCGATCGGCTTGCGTACAGCGAGCACGAACTGGCTTCGCTTGCGGCCCTTGATGCGGTCGAACGGGATCGCCGCCTGCGCGTACTGGGTCCCGTCGATCGTCCCGAAGCTGTAGACGCGTCGGTTGGTGAGAAATGCCTTGGTGACATCGGCGTAGGAGTCGCCGGCGTCGGCGTTATCGCGCGGCGTCACCAATGGCAGGGGGTACGGATTGTTCTGGACGGGGTGGCCCAGCACGGTGACGGTGGCGCCGATCCTGGTTTGGAGGTCGGTCTGCGCCTCTGCGAGCGCGGCTTTCTCGCTCGGTGAGGTGAACGCGTTCGCGAGATCGAGCAACGTGAACTCCTGCAGCGAGCCCTTGCCGAGGTCGTTCTTCAACGTCGTCTTCTCGGCGTTGCGGAGGCTGTGCTCGAGCGGCCCCAGGAGCGCGATCGCCGCGACCGCCAGCGTCGCGACCGCTGTCACGAGAAGGGCGCCGATGATCCGACCGCGTAGACCAAGGGCGCCACGGCCTGGCCGCCCCAAGTTCACTACGGTCCTCGCAGGCGGTAGCCGGCGCCGCGCACGGTGAGGATGTAGCGCGGCTTCTCGGGTTCGGGCTCGAGCTTCTCGCGCAGGTGGCGGATGTGGACGTCGATCGCGCGTGGATCGCGATAGGCGCTGTCGCCCCAGATCGCGCGCAGCAGCTCCTGACGGTTGAGCAGACGGCCCGGATCCGCCATCAGCGCGTCGAGCAGCTCAAATTCGGAGAACGTGAGCTTGACCGGCTCGCCCGCCATCGTCACCTCGCGCTGAGCGCGATCGAGCGAGATCGGCCCGACGACCAGCACCTCGTCACCCATCGCGCGCGTTCCCGACCGTCGCAGCACCGCCCGGATCCGGCTGCGCAGCTCGGCGAGCCCGAACGGCTTGGTCACGTAATCGTCGGCTCCTGCCTCCAGACCGAGGACCGCGTCGGCCTCCGAGTCGAGCGCCGTCAGCATGATGATCGGGACGACGTTGCGCCGGCCGCGCAGCGTGCGGCAGACCTCGTACCCGTCGGGCCCCGCGCCGAGCGCCACGTCGAGCAGCACGATGTCGAACTGATCGGTGCTCGCGCGATCGATCGCGGCCCGTCCGTCCGGCACCGCGAGCACGCGATGGCCCTCGCGCGAGAACGAGCGCGTCAGCATCTCCCGCAGATCGGACTCGTCGTCGACGACGAGGATGCTCAGTGATGCGTCGGCGCTACGCGGAGGTGCAGGCGCCGGGGTATTACGTTCGATTGACATCGTTTCAGGCGATCGTACCCAGTCAGCGGGTACGCCCTGAAATGTAGCTACCCGATTGTGCGCCATGAGACGTTCGCCTCCTCTTCTGCAAGCCGTTACGAGAGTCGGGCGATCGCCTCGAGATCGCGGTCCGATACGGAGGGCTGTGACGCCCCTGCCTCCACGTGGCGTGGAGCCAGCCGCCCGGCCACCGCGACCGACCACAGCGCCACCAGCCAGGTCGCGGTCGCGAGTCCGACGTGGACCCACACCATGTCCGACGGCAGGTGCAGTTCGTATTGAACGCTGCCGACGAGCCCCTGCGCAGCCAGGAGCACGCCGAGCGCCGTGAGCGGCTCCATCACGCGCTCGGAGCCGCCACGGTGGCGCGCGAACAGCCACACCAGGATCACCGCGACTCCGTACAGCGCCGCGATCACAGCGTGCTGATGGACCACCCAGGTCAGCGTGTCGGTGCCCTTGAAGTGCAGCCGGTGCACATGCTGGCCCGAGACGCCGCCGGAGTGCGGTCCAGCGGCGGTCGCGGCGGTGCCGGCGAAGATCGTCAACGCGCCGAGCAGGAGCAGCCCGCGGATCGACCAGACGACCGCACGGTCATCGGCACGGGGGCGCGACCCGGGTTCGTAGGTGCTGCGCCAGGCGAGCGCGACGGCCGGGATCAGGATCACCATCGAGAGGCTGAAATGGGCCATCACGAACCCCGGCGCGAGGTGCTCGAGGACGGTGAAGCCGCCGAGCACGGCCTGCGCCACGACGCCGAGCGGCAGCAGCAGCGCCAGCCACGCGAGGTCCCGGCGGTACGGGCGGCGCGTGAACGCCAGGATCGCGGCGATCACCGTGATCACGCCGACGATTCCCGAAACCGCGCGGTTGCCGAACTCGATCAGCGCATGTGAGCTGAGCGGAGGCAGCGGCGTGCCGCCGCACTTGGGCCAGTTCTCACAGCCGAGCCCCGAATCGGTCAGCCGCACGGCGGCGCCGGTCAGGACGATCAGCGTCAGCGCCGCGAGCGTGGCGTAGGCGACGCGTCTGAACTGGGTCGGGGTAACGGCGATCCGGTCAAGCATGGACATCGCGGTACGTGAACGGCAGCGTCGCCTCGATCTGCGCCAGCCGCGGCGCGCGACGGTCGCGCTCGGAGGCGATCAGCCCGCCTTCCTGCGGCCACTCGATCCCGACCTCGGGGTCATCGAACGCGAAGCCGCCCTCGAGCTCCGGGGCGTAGTAGGACGAGATCTTGTAGGTGACATCGGCGATCTCGCTGAGCACGCAGAAGCCGTGGGCGAAACCGTCGGGGACGTACAACTGATGGTGGTCGACGTCGTCGAGCCGGAACCCCTCCCACTCCCCGAACTGCGGCGAGCCGCGCCGGATGTCCACGATCACGTCGAGGATCGCGCCGCGCACGCAGCGGACCAGCTTCGCCTGCCCGGGTTGGAAGTGCATTCCGCGCACGATGCCGCGGCGTGAGCGCGAATGATTGTCCTGAACGAGCGTCTCGTCGACGCCCAGGTCCGCGAGCACGCTGCGCCGGTAGGCCTCGAGAAAGAAGCCGCGCTCATCGCCGTGAACGACGGGCGCAAGCAGCATGGGTCCGTCGAGCTTGGTCAGGAGCTTCTGCATAGCTGGCTTGGTCCCGCCTTGACGATATCGCCACCACCGCGCTCGACGCGCAGCGCGCTGTCCGGCCTAGAGCGCCCAGCGCTCGTTGATCAGGACCGGAAGCTCGCGCCCGTCGCGGGTGGTGCGCGGTGACCTCGACCTCGGGCCCGCCGATCATGAAGTCGGTGTGGACGGCGCTCGAGTTGATCCGTGCGGCGGCCTCCTGATCGTCGGTCAGGTGCGTGAAGCCCGAGCCGAGCGCGATGTGGCTGGCGGCGTTCTCGTCGAGCAGCGTGTCGTGGAAGACGGTTCCGCTACGCCCGATCCTGCCGCTGGAGTCGACCAGCGCCACCTCGCCGAGCCGATTGGCGTCGGCGTCTCGCGAGACGAGCTCGCGCAGCAGCGGCGCCCCCTCATCCGCGTCGATCTCCACCGCCCGGCCGCCTTCGAAACGGATCCGCAGCCCGTTCACGGCCCGCCCCGAGATCAGCAGGGGCTTGGTCGACTTCACCACCCCCTCGGTACGCTCCGGGTCCGGGCTGGTGAACACCTCCTCGGTCGGGATGTTGGGGATGTGCTCCCGGCCCCAGGCCGTCGCGAACTCGCCGCCGTTCCACCGCACGCCCGGGATCAGACCGACTGTCAGATCGGTACCGGGCCCGACGAACCGCAGCGAATCGAGTCCGGCCTGCACGAGCCGCTTGGCGGCGTCCGCGAGCTCCTGCGACCGCCCCCACCAGGCCCCGACGGGATCGTCCTCGTCGAGCCGGCAGATATGTCCGATCTGCTCCCAGAGGCGCGAGAGCGCCTGCTCCTCGTCGAGATCAGGGTGCACGAGCTTTGCCCACGGCCCGCTCGGACCCGGCACGATCGTCCAGTTGACGGCGCGCTCGGAGATCACCCTCACCCACTCCACCAGCGGTACCGTGTCGCGCCCGATCCGCGCCGGGTCGACGCGATCGAGCAGCCCCGGCGCGGATGGTCCACTGAGCCCAATCAGTGATCCCTTCATCTCGGCCAGTTGCACGGGGCGCTCGCGCACCCACGGGATCACCGTGCCGAGCGCGTCGTCCGGCGCGTGCTCGAGTCGCGCGAGGTGGACGTACGGGTCGGCGTAATGGACTTCGACGTGGTGGGCTCCGGCATCGTAGGCCGCGGCCGTGACCGCGCGCACCAGATCCTCCTGGCCGAGCTTTCCGTTGAGCACGACCGTCTGCCCTGGCACGAGATTGGCACCGACACCGACCGCGAGCTTGGCGAGCGCTGGGACATAATCGGCCATCAGTCGAGGCTGACGGGGGTGATCGCAGAGGACATGGCGGACTCCATTTCAGCTCGCCTTGTCCAGCGTTCTCGCGGCGCGCGCGCACGCCCGACGGCTGGCCCGGGCGTACCCGCGAGCTCCCTGCCAGGCTCGCACGTATCGGGGATCAACAGCCTGACTGTATCGCCACCGCGTCGGACCCGTCACCGCCGGCTGACCTCAGCTCAAGCGCGTAGGTCTGCCCGATCAGGTCCACGCCAAAGCTGTGATGGGGCTGCTCGTCGACAAGCCTGAAACCCCGGCTCAAATAGATGTGTCGCGCGGCGCGCAGCGGGTGGTTCGTCCACAGCAGCATCCGCTCGTAGCCGCATGCGCGGGCGAAGGCGACCGCGGTGTCGACGAGCGCGCCGCCGAGCCCGTGCCCGCGGCCGTCCGGATGGACCAGCAGGATCCGCAGCTGAGCGGTCACCGCATCGTCGGCCGGAACGCAGAACACGCACCCCACCCGCGCTCCACCGAGCTCAGCGACCCACGCCGCCGCGCGCGCGTCGTCGTCGTCCCGGTCGGCGAAGTCGGCGACGATCCGCGCCACGAGCCGCTCGAAGCTCACGTCCCAGCCGTATTCGGTCGCATAGACCTCACCGTGGGCCTTCACCACCCACCCCAGGTCACCCGGCTTGCCGAGCGGCCTGATCGAGCATCTCCGTGACCTGGTTGCGGTTGGGTTCATCGTCCCGGCTACTGAAACGAGCGTTTCAGTAGCGTACCGTATGCGGGGTGCAACTCCCGCCACAAGCGCAACCGGCCCCGGGCACCGGCTCACCGCGCCGCGAGGAGTTGCTCGAGCGCGCCTATCAGCACGTGCTCGTCAGCGGGCTCGGCGGCCTCTCGCTGCGGCCGCTGGCGGCCGCGATCGGCTCGAGTCCGCGCGTGCTGCTGTTCCTGTTCGGAAGCAAGGACGGGCTCGTCCGCGCCCTCCTGGCGCGCGCTCGCGCGGATGAGCTCGCGCTGCTCGAGCGGATCCCGAGCGCACCGCAGGCCGGCGACCTCGTTCAGACGGCGCTCGAGCTGTGGGGCTGGCTGTCATCCGATGATCATCGCGGGCTGCTGCGGCTGTGGACCGAGAGCTACGCGCGCTCACTGGTCGAGCCCGACGGGCCGTGGGGCGGGTTCGCGTCGCCAGACGGTCGAGGAGTGGCTCGAGCTGCTCGCGCGAGCCCAGACTCCAAGCCGACGTCGCAGCGCGGCCGGCGAAGCCGAGCGGACGTTCGTGCTCGCGCTTCTGCGCGGCGCGCTGCTCGACCTGATCGCGACCGAGGACGAGCGCCGCACCACCCGCGCGGTCGTGCTGGGACTCGCCACGGTGCGCCGGCCGGAGAGCCACGAGGCGCCACGCCGCGGGCGAAATCCCCGCTGATACGTTGGTACGCTGCGCCTGCTTGGCCGACCTGATGCCCGCGCCAAACGGTTCTCATGTCTGAAGTGCAGCGAGCGATGCGCCGCGTGTTGAGACGTGTTCGAGCGCCGGCGCGGGGCCGGGCGGACCGCGCACCGGATCCCGCCGAGCCGGACGCGGCGCAAGAGCCGCCCGAGATGCCACTTCTGTGCTGGCCGCTCGACCACTTTTATAGCCCGGTACCCAACAATCGCCTGCTCGCCCAGGAGCCCGCACGTTCACGCGTTTGGCCACCGAGCCCCGGCCCGACGCCCGGCATCGACTGGCGGGGCGAGGAGCAGGTCGCGTTTCTCTCAGAGCTTGGACGTCAGAGCGAGATTGTCTTCGCGGATGGGCCTACCGGCGATCCGCGCGACTATCACGCCGCCTGCGACATGTTCTCGCGCACGGACGCCTGGGTGTTGCAGGGCGTGCTGCGCCACTTTCGCCCTCGCCGGATGATCGAAGTCGGGTGTGGCTGGTCGTCGCTGGTCACGGCGCGGATCAACCGCGAATACCTCGGCGGATCGCTGCACTTCACCTGCATCGAGCCGTACCCGCCCGATTTCCTGACCGGCGGGGTCCAAGGGATCTCGGAACTCATCACCTCACAAGTCGAAACCGTCGACCTAGACTTGTTCTCCGCGCTCGGTGAGGGCGACGTGCTGTTCATCGACACTTCGCATACGGTCAAGACAGGTGGCGATGTCACGTTTCTCTACCACGAGGTACTGCCGCGCCTCGCATCCGGAGTCGTGATTCACATCCATGACATCTTCCTGCCCGCCGACTATCCGCAGGAGTGGGTCTTCTCCGGCCGAGCCTGGAATGAGCAGTACCTCGTACGCGCGTTCCTGAGCTTCAACTCCGCCTTCCGGATCCTGCTCGGCGTGGGGTGGTTGAGCTACGCGCACCACGAGGTCCTCGTGGCGACGCTCCCGAACTACGACCCGGATTACCTCGGCGGCGGCGGGTCGCTCTGGGTCCAGCGGATCTGACCGCGCCGCCTGCCGGTCACTCGACCGTCAGCCTGCGCCACGCAGCCGGATGGAGACGATCCATCTGCGGCGTTTCACGGAGAGATGGGGATCGTTGAAGATCGGCCGGAAGCTCCGCAGCGCCTGTGCGCGCTCGGCGGCGGTCGGCGGCCACGAGAAGACGGCTGTGTGCAGATCGAACAGGGGGGCGAGGATGACGTTCGCCGCTCGATCTGCAAGCGCGGTCTCCACCGCGGCAGGGGTCACCGGTGAGGTCGCCAGCGCCAGGATCTGCGGCGGCCAGCGCTGCATCGAGATGTACACATTCTTGTCGCCGCCGGCGTTGTACGTCAGCAGGCCGGCATTGGGCGTGAGGTAATTGACAAGGAAATCGTCCTGGGAGGGATCGACATTCAGGAAGAACACGAGCTCCCCGGGATGGGTCAGCGCGCGGAGCTCCTGGCCGACGCTGTCGGTCAACGTCCGGACATACGTGTTCTGGGCGCGGTACTCCCTGCCGAGCGCCGGGAAGTTCGGGAGCAGCTCGAGCGTGCCGAGAACAGCCAGCGCGAGCACGAGGATTCGCAGACGGTCACGCCGCAGGCCGCGCTCGATCCCAAGCGCGGCGAGCATGACCAGCATCAGGCGAGTCACCCCGAACCAGCGATACGGCGCCCGCGTCTCGTTCAGCCCCGGGATTTTGGTGAAGAGATTGCCCCACGGCAGCTCAAAGGTCGCCGCGCGGGCCGGCATCGCGTAGGCGCTGTTGGCCGCCAGGCTCCCCGCGGGTCGAACGTCATCGACCTTGAGCGCCGGACCGAGCGCCACGATCAGCGCGATCACACCGGCACACAGAAGCGCGGGGCCGAAGCGAGTGCGCACGCCGGCGATCGCGAGCACCGCGCAGGCGATCCCGATGTAGTTATAGGTCGAGTTGCTCCCGTCTCCCCACAGCCGCGTCGGGTCCGACGTCCACCCGAGCACGTGTGGGATCCATTGCACCTGGGTCGGCGCCACGAGCGTCTGGAGGTCGAGGCCCATCGTCCGGAACACGGGCAGCGGACTCAGTGGGTAGGAGCCTCCCTGGTAACGCTTGTAGACCAACACCGCGATTCCATTGGCCGCGACGATCACTCCGAGTTCAATCCACCGCCGCTTGCTCTTCAGGTCGTTTCGGTTGAAAAGCCACAACGACAGGCTTATTAAGATGCTTGCCGCGAACGAGTAGCCGTCCATGAAGAGCGCGAAGATCCGAACGGCGACATATGCCGCGAGCACGAGGATCAGCAGCCGAGATCGCCTTTGGTTGAGGCGCTCGAGCAGGATCAGATCGGCCAACGCGTAGCAAGGCAGTAGGTCGAACCCGGCCCCGGTGCCGGGGAACGCGATCAGGCCGACCGTCGTCGGCGCGAGCAGGTACAGGGCTGCCGCCCAGAGCGCGACGGGACGTCGCACGCCGAGCCGGCGAGCGAGGGCGTAGCCGCCCGCGAGCGCGACGATCTCGATCACCGCCGAGGCGATCAGGTAGGCACCGTTGAGGCTGGCACCGAGGCGCATCGCGATCGCGCCCAGGGCGATCGTGGGCCCGTTGGTCAGCAGCGGATAGCCGAGCGGCTGGCCGAACGCGTGACACGAGGACGTGAGCGCCTGCAGTCCCAGGTGGTGCTCGCACAGGATCGCTCCCTGGGTGAGGTAGGCGTCGTCGGTGGAACCGATCTGCCCGGGGACGACGCCGTGTGCCAACAGGACGAGCACCAGCGCTCCGAGCCCGGCGACGATCATGGCGGCGTCGGTGAGGCTCGGCGGCCCGGCCGTCAAGCGCAGAACGCCGTGACGCGTCGGCGCGCTATCCACTTCAGGCGGTGCCCGGTGCTCAGGGATCGCTGCCGACACGGGTGCATCATGACGCCACGCGGTGACACGTGTGCCCGGGGCCCAGCAGCTGATGCAGGGAGGTTACGCGGGCCGCAAACGAGCGCAGCCCATCATCGAGTCGCCTCGAAGACCATCTGCAGTCCGCCACCGAGGTAACCGTAGAGAGCACTCCAGTAGCCGATCGCAGACGCCTCGAGAAAGCCCGCCGCCCGACAACGATCGAGGAGACTCCAGCCGTAGTCGTAGAAGACCAGCGATCCCTCTTCGCTTATCGGGTTACCGTGGAAGACCGGGGGCAAGAGCTCCACGAGCTGCCCGTCACGGATCGCGGCGCGCTGGACCGTCTCATCGCGGTCGCTGTGAAACGGGACCGAGAACAGTAAGCGGCCACCCGGCTGAAGGACTCGTGCCGCTTCCTCGAATGCCAGATCGATGTCCGGTACGTGCTCGAAGACGTCATTGGACACGATCACCGACAGCGATGCGTCGGCAAACGAGAGCTCCAGGGCATCCTCGTGGCGGATACCCCCGATGACTGTTCCGCCACGGATGTCGGGGCCGAGATACTCGCTCGCCAGGACCTCATCAAACGTGCCGGCGGCCCACGCGCTGAATGGCGTGACCTGTTCGTAGAGGTAAACCACGCCGCGCGCGTGCCGCCGAAGTAGGTAGGCCATGAATCGCTGGCGGCTGTTGAGCGCGCACTGCGGGCACTGGAGCCTCTCCCGCCAGTTGGGCTGCCCGTCGACCGAGAAGTGCCAGTCGACCTGCAGCTCCACTGCTGCGTCGCAAGCGTGGCAGTAGCCGACCAGCGTCCACGCCTCCCGGCCGCGGCTGGCCTCCACCAGACGCCTCTCATACGCGACGCGCGCGACGCAGCTCGCCCACACCCGCTCGAAGTCCGCCCGTGACCGCATCACGTCGAGGGTCATGTCAGGGACCGCCATCCTCCAAGGTTAACTATGACTGAGCGCCTCAACCTGCACGCTGCGCGCCCATTTCGGTACCGCGCGCCCCCCGGTTGATCGCATGAGTTTCGTTAGAGTGCGTCCCGCTCTACGTACGGCGCGACCTCAGCCGAGCCAGAGAGGATCAATTGACCCTGCGTAAACGGCCGCTCGGCGCGGTGGTGGCCTCGGCGGTCGCGCTTTTGTTGACGGCCTGGGCGCTCGTGCCGGTCGTGAGCGTGGACAAAAAGCCGCTGAGCAGGCAGCCGAAACCGGACGCCCTCGAGTACGCGGATGCTGCGTGGCAGCTCGCGCACGGGCGCGGCTACGTGATGTTCTACAACGAGAAGCGACAGCGCTATGGGAAAGTTGCCCTGCCACCGCGTTACCCGTTCGGGACCTCGGCGGCGCTCGCTCCGTTCGCGATCGGCTCTTCGCACTATCCGGGTGGCATCCCGACCGGCTCAGTCGTCATCTCAGCCTTGTACGTCGTGGCGTGCGTCGCCGCGGCGTGGCGAATCGGTGGCCCGGTGGCAGCCGCCTTCGCCGCGCTGCTCGTCGGACTCTCCCCCTTTGCCAAGACATCCGCCAGCCTCGTGTTATCCGATGCCCTGGGTGCGCTGCTGATGGTGCTCATGTTGATCGCATTCACGAGTCGTCGGCTGGCGGCCGCGGCGTTTGCAGGCCTGCTGGCCGGGGCGGCGGTCTGCGTCCGGCTGCTGAGCGTGTTCGTGCTGCCCGCCGTGGCCGCGGCGACCCGAGGACGTCCAAGGCTCGTCGCCGGCGTTGCCGCGATCCCGCCGATCGCGCTCCTGGCGATCTACCAGTGGCATACCTTCGGCCTTCCGTGGCGGACCGGCTATGGCTACTGGGTAACCGGCCAAAAGCTGTTCTCGATCTCATCCGTGTACGTAACTCACGCCATGTTCTCGGCCGCATCTGTGTTCGGGCGTACGCCCTCCGAAGGGCCGTTCGTCTACCCCGACCGCACCCACGGGGCACTGTTCAACTGGATCTGCCCGTGCCTGGTCGGCCACCGGCCGATGCTCGTCAACGGTGGGCCGATGACGAAGCTCGCCAACGCCGCGTTCTACCCAAGCGTGTTGCTCTCGCTGTTCTGGGTATTCGCGCCGCCGTTCACGGGCGCGTTTGGGATCTGGGAGATGATCCGGCAACGGCGTTCTCCCGCCGCGATCTTCGGACTTGTGACGCTGGTCCTCAACCTGGCCATCGTGCTGCCCTACTACCTGCGAGCGGCGAGATTCGTTGCCGGCCCGGCATCAATCGTCCTCGTCTACAGCGCGGTCTGCTTCGGGCGCTTGCTGACGGACCTAGCGCCGAAAGCCGCTGGCTGGTGGCCGCGCATCCACGGCCTACGCTGCCCGCCCAGCGCGCCGGCAGATACGCACACCGCATCGGCCGCTCTGCCTGGCGGCGCCTGAGCGCGGCCAAGCGCCGTCAGGCTAACGCCGTCAGGCTCCCGCGGGGATCGGGCTCGCGCACGTCCCCAGCTTCTCACGCCCGGCGAGGAGCTCTCCGAGCGCGGCCGACATGACTGCCGGCGAGCAGCGCTCGGCGACGAGCTGTTGACCGGCGGCCGAAAGTCTGGCCCAAAGCTCCGGATCGTCGATCAGCGCGATGATGTGTCGTGCGAGCGCGTCGTCGTCGGCGCCGATCAGTAGATGCTGACCGTCGATGGCGTGCAGGCCCTCGGCTCCAATCGACGTCGTGACGACCGGTAGCCCCTCGGCGAGCGCATGGGTCACCTTGCCCTTGAGCCCCGCCCCGTACGACAACGGGGCGACCATCGCGATGGCGCTCTCGAACAGTGGCTCGACGTCGTGCACCCATCCCATCACGTCCACCATCGGCGAGGCGAGCGCCTCGACCTCTGAGGGAGGCTCACCGCCAATCAGCTTCACGGTCACTCTCGGCATCCGTTCCCAGACCTTGGGCATTACGTTGCGTACGAGCCGGATCGCCGCGTCGGTGTTTGGCGTGTGCTCAAAGCCGCCGATGAAGATCACGCCGCTCCGGCCGGCCGCCGGAGCCACCGAAGGGCGAACCTCGTTGACGTTCGGGACCACGCGAACTACCGCGCCTGGAACGTCAACCTCGACCTGGGCCCGTTCCTCGGGGCTCACGACGAGCGTCGCGTCAGTGGCCCGGATCAGAGCGAGCTCGATCTCCCGCAGGGCGATCGCCTGCGTGCTCAGCGTGACCCCGTCGGCGCCAGCGCGCGAGGCAGTGCGTCGGGCCACACGCAACCAATGGAGGTCGACCGTGTCGTAGATCACCGGCGCCATCGGCGCGCACTCGCGGACCAGATCGAGCCATTTGCTCGTCGCGTGCGGGCGCGAGCTGATCACGAGCGCGAGGCCGGGTCCGATCTCCGCCAGCTCCTCGGCAACGTCGAACTCGTCGTACCAGACCTCCACACCGGCCGACAGGAGCTCGAGCGTGTACGGAAGCACGAGATGGCGGTCCTCGGGCAAGAACGTTACCCGGCAGCCGAGCTCCTGCAGCGCCCGGATCATCCCTCGCATCCGCAGCGAACCCGAATCGCGGTCGGGCATCGGGACCCGGTGGTCGATGATCAGCACGTGCGGACCCCGATGGCGGTTGGCCGCGCGGCGCTCGTTGTGCTCGGACGCAGGCAGCTGCTCGTCGAGTCGCTCGCGCCACTTGTTCACGAACTTGACCCGGTTGACCTCCTGGAAGCGCTTCGGTCCGCGGGTGACGTCGGTCCCGGCGGTGCCGCCCTCGACGTGGATCACGTTCGCGCGCGGCTCGAACATCACCCGCAGACCATGCTCGCGCGCCTGAAAGCAGAGGTCGGTGTCCTCGTAGTACATCGGCGCAAAGCGCGAGTCAAAGCCGCCGACCTCGCGCCAGAAGTCGGCTCGCACCATCAACGCTGCCGCCGAGCCATAGTCGACCTCGCGCCGGAACTCGTACCGGCACTCGCCTGGATCCTCGCCGCGGCCGTAATTGCCGCCCGTCCCATCGCGCCAGATCACCCCGCCCGCCTCGTTGAGCGACATGTCGGGGTACAGGTACTTCGGGGTCACGATTCCGATGTCGTCGGCCGACTGGGCGCAGGCGAGCATCGAGACCAGCCACCCGGTCAGCGGCCGGATGTCGTTGTTGCAGAGCACCAGCCACTCGCCTCGCGCCTCCGCCGCGCCGCGGTGGACGCTCTCCTGATAGCCCAGGTTAGTGTCGTTCGTAACGACCTTCGCGCCGCGGACGTCCGCCAGCAGCGCCTTGGTCTCCGCGTCGGCGGCATCGTCGACGAGGATCACCTCGTAGCTGACCTCGCTGGTGTTGTCGCGAATCGACTGCAGGCAGCCGCGCGTCAGTTCGGCGGCTGAGTAGAGCGGGATCACGAGCGACACCTGGGGTTCGGGGAACACCGGCAGATCGATCGTCGCGGGCGGGCGGCGAGCGCGTCTGGCAGCCGCCGCGATCCGCAGCGCGCGGCGCACGAGCCGCGTCCGGATCGAACGCTCGCCGCCGAGGGCGGCTACCGCCTTCGCCCGGGCCGAGTAGAACAGGCGCCAGCTCACCTGCGACCCCTGTGCCTCGAGCTCCGCGAGCGCCGCGCCACTCTGCGCGGCATCCGCGGTCAACTCGTCGATCCGGTCGCGATCGAGCTTGACCTCGAGCTCGCGGTCGGCGAGCCGCCGGCTCAGCTCGCGGTCCGCAAGCTCGCGTTCGGCGAGCTCGCCCTCGAGCCGGCTCAGCTGTGACTGCGCCGCGACGAGTTGCTCGCGCGCGGCCTCGCGCTCGCGGCCTCCGCCTCCCGTCGCAGCGCCAGCCCGCAATCGGCCAGCGTCGACTGCGACGCGATCGCCGGCAACTCCGCGTGCGACGCGACCGCGACCAGGTACAGCGGCCACAGCCTTGCCGCCGTGCGCCACTCGTCGCCCTCACGTTCGATGAAGAATGTCCGTGCCGGCGGATCGCGGTCCTCGGAGTCGTCGAGCGCCGCCAGCGCCGATCCGGTGATCGTGCGTTGGCCCCAGATCGCCACGTTTTCGAACGCGCTGCCCATGAGCGTGCTGAAGCCCTCCAAGTCGAGCTCGTGCACGTGAAAGGGATTCGACCTGCCGGTCGCGTCCGTGTAGGCCCGCCGGTCGGGTGTCGACATGATCAGCACTCCGTCGGGCGCGAACACGCGCTCGATCTCCTCGAGCACCCGGCCCTGGTCGTGGACGTGCTCGATCATCTCGAACGCGACCACCGCGCCGAACGATCCGTCGGCAAAGCGCGACAGATCCGCGGCGTCGCCCAGCTCGAACTCGATCCTGTCACCGCCGTAATTGAGTGAGCTGTGGTCGACCGTGCGCCGATCGATGTCGATCCCGATCACGTGCTCGGCCGACTCGGCCAGGATCGCGGCCCCAAACCCCTCACCGCTCGCCAGGTCGAGCACGCGCCGGCCGACCACAAGCTCGGCCGCCCACATGTACCGGTGCAGATGCTCGTAGACCACCTGGACGTCGGGCGCCCACGGCACGCAACGCTCGCCCGTCCACTCGATCAGTCTCGGCGCGTCCGCGCGGCGCCCGCTGGTCAAGCCAGCTCCCTCCTCTGCGGTACGAGGGCCATGGGTGTCACGCGGCGGCACATTCAATCGGTCGGGACGGTAGGGCCGAGGCCGACCATATCGCAGCCTTCAGGTGGCGGGACGAGTGCCACCCAGTGGAGCCCACTAGCATCCATTCGGTGAGCGTCAGACCGCCGACGGGGCGATTGCGGGCGGCGCTCCGCCGTTTGGCCGCGACGGGGGAAACGGGGCCGTGGGAGCGTTACCTGGAGTCCGTCGAGCCGGCGCTTGCAGGCCGGCCGCGCGTTCACCGGTTCGCCGCGCCGCCGCTGCTCGGATCGCCCGACGCTCAGATACGCCCGGTCGCGGTCTGGATCGACGGCGACCCGGAGCGGGCCGCCGCGACAAAGGCGGCACTCGCCTCGGGGACCGTCGCACCGGCGGCGATCGTCGAGGGGTCGCTGCCGGATGCGCTGGCCCAAACGCGCGCCGGGCATGTGATGCTCGTCCAAGCGGGCGACCGCCCGGCGGCGAACGCGGTCGAGCGCTTCGGCCAGGCGATTGCGCTCGCACCTGACGCCGCCGTCCTCACCTGCGATCACGATCGGCTGTCGGCGGAGGGTGCCCGCGATGCTCCTCACTTCGCGCCCGGGCCGTCGCCGGACCGCTGGCTGGCGTGCGATGACAGCGGCCCGTTGCTCGTGATCGATCGCGAACGCGCGGCGTCGCCATGCTCGACGCTGTCGACCGCACCCGCTTGGCGCCACCAGCTCGCGCTGGCGCTCGCCGGGCCGGCCGGCGAGGGTCACGCCCACGTGCCGATGATCCTCTGCCATCAAGCCCCGGCGCCGACGACCGAGGAGCTCGACACGGACGCGCTGGCCGCCATCCTCGCGGGCTGGGACCCCGGCGCGCGGGTGGAGCGGGCACAGGGGGCGCGGCGCGTGCGGCGGCCACCTGCACGGGAGCCAACCGTCGAAGTGATCGTCTGCTTCAGAGATCGGCCTGAGCTGCTGACCCGGGCGGCCGCATCGGTGCTCTCACAAACCGACTACGAGCGCCTCACGCTCGCGCTCGTCGACAACGGGTCAGAGCTCCCCGAGACCGCGGGCGCGATCGATCGGCTCACGCGAGACGCCCGCGTCCGGGTCCTACGCGATGACCGGCCGTTCAACTTCGCCGACCTCAACAACGCCGCGGCGCGAACATCGCGCGCCGATGTGATCGTGTTCCTCAACAACGACACCGAGGTGCTCGGGGGCGACTGGATCTCGGCGCTGCTCGAGGAGGCGCTGCGACCCGAGGTCGGTGCGGTCGCGCCCTTGCTGCTGTACCCCGACGGTTCGGTCCAGCATGCGGGCGCCGCGATCGGGCTCCACGGTTACGCCGGTCATCCGTTCGCCGGCCTGCGTCCTGACCGGCTGACGCCGTTCGGAGTGCCCGCGCACGGAACCCGCAATTGGCTGGCGGTCACGGCCGCGTGCATGATGGTGCAGCGCGCCAAGTTCTTGGCCGTCGGCGGCTTCGATGACCGGTTCGTGGTGGCCGGCAATGACGTTGATCTCTGCCTGCGGCTTACGTCAGCCGGCTACCGGAGCCTGTGCGTGCCGCACGTGTCGCTGCTGCACGACGAGTCCCAATCGCGTGGGGCACACATCGACCCGGGCGACTTCGTAGCATCGGAGCGCAGTTACGGAGCGTTCCGGACCGTGGGAGATCCGTTCTACAACCCGAGCCTTACCCTGCGGGCAACTGACTGCGCCCTCAGGGCGCCCGACGAGGAGCTGCCGTGAGCGAGCCAGAGGGCTCGATGAGCCGTTTCGGCGAGGTCCGCCGCACATACGTCTGGAAGATCGTCAAGCAGGGACCGACCGAGGTCGGCTACGCCTACTTCCGCGCCCGGCGGCGGCGACGCAACATCGCCGATGACGAGCCCCTGCTGACCGAGTCTGACCAGCTCGGCTTGTCAGGATCGTTTGACGCGACCGACGCGGCGCTGGCCGACAACCGCGAGCTGATCGGCCGTTACCGCCGCGGCGAGCCGTTCGAGCCCAAGACGATCACCTGGCTGTTGCCGTTCTTTCACCACGTCTACTTTGGGGGCACCCACACGCTGCTGCGGTTCGCCGATCACTTCGCCCGCGTGCACGGGGTCGCGAACCATTTCCACTGCTACGACGTCGGCCCCGGTCCGGTTCCCGCGATGCGCGCGAAGGTCCGCGAGGCGTTCCCGGCCCTATCTGGCGCGACGTTCACCTCGGCCGAGATCCAGCCCGAGCGGCTGGCCCCGTGCGACGCGGCGATCGCGACGCTGTGGTCCAGCGCTTATCCGATCCTCCGCATCCGCCAGGCGCGGGCCAAGTTCTACTTCGTCCAGGACAACGAACCGCAGTTCTACGCGGCCGGCTCGGCGTCGGCGTTGGCTGAGGAGACCTACCGCTTCGGGTTGCCGGGGATCGTCAACACGCCCGGGCTGGCCGAGGTCTATCGCTCGTACGGCAATCCGGCGGTGTCGTTCGTGCCCGCGGTCGACCTCGAGCGCTATCACCCGCCGTCGCAGCCGCGCGACCCCCACGCCCCGGCGCGGGTGTTCTTTTACGCACGGCCGAGCACGCCACGCAATTCGTTCGGCCTCGGGCTGGCGGCACTGATCGCGCTCGAGCGCGTCCACCGCGATCGCGTCGAGATCATCTGCGCCGGCGAGAACTGGAGCCCGGCGCAGTTCGGCCTCACCGGCCGGATTCGCAATCTCGGCGTGCTCGGTTCGCTCGATGACGTTGCC
Source organism: uncultured Solirubrobacterales bacterium (assembly GCA_963788005.1). Taxonomy (GTDB): domain Bacteria; phylum Actinomycetota; class Thermoleophilia; order Solirubrobacterales; family Solirubrobacteraceae; genus Palsa-465. Next base: position 127,521 of record CAWBFH010000005.1, on the reverse strand, counting down.
GCGCTTTATCGCAGCTGCGACATCGGCCTGGTGTTCATGCACACCAAGCACCCGAGCTATCAGCCGTTCGAGTTCATGGCGTCCGGGATGGCGACCGTCTCGAACGTCAACCCGGCGACCCGCTGGTTGCTGCGCGACGGCGAGAACTGCCTCCTGACCGATCCGCTTCCGACCCCGGCGGCGGAGCGGCTCGGGCGCCTGGTGACCGACCGCGAGCTGCGCGCCCGGATCTCGACGGCGGGGCTCGAGGAGGTCCGCCGCTATCGCTGGGACGAGCAGATCGAGCGTGTCTGGCGCGCGATCTGCCTGCAGGACCCGGCGTTCGCGGCTGACGCCGTCGCCGAGCCGGCGCTCGACTAGCGTCGCGGCCCGGAGGCCGGCGTCGCCTATAGCTCCTCGGCGACCCGCGGCGCCTCCCGGCTGAAGACCCAGAAGCCGAGCACCCAGGTCACGACGATCAACCCCAATGGCACCAGCAGCCAGACCGCGCCACCCATGTATGTCGCGGGGCTGAGGCCACCGTTGAGGCCGCCGATCATCCAGTGGCGCGCCTGCTGGAGAATCGTCGCCAGCGGGTTGAAGAGGTAGAAGCGCGTGGCCGTCTGCCCGTGGGGAAGGATGCTGTTGATCGTGATGAACACCGGGCAGGCGAAGTACAGCGCCTGCGTGATCACGCTCCAGATCGGCGCGACGTCGCGGTATCGGACGTAGAGCGACGAGAGCAGCATCGCGAGGCCGGTGACCAGCGTGAACAGCGCCAGCAGGATCAGCGGCAGGCCGAGCCAGGACCAGCGCGGGGTGACGCCGTAGAAGAGCATGAACAGCAGCACGACGACCAGGTTGAACACCAGGTTGATCGCGCTCGTCGTGACGGTCGCCAGCGGGATCACCAGCCGCGGGAAGTGCATCTTGCGCACGATCGCCTCGCGAATGACGATCGACGACACCGACCCGGTCGTCGACTGCTGGAAGAAGGTGAACAGGACGATGTTCATCAGCAGCAGCACCGGGAAGTCCTTCACGCCTTTGCTGAGGGTCGTGATGATCACCGCGAACACCACGTACAGCACGCCGAAGAACAGCAGCGGCTGCATGAACGACCAGAAGTAGCCGAGGATCGAGCCGAAGTAGGTCAGCTTGTAGTCGGTTCGCGAGATCACCCAGGTGAGGTGAACGAACCGGCGCCAGCCGCCACCAAAGGCCGACGGACCCCGGACCTCGGCGAGCGGGAGCGTTTCGGTCGTCATCGCACCGCCTCGCCCGACCGCGTGCGGGTGATGGACGATGCGTGCGGGATCCCGACCACGCCATGCATGTCGACGCCGTAGGAGACGATCTCGGTGACGCGCTCGTGGTAGAGCAGTACGTCGAGGCCCGCCGAGCCCTGGGTCACCGAGCAGCCGACGAAGTAGCGGCCGGCCGATAGGGGATTGTGGGTCTCGATCGCGAACTCGAGCTGCTCGCCGGACTCGAGGTCTCCGAGCGCCTCACCGTTCTCGCGCGCTCCGATCGAGAACACCCGAACCCGGTCCTCGTTGGTCACCCACATCACGATCCCGGGCTGTCGGATCGGCGCCAACGCGTGCACCAACACGTGCAACTGCATCGGCTCGCGGTAGGCGATCGTCTCGACCCGCTGACCTTCGCCGTTCGTCATCCAGGCGTCGAGCACGCGGACCTGTTGCGCCGACGGGCCGTGGCTCTGTTCGAGGTCGCCGGCGCCGCTGCGGAAGTTCTCCGATAAGTAGGCGCGCCCGACTTCTCCCGGGTCGCCGATCATCGTGATGTCGCCGTCACTGAGCATCATCGCTCGATGGCAGAACTGCTCGACCAGGCTCATCGCATGCGTCACCAGCACGATCGTCTTGCCCTCGGCGCGCAGCCGGTAGAAGACGTCGAGGCACTTCTGCTGAAACGCCGCATCGCCGACCGCGAGCACCTCGTCGATCAGCATCACGTCGGGATCGGAGTGGACCATCACCGAGAACGCCAGGCGGACCTGCATCCCCGAGGAGTAGTTCTTGAGCTTCTGGTCGACGAATCCCTCGAGCTCGCCGAACGCGATGATCTCGTCAAACCGCGCCCGGGCCTCCTTTGGATTGAGCCCCATCATCACCGCGTTGATCTCGACGTTGTCGCGGGCCGGCAGGTCGGGGTTGAAGCCGACCCCGAGCTCGATGAACGGCGACAGCCGGCCGGCCACCTCGATCTTGCCCTCGTCGGCCCGGTAGATCCCGGCCAGGCACTTGAGCAGCGTGCTCTTGCCCGAGCCGTTGCGCCCCACGATCCCGAAGAACTCCCCCTGCACGATCTCGAACGAGACGCCGTGCAGGACGTTGAGCTCGTGGAACCGCTGCCGGCGCAGCGGGTGCAGCGCGCGCTCCTTGAGCGTGTGCGTCCGGTCGAGCGGGATCCGGAACGTCTTCTCGAGCCCGGTGACTCGGATTGCGGTCGGTGCGCCTGACATCAGCAGCAGGATAGGGCCGATCGAGGCCAGGTCCGTCGATCGTCGCCCACCACGATGACGCCGCGTAATCGGCCGCTAACCTCCGCCCGCATGCAGCAAGCCCCCGCGGCCGCGCCGCTTCGCCGCCGTCACGGGACGCTGCTCACACCCCCTCCGCTGATCGCGCTGCTGGTCGCGGTCGCGCTGCTCGGCCTGACCTGGGCGCTGCTGGTCCCCCCGTGGCAGTCCCCCGACGAATCTCACCACTTCGCCTACGCGCAGTCGCTCGCCACTCGCTTCGCGCTGCCCGCCAACAACGGCCGCCCGGAGGCGTCGAGCGCTCAGGTGGCGGCCGACGGCGCCGTCGGGGCAAGCCGGCTGGCCTTCTATCCCGATGCCGTCGCGCCCGACTGGAGCGCGTCGGCGTCCGCTGCCTACGGTGCCGCCGTCGCGCGCAGGCCGCCGTCGGCGAGCAACGGCGGCGGGTCGAACCCCGCCGCGGCCAATCCGCCGCTCTACTACCTGTACGCAGACCTCGCATACTGGGTGGCGAATGCGGGATCGAACGCGTTCGACCAGCTCTACGCGATGCGGATCTGGACGATCGCGCTGTTGCTGGTGACGACCCTCGGTGGCTGGCTGCTGGCGGGCGAGGTGCTGGGGCGCCGCCGCCCAGCGCAGCTCGCCTGCGCCGCCGTCTGTGGCTTGGTTCCCGCCGAGACATTCATCTCGACGAGCGTCAATCCCGACGCGCTCATGATCGCGCTGTGGAGCGTCGCGCTGTGGCTGGGCGCCCGGGTGATCATCGGCCGCGGCGTGAGGCGTGACAGCGTCCTGCTCGGGCTTGTGACCGCGGCGGCGGTACTGACCAAGGCGACGTCCTACGCGCTGGTTCCCGCGACGCTGCTCGCGTTCGGACTCGGATGGCTGCGCCAGCCAGCCGACGAGCGGACGCCGGTGGTGTCGCAGTTTGCCGCGCCGCTGGCTGCACTCGCGCTGCCCGTCATCGGGTGGCTGGCGCTGGCACTGGCGCTCGGCCGCTCCGCCGTCAACACGATCAAGTCGACCGGCCACGCGCATGCGTTCAACATCCGCCAGTTCCTCAGTTACCTGTGGCAGTTCTACCTGCCACGGCTACCGTTCATGACGCCGGACCGCGAGACGGCCGGCCTGCCGCTCTACGACCTGTGGATCCGCGAGGGCTGGGGCGTGTTCGGCTGGCGTGATGTCGCGATGGCGAACTTCGTCTACAGGGTGCTGGGCGCGATCAGCGGCGTGGTCGCGATCGCGTCGGCGGTGGTGGTGGCACGGTTCCGAGACCGGCTACGCCTCGAGCTACTCGCCTACTTCGCGCTCGCATTCGTCGCCCTGCTGCTCGGGCTGCACGTGACCGATTATCGGGCGCTGATCGCCGGGCAGCCCGCAGTGCTCCAGGGGCGCTACCTGCTGCCGGTGCTACCGCTGTTCGGGCTCGCGGTCGGGCTGCTCGTAACTCGCGTGCCGTCGCGGTGGCGGGCTGATGCATGCGGTGCCGTCGTCGCGGGCCTGCTGGTCCTGCAGGTGCTCGCGCTGGCGACGATCGCGGGGAGTTACTACACGTGAGCGTGCGCCGAGGTCTGATCGGGTTCGGCACGGTCCTGGTCGCAGGGCTGATCGCCCTGCTCGTCGGCGGCCTCAGCGCCAAGCCGACCCGTGCCTTCTCGCTGGACGTGCCCAACGTCGGCCCGGCGTCGACCCTGTACCGCGGCCAAGGGGCATGCGAGGCGCCGATCCCCGTGCCGAGCGCGTTCGGCGGCCTGCAGATCTGGGCCTCGTCGATCGGCGGCGATGCGCTGCTCGCGGCCACCGTCAGTGACGCGGCCAGTGGACGCGTGCTGGCGCGCGGGCAGACGATCGTGCGCCAGGGCACATTTGGCTACCCGGTAGAACTGGTCGGCACCGTCCCCGCCGGCCGCCCGGTGCGGCTCTGCCTGACGAACACCTCCCGCGCTCCCGTCTATCTCGACGGCTCAGGCCAGACGAACCCGGCGGTACACCTGACCGTCGCCGGAAAGCCCGTCGCGATGGGCATATCGCTGGTCGCGGTGAGTCCGGAGCCGCACTCGCTGCTCTCGCAGCTCTCGACCGTGTTCTCGCGCGCGGCGCTGTTCAGACCCGGGTGGGTCGGAGCGTGGACTTTCTGGCTCCTGCTGATCGGCGTCGCCATCGCAATCACGCTCGCCGGTGCGGCCGTCGCCGCGGCGAGCGCCGACGACGGTCCGAGTTCCTCCTAGGGTTCGCCTACGGGCGCTCAGGGGCCCGGCAGCCCGGCAGCAGCGCGCGGACCAGGCGCCAGTAGAGCTCCAGCGCCATCCGGATCAGGGGCTGACGCCCGACCGGACCGAAGTACGGCGATGACAGGTCGGCGGTGAGCCTGGCGGCGAACGCGCGCGCCCCGACGCGACGCCCGCTCTGGATCTGACGACGTTCGCCCGCCAGGGCCGGCAAAGCACGGATCACGTCGAGGGTCGCCAGCCCTTTCATCCGTCCCCAGCCACCGCGCACGGCGACGAGCCAGACGGCGACCTCCGCCGCCAGCATCGCCGGGAGCACGGCCACCAGCAGCGCACCGGGGTAGGTGCGCAGCACCGTCGCCCACCGGTTGCGCTCGAGCAGCCGCCATTTGCGATTGCCCTTGACGAACGCGTAGGAATGGTGCACGCGCGCGTCGGGCACGACGGCGATGGCCTCACCTCTGCACCGCAACTTCAGTGACAGGTCAACGTCCTCGCAGTACATGAAGAAATGCTCGGCAAAGCCCCCGGCCGCCTGGAACGTGGCGCGCGGGATCGCCAGGCAGGCGCCTGAGAGGAACGCAACCTCGGCCGGGGCGCGAGGCGCGGCGCTCACTGGTTGCCCGATCTGGCCCGCCCAGCCGAAGCCCGTGAAATGGAGCACCCCGCCGCTGGTGTTGATCTGTTCGCCGCCTTCGAGCAGGACCAGACCCATCCAGGCCGCCCACCTGCCACCCCACGGCGCGCGGATCGCGTCGGCCCAGCCCGGCTGGACGACCGCGTCGGGGTTGAGCAGCACGACCAGTTCCCCGCGCGCGGCCTCGACGCCGCGATTGGCTCCCGCGGCGAACCCGATGTTGTCGGGCAGCGCGACCAGCCGAGCCCCGGGGGCCAGCTCCCCGAGCGCCAAGGCCAAACCGTCGCTGGAGGCGTTGTCGACGATGATCAGCTCGTCCCCGTCAGAGAGTTGCTCGAGCAGCGGCGGCAGCGACCGACGCAGCTCCGCGAGCGAATCATGGGCGACGACGACCGTCGACAGCGAGACACGGTCCATCAGCGTCGCGATAATAAAGGCCTCTGATGGCAGCCACGGCTAGCTCATTTCTCGCCGTCGTGCCGGCCTACAACGAGGGCGAATCGGTTGCCGGCGTGGTTCGCTCGCTGATCGAGCGGGCACCCCTGTTCGACGTGATCGTGATCGACGACGGCTCCACCGACGACACCGCGCAGCGCGCTACCACGGCCGGGGCACAGGTCATCAGGCTGCCGTTCAACCTCGGGATCGGCGGCGCCGTTCAGACAGGGTTTCAGTACGCGCTCGACAACCAATACGACTACATGGCGCAGGTCGACGGCGACGGGCAGCACGAACCGGGCGAGCTCTCCCGGCTGGTGGCCGCACTGCGATCGGACCCCGCGCTCGACATGGTCTGCGGCTCGCGCTTCGTCAGCTCGGACAGCGGGTACCTGGCCCCGATCAGCCGCCGGACCGGAATCCATCTGTTCGCCTTCGCGCTCAGCAAGATCCTCGGCCAGCCCGTCACCGATCCCACCTCGGGCTTCCGGCTCTACAACCGGCGTGCAATCCGCCTGTTCGCCGATGACTACCCCAACGACTACCCTGAGGTCGAGGCAGTCCTGATGCTGCACGCCCATCGCCTGAGGATGACCGAGGTGCCAGTCAAGATGCACCAGCGTGGCGGCGGTCAGTCGTCGATCACGAAGGCTCGCTCGCTCTACTACATGATCAAGGTCTCGCTCGCACTGCTGGTCGGGCTCCTGCGCCGACACCCGGTCGTCGAGCCCGGTGACCCGGCGCCGGTGTCGTCCGCGAGAGGACTCTGAGGCAATGCACTTCGGCGCACAGGTCGTCTCGATCGCGTTTGCGGTGGTTGTCTTCCTGCTCGTGTTCGAGATGGTGCGGCGCCGCTACCTGCGCGAGCGCTACGCGATCCTGTGGCTCGGAGCCGCGCTGGTCCTGATCGTGCTGGCGGCGTGGACGCAGCTGCTGAGCGCGATCTCGAGTGCGGTCGGGATCGCGACCCCGTCCAACGCCTTCTTCGTGATCGCGTTCGCGTTCCTCTTGCTGTTGCTGCTGCACTTCTCGGCCGTCGTCTCGCGGCTCGCCGACGAGACCCGCGTGCTCGCCCAGCGCCTGGCGCTGCTCGAACAGCGCTCGCGCGACCGGGACGTCGACGAGCGCGGTCCCGGGCAAGACACCCCGCGCGAAGAAGACGACGACTGGCTGGCCGCGCCACGGACTCCGGACCGGCCTCGGGCGGGATCCAAGCCTTGACCGACGCGCCGACCGGGGATTCGCGCGGCGAAGCCCCGGGGCGTGGCCGAAGAGGCGCGCTGCGGGTAGCGCTCAGCGTGCTGGTGCCGATCGCGGTGATCGCCGTGTTCGTGTACGTGATCGCCGGCAACAGCGAGCAGATCGGACACGCGATCAAGCGGACCAGCGTCGCGCAGCTGGCGCTCGTCACCGGGCTGGCGTTCGTCACCCTGATCGCCCGCACCGAGGCCGTCGTCGCGTGCCTGAACGCGATGGGCGAGCGCCCCCGCCGGCGAGACATCCACGCCGCGAATTCGCTCACGTTCCTGGCGGCGACGATCAACCACTATGCCTCGAGCGTCGTGCGGGGCGCGCTGATGCGCCGCATCGACCGCGAGCGTTCGCCGACGATCCCGCAGATGGTGATGGTCGACACCTCGACGACGTTGATCGAGGCGCTGATCGTCGGGATTCTGATCGTCGCCAGCGCCGGTGCCCTGAAGCTCGACTGGTGGGAGCCCGTCGCGATCCTGGTCGCCTGCGTCGGCGGCGTCGCCGCGGCGCTCCTCGTGCGGCGCCGGTTCGCGCACCGCGAGCTGTTCCGCGGCCTCGACGTGCTCGTCCACTCCCGTCAGCGGGTCGTGGTCGCCGCCCTGATGGTGATCGTGATCGTGACCCAGGTCGTGCGGACGTTGATCGTGCTGCGCGCGGTCGGGCTCGATCCCTCCCTGCTGCAGGCGGTTGCCACGTTCGTCACCGGTGGCGTGCTGTCGAGCCTGTTCGCCGGCCCCGGCGCCGGCACCGCGGGCGGCCCGTTGATCGTGTTTGGCCACACCAGCCTGGCGGCATCGGCGGCCGCCGGGATCGAGCTCTCGATCACCTCGCTGCTCGCGGGCGTGATCTACGCGGTCGCCGGCGGCCCGCTGTTCTTGTGGCGCCTGCGCCAAGCGTACGCGTGAACGCCGTCGACGCGAGCTGTCTGGCGTGCGGAGGCCCGCTCGAGCCGTGGCCGACGCTCATCGGGCGCGACCGGATGCACGAGATTCCGGGCGCGTGGCCGGTGCACGCCTGCCAGGCGTGCGGCTCAGGGACGACCCTTCCGCTCGCGCGCGAGGAGCAGCTGGCGTCGTTCTATCCGCAGGCATACGCTCCGTTCGACCTCCCCAGCGGCGCGCTGGCGACCGCGATGGCGGTGTTGCAGCGGGCTCGCGACCGCCGCTTTCCGCTCGCCGAGCTCGCCGGGCTCGCGACGGCCGACGGCCCGCGGACGCTGCTCGACGTTGGCTGCGGGCGCGGCGATCTCGCGGCATCCTGGATCGAGGCCGGCTGGCGCGTGGAGGGGATCGAGCCCTCGCCGCAGGCGGCGGCGACCGCGCGCGCCCGCGGGGCGCAGATGATCGGCGACACGCTTTCAACCACGGAGCTCGAGCCCGCGTCCGTCGACGCGGTCGTCTTTCGCCATTCGCTCGAGCACGTGGTCGACCCGCGGCTAGACCTGCGCCGCGTGCACGCGGCGCTCGCTCCGGGAGGAAGGTTGGCCGTGATCGTGCCCAACTGGGGCTCGTGGCAGCGGCGCGCGTTCGGCGACTGCTGGTTTCCGCTCGAGCTTCCGCGCCACCGAACGCATTTCACCGTCGAGGGACTGCGGCGCGCGATCGCGCAGGCCGGCTACGGGCAGATCGAGGTCCGCCCCGCGACCCCCTACATCACGACCACGTGGAGCCTCCAGTTCCGCCTCTTCGACCGTCTGCTGACGCGCTCGGGCTCAGGCCTGCTGGCCGGATACGCCGCCTCGCTGCCGATCTCGCTGATCGCGCGCGTGCTCGACGGCGCGCGGGGCGGCGGCGACTTCCTGCACGCGGCGGCGGTCCGGCTCGTCTAGCCGCCGCTACAGCTGCGAGAGGATCTTCCTCAGCCCGTCGCGCAGCTGCACTTCAGCCTCCCATCCGAGCTCCTGCCTGGCGCGGCTGACGTCGAGACAGCTGCGGCGCACCTCGCCGAGCCGCTCGGGCTCGAACGCGGGCTCCAGCGCCGCCCGGCCAGAGACCTCGTTGAGCGCCGCGAGGAGCTCGAGGACCGACGTCTCGCGGCCGTGGCCGATGTTGATCGGGCCCGTCAACCGGGACTCGGCCGCGAGCAGGTTGGCCCGCACGACGTCGGAAACCTCGACCCAGTCACGCGTCTGGCCGCCGTCGCCGTACACGGTCGGTGCCTCGCCGCCGATCAGCTTGCCGCAGAAGATCGCCACCACGCCCGCCTCACCGTGCACGTCTTGGCGCGGGCCGTACACGTTTCCGTAGCGCAGCGAGACCGTCGACAGTCCGTGCAGCCGCGAGTAGAGCTCGCAGTATCCCTCGGCGGCGAGCTTGCTCTGCCCGTACGGCGCGAGCGGATGGATCGGCGGGTCCTCGGGGGTCGGAAGCAGTCGCGCGTCGCCGTACAGTCCGCCGCCGGTGGAGCTGCTGACCAGCCGCCGGGCCCCGGACCGGCGCGCCGCCTCGAGCACCGCGATCGTCCCGAGCACGTTGGTGGTCGCGTCCGCGCACGGATCGGCCACCGATCGCCGTACATCGATCTGCGCGGCGAGATGGAAAACGAGCCCGCGGCCGGACCTCCTCGAACAGCCCGGCGACCGCCTCGGCATCGGACACGTCAAACGTTTCGAGCCGCGCGCCAGCCCCCAGCGCGGCCTCGAGATTGGCTGTCTTTCCGGTGGACAGGTTGTCGATCACGGTCACCCGCTCGCCGCGTTCGACGAGCTGATCGACGAGGTTCGAGCCGATGAAGCCGGCGCCCCCAGTGACAATGCAGTCCATGATGACCGAGAAGGTTACGGCCCCGGAGAGCCGGCGGGCGGCCCGCTGACTAGTTTCTGACCTGCACGTGGCGGTTCACGCAGCACAAACTGCGTAACTACCAGGCGCAACTTCCGTTGGTACATATTGGGATTGCTCCCGCAGGTCGAAATCCGTCATCCAGGCCGATTACGCCGAGCCGCAACAGGAGATCCGCAGTGATCACGCGCCCTGAGGGCACACTCAAGCCGCAGCCGGTCAACGCTGTCTCGCCGAAGATGGTGGAGGTGTGCGGGATTCCGCTCGCGCAGACCGATTATGAGCGCACGCTCGACTGGATCGACGTGAGGGTCGCCCAGCGCGCCCACGACTACGTCTGCGTCTGCAACGTCCACGCGGTGATGGCCTCGGCCGAGGACGCCGGGTTACGCAGCGCGCTGCTCGGATCATCGCTGAACCTGCCCGATGGCCAGCCGCTCGTCTGGGCGATGAGCGCGCTCGGCTACCCGCTCCACGATCGCGTCTACGGACCCGAGCTGATGGCCCGTTCGTGTACGCGCAGCGCCATCTCGGGCCAGCGACTGTACCTGTACGGCGGCCGCAACCAGGGAGCGCTCGTGCAGCTGACGCTCAACCTTCGCCAGCGCTATCCGGGCGTCAGGATCGTCGGCGGCTACTCGCCCCCGCACCGCCCTCTGACAGCCGACGAGCGGGCCGCGGTCGTACATGAGATCAACGCCTCGCGCGCTGATGTCGTGTGGGTCGGGATCGGGGTCCCCAAGCAGGAGAAATGGATGGCCGATCTGCGCCAGGAGCTGGACGCGCCCGTTTTGATCGGCGTCGGCGCCGCGTTTGACTTCCACGCCGGGTTGGTTCCCCAGGCGCCGCCCTGGATGCAGGAGCTCGGCCTCGAGTGGGCCTACCGCCTCGCCCACGAGCCGCGACGGCTGTGGCGGCGCTACACGCGCTACAACCCACGCTTCGTGCGTGACTTCGGACGCCAGTTGGTCGCCCACCGGCGCGCCCAGCGGGCACGCGGCGCGGACGCAAGCTAGCGCGGCCGGGAAACGACCGACCAGGCTCGCCCGCAGCAAGATCCACAGTCGACGCCGGGCAGAATTGACCGGGTGGGCAGCCAGCCGACAGCATCGATCGTGATCCCGACCCGGGACCGACCCGACTACTTGGAGGTCACGCTCAGCTCGGTGATGCCCCAGGCGCAGGCCGCGCACGCGGAGGTGCTGGTGGTCGACGACGGCACCGACCCGGCCACCGCCGGGGTGGTTCAGCGCCACGGCGCGGGGCTCCTCCGCTCGCCCGTAGCCGGGGCCAATGCCGCCCGCAACGCGGGCATCGCCGCCGCCGCGGGCGACCCGTTGATCCTGATCGACGACGACATCGAGGCGCCCGCTGGATGGCTGGCGGCGATCCTGGACGGCGTGAGCAAGACGCCCGACCACGATGTGTTCGGCGGCCCGATCCGGGCGCGGCTCGAGGGTGGCGGACCGCGGTCATGCGGGCGCGAATCGGCGCCGATCACGACGCTGGACCGCGGCTCCCGGGACGTGGACGTCGAGCTCGTCTGGAGCGCGAACATGGCGATCCGGCGCCGCGCCTGGGAGCTGGTCGGGCCATTTGACGAGACGATCGTCGGCCGCGGCGAAGAGGAGGATTGGCAGCGGCGCTACGCCGCCCGCGGAGGCCGAGTTCGCTACCTCGCCGCTGCCGGTCTCATACACCGCCGCACCCGCGCCGACTCGACCGTGCCGCGCCTGGCCGGCGCCGCTTATCGGCTCGGACGGACCGCCCGCGGCTATGACGCCCGTCGCGGCCGCGCGCCGGCGATCGCGGCCGAGGTCAGGACCCTGGCGGGCTGCATCTGGCACATCGGGCGGCGGCGGTGCCTCAACGGGGTCGCGCTCGCAGCCCACTCGGCCGGCCGCCTTCGCGAAGCGGTCAGCGAGCGCGGCACGTGAGCTCGCCGGCTGCCGCTGACGACTTCCTGTCGGGAACCAGCGGCCAGGTCTTCGGGGTCCGCGCGAGCAGCCGAGCACTGGCCGCCGACGCGCTGTGTGACCTGGTCGCGGTCGCGCGTCTGGAGCCGTGGCGCCTGCGGCGGGCCGCGCGCGCCGCTCCGGCGCGTCGCGTGCTCGTGCTCGCCGTCGAGCGCGACGACATGCCGAACCTGCTGGTCGGGGCCCGCGACGAGCTCCAGGACTCGCACCACGAGGTCACGTTCGCCAGCACGACCGTCGGCGGCCGTGGGAAGTTCGAGAACCTCAACGCGCTGCTGGCGGCGCATCCGGCGCAGGGCCACGACTGGCTGCTCGTGCTCGACGACGACGTGGCGCTGCCGGACGGGTTCCTCGACGCGTTTCTGTTCTTGTGCGAGCGGTTCGGCCTCGAGCTCGCACAACCGGCCCACCGCAACCGCTCGCACGCGGCCTTCCAGATCACGCGCCGACGCGCCGGCAGCGTCGCGCGCGAGACGGCGTTCGTCGAGATTGGCCCCCTGTCGGCGTTCCACGCGAACGTGTTCGAGCGGCTGCTTCCCTTCCCGCCGCTACGCGCCGGGTGGGGCCTTGACCTCCACTGGTCGGCGGTAGCGGCCGCCAGCGGCTGGCCGATCGGCGTCATCGACGCCACCCCGATCCGCCACGGCCTGCGGCAGATCGCCTCGTCGTATGACCGCGACAGCGCGGTGGAGGAGGCGCGCGCGTTCCTCGCCGACCGTCCGTACACGACGGCCGCGGATGCGCAGCGAACGCTGCGCACGCACAGGAGCTGGCGGTGAAGGTCCTCGTCGTCGCCGAGTACTACCCCCGAGCGAATGACCCGGTGCTCGGCATCTGGGCTCACCGTCAGGCGCTCGCGGCGCGCGATGCGGGTGCCGAGGTCCGGGTCCTGGTGCTCCACCGCCCGCTGCCGCCGCTGCGAAGCCTGCGCAAGCTCGACCTCGTGGCGGCGCGCCGTGCGCTCGCGCAGCCACGCAGCGAGCAGCGCGACGGGCTCCGGGTCGACTACGTCCGCTACCTCTCCCCGCCGCGACCGTGGAGCTACGGGACGTGGGGCGCCTGGGCCGCGCCGGTCCTCAAACGCGCGCTGCCACGGATCGCCCGCGGCTTCAGGTTCGACCTCGTCCACGCCCACAACGCGGTGCCCGCCGGGGACGCCGTGCGGCGCGCGGTCCCGTCGTCGCCGCTGGTCGTCTCGGTGCACGGTGGCGACGTGCACGGCCGCCATTCGGCCGGTGCAGCCGTCCGCGCGGCGCTGTCGCACGCTCGGGTCGTACTCGCCAACAGCGCCGGCACCGCGCGCCGCTGCCAGGCACTCGGCGCCCTCCAGACACGCGTCGTCCACCTCGGCGCTGACCTGCCCGGCGCTGAGCCCCCGAAACCGGCGCGTCCCACACTCGTGTCCGTCGGACATCTGGTCGCGCGCAAGCGCCACGCGGACGTGATCACGGCCCTGCCCGCGCTGCGCGATCGACATCCCGAGATCCGCTACGTCGTCGTCGGTGACGGGCCCGAGCGCGAGGCGCTGGGCGAGTTGGCCCGGCGGCTCGGAGTGTCAGACCAGGTGCAGTTTCGCGGTCAGCTCGGACACGCGCCCGCGGTGGCGGCGGCCCAGGGCGCGACGGTGTTCGTGTTGCCGAGCGTCGCCGAGGCGTTCGGCGTCAGCTACATCGAGGCGATGGCCGGCGGCGTGCCTGCGATCGGCTGCCGGGGAGAGGACGGGCCCGAGGAGATCGCGGCCGCCGGCGGCGGGATCGAGCTCGTCGCGCCGCGCGACCCCTCGGCGATCGCGGCCGCGACCGATGCGCTGTTGTCAGCGCCCGCACGGCTGGAGCAGCTCGGTCGCGAGGCGCGACTGACCGTCGAGCGCAACTTCACGTGGGAGCGCTGCGGGCAGGACACGGTCGCCGCCTATGAGGACGTGCTTAGCAAGTGAGCGCGAACCTGCCGACTCAGGATCGGGCACTTCTAGACTGGCTGCCCATCGCGACCGAAGCCCTCGAATCCGACCGCGAGCGCAGCGCCGCGTACGAACCGGACAACTTCTTTGACCGCCACAGCCGGCAGTCGACGCTCGAGTTCAGCTACCGCCACGAGATGGCGCGCGAGCGCGAGCTCGTCGACCGGCGGCTCGCGCTGGGCGGCGGCGACGTCCTGTCGATCGGCGCCGGCTGGCATCCCGGCCGCCATCTCTTCCCGGCGCCCGCCTTTCGGATCGTCGCCGTCGACGCCGATCCCGATCACGTGGCCGGGCTGGCCGAGAGCGGCAGCGCCGATGAGGCGCGGCTCGGGTATGCGGGGCGGCTCGAGTTCGAGCCCGCCTCGTTCGACGTCGTCCTGTACCGACTCGTGCTGCACCACATCGCCTACCAGGGCCCGCTCGCGCCCTGCTTCGCCGAAGCGGCCGCGCTGCTGCGACCGGGCGGATCGCTGGTCGCGATCGAGCCCGGGCTCTGGCATCCGATCGGCGCCGCGCTCTCGATCGCCAACCAGACGGGGACGGCGACGGCGGCGCACGGCACGCCCGACGACATCCCGCTGTCGCCGCGGCGGCTGATCGCCGAGGCCCGCGCCGCTGGACTCGCGCCCGAGCTCCATGCGGTCACCTACGGCTGGCGACGGCTGCCGACGTCCCTGCAGCGAGCGCTGCAGCCACTCGACCGTCTTGGCTCGCGCCCACGCGCGGCCGTCTTCGGTCACACGCTGATGCTGATCGCCCGGTCGTGCAAGTCATAAGCCACAGCGCCAACGGATCGGCCGATCCGCAGACTCATGACTCGCGCGGGGACGGGTCCGGGATCGGCCGGCCGACCGGCGACGCGGTGATCGCCGTCTGCCTCGCCGCCGCCCTGATCGTGCTAGCCGCGGTCACTACGGGCGGGGTCGACGAGTCGATCACGGTCTCGGGCGCGGGCACGTGGGCCGAGATCGTGATCACGCTGCTCGGCGCGGCCGCCGTCGCGGCGGCGCTCCTGTTCAGCGCGCCGGCGCGTCTGTGGGGAGCCACCACGGTCGGGTTGTTCGCGGCCCTGACCGCGCTGACGGCGCTCTCGATCATCTGGTCGGTGCAGCCCGACGACTCGTGGCAGGGCACCAACCTGACGCTCTCGTATCTCGCCGCGTTCGCCGGCGCCGCGGCACTCGCCCGGCTGCTGCCGGGGCGCTGGCGGGCGCTGATCTGGGCAATCGCGATCACCTCCGTGGGCCTCGGCGCCTACGCGCTGGCTCGCAAGGTCTACCCGTCGGCCGGTGAGACTCTCGGGCGGCTGCAGACGCCGCTCGGCTACTGGAACGCGATCGGCGTGATGGCCGCGATTGGCCTTCCGCCGTGCCTGTGGATCTGGAGCCGCCGCGACAGCTCGCCGGTGCTGCGCGGTCTGGCCGTGCCAGGCGTAGCGATCTTGATGACCGTCGTTGCCCTGTCGTTCTCGCGCTCGGCGGCGATCGCCGCCGTGGTCGCGATCGGCTGCTGGCTGGTGTTCGTCCCGCGGCGGTTGAGCACCGCCGCGCTGCTCGGGATCGGCGCGATCGGCGCAGCGCTGATGACCGGCTGGGCGCTGTCCAAACCGGGGCTGACGGGAAACAATCAGGCGCTCGACCTGCGCACGTCGGCCGGCCACACGTACGGGATCGTGCTGGTCGTGAGCGTTTTGCTCTTGACGATCGTCGGGATCGCCGCCGCACGGGTCGCCGATCGGAACGTGCTGTCCGAGCCCCGCCGCCGCCGGATCGGCACCATCCTGGTGATCCTGGTCGCGCTGCTGCCCGTGGCCGGCATCGTCGCCGTGGCCGAGTCCTCGCGGGGGCTGACCGGCGAGATCTCGCACGCCTGGGACACGCTCACGAACGTCAACGCGGTCACGAGCAACGGCGTGGCACGGTTCGGATCGCTCGGCAGCAGCCGGCCTCTGTACTGGAGCGAGGGCATCAAGGTCGGCGAGCACGCTCTGTTCAAGGGGGTCGGGGCGCTCGGATTCGCGACCGCCCGGGCGCGTTACGCCACACATCAGGACGTTGCCGTCCACGCTCACAGCTACGTCGTGCAGACGTTCGCCGACCTCGGCCTGCTGGGCCTCGCAATCAGCCTGGCACTGCTGGTGTCGTGGACGATCTCCGCGGCACGGTCGGTCGCTGCCAGGACCCGGTGGTCGGCGCTGGACCCCGGCCAGACGGCCGAGCGCGAAGGCCTGATAGCGCTCGGCTTGGTCGTATTGGCGTTCGGCATCCAGTCGGCGATCGACTGGACCTGGTTCTTCCCCGCCGTTGCGGTCCCGGTACTGCTCTGCGCCGGCTGGCTGTCGGGACGCGGGCCGCTCGCAAGCCCCGTCGGGCTCGCCGCGCGCCGCGTCTCGCTGATCGCGCGCCCGGCGGTCGCCGCGGGCGCCACGGCGCTCGCCGCGGTCTCGTTGCTGCTGGCATGGCTGATCTGGCAGCCGCTCTCGTCCGCCGATTCGCTCGCATCGGCCGAGAACGCGGCCCTGAGCGGCCACCTCAGTTCAGCCTTCTCCGACGCGCGTGACGCGGCCAGCGCGGATCCGCTCGCGCTCGAGCCGCTGTTCGTTCTCTCGGCGCTCTATCAGAGCGCGCGCGACGACGCCGCGGCACGAGCCGAACTCGTCAAGGCGGTCCGTCTGCAGCCCGAAAACGCCCAGAGCTGGCTGGCGCTCGGCAGCTTCGACCTCGACAATCACCACGCCCGCCGCTCGCTGCCGTCACTCGAGCGCGCCAACATGCTCGACCCGACCAGCCCCCAGACCCAGCACGCGCTCGCGCTCGCGCAGCTCGCCGCGGGCAAGAGCTGAAAAGCCACTCTTGTCGGATTCTGGCGCGCCACGCACCATTTTTCGACAACAGTCGTCCGGTTGCTCTAGCGGACCGCGCGCCCAAAGAGCAGCCGGTGAAAGCCGGGGACGCCGGCGGCGCGGCGCACGCTGACGGGGGCGAAGCCGAACTCATGCAGCACTTCGGTCAGCGACCGCCGCGTATACAGGTGCAAGTGATCCCCGAGCGGCTCGGAGTAGCGCTCGAGGCCGCGCAGAGCAATCGCGGCGCGCCCGTGGTTCGGCGTCGTCAGCGCGAGGCGGCCCCCGGGCGCGAGCACCCGCCTGATCTCCGACAGCCACCGCGCGGTATCGGCCACGTGCTCGATCACCTCGCTGCTCCACACGAGCTCAAAGGAGTTGTCGCCGAACGGCAACGGCCCGTCGAACTCGACCCGGCGAAACTCGATCGACGGATGACGGGCGCGCGCCCGGCGCAGGGCCGCCTCGGCGACGTCCGCGCCCACGACCTCCGCCACCGCGGCCGCCAGCTCGCCGGTGAACGCGCCGTCGCCGCAGCCGAGGTCGAGCGCGCGGTCATCGGGCAGCGCGTTGTCGCGCAGGAAGTGCAGACGCACCCTCAGGTCCGGGTACCGAAGCGACTCGGGCAGCCGCTCCCACAGCTCCTCGTAGTAGTCCCTCACGGGCGCCCAAGCTAGTGGGCCTCGATGCGCGTTTCCAGTAGACCCACCTGCGTTCATGTACAAATCAGTGGTTGACCGCTCGACATTCGAACGCAGCGCGTATAGGGTGCCGACCCGCGGATGTCAGGCGCACAAGCACGCGCGTTTCTTGGGCCGTGGCCGGAAACCCGGCGATCGTCCAAAGTTCGGCGAGTCGGCCGATGACTCGATGAAGATCGCATTCGACAGCCGCCCGGGCAAGGGCGAGCGGGGAATCGGGCGCTACGTCCGCTGCCTCGTGGAGGCCCTGCACGACCGCGGCGACGTCGAGCTGGTCGAGACCCACACACCACGCCGTTGCGATCTCTTCCATTCACCGTGGATCGAGGGAGCGCAGCTGCGCTGCCCGGTGCCGATGGTCGTCACGCTCCATGATCTGGTCGCGCTCAAGCGCCGCGGCGAGTACCTGCGGACGGGCGTCCGCTTCAAGCTGCGCTACCTCGCCGTCCAGCGCGCGGCCCGGGTGATCGTGGCGAGCGAGGCGCTGGCCGACGACGCCATGCACATGCTCCGGATCCCGGCGGAGCGGATCGCCGTCATACCCGAGGCGCCGGCCCAGGCGTTCTGGCCGCGATCCGAGCACGAGGTCAGCGCCGTCCGCGAGCGCTTCGGCCTCCCCGACCACTACCTCGTGTGGGCAGGCGGGTTGCGTCAGCCCGACCCACGCAAGCGCGTCGCGGCCCTGACTCGGGCGCGCCGCAACATGCCGCTCGTGCTCGTCGGACCGTCCGGGCCGTGGGCCAGCGAGTTGCCGGGCGTCCACCTCACGGGCGCGGTCGGCGACGATGACCTGGCGGCGATCTACACCGGCGCCCACGCGCTCGTGTTCCCAAGCGACGACGAGGGCTTCGGGCTGCCGCCGATCGAAGCGCTCGCCTGCGGTACCCCGGTCGCGGCCTGCGACGTGCCGGCGCTGCGCGAGACCCTCAAGGACTCGGTCCAGCTCACCGACATCGGTGACATCGACGGCCTCGTGGCCACCGCCGAGTCGCTGCGCCGGCCGGCGCCCGCTCCGCCCGCATGGACGTGGCGCGACGCCGCGCTGGCGACGCGCGAGGCGTACTCGGAGGCCCTCGCCGCCGCCGCGCCGCGGCGTGACGGGGGCCCGCGACTGAGGCTGCGTTATGCCGGGGCGCGGCCGGTGCCCGGCACCGACCTTCCTCCCAAGCACTAGCTGCTTTCGAGCAGCAGCGTGACCGGGCCGTCGTTGACGAGCTCCACCGCCATGTGCGCGCCGAACATGCCCCGTTTGGCTCCCAGCAATTCGCAGAAGTGCTCGTACAGCGGCTCCGCCAGCTCGGGAGCGGCCGCCTCGCTGTAGCTCGGACGGTTGCCGCGCCGCGCGTCGCCGTACAGCGTGAACTGGCTCACGCACAGCACCTCGCGGTTGCCGACCGGCTCGTTCATGCGCCCGTCGGCATCAGCGAACACGCGCAGCGCGCGGACCTTAGCGGCGAGCCACGAGGCTTCCGCCGCGGAATCGGTCCGGTGCACGCCGAGCAGGACCAACAGTCCGGGGCCGATCGCGGCGAGGCGCTCACCGTCGGTCGAAACCGAAGCTCGCGAGACCCGCTGGACCAGTGCGCGCAATCAGCCCCCCGCCTAGGCGTCCCGCAGCTCGGCGGCCGCCCGCTCGGGCGCGACGATATTGAGGTTGACGCCCGCGCCGAGCTCCAGGCCGGCGAGATGCGTCAGGCGCGGGAGGATGTCGATCCGCCAGCAGAACTGCTCGGCGCCCTGGGGTGCGGTGCGGATCCAGAGGTTCAGCGGCGGGCTGGCGCCCAGCCGCCGCGCCAGCCGGCGCAGCGCGTCACCGAGCAGCGCGGCGCCCGTCGGGCCGTCATCCTCGAACCGCGCCTGCGGTACGCGCGGGACGAGCATCAGCTGGAAGGGCACCCGCCCGGCGTACGCGCACAGCAGTACCGCCTCGTCGTCGATCGCGACGATCCGCTCGCGCTCGCGGACCTCCTGCTGCACGAGGTCGCCGAGCAGGTTGCCGCCCATCGTCTGGGTCGCGTACGCGCGGAAGCGCTCGCGCTCGCGGGCGATCGCCGCCGGGACGAACTCGAGCGCGTAGAGCTGCGCGTGGGTGTGCGGCAACGAGGCGCCGGCCTCGCGCCGTTCGTTGACGATCAGGTGCACGCACGAGGCATCGCCGTGGACGCGCATCCGCTCGCGCCACACGTCGACCGCGGTCGCGAGCTGCTCGGGGGGCAGATCGCCCAGTGAGCTGACCGGCTCCGGGGAGTTGATGATCACCTCGTGCGAGCCTCTCGCGGGCCCTGACCAGAACAGCTCCTGGTTGGCGTGCCGCGGGGGCGCCTCGGCGTCGGGCTCGAGCGCCGGGTACAGATTCGGCACGACGCGCACCTGCCAGCCCGGCGTGTCCGGTCCGCCGCCGTTCGTCCGCAGAGCGAACAGCTCCGGCGGCGTGCGGTCCTCGTGACCGTCGGCGAACGGGTCAGACTGCGGGTCGATCGCCGGCACCGGCGTGGCGGCCAGCTCGCCGCCCGGCCGCCCGGCTCGCGCGCCCGCGATCAGCGCGCGCTGACCGGTCAGCGGATCGATCCGCAGCTCCGGCATCAGAGAGCCGGCATCGCGCTACTGCCGCGCGACACTAGACGTACTTCTCCATCGCGATGTGCTCGATGCCGGCCTCCATGAAGACCCGGCCCCGCGGCTCGTAGCCGGCGTGGTCATACAGCGAGCGGGCGTACGTCTGGGCGTGCAGGACGAGCCGCCGCGCGCCCCCGGCGCGGGCCTCCTCGTCGGCGCGCTCGAGCAGCGCGCTCGCGATCCCGCGACGGCGGGCGCTCGCCCGCACCGCGAGGCGGCTGAACTGCACGGTCGCACCGACGAACAGCAGTCGGCAGGTCGCGAGAACCTCGCTGCCCGATACGGCGACGAGGTGCATCGCCTCATGGTCGCGACCGTCGAGCTCTTCACGGACCGGGACGCCCTGCTCTTCGCAGAAGACCTCATGGCGCAGCTCGATCAGGGCAGCCATCTCCTCCTCGCCCTGGGCGCGGCGCACCTCGTAGGTCAGTGTCCCGGTCACCTGAGCGCGTACCGTTGGATGTCGCGCTCGAGGGCCGCGGCGCTTTCGTACGGCCCCGCGTGATCGAACACGTACTTGCCGTGTGCGGCTTTGGTGAAGAACAGCGTCTGCGGGTAGTAGGTCGAGGCCTGATACGCCCGCGCGATCGATTCGTTGGGGTCGGTGTAGCTCGGATACGTGACCGGGAAACGCTTGAGGAACGCCGACGCGGCCCCGTTGCCGTCCTTGCCGTCGATCCCGATGAACGCGACCTTGCGCCCGTACTTGACGGCCGCCTTCTGGAAAGCAGGGAACTCGATCTGGCACGGCCCGCACCACGAAGCCCACTTGTTGACCACGACCGGGTACCCGTTGAGCGAGGCCATTCGGGCGCGGAATGCGTTGACGCCCCCGCCCAGCAGCTTGTTGGCCTGCGCGTGCAGCGCCGCCAGCTGCGGCGGCGAGCCCTTGAAGGCGGCCACCTCTACACCCTGAGGGGGCGCGGCGCTGTGACCCTGGGTCGCCCCGCAGCCCACGAGCGCAGGGCACACGAGCACAACCGCGATCGACCACCGGCGCATGCGCATGGCCGACAGCTTGCCATACGGCCGCAGTCTCGGATCTGCTTAAATACTCGTTATCCTTCTGTCGTAGAGGCGGGAGGACGCTTCTGAGGAACTCTCGCCGTTCTCGGCCGCACAGCCGAGCTCGTTGAGCCGCCACGAGGCTACGCCGCGGCTCGCTCATCCTGACGCAACGTGCCAAACACTGATGGGTGTGACCACCCCCTTTCCGAGTCCTGACGCAATAGCGCGTGCGGAACGGCTGACGCGCGAGCGTTTCGTCTACGAAGGCGAGACGCTCGAAGACGCGCTGGCCCCCGGGTCGGCGCGCCGCCGCGCGCTCGACGCCGCGCTGGCGGAGCTCGATGCGGGCAACAAGCAGCCGTCGATCGAATGGCGGCGCCAGTTCTCGCTGCTGCTCGGCCTCGAGCGCCTGCTGTCCGAGGAGGAGCCCCACCTCGCCGACAAGACGGTGCTGTCCGCGCACCAGGTCGATGCGCTGTCGGGCACGCTCACCGCGTTGCTGGCCGAGACGCAGCGCAACGGCAACGGCAACGGCAACGGTCGCGGCAACGGCGTCCCGGTGCCCGAGCACGTCGTCGCCGAGTCGGGCCCGCCGTTCGGCGCCCCGAACGGGGACGACGGCGTCGAGCTCGACCTCGACCTCGACGACGACGACGATGACGAGCCCGACGACGATGAGGAGCCGGTCAACGGCGACGCCCCGATCGACGAGGACGAGGAGCCCCAGGACTGGCAGGACGAGGTCGACGAGGACGAGCAGCCCGTCGACGAGCAGCCAGAGGATCCCAACGCAGCCAAGCGGTTCTGGTTCGAGCACGCGACCGGCGCCGGGAAGACCGTCGCCGCGCTGGGGTTCGTCGAGGCGTCGCGAACCGGCGGCGTTCTGATCCTCACCCACCGTCGCAACCTCGTGGATCAGTTCCATGGGGAACTCCGCGACCGCGGCTACCGCAACCGGATCACCGGGCCGCTGCTCGACGGCCACGACGCCGCCAACGGAGCCGTGACGGTCGAGACCTACCAGTGGTTTGTGCGCAACGCCGTGCGCATCTCCGACGCGTACACGATCGTGATCTGTGACGAGGCCCACACCGCGCTCGGCGAGAAGACGTCGGCGGCGATCCGCGCCTGGTCGGGCCCGATCTTCATCGGCATGACGGCCACCGGGGCGCTGATCGCGCGCCACGTGACCGATCTCTTCCCGACCCAGACGAGCCGCTTCGACCTCGCGCAGGCCGCGCGACGCGGCGTGATCGCGCCGCTGCGCTGCATCCGGATCCCTCCGGGGCCCGGGGTTCGAACGATCGCCAAGGTGCCGCTGCGCCGAGGCGAGGTGGACACCGAGTTCGACCAGGAGATGCTCGCCGAACTGCTCGACCAGACGCCGTTCAACCTGGCGATCGCCGACCTCTACAAGACTCGCTTCAACGGCGTCCCCGGCGTCGTCTACGCGGCCGGCGTCAAGCACGCCTACAACGTCGCCGAGGCCTTCACGGAGATCGGGATCAAGGCCAAGGCGGTCTCGGGCGAGACCCCCAAGCGCGAGCTGGCGCGGATCCTGGCCGATTACGAGTCGGGCAAGATCGACGTGCTGGTCAACGCGATGCTGCTCGCCGAGGGCTGGAACAGCCCGCGCGCGACGATCTGCATGCACCTGGCGCCGACTGCGTCCAAGCGCGTCTACCAGCAGCGCGTCGGGCGCGTCACGCGCCGTCACCCGGGCAAAGAGGCCGGGATCGTGGTCGACTTCGTCCACCCGGCGACCAAGCACGATGACCCGGTCGTGACCCTGCATTCGCTGCTCGATCGCGACGTCTACCGCGGCGGCGCGATCGTCGTCGGGCCGGTACGGCGCGGGCGGGGCCGCCGCGTACGGGTCGAGCGGCGCGTGCTGCCGGTCACCCCCGATCCCGAGCGGCGCGCCGAGGTCTTCGAGCGCGAGCTGTGGCGGATCGCCGTCGAGCACCTCGACTACGGCGAGCAGCACGTCTGGGCGGCGCTCGCCGGCGCGCGCGTGGCGCCCAACGGCTGGCGACGCGCCAAGGCGATGCTGCACTTCGACCGCGGCGGCGAGCTCAAGCGCCGCTTCCTGCTGACTGCCGTGCAGCGCAACCGCAATCCCCAGCTGCGGCTGCGGGCGCTGCAGGAGATCGCCGCCAGCCGCGACCCCGAGGCGTTCGACACCGCGATCGACGTGA
Source organism: uncultured Solirubrobacterales bacterium (assembly GCA_963788005.1). Classification (GTDB taxonomy): domain Bacteria; phylum Actinomycetota; class Thermoleophilia; order Solirubrobacterales; family Solirubrobacteraceae; genus Palsa-465. The sequence continues at coordinate 104,392 of CAWBFH010000005.1, read as the reverse complement.
TGGGTGGCTGGCCGCGCGACGAGCGCCGCGAGGGCGTCAAGATCATGCTCCAGGCGCTCGCCGAGCGCCGCATCGGCCGTCGCGACCAGGCCAACGCCTGGATCTGGCGGATGGCCGAGTACACCCGCGAGGTCCACGAGGAGTACGCGGTCCAGCGCTGGCCGGAGACCAAGCGCCTGCTCGGCCTGCTCGTCAACTCGAGCGGCTCGGCCCACGCGCGCAATGCGCGCAGGCTCGTCCACGCTTCGCGCAAGGAGGACCGCCGGCTGTCCGCGGCCCTGCTGGCCGCGGCGCTCGCCCACACCCCCGAGGCCGAGGAGGCGCTGCGCGGAGCGCGCACGCGGATGGCGCGCAAGCCGGCGGCGCTTGCCCGCGAGCTGCTGCGCAACTTCCCCAAGGGCCGGCGCGGCTCCAAGCGCCGCCGTCGCAAGTCCGGCGCCGGCGCGGCTGACGAGGCCGACGCCGCCGTCGCGCCCGAGACGCTCGACGCGCAGGACGAGACGCAGGATGACAAGGACGGCGATCAGGCCGAGACCGAGGCCGAAGCTACGGCCGATGACAACGTCAAAGACCTTGACATCGACGTCGCCGACGACGACGCCAACCCCGCGCACGACACCGAGGAGGCGGCGTAGTCACACGGCCGCTACGAGGCGCTCTGAACCGCGAGATGGACCTCGCCGGCGTCGAGCGCGAGGCGGTCACCGTCGGCGCGCAGCACCGTTAGCCGCCCCTGATCGTCGATCCCGTCGGCGCGGCCGCGGCCCCCGGCCCACTCCACCGCACGGCCGCTGAGTGCGTCACGCGCGCGGATCGCGGCGAGCACATCGGGGGTCGGCGCGGACAGCCAGCGCTCCAATTGCGACAGCAGGCGCGCCAGTGTCGGCTCGATCGCGCTCGGCTCCAATCCCATCGTCGCGGCCCGGCCATCCAGCTCGGGCGGGAAGTCGGACTCGCGAACGGCGACGTTGAGGCCGATTCCGGCCACCGCCCAGCGCTCCTGCGGGCGTCCCTCGACCAGGATCCCGGCGACCTTGCGCCCGTCGATCAGGACGTCGTTGGGCCATTTCAGCAGCGCGCCCGGGCCGACCGTCTCGGCGACCGCGACCCCGACGGCGAGCGGCAGCAGGCGCGGCGGCTCGCGGACCACCAGCGTGCACAGCAGCGCCCGCCCGGCGGGCGCCGTCCAGCCGCGCCCCTGGCGTCCGCGCCCGGCGGTCTGCTCGGCGGCCGTGACGAGCGTCCCGTGCGGGGCGCCGCGCGCCGCCAGGTCGCGTGCGCGGTCGTTGGTCGAATCGGTGCGGCGCAGGTGAAGCCGCGGCGATCCGAGCGTCATGTCGATATGCGCAGCTCGTCGTCGACCGCGAGTCCCAACCGCGTCGCGGCGCTCGCCTGATTGACCGCGACCGCGAGCTGGCGCGCCGAATCCTCGTACAGCAACAGTTCCCCATCGGCGGCGTCGGTGAACGTGCGGCCGTAGCGGAAGCGATGGTGAGAACCGTCGCCGAGCGCGAGCTCGCCCTCGTCGCCGGGCTCGATGCCCAGGGCCGCCAGGTGCTCGCTGAGGCCGTCGAGCTGCACGTTGCCGAAGCGGTCGATGTCACGTACGTGAGCGACGAGCGCGCCCGCCTGCGTGCGCGGCTCGCGCAGCTCGAGCGTCACGAGCCGGGTCGCGTCGATCGGTTCGCCGGTCGCCGACAGCGGCTCCCCCGCGGCGAGTGCCGCGGCCACCGGCGCGAAGATGTCGCGTCCGTGGAAGGTGGCCGAGATCGGCTGTAGACAGAAGGGCGACGCGGCGATGTCGACCGCCTCGACGATCCCCTCCCCCCGCGCGGCCGCGAGCGACAGCAGGCCGTTGTCGGGGCCGACCAGCCGCCGGCCGTCGGCCAGCGCGACGGCCACCGCTCGGCGGTCGCCGCCGACGCCGGGATCGACGACCGCCAGGTGCACGCCGACGGGGAGGTAGAAGAGCGCCTGCGCGAGGATCAGCGCGCCCTGGCGCACGTCGTGGCGGCGCACCCCGTGCGTGAGGTCGATCACCCGGGCCTGCGGGCAGATCGCCGCGATCACGCCGTGACAGACGCCGACGAAGTCGTCCTGGAGTCCATAGTCCGACAGAAACGTGATGATCGGCGCCTGCATGTCAGCTCGGCGACGCGTCGGCGACGAGGGCCTCGAGCAGCCCGTCGATGTCGTGGCGCGTGGCCTCGACGTCGACCGTGATCCCGTGTTCGCGCAACGTCGCGCTCGTGACGGGTCCGATGCTCACGGTGCGCGAGCGCCGATCGAGCCGCCCGCCGGCGGACTGCAGCAGGAAGCGCACCGTCGACGACGAGGTGAACGTGATGTAGTCGGCGCCGGCCAGCCGATCGAGCTGCTCGCCGTCCAGTGGCTCGGCGACCGTCTCGTAAAGAGTCACGATGTCGACCTCGGCGCCCCGTTCGCGCAGTGCGTCGGGCAGCGTGTCACGGGCCTGCGCCGCGCGGGCGAGCAGCACACGCGTAATCGGGACGTCCGCCAGCGCCTCGATCAGGCCCTCGGCGACGAACCGCTCCGGGACGATGTCGGCGATCAGGCCGTGCTCGCGCAACGCGGCCGCGGTCCCGGGACCGATCGCGGCCACCCGCACACCGGCGAACGCGCGGGCGTCGAGACCCTCGGCCGTGAGCCGAGCGAACAGCAGCGGGACGGCGTTGGGGCTCGTCAGGCAGACGAGGTCGTAGCCCTGAAGCTGCGGCGCCGGCCCAGCGATCGGGGCGATCCTGATTGCGGGCGCCTCGAGCACCTCGGCCCCGAGCGCCCGCAGCCGCGACGCCAGCCCGCTGGCCTGAGCGCGGGCGCGCGTGACGGCGACTGTCCTGCCCGCGAGCGGGCGCTGCTCGAACCACGCCAGCCGGCGCCGCAGCGCCGCCACCGGACCGAACAGCGAGATCGCCGGCGCGCGGATCCCTTCGCGTTCGGCGACCGACGCGATCGACTCGAGCGTGCCGGTCACGACCCGCTGATCCGCGAGCGTGCCGCGCTCGATCACGGCCGCGGGCTCCGACCCCGGGCGGCCTCCCGCGATCAGCAGCTCGGCGATCGCGCCGAGCTGCCGGACCCCCATGTAGACGACGAGCGTGCCCGGAAACTCGGCCAGCGCAGCCCAATCGAGCGCCGACTCGGGCTTGGCCGGGTCCTCGTGGCCGGTGACGAACGCGACCGCGCTCGCGGCGTCGCGGTGCGTCACCGGGATTCCCGCGTAGGCGGCGGCGGCGACGCCGGCGGTGATCCCGGGCACGACCTCGAACCGGATCCCGGCGGCACGCAGCGCCTCCGCCTCCTCGCCGCCGCGGCCGAAGACGAACGGATCGCCGCCCTTGAGCCGGACCACCTCGCGACCGGCGGCCCCATGTTCCACCAGCAACGCCGTGATCTCCTCCTGGGACGCCGACGGCCCGCCGCCCTCCTTGCCGGCGTAGATCAGCTGCGCGTCAGACCGCGCGCCGGCGAGGGCATCAGCTGCGATCAGGCGGTCGTGGACGATCACCTCGGCGGCGGCGATCAGGTCGAGCGCGCGCACGGTCATCAGCGCCGGGTCCCCCGGGCCGGCACCGACCAGGTACACGGTCACGCGGCCGGCTCCGCGGCGGCCTCCGCCTCGCTCAACAGCTCGGCGGCGCCGGCGGCGAGCATCCGCTCGGCGACCAGGGCGCCCGCGTCCGGCGGCGAGGCCTCGACGCGATCCGCGAGCCACGCCGATCCGTCGGGCAGGCCGACCCAGGCGCGCAGCTCGAGGCGCCCGTCGCCCAGCATTTGCCCGTACGCGCCGACCGGTGTGTTGCACGACGCCCCGAGCGCATGCACCAGCTCTCGCTCGGCCGTCACGCAGGCCATCGTCGCGTCGTCGGTCAGCCGCGACGATGAGGGTCGGATCCAGCGCTCCCGGCCTGGCCTGAACCGCGAGCGCGCCCTGGCCCGCCGCCGGTACCAGCTGGTCGAGTACGCCTCCGGCCTCGCCGTCGCGCCCGAGCCGCTGCAGGCCCGCCAGCGCGACCACGATCGCGTCCACCTCATGCTCGGCGAGCTTGCGCAGTCGCGTGTCGACGTTGCCCCGCAGCTCGACTACCTCGAGGTCGTCGCGCGCGGCCCGGATCTGGGCGGCCCGGCGCAGGCTGCTGGTCCCGATCGTCGCCCCTTCGTCAAGCGAGGCGAGGGACGCCGCGCCGCAGATCGCGTCACGGGCGTCGGCCCGCGCCGGGATCGCGACCAGCTCCAGCCCATCGACCGGATCGGTCGGGACGTCCTTGGCCGAGTGGACCGCAACGTCGATTCGCCCGTCGAGCAGCGCCCGTTCGAGCTCGGACACCCATCGGGACTTGTCGTTGACACGCTCCCCACGGTCACCCGGGGTGGTGATCGTGACGATCTCGGCGTCCGGCCCGAGCAGGCGCGCGACGGACCGTGCCTGCGCGAGCGCAAGCGCGCTCCCGCGCGTGCCGATCCGCATCAGCCCCGCCGGCTGCCGCGGGCGTGCACGCTGTGTGGCAGCTCGCGGATCTCCGCCAGCGGCTGCTGTTCGCCGGCGTCGAGCGCCGGCTCGTCGCCGCTCAAGCCGAACAGCTCGCGGACGAGCGCCATCCGCGCGTGAACGCGATCGTCGTGCATCTCGCGCATCTGCAAGGTGGGTTCGTGCAGCAGCCGGTTGACGATCGACCTCGCGACTGCCTCGACTCGCTCGAGGTCACGCTCGGATGCCGTGTCCCACTTGCCGTCGTTCTCGTGTACGACCTGCTCGGCGATCTCATTCGCGCGCACGCGCAGGGCCGCCACCGTCGGCAGCACCTCGAGAGACCCCAGCCAGGCGGCGAACTGCTGGATCTCCTGTTCGATGATTCCTTCGGCTTTGCGTGCCTCCGCCTGGCGGACGCGGCGGTTGCGGTCCGCGACCGCCTGCAGGTCGTCGATGTCTGCCAGCGTTACGCCCGGCAGCTGCGCGCAGGCGCCGTCGATGTCACGCGGGACCGCGAGGTCGATCAGCAGCAGCGGCCGGCCGCCGCGGTCGCGCATCACGTCGGCGATGTCGTCGACCTCGAGCAGCAGGTGGGGTGACGCGGTCGCGGCGACGACGATGTCGGCCTCGAGCAGCGCGGCCGGGAGCTCGTCAAAGCTCAGCGTCGTGCCGCCGTACCGGCGCGCCAGGCTCAACGCGCGGTCACGCCTTCGGTTGGCCACGAATACGGTGCTCGTGCCGCTGTCGGCGAGCGCGCGAGCGGCCAGCTCGCCGGTTTCGCCGGTGCCGAGGATCACGACCTTGCGTCCCGCGATTTCGCCGAGCTGCTCGCGCGCGAGCGCGACCGCGACCCCCGGGAGGCTGAGCTGACGCTCGCCGATCGCGGTCTCGGTCCGGACCCGCTTGCCGGTCGCAAGCGCAGCCTTGAACAGGCGGTTGGTGAGCGGCCCGGTGGTCTCGAGCTTGAGCGCGGTGTCGTAGGCGCGCTTGACCTGGCCCTGGACCTCGGCCTCGCCGACGATCATCGAGTCAAGCCCGGAGGTCACGCGGTAGAGGTGACGCGCGGCATCGCAGTTGTGGTGCGAGTAGATCGCGGTCGCCAGTCCCGTCGGGCGGATCCCGGCCTGGCGGGCGAGCATCGCCAGCGTCCGGCTCTCGGCTTCGACGGGATCGCCGACGACCAGGTACAGCTCGGTCCGGTTGCAGGTAGAGACCGCCACCGCCTCGTGCACGTCGGCGGCGCCGCGGAGGTCACGCAGGAACTCGGTCACGCGCGGCTCCGGGAGCGCGAGCCGCTCGCGGACCTCGACCGGGGCGGTCTTGTGCGAGACGCCGATCGCCAGCAGCTCGCTCACGACGGCGCCCTCATCCGACTGGCTCCCGCTCGCGTGCCTGCTCGGCGCGCGCGGCTTCCACGTCGCGCCGCAGCTCATCGAGTTCGCGCTCGAGCCGCTGGGCGCGCACGGCCATGATCCCGAAATAGATCAGGAGCACCGCCACCACGACGATGTATGCCGCGGCCACGTACTTGCCCGCCGTGCCGAGCGGCAGCGCGGGGGCGACTGCGAACAGCCCACTCATGACGGCGCGGCGCTCCGTCCGGTGGGCCGGATGCCCTCGTCGCCGAGCAGGGTACGCCGTAGGCGCCGGACCTGCGAGCGGGCGTTCTTGGCCGCCATCTCGTACTTCCACATCGTCACGTACAGGAGCGCGAAGCCGAGCAGCGAGACGGCGAACGTCAGCCCCATCGACGGTGGCAGGTTGGCGCTTGAGAGCGTCAGGACACGCGGGTGCACGTAGGCGGTCGCGAGCTGGACGGCCAGATAGTTGAGCGGCACGAATGCGCCGGCCACGATCGCGAACACGCTCGCATAGCGCGCCTGGCGCTCGGGATCCTCGATCGAGAACCGCAACGGCTGGTAGGTGGCGAACAGCAGCAGCACAATCAGGAACGAGACCAGCGTCGGCTCGTTCCAGACCCACCAGTGGCCCCACGATGCCTTGGCCCAGATCGAGCCCGAGATCAGTCCCGCGATACCGAAGATCAGCCCGAGGTGAATCGCGACGTAGGAGCGCATGTCCCAGGAACGGTCGCCGGTGCGCAGGTAGCCGATCGCCAGCAGGCCGCCGAAGATGAAGCCGAGCAGTGAGATGATCGCGAGGGGGACGTGGACGTAGAAGATCTTCTGCACGAAGCCCTGGCTGGCGTCGAGCGGCGCGTAGAAGAACACGAGCACGAGCGCGACCGTGATCGTCACAGCGGTCGCGATCGAGAGGCCACGGAGCCCCTTGCCATAGGTTGTGGAATGCACGCGAACTAATCCTCGAGGAGGAAGTCAAACACCCCGTAGGCGATCAGGGCGAACACCAGATCATAAAGCGCCAGGATCGCCAGCCATCTACCAGGCGGTGCGCTCGCCGCATGGCCGGCGCGCAGCAGCGGCCCGAGGCCTCGCGCCGTCGCGATCAGCGCCGGCAGCAGCAGCGGCAGGCCGATCACCGGCCCGATCAGGTCGCGCGCCCGGGTGTGGACGGCGATCGCCGACACGAGCGTCCCGATCACCGACAACCCCACGTTGGCGAGGATCAGGATCAGGACGATCCCGGGCAGGGCGTGGCCCAGCGAGGGGCCGAGCAACAGCAGCCCGAAGGCGGGCACGGCCACGATCTCGAGCACGATCAGGTAGATGAACAGTGCCGCCGCCTTGGCGATCAGCAGCGCGGTGCGATCGACGGGTGCCAGCAGGAACGCGTCGAAGCCGCCCTGCTCGCGCTCGGCGACGAACAGCCGATTGATCCCCAGCATCGCCGCGAACAGCAGCGTCGCGGTCAGGACCCCGGCGGCCAGCTGGCCCCCGATCGTGTCGCGGTCCAGGCCGAAGTGGAAGATCACGAACGTGATCAGCGCCAGCAGGATCATCGCCGGCACCGTCTCGAGCGTCCTTGACTCGACTCGCAGGTCCTTCCGCAGCACCACCAGCGCCGTCCTCACGCGTACAGCTCCTTGACCTGCGCCTCGCCGAACGCCGTCGGCTCGCCGACGAACACGGCGCGCCCGTCCCTGAGCGCGAGCACGAGATCGGCCTCGGCGAGCGCCGCGCCTGGATCGTGGCTGGTCAGCACGCGCGTGCACCCCGACGCGCGGCCGATCAGCGGCTCGACCAGCTCGGCCGCGGATGGATCGAGGTTGGCGCGGGGCTCGTCGAGGAGCAGCAGCTGCGGCGCGTGGAGCACCGCCCGCGCGATCGCGACCCGCTGCACCATCCCGCGTGACAGCAGCCGCACGGGGTCGTCGGCGCGCCGCTCCATCGCGACCGCCTCGAGCACCTCCTCGACGCGCTCGCGGGGGACGCCGTGCAGGCGCGCGTGGTACTCGAGGTTCTCGCGGCCGGTCAGCTCGCGATACAGCAGCGGCTCGTGCGCCAGCAGACCGAGCTTGGCGCGGACCGCGAACGCGCGTCGCGGCAGCGGCTCGCCGAACACCAGCACCTCGCCCTCGTGCGGTCTCAGCAGCGCGGCGAGGATTCGCAACAGGGTCGACTTGCCGGCGCCGTTGCGCCCCAGGACGGCCAACGTCGCGCCCGCCGGGATGCGTGCCGACACCTCGCGCAGCGCGGATCGCTCGCCGAAGTGGCGCGTGACCCCGCGCAGCTCAATGGCCGGGAGTTTTGCGTCCACCCTCGCGCTGCAGCGTCGCGACGGCGTGCTCGAGCGTCGGCGCGATCACCGGGAAGAGCTCGCCGATCGCCTTCGGATTGCCGGGGAAGTTGATGATCAGGGTCCGCCCCGCGATACCCGAGACGCCCCGCGTCAGGATCCCCATCGGCGTGTGGCGCAGGGCCTCCGCCCGCATCGCCTCCGCGAAGCCCGGCGCGTGGCGATCGATCACCGCGAGCGTCGCCTCGGGCGTGATGTCGTCATTGGTCAGCCCCGTCCCGCCGGTCGTGAAGATCAGGTCCGCGCCCGATGCGACCTGGTCGCGCAGCCACCGTTCGATCGCATCGCGATCGTCGGCGACCACGTCCCGCGACATGATCTGAGCACCGACGGCCTCGGCCTGCTCGGCCAGGGCGATACCGGAGCGGTCTTCGGTCTGCCCGGCGGCAACCGACGTCGAGACGGTCAAGATCGCGGTTCGCATCGAGGGCGTCAGGATACGGTCACGCAGCGAGCGGTCTCGCAAGACCCGGGCCGCCGTCGTGTCCAGACGTGACGATCAGCTCGGACGGCGCCACTCGCCCGAGCGCCCGCCGGCCTTGTAGAGCAGCACGACCGAGGCGATCTCGGCGCCACGCTCGATGCCTTTGATCATGTCGTAGACCGTCAACGCCGCCACCGACGCGGCCGTCAAGGCTTCCATCTCGACGCCGGTCGGGCCGGTCGTGCGGACCTCGGCGATCAGCTCGATCTCGCCCTTGTCGACGTCGATCGATCCCTCCACGCCCATGAACGAGAGCCCCAGCGGGTGACACAGGGGGATCAGCTCCGCGGTCCGCTTGGCCGCCTGGATGCCAGCGATTCGCGCCACCCCGAGGACGTCGCCCTTGGGGGCGTCACCGTCGCGCACCTTCCGCGCGGTCTCGGGGCTGACCTTGACGGTCGCGCGCGCCCGCGCGGTGCGCTCGGTCGGCGGCTTGTTCGCCACGTCGACCATCCGCGCGCGGCCGCTAGGGTCGAGATGCGTCAGCTCGCTCACGCGTGAGCGAGCTGGGCCGATTCGATCAGGTCCCGAACCCGATCCACTTCACCGGCACGGAGCAGTTCGATCGGGTCGGGGTCGCCGCCGACGATCGACTCGAAGAACTCCTTGCGGTCCTGGTAGGTGGGGAGCGTCGCCTTGGCCCAGCCGCGCGCGTCGTTGAGCATCACCGCGAGCTGCGCGTAGGGCTCGCCGAACTGCTCGCCGATCTCGCGCTTCATCCGCTTGGCGAGCGCGGGGGACGCGCCGGCGGTCGAGATCGCGACCGCGAGCGGCCCGGTACGGACGATCGCCGGGAGGATGAAGTTGCACAGCGGCGGGACGTCGACGACGTTGACGAGCATCGCGCGCCGCTCGGCGCCGTCGAACACGGCGATGTTCACGTCGGTATTCGAGGTCGCGGCGATCGCGATCAGAGCGCCGTCGAGATCGCCGTCACGGAACTCCCGCTGCTCCCATGCGATCGAACCCTCGCGTGCCAGCTCTTGCAGCGCCGGGTGCGCGTCCGGCGCGACGAGCGTCACGGTCGCGTCACACGCGAGCAGGCCTTCGACCTTCTCGAGCCCGACGTCGCCACCGCCGACGACCAGGCACCGCCGCCCCTTCAGCCTCAGGCAGGCGATGTAGAACGGCGTCTCGAGCATGTCCCGGACGCACGACTGGTCACAGATCCCCTTGCGGAACTGGCAGACGCACTCTTTGCCTGCATAAGCCTGGGCCGGCATCGTCTCTAAGCGTACTCAGGGGAGATCGCCAGATCGGCAGCCTGCCGCCACGCCAGGCTCTCCGGGTCGAGCTGCTCGTCGCTACGACGAACCGAACTTGACCCGGACGGCCCGGGACTTGCTCATTCTCAGCGACGGATTGCCGGCGAACGCCACCAGCAGTAGGGCACGGCCATGCGATGGGAGATGGCGCCCCTTGAGCGTCACCTTCAACGCGTACCCGCATTGACGCCCGACCTTGCCGCGCGCGGTTGCCACGACCGTCCTGCCGACCGTGGCCAGCAGCGAGACCGTGCCCTCGCACCCGACCGCGCGGCTGAGGCCGACCGGCAGCGCGAGGCGACCGGTGACATGAAAAGCAAACGGCGACCGTAAATCCACGCGGGGCGTCACCTTGACACCAAGGCTCAGCGGCTTGAGCGCCGCGCCGGTCTTGAACACCAGCCCGGGCGAGACCGTCTGGCCGGCCGAGCTGGTGGCGACCACGCGAACGTGGTACGTATGGCTGGGCAGCAGGCCGGTCACCAGGGCGCTAACCGCCTTGGCGGACGTTCCGGCGCCGACCGATCGCGCCACCGTGTGCGCGCTGAAGCTCGTCGTGGTGCCGTACTGGAACTGCACCGTGGTCGTCTTGCCCTTCGGGTTGACCGTCCCGGTGAGCACCGCGGTGTAGCCCCCGACGTGGGTCGGCTTGCCGGCGGTCGCGGTCGGCACGGGCGGGGCGGGCGGGGCGGGCTGGCCCGAGGACGGCGGCGGAGAGGACGGCGGCGGGCTCGACGGCGGCGCGGCGATCGTGAACGTGGAGTCGGGGCCGAGCGTGGTTCCATCGGGACCGGTCGCGACCGCGCGGAAGTGGTAGGAACCCGGCGAGAGTCCGGAGGCCGAGCCGATCAGCGTCTGCGAGGCGGTGCTTCCGGGCAGCACCTGCGACGCGGTCGTCGAGCCGTACGTCGTCGTCGGCCCGTATTCGAAGCTGACGGCTGCGGCGCGCGGATCGGGATTGCTCACCATCGCCCCGAACAGCACCGTGGTGCCGGTGACCGCCGCGTTGCTCGTGGAGACGATCGGCAGCGCTCGTTCGTAGGCGCCGATATCGCAGCGGCCGCCCGGCGGTTGCGGTCTCGAGACGCCGCGCTCGTCGGTCGTGAGCAGATCGCCCCCCAGATCGGTGCAGCCGGCCGGATTGCCGCCATCGATCGCCGGACTGCCGGCGAGCAGAGCCTCGGTCTCGGCCGGGCCGCCGTTGCCGTGAAGCGCACCGACCAGTGGGTTGGCGGTGACGATGTCGCCGGTCGCGGTGAAGCCGCAACTTCCGTCGTCGGTCAGGTTGTAGCCCTCGGAGACGATCGCGTTGGCGCCCGCCGTCTGGCTGTCGCAGTTGTTGCGGGCATCGCCGGCATCGCTGTTGCCGGCGACGATCGAGTCGGCAATCTCGACCTCGGTGATGAGGTTGTTGTTGATCGCGCCGCCGGCCGCCTGAGAGGCACTGTTGCCGGTGATCGTCATGTTGGCCATCACGACCCCGCCGACGACGTTGTCGAGCAGCACCCCGCCCCCGCCGTCGGTGTCGGGCGTGCCCGCGGGCGCCGGCTCGTCGGTGCTGTTGGAGGCGATCGTGCTGTTCAGATACTGGCTGCTGTTGCCGCCGTCGAATACGCCCCCGCCACCCCCCTTGGCCACACCCGGCCCCGAGGCGCTGTTGTCCGAGACGGTGCTGTTCTCCAGCAGCAGGTTGTCGCCGAACTGATAGATGCCGCCCCCGCCGTCAGCCGGCGCCGGCTGGGCGGAGCCCGTGACGGCGACGGTGTTCTGGCTCACCGTGCTGTTGTCGATGGTCAGATCGAGCCCATCCATGTAGATGCCGCCGCCGCCGTTGTTGTCGACCGTCTCGCCGACCGTGTTGGCGGCGACCGTGGCGGTGTTGGCGCTGATGGTCGAGTCGTTGAGCGTCAGCGTGCCGCCACCCTGCTCGACGAGGATCCCGCCACCGCCGCTGTCGCCGTTGGACGCCGCCACGTCGACCGTGTTGTCGCTCACCGTGGTCTGGTTGAGGACCATGTCCGCGCTCGTGAGGATGCCGCCACCGCCCTCGTCGAAGCCGGCCGCTGCCGGCGCAACGGTGTTGTGGGTCACCGTGTCGTCGTCGAGCACGACCCGTCCGGGCCCGGCGGCGGCGACCCCGCCGCCGCCCGACGAGGTGGTGTCACCGCCGGTGATCGTCAGGCCGCTGATCGTGACCGTGGTCGCGTTTCCGGCGATCATCATCACCCGGTCGTTGCCGGGACCGACGATCATGGTCGAACCCTGGCCCGCGCCGTCGATCGTCACCCCGGCGGAGACGTCGAGTTGTCCGTTGGCGGAATCGAGCGTGTAGGTCCCGGCGGGCACCGCCACCGTGTCGCCGTTGCCGGTCGAGTCGAGCGCCTGGCGCAACGAGCATGGCCCGGCGGCGGGACAGGTGCCGGCGCTGTCAGTCGTTGGTGGTGACCGTGAACGTGGCCGCCGTCGCGGCCGGGGCGCCGAGCGCGATCGCGAGCAGCGCCAGAGCGGCGCCGAGCACGCCGCGCAGCACAGGACCCCTTGAAACGACGACCAATGACATAAGCGTTGGCGGGTCCGGCCCCCCCGCGCGCGAGAAGGCTAGCGACGAAGCGCGTCCCGTGCGAGACGAGCGCCGACCTTGAGCAGCGGCACGGCCCCGTCACGCAGCGCGGCGGCGCGGATCGACGGGCGTCCGTAGAGCACCACCGCGCTCTGCTTGAGCGCACGGCCGAGGGTCTCGTCGTAGGGGTGCCACCAGGGATCGCGCACCGCCGAGGGCTCCCACACGCGGAGCTTGATGTTGACGCACTCATAGAGGCCGAACTTCGAATGCGTTCGCCCGAGGCCCGACTCCTTGACCCCGCCCCACGAGCACTGGCAGGCGCCGTGGCTGAACATGTGGTCGTTGATCCACACCATCCCGGACTCGAGCTCGCGCGCGATCCGCTCCCCCTTGCTGCGATCCGACGTCCACACCGATGCGCCGAGGCCGAAGTCGCTGTCGTTCGCGAGCCGCACCGCCTCGTCCTCGGATTTCACCACGACGATCGGGAGCACAGGTCCGAAGATCTCCTCCTGCATGATCCGCATCTCGTGCGTCACGCCGCTCAGCACGGTGGGGGCGTAGAAGCAGCCGTTCAGGCCCGCGGGAGCGTGCGCCAGCGGTCCGCCGCAGTGCAAGGACGCCCCGGACGCAACCGCGTCGTCCACGAGCTCGCCGACGAGCTCGAACTGCGCCGAATTGATCATCGGGCCGATCTCCGTGTCCCACCGCATCGGATCACCGACCCGTAGCTGCTGGGCGCCGCGGATGACACCCTCGACGAAGCGCTCGGCTACCTCATCGAGCACATACACGCGCTCGATCCCCGAACAGGTCTGACCCGCGTTCGCGAACCCGCCCCACAGCGCGCCGCCGATCGCGTGGTCGAGGTTGGCATCGGCGAGCACGATCATCGGGTCCTTGCCGCCGAGCTCGAGCACCGAGCCCTTGAGCTGTCGCGCGCACGCCTCGCCGACGCTGCGTCCCGCCTGCACCGAGCCGGTGAAGAACACCTTCGCGACCGTCGATTGCACGAGTGCCGGGCCGGTGCCGGGGCCGTGGATCACGCGAACGAGCCCCTCCGGGACGCCGGCGCGCTCGAGCGCCCGGCCGATCCGCTCGCCGATCAGCGGCGTCAACGAAGCCGGCTTGAGCACCACGCCGTTGCCCGCCATCAGCGCCAGCGCGATCTCCCCGAACGGGATGCTCCACGGGTAGTTCCACGGGGAGATCACGGCGACCACGCCGAGTGGCTCGTAGGTGAAGGCCGAGTGCTTGGTCTTGAGGAACAGCTGCGGCATCGAGACCTTCTCGTCGGCGAGGATCTCCTGTCCCGCGCGGGCGATCCAATGCAGCGCATCGATCGTGGGCAGGATCTCCATCGTGAACGCCTCGTTGCGAGGCTTGCCCTGCTCGGCGACGATCAGGTCACGGATCTCGTCGGACTCGTCGATCAGCACCTGGGCGGCACGCTCCATGTACCGGGCGCGGTCGCGCAGGGTCAGCTGCGCCCAGAACGGCTGCACCTTGGCGACGGCGTCGACGACCGCCTGCACGTCGCCGGGCGCAGTCGCCTGCACGGCGCCGATCACCGCGCCGGTGGCTGGGTTGAGCGACTCGAGCGTCGTCGTCGCGGCGGTGGGCGTCACCGCGGGCAGCGTACCTTGATCGGACGCGGGGATACGCTGCGCGACCATCGAGTGCAGGAGCCGACGAGCATGGACCGGACCGTGAGCGTGTTCATGGTCCTGGCCGGTTCGCGGGCGCGCACCTGCTCTGCGAGCTCGCCACGGTCTCGTCCCCCACGCCCGCGCCGTCGCCCGCTCGCTCGCCCTCGCCGGCACCTGGGCCGGCACGACCGCCGAGCCAGGTTAGTGCTAGGCGTCGCTGCGCCCGCGTGCGCGGCGGATCTCCGCCAATCGTGCGCGCAGCGCCTCCTCGGCATCGTCGGGGGCATAGAAGCGCGCACCGATCGCGCCCGGCGGCATCAGCTCCTGCGGCGAAAGGTGGCCGGGCCGGCGGTGGGGGTTGTCGTAGTCACCGTCACCGCGCGTCGACGAGCGCAGGTGCGCAGGAGGGGCTTCGGCGCCACGCTCACGGATCTGCTCGCGGGCGGCGAACACGGCGCGCTTGACCGCGTCGGACTTCGGCGCCAGAGACAAGTAGATCGCCGCCTGGGCAAGCGCGAACTGGCACTCCGGCAAGCCGACGTGCTCGACCGCGGCGGCGGCGGCCGTGGCCACCACCAGCGCCTGCGGATCGGCGTTGCCGATGTCCTCGGAGGCGAGCACGACCATCCGGCGGACGATGAACCGCGGATCCTCGCCGCCCTCGAGCATCACCGCCAGGTAGTAGAGCGACGCGTCGGGATCGGAGCCGCGGGTCGACTTGATCCACGCCGAGATCGTGTCGTAGTGGCGGTCGGCCTGGCGGTCGTAGAGCAGCGCCCGGCGCTGGAGTGCATCCTCCGCTTGTTCGAGCCTCACCACCTGTCCCTGACCGGCCGCCTCGCAGGCGAGCTCGAGCGCGTTGAGCGCCGTCCGCGCGTCGCCGCCGGAGCGCTGCGCGAGGAACTCGAGCGCCTGATCGTCGACGGTCGTGCCCGGTCCGCAGTTACCGCCCGCGACGGCGCGATCGAGCAGCTTGCGGATATCTGCCGCGGTCAACGGCTCGAGCTCATACAGGCGTGTGCGTGAGATCAGCGCCGAGTTGACCTCGAAGTACGGGTTCTCGGTCGTGGCACCGATCAGCGTGATCAGCCCATCCTCGACCGCCGGCAGCAGTGCATCCTGCTGGGCCTTGTTGAAGCGATGGATCTCGTCAAGGAAGAACACGGTCCGGCGGCCGCCACTCGCGATGCGCTCGCGCGCCCGCTCGATCACGGCCCGCACCTCCGCCCGCCCGGCCTGCACCGCGCTCTCCTGCTCGAACGCGGCCCCCGACGAGCGCGCGACGAGCCGCGCGAGCGTCGTCTTGCCGCTCCCGGGCGGGCCGTACAGGATCATCGAATGCGGATGGCCGTCCTCGATCGCGCGGCGCAGCGCTGACCCCGGCGCGAGCAGCCGCTCCTGGCCGACCAGCTCGTCGACGGTCCGCGGGCGCAGACGCGTCGCCAGCGGCGCGTCGGCGGGCAGCTCATCGACAGCGGTGTCGTCGGCCTCGCCCTCGGGAAACAGTCGGTCCATTTCCGACCCTCACTCAGTGGCCGACAAACTCCAGAGCGGCGTCGTGCACCAGGCCGTTGCTCGCGATCCCGCTCCCGCCCGCCGGGGTTCTGGCGCCGGCCAGGTCGGTGAAGCGGCCACCGGCCTCCTCGATCACCAGCATGATCGCCGCCAGGTCCCAGAGCGACACCACCGGGTCGAGCGCGATCTCGGCCGAGCCCTCCGCGACCAGCATGTACTGCCAGGCGTCGCCGACGCCACGCGTGCGCCAGCAGGCCCGGCCGAGCGCGACGATCGCGTCGAGGCGGCCGACCGCATCCCAATCCTCGATCCCACTCCACGCCAGCTGGCTGTCGGCGAGCGCCTCGACCGCGGACACGTGGATCGGGCGGCCGTCGGCGAACGCACCGTGGCCGCGGGACGCCCACCACCGTTTGTTGAGCGCCGGCATCGAGACGACGCCGACCGTGACCTCGTCATCGACCGACAGCCCGATAAGTGTCGTCCACGTGGGTATCCCCCGTACATAGCTTTTGGTGCCGTCAATCGGGTCGATGATCCAGCGCCGCGGACCGGCGCCGTCATCGGCGCCGTACTCCTCGCCGATCACGCTGTCCTGAGGCCGCACCGCCGCCAGCCGCTCGCGCAGCGCGAGCTCCACGGCCCGGTCGGCCTCGGTGACCGGGGTCAGATCGGGTTTGGTCTCGACCAGCAGGTCTTTGGCGCCGAAGCGACCGAGCGTGATCGCGTCGGCCACGTCAGCCAGCTCGAGGGCGAGCGCGAGATCGTCGTCCGGTGCGGCCACGTCACGGATCCTACGGAGATAATGCGGCCCCCAGCACGTCCTCACACAATCTACGAATCGCAAGGCGGCTTATGACCCCCGAACAGCTGCAGGGCGAATGCGTCGAGGTGCTCCAGCGCCTGGTGCGCTTCAACACCGTCAACCCCCCGGGCAACGAGCGCCCGGCGATCGAGTACCTCGAGCGCTACGTCGCCGACGCCGGCTTCGAGACCGAGATTCTCGGCGCCGAGTACGAACGGCCCAGCGTGGTGGCCGATCTGCACGGCGAGCGGGAAGGCCCGACGCTGTGCCTCCTTGGCCACGTCGACACGGTGCTTGCCGACGCCTCCGAGTGGCAGCACGATCCGTGGTCGGGAGACCTGGCGGACGGCTTTGTCTGGGGGCGGGGCGCGATTGACATGAAGTCACAGGTGGCTGCCGAGGCCGTCGCCGGGGTGGCGCTCGCCCGTAGCGGCTGGCGGCCCGCGCGCGGCACGCTGAAGCTGGTGTTCGTGCCCGACGAGGAGACCGGCGGTGGGATCGGCGCCGACTGGTTGACGGCGACGCATCCTGACAAGGTGCGCTGCGACTGGCTGTTCAACGAGGGCGGCGGCGACTCGTTTGAGTACGAGGGCCGGCGCGTGTACGGCGTGTGCTGCGCGGAGAAGGGGATCTTCCGCTTCAACGTCGTCGCGCGCGGTAGGGCCGGCCACGCGTCGCTCCCGCGGGCCGGCGACAACGCGCTGCTCAAGCTGGCGCCGGTGCTCACCAAGCTCGCGGACCAGCCGGACCTATACGAGATGACGGACGCGGCAGCCGCGCTGCTGCGCGGCCTCGGCCAGGATCCGGCGGATCCCGCCAGCGCGATGGCCCACCTCGAGGCAGTCGAGCCCCGGCTGCGAACGCTGATCGAGCCGATGTTCGAGGTCACGCTGACGCCGACGATGGCGAGCGCCTCGGCCAAGATGAACGTGATCCCATCGCGCGCCCAGGTCCGGGTCGACTGTCGCGTCCCCCCGGGCTTCGGCTTGGATGCGACGCGGCGGCGGATTGCCCAGGTGCTTGGCGAGCAGACCGATGGGCTCTCGATCGAGTTCACCGAACAGATACAGGGCAACCAGTCACGGTTTGACGGCGAGCTGATGACCGCGATCGAGCGTTGGGTTCAGACCAACGATCCCGGAGCGGTCACGGTTCCGGTGATCCTGCCGGGGTTCACGGACTCGCAGCGATGGCGCGAAGCGTTCCCCGACTGCGTCGCGTACGGGTTCTTCCCGATGCGCCACCAGAGCATGCTCGAGTCGGGGCCGCTCGTGCACAGCGCCGACGAGCGGATCGACGTGCGCGACCTCGGCTACGCGACCGGCTTCTTCGTCGACATCGCCCGCGAGCTGCTGGGCTGAGCCGACCGGCGCCGATTAGACTCGCGCCATGTCGACCCAGGTCTCAGCGCGGCTGGACCCGGCGATCTTTCGCCTCCCCGTGGACCGGATCCGCGAGGGGTACTACTCGGATGCGTACTTCGTCTACACCAAGACGCTGCTCGAGGCGGAGGGCGACCATCCCCACGTCACGATGCAGGTCTTCCAGAAGGAGGATTCGCTGCTCGGCGGGATCGACGAGGCGATCGCCGTGCTCAAGCTGTGCGCGGGTCGGGCGGTCGACGGCGGCTGGGAGCCCGGCTGGGACCAGCTCGACGTCCACGCGCTGCGAGAGGGCGATCGAATCGCGCCTCGTGAGACGGTGATGACGGTCGAGGGCGACTACACCCTGTTCGCCCATCTCGAGACCGTCTACCTCGGCGTGCTCGCCCGCCGCTCGCTGATCATGCGAAACGTCGCCGAGGTCGTGGAGGCGGCCGGCAGCAAGCAGATCTTCTACTTCCCCGCCCGCCACGACCACTGGCTCGTTCAGACCGGGGATGGCTGGAGTGCCCACGTCGCCGGGGCGATCGGCGTCTCGACCGACGCACAAGCCTCCTGGTGGGGAGGGCGCGGAATCGGCACGGTCCCCCACGGCCTGATCGCCGCCTACGGCGGCGACACCGTCAAAGCCGCGCAGAAGTTCGCCGACCACTTCCACGCTGACATGAACATCACCGTGCTGGTCGATTTCGACAATGACTCGGTCACCACCGCGCTCGCGGTCGCGGAGGCACTCGGGCCAAGATTGTGGGGGGTCCGGCTCGACACGTCGGAGAGCCTCGTCGATCGCTCGCTGTTTGATGAGATGGGTGCGTTCTCGCCGACCGGGGTCAATCCGCGTCTGGTCGAGAAGGTGCGCGGCGCCCTGGACGGGGCCGCCTTTCAGGACGTCCGGATCGTCGCGTCGGGCGGCTTCAACGCCGAGCGTATCCGCGAGTTCGAGGCCGCGGGCGTGCCGGTCGACGCCTACGGAGTCGGCTCGTCGCTGATCCGCGGCCAGAACGACTTCACCGCCGACGTCGTGCTGCTCGACGGCCGGCCGTGCGCGAAGGTCGGCCGCAGCTACGCGCCCAACCCGCGGCTCGAGAAGGTCCGGTGAGCGCCGCCGGCGCGGCGGATCGCCATCGCTATCCTCCCGGCCCGATGCTGACAGCGATCGACCACGTCGGCGTCGCCGTGCCGAGCATCGACGACGCGCTGGCCCTCTACCGTGACTCGCTCGGGATGGAGCTCGTGCACCGCGAGACGGTGGCCGAGCAAGGCGTCGACGCGGCGCTGCTCGACGTCGGCGATTCGCACATCGAGCTGCTGCAGCCGCTCGAGCCCGACACCGCGGTCGGGAAGTTCCTGAGCCGCCGCGGCCCGGGACTGCACCATGTCGCCTACCGGGTGGGATCGGTGCAGGAAACGCTCGACGCATGCGCCGCCGCCGGCATGCGGCTGATCGATGCGGCCCCGCGCACCGGGATCCGGGGCTCGCGCGTCGCATTCCTGCATCCCGCGTCAACCGGCGGCGTCCTAACCGAAATCGTGCAGCCCGCAGAGGAGGAACACTGACACATGGCCGATGAGAAATCGCAGAAGATCAACATTGGCTTCCTCGGCGGCCCGGTGCTCAGCGCCAGGGTCCCGCCGAAGGAGCTCAAGCACCTGCGCGAGGCGCTCGGCCACACGGGGTGGCATGACCTGACCGCCGACGATGGGCTGATCGCGATCGACCTCGAAAAGGTCGTCTACGTGCTCGTCGATACCGAGGGCCACCGGGTCGGGTTCGGCACCTGAGGCGAAAGCCGGAGCGCTCGAGATGAAGGTGGGGATCGTCGGCATGCCGAATGCCGGCAAGTCATCGCTGTTCACCGCCCTGACCGGTGTCGCGGCCGAGGCCGCCAACTACCCGTTCACGACGATCGAACCCAATGTCGCGATCGTGCCGGTCACCGATGAGCGCCTCGACGTCGTCGCCGAGACCGTCGGCGCGTCGAAGATCGTGCCCGACACGATCGCGTTTCATGACATCGCCGGACTCGTCGCCGGCGCCCACCGCGGCGAAGGCCTCGGTAACCAGTTCCTCGCCAACATCCGCGAGACCGACGCGATCGTCCACGTCGTGCGCGCCCACCACGACGAGAACGTCGTCCACCCCGACGGCCGGGTCGACCCGCTGGCCGATATCGACACGATCGAGACCGAGCTGATCTACGCCGACCTCGAGCAGGCCGAGCGCCGACTGGAGCGCGTCGCCAAGACCGCCAAGAGCGGCGACCGCCACGCGGCCGCCGAAGCGGGCTGGCTGCGTGACCTGGTCGACGCGCTCCAGAGCGGCCGCCCGGCGCGTACGGTTCCGGTGCCGGTGGAGGCCCCCGATGCGCTCACGCTGCTCCAGCCGCTGAGCGCCAAGCCCGTCCTGTTCGTCGCCAACGTCGACGAGGACAGCCACGAGGTCCCGGCGGCGATCGCCGACCACGCCGCCTCGCACGCGGCCGAGGCGGTCGCCGTCTCGGCGCGGCTCGAGGCCGAACTGGCCGAGCTGACCGACGAGGACGCCGACGCGCTCCGCGCCGACCTCGGCGTGCTCCAGTCAAGCCTGCAGACCGTGGTGCGGGGCGCGTTCTCGCTGCTGGCGCTGGTCACCTTCTTCACCGCGGGCGAGGACAAGCCGGCCCAATCCTGGCACCTGCGCCAGGGGCTGTCGGTCTGGCACGCGGCCGGTCTGATCCACTCCGACATCCAGCGCGGCTTCGTCCGCGCCGAAGTCGTCTCCTGGGACCAGCTGCGCGACGCCGGCGGATACGCGGGCGCCCGCGAGCGCGGCACGCTGCGCCTCGAGGGGCGCGATTACGCCGTCGCCGACGGTGACGTGATCACGGTCAAGTTCACGCCCTAGCGCCCCGATCCCAGCCGAACTTTGAGCGACTCGCCGGGGTGCCCGGTACGGCTAGCCCTACCCCGAAGGACTCCGGCTGTCCGGCTGTTCATGACGCTCGATTGCGTGCACTCTTTGGTTCATGTCCAAGCACGGCTCATCGACCTCCACGATTGACATCGGCAGCGCCCCGGCACCGGCAGCGCGGGCGGTCGACCTGGTGAAGACCTACGGCGCCGGCGAGACCGCAGTGCGCGCGCTCGACGGCGTCACGGTCGAGTTCGAGCACGGCCGCTTCACGGCCGTGATGGGGCCGTCGGGCTCGGGCAAGTCAACGCTGATGCACTGCATGGCGGGACTCGATGCCCCGACCGACGGGCGCGCGTTCATCGGGGAGGACGAAATCGGACGGCTCGATGACGCCGAGCTGACGCGGCTGCGTCGCGACCGAATCGGGTTCGTATTCCAGGCCTTCAACCTCGTACCGACACTGAGCGCCGGCGACAACATCACGCTTCCAGCGCGAGCTCGCCCACGCGGAGATCGATCGAGGGTGGTTCGATTATCTGGTCGGTCAGCTCGGCATCGCCGACCGTCTGTCGCACCGCCCGAGCGAGCTCTCGGGGGGTCAGCAGCAGCGCACCGCCTGCGCGCGGGCGCTCCTCGCCCGGCCCGCCCTGATCTTCGCTGACGAGCCAACCGGCAACCTGGACTCCAACGCCTCCGCCGAGGTACTGACGTTCCTGCGCCGCGCGGTGGCCGAGCAGCGCCAGACGATCGTGATGGTCACGCACGACCCGGTCGCCGCGGCCTACGCCGACCGGGTCGTGTTCCTCGCCGACGGTGACGTGGTCGGCGAGCTGCTCTCACCCACGGCCGCCACGGTCCTGGAACAGATGACGAAGCTGGGCGGCTGAGATGTGGAAGGTCACGACCAGCGGGCTGCGGGCGCGCAAGCTCCGGCTCGCTCTGACGGCGCTGGCGGTCGTGCTCGGAGTCACGTTCGTCACCGGCACGCTGATCCTCGGTGACACGCTCAACCGGACGTTCAACAACCTGATCGGCACCGCCTATCAGCACATCAGCTTGCAGATCCGGGGCAATGAGCAGCTCAACGAGGGCACTAACGCCGCGGCCGTCAACGGCACTGCCGACCGCCGGCCGATTCCAGAGTCGATCGCCGTGACCGTCCGCCGGCTGCCCGGCGTGGAGTACGTGCATGGGTCGGTGGGTGGCTACGCGCAGTTCATGACCCGCGACGGCAACGCGATCGGAGGCGGCGGGGGCTCGACATTGGGGTTCTCGTTCGATCCGAATTCGCAGCTGTCCCCGTACCGCCTGGTCGAGGGCCACCCTCCGACGTCGGCCGACGATGTCGTGATGGACAAGGCGACGGCCACCAAACACCACTTCGCGGTCGGAGACCGGGTGCTGATCAACCTGCCCAACCGGCCGCAGACGTTCACGATCTCGGGAATCGTGACCTTCGGCAGTGATGACAACCTGGCCGGCGTCACGCTGGCCGGCTTCGACCTGCCGACCGCGCAGCGCCTGTTCGATTCGCCCGGGCGCTACGACACGATCAACGTGCTCGCCGCGCCCGGCACTGACAACATCAAGCTGCAGCGGGCGATCGCCAAGCTGCTGCCGCCCGGGGTGCAGGTCGTCAGTGGCCAAACCGTCGCCAACGAGCTGTCGACCGCGGTCGACAACTCGCTCTCGTTCATCTCGACGGCGCTGCTGATCTTCGCGGCAATCTCCCTGTTCGTGGGCGCCTTCACGATCTTCAACACGTTCTCGATCACCGTCGGCCAGCGAACCCGCGAGCTGGCGCTGCTGCGCCTGGTCGGGGCGAGTCGACGACAGGTGTTCGGGTCGGTGCTCGGAGAGGCGGCCCTGACCGGACTGGTGGCGTCCGCGATCGGTCTCGGCCTGGGAGTGGCGGCCGCGATCGGTCTCAAGGCATTGCTGAAGGCCTTCGGGATCGTGCTGCCGTCCAGCCCGCTCGTGTTCCAGGCCCGCACTCCGATCGTGGCGCTCGCCGTCGGCACCGGGGTCACGGTGCTCTCCGCCATCCTCCCAGCCCGTCGCGCGGTAACGATCGCGCCGGTAGCGGCGCTCGTCGGCCGCGGCGAACCACGGCCGGGATCGCTGACGAGGCGGGTCAGCGCCGGTGCGGCGATCGCCGCCGTCGCCGTCGCCGCCGTGCTCGTCGGGCTGGGAAAGCCGTCGATCCTGCTGGTGGGTGTCGGTGCGCTGGCGGTCTTTGTCGCCATGGCCCTGCTTGTGCCGCTGCTGGCGCGACCGCTGTCGAGCGCGATCGGGCGTCCGCTGGCGGCGCTGCGCGGCGTGCCAGGGCGGCTCGGGCGCGAGAACGCGATGCGCAACCCGCGACGGACGGCGCAGACCGCCGCCGCCCTGATGATCGGACTGGCGCTCGTCTCGACGATCGCCGTGCTCGGGGCATCGCTGAGCACGTCGGCCAAAGAGCAGGTCGACAGCGCCATCAGCGCCGACTACCTCGTCACCGGCAACGGCGGGTTCAGCAAGTCGGTGGCCCCCACGGTCGCGCGCCTGCCCGGCGTGGCCACGACAACAACGGTCTACCGGGGACAGTTCGAGTTTCGGGGATCGCTCGCGACCCTGGCGGCGGCGACGCCGGCCCATCTCGACCGCACGGTCACCTTGCATATGACCGCGGGCACCGGGGGCCCAGCGCTGGCCGCCGGCCGGCTGTTGATCGACACCACGACCGCGAACAAGGACCACCTTCACGTCGGGTCCACAGTCGGGATCAAGTTTGCCCGGACCGGCTCGACCACGATCACGGTCGGCGGGATCTTCAAGCTCAACCCGCTCGTCGGCAGTTTCGTCGTCGGCGAGCCCTACTTCCTTTCGCACTTCGACAACCCGCTCCCGGTCGCTGTCCTGATCAGCACCGGGCCGGGCGCGGGCGGCCTGGGCAGGGCACTCAATCGGGCGTTGCTTCCCTACGCAAATGTGGGCTTCAAGACCCGGGCTCAGTTCGAGGCGGCCCAGCAGCACGCGATCAACCAGGAGCTCGGGCTCGTCTATGTGCTGCTCGCGCTGGCGGTGGTCGTCGCGCTGATCGGGATCGTCAACACGCTGATGCTGTCGGTGTTCGAGCGAACGCGCGAGATCGGCCTGCTGCGGGCGGTCGGCATGCGACGCCGCCAGGTGCGGACGATGATCCGCTCGGAGTCGGTGATCATCGCGCTGTTCGGCGCCGTGGTCGGGATCGTGATCGGGACCGGGTTGGGCCTCGCGCTGACCTCCTCGCTGCGCAATAACGGCGTCACCAGCATCGCGGTCCCGTTCGCCAGCCTGATCGGGTTCCTGGTCCTCGCCGCCCTGCTCGGGCTGGCGGCCGGCAGCTGGCCGGCACGGCGCGCCGCGCGGCTCGACCTGCTGGCGGCGATCGCCAGCGAGTGAGCGAACGTTGCGCTCTTGGGCGCCGGCGAGGACCATGTCTCGTGGCTGGAATGATCGAGTGACACAGACAACCTCAGCGATCAAGGCAAGGTTGGCGGCCGTGGCGCGTCGCCGGGGTCGCTGCCGGTGTCGGCGCCGTGTGGCTCGCGGCGCACCAGTCCGCCGGTCGCCCGACCGAACCGGGTCCGGTGCTGACCGTGATCGTCGGCGCCTCGCTGCTTGGCTGCGGCATCGCCTCCTGGCGCGCACGCCCGGACAACCGGCTCGGTCGCGTGATGGTGGCGACCGCGTTCTTATGGTTCGCCGGCCAGCTGAGCGAGGCCTCGGCACCGTTGCTCTACACGATCGGATCGGCCGTCCAGTACACCTTCCTGTTCGGTCTGGTCTTCCTCCTGCTGTCGTTCCCGTCGGGCCGGTTGCAGGGACGCCTCGACCGGTGGTTGATGTGGGGCCTCCTGGGGCTGCTCGCGATGGTGCTGATCGCGATGCTGTACGGCAACAAGGCAGGGCTGCGCTGCCCAGGCTGCCCGAACAACCTGATCCAGGTGTTCGATGACAACCACAAGGCGATGGGGTGGCTGAACCTCGAGCGTCTCTTAGGGGGCGTGTTGCTCGCGGTCGTGATCTTCGTGCTCGTGCGACGCTGGCTGCGCGCCAGTCCGGCGCAGCGCCGGAGCGGTGGCGCCGGTGCTGGTCGCCGGATGCGCCTCGCTCGCTGCGTTGATCTGGACGGTGTCGTTTGACCTGCTCGGCGATCCGCTGAGCTCGCTGCCGGCGACGGTCTGGTTCTACACGACGGCGACGATTCCGATCGCGGTGCTGTACGTGCTCGTCCAGCGGCGGCTCGCCCAGGGCCACATCGCGGGACTCGTCGTCGAACTCGGCGAGCCGACTGCCTCGGGTGGCCTGCGAGAGGCGCTCGCGCGCGCGCTCGGCGATCCGTCACTCGAGCTCGCGTTCTGGTTTCCGGCCGACCGGTGCTACGTCGACGGCGATGGCACGCCAATCGAGCTTCCCGGCGACGACAGCGGCCGCCACGCGACGTTCGTCGAACGTGACCGCCAGCCAATCGCGGTCCTGCTCCACGACCCCGTCCTCGAACACAACGCCGAGCTGGTGCAGTCCGTCTGCGCCGCGGCGAGCCTCGCACTGGAGAACGAGCGCCTGCAGGCCGAGCTGCGTGCCCGGCTGGTCGAGCTGCAGGCCTCCCGGGCCCGATTGGTCGAGGCCACCGACGCCGAGCGGCGGCGGATCGAACGCGACCTCCACGACGGCACCCAGCAGCGGCTCGTCTCGATCGCGATGTCGCTCGGACTGCTGGAATCGAAGCTGCCTGCGCAAGCGGCGGCGCAGCCGCTCGTACACGAGACGCGCGAGGCGCTCGCGCTCGCGCTCGCCGAGCTCCGCGAGCTGACCCATGGGATCAACCCGCCGCTGCTGACGGAGCGCGGGCTGGCGGAGGCGCTCGATGAGCTGTGCCGCCGAGCCGCGCTCCCGGCCCACCTCCGGCTGACCCTCGACCGCCGGCTCCCGGACCAGGTCGAGACCGCCGCGTACTTTGTCGTCAGCGAGGCGCTCACCAACGCGGCCAAGCACTCGCACGGCACCGAGGTGGCGGTGTCGGTGGCCTGCGCCGATCGCTGCCTGGCGGTCGAGATCGGCGACGACGGGATCGGCGGTGCGGCAACCGCCGGCGGCTCGGGCCTGCGCGGGCTGGCCGATCGCGTCGAGGCGCTCGGCGGCACGTTCACGGTCTCCAGCCCACCGGGACGCGGCACGACCGTCAGAGCGCAATTCCCATGCGCGTAGCGCTCGCCGATGATGCGGTGATCCTGCGCGAGGGCCTTGCCCGGTTGCTGCAGGAGGCAGGATTCGACGTCGTCGGGCTCGCCGGGAACGCCGAGGAGCTGCTCGAGCTCGTCGAGCGAACCGGCCCGGACGTTGCGATCGTCGACATCCGGATGCCACCCACACACACCGACGAGGGACTTCGTGCCGCGCACGTGATCCGCGAGCGGTGGCCGTCGGTCGGCCTGCTGGTGTTGTCCCAACACGTCAACGCGCGGTACGCGCTGGAGCTGCTGTCGGCCGGTACCGACGGCGTCGGATACCTGCTCAAGGAACGCGTCTCTGATCTCGACGAGCTCTCAGCGAGTGTCAACCGCGTTGGCAACGGCGGCTCCGTGCTCGATCCGGCGGTCGTCGATGAGCTCGTGGGCCGACGACGGCACGCCAACAATCCGCTCGAGCAACTGACCGACCGCGAGCGCGAGGTGCTCGCGCTGATGGCCGAGGGTCGCTCGAACCGGGCGATCGCGGAGCGCCTGTTCGTGACCGACCACACGGTCGAAAAGCACGTCAAGAACATCTTCGGCTCGCTCCAGTTGCCGCTCTCCCAGGATGACCACCGCCGCGTGCTCGCGGTGATCACGTTTCTCAACTCCCAGTAAGCACCTGCTCAGACGCCGTTGACCAGCGGCGACTCGCGCAGTAACCGCCCGCGGTGAGCCTGTTCAGAGATCGCTCAGCGAGTCGGCCGCGCCGAGACGCTCGGCGAGCCGGTTCATCCCCAGGGCTGCCGCGGCCGCGGCGCCGCCGTCGAGATCGGTCGCGCGGTCGGGCGGCAGCTCGACATCGGCTCGGTGCAGGGTCGCGATCGCGCGGAACGCGCGCAGCTCGTCGGCCGCGTCGGTGAGGGCGGCCGCGACCCGGGGCCGCTCCTGGTCGGCGGCGGCGATCGCACCGTCGAGCGAGCCGTGGCGCTGGAGCAGCTCGGCCGCGGTCTTGGGTCCGATCCCGGGGGCGCCCGGCAGGCCGTCGGACGGGTCACCGCGCAAGGCGATGAAGTCGGGCACCAGTTCGGGCGGGATCCCATAGCGCGCGATCACCTCGTCGGGGTCGACCTCCTCGAAGCCGCTCGAACGCTGCTTGAGGTAAACGACGCTGGTCCGGGCGGTCGCACACTGGTACATGTCGCGGTCGCCGGTCATGATCAACGCCCTTCCGCCCGCCTCCTCCTCAGCCGTCGCGAGCGCGCCCAGCAGATCATCCGCCTCGAGCTCGTCACTCGACATCGTGCTCCAGCCGAATGCGTCGAACAGCTCCGGGGCCCGTTCGAACTGCCACGCGAGCGCGTCGGGGACCGGCGGGCGGTCGGCGTGGTAGGCCGGGTACAGATCGACGCGATACTTCGCGGCCTCGGCGCCGAAGCAGATGACGATCACGCGCGGCTTGCGGTCGGCGGCGATCCGCAGGATCAGGTTGACGGCGCCGAGCAGCGCGTTGGTCGAGTTCCCGTCAGCGTTCTTGATCGAGTCAGGGAGCGCGAAGAACGAGCGGTACAGGACGAACGGGGCGTCGATTGCGAGCAGTGGGCCAGACATGAGAGCCAGCGTAGACGTTGACCCACGACGGCAGCAGCCCGCGAAGCGCATCGGCCGCGGCCGCGTCGAGCGCGGCACTGATGCTCGACGCATGCGGCTGGTGGACGACCACTGCCGGACCGTCGAGCCCGCGGTAGGAGATCCGGAAGCGGCCCGACCCCGGCACGACCACTGAGTAGCCGGCCGCGGTGACCGGCGCCGTCGTCACCGTGTGCCAGGCCCCCCTCGACCAGGACTGGACCGCGACCGTGCCGCTCCCCGGCGCCGGGTAGATCGTCCCGCCGAGCTCGCCGGTCGACGCGTCGGTCGAGATCGTCGTGAACGCCGCGTACGTGGTCCGCAGGCCGAAGATCTGTTGCAGCGCCGCGCCCGAGACCGTCGTGCGCCCGCGGCTGCCGACGACCGCCGCCAGCAGGATCCGTGGCGACGCGCCGTGCTTGGTGACCGCGATACCGATCAGCTTGCCCTTGACGAGCGAGCCGAGCGCCTTCGCCGCGGCGCCGAGGCTCATCTGCGACCCCCAGTGGTGGTACGGGTTGTGCCCGGCGCCGTCATACGGATCCGGGACCCCGCGCAGCCATGGCTCGGGCGTCGCCCCAGCGAAGACGTTCTGGACGCTTTCGGTGTGCCCGCCGGAGCTCGAGAAGAAATAGGTGATCGCCGGGGCGCCGTCATAGGTGACGATCTGGCCCCGGGTCGCGGCGACCGCCGCGGCGCCCGAGGCCGTCTCGGCGCCCACGCCGCCGTAAACCTGCGAGCGGGTGTCGTCATAGAGGTCGAAGCCGTTGCCGGCCACGCCGCCGGTCAGCGCGAACGTGCGCGCGGCGACCGCCTGGGCGTCGAGCGCCTGCGGCGACCATGTCGACGGCATCTCGGACGTGATGACCCCGCGCACGTAATCATCGAGTGCGACGACGTTCACGGTCTGCACTCCCCCGGAGCCGTCCGGCGTGAACCGCAGCGAGCCGTGATAGGTGCCCGTGCCCGCGAGCTGCAGCGGTCCCGGCCCGGTGACGGTCAGCGGCGCCGAGAACGTCCCCTTGACCTTCTTGCCCGAGCTGCTGACCAGCTTCAACGCGCCGCTCGCCAGAACGCTCACGTCATAGGTCGTCCCGGGCTCCAGGCGGGTCTTGCCGGCCGCGCTCGCGCCCGCGAACGCCGCCGGGCCGGTCGAGAGGAGCACGCTGACGGGCTGATTGGGGTTGGTCGTCGAGATTTTCGTGCCCTGGTAGTAGTGGGCCAGAATCCACTTGTAGCTCTTGCCGTGCAGCGCATAGCCGTACGCGCCGTACTGGCTCATGCCGACGCCGTGGCCGTACCCGCCGCCGCGGATGAAGAACGTGCTCGCGGCGGATGCGCTGCCCGCCGCGGCGAGCGCGAGCGCACGTGACGGCGACCGCTACCAGCGACCGTGCGTGGCGGGTGCCGGCGTTTAGATACGGTGACTTCATGAGCGAGCGCAAGGCGTCAGAGGTGTTCGTGGAATGCCTGGAGGCCGAAGGCGTCCAGTACGTATTCGGCATTCCGGGCGAGGAAACGCTGGACCTGAACGAGTCGCTGTCCGAGTCGTCGATCCAGTTCGTGCCGGTGCGTCATGAGCAGGGCGGCGGCTATATGGCTGACGCGTATGGACGGCTGACCGGCCGGGCAGGGGTCTGCCTGGGAACGCTGGGGCCGGGCGCGACCAACCTCGTGACGGCGGTCGCCGACGCGTTCCTCGATCGCGCCCCGCTGGTGGCGCTGACCGGCCAATCCGATCTTGAGCGAATGCACAAAGAGTCACACCAGTACATCGACCTAATCGGCATCATGCGGCCGGTCGTAAAGTGGAATGCACGGATTTCGAGCCCTGAGATCGTGCCCGAGGTGGTACGCAAGGCGTTCAAGGTAGCGGAGTCCGAGAAGCCCGGATCCACCCATCTCGAGCTGCCCGAGGACGTGATGGGCCGCCCGCTCGACGCATCGCCGCTGCCGCGCCACGCCCCGGTTCAGCCCGAGCCGGGCACCGAGGAGCTCCAGCGGGCGACCGAGATCATCCTCGGGGCGTCAAACCCGGTGATCCTGGCCGGCAACGGCGCGATCCGGACGCACGCCAGCCGCGCGTTGCGCGCATTCGTCCACACGACCGGGATTCCGGTCGCCGAGACGTTCATGGCCAAGGGTCTACTCGACTACGAGGATCCACACGCGCTCGGGACCGTCGGGCTCCAGTCGCGCGACTACGCGATGGCCGGCTTCGATGACGCCGACGTGGTGATCGCGGTCGGCTACGACCTCGTCGAGCATGCGCCCGAGCACTGGAACCCGGACGGCGCCAAGCGGATCGTGATGATCGACACCGTCGCGGCCGAGATCGACGAGTTCTTCATTCCCGAGGTCGAGCTCGTCGGTGACATCGCCCACGTGCTGGCGCGGCTGGCGGCCGGCTGCAGCCGCGCGGGGCCAGAGCCGGCCCACTCCTGCCGCCTGCGCGAGCTCGTGCTCGGGGCGCTGAACGAAGCCCGCGACGACAACCATTTCCCGATGCGCCCGCCTCGGGTGCTGGCTGACATCCGCCAGGCGCTCGGTCCAGCCGACCTGTTGGTCTCCGACGTCGGGCTGCACAAGCTCTGGATCGGGCGGATGTTCCCCGCGCACGAGCCGGGCACCGTCCTGATCGCCAACGGTCTTGCGGGGATGGGCTTCGCATTGCCGACCGCAATCGCGGCCAAGCTCGTCTACCCGCACCGCCACGTCGTCACGGTCTCGGGCGACGGTGGCTTCTTGATGAACTGCCAGGAGCTCGAGACCGCCACGCGGCTCGGGACCGCCGTCGTCAACGTCATCTGGGAGAACGGTGAATTCGGCTCGATCGCGTGGAAGCAGGACAAGAAATTTGGTCGCCACTTCGACGTCGCGTTCGGCAACCCCGACTTCGTCGCGCTCGCCGAGTCGTTCGGCGTGCCGGCGTGGCGTTGCGCGACCGCCGGCGAGTTCTCGCAGCGGCTCACCGACGCGCTCGCGCTCCCGAGCCCGTCGGTGATCGTCGTCCCGATCGACTACTCGGTCGACGTCGCCATCTCCCGCGAGCTCGGCGCCGAGACGGTGGCGACCTGAGCCCGGCGACGCCCTAGGTGTTGCCGCGCGCCATCTCGCGCAGGTTCATCGCCTTGTCGTAGGTCTCGGCGTCGACGCCCATCTCGTAGGCGACCTCCCGCAGTAACCGTCCCGAGCTGGCCGCCTCCTTGACGATCTCGGCTCCCTTGTCGTAGCCGATGTAAGGGTTCAGCGCAGTGGCTGCGGCGAGCGTCGACTCCGCCGAGCGCCGGCACCCCTGTTCGTTGGCCCGGATCCCGTCCACGCACTTCTCGGCGAAGATCCGCGCGGTCGATGTCAGCAGCCGGATCGACTCGAGCAGGTTGCGCGCGATCAGCGGGATCCGGACGTTGAGCTCGAAGTTGCCCTGCATGCCGCCGATCGTGATCGCGGCATCGTTGCCGATCACCTGCGCGCTCACCTGGAGCACGACCTCGGGGATCACCGGGTTGACCTTGCCCGGCATGATCGACGAGCCCTTCTGCAGCTCGGGCAGGTACAGCTCGCCGATCCCGGCGCGCGGCCCGGAGCCCATCCAAGCGAGGTCGTTGGCGATCTTGGTCAGCGACACCGCGACGACCTTGAGCGCACCCGAGAGTTCAACCAGCGCGTCGCGGTTGCCCTGGGCCTCGAACGGGTCCTCGGGCGCCCGGACCTCGATCCCGCTCGACTCGGTGAGCCGCGCGCGGACCTTGGTCGCGAACTCCTTGTGCGTGTTCAGGCCGGTGCCGGTGGCGGTGCCCCCGAGCGGAATCTGGGCGACCTGCGGCAGCGTCGCGGCGACGCGCTTGATGCCGAGGCGCACCTGCGCGGCGTAGCCGGAGAACTCCTGGCCGAGCGTGACCGGGACGGCGTCCATCAGATGCGTGCGTCCCGACTTGACGATGTCGACGAACTCGTCGGCCTTGCGCGACAGCGCGGCCTCGAGCGCGGCCAGCGCCGGGAGCAGTCCGGTCGTCACCTGCTCGAGCGCGGCGAGATGGACCGCCGAAGGGAACACGTCATTGGAGGACTGGCCCATGTTGACGTGATCGTTGGGATGCACGCCGCCGCCGGCGATGTTGGCGATCACCTCGTTGGCGTTCATGTTGGTCGACGTGCCCGAGCCCGTCTGGAACACGTCAATCGGGAACTGATCGTCGTGCTGGCCGGCGGCAACCTGGTCGGCCGCGGCGGCGATCGGCTCGGCGAGCTCGGGATCGAGCAGGTCGAGCTCAGCGTTGACACGCGCCGCGGCGCCCTTGATCCGCCCCAGCCAGTGGATCACCGGCGCCGGGACGGTCTCCCCCGAGACCGGGAAGTTCTCAACTGCCTTCGTGGTCTCACCGCCCCACAGCTGCTCGGTTTCGTTGACGGCCATCCGGCCTCCTTTTCAGGTCGTTCGATGTCTGTTTCGAAAGCTACTCGCTGGGGTGCGCCGGGCGGCGCCTCGGGCCGCGCCGAGCCCGCTTGCGCAGCCGAAGCCCACCTTTCGTGGAAAATCCGAACCGCGCTCCGCGCTTTTCCACATTTGTCGCGCCAGCGCCGCGTTTTGTGGAAACCCCGACCGCCGGTGCGCGATTTTCCACGTTTTGCGGAGGGAGGCCGGCGGTCAGCCCCCGAACGCGATCAGCTCCCGCGCGACCGCAACCGGGTCGTCGTAGGCGATCAGAAAGCCCGCGCCCGGGAGCGTGCGCAGCTGCGCCGCCGGGAGCAGGTCAAGCGCCTCCTGCGCGGCGACGATCGGGTGCGCGCGATCCTCGTCGGCCCACAGGAGAAGTACGGGGAGCGTCATGCGCGGGTACTCATCGAGCCGCTGGCGCTGCGCATCGACCGGCCAGCGGCGCACGAACTTGGCCCATGACCGGGCGCGGTTGCCGTTGCCGCCGACGTCGGCGAACGCGTGGCGGACGAGGTCACGGGCCGCCTCGTTGCCCTGCGCCGACAGCTTTTCGCCCAGCGAAGGGCGGAACACGAGTCGCGCTCCGTGGGCGAGCGTCCGATCGAGGCCGGGCAGCGCGCCCATCCTGCAGACCGCGCGCCAGGCGGCGCGGGTGGCCGCGAACTCGTCGCGCCGGTGCAACCGGTTGGGCATCAGCACCAGACGCGAGGGAGTGAGCCGTCCGGTGTTCAGCGCGATCAACGCCAGCTCGGCGCCGATGTCATGGCCGGCGACGATCGAGCGCGGTCCTCCGACCTCGCCACAGAAGTCGGCGATCACCTCGGCGAGCCAATCCGGGCTGTACGGATGGCGCGGGCGGTCCTCGGAGTCGCCATGCAGCGGCAGGTCGGGGAGCACGACGCGGAAGCGCTCGGCGAGTGGCTCGACGATCGGTTCGTACTCGCGGTGGGAGAGGCCCAGCGAGTGCAGGAGGACCAGCGGCGGCCCGGTCCCGGTCTCTCGATATGCGACCCGAGCGCCGTCATAATGGTGATAGAGCCGAAGTCGCATCTACCGAGATCGTCGCACCAGGATCGCGGACCGGGTAATCTCGCGACGCGCGGGCCAACTTGCGTCGGTGGCCATCTTGGGTGGAAAACGCTACGATTTACGGCCGAGACGGCTGTCTCCGCGTGATCTTCTGACCCAAAGGTTGTGCAATACCTGCTCAGCTTTTGGGAGGTTTGGCAAATGCGGTTGAAATGAAGCACATGAAGCAAAACATTGGGAGTCCACTCGGATTGTCGACTTCGCAAGCCGCGCAGGCACTCGGGGTTTCGCTGGGCACGATCCGTCGTTGGTCAGATATGGGGTATCTGCAGTCCTACCGCACGCCGGGCGGGCAGCGGCGGTTCAGCCAGGACCAGATTGACCAATTCGTCGGTTCGCTCGAGCAGCAGCAGACCACGCAGCCAGCAGCAACGCAAGGCCAGCTGAGTAGACCCGTAGGTACAGTCGCACGCGTGTACCGATAGCCGACTCGGCGCGCAACTGATAGGGATCGGTCACAGCTCCCGGGGGCGTAGGTATCGGACGCCCGCATGGTGGCGCAAGCTCGCGCGCTCGCGTCCCACCGGCCGGTGACGAGCGCCCTCCAGCCAGCCGGTCCCGCACCGTGGGGTCGCTCAACCCCCGGCGCCGGCCTGGTTGATTCGGCGCTCCATGTCCAGCTCGGCGTCGAAATCGGCCATGTCGGCGTGGCGGTACTCGACCCCCTCGCCGGTCAGCAGGTTTGCCAGCACCTCGACGTAACGGGCGTCGACCTGCGAACCGGCGACGCGCCGCAGCTCGGTCAGCGCCTCGAACGAGCTCATCCGTGTCCGATAGGTGTCGCTGGCGGTCAGCGTGTCGTACACCTCCGCGACCGAGATGATCTTCGCGAGCTCGGGGATCTCGTCGCCGGTCGAACCGTGCGGGTAGCCGCGCCCGTCGATCCGTTCGTGGTGAGACATCACGATCTCGGACACGGGGCCGTACATGCCGAGGTCGCGCAGCATGTCGGCGCCCAGCTCCGGATGGCGCTGGATCGCCATCCAGTCCTCGTCCGTCAGCGTCCGGCCCCGTTCGGCGACGCGGTCCGAGAGGGCGAAATGGCCGATGTCATGGAGGAGCCCGGCCGTGTGCGCGAGTTCGCACTCCTCGGGGCTCATACCGACCGCTGTGGCGATGTCGCGCGAGAAGCGCGCCACCGCCGCGGCATGGCGCGCGGCGCGCTCATCGCGGATGTCGAGCGAGCGCATCAGACCCGCGAGCACGCCCCATGAGAGCGACACATACTGTTGGGCGCGCTCGCGTGACTGCTGGACCAGATGGGCCATGTATGAGAACGCGAACACCGCCGTCAGCGAGAACGCGATCCCGGCGATGCCGAGCTCGAGATAGATCGCCGCGCCCGCCACGGCCAGCACGACGCTGAGCGCGAGGCTCGGGGCGAGCGCCTTGAGGGTGCTCAGTGCCAGTGCCTGCTTGCTACCGAGCACGTTGGTGTAGTAGGCGGCGATCGTGAAGTTGAGGGCGATTTCCACCACGCCCGCTAGGGCGACCACCGCGTAGAAGCCGATCGTCTCCGATGGCCCGCCGGGGGCGAGCACGCTCACCACCCCGGCGGCAGCCAGCGCGGGCAGCATCGCCCCCAGGAGGTTGGCCGCGAACATGTATGGTCGGGGACGGGTCGTGACCCGCACCGAAGCCGCGATCTCGGCGATCACGGCCGTCAGGCAGGCCGACACCGGGCCCAGAAAGGCAGCCGCCAACACGACGACGATGAACGCCGCCGAGACGCCGGTCCGGCCACCGAGCGGCACCATCGTGTAGCCCGCGACGAAGGCCGCGATGCCGAGCACGATGGTCAGTCCGTTATGCGGCGCGCGGTCCGAACCCGCCTGCAGCGCGGCCACGATAACGGAGACCAAAAGCCCGCATATCAATAGAACCGCGGGTGACCCGGCCCGGACTGCGCTTCGCAGCCATGGCTAGAACTTAGCGCCAAACCCGGCGCAGTAGGAGCCTCGGATCGTCTATCGGCCCCGCGCGTCAGTGGCTAGTAACCCCGGAAATTCATGTTCTCACCTCCCGCGTGGTGTTCGGCGGCGTACGAGTTCGAGGCTCCGCCGAGCTCCCCGGCGAGCCTGCGCTCTCGATTCGCGACCGAAGCACTTGCACTACTTTTCGGTCGGATTCGCCCGTAATTTGGTGCAATTTTAGAATGGTGGGGGGGACTCCGCAACGTTAGTCTCCTACTGACCAGACAAATGCGCTACTTGAAGACAAGCGAGGCGGCGGCGGTGCTCAAGGTGAGCCCGAACACGCTCCGCGCGTGGGAGCGCAGATTCGGGTTCCCGAAGCCGCAACGATCGCCCGGTAAGCATCGTCTTTTCACACACGGCGAGATCGCCGCGCTGCGTGACGCACTCCAGGAGGGGCTGTCCATTTCGTCCGCCGTTTCTCGCGCGCGCGAGGGGTTGGCGGCGGATGCTAACTCGCTGGTCGGTGCGCTCGTCTCCTACGAGCGCGAGCGCGCGGATCAGGCGATCGAAGCCGCCCTGGCACTGCGGTCGGTGGAGCGCTCGGTCGAGGAGGTGCTGCTCCCGACGCTCGAGGAGGTCACGCGGCGGTTCGGGCTCGAGTCGGCGGCGTGGGCATTCGCCGCGCACTGGGCCAATGACTGGCTGCGCCGGGCGATCCGCCTCGCGCCACCGCCGGTGCGCCCGATTTCGATCGTCGTCGGCGACGCCGCGCGGGACGAGCTCGATCCGGACACGCCGTACATCCGCGCACTCGAGCTGTTCTGCGCGAGGGCGGGCGTCAGCGTGTTGAGCCTCTCGGCTCGGGGTGTCGCGGGGATCGGCGATGCGGTCTCGATCCATCGTCCCAACCTCGTGGTCGTCGCAGGATCCCACCTCGACGATGACAACGTCGCCCGATGGGCGTACGCGATCAGGCTCGCTGCGGGCGCGATGCCCGTCGCCGTTTATCGCCGCGGCGGCCCCCGCGTGCGCATGCGAACGACCGGAGCTCGCGTTCTTCCCGCGGGTGCACGCGAGGCCCAGCGCCGGATCGTCGAGATGGTCGAGACCGAGCGCAGCCTTCCCGAGCAGGACACGCTCCACGCTCGGGGCGGTGCAGCGCCGCGTTCGCTCAGCCTCTAGGCACTCGGACACCGTCGCTCCTCCTCTAGGCGCGACCCCTCGGTCAGGGCTGTCGGCGCGCTGGGCGTGGACTGCGACGAACGGCGCATGAATCCTTTAAATCACGCACCGGTTGCCAATCTGCAACCGGGGGTGCGGTTCTTGCACCTCGCTGCCGATAAGAGCATAAATCGCTGCAATGAATGGGATCCGGACAAACGCGGCCGCGGTGATGTTGGGGGTCAGCCCGAACACGCTGCGCAGCTGGGAACGCCGCTATGACTTCCCCAAACCGCACCGCTCGGCGGGCGGCCACCGCCAGTACTCGCTCGGCGAGATCGACGCGCTGCGGCTGACGCTGGCCGAGACCCACAACGTGTCGTCGGCGATCTCGCTGGCGCGCGAGCGCGGCGAGGGGCCGCCGACGCCGGTGCGACTGTCAGGCGCCTTCCGGTCGTTCGACGAAGACGCAGCCAACCGGCTGCTCGAGGAGAGCCTCGGTCTCCGGTCGGTCGAGCGGACGATCGAGGAGGTCCTGATCGAAGCCGTCGCCGGACAGTTCGCCGGGGGTGCCACGACCGTCGAGTACGAGTTCGCGTGGCGCTACGCGACCGGCTGGCTGTCAGTGCAGCGGCGCCTCGCCCCGCCGGCCACCCGGCCCGAGGGCGTAATGATCTTCGACGCCTCCGCCCCGTGCGACCTCGATGCGCTGTACGCGCAGTCGCTCGAGCTCCTGCTCAGGCGGGCCGGGCTTCGGACGCTTTCACTGACCCCCGCGGTCGAGCTCACGCGGCTCGGGCACGTGCTGCGGTCACTCGACCCCACGGCCGTGGTGTTGACCGGCCACCGGGTGTCGCTGGACTCGATCGGCCGGCTCGTCTACGCGATCCGATCGGTCGTCCGCGAGGTCACGGTCTTCGATTACCGGGGCGCAGTCCCAGACACAGGGGCGAGCACCGTCTGCCGCTTGGGCGAGCAGCCTGTCGCCGCGCGCGAGGCGCTGCTCGCCCACCTGCAGCCCGCCGCGCGGCAGCCGCACCGGCCCGCAGCCATCGCGGTCGCGACATCGCCGACCTAGCGCAAGCCCCGCACCGCGTAGGTTCCTAGAATCCTGCGCCCATGGCTGGCGCACCCCATCGCCCGGTAGACCCGCGCGCCTCGTTCCCCGCGCTCGAGGAACAGGTGCTCGTGCGCTGGCGCGAGCGCGAGGTGTTCGCCGAGTCGATCCGCCGGCGTGCGGACGCGCCGCAGTGGGGCTTCTACGAGGGACCGCCGACCGCCAACGGCAACCCCGGCACGCACCATGTCCTGAGCCGCGTGTTCAAGGACATCTTCCCGCGCTACCGGACGATGACCGGTCACTACGTGGAGCGCAAGGGCGGCTGGGACTGCCACGGGCTCGCGGTCGAGCTCGCGGTCGAGGCCGAGCTCGGAATGACCTCG
This sequence comes from uncultured Solirubrobacterales bacterium, assembly GCA_963788005.1. GTDB lineage: Bacteria > Actinomycetota > Thermoleophilia > Solirubrobacterales > Solirubrobacteraceae > Palsa-465. The sequence continues at coordinate 66,756 of CAWBFH010000005.1, read as the reverse complement.
AAGGACGACATCGAGCGCTACGGGATCGCCGAGTTCAACGCCCGCTGCCGCGAGAAGGTGCTCAGCCATGTCGAGGAGTGGAACCGGCTGACCGAGCGGATCGGGTTCTGGATCGACCTCGACGACGCGTACCGCACGCTGGACCCCGATTACATCGAGTCGGTCTGGTGGGCGCTGAAGACGATCGACGAAAAGGAGCTGTTGTACGAGAAGCTCAAGGTCGTCCCCTACTGCCCGCGCGATCAGGTCACCTTGTCGAGCCACGAGCTCGGCCAGCCGGATGTCTATCAGGACGTGCTCGACCCGTCGGTCTATGTGCGGCTGCCGGTGACCGAATCGAGCGGCGCGGCGCAGCCGGGCGACGAACTGATCGTCTGGACGACGACGCCCTGGACGCTGGTATCCAACGCGGCCGTCGCGGTCGACCCCGAACTGACCTACGTGCGCGCGCACGCGCCGCACGCCCCGGTTGGAATCGTCGCCGAGGCGCTGGTGGAACGGGTGCTCGGCGAGGCCGCCGAGATCCTCGAGGAGTTCCCCGGCTCGGAGCTGCTCGGAGCCCGGTACGAGCCGCCGTTCCCCTACATCACGTCCGATGCATACGGGCCCAAGGGCCACACGGTCCTGCCGGCTGACTTCGTCACCGCCGACGATGGGACCGGGCTCGTGCACACGGCGATCGCGTTCGGCGAGGATGACTTTCGCCTCGGCGAGCAGCAGGGGCTGACGGTCGTCAATCCAGTCAAGCTCGACGGCACCTACGACGAGCGGATCGGACCGTATGCCGGGCGCAACGTCAAGGAGGCCGACGGCGATCTGATCGAGGACCTCCGCGGCCGCGACCGGCTGCTGCGCGCCGAACAGTACGAGCACTCGTACCCGCATTGCTGGCGCTGCGGGACGCCGCTGCTCTACTACGCCAAGCCCTCCTGGTACATCGCGACCAGCCAGATCAAGGATCGCCTGCTGGCGTCAAACGAGACCGTCGTCTGGCATCCCACGCACGTCAAGTACGGGCGCTTCGGGAACTGGCTCGAGGGCAACGTCGACTGGGCACTGTCGCGCGAGCGCTACTGGGGCACGCCGCTGCCCGTCTGGCGCTGCCAGCACGGCTGCATGAAGGTGATCGGCTCGTTCGACGAGCTCGAGCAGCTGTCGGGCGTCCGGCTCGAGGATCCCCATCGGCCGTTCGTCGACGAGATCACGTTCCCATGCGAGAACTGCGGCCAGGAGATGCGCCGCGTCCCCGAGGTGATCGACGTCTGGTTTGACTCCGGCTCGATGCCCTTCGCGCAGTTTCACGCTCCGCACGAGAACAACGAGCACTTCGAGCTTCGCTTCCCGGCCGACTTCGTGTGCGAGGCGCTCGACCAGACGCGCGGCTGGTTCTACTCGCTGCTCGCCATCTCGACGCTGCTGTACGGCCGTTCGTCGTATCGCAACGTCGTCTGCCTCGGACTGATCCTCGACGCAGAGGGCCGCAAGATGTCCAAGTCGCGCGGCAACGTGATCGAGCCGTGGGACGTCATCGACCGCTATGGCGCCGACGCGATGCGCTGGTACTTCTTCACCTCCAAGCTCCCATGGGACGGATGGCGCTTCTCGCTCGACACGATCGGCGAGGCGGTGCGGCAGTTCCTGCTCCAGCTCTGGAACACGTACTCGTTCTACGTTCTGTATGCGAACGCCAACGACGTCCACCGCGACGTACAGGCCGACGAGTACTCCGATCTGGATCGCTGGGTGCTGTCACGGCTCGACGCGACTGTCACCGTGGTCCGCGAGCGGCTCGACAACTTCGATGCGACCGCCGCCGGGCGCGCGATCCAGGCGTTCTGCGACGAGCTCTCGAACTGGTACGTCCGGCGCACTCGGCGGGCCTTCTGGGACGGGTCACCGGCCGCATTCGTGACGCTGCGCACGTGCCTGGTCACGGTCGCAAAGCTGTTGGCTCCGTTCTGTCCCTTCATCGCCGACGAGATCTACGACAACCTCGACGGGAGCGAGCCCAGTGTCCACCTGTGCGATTTCCCAGTCGCCGGCGAGCGCGATCTCGAGCTCGAGCAGCAAATGGCCGTCGCCCGCGAGACGGTCCGGCTCGGGCTGGCGGCACGTGCCCAGGCCAAGCTGAAGGTCCGCCAGCCGCTGCGCGCCGCGGTCGTGGTCGCCACCGGCGCCGAGCGCGAGGCGATCGAGCGACTCGCGGACCTGGTTGGCGAGGAGCTCAACATCCTCGAGCTGCGCTTCGTCTCGCAGGCCGACGAGCTCGGCCAGGTCGAGATCAAGCCCAACTACCGGACCCTCGGGCCTCGGTTCGGGAAGCAGATGCCGCTCGTGGCGGCCGCGGTCGCAGCCCTCGACGCGGCCCACGCGGCTTCGGCGCTGCGCGACGGCAGGAAGGTCTCGATCTCGATCGCGGGCCACGATCACGAGCTCGGAGCCGAAGACCTGCTGGCCAGCATGAAGCCGCTCGCCGGCTACCAGGTCGAGCGCGAGGGATCGCACGCGGTTGCGCTCGAGCTCGAGATCGACGACGAGTTGCGCGCCGCGGGCTGGGCCCGCGACATCGTGCGCGTCGTCCAGAATGCCCGCCAGCAGGGCGGGCTCCAGGTCTCAGATAGGATCGCGTTGACGCTGGACGGCGACGAGCAACTGCTCGCCGCCGCGCGGGCCCACCAGGATTACATCGCCGGCGAGGTCCTGGCGACCTCGGTCGCGTACGAGTCGCTCGACGGCATCACCCCGGCCGACATCGACGGTCGGCCGCTGAAGGTCGCCGTCGCGGTGTCCTAGGCGAGCGCCGGCTCGAGCTCTTCCTCGAGCTTGCGCTTCGGGTAGGCGCCGATCACCGTCTTCTTGAGCTCGCCGTTCTTGAACAGCATCAGCGTCGGGATCGACATGATGTTGAACTTGATCGCCGTCTCCTGGTTGTCGTCGATGTTCATCTTCACGACCTTGAGCGCATCGGTGCGCTCGTCGGCGATCTCCTCGACGATCGGGGACACCCTCCGGCACGGCCCGCACCACGGCGCCCAAAAGTCCACCAGCACCGGAAGCTCTGACTCGAGCACCTCGGCAGTGAAGTTGTTGTCGGTTACGTCGGTCACCGCGTCTGACATCTGGTTCTCCTTCTCGACTACTTCAAAAAGTATAGCGCCCGCGTCAGGCCGGGTGCCCCGAGTCGAAACACTAGCCTTCAACGTACATGGCCGATCCGACAAACGGTGAAATCGCCGCCGCCCTCGACGAGCTCGGCGACCTGTACGAGCTCGACGGGGCAATCATCCACCGAATCGTCGCTTATCGCAACGCGGCCAAGGCCGTCCGCGACGCGCCGGTGTCGGTCACGGCGCTCGCGCGCCAGGGCCGCGCTACCGAGCTGGCCGGAGTCGGCGCGATCATCCAAGAGAAGGTGCTCGCGCTCGCCGACGACGGGGTGATCCCGGCAGCGGCCAAGCTGCGAGCCAAGTTCCCGCCCGGGCTGCTCGAGATCATGCGTCTGCCCGGTCTTGGTCCCAAGCGCGCCCGGCGCCTGTACGACGAGCTCTCGATCGACTCACTCCAGTCGCTGATCGCGGCCGCCGAGTCGCATCAGATCAGGACGCTGAAGGGCTTCGGCCCGAAAGCCGAGGAGAGCATCCTCGCCGCCGCGACTGCCGCGGTGGCTGCGGCGGCCGACGCGGCCAACGGCGACGGCTCGGGGCGGATCGTGCTCAACAAGGCGCTGACGGTCGGCGAGCAGCTGATCGCGGCGCTGCGCGAGCACCCCGCCGCCGACCGCGTCGAGCTCGCCGGCTCGGCGCGGCGGATGACCGACAGCGTCAAGGATCTCGACGTGATCGCCACGGCCCATGACCCGCTCGCGCTCGCCAACGCCGCGGCCGCGCTGGACCTGGTCGAGTCCGCTCAGACTCCAGGAGAGGCGGGCGTGCGGCTGCGGACCCACACTGGGCTGAAGGTCGACCTCCGGATCGTCGCGCCCGATCAGTTCGGCAACCTGATGCAGCACTTCACCGGCTCAAAGCAGCACAACATGGCACTGCGCGACGGCGCCGTCCGCAAGGGACTGCACGTGTCCGAGTACGGCGTGCTCGATGACGCGACCGGCGAGACGCACCGCTGCGAGCGCGAAGATCAGGTCTATGAGCTGCTCGGCCTGCAGTACATCGAGCCCGAGCTGCGCGAGAATCGCGGCGAGCTCGACGCCGCTGCAAACGGTTCGCTGCCCGAGCTGATCGAGCTCGGCGACCTCAAGGGTGACCTGCACTGCCACACGACCGCCTCGGACGGGACCGCCTCGATCGAGGAGATGGCGCTCGCCGCGCGCGCCGCCGGTTATCAGTACCTCGCGATCACCGACCACTCGGCGAGCTTCGGGTTCGGTGACGAGGTGTCACCCGACCGGCTGCGCGGGCAGATCGAGCGGATCCACGAGCTGTCGCAGAGCGATGCCGTCGACGGGCTCGAGCTGCTCGCCGGCTCGGAGGTCAACATCCTGCCCGACGGAACGCTCGACTACGACAACGAGCTGCTGGCCGAGCTCGACTGGGTCGTGGCATCGGTGCACTCGTCGTTCGCGATGGATTCGGCCGCGATGACCGACCGGATCGTGCGCGCGATCGAGAACCCGTACGTCGACGTCATCGGCCACCTGTCGGGAAGGAAGATCGAACGGCGCAAGCCGTATGAGTTCGACTTCGAGCGCGTGCTCGAAGCGGCCGTCGCGAGCGGAACGCTGCTCGAGATCAACTCGGCGCCCGACCGGCGCGACCTCAACGACGTCCACGCCCGGGCGGCGGCCGCGGCCGGAATTCCGATCGTGATCAACTGCGACGCGCATCGCGTCGGCGGCTTCGAGGTCGCCCGCTACGGGATCGCGACCGCGCGGCGCGCGTGGCTGTCAGCCGATGCGGTCGCTAACACGCGCCCGTGGAGCGAGGTCGCGCGGCTGCGCCCGCGGGCCCGCGCGCACGCCTAGCACAGGCGTCGCCTCAGGTGTCGCACCGGATACCGTCGCCTTGCCCCACAGGACCGGCAGGCGCTTGGGGACCGCTGAGAAGGTGGCCCTGATCATCCCGGTCGAGTATTCGGCGGTGATCTGACAATTTCGAGCGCTACCGGTTGGTGCGAGCTCGCCGCGTGCGCCGGGGAGACTGCGGCGGCGGCTTCGGTGCCGGCTTGTGCTTCGGCGCCGTTGCGGGCGTCACGGCCGGCTCGCCCTTGGGGCCGCCGAGCCCGTGCCAGCCCTTCTGGATAGCGACGAACCAGATGAGGCCGAGCAGACACAGGATCGACGCGACGAAGAAGTTCACCCGCAGCCCGAGGATGTGGTTGGAGTAGTCGATCCGGAGCGTCTCCTCGAAGATCCGGAAGCCGCTGTAGCCGGCGACGTACAGCGCGAACGCGCCCGGTGGCCGCACGCGCCGGTTCTGGACGAGCCATACCAGGAAGCCGGCCAGCGCGAGGTTCCAGATCATCTCGTACAGGAACGTGGGCTGAAAGGTGGTGTCGTTCCAGTACTTGGGCGCAAGCTGAGCGACTCGGTGCGCGCGGGAGATCTCCAGCCCCCACGGCAGCTTGGTCGGACCGCCGAACAGCTCCTGGTTGAAGTAGTTGCCGATCCGGCCGATCGCCTGAGCGCATAGCAGCCCCGGCGCCACCACGTCCATGAACAGGCGTAGCTCCCCGCGCGACAGGCGCTTGTTGGCGATGTAGAGCCCGGCCGCCGCGCCGGCGGCGATTCCGCCCCAGATCCCGAGCCCGCCCTTCCAGATCGCGAACGGACCCCACCAGTGGTCGGGGATCTGGCTCGGCGTCGTGATCAAGAAGTAGATCCGCCCCCCGATCAGCCCCGCCGGGAAGCCCCACATCGCGACCTCGTAGCAGAGGTCCGGATCGCCGCCCATCCGCTTCCAACCCCAGCGCGAGACCGCGATCGCCGCGATCACGGCGAACACGTAGGCGATCCCGTAGGCGTGGAAGAACAACGGACCCACGCTGAATCCGTTCGCGGACGGGCTGGGGATGAACGACAGCGGGATCACGCGGACCACAATCGTGGCACGACGCGCTCGATGATGGTCGCATCAACCGCGTCACGGGTAAACGGCGCCAGCAGCTGCGCGGCCCGTTGGGCGTAACCGGCAAGCGGATCGTCGAGCGCGGCTCGCAGGCACGGCGCAAGATCGTCGCCGACCAGTCGCGGGTCCAACGCGCGCGCGAGACCAAGCGCCGGATACGGTCCCGGCGAGGGCGTCGTCACCAGCATGCACCCGTCAGCCAGCGCCTCGAGCGGCGCGATCCCGAAGTCCTCGCGACGCGGCGCCGCGACATAGACCCGCGCGCGCCGCACGAGCGCGCGGTAATCCCCGGGGGTCAGCGGGCCCGCATACCTCACTCCGGCCGGAGCATCCGGGCGGGCGATGCCGGCTACGACCAAGGTCTCGCTGTCGCGGCGTGCGCGCCGCCACGCCTCGAGGATGAACTCGAGTCTGCGCTTCTCCGGGTCACCCGCGTAGGCGAGCACATCGACGTCGCGCTCCGTCACCGGCGGGCCGGACGCGGCCACCGAGACCGGCACGACGATCGCGTCGGGGCGGGCGTCGGCCGGGAGCGAGTCAAGCGAGCTGTCGGCCATCGTCAGCACGAGCGGCGCGGCGTCGAGCCGGCGGCGCTCGACGATCCGCTGCCAGATGCCGTGCCGGCCAGGCCGATTCTCCGCCGCCAGCGAGTCGAGCCAGATCGCTCCCGGGCGCGGCCACAGCAGCGCCGCGGTGATCGAGCAGTAGATGATCGCCGACGGCTCGCGCTCGGCGACCGCGCGCCGGCACGCCTCGCGCGCCGCCCGCGCCTGCACGAAGTCCGTGAGCATGAACGTCCGCACGTCGGGCGGTGTCCGCGCGGTGGCGATCCTCACGGCCGCGCCGGCGCGCTCCAGGCCGCCGGCGAGCTCTCGGGCGGCGGCGCGCCACCCGGTCGTCGCGCCGACGGATACGACCAGCACGTCGCGGTGGTCCTGCCGCTGCCCCACGCGAACCTCCCGATCCCCGGCTAGGCTCGGCGCTGCGCCTGGTGCGATGAGGACGCCCCGTTGAGCTCGAGCAGGTTGGTGCGAAAGCCGGGCGTTCGGACCAGTTTGATCCGCTTCAGCGGCGACGTCCGCTCGACGTAGAAGCGCGCGCCGTCGCGCTCCTCGATCGCCGTCACGGCCGACGCCTGGCGTCGCCATCCCAGCGCCCAGATGATCGCGAAGCCGCACGCGATCGCCGGCACCTGCGGGAGCACGAACCCGAGCACGCCCGCGCCGAGGGTGGACACGAGCAGCGGCCACAGGCGGTTGAGCACCACGCGCGCCGGATCCACTTCGGGCAGCGACGATTGCGTCCGCGCGCTCGCCAATAGGGTCGCGATCGGAGACGAGGTCTGCGCCCGGCGCCCGAACCGCATCCCGATCGCTCCCGCGATCACCCACCAGCCGATCGCCACCGGGAGCACCAGGCCATCGCCGGAGTTGGCGGCCGCGATCAGCGTGATCAGCGCCAGCGCGCTCGCGGCCGCGAGGCTGATCAGGACCGTCGTGCGCAGAAATTCCGCGAACCGCACGTCAATCGGAGGCCAGCACCGACAGCAGCCCGCGCACCCCTTCGGTGCCGTCGACGACCAGATCCGCCTCGCCGGTGACCGCCGACGGCCCCTCGTCGGAAGCGACGCCCACGCGCACGACGCGTTCGAGCTTGCCCTCGTCGAGCAGCTCGCGCAACGCGCGGAAGGCATCAAGATCGGTCGTGTCGTCCCCCACGTACAGCGCCGCGTCGATCCCTTCGCCGGCATCGTTCAGGAAGCTGATGATTCCCGCGCCCTTGTTGATCTTGACCGGCGGGCGCACCTCGAGCACCTTGCGCCCCCAGTGCGTCGCCAGCCCGGCGGCCTGTGCGCGCTGGGCGATCGCGTCGATCGCCGCGCGCGCGCCCTCCTCATCGCGCGCCCCACGCCAGTGAAACGCGACGATCGCACCCTTGTCCTCGAGCCTGACGCGCAGCTTGCGCACGTCGGCCGTGTCGGCCTCACGCCCGAACTCCTGGATTCGGCGCACCCACTCCTCCAGCCCCTTGTCGAGCACCGCCTCGGTCCACCCGGCCCGGAGCAGCTCCGCGCCGTGCGAGCCGATGTAGGAGATCGCGCCGATCGACACCATCGCGCGCGCCTCGGAGGCGCGGCGACCGCTCACGCACGCCATCAGCCCATACTTGTTGGCGATCGCGATCAGGAGTTGACGCGTCGTCTCGGGAACGTGGGCGTCGGCCGCATTGTCGACGATCGGTGCCAGCGTTCCGTCGATGTCGAGCAGAATCGCGGTCCGTTCGGGGCTAGCTCTTAGCGGCGCGAGCGCCTCTGATAGGAGCGCTGACGTCACGGTCCTAGTATGCCCACTCGCGGTCGCCGATCGCAGGCTCGTTCGCGAATGACAAGTACCATTCACCGCGACCATGGCCGAGCCGACGCGAGGAGACGGGTACGCCGTCTCGACTTTGGAGCAGATGGGCGACGGTCCGGGGTTCCGCAAGGTCCGCCGTGAGCTCGGTGTGACCGCGTTCGGCATCAATGCAATCGTGCTGCCCGCCGGGTACACGACCGGCGCGCACTTCCACGAGGAGCAGGAGGAGACCTACTTCGTGCACGCGGGGACGATCGAGTTTCGCTTCGGTGACGGCAGCACGCACGTCATCGGCGCGGGCGGTATCGCGCGCGTCGACGCTGTGACGCATCGCCAGATGCACAACGCCGGTGACGGCGAGGCGATCGTGCTCGTTGTCGGCGGCAAGGACGGGTACGTGGGGCGCGACGGACAGGCGGTAGGCGACCAATCGGGGGACGGACCCCCCGGCGCGTCCTAAACTCGTGCCTGGCGCGTCGCGCGCTCGTGGTCTGCAAGATGGCGAGCGCGAGCCATGCGGTTGCGCAGAATGTCCTCGGGTAGAAGGACTCTTAGTCCTTCCTTAAGGACATCCCTCTCCGACTCAACCTAGACTGCCCGCCCGTGGAAACGATCCCCGAACGCCTCGAGCCCGAACCCCGATCGTTTGAGCTCACGAGCGTCGACGTGGTCGCCCCGGACGCGGTGGCGATCGACCACCCGCCCGTCACCCGCGTCCGCACCCGGCGGCGCCGGCGGGCGGTCGCGGTCAGCCGGACCGATGTCATCGCGCTGCTCGCCGTCTACTTCGCGACCCGCGGCGTGCTGCTGCTGGCCGCCTACCTCCTGAGCGCGTTCGGCCACCACAACTTCCTCCACGAGCTCGCCAACTGGGACGGCCTCTGGTATCGCGAGGTCGCCAACCACGGATATCTCCACCACCCGTCTGACGGGCAGACGACGCTCGGCTTCTTCCCGCTGTATCCGCTTGCGATCTGGGCCCTCTCGCAGGTGGTCATCCTGCTTACGGTCCATGACGCGATCTGGTCGGCAACCGTCGCGGGGGTCCTGATCTCGACCACCGGCGGCGCGATCGCCACCTACCTCGTATACCGGCTCGCGGCCGACTGGTGGGACCGCAAGGTCGCGTTCCGAGCCGGAGTGCTGTTCGTCCTGTTCCCCGGCTCGGTCGTGTTCTCGATGGTCTACTCCGAGGGGTTGCTGCTGCCGCTCGCCGCGGGGTGCCTGTTCGCGCTCGGCCGGAAGCGATGGCTGCTGGCGGGCGTGCTGGCCGCGTTCGGAACGGCGGTGCAGCCGGTCGGGATCGTGCTCGTGTTCGTGTGCGCGGCGGCCGCGCTGATCGAGCTGCGCCGCACCGGCTGGGCGCGACGCGTGCTGAAGAAGGTGATCGTCGCGCCGGCCCTGTCGCTTCTCGGTATCTCCGCCTTCGCGGTGTTTCTGTGGTTCTGGACCGGCACCCCGCTTGCGACCTACCGCGCGCAGCATCACGGCTGGAGCGAGAAGACCGACGCGTTCGCGCTCGTCCATCTCACGAACAAAATGGTGCGCCAGATACTCGGTACGGTTCCGCACGAGCCGTCGGTCGACCTCAACCGCGTCGTCGGCCTGGTCGGCGCGGTCGCGCTGATAGTGATGCTCGTGCTCGTGTACTTCCAGCGCCGCAACATCCCGCCGGCGGCACTCGTGTGGACCGGCGGCGTCAGCTTCCTGGCACTCACCTCGGAATACGTGCCGCCCAATCCAAGGATGCTGATCACCGCATTCCCGGCGCTGATGGCGGTCGCGCGCTACGCGGAGGGGCGGACCTGGCGGCTGTTGTGCTGGATAAACGGCGTGCTGCTGGTGGTCCTGAGCTTGTTGACCTTCTACGGCACGACCTTACGCCCGTAGACCTCGCTCGAGGCCGCAACAGCGCGGACGATCACGGGCGTTGCGCGGTCACGAAGTCGCGAGCACCGCGGCGACGAACGCCAGATAGCCGACGATGATCAGGGCCCCGTGGGTACGGCGCAGCCCACGCGCCGCGTACGCGCACCCGAGGCTCAACGCCGTGAGACCGAGGTACCACGCGGCCACCAGCGTCGCCTCGCCGGAGGGCGGGCCGAGCCCGACGATGATCGCCGGTGCCAGCAGGCCGACGGTGACGTTCAAGGCGTTGCTGTTGAGCGCCACGCTCAGGGTTGCTGCCCCCCGTCCACGGCCGGCGAGGTAGAGCGCCGCGACCGCGTTGGGAAGGCTTGTCACCCCGGCGAGGATCAGGCCGCCGATCACGATGTCGGCCACCCCGTGACGCGTGCCCAATGTCGAGGCAGACCGTTCCATCGCGATGCTCGCACCGACGACGACCGCAACCGCGAGCGCAGCGACAAGCACGTCCCGGCCGCCCCCCGGCTGCGGGTGGATCGCCGGCTCGAGCTCGATCTCCTCCTCCGTGACCGCGTCGGACAGCCATCGCGTCCATCGCCGTGGAAGTCCGATCCGCTCCAGCCGGGCCCGGCTCGCGCCCGAGATCAGCAGGTAGGGGATCAACACCGCCGCCGCCGCGAGCAGGCCGATCCCGGGGCCGGGACCCCCGACCACCACCGCGAAGCAGACGACCGCGACGAACATCGCGACCGTCCCCTCGAACAGGATCACTCGGCGGTGGAGCTCTATCCGCCCGCCGGCCACCGCCGCGAGTCCGAGCAACGCCGCCAGATTGAAGACGTTGGAGCCGATCACGACTCCAGCTCCGATCTGCGCCTGGTGATCGGCCAGCGCCGTGACCGCGGCGGTGATCTCGGGCGCGTCTGCGGCCAGCGCGGCGAGCATGCCCAGCAGCGCCTCGGTCAGCCCGAGGCGGGCACCGACGCGCTCCAGGCGCGTGACGAGGACGTAGCTCGTCGCCAGGCTGACCGCGGCCGCGACCCCGAACGCGACGACCAGCAGCGCGTCAGACAAGCGTCATCTTGATCGCTGACCGGTGCGAGGGTTGCTACCGAAAAGCTGAACGTGCACGGCCGCCGCGTAGCCGAACTTCTTGATCGGGACATGGCCGAACTGGCCCGCGAGCCGCTCGCGAAGCGCGACGTATCGAGCCCGGTTGGCCAACGACTGCGCCGGGCCGTCGAGCTGGCCCTCGTGGCTCGAGACGAACCACACGCGCCGGCAGCCCGCCGTGCGCCGCGCGATCTGCGCGGACGACAGGGTTGCGTACTCCTCTACGTACGGCGTGACCGTGCCCCAGCGCGCGAGCGGAAGGATCGACCGAGGAGCGCGGGCATCGGCGACCCGATCGGTGCCGATGTAGTACTGGAACGCCATCCGCCCGTCGAGCGGGTAGAAGGCGATGCAGTCGCCCGGCCGGGAGTTGGCCTGCACGTATGCGGTCGCCTGCTGCCACGGCTCGGGCGAGACGCCGTAGCTGGCACCGAGCTGCAGCCCCCGCAGCGCCACCAGCGCCACCAGCGCCGCCGGGGCGACGAACTTCGGCAGACCTGGATGTCCGAGCGCGGCTCCGAGCAGCAGCGCGACCGCCGGCACCACCATCAGAACATTGCGCGGCTGAAACAGCGGCTGCGCCACCAGCGAATAGACGAACGTGATCGCGACCGGGACGACGAGCCATGCGAGCGCGACGCCGAGGCCCCAGGCGCTCTCGCGCTGCCGCCACCGCCTGCCGGCCCAGACCGCGATCGCGAGCAGCGCGGCCACGGTCGCAATCAGCAGCGGGGTCGTCGTCGCGGTCCGGTGAAAGCTCGGTTGGAGGCCTGCCGAGGTGAGCTCCTGGAGCACCTGGACCTCGATCTTGTGCGTCGGCCGCGGGACCCAGAACAGTTGGCCCGAGCCGCGGCGTACGGCGAGCACGAACAGCGGCACACACAGAACCGCGTAGGCGACGAACGAGTAGATGAACGGGCGCACGTGCGTGCGCCGGCGCCGCGGCGCGAGCGCGAGCAGCTGGGCGGGGATCACGAGCACGGCGACGAAGCTCGAGTACGTCGCGAGCGCCATCAGCACCACGAACGCGGCCCAGGCGCGGCGGTCCGTGCGCGGCACGGCGGCGGGCGCGAGCTCCGCGGAGCGCGCGACGATCGTGATCAGGACGAGGTACGCGGCGGCCACGAACGCGACCATCAGCGCGTATCCCCGCGCGCTCTGTGCCCAGAAGACGAGCGGCAGGCTCACGGCGGCGAGCGAGCCGGCGGCAAACGCCGCGCGGTAACCGAACAGCCGCAGCGCGATCGCGGCCGTCAGCGCGACGGTCGCCACGGCCGCGATCACGGACGGGAGCCGCACAACGGCGGTGCCGTTCCCGAACGCCCCGATCACGAGGTGCTCAAGCAGGTAGTAGCCCGACATGTTGCCGCCGTCGTGGGCTATGGCCGAGCCAAGCGCCGAGCCGTGCTGGGCGGCGATCGTGACCGTCGCGGATTCGTCGAAGCCGAGGCTGCGGCCCGCGATCTCGAGCAGGCACAGGACCACCGACAGTGCGGTCGGGATCGCGATCGCGAGCCAATCCCGGGTCCGCGTCTCGGCTGCTCTTCGGGGCGCGGGCCGGTCAAAGTCGCGCGTGACCCTCAGGGACGTGGTCACGCTCGAGTCAGGTCCTGGTGGGCGCCAACGGAGCCGGCGCGTGGGGCCTCGTGGGGCGCGGGCGGGTCGGGGTCGCGGTCTGGGCGAGCGCCGCTGATGTGGTGGCGCGAGCGCCACGCGACGTAGCCAAGCAGCACGTAGGCCGCGAGCACGGCGGGCGAGCTCTGGACCGGCAGTACGAGGATGCCGTTCGGCTTGATCAGGAACACGCCGACCACGACTCCGATCACGAGCGCGACCGAGCGCTGCAGGCCCGGGCAGGCGGCGAGCAGCACCAGCCCCCAGGTGAAGTACCAGGGCCAGGCAGCGGGGCCGCAGGCAGCCGCGATCAACAGCAGGAAGCCGAGGTAGCGCGCGACCTTGGGGACCCGGACACGCCACAACAGCAGCGCGCCGGCGATCACGGTGACCGCGAGCGTGACGACGCCAAAGGCTGACGTGACCGTGCGATGACCGATGGCTACCCCCGCGTCGCGCAGCAGCCCGGCGACCGTCCAGCCGGCGGCGGTCGAGGGCGTGATCGCCAGATGGACCTTGGCCGGGGTCGAGAACACCGACGTCGTCAGCCAGCTGAAGCCCAGTCCGGTGACGATGCTGACCGCCGCGAGCACGGCCACCGCCGAAAACGCCGATTTTGCGAGCAGGCGGATGCGCGCGGAGCGATCGGGCTCTGAACGCGCCCAGGCGACGGCGATGAACAGGACGCCGGCGAGCGCCGGCAGCTTGATCGTCGCGGCGAGCGCGCAGACCGCGACGCCCTGCACGGGGCGCCCCTGCAAAGCGACCGTCACGCCGGCGACGAGCAGGCCGATCATCAGCACGTCGTTGTGAGCGCCGGCGATCAAATCGAGCGCCAGCAGCGGGCTGAGCACCGCCAGCCACGTCGCCCGGGCGCGATCGGCGCCGAGCGCTCGCGCCAGCTGCGGGATGTAGATCGCGAGCAATGCGACCCCGACGAGCTCCACCGCACGGGTAACGAGCACGCCGGCGATCAGATGCGAGCCGGTGATCGAGACGACCACGCTCATCAGCCCCAAGAACAGCGGGCCGTAAGGAGAGGTGGTGTGCCGCCAGAACGGCGATACGGCCGACATCACATGCTGCTCGTGCAAGCCGGCGAGCGCGGCCGGCGCAGTGTTGTACGGGTTGTGGCCGAGGTGCAGGATCGTGCCCTGGGCGATGTAGCTGTACACGTCACCGCTGAACAGGGGCGGCGCGAGCGCGAGCGGCGTCAGCCAGACGGCGGCAATCGCCACCAGCCAGCCGGTCCGCTCGCCGCCCGCGAACCGACCAAGCCCGATCCAGCCCGCGACGAGCAGCGCCGCCCCCGCGAACACCGCGGGCATCGCGACGCCGCGGCCACCGGGGAAGCCCGGCGCGAACCACCAGCCGTTGTCCGGGATCGCCGCCGGTGCCGCAAGGGCCGTCAGCAATGAACCGGCCAGTCCAAGGGACGCCCAGGCCCATACGGTTCGGGATCGCGGAAGACTGTTCATCGCAGGCCGCCATGATCGCTGCTCACACGGTCAGCCGGCACGCCTGTCGAGCGTACAGGATGTTTTCGCCCGCCCAGTCTGGCGTTAAGCGCCGTCGACCACCAGCTCCATCAGCAGCCCGTCATGCCACTGATCGCCGAACGGGTCGCGCTCATAGGCGCGCATCACGCCGACGGTCTCGAAGCCCACCTTCTCGTAGCAGCGGATCGCCGCCGCGTTGTCGGCGGCGGGATCAATCGTGATCCGGTGGTGGCCGCGATCGTTGACGAGGTGGTCGACCGTGCGGCGGATCACCTCGGTGCCGAGCCCCTGGCCGTGGACGGCGGGATCGAGAAACAGGTCGATCGTCGCGTGCCGGTAGCGCGGCTCGTTCTCCTCGTAGAACTGGATCAGCCCCGCGATCGCGCCGTCGACCTCGACCGTCCAGCGGGTCGCATCGGGCTCCTCCCAGGGGAACTCAGCGTCGGGGTCAGACCACCAGCGGCGTACCTCCTCGGTGCGGTGGATCCTGCGCAGCTCGCGGGCATCCCCGGCGACCAGCGGGCGGAGGCTGACGACGTCTGAGGCGTGGCCCTGCCGTCGATTGGCGGCCATCGGCCGATTGTCGCGCAGAGCCCGGCACGGGGGTCCCGGTGCCGGTTGCGCCGGGGACGACCGTCAAGCGAGCGCAGCCGACTGCGCGCCGTGAAGACGTGCTCCTCCCAATCGCCGATGCGCCGGTAGCCGACCTCGGCGTAGATCTTGTTCGAGGTCGGGTTGGCCAGGTCCGTGAAGAGCATGCAGGCGCGGGCGCCGCCGCTCAGCGCGCGCCGGCTCACGTCGGCCACCGCCATGCTCGCGTACCCGCGCCCGCGGTGCTCGGGCGGCGTGTAGACGGGGCCGATCCGCGCGACGCGCGCCACCGACGGCGAGACCGCCACCAGCGATACGGCGCCGCCGTCGTCCCACACGAACATGCCGCCGTCATCGAGGCGGGCATCGACGTTCGTGGTTGCCCGGTCACCGCGCGCGAGGTGCGCCTCGATCTCGAACGCGCGCCACCAGTCGATCAGCAGCTCGCGCTCTGAGCGCTCGGCGGCCCGCAGCCGTCCGGCCGGCACGCGTGGCGGATCGTTCACCTCGGTCAGCGTGTGCATCGCCATCTCGCGCGTGCATGAGCTCGCGCCGCCCGTCTGCGCGCGCCAGGCGGCCGCCAGTGCCCGTGTGGTCGCCGGGGGCCCGTTGGCGCCGTTGAGCCCCGGGTCGCGCGCCAGCCACGCATCGATGAACGCCCGGCGCCGTGCCGGGCGGCAGTTCGCTGGTGACCAGCGAGAACGGGGGCGTGCGCAGAGCGGCACCGTCGACCGCGCCGCCGCCTGTCAGCGAGTAGGCGAACAGCGGATGGACGCCCGCGTAGCGGCCCTCGAGCACGGCGAGCGAAATCGTGGCGAGCGCGTTGCACTCCAGGTGCGACTCCAGAAATTGCCACGCGCGATCTCGAAACTCGGACGGGTCATCTGTAATCGCCAGCGTCACCGCGCTTCATGTTCGCGCGTCACGGCAACGGCGCGCCCGCGAGCACCGCGACGGCACCGATCACCGCTGCGCCGACGAGCGTCTCGACGACCCCGCGCCGCAGCGCGAGCAGAACGATCGCCGCGACCGCGAGGATCGCGAACTGCCACGACTCGTTCAGCGCGCGGGCGAGCGTGATCGCGGCCCCGAAGATCGCCCCGATCGCCGCGGGCCCTGCCCCGTCGAGGAACGCGCGCGGGCCGCGCCCGGTACGCAGCGCCTCGAACCGCCGGCCACCCCCGAGCACGAAGCAGAACGACGGAGTGAATGCGACCACCGCGGCCAGCACCCCGCCGGCGACCCCAAGCGCCGCGTATCCGACCGCCGCGACGGTCGCGACGACTGGACCGGGGGTGACCTGGCCGAGCGCGACCGCGTCGAGGAACTGCTGGTTGGTCATCCAGTGATGCACGTGGACGGCGTCACCCTGCATCAGCGGGATGATCACGAAGCCACCGCCGAATGACAGCGCGCCGACCTTGAACGCCGTCCACGCGACCGCGCCCGCTCCGCCGTTCGCGGCGACGGCGATCGAGGGCGCCACCGACCCAGAGCCGCCGACCCGCGGCAGGCCACCGCGCTGGATCGTCAGCTCGAGCGCCCCACAGGCGAGCAGCACCAGCACCAGGTACGGACCGAGCAGCGCCGATGCGGCCGTGCCCGCCAGCAGGTAGACCACCCAGCGAAGCTCAGCGCGTCCCTTGTCCCGCACCCTTGCGCGGCTCGGCCCGACGAGATCCCAGGCGGCACGCACGGCGACCGCCGCGACCGCCGCGCCGGCGCCCGCTCCCGCTCCGAGCAGCCACAGCGGCGGCGCCTGCGCCAGCAGGAAGGCCGACCCGACGATCACCATGATCACGGCCGGGACGATGAACCCGAGCCCGCCGACGATCGCGCCGGCCGCACCTCTGAGACGGTACGCGCACAGGATCGCCAGCTGGGTCGACGCCGGCCCGGGCAGCAGGCTGCACGCCGCGTTGGCGTCCTCGAACGAGCGCGGCTCGATCCAGTGCCGGCGGGTGACCACCAGATCGCGCAGGAGCGCGATGTGCGCCGGCGGTCCGCCGAAGCCGGTCAGCCCGATCCGCAGCCACTCGCGCCCGACGGTCGCCAGCGGAACGTGTGCGGGCGCGGCCGGATCGCCTTCGGGCGCGCCCGGGTCGCCCGACACGTCTGCGCCGATGCCGGCTGAATCGGGCACCCCTGCAGCTTTGCAGACAGACGCACTCGCATTGACCCCTGCCGTCGGATATAAGTGTCACGTGGCAATCGGCGATCCCCGTCCCGATGGGCTTCCAGTTCTGTGGCAGCTGCAGCTGTCGCACTACAACGAGAAGGTTCGCTGGGCGCTGGACTACAAGCGGGTCCCGCACGTGCGGCGCTCGCTGATGCCGGGGATTCACCTGCTGGTCGCCAAGCACCTGACCGGTACCGGCGACACGACGCCGGTGCTGACGCTCGATGGTCGGTCGATCGGGGATTCGACGGCGATCATCGCGGCGATCGAGGAGCGCTGGCCGCAACCGCCGCTGTACCCGGCGGATCCACTGCAGCGCGCGCGGGCGCTCGAGCTCGAGGAGTTCTTCGACGAGCAGCTCGGCCCCCACATTCGCCGCGCTGTCTACTTCGTGCTGCTCGATGAGCCCGACGCGGTGCTGCCGTTGTTCCTCAACGGGCAGCCGCAGGCGGCCCAGGCCATGCTCCGCGCCGCGTTTCCCGTGGTTCAGAAGGGAATGCGGCGCCGGATGCAGATCGAGGCCGAGCCGGCAGCCGAGAGCCGGGACCTGACGGTCGCCGCGCTGGACCGTCTCGAGGCGGAGATCGGGCCCAGCGGCTACCTGGTGGGCGATAGCTTCTCGGTCGCCGACCTGACCGCCGCCTCGCTCTTCTATCCCCTGGTGCTGCCGCCAGAGTTTCCCTACCCGGTCCTGCAAGAGGTGCCCGAGACCGGGCGGGAGTTCCTCGCGCCGCTCGTGATCCGGCCGGGCGCACAGTGGATCCGCGACATCTATGCCCGCCACCGGCTGCCGACCCCGGCGGGCGAACCGGTCCCGGTGCCCGCCTAGCGCTGACGCGCGACTCTTGTCGTTTCTTGGCGCGCTTTGCACCAGAAACCGACAAGAGTGGGCGCACAGGGGTCGCCGCATAGCGACTTGGAGTGAAAACGTGGGCCCTAGGTCCACGTCTTGACTCCACGTGGGACTACATCGGGGTCCCGAGCTCGACCAGCGTCCCGAACGGGTCCCGCACCCAGGCGACGCGCTGCCCATGGGGCTTGTCGGCCGGTTCGGCGAGCGATACGCATCCTGCTTTGAGCGCGGCCGCATAGACGGCATCGACGTCGTCGGCGACCAGCGTGACCTCGCAGTTGGGCGGCGGCTCGCCGGCGCCCGGGCGCCGGACGCCGCCCGGGAAGTTGCTTTCGCCGAGCTCATACGATGCGAACGCGAGCTTGGTAGGGCCCGTGTCGAGCTGGGCGTATGAGCCCTCCGGCGAGGCGAACTCGGCTCGCAGCCCGAACGTCCGGACGTAGTAGTCACTGGCCTCGGTTGGCTTGTCGACGTACACGATCACCCACCCGAGCTTGCACTCGATCGCGGCCGGCGGCTGGTCCTGCGTGTCTGTCGTCTCGTTCATGGCCGGAACGTTCCCAGATCGCCACGCGCCCGTCTTGGAGAAAACGGCCAACGTCAGATCAGGGGACTGGCGGTCAACGTCAGATCAGGGCACCGGGGTCGGCCTCAGACCAGGGCACCGGGGTCGGCGTCAGACCAGCGCGCTGGGCGGAACCCCGGCGAGCTCGCGGCAGTCGCCCGAGAAGTGAGCCTGGTCCGAGTACCCGGCGTCAAACGCGGCCTGGGCGAGCTCGTCGCCCGACCGGGCGGCGGCGAGTGCCCGGCGCAACCGCAGCACCCTCCCCAGTCGCTTCGGGCCGTAGCCGACCGCCGCTGTCACCCGGCGCCGCAGCCCGCGGCCGCTGACCCCCAGCTCGCTCGCGAGCCCCGACACGTCATCCGCGCGGCGTCCGAGGCGGCGCACGGCGGCGCCGACGAGCGGATCGGGGAGCTCGGCGCCGGCGGCGCGCCGCGCGAGCCACGCCTCGAGCGCCCGGACCGGGTCGCCGCCGGCTTCGAGCGCCGACTCCAACCGCGCACCCTCCCTCGCGAGCACTCGCTCGAGCCCGACGCGCTCATCGCGAAGCGCCTCGGCCGCCACCCCGAGCAGGGCGGGAGCCGCGCCGGGGCGCAGCCGCGCGCCGACCATGTACGTGTCGTCGGCGACGGGCACCACGAACGCGGTCGTGTTGGCGCCGACGAGCTGGCTCCCGGCGCCGCGGTGGTAGAGCACGTCGATGCAGCCGTCGGGCAGCACGCGGACCGAGGGAGCGTCCCCGACCCGCTCCCACGTGCACAGCAGCCATGGCGCCAGAGCAGCGTGTGCTGGGTGCTCGCGGTAGGGCACCACTCCATTCAAGCGCGTCGGCGACGCGCGCGTCAGGCGTCAGGCGTCAGGCGTCGAGGCGTCAGGCGTCAGGCGTCGAGACGTCAGGCGCCTCGCCCACCTCGTCCACGTCGCCCAATTCCCACGGGGCGAGCACCGGCGCGTCGGCGGTCTTGCCCTCGCCCGGGAACCGCTCGAGCGCCTCTTCGGCGAGCGCGATCAGCGCCAGCCCGACATCGCGGGCGTCGTCGAGCAGCCGCGCCCGTTCATGCCAGATCGCGTCAGTCTCGTTGTCGAGGTCACCGAGCTTGCGTTTGGCGTTCTCGGTCATCGCGGCCGCTCTCGCGGCGGCATCGGCGAGGCAGCGATCAGCCTGCTCGCGGGCGGCCCGGGTGGTCTCGTGCGCCTGGTCGTGCGCGACCACGAGGATCGACGCAGTCTGCTCGCCGAGGCGCTCAATCTCGTCGGTGATCGAGACCGGGGGCTCGCTCGTCGCCCGGAGCTGCTCGAGCTCATGCTCGAGCCCGGCAATCCGCTCGTCGACGGCCGATCGGTTGTAGCCGATTGGCCCGACCGGAAAGCGCGCGTCCTCGGTCCGGGGCGTCACCTCGGCCACCACCTCGGGCGGCTCGAACCGCTCGAAGGGAGGCTCGAACGCCGGCTCATCGGCCGGGTCGACCGGGTCGGCCGGGTGGGCGGCCGCGCCGGGCCCGAGGCTCGGATGAGCGACTTGGCGGCGATCGAAGCTCTGCAGCGCCTCCGACACGCGCCCGCGAAAGTCGGTCAGCCGCGACCCCACGGACCGCTTCGCGGGGCGGTCCCCAGACGGCGAATCGAGATCGTGCTGGTCGAGCACGGCGATCGCCTCAGTCTGCTGCTCTGGCACCTCGTCGTGCTGCTCTTCGAAGTAGCTCACCACCTCATCCCCTCCAGTCGCGGTCTGTGCGAGCGCTGTTCGGCGCCCGGGCCCGCATCCCTGTGCCTGCAAGGAGCACGCCGCCGGTCGTGGGCCTACTTCAGATGGATGGTGAGCACTCCGGACTTCGCGCCCGTCAGCACCTTTGTTGCCGAGAAAACAGCCGCGGCCTTCACGATTTCACCACTCGCGCCACGCTGCACCGCGAACGAGTTCGAAAAGGTGCACTTCGGGCTCAGTCCCCGCCCCGCGCGTTACAAGGATGTCACCCCGCCGGCGCGACCGCACGAGCGGCGGCGGCATGCGCTAGGGCAACATGATGACGCGAAGCACCACCGAGGAGCGCCGCATCGAGCTGGGCGCGCTTGTAGAACCAGTGCACGTCGGCCTCCCAGGTGAAGCCGATCCCGCCGTGAGCCTGAATCGCGCTCGCGGTCACCTCCCGGCCTCCGGTCACCGCGGCGGCAGCGGCGAGGGCCGATGCCTCCGCCAGGCGGCCTGGATCGGCGTCCGCCGCCCATGCGGCGTAATACGCCGTCGACCGGGCGCTCTCGGTGTAGAGCAGCATCTGCGCGCAGCGATGACTGACGGCCTGGAATGAGCCGACCGGGACGCCGAACTGCTTGCGCTCCTTGACGTACTCGAGCGTCATCTCCAGCGCGCGCTGGCAGATGCCGACGATCTCGGCCGCGATCGCGCCGAGCACGCGCGGCGCCGCTCCTGCCTGCATGACCTCGCCGTCGCCGTCCACACGCGCGAACCGACGGGTCGGATCGATCGTCACCAGCGCCTCGGTCTGCGGCTCGGCCACGAGTCGCGCCTCGTCGCCGTCGAGCAGCACGACCACAGCCGCGCCCTCGGCGTCGGCGGCAAGATCGGCGGTTCCGATTCCCGCCGTGAGCTCGCCGGCCGCCAGCCCGGGAAGCCAGCGCTCGCGCTGCTGGTCGCTGCCCGCGGCCTGGATCACGCGCGGCCGCCGCCGCGGTCGACAGAAACGGCGTCGCCGCGCACGCATAGCCCAGCTCCTCGGCCAGCACCGCGAGCTCGACGGCGCCCAGATCCTGGCCGCCGTAGCGCTCGGTGACGGCGATCCCGGGCCAGCCGAGCGCGACGATCTCATCCCACAGACCGGGGTCGTACGCGGCCGCCTCGGCGGCCTCGCGCACCTTCGCCAGCGGCGAGCGCGCGCCGAGCAGCTCGCGCGCGACGTTCTTGATCTCCCGCTGCTCGTCGGTCAGGTCGAAGTCCACAACAGCCTCCTCAACGCGCCTTCGGCAGGCCGAGCACGCGCTCGGCGACGATGTTCTTGAGCACCTCGGTGGTCCCGCCTTCGATCGAGTTGCCGCGGGCCCGGAGCAGCTCATACGCCCAGTGTCCGCCGGCCTGGAGCGCGATCGGCCCGAGCAGGTCGGCGGCGAACTGCGTCAGCTGCTGATTTGTCTCAGACCACATCCACTTCGTCAGCGAGCCCTCCGGGCCGGGCTGACCGTACTTCTCGATCGCGGTCAGGCCGCGGTACGCGGTCAGGCGCAGCGCCTCGGACTTCAGCAGCAGCTCCCCGAGTCGATCGGCGACGATCGGGTCGTCGAGCAGGCCCCGGGCGGCGGCCTCGTCGATCAGGCGATCGAGCTGCTGGCGCAGGCGGACCTGGAGGAAGAAGGCCAGCCCGGCGCGCTCGTTCATGAGCGTCGTCAGCGCGACTTTCCATCCGTTGCCCTCGCCGCCGAGCACGTTCTCGTCCGGGATGTAGGCGTCGTCGATGAACAGCTCGTTGAACTCGCTGTCACCGGTGATCTGCTTCAGCGGGCGAACCTGGACCGCGTCCTGCTCCATATCCATCAGGAAGTAGGTCAGCCCCTTGTGCTTGGGAACCTCGGGGTCGGTTCGCGCGACCAGCATGCACCAGTGGGCGTACTGGGCGGCGCTGGTCCAGACCTTCTGCCCGGTCACGCGCCACCCGCCGTTGTCTTTGACCGCGCGCGTCTTGACGCTCGCGAAGTCCGAGCCGGCGTCGGGCTCGGAGAACCCCTGGCACCAGATCTCGTCCGCCGACAGGATCGGGTTCAGATAGCGGTCCTTCTGCTCCGGCGTCCCCCAGGTCATGATCGTCGGACCGGCGAGCAGCAGCCCGAGCACGTTGGCCGGCAGCGGACTGCCCGAACGCCCGAGCTCTTCGAAGAAGATCGCGGACTCGGTCAGCGTCGCGCCCCGCCCGCCGTACTCGACCGGCCAGTGGACGGCGGCCCAACCGCCCTTCGCCAGCTCGCGCTGGAAGTCGCGGCGCCAGGTGTAGTTGGCGTCCTCGTCGTTCTCCGGCTCGGGCCCGGGCTCGTTGGCATCCAGCCAGGCGCGCAGCTCGTCACGGAAGGCAAGCTCTCGTTCGTTGAAGGTCAGGTCCATCCGGTTCTCCTTGCGGCGGCGCCGGGTTCTCCCCCGTAGCGCGGTCGGCGTTCGAAAAACGTCGGCCGCGACCATAGCCTTTTCCGCGCTTTCGCGCCGGAGGTTCGCGGCCCGGGGGCCGCTCGCGTGCGGCGCGGTCGCGTGCAAGGATGATCGCCGCCGATGAGCCAGGCTCCCCTGAACGCCGAGCAGGTCAACGGGCGGCCGCGCAGCCCGCGGGTGGTGATCATCGGCGCCGGGTTCGGCGGCATCGCCGCGGCGATCGAGCTGCGCCGCCACGGGTTCGAGGCGCTGACGATCCTCGAGGCCGCCCCCGCGATCGGCGGCACCTGGTTCTACAACAGCTACCCGGGCGCCGCGTGTGACGTCCCCAGCCACCTGTACTCCTACTCCTACGAGCAGCGGCGCGGCTGGAGCCGGTTCTGCTCGCCCCAGCAAGAGATCCTCTCCTACCTCGAGGAGGTGGCCGGCGAGTACGGGATCGACGGACTCGTTCGCAGCGCGCGGCGCGTGACCGACTGCGTCTTTCACCCGGAGCGCTCCGTGTGGGAGGTTAAGACCGAGGCCGGCGAGCGCTATGAGGGCGATGCGCTCGTCCTGGCGACCGGCCAGCTCAACCGTCCCCACGTCCCGGCGCTTCCCGGTCGCGAGCGCTTCACCGGACACAGCTTTCACTCGGCCCGCTGGGACCACGACTATGACCTGCGCGGCAAGCGGGTCGCGGTCATCGGCACGGGCGCCAGCGCGGTCCAGTTCGTGCCCGCGATCGCGCCGCACGTCGCGCAGCTGACCGTCTGCCAGCGGACCGGCAACTGGATGCTCCCGCGCGAGAACCGCGTCTACCCGACCTGGTTTCGGCGCGCGATCGCTTCCGTCCCGGGGCTCCAGCCGCTGCGTCGGCGCTGGATCTTCGACTACTGCGAGTCACTGACGCTCGCGATCCGCCACCCGCGCACGCTCGGCCGGGTGTTCGGGCTGCGCTCCAGCATGTTCATGAAGAGCCAGCTGCCCGACCCGGAACTGCGGGCCAAGGTCTGGCCCGACTACACGTTCGGCTGCAAGCGCGTGCTGTTCAGCTCGTACTATCTGCCGGCGCTCGGCCGGCCCAACGTCGAGCTTGTCACCGAGCCGATCGCCGAGGTCACCGAGTCAGGACTGCGCACGTCCGACGGCCTCGACCGCGAGTTCGACTGCATCATCTGGAGCACCGGCTTTCGTGCCTCGGAGTTCATGGCGCCGATGCGGGTCCGAGGCCTCGACGGACTCGAGCTGCACGGGGTCTGGGAGGACGGGCCACACGCCCACCTCGGGCTGACCGTGCCCGGCTTCCCGTCGATGTTCCTGATGTACGGCCCGAACACCAACACCTCGGGCGGCTCGATCATCGTCTACCTCGAGGCCCAGGCGTCCTACATCCGCCAGGCGCTCGTCGAGCTGCGCGAGCGTGGCTCGCGCCGGCTCGATGTGCGACCCGAGGTCGAGGCGGCCAGCGACCGCGCAACCCAGGTGCACTTCCAGGGCACCGCCTGGACGGACTGCGACTCCTGGTATCGGGACCGCGACGGCCGGATCGTCGCCAACTGGCCCGGGTACATGCGCGAGTACCTGGAGCGAACGCGGACGTTTGACCCGAGCGAGTTCGTGTTCACGTGAACGGGTGTCGATCTTAGGCGCATATCGACGAGGATCGACGACCGAGCGTCACGCCAACGCGACCTCGACCTCCGCTTCCGGAGGAGGCGTGATCTGCTCCATCCGGTCGACCTCGGCGAGCGCGGGGAAGAAGTAGCGCCAGGTGACCGCGAGCATGATCGTGATCGCGCCGCCGCCGACCACCGCCGCGACCGGCCCGACCAGGAACGCCGCGAGCCCCGACTCGAAGGCGCCCAGCTGGTTCGAGGCGCCGATGAACACCATCTCGACCGCGCTCACACGACCACGGAGCCGGTCCGGGCTCGCGAGCGCGGAGATCGTCGAGCGGATGTTCATGCTGTAGAGGTCGACATAGCCGCCGACCCCGAGCGCCAGCAGCGAGATGACGAACGTGCGCGAGAACCCGAACACGACCATGCTCACGCCGTACAGGCCGACGACGATCAGCAGCGTGCGCCCGGCGCGGCGGCCTATCGGTCGCCTGGTGATGACCGCCGCGGCGAGCAGCGCTCCGACCGCGGGACCCGCCCGCAGGATGCCGAGTCCGGTCGGGCCGACGTGCAGGATCGAGCTCGCGAACAGCGGCAGGAGCGCGACCGCGCCGCCGAACAGGACCGCCAGCAAGTCGAGCAGGATCGCTCCGAGGAGGATCTGGGTTCGGCCCACGAACCGCAGTCCCTCGAGCACGCTCTTGACGCTCGCGGCGGGCACCTCGCCGGTCTCGGCGGCCTCGGCCGCCGGTGCGGGATGCATGGCGATCACCGATAAACACGCGAGCACGCACGCTCCCGCCGCGAGCAGATAGACCAACGAGGCGGAGACGCCGTACAGAAAGCCGCCGATCGCCGGTCCGATCACCATCCCGGCCTGCCCCGCGATCGCGCGCAGCGTCATCGCGCTCTGGAGCAGGTCGGCGCTGACCAGCGTCGGGGTCATCGCCCGCGCCGCGGGCGTACCGAGCGCCATCGAGACGCCCGCCGCGGCTGCGAGCGCCAAATAGGGCCAGACCTTGGTCGTGCCCGACGAGCTGACCAGCGCCAGCCCGACCCCGACCGCGGCCCCGATCGCCAGCGAGCCGGCGAAGATCAGGCGCCGCGGGACGTGATCGGCCAGGTGCCCGGCCGGGAGCGCGAGCACGAACAGCGGCACGAACTCCGCCAGGCCGATCCAGCCGAGGTCGAGCGCGCTCCGGTGCAGCGCATAGACCTCCCAGCCGATCGCGACCTCGAGCATCTGGAGGCTGATGTCCATCCCCAGCAGCGCCAGCCACCAGAGACGAAAGTCGCGCTCCCCCAGCGCTGGGCCGAGGCGTCTCAAGCGGCTCGCGGGGAAGCGTTCACGGCACCTCAGCCTAGTGCGCCGGCCCGCCCCCCTCGCAAAAACGCACCACTGGACGCCTAAGAAATGGTGCTACAGCGGCGGCCTGTGGACGGACCGGGACCCTACGAGCGGCCGGTCACCCCGGCGGCGGGCGAGCGGACCTCGGATTGCCTGACCGCCTACTGTTCGCGTCGGTGACGCCCGCAGGGGAGAAGATCGATGGGCGTCGGCGGCGAACCGCCGTCATCGCCGGCCGCCGGATCGACGCGATCGAACTCGCGGGCGACGATCGCCTCGCGCCGATCGTGATGCTTCACGAAGGGCTCGGCTCGGTGGACCTGTGGCGTGGGTTTCCGACCGCGCTGCGGCTTGCCACCGGTCGGCGCGTGATCGCGTTCTCGCGCTTTGGCCACGGCCACTCGCAGCCGAGCCCCTGGCCCCGCGACGTGGTGGGTCACCACCATCGCGAGGCGCTGACCGTGTTGCCCGAGCTGCTCGCGGCGCTCGACATCGATCAGCCGTGGCTGGTCGGACACAGCGATGGCGCATCGATCGCGCTGATCCACGCCGGCCGTCACCCCGTCTCCGGGCTCGTGCTGCTGGCGCCGCACGTGTTCGTCGAGCAACTGACGCTCGACTCGATCCGCGCGACCCGGGACGACTACCTGCGGGGCGAGCTGCGCGACCGGATGGCGCGGCACCACGACGATGTCGACGCGGCGTTCTGGGGCTGGTGCGACATGTGGCTTCACCGCGACTTCCGCGCCTGGAACCTCGAGACCGACGCCGCGCTCGTCACCGCCCCGACGCTGCTGATCCAGGGCGCCGACGATCCGTACGGGACGCTCGAGCAGCTGGACCGAATCGAGGCCCGGCTCGCTGGGCCGGTGGCCCGGCTGGTGGTGCCCGGCGGTCACAGCCCGCACCTGGATGCGCCCGAGCAGGTCGTGGCAGCGATCGCCGAGTTCGCGTCGGCTAGCTTGTAAGCCGCGATGGAGCAGCAGCCACTGACCGCGATCCCGGCCGGCTATGAGCCGGCGATCGCGCTCGAGGAGTGCTTCGACGCCGTCTACGGCCTCGAGATCCTCGACGTGGGCTCAGACGACGGGAACGTTCGGGGCCGGGTCATGATCCGTGACGTGCTGCGCCAGCAGTTCGGGCTCCTGCACGGCGGCGTGATCTCGGCGCTCGCCGAGGCGCTGGCGTCGCGCGGGACCTGGTTGGTGATGTATCCGCAGGGCAAGGTGGTGATGGGCATGTCGAACGAGACGAACTTCCTGCGTCCGCTGCTCGAGGGCTACGTGAACGCGACCGCCGTCCCGTTGCACAAGGGGCGCACCCGGTGGGTCTGGGAGGTGGAGTCCCGCGATGACGAGCAGCGACTGTGCGCGGTGACGCGCGTCAACATCGCCGTCCGCGACGCGCCGGCGTAGTCAGCGGTCGCTGACCGCGACCGGGACTCCGGTGACCGCCGGCGCGCGCCGAGCCGGGCGACGGCGGGCGATCGCGACCCCGGCGAGGCACAGGATCCCGCCGGGAATCGCCAGCAGCGGTGGCTTCTCGCCGAGGATCGCCCACCCGAGCGCCAGCGCCACCGGCGGCACGAGATACGTCAGCGCGCCCATCCGCCCGGCGGTTGTGTGCGACAGCGCATAGGCCCACGTGACGAACCCGATCGCGGTCGGAAAGAGACCGAGGTAGGCAACCCACGCGATCGCCTTCGGGCTCGCCCGGCCGAGCTCGCCGACCAGCGATGGGCCGAACGGCAGACACGCGACCGCCCCGATCGTGCACGCCAGCCACGTCACCACCAGCGGCGAGGCGTCGCGTAGGACCGGCTTCTGCGCCACCACGCCGGCCGAGTACGCGAGCGCCGCGACGATGCAAAGCACCGCGCCCCAGCCGGCCCCGCTCGTGTGCTTGGACGTGCTGATCCCGATCATCGCCGCGCCGGCAAACGAGATCAGGCAGCCGAGCAGGAGTAGGCGCGGAAAGCCTTCCTTCAAGAAAACTCCGGCGAGGATCACGATGAAGATCGGTCCGACGTTGACCAGCAGCGCCGCGATGCCCGCGTCGAGGTAGCGCTCGGCTGCGTTGAGCGCGACGTTGTAGACCCCGAACCAGAGCACGCCGCAGATCGCGATCCCGCCCAGCGCGCGGCGCGGCGGCAACGACTCCCCGCGCGCCAGCACGAGCAGACCGAGCACCGAGCTGCCGACGAGCAACCGTCCCAGCGCCAGCGGTCCGGGATCGAACTGGCGCCCGGCATAGCGGATCCCCACGAACGCCGAGGACCACACGCACACGGTGATGGCCGCGGCGAGCAGCACGCGCGGGTTTTCGTGTCGGAGGTGGAGCCTTGCCGAGGTCACGTCCGTTGTATTGAACGGCACCGGCCACTCATCCGTGAGATCGTCGGTGTGATCAACTTGTCCGCCATGGCGACGCCGGAGAGGGCCCAGGTGGTGGTGATCGGAGGCGGGATCACCGGCTGCAGCGTGGCCTACCACCTGGCGCTCGCCGGCTCGCGCGACGTGGTGCTGCTCGACAAGGGCGAGCTGACGAGCGGCTCGACGCACCACGCGGCCGGACTGGTGACCCAGTTCAACCCGTCGGCGACGATGCTCGAGTTCCGGCGCTACAGCGTCTCGCTGTATCGCGAGCTGGGCGCCTTTCACGCCGTCGGCAGCGTCCGGATCGCGTCCAGCCCCGAGTCCTGGGCCGACTTGCAGCGATCCTGGAGCCGCGCGGTCGCGCTCGGGCTCGAGGCTGGGCTGATCGGCCCGAGCGAAGTGCTCGAACACCTCCCGTACGCCTCCGCGGACTCGCTCTACGGCGGCGTCTGGGTCACGGGTGACGGATACGTGGACCCTCACATCACGACGCACGCCGTCGCCGACGCCGCGCGCGGGCTGGGCGTCCAGATCGCGCCGCGCACTCGCGTCACGGGGATCGAGCTCGGGCGCGGCCGGCGGGTCAGCGCGGTACGCACCGACGGCGGAACGATCGAGACCGAGTGCGTGGTCGACGCGGCGGGGGTGTGGGCGCCGCAGGTGGCGCAGATGGCCGGGGTGCGGCTCGTGTCGGTGCCAGTCGATCACCAGCACGTGCTGATGCAGGCGGTGCCCGGCCACGAGATCCCGCGCGGCAGCCCATGCTTCCGGGAC
This sequence comes from uncultured Solirubrobacterales bacterium, assembly GCA_963788005.1. Taxonomy (GTDB): domain Bacteria; phylum Actinomycetota; class Thermoleophilia; order Solirubrobacterales; family Solirubrobacteraceae; genus Palsa-465. The sequence continues at coordinate 37,800 of CAWBFH010000005.1, read as the reverse complement.
CCCGACAACCTCGTCTACGGCAAGGACGAGGCCGGCGGGATGCTGATCGGCGGCTATGAGCCCGACCCGGTCGTCCGGTGGGCCGACGGCGTCCCGTGGGATCACGGCGCAAGCCCGGTGCAGTCCGACATGGACCGCTTCGCGCCACTTCTGGAAGGCGCGATCCGGCGCTTCCCGTTCCTCGATCGGGCGGGCGTGATCCGCCTGCTGTGTCATCCGGACGCGATGACGCCCGATGCCAACCCGCTGCTCGGTCCGATCCCGGGCACGCCCGGCTTCTGGGTCGCCGCCGGCCTGTCTCTGAACGGCTTCGGCGGCGCGGGCGGGATCGGCCGCGCGCTCGCCGAGTGGATCGTCGACGGCGAGCCGCAGATCGACCTGAACGCCTACCGCGCGTGGCGCTTTGGTAACGCCTATCACGACCCGTGGTTCGCGACGGCGGCCGCCCGTGAGGCGTACCGCTACTACTACCGGCTGCGGTTTCCGTTTGATAGTGATGAGCTCGCGCGCGGGCTGCGCGCGAGTCCGCTGCAGGGCCGCCAGCAGGAGCTCGGGGCGGTGTTCGGGAGCAAGAACGGGTGGGAGCGCGCCGACCATTTCGAGCCCGAGAATCGCTGGCGTCGCAGCGGCGCCGACCAGCGCCGGTTCGGGTGGGCCAAGCCGCCGTGGTTCGAGCGCGTCGGGCGCGAGCACGAGGCCTTTCGCGAGCTCGTGGGGATCATCGATATGACTTCGTTCGGCAAGCTCGAGGTCACCGGTCCCGGTGCGCTTGCGCTGCTCGAGCGCGTCTGCGACAACCGCATCGACCGGCCGGTGTCGAGCGTGATCTACACCCAGTTCCTCAACCGTCGCGGCGGCATCCTCGCCGACGTGACCGTGACGCGTATCGATCAGCAGACGTTTCGCGTGATCACGGGCGCGGCCACGGTCGACGCCGACCGCGGCTGGCTCGAGCTCAACCGGCGGCCCGGCGACGGCGCGGTCGAGATCCGTGATCGCAGCGACGAGCTCGCGGTGATCGGGATCTGGGGACCGCGCGCTCGGGACGTCGTCGCGCGCTGCACCGACGACGACGTGTCCGATTCCGCGCTGCCGTTCCGTCGCGCGCGCACGATCGAGCTCGGCGGAGCCCCGGTGCTGGCGCAGCGGATCACCTACGTCGGCGAGCTCGGCTACGAGCTGTACGTGGCCCCGCAGTGGGCGGTGCAGGTGTGGGACCGCCTGCTCGCCGCGGGCGCCCAGGACGGGATCACCCCAGGTGGGTACCGCGCGCTCGAGTCGCTGCGGCTCGAGAAGGGCTACCGCTACTTCGGCACCGACCTCACCGCTTCGGACACGCCTTACGAGAGCGGGCTCGGCTTCTGCGTCGCGCTCGACAAGGGAGACTTCAGCGGACGTGCCGCGCTGAGCGCAAACGGCGCCACCGAGCCGGCTCGCCGGCTGCGAACGGTGACGGTCGGCGACGAGCGCTACGAGACGATCTACGGCGGCGAGGCGGTGCGCCACGACGGGACGGTCGTGGGACGGATCCGCAGCTGCGCCTACGGCTACACGGTCGGTCGCAACGTGGCGCTGGCCACGCTGCCGGCGGCGCTCGAGAATGGAACCGAGCTGGCCGTCGACGTGTTCGGCGACACGCTTCCCGCCCGGATCGAACGCGATGTCCTGTACGACCCCGAAGGTGCGCGGACGCGTGGCTGACGACGAGCTCGATCGCGTCTGCGCGCAGATCCCCGAGCTGGCCACGCCGGATCGGCGCGTGGCCCCGATCACGGGCGGGATGACCAACCGCAACTACCGGGTGACGACCGCCGGCGCCGATTACGTCGTCCGGCTGAGCGTGCACGAGAGCGGCGAGCTGGGCATCGACCGCGCCAACGAACATGTCAACTCGGTGGTCGCCGCCTCGGCCGGGGTCGGCGCGCCGGTGATCGCCCGCGTGGAGGACCCGGAGGCGCTCGTGGTGCAGTTCGTCGACGGGGTGACGCTGACGCCCGCCGATTTCCGCGACCCCCGCCGCGTGGCGGTGCTGGCGCGGACGCTCCGGCGCCTGCACGAGACACCGGAGTTCGGGCGCGACTTCGACATGACCCAGGTCCAGGCGCGCTATCTGGAGATCGTGGCCGAGAACGGCTACCCACTCCCGGGCGACTACGACCGCTACGCGGAACGCGCCCAGCGGATGTCCGACGTCTTGACGGCGACACGCGAGCGGACCACGCCGTGCCACAACGACCTGATGCCGGGCAACTTCATCGAGTCATCCGGCCCGGGCTCCCACCTGTGGATCGTCGACTACGAGTACTCGGGCAACAACGACCCCTGCTACGACCTCGGGGACGCGATCAACGAGCTCGAGCTCGACCCGGCGCAGGCCGAGCAGCTCGTGACCGAGTACCACGGCGCGGCGCGGCCGCGCGAGCTTGCTCGGGCGCGGCTGTGGGCGCTGATGTCGCAGTACGGCTGGAGCCTGTGGGGGTCGATCCGGGTCGGTAACACGGGCGATCCGGAGATCCGCGAGTGGGGCGAGGCGATGTGGTCGCGCGCCGTGGCGCAGTTTGAGTCACCGGAGTTCGAGCGGCTGCTGGCGCAAGCCCAGCGGGCGTGACGCGAGTCCCGCGGACGCCGAGCCCGCGCCGGCGGCTACTGCCGCGCTCGCGCGAGGGTGAACGGGCTGAGATCGATCTCGGCTTCGCCCTCGACCAGGAGCTGCGCGATCGACTCGCCGATCGCCGGCGAGTGCTTGAAGCCGTGCCCCGAGCAGGCGGACACGATCACGACCGCGTCGTGCTCGGGATGGCGGTCGATCACGAACCTGCTCCGGCGGGTGCACGTGTACAGGCACGACACCGTTCGCAGGGCCGCCGGCGCGATCCACGGCAGGCGCGGCCCGACGAGTCGCTCGTACATCTCCTCGACCTCCGACCGCGTGGCCGGATGTTGGTGACCGTCGGGGAGTGTCGTGTGCTCATAGCGCTCGGTCGCCAACTTGACGCCACCGTCAGGCCCGTCGATCGCCGGAAACCCGTAGACGCCGTCGAAGTGCTCGAAGTCCTGCGGCTGCCCGCCAAACACCCACACGAATGCCGGCATTTCGCGCAGCTGCTCGTATCGCTCGCGGATCGCAAACCAGAACAACAGCTGGCGATAGACGGCGAACGTCCCCGGCTCGTCGAGCAGCGTCCCGATCCAGGGGCCTGCGCATAACACGAGCCGGTCGGCGCCGTAGATTCCGTCATCGGTCTGGACCGTGACTCCGGTCGCCGTCGCGTGCCAGCGCTGCACCCGCGTGCCGAGGCAAAGCTGCGCGCCGTGGCGTCGGGCGAGCTCGAGCTGGACGCGGATCGCCTCCTCCGGTCTGAGATAGCCCGCTTCGGGCTCGTAATAGCCCTCCACGTCGCCGTCGACGGCGAACATCGGGTAGCGGCTGACGATCTCCTCGCGGGACAGGCTCTCGTGCGCGATCCCGAACTCGCGGGCGGCGGCGCGGGTCTGGCCGAGGAACGGATCGCCCGCTCGCGCGAGGATCAGCCCGCCGCACTGGGTCAACAGCTGCGCGCCGGTCTGCTGCTCGAGCTCACGCCACAGCACGTGCGAGCGGCCCACCAGCGGGACGTAGTCGAGCCCCTCGCCGATCGCCAGCCGGGTGATCCGCGTGTCGCCGTGCGTCGAGCCGAGCGGGTGCGGCGGGCGGTACTGGTCGAAGGCGAGCACCGACGCACCGCGCAGCGCCAGCCGGTGGGCGGTGGCGCTGCCCATTGCGCCGAGGCCGACGACGATCACGTCCGCATGGCGAGCTGGCGTCACCGGCCCACCCTACCCACCGAGGCTCCACTTACGAGAGACTGCCGCGATCGAGATCCAGGCGACCGATTACCACACCGCCGGCGAGCCGTTTCGGATCGTCGATCTCGGCGCGCTCGAGATCGCGGGCGCCACGGTCCGGGACCGGCGTGAGTACGCGGCGCGCTCGGAGCAGGTCGACCGCGTGCGCAAGCTGCTCTGCCACGAGCCTCGCGGCCACGCTGACATGTACGGGTGCTTCCTCGTGCCACCGGACGATGAAGGGGCCGAGTTCGGTGTCCTGTTCTGGCACAAGGACGGCTACTCGACCGCGTGCGGACACGGGACGATCGCGCTCGGTGCATGGGCCGTCGAGTCCGGTCGGGTGGCGGCGGCCGCTGATGGCGAGCGCGAGATCGCGATCGACGTCCCGTCCGGGCGCGTGGTCGCGAGCGTCCGCGTCAGTGGCGGGGCGGTGCGGAACGTCGCGTTTCGAAACGTGCCCGCGTATGTGATCGCGCGCGGCGTACCGGCCGCCGGCGGCGAGGTCGACGTCGCCTACGGCGGGGCGATCTATGCCTTCGCGCGCGCCGCGCGCTGGGGACTGCGCGTCGCGCCCGATGAGCTGCCCGAGCTGATCGCCTTGGGGCGAAGTATCAAGCGCGAGCTGGACGGCAGCGAGGTGGCCCGCCATCCCGAGGACGCGCGGCTCTCGGGGATCTACGGGACGGTCCTGCACGAGGAGATCGCCCCCCTGCATCACCGATCGGTGGCGATCTTCGCCGATGGGGAAGTCGATCGGTCGCCGACCGGTTCGGCGACCTCGGCCCGGACCGCCCTGTTGGCCGACGAGGGAGCGCTGGGCGCCGATGTCACCTGGCGCGCGGACTCGATCATCGGGACGACGTTCTCCGCGCGCGCACTCGGCGAGGTCGCCGGCGGGCTGCTGACCGAAGTCGAGGGCACCGCGTTCGTGACCGGACACCATCGCTTCGTCCTCGACGCCCGTGACCCGCTCGGGACCGGGTTCGTCCTCAGATGATCAGCCGGCGGACCTGATCAGCGACGCGAGGTCGCGAGCACCTCGTAGCCGGCCATCCCGTCCGGCTCGAGCGTGTCACTCTCGACCCTGATCTCGCCGTCATGGACGGCCGTGCCGAAGGTGACCTCCCCGGCGGCGACCCGCAACAGAACGTCGCCGATGCACCGGACCCGCGGGCGCTTCGGATCGTCGCCGTTGACCGGCGACTCGATCACCGCCGGGTGTGCATCCTCCCCGATCAGCACGCGCCTCGGTTCGCCGCGCGCAGCGCGAGCGAACCCCCCGGCGAGATACAGGCGCGCGCGCGTCCTTTCTTGCCGCTGGGGACTTGCTGCGCGCGTGACCCGCGTGTTGCGGCACCCCTTATGAGACCACCCCTCTGCTATTTGGTAGGCCCGAAGTCGATAATCTCGTAAATCGCAGCGGGCAGTGCAAAAACCGAGGGTCAGTCTCTCACAAATGTTGGGGATTGGCGAAGGCCATGTGGAGGGATCCCGACGATGCCGTTCGAGACGTTCACGCGACAGCGCAAGTCCGACCGTCAGCCGTATGTGACGATGCAGAAGAAGGGCGTCATCTCCCTCAACAAGGCGGCCTTCGACGCGCTCGGTCAGCCTGACTCAGTCGAGCTGTTGTACGACGCAGAGTCTCGCCTGGTCGGGCTGCGCAAAGTCGATAGCTCGATCGAACACGCATATCAGGTCAGGGCCCCGGTCGAGAACCACGCCACCTGGCTCGTGTCGGGAGCCGCGTTCGTGAGCTACTACGAGATCGACAACTCCGAGTCGATAAGACGTCCGGCCCGGCTCGAGGAAGATCTGCTGATCGTCGATCTCAACCATCCGGGCGTCGATCCCAGAGCCGAATCGGCGGACGGGTAGCCTGCCCGCGCGCCGGGCGCGGGAACATTGCCGCTTGCGTCTCCGAGCTACAGGCGGCGCGGAACGCCCCCGCCCGTCCGCAGCAGAGCGTCGAGCGCGGGAGTCGGGAGCAGCCGCGTGACCAGCGCCTGGCTGCGCGCGGACGCGCCGACCACGTACCTGGCGCGCGGACGGCGATCGGTCAGCGCTTTTTCGATCGTCGCCGCGACGCGATCGGGAGGTCCCGCGGCCTTTTGCGAGCGCGGGATCGTCTTGCGGAATCCCTCGAGGTGCTTGGCGTACAGGCGCCGCTGTTCGGGCGCCAGCCGCTCGATCCCCTGATCGAACTCCACGTCCGCCTGGCGCCACAGGTCCGTGTCGGTCTGGGCCGGCTCGATCAGCACGACGCGAATCCCCCACGGAGCGAGCTCCAGCCGCAGCGCGTCGGCCATCCCCTCGAGCGCGAACTTCGAGGCGCTGTAGGGCCCGAACATCGGGGTCGCTACCCGCCCGCTGAGCGAAGAGACGAACAGCACCCGGCCGCGGGAGGCGCGCAGCCTCGGCAGCACGGCCTGCGTGACCGCTGCCTGGCCGACGACGTTGACGTCCAGCTGACGCCGCAAGTCGTCTGGGGGCGTCGCCTCGAGCGGACCCGAGACGACGATGCCGGCGTTGTTTACGACCGCGTCGAGCGTCTCCGGCAGCGACCCGTCCAGGGCCGCGATCTGGTCGGAGTCGGTGACGTCCAGCGTGACCGCCGTGACCCGCTCGGGATCTGCCGCGGTCAGCGCCTCGCCGTCGTCGGGCCGTCGGACGCCCGCGATCACGTCCCAGCCGCGCGCGGCGAGCCACAGTGTCGTCACCTTGCCGATCCCGCGAGATGCGCCGGTTACGAGGACGGACGGCATGGCTGCAATCTATTCGACGACGCCTTGCGCAGCCGGCACGCGCGCCACCGATGTAGCGGCAGGTGCGCGGCAGCGGTGGGGTCTGGGACCATTTAGCGATGGCAACCACGCAGACGCTCACCCCGACGCGAACCGTCGACGCGCCGCGCCCGGCGCCGATGCAGATCGGGCTGGTAACGCGAATCACCGACGACGTGCGGCGCGAGCGGCGGATCCGCCGGCGCGCGAAGCTCCCCCCGGGGAGCACCGCGCCGAGCTGGTCGAACACGCGGCGGATCATCTCGGACCCGCTCGGGCTGTTGCTCGAGCACGAGCGGCGGTTCGGCCCCGTCTTCACCCTGCGGTTGCTGCACGAGCCGGTCGTCTGGGCGATCGGCGCCGAGGTCAACCACCAGATCCTCGTCAGCGACTTCGACGCATTCCAGTGGCGCGAGGGCCGCTTCGCGGACCTCTGGCCATTGCTCGGCGACGGTCTGTTGAACACCGACGGCGCCTACCACCGCGACTTCCGGCTGCTGATGGTGCCGGCCTTCCACCGCGAGTACATCGCGTCGCTGACCGACACGATGGTGCAAGAGGCGGTCACGGCCGCCGAGACGCTGCGCGAAGGCCAGGTCGTCGAGATCTACCACTGGGTTCGCGAGCTCGCGCTGCGGATCGCGCTCCGCGCCCTGATCGGGATGGATGTCACCGAAGGCCGGGAACGGGCGCTCGCCGAGGCGTTCGAGGCGTCTCTCTCGATCCACGGCGAGCCGGTCCTTTTGCAGCTGCTCCCCGGGCCCGGTACGCCGTTGACGCGAGCGATCGCGGCGCGGCGGACGCTCGATATCGGAATTCGTGCCGAGATCGACCAACGACGTCGCAGCGGTGACCCCGGCCGCGGTGTGCTCGGGCTGCTGCTGAGCGCCACCGACGATGCCGGCGAGCCACTCAGCGCCGGCGCCGTACGGGATCAGGCGGTGACGCTGCTGTTCGCCGGCCATGACACGACCACCACGACGTTCACGTTCCTCGTCCATGAGCTGGGCCGCAATCCGGCGGCGCTCGCGGCGGTGCAGGAGGAGCTCGACGGGACCCTGGCCGGCCGAGATCCCACCGCGGAGGTGCTCGACGGCCAGGCCATGCCGGTGCTCGAGCGCTCGCTCAAGGAGACGCTGCGCCGCTATCCGGCCGCCTGGGTGGGTCCGCGGCGAACGACCCGCGACGTCATCCTCGGCGGCGTGCTGGTCCCGGCCGAGACCGGCGTCCACTACTCCTCGTGGGTGACCCACCACCTGCCGGAGCTCTACCCGGAGCCGTTCACCTTCGACCCGGATCGGTTTTTGCCCGAGCGGGAAGCCGCGCTTCCGCGCGGAGCCTACGTTCCGTTCGGCGGCGGCTCGCGGATGTGCCTGGGAAAGCGCTTCGGCGAATATGAGCTGCGCGCGCTCGCGGCGGTCCTGCTGGGCCGCCTGCGGCTCGAGCCACTGTCATCGCAGCCGCCCCGGGTCGTCACGACGCCCACGCTCGGCCCCAAGGGTGGCCTGAGGTTCGTGGTGCGCGCTCGGTGACCGAACGCGACCGCGCTCGGTCTCAGCCGGGCAATGTCGCCAGATCGCTGAGCAGCAGCTCGCGGTCCTCAGCGTCGGTCACGCGCTCGGCCTGTTCGCGGGCACGCGCGGCGTAATCGATCGCGAGCTCGTTGTCGCCCGCGAGATCGTGGGCCCGGGCGAGCGCCTCATATGCGTACCCAACATCGAACCCGCGGATCTTGTGCGCGGCACAGATCTCCAGGCACCGCCGCGCGTGGTACAGGGCCGGCTCCGCCCGCCCAACGGTCGCGTAGGTGCGCGAGATCTGCCACTCCCCGCGCGCATGGTGGACGGCGTCGCCGACGGTCTCCCAGAAGAACCTCGACGCGTGCGCGGCATCGACCATGCGGTCGCTCTGGCGCTGCGTCCGGTCGTCTTTCTCGAGCAGCGTCCAGACGTAGTTGAACAGCTCGATGCCAAGCCGTTTCTGCGCTTCCGGGTCCAGGGCCACTGAGGTTGGTCGTCTCGGCATGACGATGACGCTCCTTTCCCTCGATCGATGCGAGCAACGAGAAGTTACTGCCCCGTCAGTTCGCTGACAGGCGGCCGGCGACGTCCGGCGATCAGCGATTCATGACCCGGTATCGAGACGGCGCGAGGCCCATTTCGCGCTTGAACGCTTTGCTGAACGCGTACTCGCTGCTGTAGCCGACCCGGCCCGCGATCACGTCGTGCGACGCGTCGGTCGTGAGCAACAGGCGGGCGGCGATCGTCATCCGCCACCAGGTCAAGTAGGCGAGGGGCGCCTGTCCGGTGAGGCTCGTGAAACGCCGGGCGAAGGCGGCGCGGGACAGGTTCGACTCTCGCGCTAGCGTCGCGACCGTCCACCGATTCTCCGGTTGGCGCTGGATGTTGCGCAGCGCGATCGCGACCGCCGGGTCGCGAACCGCCTGGGCCCAGCCGCTCGGAGCCGCGAGCTTCTCGAACCACGTCCGCATCGCGTACAGCAGCAGGAGATCGAGCAAGGCAGGGGTCGCCGCACTAGCCCCGGGCAGGTCACGGTCCATCTCGGCGCCGAGCAGCTCGACCACGGTCCGCACGTCCGAGCTGAGTCCGACGCGCGCCGGCAGGTGAACCACGTCGGGGAGGCTCTCGAGCAGTGGGTGTGGCCGCGCTCCGTTGAGGTCGTACGTGCCGCCGATCAGGGCGGTCCCACGGGTACGGGCGTCGAGCGCGCTGCCGTCCCGGGGCCAGTGCTCGGTCGGCACGTGCTGGGCCAGATCGGCGTCCCACAGCGAACTGGCCGGGTCGTCGGCGAGCCCGTGTGGCTTGCGGCGCCGGACCAGCGCGACGTCGCCCGCGCTGAGGAGGATCGGGTCGGCGTCCCCGGGTGCCAGCAGCCACGCCCTGCCCTTGAGGATCACGTGAACGCCCGCGGCGCCGACCGCCGGAAAGCGCAAACCCCAGGGAGGCTGCAGGAGCGCCCGCGCGACCTGCGGTTCGCCGATCCGCATCGCCGTGATCGCATCGCCGACGAGGTCCACGCCATACGAAGACGATTGAACATCTGATAGGGCGTCTGAGGCATTCATCGTCTTGGTCCCCGAGCTTACTGTTGATCTCACACCGACGTCAACCAAGGAGGCTCGATGTCCATTCGTCGCTCTGAATCCGCTGCTCGCGGTTCTCTCGATTGCCGGTACCACGTTCGCGCTGCTGCAGTCCGTCGTTGTCCCGGCGCTCCCGGACATCGAGCGCTCACTCGGAGCGGGTGCTTCCAGCGGCACGTGGATCCTGAGCGCGAACCTGCTCGCAACCGCCGTCTTCACGCCCGTGTTCGGCCGTCTCGGAGACATGCACGGCAAGCACCGGATGCTCGAGGTCGTGATGGCGACGCTCGGCGTGGGGACCTTGGTCTGCGCGCTCGCGCCGTCGCTCGCGGTCATGCTGGCCGGGCGTGCGCTCCAGGGAGTGGGCGGGGCCGTGTTCCCGCTCGCGTTCGGCATCGTCCGTGACGAACTTCCGCGCGAGCGCGTCGCCGGGGCGGTTGGGCTGGTCTCCTCGCTGTTGGGAATCGGCGCAGGGCTGGGCCTCGTGGTCGCCGGGCCGATCGTCGCGGGGCTCGGTTGGCGGTGGCTGTTCTGGCTGCCACTCGGCCTGCTCGTCGTGAGCGGTCCTGCTCGTCGCCCGGTGCGTGCCGGCCTCGCCCGTGCGCACGCCGGCGAGGGTCAACACCATGTCGGCCGCGCTGATGGCTGTCGGGCTCTCGACGCTGCTGGTCGCCGTGACCGAGTCGGGCCAGTGGGGGTGGCTCTCCCCCAAGACCGTCGGGCTGTTCGCCGGCGGGGGGGCGTTCCTGGTCGCGTGGGTGCGGCGCGAGCTCGCCTCACCCGCGCCGCTCGTCGACATGCGGATGATGGCGCTGCGCGGTGTCTGGACGGCCAACCTCGCCGCGTTCCTGCTCGGCGCCGGGATGTACGCCTCGATCGCGGTGATCCCCGCGCTCGTCGAACTGCCCCGGGCCACTGGGTTCGGGTTCGGCGCTTCCATCACCTTGGCCGGCCTGTTCATGTTGCCGACGGCCGCTCCGCAGTTGGTCGTGGGTCCGCTTACCGGCAGGATCGAATCCCGAATCGGATCGCGGGCCCAGCTGCTGACGGGCATGACGCTGATGCTCGCCGCCTACCTCGGGCTGACCGTCGCCCACGGCCGCGCGTCGGAGCTGATCGTGTGGGCCCTGTCACTCGGGCTCGGCATCGGCCTCGGACTGGGCGCGCTCGCGAACCTGATCGTGGCGGCAGTCCCCCAGGAGCAGACCGGCGTCGCGACGGCGATGAATACGGTCATGCGGACGCTCGGTGGCGCCTTCGGCGCCCAGGTCGCGGCAGCGTGCATCACGTCGAGCCATGGCGTGTCGGGACTCCCGAGCGACGGCGGCTTCACGCTGGCGTTCATCGTCTGCGCCGCGGCACTGGCGTTGGGTGTCGCCGGCGCGCTCGCGATCCCGCGCCGGCGCTCGCGCTCGAGCGCTCCCAGCCGTCCGCCGCGCCCAGTCATCGCGCAGGCCGCCGGCGTGCAGGAGGGGTGCTGACCGCGATCCAAACGGCACCCGCTCCGAGTCACCCGAGTTGACGTTCTGGCGTTATTGAAATAACATCGTCGTGATATCACTTCTTGGTTCGGAGGAAGCTATGCAAGCTTCAAACGACACCCGCCGTGTCCACGACGAGCGCGCGCCGCGGGCGCTCCCGTGCCCGGCGGGCGTGCCGGTGACCCTGGCGGGGCTCGCCCTGGCCGCGCTGCTGGTCGCGTTCGGGGTCGGCGGGACCGCGACCGGCGTGCGAATCGCGGCCGGCGTGGTCGCTGTCGCGATCGCGCTGGTCGGGCCCGGTTTCGTGGTCGTGCAGCCCAACGAGTCCCGCGTCCTGATCCTGTTCGGGCGCTACGTCGGCACGGTCACCGAGGCGCGGCTGTGGTGGGCCAACCCGTTCACCGTTATCTGGCGCGAGACGATCTCGCTGCGGGTGCGCAACTTTCAGTCAGAGCGGATCAAGGTCAATGATGCGAGCGGCAACCCGATTGAGATCGCAGCCGTCGTCGTCTGGCGCGTCGTCGATACCGCCAAGGCGGCATTCGACGTCGAGGACTTCCGGCAGTACGTCGTCGTACAGAGCGAGACCTCGCTCCGTCACCTCGCCAACCAGTACCCGTACGACGACTACTCGCAGCAGGCCACCTCCCTGCGGGCCAACGCCGACGAAGTTCGCGTGGGTTTGCAGTCCGAGCTCCAGGAACGGCTGGCGACCGCGGGGATCGCAGTCCTCGAGACGCGGCTGACGCATCTCGCGTACGCGCCCGAGATCGCCGAGGTGATGCTGCGCCGCCAGCAGGCCGAGGCGATCCTCGCGGCGCGCCGGACGATGGTCGCGGGCGCGGTCAGCCTCGTGCAGATGGCGCTGGGGCAGCTCGCGGACTCCGACCTCGTTGAGCTCGACTCCGAGCGCAAGGCATCGATGGTCGCCAACCTGATGGTCGTCCTCTCCGGCGATCACTCACCGACGCCGGTGATCAACACCGGCTCGCTCTACAGCTAGCGTCCGGCCCGCATGCCCGAGAGCAAGCGTTTCCTGCTGCGGCTTCATCCACGCCTGTTCGAGGCGCTCCGCCACTGGGCCGAGGACGACCTGCGCAGTATCAACGCGCAGATCGAGTTCCTGCTCACCGACCAGGCGCGCCGGGCCGGTCGCCTGCCGCGCCGGCGCGCGAGACCGCCCGAGGCAACCGAGTCGCCGGAAGCCGAGGAGGACGACGAAACGTCCTCGTCCCGCGAGTCCGCGCCGCGGTGCGGGCTCAGCGCAGCGCTGCCAGATGCGATCGGACTCCCGCGGCGATCTCGGTCACGAACTCCGGGAAGGGGCCGAGCTGGGAGTCGACTCGATCGGTCAGCTCGCGCAGGCCTGTCTCGCCGCTGGCGACCCCGTCACGGACCACCCTGTCCACCGCGTCGACGTAGGCCAGGGAACCGTCACAGAATCTCCGGGCCGCCGCTGCCGTCATCGGCGGATAGTGCGCCGTCAGCAGAAGCTCCGGCTCGAGCGCGCGGATCGCGTGGATCGTGCTCCGGTATGCCCCGGCGTCGTAGTAGCGCGGCGGGATCAGCTTGTTGCCCGCGCGGTCGTAGATGCCATCCAGGAGCGCCGCGTCAACGATGATCGCGATCCGGTCATCGGCATCCCAGAGCCCGAGGTGCCCGAAGGTGTGCCCCGGGAGGTGAAGCACGTCCCACCTGCGCGCTGGCCCGACCCGGATCGTCTCGCCGCCGGTGAGCCCGAGGTCGATCGGGGCGTCGCCACCGAGTAGCGCCAGCCGCTCCAGCTGCTCTGCCTCGTCGAGCGGCGTGAGGCCGTAGAGCTCGTGCCAGCGGTAATTCTCGGCGAGCATCGCGGCGTTTGACTCGATCCAGCGGCGGTCGGCCTCGTGACACGCGAACAGCGCACCCGGGTACAGCTCGCGCATCCGCGCGTTGCCGCCGGTGTGGTCAAGGTCAGCGTGTGACAGGAGGATCAGGTCGGGTTGCACCCCGACGGCCGACAGTGCCGGCGTGAGCACCTCGTCGGGCGTGGTCGACAAACCGGTGTCAACGAGCACCGACCGCTCTGCTCCCACCAACAGATACTGGGCCATGAAGCGCGGACCGAGATCGGACTCGATCCGATGCACGCCGGTGGCTACTTCCTCCATCGTCACTCCTCTCGTGGATCACGTCGCGAGCCCCCGGTTACCGTGTACCCGCCGTCGAGGCGGAGGACCTCGCCGTTGAGCTGGGCGCTGTCCTCTGACAGCAACCAGACGATCGCGGCAGCGAGGTCGGCGTCGGTCACCAATCGACCGGTGGGCGTGTCGGCCAGCGCCAGTGCCCGGTCGAGTTCGGCCGGGATCGTGGCCTCCCGCCAGCCGCTCGCGATCGCGTTGGCGCGGACTCCTCGCGAGCCGTACTCGATCGCCGCCACCCGCACCAGCGTCTGAATCGCGACGGCGGCCGCCCCGTCGGCACCGCCGCCGGGGAACGGTTGTGCGCCCAGCGTCGACGTCACCGCGATCCAACGGCCGCGCTCGCCACGCTGTAGCACATCTCGCAGCCACGCCTGCACGGCCCAGAACGGCTCCGCGGCCCAGGCGTCGAAGCGCGCGCGCCAGGCCTCGGGTTCGAGTTCGGCCAGCGAGCGAAGTGACGGCGCCGGGGCGAGCGTGATCAGCGCGTCGGACGGCCCTGTGCGCACCGTCTCCACACCGCGATCGCGCAGCGCGCGCTCGACGCCCTCGTCACTGCCGTGGATCAGGGCGCTGATCACCCTCAGTACTTCCCGATCACCGTTCCGCCGTCCACGCGCAGGAAGGCCCCGGTCGTCATGGCGGCGCCCGGCGAGGCGAAGTACGCGACGGCCTCGCCGATCTCGCGCGGCTGCACCGGCCGCTGGCGCAGGGGCACCGCCGCGCGTGCGGTGGCGCGCAGCTCCTCGGTCGCGAACTGGGGCGAGCGGTCGTTGATCTGTGAGTCGACCCAGCCGGGGCCGACGTGGTTGACGGTGATCCGGTCAGCCGCCCACTCGCGTGCCATCACGCCGACGAGATGCGCGACCGCGTGCTTGGTCGCGCCGTAGACACCGAGCGTCGCAAACGGCATCACGGCGTTGACCGACGAGGTCACGATGATCCGCCCGCCCTCGCCCTGGGCTCGCATCTGCGCGGCAGCGGCTTGACAGCTGAAGAACGTGCCGTGCAGGTTCACCGCCACGATCTGAGCGAACGCCTCGCGGGTCACGTCGGCGAGCTCCTGCCAGTGGGCGACGCCGGCGTTGGCGCAGAAGATGTCCAGCCGGCCGAGCCGTCCCACACTCTCCGCCACGAGCCGCTCGCAATCGGCCGGGTCGGCAACGTCGGCCTGGATGTAAGCGGCGCGACGTCCCCGGGCCTCGATCTCGGAGACCCGGTTGGCGCCTTCGCGCTCGTGAGAGACATCGCTGATCACGATGTCGGCGCCGCGGTCGGCCAGCGCGGCGGCGATCCCGCCCCCGATCGAGCGATCGCGGGCCGCGCCCGTGAGGACCGCGACCTTGCCCTCGAGCTCGGCGGCCACTCAGATCACCACCCGCAGCTCACCGTCGGTGACCCGCACCTCGTAGGTGCGCAGCCGGATGTCATCGAAGGCGATGCAGCGACCTGTCGGGATGTGGAACTCGAGCGAGTGCCATGGGCAGGTGATGACCTCGCCCTCCCAGATCCAAGCCAGCTTGTTGCCGGTGTGGGGCCCATAGTCGATCGTGCCCGATACCGCTCCCTCACACAGCGGGCCGCGCTGATGGGGGCAGAGGTTCGGGAGCGCGTGGAACGCGCCCCTGACGTTGAACACGCCGAGCTCGCGCCCGGCCACCCGGACGACCCGGTGCTCGCCATCGGAAAGCTCTGCGGCCCTGCCGATCGGATACTCGCGGGGCACTAGGAGTGGGCTCCCCTGGAACGCTTTGCAAATGTGCCGGTGGATTCCACTTAGCTGGGCACGTCGAGGCCGAAGAAGGCGGCGGCGTTGAGGCCCATGATCTTGCGTCGCGCCTCGGGCGAGAACGGCAGCCCGAGGAAGTGCTGCGGATGGTCGAAGTCGTGATGGGGCCAGTCCGACGCGAACATCGCGCAGTTCTCACCGTCGAACAGCTCGAACAGCGAGACCAGGTCGCGGCGCCGTTCGGGCTCCTCGATCGGCTGCGTGCCGTAGTAGAACCGGCGCATCGTGACGCTCGGTCGCTCCTGGAGCAGCGGCACCTCGCGCCGGCGTTCGGTGTACTCCTTGTCGAGCCGGTTGGCGATGAACGGGATCCAGGCGGTCCCGGCCTCCATGAACCCGATCCTCAGCTCAGGGTGGCGGACGGGGACCCCGGTCTCGAGCATGCTGACGAGATTGGCGACCATCGACAGTGGGTGCGCCAGCGCATGCACCGCCAGCGACGTGCGGAACTGCTCGAGCTGAAACGGGAACGCGGGGTAGACAGTCTCGACGCTGTGAATCACGACCGGCAGGCCCGCCTGCGCCGCGGCCTCGTAGACCGGGTCATAGAGCTCGTGTCCATACAGCGTCTTGAGTCCCGACGCCGGCAGGTAGACGCACGCGAACCGGTGGTCGCCGGCGTAGGCGCGGATATCACGCGCCCCCGCGTCCGGGTTCTGGGGCGCGATCACGAGCGCGCCCTTCAACGACCGCTCCTGGCTGCACCACCGCTCGTGCAGCCACCGGTTATAGGCGCCGGCGAGCGCGGTCGCGAACGCCGGGTCGCGCACCATCGCCAGCGACAGCAGGTGATCGGGGAACAGCACCGCCTGGTCGACGTGCAGTTCGTCGAGCCCGCGGCGCATTTCCGCCGCCGAGGTGACGATCTGGCGCCGGTTTGACCCGCCCGGAAAAGGCACCCGGTACTCGGCGCGGGGTGACATCCCGGGCAGATCGAGATAGCGCTCCGGAGTCTTCGCGATTTCGCGGAGCGCGACATCCCACGGCGGCTCGGCGTACTCGGCGAGCTCGCTCGGGTCCTCGTGCACGTGCACGTCAGCGTCGACCACGAACAGCTCAGCCAGCGTCTCGCGCCGTTTGGCGCTCTCCTCGCTCGCAGCCACATGGGTCGCCATCGCGCCATATCCTAGGACCGTGATCGCGCCCGGCGCCGACGCGGCTCCGCCGTTTCACATCCACCGCGGGCACGCCTTCGAAGGCTTCGAGCTCGTACAGAGCTCCGACGGCCTGCCGCTGCTCATCGCCCGCTGCGACTGCGGTGCGGTGCTGGACGTCGCCGAGGCGCGGTTCGTCGCGTGCCCCGAGTGCGGCGGTGAGGCACGCAATTGCGCCCGATGTGCCGACACCGGCCGCGTGATCGAACACGCCGCGCTGCAGTGGCGGGCGACGGCCGCGGACGCGCCTGCGCGCGCCTGACCGGCGCCCAGACCCGCCTCGGTCACATTCCGCGGCGCCCGCCGGTCTACCTGGGTGAGCAAGCACCAACCCCATGTCACAGGAGGCAGGAAGATGTCGGCAAGCACACAGAAGATCGCTGTCGCGGGCGCGAGCGGGCGCGTCGGCCACCACGTCATCGACGTACTCACCCAGCGGGGCCACGAGGCGGTCCCGATCTCGCGTAGCCACGGCGTCAACGTGATCACCGGCGAGGGACTCGATCAAGCGCTGGTCGGCGTGCAGTGCATCATCGACACGGCCACCGGGCCTTCCCCCGAGCAGCAGCCGGCGACGGAGTTCTTTCTAACCGCGGCCAAGAACCTCCAGCAGGCGGGCGAACGCGCCGGCGTGCAACGAATCGTCGTCGTGTCGATCATCAACACCGATCGCCTGAACGGCGGCTACTCGATCGCGAAGATCGCCCATGAACAGGCGACGCTCGCCGGGCCGGTCCCGGCGCGCGTGCTGCGCGCGGCCCAGTTCCACGAGTTCGTCGCGCAGTTGGTGCAGTGGGGCACGCAGGGCGACGTCGCCTACGTGCCGGAGATGCGCACCCAGCTGGTCGCCGCGCGCACCGTCGCCGAGACGCTCGTCGACCTGGCCGGCGATCCCGGATCGGTACCGGGACCGACGCTCGAAGTCGCCGGGCCTCGCGAGGAGAGCCTCGTCGAGATGGCGAAGCTGCTCGTCAGCCGGAACGGTGGCACGCCGCGGATCGAGGCCGTCAGCGATCCCGTGGACGGTGACGCCAATGAGTCCGGAGTCCTGTTGCCGGGACCCGGCGCGATCCTCGGCGGCCCGACGTTTGAGCAGTGGCTGGACTGCACCGGCGCCTGATCGGACAGCGGAGCACGGCCGCGTAGGGGCCGCCCTCACGCCAGCGCCCGCAACCCGGCCGCCGTCCCGGCGGCGGCGAGGACGACCACGAGGAACGGCGCCCGGCGCCAGACGAGCCCCGCGGCGACGGCGAGGGCCGGGACGCGGGCGTCGATCACCAACCGGTGACCGGTGCTGACGGTCTGGACCAGGATCAGCGCCGCGAGCAGCGCCACGGGGATCAGATCGAGTATCCGCCGGACCTGCGGGGCGAGCCGTCTACCTCCGGCCAGCAGTGGGCCGACGGCCTTGAGCGCATACGAGGTCGCGCACAGCGCCAACAGGACCGCCCAGCTCATCGCATGGCCCCTCTCGCGACCAGCACGCCCGGCAGGACGCCGGCCAGCGCCGCGATCACCGGGACGCCGGCCGGCGCGACGGGCACCAGTGCGATCGCGACCAGTGCGCCCGCGGCGGCCGCCGCCGGCGCGCCCGGGCGGCGCAGCTGCGGCGCCAGCAGTGCCAGAAAGGCTGCCGGGAACATCGCGTCGAGCCCGAGCGTGCGCGGGTCGCCGAGCCCGCCTCCGAGCAGCGCGCCGACGAGCGTGCCGGCGTTCCAGCCCAACCAGACGCTGATGCCGGTGACCAGCAGCGCACGCCGCGCCGCGCGCGGTTCGTCCTGGGCGCGTGCCATCGCGGTGCTCTCGTCGATCACGAGCTGGGCGAGGAGCGCGCGGTCGCGCAGCCGTCTGGGCAGGATCGACGCCAGCGACAGACCGTAGGCGGCGTTGCGCACCGCCAGCATGACGGCCGGCGCCATCGCCGCGAGCGCTCCGCCGCCGCCGGCCAGGACCCCGATGAACGCGAACTGCGAGGCGCCGGTGAACGTGAGCATTGACATCACGCACGCCTGTGCGGGGCTCAGCCCCGCCGCGACCGCGAGCACGCCGAACGAGACGCCGTACACCCCGACCGCGACACCGATCCCAACCGCATCGCGGGCGACCCGACTGGGCGGGGTGGCGATCGCGACGGCCATTGGGCAATAGTAGGCGCGTAGCTCGGGCATTTGCTTGCGTCTTTCGGGGATAGATCCGCATCTTGTGGCATAATCTGCCCGTGGATACCGTCGATCGAGCAATCTTGCGCCAGTTGCAGCTCGACGGCCGACTCACGAACGTCGAGCTGGCCGAACGGGTGCGGCTCTCGCCCTCCCCCTGCCTGCGGCGCGTGCGCGCGCTCGAGGAGGCCGGCGTCATCCGGGGGTATCACGCCGACATCGACCCCGCGGCGGTCGGACGCGCCTTCGAGGTCACCGTGCACGTCGAGCTGACACTCAAGGACCGTGCCACGGTGGAGGCCTTCGAAGCGGGGATCGCCGCGCTCGACGAGGTCCTCGAATGCCGGCGCATGTTCGGCGTTCCGGATTACGTCGTCCGCGTGGCAGTCGCCGACCCGGCCGCGTACGAGGCCTTCTACATGAACAAGATGGCCGACCTTCCGGGCCTCGCCCGGGTCAACTCGCAGTTCACGATGAAGATGGTCAAGCGCGCCGACGCGCTCGCGATCTGATCCGCCGCCCGCGCCGCCGCTGCTCGGCGCCGACGGTCGCCCTCAGCCGCGCAGCGCCGCCCCCAAACGGGTCAGGCTCGCGGCGGGCCACTGCTGCTCGGTGTCGTAGTAGACGTCGAACGCGGGCACGTCAGCGGGGAGCGTCACCCACCCGACCTTCGAGCGAGTGAAGATGTGCACGTCGGGTGCGACGGCCCTCGGTTCGTCAAGCGTGCCACCGCGAACGAACCACACCGCCGGACTGCTGTACTCGCTGAACACCGCGACCTGACAGTCGGCGCAGCGAAAGATCCGCTGCACGCTCCCATCGTCACGTGGCGCGTCGACCGGCTGCGGGGTTCCGTGAAGCACTTCCACGCGCGCGGCCTCGATCAGCAGATTGATCGCGAACGCGCTGCCGGTCTGGCGCTGGCAGTTCAGGCAGTGGCAGCAGTGCACGAACATCGGCTCGGCCGTCATTCGGTAACGCAGCCCGCCGCATGCGCACCCGCCCTCGCGCTCCGCGCTCATGCGCGCGCATGCTACATCCGCTCCGTCGGCGTGTCCCCGTCCGGATCGTTCGCGTCACGCCCGTCGATAGACGGTCACCTCCGATGCTGCGGTCGTGAGCGATCAGCCGCGTCCGACGGTGATCAGGTGCAGGCCGGCCTCGACCAGCAAGATGCCGACCCTTTCACGGAGGGCGAACCCGGGCTCCGTCCGGGGGCCCGTGTGCCTCCGTACCGAAGCGCCGACCGGTCGACGATGCCGAGCGTGACGAATGTCGGCGTCGCGACGGAGGTCGGCCTGCCGGGCGTCGGCCATCGCATGCTCGTGCCAGAGGCTCATGACTGTCCCTCCGGAATCGATGTGAACGGATAGGAAAAGAGCAGCAGCTCGACCGGCAATGCCCCTGGCGGCCGGGCCGAGGGGTCGGTCTGGCGCTCGCGAAAGCGCGGCACCAGCATCTCGACCAGGTCCCGGTTGAACTCCGTGAGCTCCTCTGCAGTCATCCACATGATGAACTCGCTGTTTTCGGCCGCGTCTCGCCACTCGCGGGAGTAGGAGCTCTTGGCCTCCAACCACGCCCGGTAGCGATCCAGCTGGCGCTCTCGCAGCATCCGCGCGAGCTCTCCCGCTGCCACGTTGGTCTCCGGGTCGTCGTGCTCGGTCGAAAACCGCATCCCGCGAGAGCTCAGCCGCCACGGGCGCGCGCGCCCGCTGCCGCCCCCGGCCTCCTCGACGAACCCGTACTTGGCGAGCTGTCGCAGGTGAAACGAGCAAGTGGTCGGGCTCTCGCCGATCCGCTCGCCCGCCTGCGTCGCGGTCAGGGGCCCGGCGAGGCCGAGCGTCTCGATCAGCGCCAAGCGCACTGGGTGAGACAGGGCGCGCATCGTGCGAGCGTCTGAGAGCTCGCGGAGTTCGGGCGGCTCGCCGTCGCGTGGGTTGGACGTGCGTTCTTTTGTAGACATGTCTCGAGAGTAATCTCTCGAGACATGTCTGTCAAGAGATCTCTCTCAAAAGATTTCTCTCGACGGCCCGCGATCGGAGCGAGCGTCGGCTAACCGGCCTTACCGTCCAAACGGTCTTGCTCGTACTGAAGGCGCCGCTGACGCTCGCGCTCCCACACCTGCTCCTGCGAGAGCCCGGGCTCCCCTGAGTCCGGCGGCGCACCACCCCGCGAGAACAGCCGCCGAATGCGCTCCGATACTCGTGGCTTCTGCGCGGCGTAATCGACCTGTTTGGCCTGGCTCAGGACGTCCCGCTGCTCCGCGATCTGCTCGATCCGCCTCAGCTCCTGCCGGGCCTCCTCCGTGCGCCCCCGCCAGTCGTCCGGGCCGAGCCCGGGGTTAGTGGGATCAAGGTATGACATCGCCAGTTCCTCCTCGATTCAGCGACACGTCAGTGCACACCGAGCTCGAAGTGTGGCTTACGTGCGTGACGCGTTCAAGCTCGGCGTCCGGGCGGCTCGCGCAAGCCGGCCGTTGACGGCAGCTGGCAGGCCGACGACTTCGAGCTGCTGAGCTGATTCGCCGGCGGCGGCCGGAGCCGAGCCCGGGTTCAAGCCACTCCCTGCACGGCAACCATGTTCAGGTTCGCCGCCCCTTCGCGCAACCGCTTGGCATCCTGGTACTGCGGGGAGCGATAGAAGCGCTCGGCGGCAGCGAGATCTTCGAACTCGAGCACGACGAGCCGTTTGGGCTGCCAGTCGCCCTCCAGCACGGAGAGCTCGCCGCCCCGCACCAGGAATCGACCTCCGCCGGCGGCGACCGCCTCGGGCGTGGCCTGCTTGTAGTGCTCGTACTGCTCGGGATCGTGGACATCGGTCTCGACGATGATGTACGCGGGCATTGTCGTCTCCTGGTTTGCGAGTTCTCCGCTCGCCGTCCGGTGAGGGCTCGGGCGGCTCGTTGCCATCTGCGGACAGTTTCATGCAGGGGCGCCGTCCGCGGCGCGGACCGCACGCGATTGAGCTACCCGACTGCTCCGCGACGGCCGCTGGGTAGGCGGTTCCCCTGAGCCATCGCAGGCCGATCGCCGAGGTTTGGGTAGCTCTTGACAGGTTGGGTACGCTTGGCCTGGCTGACAGGTCGGATAAGCTTGGCCTGGCTGGGGCCGCACGGACGAGGATCGGGGCAGCATTTGGGCATCGGGCACCGGATGGGTCGCCGCTCACAGCGGCTGTGGATCGCGTTGACGGTCGCGGTGACAGCGGCCTGTTTGATGGCCATGCTGCACGATGGGCAGGCGGGCGCGAGAAGCGACGTCGCCGGCGGTGCGGCCTCGCGTGCCGAGTTGTTGAGCGGATCCGGCGGCCTCGATGCGGTCGCTGCTCTCTCTGGGCACGACGTCTGGGCGGTAGGGCGCACCTCCAACGGCGGCGGTCACACGTTGATCGAGCAGTGGAATGGAACCGCCTGGGCCCACGTGCCGAGCCCCGGCGCAGGCGCGGATGCCGGGTTGACCGGAGTGGCGGTCACATCCCCCGCCAATGCGTGGGCTGTCGGCACGGCCGCGAGCGGGGCGATCCTCTTGCACTGGGACGGGTCCGCGTGGACCCAGATGTCGGTTCCGGCGCCGGGAACCAACGACGTACTCGGCGGTGTCGCCGCCACCTCCGCCACTGATGCCTGGGCGGTCGGCAGCTACGTTGTCCCAGGGCAGACTGGCAGCAGCACGCTGATTCTGCACTGGGATGGATCCGCGTGGTCGCGAGTGCCCAGCCCGGGCGGCAACCTCGAGGCGGTCGCGGCGAGTTCGCCCGACAATGCCTGGGCCGTCGGTGCCACCAAGACCCTGCGCACGCTGATACTGCACTGGAACGGTCACGACTGGAAGCGCACTCCCAGCCCCAGCCGCACACCCGAGGGGCTGGCGGACTTCCTGGACGGCGTCGCGATTGGCCCCGGGGATACCGCCTGGGCAGTCGGGGACATCACCTGCGGGTGTGGTCCCGGCACCAGCCTGATCGAGCACTACAACGGCCACGCCTGGGGGATCGTGCGCGCTCCCAGGATCGGAAACCTCGGGACCGATCTGCGCTCAGTGGTCAGCGTCGGCGCCCGGGACGCGTGGGCGGTGGGAGCCAGCGGAGAGGGAACCAGTCCCGAGAAGACGGCGATCCTGCACTGGAACGGGCGCGCCTGGCGGCACGTGCGCAGCCCCAACCCGACGGCGTCCGATGGCCTCGCCGGGCTGGCCGTGACCGGCTCGCAAAGCGTTTGGGCAGTGGGCACGGCCAGCAACCGGGCCGGCACGCACTCTCGACCCCTGGCCCTGCGCTGGACCGGGTTAGCCGTCGACGGGCTCGCCCCGAACGTAACGCCGAAGAACGGCGCCCGCAGCCGGTCTCGACACCTTCCGATCTACTTCTTCTCCAGCGTCGCGGCGATCATCAAGCTGCCACGACAACAGGTGCAGGGCGAGGTCATCCGTCCCTCGTCGATCTTTCTATTCAATGACGGCGCCTGGGTGTTGCAGAACCTCCGTTGGACCGGATGGGGGTCAAAGGTCGCCACCGCCAAGGGAATCAGCAGCGCCAGTAACGGCAAGCCCGACATTGCCGACGGCAAACGACTCAAGACCCCGGCCTCGATCACCCTCTACAGACCAGGCCGATTCTTCGGCCACGAGGTCTACCGCTGTTACAAGCTCCACGTTCGACCCCCGGCGTCGCAACTCCACGGCTGCCTCAAGGGCAACAAGGGTTACTGGCTGCTGAGCCCCTGACCGACCGTCGGGGACCGGTTACTGGATGGTGGCCAGCGCGGGATCGCGCCGCGCCGGCGGGGAGTCGGCGACGGTGTCGGCCGTCCGGCGGGCTCGAGTTGGCAGCCAGGCGATGAGACCCCCGAGCCCGGGGACCCAGATTGAGATTGCGTGGTAGACGAGCACGGCGCCGACCGAGGCGGCCGGGGAGAACCCGTAAAGGACAAGCGCGCCGGCGAGCCCCGAGTCGAGCACTCCGAGGCCGGCCGGGATCGGGATCATCGTCGCGAGGTAACCGATGAAATACGCCACGGCGAGCGCAAGCACGCCGATGGGATGCCCGGTGGCGCGGCAGGCGGCCCAGAGAGCGGCCATGTCCAGCAATAGAAAGCCGGCCGCGCCAAGCATCCGCCAATGGGGCGTCGTGAGGAACTCCCAAGCGCTCTCGAGCGACGCGGCGACAGAACGAGCGGCCGCCGGCGCCCGGCCGCCGTGACGCCGCCCGATCATCATCGCCGCCACGGCCACGCCGATGACGAACAGCGAGACCAGGATCGGGATCCCGGTGTGCTCGAGATCGTGGGGACCGTGCCCGATCCCGACCAGCAGTGACGCTCCGGCGACGCCGTTGATGAAGAACCCGAACAGGGTGAGGAAACACAACAGCGCGCCACAGCGCTCAACCAGGCTGCGCGCACCGATGCCGTGGTCGCGCAGCAGCCACCCTGTGGCCGCCGCAGAGGAGAAGTTTCCGCCCGGCAGGACCGCGCCGGCGCCCATCGAGATCCACGCCACCTGATGACCGACAGCCCGCCGTGGTTCGGGGAAGAAGCGCCGGAAGACCACGACATAGGCGAGGCATGACCCGAGCTCGAGCGCGATCACGGCCAGCAGCCAGACCGGGTCCATGTCACTGATCGAGTTGATCACCTGCCCAGGCGGCGCCACCCACAGCAGCGCGCCGATCGAGAGCACGCCGACGATCGACGTGGCGAGCACGCGTGCCCTGGGCCGCCGCCGTCTGCCGGCGCGGATCGTCGCGCCCCGTTCACGCTTGACGTCATTCATCTCGCTCAACTCGACCGGCACAGTGCCACCTCGCTGAGCGAACCACAAGGCCGGGAGGTCAGCCTCGGGTCGGGCTACGTCGACGGCTTGGCCGCCGGCGCCGCGGCCGCGCGCCGTCGGCAACGGCTGCCTGACGGGCGCCATCGCGTTCCGGGCGCCGCGAGATCGTGCTCCGCAGGCCGTGATCGAGCCCGAGTTGTCCGGCTAGCTTTGTGACGTCATGGTGCTGGTCGGGCGAGACGAGCGTGATCCCCGTCCCGTTGCGCCCGGCACGGCCGGTGCGACCGACGCGGTGGACATACGTCTCGCTGTCCGCAGGCGGGTCGAAGTTGATCACGTGCGAGATTCGCTCGACGTCGATCCCGCGGGCGGCGACGTCGGTGGCGACAAGGGTGTCGACGGCCCCGGACTCAAAGCGTCTGAGCGCTTGCTCGCGCTGGCGCTGTGATTTGTTGCCATGCATCGCCACCGCTTTGACGCCGTATGCCGCGAGCCGCTTGACGAGCCGGTCGGCACCGCGCTTGGTTCTGACGAACACGAGCGTGAGATCGCGATCACTGCGGAGCTCGTGGACGAGGGCGCCGACGCGATGCTCATGCGCTGTCTGCACGAACTTGTGCTCGACCTGGGCAACGGACCGCCGGACCGTCGGACCGTGCTGATGGATCGTCGCGTCGCGCGTGTACCGGGACGCGATGCGCCCGGCCTCACCGTCGAGGGTCGCGGAAAAGCACATTGTCTGCCGATCGCGTGGTAGCGCGCTGACGATGCGGTCGATCGCCGGGCGAAAACCCATGTCGAGCATCCGATCGGCCTCGTCGAGGACCAGCATCCTGATGTTGTCCAACGTGAACGCCCCCCGGGCCAGAAGGTCCTCGAGCCGACCTGGAGTTGCGACCAGCAGCTGCGACGCGGCAGCCGCCCCGGCCTGCTTGACCACGCCGACGCCGCCGTACACAGCCGTGATCCGCAGTGCACGAGCATGCGCAATCCCCCGGATGTCGTCGACGATCTGGCTCGCGAGCTCGCGAGTGGGTGCGAGTACCAGCGCCGCGGGACGCGCGTCCTCGGCGCCGATACGTTCCACAATCGGGATCCCGAACGCGAGCGTCTTGCCCGAGCCGGTGGGCGACTTCGCGATCACGTCTCGGCCGTGGATCGCGTCGGCGATCACGGCGCGCTGGATCGCGAACGGCTCTGCGATCCCAGTTGCGGAAAGGGAGCGGATGACGGCGTGCGAGACACCGAGATCGGCAAAAGATTCTGTTGACATGCATAACTCCTTGGCGGCACACGCGGGGACCGCGAACGATTCGGGAGGCGATGGCTGACCCGAACCGTCAAGTGCGGAACCTAAGCAAGCTGCCTCGCGGCCGACGTCGCCAGCCGCTACCCACCAACCTAGCAGGCCCTCTCGGGGTGACCGCGCCAGGATGCGTGCACTAGCAGCCGCTGAACCCGACACACCAGCGGTACGCTGGAGTAGTTTGCGGCGCTTTGCAGTGGTAATTTCCCGGCTGGGCAGGGTTCATTTCACGGCTGATTCGAGGAGGCTCACGCGGCTATGGCTGAGATGTCTTCCGGTGCTGAGCAGCGTCCGGCGCCACACGCTTCGGCCGCGCCGCGAGCCTCGGGGATCTTGGTCGCGCTGATCCCATGGGTCCTGTTCACGATCATCGCCGATCACGGCACCCTGAAGCTCGCCTCGATCGCATCGATCGTGATTGCGCTGGGCGTTTGCGCGTATTCGTCTCGGGGCGGCAGGCACCCGACGATGATCGAGTACGCCGCGGTGGTCACGTTCATCGCCTTTACGATCGTCGCGTTCGTCGCCGACGCCTCGCTGACGCATTTTCTGACCAGGTACGCCCGCGCGATCGCCGCCGCCGTGCTGTCTCTGCTGGTGTTCGGCTCGCTGCTGTTCGTGCCGTTCACCGAGGAGTACGCGCGCCAGGTGGTGCCACGTGAGTACTGGAACTCGCCCAAGTTCAAGGCGATCAACCGTCGGCTGACGATCATGTGGGGCGGGATCTTCGCGGTGATGACGTGCTCCCACGTGATCGGCGGCATCATCGACCGCAGGGGCACCAACATCATCTTCAACTGGGTGATCCCGATCGCGCTCATCCTGTGGGGCATCAAGCGGTCCACTCCTGACCAGCACGACAGCGCACCCGTGGCACCACAGCGCGCGTAAGCGCCTGATGGCGTACACCGCCGCCGCCGCTACGCCAACCAGGTGACTTCGCGCCAGCGACGGCCGGTGCCGATCAATCGCCGCCAGACGCTGCTGGTCAAGTCGGGTGCCGCGGTCGTCGCGGCGCCGTTGCTGACTGGGATCCTGCTGCTAGTTGCGGTCGTCGCGCTGAACATGGATGGCCCAACTTCCTGCTGCTCTGGGACTGGCGGCGCTCGCCGCGCTGATGATCGCGTTTGGCACGGAGGCGCTATTGGCCGCGTTCGGCGCCATCGGCCAGCTGCTGGCGCTCATCCTGTTCGTCTACCTGTCGCTGGCGTCCTCGGGGCGGGACGGTCCCGATCGAGGCGCTGCCAAGCTTCTTCGGCGTCGCCGCGCACGTCGAGCCCCTGCGACAGCTGCTCCTCGGTACACGCGCGATTCTGTACTTCGACGGCCGCGGGGACGCCGGGCTCACGCACGCGCTGATCGTGATCGCCTGCGAGCTCGCGTTCTGGGCACTCGTCGGATTCGCGGTCACGGCGTGGTACGACCACAGGAAGCTCTACCGCATCTCGCCCGACCTGTTCCCGTATGTGTCCGAGGCGATCGACGAGACGGTGCAGCGGCGCCAGACCGGCGACCGAGCCGACGCCACCTAAGAGCCGATGTGCAACCCGAAGATGCCCGTGCTGCGGCGGGTGCCGCTGTGGGGAGTGAAGGCGACCCACACGCGCAGGGTGATCCGGTACCGATGGTGGGCAAGCAGCAGACGGCCCTTGCGATTGGGGTGGATCAAAAGGTGCACCTTGCCACGGTGCCTCGCAACTGCATGCTTGCGGCCGTAGACGAACCGATGGGGCGCCGGCTGTGCCAGCCGCGCGCCGGTCGCCAGGTTGTTCTTCCAAGCGGTGACGAGCACGTCAATCGCTCCCGGGCCTGGGACCCTGACATGCAGCGAGATCGTGCCGTTGATCGAACCTCTGACGCCGCCGTGTAGCTTGCCGTTTTGGCGGGCTGGAATCGTGATGTGATTGTCGGGCAGAACCGTGTAGGTGGCGGTCTGCGAGCTTGTCTCACCGTCGAGGCTCCGTGCAGTGACCGTGAGTTGGTGCGTGCCGGGCGCCTTGGTGGGCAGCCGCGAGTCGTTTGCAACCGTTCCGTCACACGAAGCCAGACCCGGTCCGCTGCTGCTCTCCTGGCAGCCGAAGTGCGCCCGGACCACGGCGCCGAACGCATACTTCCGCCCGTTGACCGGGGCGCTGATCCGGACAGACGGCGGCGGCGCTTGCGCGACTGTGAAGCAGTCCGTAGCTGAACCGTCGGCGGACGCGTTGTAGCTGCCATCGCCGGAGTACTCCGCCCGTAGACACCAGGTCCCGGGGCGGGTCGGCTTGAACACCGGCGACGTCGCGACCGCGGTCGATCCGGAACCCGCGGTGAGGTTCACCGCGCCCAAACCGACTTTGGTGCCTGCGCCCGCACCGCACGGGCTGGGGCCGGTGAGCGGCCCGCACACGAAGAACGTGACGCTGCCGGTCGGCCTCGGGCCGCCCGCGACCGCGGTCACGACCACGTGGCCGGTGTCGCCCGCAGCCATCGTGGTCGTCGCCTCACCTGGGGTCACGCTCAGTTGAGCGTCACCCTTGGATACGGTGAAGCACTCACTCGAGGAGCCGTCCGAGGATGCGAGGAAGTTCGAGTCGCCCCCGTAGTTCGCCCGGAAGCAGAACGTGCCGACTACGTGCGGGGTGAACGGGGCACTGGTGGCCGATCCGTCCGGGCCGAGATCGGCACTTCCGTCGGCCGCGCCGCCGCTCTGGCAGCCGACCGCCGAGGTCAGCGGCCCGCAGACAAAGAAGCTGACGCTACCGCCCGGGACGCCCGTCGCCTGGTTGCCGGTCAGGGTGACCGTGTCGGTGTCGCTGCCGCCGAGGTCGATCGTCGCCTTCGCCGGCTTCGAGCTGGCGGAGGAGTGAGCACGGGTAACCGTGAAGCATTCGCTCGCCGAACCGTCGCTCGAGCCGAGGTAGTTGCTGTCGCCGGCGTAATCAGCGCGGAAGCAGTAAGTGCCGAGCGCGCCCGGCGTGAAGCTCGGGCCCGTCGCCGTGCCGCCGTTGAGGGTCGAGCCGCCCAACGAGGTGCCGCCACTCGCACAGCCCGACGCCGAAGCCAGCGGCCCGCAGACCGAGAAGTTGACGCTGCCCGTCGGCGTGCCGGCGACTACGGATTGCCGCTCACCGCCCGCCGATCGTCGTCGCGGCGCCAAGCTCGACCGAGGCCTCCGCCGGAGTCGAGGTCGTCTGGCTCTGGGCCTGCGTGACCGTGAAGCACTCCGTCGTCGACGCATCGCTCGAGCCGAGATAGTTCCCCGAGCCGACGTAATCGGCGCGATAGCAGTAAGTGCCGAGCGCGCTGGGCGTAAAGCTCGGGCTATCGGCGCTGCCGCCACTGAGCGTCGCGCTGCCGATCGAGCTGCCGCCCGTCGCGCACCCCGACGACGTGTCCAGCGGCCCACAGACCGAGAAGTTGACCGTACCCGCCGGCGTACCACCCGTCGAATTGCCGGTCACCGTCACCGAATCAGACGTCGCGGCCCCCAGCCGGATCGAGCCGTCCGCCGGCGTCGAGGTCGTGCTGCTGTCGGCCGGCGTGACCGTGAAGCACTCCGCCGCCGAGCCGTCGCTCGACGGCAGATAATTCGTGTCACCAAAGTAGTCCGCGCGGAAGCAATACGTCCCCAACGCGGTCGGCGTGAAGCTCGGGCCGGTCACGCTGCCGCCGCTCAGCGACACGGTCCCCAGCGACGTCCCGCCGCTCGCACACCCCGACGCCGAGGTCAGCGGCCCGCAGACCGAGAACGACACGCTCCCCGTCGGGGTGCCGCCGCTGGCGTTCCCGGTCACGGTCACGGAGTCCGATGTCGAACCGGCGAGCTGGATCGAGCTGTCGCCGGGCGTCGAGGTAGTGCTGCTGTTGGCCTCGGTGACCGTGAAGCACTCGCTCGCCGAACCGTCGCTCGAGCCGAGGTAGTTGCTGTCGCCGGCGTAATCAGCGCGGAAGCAGTAAGTGCCGAGCGCGCCCGGGGTGAAGCTCGGGCCCGTCGCCGTGCCGCCGTTGAGGGTCGCGCCGCCCAGCGACGTGCCTCCGCTCGCACAGCCCGACGCCGAGCTCAGCGGCCCGCAGACCGAGAACGACACGTTCCCCGTCGGGGTGCCGGCGACCGGATTGCCGCTCACGACCACGCCATCGCTCGTCGAATTGCCAAGCTCGACCGAGGCATCCGCCGGAGTCGAGGTCGTCTGGCTCTGGGCCTGCGTGACCGTGAAGCACTCCGTCGTCGACGCATCGCTCGAGCCGAGATAGTTCCCCGAGCCGACGTAATCGGCGCGATAGCAGTAAGTGCCGAGCGCGCTGGGCGTAAAGCTCGGGCTATCGGCGCGTGCCGCCGCTGAGCGTCGCGCTGCCGATCGAGCTGCCGCCCGTCGCGCACCCCGACGACGTGTCCAGCGGCCCACAGACCGAGAAGTTGACCGTACCCGCCGGCGTCCCACCGGTCGAATTGCCGGTCACCGTCACCGAATCAGACGTCGCGGCCCCGAGCCGGATCGAGCCGTCCGCCGGCGTCGAGGTCGTGCTGCTGTCGGCCGGCGTGACCGTGAAGCACTCCGTCGCCGAGCCGTCGCTCGACGCCAGATAATTCGTGTCACCAGAGTAGTCCGCGCGGAAGCAATAGGTCCCCAACGCGGTCGGCGTGAAGCTCGGGCCGGTCACGCTGCCGCCGCTCAGCGACACGGTCCCCAGCGACGTGCCGCCGCTCGCACACCCCGACGCCGAGGTCAGCGGCCCGCAGACCGAGAACGACACGCTCCCCGTCGGAGTGCCGCCAGTAGCGTTGCCCGGTCACGGTCACCGAATCAGAAGTCGAACCGGCGAGCTGGATCGAGCCATCGCCCGGCGTGGAGACCGTGGCGCTGTTGGCCTGGGTGACCGTGAAGCACTCACCCGCCGAGCCATCACTCGAAGCCAAGTAATTCCCACCACCCACGTAATCAGCGCGGTAGCAGTAAGTGCCGAGCGCGCCCGGGGTGAAGCTCGGGCCCGTCGCCGTGCCGCCGCTGAGCGTCGCGCCGCCCAACGACGTGCCGCCACTCGCACAGCCCGACGCCGAGCTCAGCGGCCCGCAGACCGAGAAGTTGACGCTGCCCGTCGGCGTGCCGGCGATCACGTTGCCGGTCACCGCCGCCGAGTCGTGGGTCGCGGCGCCGAGCTGGATCGAGTTGTCGGCCGGCATCGAGATCGTTGTGCTTTCGGCCGCTGTCACGGTGAAGCACTCGCTCGCCGAGCCGTCGGCCGAGGCCAGGTAGTTGGCGTCGCCGCCGTAGCTCGCCAGGTAGCAGTAGGTGCCGACGGCGGTGGGCGTGAAGCTCGGGCTGTCGGCGCTGCCGCCATTCACCGTCGAGGTCCCGAGCGCGGTGCCGGCGCCTGCCCCACAGCCGGACGACGACGCCAGCGGACCGCAGACCGAGAAGCTGACGCTGCCGGTGGGAGTGCCACCGATCGGATTGCCCGTCACGGTTGCCGAGTCAGATGTCGTGGCCCCGATCTGAATCGTGGAATCGGCTGGGGTCGAATTGGTGGCACTGTCGGCCTTATGGACGGCGAAGCACTCACGGACGGACGAGTCCGATGAGCTGAGGTAGTTGCCCTGGCCGGTGTAGTCGGCTCGGTAGCAGTAGGTCCCCAGGGCGGCGGGCACGAAGTCGGGGCTGTTCGCGGTTCCGCCGCTCAAGGTCGCGCTCCCGAGCGATGTCCCGCCGCTGGCGCATTCCGACGCCGACGGCAGCGGACCGCAGACCTCGAAGTTCACGGTCCCGACCGGCGTGCCCGCGACCGGGTTGCCGCTGATCGTGACCGAATCGTGCGTCGTGTCACCGAGCTGGATCGACGGGGTCGCCGGCGTCGAGATGGTGGTGCTGTTGGCGGGCGTGACCGTGAAGCAGTTGGTGGCCGTGCCACTACCGGACGACGTGAGGTACACGGGATCACCCTGGTAGTCGGCCCGGAAGCACCAGACGCCCAGCGCCGTCGGCGTGAACTGACGCGCCGTGGCGACCTGGGAACCGCCGCTCGGTCCCAGCACGGCGGTCCCGTCCGAGGTGCCTCCGCTGGTACACGGGGCGGGGTTGGACAATGGTCCGCAGACCGAGAACGCGACGTTGCCGGTCGGCGGGATGCCCGCGCCCGTAACCGTGGCGGTGTCCTCGACGGTCCCGCCGAGTTGGAGAGTCGTCAGCGAGGCGGTGGCGCCGGTCATCGACGGTCCCCGGACGATGAAGCACCCGTCCGAGCCGGTATCAGCCGACGGGTTGTAGTTGACGTCGCCCGGATACGAGGCGGAGAAGCAGTAGTAGCCGGGGGTGCTCTCCGAGACCGATGTCGAGCTCGTCGCCGAGGCCGTGTCGTTCGCGTCGTTGTTCGCCGTCAGCGCAACCTGGGTGCCGACGGCGTTCCCGCTCCCGGCGGCGCAGCCGGTCGCACCGGTCAGCGGCCCACAGATCGCGAAACTCATCGCGCCGGTGGGGGTGTCCATGTGGTTGCCGTTGACGGTGATCGTGTCGCTCACCGGCGTGTTGGCCGAGACCACCGCGGCGGAGGGCTGCGAGGTCGTCTGTGTGTCGTAGAGGAAGGTCAGCGTGATCTGCCCGCCGCCGAGCGTCCCCGCGACGCCCGAGTTGAACGTCGCATTCGTTCCGCTGCCGGCGACGAAGCTCGAGCCGCCGCCACCGCCACCGCAGCCGTTGCCGCCGCTGGCCGACCCACCGCCGCCACCGCCGAAGAAGCCGGCGCCACCACCACCGCCGCTGCAGCCGTCGTGGCCGCCGACGCCGCCCTGGAACGGAGTGCCGTCGCCACCGGCGGGCGAGGGGTTGGGAAAGAACGATCCCGTGCCTCCGACTCCTCCGGCTCCACCCGTCGTTTGCGTGCCACCCTGACCGCCGCCGCCGGACCCGCCGACGACTCCGTTGTGCCCGGCGGTTCCGTTCTGTCCGGTCTGACCGCCGGCGCCGCCTTGGCCCTCGTCGTCGTCGGTCGCGTTGCCACCGCCGCCGCCGGCGACGATGATCGCGTTCGATGTGCCGCAGTTGGGCGTGGCCGCGCAGGCACCGGTGCGCACGTCGGTCTCGCCGCCACCGCCGCCCGCGCACCCGCTGCCCCCGCTGCCACCGCCGAAGAAGCCGCCATTCGGCGCAGCCGGCGTCGCACAGCCGCCACCGTCGCCGCCGATGTCGAACTGCAGCGGATCGCCCGATGCGAACACGAACGACCCGATCGCCTCCCCACCCAGCGCACCGACGCCGCCGCTCGGCCCACCGCCCTCGGCGCCGACAGCATCGATCGTGATGTGGGTCACGTCGAACGGAACCGTGAACGTGAACGGGGCCCCGTTGCCGTCGAAGAACGGGAACTGTTCGACGACCGCGCCGGCGTTTCCGGGCAGCGCCAGACAGATCGCGACAGCGGCTCCCGCCACCAAAGCCCCAAGCTTCCCCACCAAGGTCCGGGAAGCATAACTCTCACGCGGCGATCGATGTGCAGTTCTGATTATTAACGCGCCTGCACGGTGCCCCGGTCGCCGGCAGCGGGCCGATCTGCGCTGCCATCCGAGGAGGGCCAGCCGGTCGTCGCCGCGGCCTCGGCGACGGGCAACGCGGAGAGGGCCGGCAGCGTTGTCTCAGCTCGCAGGCTTGCTACTATGTTATGTAGTAGATACCAAATGGACCGCGCACCGCGAAGGCACTCGTCCCGTCTCGGCCACCCCGACGATCGCCTCGTCGCCGGAGCACGCGTCGCTGAGCGCCGTCCGCCGTGACGAGAGCAGTCGTGAGCGCGCACGGTCGCGAGTAGCCCTGAGCCGCCGGCATCCACTCGGGCGGCTCGCCGGGAGGCTTATCGGCTGCTAATGCGCGTCTTACCTCGGCGGCGACATGCCGAACGCTGGAGGCCCTGGATCAAGCTCCGGGCTCTCAGTCATAGCGGGTGAAGTTGAACTTGTGGTGGCGCTTGGAGCACGAGAAACGCGGGAGCCCACCACCGAGCGCCGTGCACGTCCAGCCAGGGGTGGTGAAGCCGTGCGGTGCCGTAGTCGCGAAGGTGCCGGCGTGCAGCGCCGCGTCGACGGTCTTGCACGGAACGCCGAAGGTGACGATCGATGTCAGGTCGATGCCCGAGAACTTACCCGTGGGTTTGACGTAGTCGTAACACGACCGGCTCGCCTTGCCGTCAGGCTCGGAATTCGCCGACCAGGTTTGGCTGAAGTGCTTGACGGGTCCCGAATTGAAGTTGGGAGGCAGCAGGCACTGGATCTTGCCCCGGATCGTCCCCTTGACCTTCCCGTCTGCCTCGAAGTGGCCGATGACCGTCGTGCTGTTCTTCGAGCCGACCGGCAGCAGCTCCTTGAGGGTGAAGCTGCCCTTAGAGATCTTCACGCTCGCGGGGTATTTCGGCGCTCCGGGCGCGGGGCCACAGATCGGCGCGACAACGCCCGTGTCGAACATGCGCACATGTGTGCCGTCGGCCGAGACTTCGAAGCTGACGTCCGTCGCGTTGCTCGTCTGTCCGACGTAGACCGAGCCCTTGTTCGGCGCCGTGGCCAGCGCGACGGCCACCGGCAGCGCCGCGACCACAAGCGCCGCGCATGCCCACCTGAGGATCCTTCCGCCCATCTCGCCCTCCGTTTCTCCGGCGCCCCGGCCGGGATCGTAGCGCGTGGCGGCCGCAGCTCAGCGGCGCTTCCACTTCGGCGCATGCTGTGCGGCGAACAAGCAGCCGTGAACAGGGGCTCGCTGTGACCTGGTCAACCGCGTGAGATCACGCGGTTATGCATCACCCGATCCGACGCTCGTGGCCTTCCAAGTCACCCGGCGGCACCTGCTGAGTCTCGGACATGCTGACCGACGCGATCCCCAACGCGGACTGATCGCGCTCGCATCAATGCCAGCGCGGTAGTCCTCCACATAGGCCATCCGACTCGGCGGCGATCACCATCCGCTCGCATATCCCGATCGCAGAATCGGACGACAGCCGCATTGTCGCGAGCCGCCGTCAGCGGGGTCAGTGGATCTTGCCGGAGATGATGTCCTTGACCAACGCGAGCATGTGCGAGAGGTGCACGTCGCCCTGCTGGCCGGTGACGCCGGCCGAGACCATCAGGTGCAGGTGAGCACGCTTGTCGGTGCCGTTGCCGTAGACGCTGATCTTCTCCAGGCTCGGTTCGCCCGCGCACGCGGGACCCAGCTTCGACCCTCCCTTGCCAGGTGAGCCGTCGTCCGCGGTGCAGGGCGGCAGGCCAGCGCTCGTGTTCTCCCCGGTGACGAAGAAGAGATGAGAATTGACCTGGCCATAGTCCGATCCGTTCTTCGCGGCCGACTTGCTCGCGTCCGCCTTCTCCGTTTGCCAGACCGATGCGACGTAAGGGATGATCCCGAGTTGGAACTGGGGCTCGTAGTGGCCAGGATGTTCGCCCGTGAACGCACAGAATGGGGCGACGTGCTTCTTCAGCTTGAGCGTGCCGGTCCCGGCCAGGTTCTCGATTGCCTTGCGGGAGAGCTTGGCGCAGCTGGGAATATGACCGTGGTGCTTGCGAGCGGTCTTGGAGAACGCGACCGCGGGCAGCGCCACGAGCGATGCAAGCAGCACGGCAACGATTGCGACCTGTGCGCGCCCACGCGCGGAGTGGGATCCCGGTCCCATCGCGGGCACTGTACCGGGCGCGCGTCAGGCTCGCGCCCCTTGTCAATCGCGCGCGGTCAACCCGACCGCGTCGGCGACCGCGTTCAAGCCGTGGTCTTCCCCACGAGTCAGGCCTATTCAGACGCTGGGTCAAACCAATAACACGGGCTAAGCGCCAGCGGTCTCGCGGTCTGAGACCCCCCGTGCGGAAACGCCGATGCCGTCGTTGTCGCTCGCGCGGAACCTCATCCTGGACGGCCGCTCCAGCGGGCCGCCGACCTTAAGCAGCAGGCAGGAACAGCAACGACGACGACTCAGGCTCCGTGAGGAAGCGGCACGGAGCGCGCTGCCGGGTGGCTTCTGCTTCTCGTCCGGCGCGGCAGCGACGCGGGCGACGAACTCGACGTCTCGCCTCTCGGGATGGTCCAAACTTCCTACCACGCTCGCCAACGCCGAACTCATGCTGCGTGCACTTCGAACCTTCGTGCGGCTGGTTGCGTGGTGTGCGGCGGCCACGGTCCCGCTGGCGGCTGCCGGCTGCGGTGACAGCTCGCCGGGCGTATCGAGCACGGGCTCCTCGTCGACGGCCACGGTCACGATTAACGCTGCTGAGCACTATCAGCGAATCGCTGGGTTTGGTGTGTCGGAGGGGTTCGGGCAGGCCAAGACGCTGATGACCGCGCCAGCCTCGGTCCAGCAGCGGGTGCTGAGCTTGCTCTACAGCCCGACCCGTGGGGCGGGATTGACGATCTTGCGCAATGAGATCAGCGCCGACGCGGGGTTCACGATCGAGCCGCGGGCGCCGAGTAGCCCTGCGGCGAAGCCATCGTATCTGTCGCTGGCTGAGGTCGATCAGGATCAAGGGCAACTGTGGTTCGCGAAGCACATCAAGGCCGACTATGGCGCCAGTGTGTTCGCCGATGCGTGGAGCGCTCCCGGGTTCATGAAGACCAACGACTCGGCAATCCACGGCGGCACGGTTTGCGGGGTGCCGGGCGCGAGCTGCAAGAGCGGTGATTGGCGCCAGGCGTACGCCAACTACCTGGTGCAGTACGCGAAGGATTACGCCGCGGCGGGCGTGCCGCTCACCTACGTAGGCCCGGAGAATGAGGCAAATCCTCCCCCGGGGGTGCGGGGGGCGGGCGGTCCGCCTCCCCAGGACAGCATGATCATGACCCCGGCTCAGACCGCCAACTTCATGGCGATCCTCGGCGCAACACTCGCGCGGTCCGGTCTTTCGACGCGCGCGGAGTGCTGCGCCAGTATCGGCTGGAACTACGCGCAGACGTACGCGGCCGCGATCGAGACCGACGAGGCAGCTAACGCGGCAACGGCGCTGTTCACCAGCCACGGCTACTTCGTCCCGCTCGACTCGCCGCTTCGGGGCTGGAGCAAGCCGGTCTGGGAGACCGAGTGGGCGCCGTTCGACACCGGGCCGTTTGACCCGGCCTGGGACGACAGCTCCCTGGAGTCAGGGTTCACTTGGGCACAGAACATCTACGAGGGCTTGACCGCGGCGAACCTGGCCGCGTTCCTCTACCTGTGGGGCGCGAACACGAGCACGACGACCATCACCGGCCCCAACACGGGACTGGTTGAGGTCAAGGGCCACACGGTCGCCACCTCTGGTCGACTGTGGGCGTTCGCGAGCTACAGCCGCTTCATCCGCCCCGGCGCGGTCCGCATCGGGACGACGACGACCCGCCCCGGCCTCGAGGTAAGCGCGTTCCGCAACAGCGACGGGTCGACCGCGATGGTCGTTCTGAACAGGACCCACAGCCGCCAAGTCGCGACCTTCTCGGTGCGCGGGCTCGACGCAGCGCACGTCACGCCGTACCTGACCGACACAACCCACGAACTCTCCGCGCAGACCCCGATCGCGGTAAGGAACAGCGCCTTCACCGCGACCCTGCCGGCTCGGTCGCTCGTCAGCTACGACATCCGATCATGAGCGTCGCGCGCCCGCTGTGACCAGCGCACCCCGCGGGCGCTCAGCCCGCTTTCCTATTTGAGAGGTAGTTGGACCCGTAGCCCGCTTCGTGACCACACTTGGACCTCTGGATCCACACGATGCTGATGTCGGGCGCGGAACTGGCATGCCCGACCCCAGGACCGAACGAGGCCTGGCCGCCGTGAACATCACCGACCACATCGCCGCGGTCGCCCTCCAGGCCCGGTGGCGATCCTGCGCGGCCCGCGCACTGGACGCGGTCGCCTATCAGCCTGCAGTGCGGTCGCGACCGCACTGCTGGCTGCCGGACCGCTTGCGGGCTGCGGCGGCAGCGCACACACGAGCTCGCCGGCCTTCCAGGCCGGAGAGCTGCGCCGGCGATGCTCGCCGCGGCCCTCCCCCCATGCTCGAGGTTGCGCGATCCGACGAGCGCGGTGAAGCCGTGCGCCGCCAGATCCTTGGCGATCTGAAAACCGGCTCCCCTGTTGGCCCCGGTGACTAAGGCAACTGGTTTGTCCTGCATAACAACTTTCCCCTTGATCGAGCTGGCGGGTAGTGAGCTGGATTTGTGTGGCGGATGCACGTTGGTCCGCCTGGGCGTGCCGGTCACCTTCACGTCGGTTAGTCAGAAGCAACGGGACCGATGGTTGGGACCGAATGTCGGTCCCAAGCGCCTGCGTGGAACCGGGAGGGGT